>JAJYYK010000002.1 GCA_021801025.1 Pseudomonadota bacterium | reverse complement strand
GAATTGCTGCCCACCTGGCCCAACAGCAGGTTGGATGAATTGCTGCCGTTCAAACCGCAAGCATAAAATTTCGGGCGAGAACAGGTGTGTCCGTTAGCCGCTTACAATGGACACGGCAACCAGTGCATTCTTCTCGCATCGCGATCCGGCGATGGTAGAATGGTTGACCTCACGAAAATTGGATGTGTAGGATGTGAGAAATTGAGCGCCTGACGACTGCTGTCAAGTATAAAGCAGACACTACAGAGGGCGGGTTGATCAAATCCGCTAAGGCCGAATTGCTGCCTTCCAGACAAAAAATCCAATCCACATCAGCTTTCAATGGGGCGGGTCGTAAAGCCAATTCCAAACCACAACGATTATTCCTGAATCAGCCTTGTTCAACCGCTACCGTAGTCCAATTCCGGATTGCAAATAGCCATTTTTCATGCCTGGATTGCATCAAAGCGGGTGTTGTCGAGCAGTTGATCGCCGGGTTTCAACCTGACGCCAGCGTGTTTTTAGCTACTGCGTCATGCTGAAGCATGACCTACAATTTGCCATTTCAACTTGTCCTGCCGCAGCGTGTTTTGGGTTGCTGTCTCATGCTGAAGCATGAGCTACCATTTTAACTCGTTCCGCCGCCATTTGCAGGATAAATCCAGCCATTTAACACCTGCCGCGCCGCATCCATCACTTCTGATGCGGTCAGTCCTATTGGGCCTATCCCTTGTTGCACCAGCTGATCGGCGGCTGCGCCATGCAGATAAACGCCCAGCAAGGCCGCCTGTTGCGGGCTGAGTTGTTGCGCGATCAGGGCGGCGATCATGCCTGACAGCACATCCCCCATCCCGGCGCTGCTTAAACCGGGATTGCCGGTGGGATTGATGAACCAGTCCAGTTCCGTCAGCGCACAAATGCTGCCAGCACCTTTGAGTACCACGATGCTGCGAAAGCGTTGCGTCAGTGCCAGTGCTGCGCGGACCCTGTCTTGCTGTACGGCATCGGTGTTGCAACCTAGTAATCTGGCGGCTTCGGCCGGGTGGGGGGTCAGAATGCTGGCCGCAGTTCTGTGTTGCAAGGAATCTGCCAGTACGCTGTGAACAGCAATTAAATTTAGTGCGTCGGCATCCAGCACCAGCGGGATACCGCTTGCCAGTGCCTGTTGCAGCCAGTGTATGGCTGCGCTGGATTGTCCAAGCCCGGGGCCAATGACCAGTGTGGAGAGATGCTTGAGTTCAAACAGTTGTGCAGGCGAACGCAGCATGAGTTCTGGTTGTTGTGGATCCACAGTGGGTGCGTCGTCAGCCAGCAAAGCGACATATACGCGTCCCGCCCCGCACTTCAAGGCGGCGCGTCCGGCCAGCAAGGCTGCGCCGATCATGGATGCCGCGCCGCCGATGATGCCGACGCTGCCTAACAGGCCTTTGTGGCAATCAGCTGGGCGCGGCTTGAGCGGGGTGGTCACAAATGGCTGATTTAACAGATGGGCGGTGGTTTCCATACGGGGCACCTCTGGAGGTGAGTGCTGGGGGGATACCTTCACAGCAGACGCTTATTTGTCCAGTTCTTTGAGTGCCCAGTAACCGCCACGCAAAGAAAGTGTACGCGGGTACCCCAAGGCACGAAATAACTGTGCGGCATACAGGCTGCGTTGCCCTTTCAGGCAGACGCAAATCAGTATGTAATGCTTGGCATAATGAAGGTCATTAATCAAATTAAAAACAGATTGGGTGTCAGGCTGGCTTGGCGGGTCGGCATCCAGCATTTCCTGGTCCTCGCTGGTCAACCTGTGCCCCAGGAGCTTTTTGAGGTGGAACCACGGCAATGCGATGGCCGAGGCAATCTCTCCCTGAGTCTCAAGCTCAAAGGGTTGGCGTACATCGATCAGGCGCGCCAAATTGAGTTGTACCAATTCCAGTGCGCTCGGGATGGAAATTTCAAGGTTCTCGTTAGCAGACGGTTTGTTAGAAGTTGGCATAATTCCTTTCCTGTTTCAATCGATACGCAAAAGACCGTTACGTTACAACCGATTTTTCCTGAATCCTGCGCGCCGCTGGATAAGGATAGCACAAAAGTGGATTGGTCAGTTTGTTGGTTTTACGACAATTCTGCGTTGACTTCAATCCCAATCTGTCACACACATTACAAACAATTATCCTGTGGTTTTTGATGTATTTAACTGATTTAAAATATATATTTATTTCTGGTATGGTTTTAGCTTATAAGCTCGTGTCAGATTTTATTTCCGCAACTTTTAATCAGGGGCGATTCATGCAAGTACATACGGAACAATTGAATACAGGGAGCGAGCCACTCACAGCGTTACTTGAGAAAATCGCTGACCACAAAGGGTGTGGTACGTCGAGCGAAGGGGGCAAATCAAGTTGCGGTTCGTCGGGTGGCCCGGCAGACATGGCGCCAGAAGTCTGGGAAAAGGTGAAAAACCATCCCTGTTATAGCGAAGAGGCGCACCACCATTATGCCCGTATGCATGTGGCGGTGGCGCCAGCTTGTAATATTCAATGTAACTATTGTAATCGCAAATACGATTGCGCGAATGAATCGCGCCCAGGGGTGGTCAGCGAGAAGCTGACGCCAGAACAGGCCGCCAAAAAAGTGCTGGCGGTGGCGTCGGCCATCCCGCAAATGACGGTGCTGGGGATTGCCGGTCCCGGCGATCCTTTGGCCAATCCTGCCAAGACATTCAAAACGTTTGAGCTCATTGCCAAAACCGCGCCGGACATCAAACTTTGCTTGTCCACCAACGGTCTGTCATTGCCTGAACATGTCGAGACGATCAAGGCCTTTAATGTGGACCATGTGACCATCACTATCAATATGGTGGACCCGGAAGTGGGCCAGCACATTTATCCGTGGATTTTCTGGAAAAACAAACGGGTCACCGGCATTGAAGCGGCACGCATATTGAGTGAGCAGCAGTTGCTGGGGCTGGAAATGCTGACTGCCGCAGGGGTACTGGCGAAGATTAATTCAGTGATGATTCCCGGCATTAACGACAAACATCTGGTTGAAGTCAACAAGGCCGTCAAGTCGCGTGGCGCATTTTTGCACAACATCATGCCGCTGATTTCTGCGCCTGAACATGGCACGGTATTCGGCTTAAATGGTCAGCGCGGTCCAAGTGCGCAGGAGTTGAAAGCCTTGCAGGATTCGTGCGAAGGCGACATGAACATGATGCGCCATTGTCGTCAGTGTCGTGCCGATGCGGTGGGCCTGCTGGGTGAAGACCGCAGTGCCGAGTTTACCACCGGGAAAATAGATGAAATGAGCGAGGTGGTTTACGACGCTGCAACGCGTAAAGCTTATCAAGAGCTGGTTGAAGCCGAGCGCATGGAAAAAGTGGCCGCCAAAGAAGCTGCGATGGCTGGTATGGCCGATGCGGATGTGTCGGATATCAAGATTCTGATCGCGGTAGCCACCAAGGGACAAGGTCGTGTGAACGAACATTTTGGCCATGTGAGCGAGTTCCAGATTTATGAAGTCGGTTCCGCAGGTTCGAAATTTGTCGGTCACCGTCGTGTGGACCTTTACTGCCAGGGCGGTTTCGGTGAGGAAGAAACCTTGCCTTCTGTGGTGCGCGCCATCAACGATTGTCATGCGGTATTTGTGGCGAAAATTGGTGGTTGTCCACGGGACGAGCTCAAACAGGCAGGCATTGATCCGGTTGATCGTTTCGCGCATGAGTTCATCGAAGAATCAGCGATTACCTACTTTAAAGAGTACTTGGAAAAAGTCAGGTCGCATGAGGTTGACCATGTGACGCGTGGCGATGCAGACATCCGTCAGGGTGCTTATGTTTCAGCAGCATGAATGCGTTGGCTTCAATATTAAACTTAACGATTAAGGAAAAATCATGGCATACAAAATTATTGCATCACAATGTACGGGCTGTTCAGCGTGTGAACCTGAATGTCCCAATGTCGCCATTCGCGAAAAGAACGGCGTATTCATTATCGATCCAAAAAAATGCAGCGAATGTATCGGGTATTTTGACGATCCGCAGTGTGTTGCGGTGTGCCCCGTCGATGTGACCTGTGTGATTGATAATGCCTACCCGCGTTACGTGGCAACGGCTTAAAACGGTTACCGGACAAAACACTCGCCGAAAAATGGGTGTGAAATACGCCGTCTATCTAATGTTATGACGGAAATATAACCTGCTTAAAGCAGGCCTCCAGGAGAAATAGAACATGAATATCACCATTACACCCAAAGCCGAAAAATTTATGCGTCGCATCGTTCGTTTTGGCGGTGGCCCAGCCGATTCGGGTTTTCGGCTTACGGTGACAGCAGGCGGTTGCTCTGGCTTGGCCTCAGAGTTTTCCTCCGAAGCAGTACCCAAAGCGGGAGATGCCATTCTGGATTGGAATGGACTGAAAGTGTTTTTGCCTGCGGAAAGCCGTTTGTTGCTGGACGGTGTCACGATAGATTTTGTGGACACGACATTGGAATCTGGTTTGAGTTTTATCAATCCTAATGCGACATCCTGCGGTTGCAGTTCATCGGATGGTTCCAGTAAACCAGCCATGACGGCCATCGATATTTCTGCAATCAAGCGCGCCTGACCGTAACCATTATGCCCCCCGCCGCATTCAGCCATCCACCAGGCATACCACTGCAGCCCTTGCATGGTGACGGGGTTGCGCTAACCGATTTTGATGAATGGCTGGACAGTGCCTGTTTGGGAGGGATGTTGCCGCCTTCCGTGGCGGCAGATTTGCAGCACGCTGCGGCAGCTTACCATCTGGATGAGGTGGCTGAAAGTTATTTGATGCAGGCTTATGCCCGTGCACCAGACCATCCAGCGGTTCACATTGCGCTTTACCGGTTTTATTTTTACAAAAACCGGTTGGATGAGGCGCTTGTGGTGGCACAGCGGTGCCTGGTCAAGACAGCCATTGATTTGGGGTTGCCTGTGGATTGGCGCGACATTGCACCGGATCATGCCGTGTTTGCCAGTCATAGTGATAACTTTGCAGCAGCCCCCCGTTTTTATCTGTTTACGTTGAAAGGTTGCGCATACCTGAATATGCGGCTCGGTGAACTGGAGCAGGGTGCAGAGATGGTGACGAAGTTAATGGCGCTGGATCCCAGGGATAAACTGGGTGGGTCAGTGCTGCGGGGCATTCTTGATCGGGTGGGGCGACATGATGATGACGAATGACGATACCGAAGCGTTTGATGCGCTGGACTGGCAGGGAAAACCCATAGATTGTACCCGGTGTCTGCATCAAGGTACCCATGCTGAAACTCAGTGTCAATTGCAGCATGCCTGCGTGCTGGATCGCTATGCGTTGCGTATCGACCGGTTTTTTCGCTGGAATCCTGGGGTTGCAAAAGTTTATCTGAAACACCCCTACTTTGAAGTGCGTGCGATCGCTGCAAAATATGTCGAAGTGTTTTATTTGCCGCAGCTGGTATCGGACGATGATGAAACAGTACGCTGGAGTGCCGCGCAACGTTTAACGCTCAGCCAGTTGCGGTTGTTGCGCACAGACCCGGATCGTGAAGTGCGCATCAGGGTCGCCGCACGTTTACCCGAAAGCGAGTTGAAAGCCATGGCCAATGATTCGGATTATTACGTGCGGACCATTGTGGCGCGTCGATTGCCGATTGGTTTGCTGACACCAATGATTGATGACCCGGATCGCGAGGTCCGTGCTGAGGTCGCTAAGCGCATCGGGCCTGAAGGCCTGCGTCAGATGGCGAATGATGCTGAAGTGCAAGTCCGTCTGGTTGTGGTTCAGCGTTTGCCTGCGGTGCAGCTCGGGCTATTCCTTCACGATGACGATTGGCGGATACGTTATGAGGTGGCGCAACGAATCGATGAAAAATTGTTGGTCGGCTTGTCGGCGGACAGTGATGTCGCCGTGCGTGAAATGGTCCAGATACGCCAGCTTCAGGTTCCCTTGAGAGCAAGCGATTCATTCATTTCTTGTGGAGTTCAGTCATGAAAATCAGTCGCGACGATAATCTTGTAGAACTAAGCGGCCCGCCTGATTTTGACTATGGGCAAAAGGTGATGAGCCTGAAAACTGTGCGCAATGACGGTACATTTCAGGGCAAGGAAATCGGCGATATTCTGGTTAAAAAAGGGGATATCGGTTATGTCACCAGCATCGGTTCATTCTTGCAGCAATTCTATATTTATGCTGTCGAGTTTGTAGAGCATGGTTATCGGGTGGGCATGCGTGGCAAAGAGCTGGCATCGGTGGAAGAAGTTAAGGACTCGTAAATACATAACATGGACTTACGAGTCCTAAGCCCTATGATGAAGAAGTTCAAATATAAAGGGGAAATTTATGTTAGAGCCCAGAATGGCTAAATTTCAGTGGGGGCAGCGTGTTGTTGCCGGGGTTGATCTCGTTAACGATGGTTCCTATCCGGATCGCGAAGCCGATGCCTTGCTGGTCGCACAGGGAAGTATGGGTGAGATTGTCCAGATTGGACAGCATGTTGATACCGACACCCCAATTTATCTGGTTGAATTCGGTATTGACAGTCAGGACAGTTGTGTCGTGGGGTGTATGGAAGAAGAAATTAATCCTGCATAGACGAGGGGCGCATCATGGTTGAGGCCATTATGGATAAGCGCAGCAGAGAGGAAGCGGTTGTACGGGGTGATGCGGGGACACAACCGAATGAATTTGATCGGTATCGTGTTATTCGCATGTTGCGGCAACGGACGCGTTATCGTTATGTCGAGCCTCAAGTAAAAGCCATTCACGGTGGCTATCAAATTGTAAGCCCTTGTTGCTCGCGCAATATTAATGCCAGCGGTGGCACTATTGACATTGCCCGACTGGAATATGTGTGCGAAGAAGGCTTGTGGCGCGTGTATTACAAAAATCACGCCTTAAACCGGTGGCAACTGTATTCGAAGGCCCCGATGTTGCAAAATTTACTGATACAGATCAATGAGGACCCGTCGCGGGTATTTTGGCCATGAATCTGGTGGCACCCATTTACGTTGACAACAATGCGACCACGCCTCTGGCGCCAGAAGTGTTGTCGGCCATGTGTGCATGTTTGGCAGATTGTTACGGCAATCCTTCCAGCCAGCATCATGTGGGTGCTGCGGCCAAACAAAGGGTGATGGATGCCCGTGCCAAAGTGGCGGCACTGCTTGGCGCATCACCTGCAGAAATTGTCTTCACGGCCAGCGCCACCGAGAGCAACCATCTGGCGATACTGGGCGCTTTGGCCCGTGATCCCTCACGAAGGCATGTGGTGACAACAGCAGTGGAACATCCGTCGACGCAAATGTTGCTGGCGCATCTTGCTCAGGAAGGCGTGTCTGTCAGTGTGATTGGGGTGGATGACAAGGGGTGGCCCGATCTGTCCGCGCTGGAAGCGGCGATCACGCCCCGCACTGCGCTGGTGAGCATGATGTGGGCCAACAATGAAACGGGTGTCGTGTTGCCGGTGGCTGAGGCTGCGCAAATCGCTGCAGACCGTGGCGTACTTTTTCACACCGATGCCGTGCAGGCGGTTGGCCGTGTGCCTGTGAATATGCACCACATGCCAGCGGATTTGCTGTCTTTGTCGGGTCACAAATTACATGCGGCCAAGGGCGTTGGTGTGCTTTTTATTCGCAAGGGATGTCAGTTGCCACCACTGTTATGGGGGCACCAGGAACGAGGTCGGCGCGGCGGAACGGAAAATGTTGCGGCCATTGTTGGACTGGGCGTGGCGGCCGAGCTGGCACTGGAAAATTTGGAGCAGGATGTCCAGGTGATGACCGCATTGCGGAATCAATTGGAACAGGGGTTATTGCAACAAATGCCCTTTGCACACGTAAATGGTGACGGCGTTCCACGTTTAGCCAATACCTGCAATATCCGCTTTGGCGACATTGATGCTGAAATTATTTTGAACAAGCTGGATAAAACAAATATCTGCGCCTCCAGCGGGTCGGCCTGTACGGCGGGAGGAACTGAACCCTCGCAGGTGTTGCTGTCCATGGGGCAGACTCGGGCGGCAGCCCTGGCTGCAGTGCGGTTTTCTCTGAGTCGCTATAACACGGAGGAGGAGATAGCGTATCTGCTCAAAGTGGTACCTGAAATCGTGCGGCCACTTGCCAGAATGGCTGCATAGGCAGCATCACATGGTTCACTTTAACCTGATTGGAATGACATGAAAATTATGATACGTAAAAATGCTGCGGGCGTGTTGTCCGCCTATGTTCCCAAGAAGGATCTGGAAGAACCGATTTCTTCGATGGAGAAAGCGGATATGTGGGGTGGCATGATTACCCTGGCCAATGGCTGGCAACTGGTGCTGCCAGAAATGGCCGCCGATACCCGTTTACCGATTACGGTTGATGCGCGTAAAGTGAATGAAAGTGAGTGACTGACAATGAGCATCCTGCCTGAACAATTGGAAAGCTTGTCCACCCTGCTGGTAACCTTGTCGAAAGGAGAAAACCCTGTTCCTGTCGTGCGCGAACAGTTTCCAGGACTTGCGGTCTCGCGTTGCTCGGAAGAAGATATGCGCGATGAAAATCCCTTCCTGCGTGCCGGAAATCACGATGTATTTTTGGTGGATACCAGTAATCATTGTTGGCGCATTGTTGACGAGCTTGCTGCCGCCAGCGGCGTAATCCTTGCTACGTTAAATTAATCAATGGAATCCATCATGGACGAAGACTGGATTAACCTGACTGACCCCGATATCAGCACGCATGAGATGGAGGCCGTCATCAATGTGCTGAAGTCGTGCCGCTTGTCGGCGGGGCCGGTGGTTGAACAATTTGAAGCTGCCTTTGCAGAAAGCCTTGGGCGCAGTTATGGCATCGCAGTAGCCAGCAGTACGATAGGCTTGATGGTCAGTTTGAGGGCGCTGGGCATTGGTCCTGGCGATGAAGTCATCGCCAGCGCTTATTCATGGCATCAAATCGCCCATGCTATTGTGCTGGTGGGTGCTATTCCCGTATTTGCTGACATTGACTATTGGTCCGGTACTTTGTCGGCGGAAAAAGCTGCTGCCAAAATTACCCCGCAAACCCGCGCCATTATTGTCGGCAATACCAATGGCCATCCAGCTGCCTGGGAACCGTTCCGTGCCCTGGCGAATCAGCATGGCATTGTCTTGATTGAAGATTCCACTGAAGCCATTGGCTCGGTTTATCAAGGGCAGCTGGTGGGGAAGTTTGGCGATGTGTCCCTGTTTGATTTTTCTCAGCCTTCAGCGCTGGTGTGTGGTGAAGGCGGGATGATTGTGACCGATGACCATGAGCTCGCCAGTGAATTGCGTTATCACCGCAGTCGCGGTTTGGATGAACGGTTCTCTATTGCGATTGCCAGTCGTGTGCCGTACCAGGTTGCGATGAGTGATATCAGCGCGGCACTGGGGTTGGCGCAATTGGACCGGCTGGATGAGATGCTGGCCCGGCGTAAGCGTGTAGAAGGCTTTTATGAAGAACACATCCTGGCCTTCGAGGGGATTAAACCTTCCTATGTGGCACCTGAAGTAGACGAAGTGCACTGGATGAGCTATGTCATCCATCTTGGCACCCGTTTTACACGCAGTGGTCGTAACCAGATTGTGGATGACCTGGCCACGGAACAGGTTGAGGTGTTGGCCTACTGTAACCCATTGCACATGCAGTATTTTTACAGCACGCTCGGGTACAGGAAAGGCGATTTGTTTGTGACGGAGAAAGTGGCTGACCGTTCGTTGGCACTGCCATTTCACGCCCATCTGGATAGCGATACGGTCAGTTTTATTGTGAAAACTACCAAAGATTCGTCCGTGAATGTGGGTGCTGGTGCGGCAATTTATTGAAATTATTTCAGCACAATTACCAAAAACTGAGGACATCAACATGACAATGCAAACGACACTTCCCCCACAACTCACAGCCGGTTTAATCAGTGGGCATGTGATCCCTTATTTCGGTCCTGGCGTACTGGATTTGATTCCTGGTGGGTCACCCGTACCTGCTGCGCCAGAGGCTTTGGCAGCCATCCTCACCGCCAAAGTCGCCGTGCCGCACAAGATCCGCAACCGTTTGACTGCCGCAGCGCAATTCATTGAGAATTTTAAGCACAGGAAGACGCTGACCACTTTCATGAGCGAAGCCTTTGCGCCCAAGGTCACACCGTCACCATTACACCGCTTTATTGCATCTTTACCCAACCTGCCGCTGTGGGTCGATGCCTGGTATGACGATGCTACCTACAATGCATTGTCCGGGCGCAGTGATTGGGGGCAGGTACAGGGGTTGTCACAATCCGAGCATTTTGGCATATGGACAGGCTACTACGATTCGCTCAATATCCCGGTTACCGAGGACGAGGCGGCAAGCTGGAACACGCTGCTTTATAAGCCGATTGGCGGCGTGCGTCCTGCCAGCAATTACCTGGTTTCCGATACGGATTATGTAGAAGTGCTCACCGAGATCGACATCCAGACGCCGATCCCACCCAAGGTGCAAGCAATTCGTACTGGTCGGCATTTCTTGTTTCTCGGTTGTCGCTTCAACGATCAGTTGCAACGCACTTTTGCCCGTCAAATCATGAAACGGTCTTCGGACCATCATTGGGCTGTGTTGCCGGGAGAACTCACCCGCAATGAATTACGCTTTCTCGAAGAGCAAAATATTCAGCACATCAACATGCCGCTGGCGCAGTTCGCTGCATTATTAGCCAGCGAAAAACAAAAAGTTAACCAATAATTTTCAACTTAGAAGGAGTGTTTGTCATGCCCGTATTAACCCTGCAACCCAGTGGAAAAGCCATAGAAGTCGAATCCGGTAAAAGTCTGCTTTCAGCGATACTCGCTGCGGGAGAATCGATTTTGCATAAATGTGAAGGCAAAGCCGAATGCGGCTCATGTCATATTTATGTCAAGGAAGGTCGTAAAACCCTGTCGAAAATTCAGCGTGCAGAAAATGAGAAGCTCGACAGTATTGTGGGCGTGAGTTCCAATTCGCGGTTGGCTTGCCAGGCGTTAATGGGCACCGAAAACATTACGGTAGAATTGCTCAGTTTCGTTTAAGTGATTTAACATGCCCCACGGCACATGCGTTCGGTCGTCTCTTGCTTGACCATACGTTGCGTGTGGATTTTGGGTTTTTATTGCGCATTGTCTGGGATCGGTAGCGAAAATTGAATAACTGGGCGAGATTTAAGACCATGCGCGTGAGGCAGTAGCACTGGAAGTTGTTATTTAAATATAATCGGTTTATTATGTAGCGGATTGCTGCCAGTGTATGGTTGGAAAAACACAAAAAGCGGTGAGGGATTTATCGTTTGGTGCCTGCAAGCCAGAATTCCGGGATTTGTAGGCTGCTAGGAGCCCCTGTCAGAATTAAAGAAAATCGGTTGCAAATTGACCTGATCGGTGCATATTTTACTCATTTTTTGGCGAATAGTTCGATTGTTTGCCTGCAAAATTGGTGAAATCTGTCCTCAACCAGCTAAATTTTGCGAGCAGCCGCTTTGCGGCTTGCCTGCTTGAACCACTTCGCTGCGATTCTTCAAGTTTGACAGGCTCTTTGCATTACTTGAATTTGGCAGATTTGTGGAGCCGCAATAATGAGAAGAACACGACAACACCGCCTGCGCGTACGCATCAGTGAATTTCGGCTACCACCTATTGAGGATGGTCTGGTTTTGGGGAATCGCTCCCCTATTGGTCATATCGCCGTCGGTAAGGCATTAGATCTTTTATCTTCCACAGCTTATGAGCATATTCCCATCGCCGATGATGTCATCAGTGATATTTTGATTCGGAGTGCTGTGCTGCGCAAAATCAGTGCTGAAGTCGTCATCGCGTTCGTACTCAAGGAAATCAAACCTCTGATGGGGGCTGATGAGATTTTGCATCTGCATTTGGATGTCGAATTGCTGATTGAGGATGGTCAGGCATGAATGCCGTTTTGCGCATTGGTGAAGCGATGTGCAGCCGGATTGTTCGGGTTTTTGAATTGCAACGGTTTCAAGATATTTCTGCGGAGAACAGGATACGTTCCTCCGAAGCATATGCCGTTTTTAATGAAGACGGGCAGTTTCTGGGCTTGGTGATTGCCTGTGAAGCATTGCTTTTTCCGAACCGGATTTTTGCAGATCTGATCACTCGCCGCCAGCCGAAACCTTTGGCGGATAATGCGCCTTTAGCAACTGCAATCGATTTTTTTAACCGGGAGAAGCTCGATTATGCTGTGGTTTATGACCAAAGCGGCCAATATTTTGGCGTCATCTCGCGCTATTCCCTGTTCAATGCGCTTTTTGAGTATGAGCGTAAACTGCTTGATGAGCGCGCTGAACTGATTGCGCGACTTGAACACGAACTAACCTACCATAAAATCGCTACGGCAGTTTTCAATACCACATCAGAAGGAATTTTTGTTGCCGGAGCGGATCAAGTTATCCAGCAGGTGAATGCGGCATTTTGCAAAATAACGGGATATACTCCGGATGAAGCGCTGGGAAAAACGCTGCATATTTTGTCATCAGGGCGTCAAGATAAGACATTCTATACTCAAATGTTGAGTGCTATGAAAAATCACGGCGTTTGGCAGGGTGAGATATGGAACAAACGAAAGAATGGGGAAATTTATCCGGAGTGGCTGGTCATCAACAGCTTGCTTGATGCACAAGGCGATGTTGAAAATTATGTCGGGGTCTTCTCGGATATCAGCACACATAAAGACATGCAGAACAGTCTGCACAGACTTGCCTATTATGATCCGCTTACTTCACTGGCCAACCGCACGCTCCTGTTTGATCGTCTTAATCACGCAATCACCCGATCACAGCGTCAACAGACTATGCTGGCGGTATGCATCATAGATCTGGATGAATTTAAACCCGTGAATGACCGTTATGGGCATGACACAGGCGACATGCTGCTGGTTGAGGTGGCAAAGCGATTAACTGCCGTGATCAGGGGTGAGGATACTGCGGCCCGTTTGGGGGGGGATGAATTTGTGTTGTTGTTGGGTGATATTGGCGACATCAATGAGCTCGAATTAATCCTGAACCGGGTCCTGGTCACGTTATCGGAACCCTATTTGATCGATAACAAATGTCTTGCGTTATCCGCCAGCATCGGTACTGCATTGTACCCAAAAGATCATGAGGATGCTGACACCCTGTTACGCCATGCCGATCAGGCGATGTACCAGGCCAAACAGTGTGGACGTAACCGGCACCAGGTGTTTGATGTCTCATTGGACGCGAAAATCAAATCGATCCATCAAACCGTCAACAGGGTGAAGAAAGCACTGCTTGACCAAGAGATGGTTTTGTACTACCAGCCCAAGGTCAACATGCGCACAGGGACAATTGTGGGCATGGAAGCACTGTTACGCTGGCAGCACGCCACGCAAGGTTTAATCCACCCATTGGACTTCCTGCCCCAAGTAGAAAAGACCGATTTGATTATCGATATTGGGGTATGGGTGATGGATCAAGCCATGCAACAAATTGCTGCATGGCAGAAAGCCGGGAAGTCGTGGGTGGTCAGTGTGAATATTGCGGCATTGCATTTTCACAGTGGTGATTTTTCACAACACCTTAAAGACACACTGGCCCGTTATCCTGGAGTGCCGCCTGCTTTACTTGAAATCGAAATATTGGAATCCGTTGCCCTGGGTGATATTTATCAAGTTAATCAATTGATACGTGATTGCCAGGCGCTGGGAGTGAGTTTTTCACTGGATGATTTTGGAACGGGTTACTCTTCATTGAGTTATTTAAAACAGTTGCCCGCTGAAACTATTAAAATCGACCAATCGTTTGTGCGCGATATCATGGAGGATAAAGACGATCTAACCATGGTCGAAGCAGTGATTAACATGGGGAAAGTGTTTAATCGCCAAGTCATTGCCGAGGGTGTAGAGACACCAGAGCATGGGGTGTTGCTGATGCGACTGGGCTGTGATCTGGCGCAGGGTTATGGCATTGCCAGGCCTATGCCCGCAGCGCAAGTGCTGGATTGGGCAAGTACCTATGTGGCGGATCCCGACTGGCTGATGTGGGCCAATATGGATTGGGAACCTGATGATTTTCCGCTGCTGCTCGCGCAGCATAATCATCGTAAATGGGTCACCAGTCTGGTGATGTGGATTGAGCACAAAAAAGAAATGACACTCACTGAAGCTGAAGTTACTGATCCGCACCAATGTCGATTCGGTCAGTGGTACTATGGCCATGGTACTGAATTCTATGGTCAATTGAGCGAATTTATTTCGATTGAACCTTTGCATAATCAAGTGCATGAAATGGGCAAGACTATTTTGCGGGCAGGTAAAAACGGTGATAAAGAAACAGCGAAGGCCCTGTGTGGCGAGTTACTCACGGTCCAGCGTGCTGTTCTGGCGCAGTTTGCACAGCTACAAAAAGCCGTAAGCCTGAATAATAAGGCCCTGGGAGCCTGCCGGACTTGAAGAATCGAAGCAAAGTGGTTCAAGCAGGCAAGCCGCAAAGTGGCTGCTCGCAAAATTCGGCTGGGCGAGGGCAGATTTTGTGAGCTTTCGCCCTAATGGTGAAATGCCTGCTTACCCCACTTGCCGGTTTTGCAGCCGATTTCCTTTAAGTCCGGCAGGTCCCTGGATTATTAATAGGCCAATGGATTTCTTTTGGGAAAGAGCACACCAACTTTTTGCTAACTGAAACATTTAATGCATTGATTTTCTTCGATGCATTGAACTTCTTCCGTTTTGAAATTCTGCACAATGATCCACCCCCCTGTGTTTTTTGCCTTGCTGATTTAACTGCTCACTGGCTTTTAGGCCTGAGACCTGATTTATCCGGGCCAATTGTCTGGAAAATTCTGGTTTGACTGTATCAAATCCTACAATACCAACAATCATTATTTCGCAATGAGTTCATATATATTTTGTTAAAAAACATATTGATACTAAATATAAAATGCGCTTGGTATGTAACTTGCTGTGAGTGTTTCGTACCGATGGTTATCCGACACACATTCATTTGCGATCTCAGGACATCATGACTAAAGCACCGATCTATCTTGACTATTCCGCAACCACCCCGGTTGATCCGCGCGTTGCGCAGAAAATGATTCCCTATTTGACCGAGATGTTTGGCAATCCGGCCAGCCGTTCACACGCTTACGGTTGGGATGCCGACCAGGCGGTGGAGGATGCCCGCGAACAGGTGGCCAAACTGGTTGGCGCAGACCCCAAGGAAATTGTGTGGACTTCGGGTGCGACAGAATCCAATAACCTCGCCCTCAAGGGTGTGGCGCATTTTTATCAAGGCAAGGGCAAGCACCTCATCACAGTCAAAACGGAACACAAGGCCATTCTCGACACCTGTCGTGAATTGGAGCGGGAAGGTTTTGAAGTGACCTATCTGGACCCGCGCGAAGATGGCTTGCTGGATTTGGAGCTATTCAAACAGGTCTTGCGCCCGGACACCATCCTGGTTTCGGTGATGGCCGTTAACAATGAAATCGGGGTGATTCAACCGATCGCCGAATTGGGACAAATGTGCCGCGACAATGGCACCCTGTTTCATGTGGATGCGGCACAGGCCACGGGCAAAATGGCCATTGATTTGCGTCAGCTTAAAGTTGATTTAATGTCTTTTTCGGCGCATAAAACCTATGGACCCAAGGGTATCGGCGCACTGTATGTGCGTCGCAAGCCACGGGTACGACTGGAAGCGCACATGCACGGCGGCGGTCACGAACGCGGTATGCGATCTGGAACCCTGGCGACTCACCAAATTGTGGGCATGGGCGAAGCCTTCAGTTTGGCGGGCGAAGAAATGGCCGTTGAAAATGAACGCATACGCGCCTTGCGTGATCGCCTGCTGGCCGGGTTGATGACCATGGAAGAGGTCTATGTGAATGGTGATATGACGAATCGCGTTCCACATAACCTCAATATCAGTTTTAACTATGTGGAAGGCGAATCACTGCTGATGGCCATCAAGGAAGTGGCCGTGTCCAGTGGTTCGGCGTGTACTTCCGCCAGTCTGGAACCTTCTTATGTATTGCGTGCGCTGGGGCGCAATGACGAATTGGCGCACAGCTCGATCCGCTTTACGTTGGGGCGATTTACTACTGTAGAAGACATTGATTTTACGATCGAACTGATTAAGGACAAAGTGAGCCGCCTAAGAGAATTATCTCCATTGTGGGAAATGTATCAAGACGGCATCGACATCAATTCAGTGCAATGGGCAGCACACTAAGGGCCCTAAGGAGAACACCATGTCATACAGCGACAAACTCATCGACCATTACGAAAATCCCCGCAATGTGGGCACCTTTGACAAAGACGACGACAGTGTCGCCACCGGCATGGTGGGCGCACCGGCGTGCGGCGATGTGATGAAATTGCAGATTAAGGTCAACGCCGATGGCGTGATTGAAGATGCCAAATTCAAGACCTATGGTTGCGGATCTGCCATTGCATCCAGTTCGCTGGTGACTGAATGGGTGAAAGGCAAGACGCTGGAGCAGGCACTCGAAATCAAAAACACCGCTATTGCCGAAGAGCTTGCGCTGCCGCCGGTCAAAATACATTGCTCCATCCTGGCGGAAGACGCTATCAAGGCAGCCGTGGCCGATTTCCGTTCCAAACATGAGGCCGGTGAAATTAGCCAACCCATTTGCACCTCTGTCGCTGCCCATTAACGTAATCCCCTTTTATCCCAGGAGTTCACCATGCTAGAAACCATGACCGAAACTGCCCAATTAGAAACCATGACTGATTTTCCCAGCCTGATTCAATTTTCAGAAAGTGCTGCGTTGAAAGTCAAAGACATGATTGTCGAAGAGGGAAATAGCAAGCTTAATTTGCGTGTGTATGTCACCGGTGGCGGTTGCTCCGGTTTTCAATATGGCTTTGCTTTTGATGAAAGCCTCAATGAGGACGATACGCGTATCGAAAAACACGGGGTTATGCTGGTCGTGGATGCGGTCAGCTTCCAATATCTTGCTGGCGCAGAAATTGATTATGAAGATGGCCTTGAAGGCGCACGCTTTCTGATCAAAAATCCGAATGCGGCTTCCACCTGCGGTTGTGGTAGCTCATTTTCAATGTGAGAACAGTGCATCTGAGGAGAAGGTTATGTCTGTCACTTTGACTGAACGCGCTGCGCAACGCATCAGCAGTTTTATTGAAAAACGCGGCAAGGGGGTCGGTTTGCGTTTGGCGGTTAAAACCAGTGGTTGCTCAGGACTGGCCTACGCCATCGAATTTGCCGATGAATCTGCACCGGATGACCTGTTGTTCGAGAGCCATGGCGTCACAGTGCTCATTGATCCCAAAAGTCATGTTTTTCTTGCCGGTACCGAACTCGATTTTGTCCGTGAAGGCTTGAATGAAGGATTCAAATTTAATAACCCCAACGTGAAAGACCAATGTGGTTGCGGTGAAAGTTTCAAAGTTTAAGAAGGTTTTAAAGTTTAACTGAATAATCCAGGAGATTATTTGGGTTTAATCACTTTTCTGTTTATTGACACCTGATCCGGAATTCAATCATGGCACTGCTACAGATCTCCGAACCCGGCCTGTCTGCCGCCCCCCACCAACACCGTTTGGCGGTCGGCATTGATTTGGGCACCACCAATTCGCTGGTGGCCAGCGTCATCAGCGGCACGGCTTCGGTCTTGCGCGATGAAGCGGGTCGCAGTTTGTTGCCGTCAGTGGTGCATTATCTGGCAGATGGGCAGGTCGAGACCGGTCACATTGCTCTGGCGCAACAAACTGGCGATGCGCTTAATACCATTGCTTCAGCCAAACGGCTCATGGGGCGCGGTTTGTCGGATGTGGTCGATCAACACCAAATCCCTTATCGCCTGATCGACAGCCCGGGCATGGTCAGCATTGCCACCACCGCCGGGCCAAAATCACCCGTCGAGATCGGTGCGGAAATTCTCAAAACCCTGCGTTTGCGTGCTGAGGCTGCGTTAGGTGGGGAATTGACCGGCGCGGTCATCACCGTGCCCGCTTATTTTGACGATGCGCAGCGGCAAGCCACCAAGGATGCGGCACGGCTGGCTGGATTAACGGTATTGCGCCTGCTCAACGAACCCACTGCCGCTGCGATTGCTTATGGCTTGGACAATGCTGCCGAAGGAATTTATGCAGTCTATGACCTCGGCGGTGGTACTTTCGATATTTCCATCCTGAAACTGTCACGCGGCATTTTTGAAGTATTGTCCACCAACGGCGACTCTGCGCTGGGCGGTGACGATTTCGATCGAGCCATCGCCGGTTGGGTCATGGCGCAACTGGCGTTACCACCGCTCGATGCGCATGACATGCAGCACTTGCTGACACAAGCGCGTGCGGCCAAAGAGGCTTTATCGGTTGAGCCGGTTGCCAGAATTCAGGTCGGATTAAGCCATGGCGGCACCATTGACACACTGCTCAACCGCGACACCTTTGAAACGATTACGGCAGAACTGGTGGCGCGCACGCTCAAGCCGACACGCAAGGCTTTGCGCGATGCCAAATTAAACATTGATGCGGTGAAGGGTGTGGTGCTGGTGGGCGGCTCCACACGCATGCTGCATGTGCGTCGGGCCGTGGCGGACTTTTTCCGGCAAACTCCCCTCAGCGATGTGGATCCCGATCAGGTGGTCGCGCTGGGTGCAGCGATGCAGGCCAATGTGCTGGCAGGCAATCGCGGCAACGACGACTGGTTATTGCTGGACATCAATCCGCTGTCGCTGGGAATTGAAACCATGGGTGGTCTGGTGGAAAAAATCATTCCGCGCAACGCCACCATACCGATTGCGCAGGCGCAGGAATTCACCACGTTCAAGGATGGGCAGACAGCGATGAGTTTTCACGTGCTGCAAGGCGAACGTGAGCTGGTGTCAGATTGCCGCTCGCTGGCACGCTTCGAGCTGCGCGGTATTCCGGCTATGGTGGCTGGTGCTGCACGCATTCGTGTCACCTTGCAAGTGGACGCAGACGGGTTGTTGAGCGTCAGCGCGCGCGAGCAAAGCACGGGGATAGAAACCTCGGTCATCGTCAAACCTTCATACGGACTGAGTGACACGCACGTCGCACAAATGCTGCAGGATGCCTACGGCAAAGCTGACAGCGACATGCAGGTGCGCATGTTGCGCGAGGCGCAGGTGGATGCGCGCCGTTTGCTGGATGCCACGGACGCCGCCATTCATCAGGATGGCGACGCATTGCTCACTCCCGTTGAACGCCAGTTGCTCAGCCATGCGATGTACGCGCTGGCCGAAGTCCTGGAAACGGGCGGGGCTGACAGCCTGAAAGCACTCAAACAAGCCAGCGAAACGCTCAATCAGGCCACGCAAAACTTTGCCGCACGCCGCATGGATGCGAGCATACAGCAGGCGCTGACCGGGCATAAGCTTACCGAGTTAGGCTGACGGGCTGGACTTGGTTGAACCAGACTGGCCGAGTTGGACTGTCGAATCAACTTATTTGAGTAAAATCCACATCATCGGGATAGGGAAAATACCATGCCTCACATTACTGTCTTGCCCCATGAAACCCTTTGCCCCGGTGGCGCGTCCTTCGACGCCAAAGCAGGCGGCTTTCTGTGCGATGCGTTGCTCAAACACGATATTGAACTGGAACACGCGTGCGAAAAATCCTGTGCCTGCGCCACCTGTCATGTCATCATTCGCGAGGGACTCGATTTGCTGACGCCGGCTGGCGAAGACGAAGAGGACCAGCTCGACAAAGCCTGGGGTTTGACGCCTTTGTCTCGCCTGGCTTGCCAGGTGGTGTTGCGGCAGAATGATCTGGTCATCGAATTGCCGCGCTATACGCTCAATCTGGCGCAGGAAGCGCATTGAATCCAGCATTGGTGAAACAAATTTAAAAAGGCGTCCTGATGCCCTCGGGCAAAACCTGCTGTGGCGCTTCTTCCCGTAACGCCAAACCGAGATTTTGCAGCAAGGGGGCATTTTCGGCGCCCAGATATTCGGCATATTCTGTCGGGCTGGCGTTAAAGTGCTGGTGCCAGGCCCATCTTGGCACGAGGACCGCATCACCGGTTTCCCAGTCGATACGGTTTCCTTCAACAATGCTGTACCCGGAGCCTTTCAATACATAGATGATGGTCTCATAGGTATGACGGTGTTTGCGCGTGTGTCCGCCCCCTGGGATTCCGCCGATGGATACGCTGACCGACTTGCTTGGAAGATCCACGATGTGCACTGGGTGTGAACGGTCATTGGAGAATGACGCATTGGTTTTATTTTTGGTACCCGTTACATTTTTGTGGATAAGCGGTCTGTCCGGTTTTGCCACGTCGAGCGTGGAAGTGGTCTCGCCAAAATCACGCGATGAATAGATATAGTCATCCGGTTTCATCATTATTTCCTTTCCGGTTATGTCATGAATACGGTTCAGATAAGTCAAACATGTCACCATGCTGGTATGTCAAGGAATGCGTGTGTTGACACGGTACGCAAGCATATTGGGCTGCAGCAGTGAAACTGGGCTTTACCTCGCGGTGCCCGGTTCACTCGCTCAAACCGGCTTGATTGCCATCGCTCTGGCCTGTAGCGCATCAAAGAAAGCAGCTCTCAAATTGAGCGCTGTCAGCATGCCCTCACGAATCTGTTCCCTTTGTTCCTCGCTGACGGCATAATCCATGGTGATATTTAACAGGGTATCCCCATGTTGGTCATCGATGGCGGCATGGAGGTCAAAAAACACGCGGTCGCGCAAAGCAATATCCAGATGCCGTTCCATGGCCTGAATCAGTTGCTGATAGATGTACCTGACGATATTTTCAGTTCCGAGTCCCATTGCGCCGAGCGCTTGAGCAGGACCTTTCCTGAAGCACAGTGAGAAAAACTGGTCACGCCAATGGATGGCTGCTTCCGCGTAGGAATTTTTCTGCCGATATGTTGCGTTCACACCCGCCGCATTCAGGTAGCGCAAAAACAATTCAGTGTGCGGAACGCCGTCAACCCATGCCTGTTCAATGCCCATGCTGGCGAGAAGTGCCATATTGTCAGTGTCGATTTTGCCACTTTCTTCCACCAGATTCTGCAAAAGCGCTTTTCGGTGCGGATCATGCGCCATCTGAGCGATGGTGGCCGTGAGGTAACGAATAAAATCGAAAGAATAAGCCGAATACTGGAACACAAAGTCAGTGAGCGCCCACTGAATATCTGGTACATCAGCGGTGACAAGCTGGTGTAAATAAGGATGATTCACTGCGCGATGCAGGCGCGCTTCCTGCTCCAGCGTACGAACAAACGCCAACCCGTCTGAAACCTGAACTTGACTACACATCAACAACTCCACCGTATCGAGGTAATCCATATTGTACTTGAATTCATCAGATTGGACTGACTGTCCAACGCATTGCTTCGTTTGCCTGCACTTCTGTTGCAAACCCGACAAACCTGACATCTCACCGGTATTTTTTCTCAATACATCCACAACCAATGTTTGTAACCAAATAATAAATAACAAATAAATATAAGCCATGCAAGTTGGCACGGCTATTGCTCATTAAGGGTGAGAGTCTTATTCGGTACACACCAAATGGAATCCACTGACAGCATGATTACGGTTAATGATACGACCCTGCGTGATGGGGAGCAAACCGCCGGTGTGGCGTTCAGCGCCGAGGAAAAAATTGCCATTGCCGAAGCGCTTGCACAAGCGGGGGTGCCAGAGATGGAAATCGGTATTCCAGTCATGGGGCCTTCCGAGATTGAATTGATCCAGGCCATTGCTGGTTTGCATCTGCCATCCCGCCTGATGGCGTGGGGGCGTATGTGTGAAGTGGATCTCCATGCGCTATCCAGTTGCCATGTGGACATGGTGAATTTGTCTATCCCGGTTTCCGATATCCAAATTCAGCACAAATTGGGACGTGATCGTGATTGGGTACTGGCCCAAATTCGCGCTTTTGTCCCTCGTGCACTGGATATGGGGTTCGACGTGTGTGTGGGGGGTGAAGACGCCTCACGTGCCGAGGATGATTTTTTGCTTCGTGTGGTGGAAACTGCGCAACAGTCTGGTGCCCAGCGTTTTCGTTTTGCCGACACACTGGGGTTACTGGACCCTTTTATGACCTATCACCGTATTGGCCGGTTGCATCAGGCCATGGACATTGAGCTCGAAATGCACGCACACAACGATCTGGGTTTGGCGACCGCCAACACACTGGCTGCCATCCGGGCAGGCGCCAGCCATGTCAACACCACAGTCAACGGTCTGGGCGAACGCGCTGGGAATGCACCGCTGGAAGAAGTGGTGATGGCATTACGTCATCTTTATGGGGTGGAGTGTGCCATTGATACGCAGCAGTTTCCGCAGATTTCAAATCGGGTCGCGATGGCTTCCGGACGCCCAGTTCCTGTCAATAAAAGCATCGTAGGCGAAGGGGTATTTACCCATGAAGCAGGTATTCATGTGGATGGGTTGATGAAAAATCCTCGCAACTATGAAGGCTTTAGCCCGAGTGAGGTGGGTCGCGAGCACCGTACCGTGCTGGGCAAACATTCTGGTTCGCATTCGGTAATGAATGCCTATGCCAGGATTGGATTGACGCTGACCGATCTGGAAGCCCATTCGTTGCTGAGTATGATACGGATTCACGCCGTACTCACCAAACGTATTCCAAGCACGGATGATCTGAAACGTTTTTATCTTGAACATGCGGCTTGCACCGGCACACCTTCCTGATGAAGGATAAACCCACCATGACTATGCTGACTGATGAACCGATAACCGCCCCAATGCAGGCTACCCCAGGCATCTGCCAAAGCTGTGGTGACAATACCTGTGCACAACCTGCTTTTGAGGGCAGCCCAAAAAACCGTACGACTACATTTACCTTGCGTTCCTGAGGAGAAACACAATGAATGTCCTGATTAAACAATTGACACAATTTTCAGCCGCTGAAGAGTTTCTCGACTATTTTGACATTCCTTTCGATGAGACGGTGGTCAATGTTAATCGTTTGCACATCCTTAAGCGCTTCTATCAGTATTTGCGCCAGGAAAAAGGGTTGGGCGATCTGGATGACACCGCAATGTTTGGGCAATACCGCAAGGCGTTATTGCGTGCTTATGAAGATTTTGTGCATTCCAATGCCGCGCAAGAAAAGGTATTTAAAGTATTTCAGGATGCGGAGGCCAAGAGCTTTACGTTAGATAAACTGAAATCCACGCTACCGGTCGCGGGTTAAGGATTCGTTAAGGAGATTGCCATGCACATTGTTGTTTGCATCAAACAGGTTCCGGACAGCGCGCAAATTCGCGTCCATCCCGTCACCAACACGATTATGCGTCAGGGTGTACCGGCGATTGTGAATCCGTATGATTTGTTTTCACTGGAAGAAGCCTTGCGTCTTAAGGACAAATACGGCGGTCATGTGACAGTGATCAGCATGGGACCGCCTCAAGCAGAGGGCGCATTAAAAAAGTGCATCGCCTTCGGTGCCGATGCGGCCATCCTCGTTACCGACCGTGCGTTCGCGGGCGCGGACACGCTGGCGACTTCCTTTGCCCTGGCTTCGGCGATTGAACAAATCGAAAAGGACATGAAAGTAGACATGGTGTTTGCCGGCAAACAGACCATTGACGGAGACACCGCTCAAGTGGGCCCCGGTATTGCCAAGCGTCTGGACATGCAACTGCTGACCTATGTCTCCAAAATCGACGAGCTGGATTTGGCAAAGGGTGAAATTAAGGTACAACGCCGTGCTGAGGGCGGCGTACAGGTATTGCAAACCAGGCTGCCTTGCCTGATTACCATGCTCGAAGGGACCAATGAAATGCGTTTCGCTACCATGGAAAATATGTTTCGTGCCGCGCGCTACCCGGTTAATTTCTGGAACAAGGACACTGCAGGCATTGTGGACGTCAGCAAAATCGGGCTAAAGGGATCGCCTACATTGGTGAGCAAGGTGTTTGCGCCCAAACCCAATACCAAACCGGCTGAAATCATCGATACAGAAGGCCATGAACCACGTGACCTTGCGCTCACTTTGCTGAGCAAGCTGTTTACCCAACACCCGAAACTGCGTGACAGCATTGTCAAGCAGGCCGCGTGATATGAAACCGAAAAGATTGAACGAGGTACTGCCATGAATGACACCACCGCACCTACAAAAAAACCCGCCGGGCGCGGCAATTTTGAACTTGATGAACGTTTGCAGGCCTACAAGGGCGTCTGGGTGTTTATCGAACATGAACGCGGGGAAGTTCACCCTGTGTCGTGGGAATTGTTGGGTGAAGGCCGCAAGCTTGCAGACAAACTGGGCGTAGCACTTTCCGGTGTGGTCATGGGCTCGCCGGGATTGCCAACACGACGTTTTTGCGCAGAAGCTTTTTTTTATGGGGCAGACAATTGTTACCTGATCGAAGATCAAGTCCTGGAAAACTATCGTAATCAGCCTTTTACAAAAGGACTTACAGATCTCGTTAACACTTACCAGCCCGAAATTCTGTTATTGGGCGCGACAACCCAGGGACGTGACCTGGCTGGCAGCGTGGCGACCACGTTGCAAACCGGGCTGACTGCCGATTGTACCGAATTGAATATCGATCCGGATAACCGTGGTCTGGCTGCTACGCGCCCTACATTTGGCGGCAGCCTGCTGTGCACCATTATCACCAAGAATTATCGTCCACAAATGGCCACGATTCGTCCGCGTGTCATGGCCATGCCTGATCGGGACGGCAATCGCAGTGGACGAATTATCGAACACCCGTTGGGCCTGATTGAAACCAGCATTGTTACCAAAGTGCTGGCCTACATCCCGGACGAAAATCAGGACAAACCGCAACTGCCTTTTGCCGACATCATTATTGCAGGTGGACGCGGCATGAAAAAACCGGAAAATTTTCAGCTGATTTGGGATCTTGCGCAGGTGCTCGGTGCGGAAGTGGGGGCAACACGTCCTGTCGTGCAGGCGGGTTGGGTCGAGGCCGACCGGCAAGTCGGGCAATCGGGGAAAACCGTGCGTCCTAAACTTTACATTGCGGCGGGCATATCAGGTGCCATTCAACATCGTGTGGGAATGGACGGTTCCGATGTCATCATCGCCATCAACAATGATCCCAATGCAGCGATTTTTGATTTTGCCACCTATGGCATCGTTGGCAATGCCATGACTGTGCTGCCTGCGCTAACGGAAACATTCAGGCAACAGCTCGCTGTGGCGCGCATGGCCAGTTAAAGGAGAATATCATGGCAGAGAAATTTGATGCGATTGTTGTGGGTGCTGGCCCTTCCGGGAATGCGGCCGCCTATACCCTGGCAAAAGCCGGGATGAAGGTGTTGCAACTGGAACGGGGTGAATATCCGGGCTCAAAAAATGTGCAAGGCGCGATTCTGTATGCAGATGCGCTTGAAAAAATTATTCCGGATTTTCGCGACGATGCGCCACTGGAAAGACACATCATCGAGCAACGCATGTGGGTATTGGACGATGAATCCTACATCGGTACCCATTACCGCTCGGATGATTTCAACAAACCGCCCTATAACCGTTACACCATCATCCGGGCGCAATTTGACAAATGGTTCTCGGAAAAGGTGCAGGAAGCGGGTGCGATGCTGATCTGTGAAACCACTGTTTCCGATTTGCTCATGGATGGCAAGCGTGTCATCGGTGTGCAAACAGACCGGTTGGGCGGCGAAATTTACGCTGACATTGTTATTCTGGCTGATGGCGTCAATTCCTTGCTGGCGACGAAAGCCGGATTTCATCCCGAAATAGAGCCAAAGAATGTCGCGCTGGCGGTGAAAGAAATTCATTTCATGCCCCAGGAAACAGTGGAAGCACGTTTTAATGTTCAGGGCGATGCGGGTGTGGTCATTGAAATGGCCGGAAAAATTACCCAGGGCATGATGGGCACCGGCTTTCTTTATACCAATAAGGAATCCCTGACCATCGGTGTGGGTTGTATGCTCTCCGATCTCAAGAAACAGAAGATTTCACCCTATCAGTTGCTGGAACAAATGAAAGCGCATCCGTCCATCGCCCCGATCCTGGAAGGCGGCGAGATGAAAGAATACACCGCGCATCTTATTCCTGAAGGGGGTTACAAGGCCATCCCACAAGTATTCGGTGATGGCTGGATGATTGTCGGCGATGCTGCCATGTTTGTGAATGCCATGCACCGCGAAGGCTCTAATCTGGCCATGACCTCGGGTTGTTTTGCGGCCGAAACAGTGATTGAGCTGGCGGACAAACAAAAACCGTTTACCGCAAAAAATTTGGCCCGCTACCGCGAAAAATTGGATGCTTCATTTGTGATCAAGGATTTAAAAAAATACAAAAACATGCCGGATGTGTTTCATGCCAACTCCCAGTTCTTTACAACTTACCCGGAAATGCTCAATCAAGCCGCGCATAAAATGTTGACCGTTGACGGCGTGGACAAGAAGACGAAAGAGAAACAGATCATGGCAAATTTTAAACATCGGCGTTCGTTGTTCGGTCTGATGGGCGATGCGTTGAAACTGTGGAGGGCTTTTGAATGAGTACCCACGTAAAAGTTGAAGAAAAACTGTTCCAGAACCGTTATCGGGTTGACGGCGGACGACCGCATATCCAGATTAAAGACGCTGAAGTGTGTGTCAGCCAATGCGGAACGCAGCCGTGCACGGTTTGTTGCCCTGCGGGTTGCTATACCCAGGAAAATAACGGACGTGTCGTGCTGATTACCGATGGTTGTCTGGAATGTGGCACCTGTCGCATTATTTGCGATGATTTCCGTAACGTCACATGGGAATATCCACGTGGCGGTTACGGCGTCCTGTTCAAATTCGGCTAAGCACCGTCATGAGCGCGCAGCCTGTGAGGTATGACGCCGTTACGGTGACAGAACGGGTGCATTGGATCGGTGCGCTTGATCCAACGATGCGCACTTTTGATGTCATCCTGAAAACACCGAATGGCACCACTTACAACGCTTATTTGGTGCGCGGTTCAGAAGGGGTGGCGGTGATTGATACCGTTAAGGCTGAACGTGCGGATCAATTTTTTGCGCGCCTTGAAGCCGTTGCTGATTACAGGGAGATTAAGGTGATTGTGCTCAATCACCTTGAACCCGATCATTCTGGTGCATTGCCGGAACTGATGCGCAGAGCACCCCAGGCAAAGCTGTATATCTCTGATGCGGCACAGCTTATGCTTAAAGCGCTGTTGAACAACAACGATATCGATTATATCCCTGTGACCACCAATGATTCTGTCAGCTTGGGTGACTGTACCCTGCGTTTCCTGAACACGCCTTATCTGCACTGGCCTGATACGCAATGTACCTATCTGGTCGAAGAAGGCGTGTTATTTTCGGGCGATGTGTTTGGTTGCCATTATTGCGACGAGCAATTGTTCAATGATCGAGTTGGCGATTTCCGTTTTTCGTTTGAATATTATTACGCTCACATCATGCGCCCGTTCAAGAGCTACGTGCTCAGCGCACTGGAACTCATTGAACCGTTGCCGGTTCGGCTTATTGCCCCTACCCACGGCCCTATTCTGCGTGATCACCCTCAACACTATATCCAGCGTTACCGTGAGTTGTCCACCCCGCGCCTGCATCTGGAAATGGACCGCGACATCAAAACCATGATTATTTTTTACATCAGTTCTTACGGTAATACTATGCACATGGCTGAGGCCATCCGTGATGGCGCCGCAGAAGTGGGTGGTTTTCGTATTTCATTGTACGACCTGGAAGGTGGCGAAGTGGAGCCTTTTATCGATTTGGTTGAGGAGGCCGATGCGATTCTGGTGGGTTCACCCACGATCAATGGTGACGCGGTGAAACCGGTGTGGGATCTGTTGTCTTCCTTCGCCAGAATCAATGTCAAAGGTAAAGTGGCTGGTGCTTTCGGTTCTTACGGATGGACGGGCGAAGCGGTACGCATGATTGATGATCGCTTGCGTGGGCTCAAAATGCGCGTGCCCTTGGGTGGTTTACGCATCAAGCTGATTCCCGGCGCGGATGAACTAAAGGATTGTCACCTCTTCGGTCGTGACATTGGGGAATTTTTAATGGGTAAACCTCGGGCACGAGAGATTGATATGTCCCAACTTTAATCCCGAATCATCCATTGGGTGGCGCAGTACTCGTAGGTCAGGCTTCAGCCTGACGCAGTGACAAAAGATACGGCGGTTTGTCGGGTTAAAACCTGACGGCATGGGCGGTGTGACACGTTTTTGGCGGGTCAGGCTTCCGCCTGCTACGGTGATATACGATGGTTTGTCGGGTTAAAACCCGACCTGCGGTATCGCAGTGTCAATGTTAATTGCCGGATGAAAATCTGTGTGCAATACCCGGAAATTGAAAATTCTTAGATTGGAAAAATTATGGCCAAAGCCAAAATAAAATTCGCCGATGTCAACGTAACCGTCACCGTTCCGGTGGGAACACGGATTATTGAAATATCGGAAAAAGTGGGCTCCTACATTGCCTACAATTGCCGTGAAGGGGATTGCGGAAGTTGTTTGTTTACCGTGCTGGACGGGGCAGAACACCTTTCCAAACCTTCTGCACTGGAAAACGCCACGCTTTTTGCACACTTTCAGCAGGTGTTGGATGGTTGGCGGGGCGCTGGCGATATGGAAGCACTGCAAGAGATGATGAAGCGAGAAAATTTTGCAGGCAAAATATGCCGCCTCGCTTGTCAAACCCAAGTGTTCGGCGATGCCACGGTGGCGCCATTATGAAACAGACATTTGTTATCGGCGTGTCCATGCATCGCGATTATTTTATCCAAGGAGAACTGTCGTGGCCAAAGCAAAACTGACTTTCGCTGACATCGGCGTCACGGTCACCGTACCCGCAGGTACCCGCATCATCGAGGTTTCCGAGAAAGTTGGCGCCGGTATTGTGTATGGTTGCCGGGAAAGTGACTGCGGTACCTGTCTGACTGAAGTGGTGAGCGGTATGGAAAATCTGTCCGAGGCTTCCATATTCGAGCGAACTACCCTTGCTGAAAAAAAGGCCGGTCCGAATATGCGACTCGCTTGTCAAACCCTGGTGTTGGGTGATGCCACCATCAAACCTGGCTATTAGGATTCATTAATTAAACTGAAGGAAATTTATTATGCCCAAACCCGTTAAGCATGTTTTCGTGTGTTCCCAATCCCGCCCTGAAGGCCATCCTCGCGGTTCCTGTGCACAAAAAGGCTGCAGTGATGTGCTGCAAACTTTTTGGCAGGCGTTACAGCAGCGCAATGCTTACGACCGTATTGCAATTACTTATTCGGGTTGTTTGGGGCCGTGCGACCAGGGTGCGAATGTGCTGGTTTACCCCGATGGGATACTCTACGGTAAAGTGACCAAAGCCGATGTGGCGGAGATTTTCGATTCGCATCTGGACAATGATATCCCTGTTGAGCGGTTGAGGGTTGCGGACGGCGTTTGGTAATGAAAGCGTTGGAAGCCACAGGAGATGCAATGACCCTGTTTGGTGGCGAGGCCAGTCCGGTCATCACCCAGTTGTTACGCGAAGCGGCTGCCTGTTATGAACAAACACCACGTGCCGAGGCCATCTTGTGGAGCGCTCAGGCCATTGATCCACACTGCCTGCCCGTGTATTTTTCTTTGTACAAGTTCTATTTTTACAAAGCGCGCCTGGAGGATGCAGAAAAAGTTGCGCAGAAAGGTTTGGATATGGCTGCCGGGCTGGGTGGTTTTTCAGCCGACTGGACAAAGCTGTCGGCCTGTTCAGCCCAATGGCATGGTGAGGGACCACAGCATTTCTATCTGTTCACCCTCAAAGCATTAGCCTTCATGCGTCTGCGTTTGGGAAAGTTTATAGATAGTCGTGCTCTGATTCATAAACTGGAAGAATTGGATCCCGCTGACACAGTGGGGTATTCAGTGATCAGGGAAGTGCTTCAGGCGAATGTAAAGGCTCACTAACCCATGCACATATGCCAGAAGAATGTGCAGGCGCAAGGCAGGTGGCTTTGTCTCGCACAATCCGCACTCATTCGGCAATTACACCACAAATCCATCGCTCATTTTAATCGCAAAACCACCTTTTTGTTGGGATAGCTATTTAGGACCCTGTGAACAGGGTTATTTTGCACCGACAATATTGAATAACCGCCTTTATTATTTTCCCTGGAACGAATAAGATGACTCACTCTTGAAAGAAGAAAGCCATGCAGGCATCGAAATTGATGCGGCTGTTTCGTGGCAACCACATAAGGAGTGTTGAGATGAACCAGACAACCAAACCAGAAGCCGTTACGCATCCCCGTACGGTGGAGCAGATCGTCGTCGGCAGGGCGACCAGTGATGGCGCGGGTGTAAAACTGACACGCGTGTTGACGCAGTCCTTACAGCAACGGCTTGATCCATTTCTGATGCTGGATGTTTTCAAGAGTGACAACCCGGATGATTACATCGCCGGATTTCCCGACCATCCGCATCGAGGTTTTGAGACAATTACTTATATGCTCGCCGGACGTATGCGCCATCGCGATAGCGCTGGTCATGAAGGCTTGCTGCAAAGCGGCGATGTGCAGTGGATGACAGCTGGACGCGGGGTCATCCATTCCGAAATTCCGGAGCAGGAAAGTGGCGTCATGGAAGGCTTCCAGCTATGGTTGAATTTGCCTGCGCGGCACAAGATGATCACACCATGGTACCGCGACATCCGAAGCGCCAATATTCCCCGTTATGTCACGCCGGAGGGCGTTTCCGTAGGCGTGATTGCAGGATCGAGTAACGGGGTCACCGGTGCCGTGGTGAGGGATGAGACCGAGCCAATTTATCTGGATATTGACCTGCCTGCCGGCAGTTCATTTTCTACATCGTTGCCTGCAATGCACAATGCATTCATTTACGTGTACCGGGGCAAAGTGCAGGTGGGTGAAAAGGCAGTAGAAGCAGGGCATATGGCTATTTTTGCCAATGTGCCCGGCTCGGACGGCATATCACTTGCTGCACCAGAATCCGCCAGGGTCATCCTGGTATCCGGGCAACCTCTTGGCGAGCCAATTGTGCAGTATGGGCCGTTTGTCATGAATACGCAGATAGAAATTGATCAAGCGATCAACGATTTTCGCAAAGGACATTTCGCTGACACAAACGTGTGAACAGGAGGGCGGAAGGCTTGCCTGTTGAATCAATCGGCGACATTGAAGGGAAAATAAATGACTGAATATATTTTTCGCGGCATAGAATTGTTGCCTGGTTCTGTAAGACCCAAACAGCTTTTTATTCTGCTGCATGGCGTGGGGACAAACTCATCTGACATGGTGCCGTTGGCCAATCAGTTGCGTACCGTTTATCCTGACGCAGCATTCCTGATTCCGGAGGGTACCTTTCCTTTCGACGGTGGGGGAGAGGGACGGCAGTGGTTCTCACTCAGTGGGTTGACAGAGGAAAACAGTCCGGCACGCATTACCGAAGCCATGCAGCCGTTGTTTACGCTGGTGCGACATGCCCAGGATCGTCTGACTGTCTTGCCCCCGGATACGGCGCTGGTGGGATTTTCGCAAGGGGCGATGATGGCGCTGGAATTCAGCGCGGCGCATGACGGCCGGGTTGGAAGAGTATTGGCGTTTTCCGGGCGGTATGCAAAGCTTCCCGAAAAAGCACCCGAATTAACCACGGTGCATTTGTTCCATGGCGAAAATGACAATATCATACCGGTTGAACATGCCTATGAGGCTTATGAAAGACTCTTGGAACTACAAGGCGACGTCACTGTGGATATTGCACCGTCTGTTGGTCATGGAATTGATGCGTCGCTTGCCGGGAGCGCTATTCATCGCCTGCAGACATGCGTCCCGCTACGCAGCTGGAAGCAGGCATTGGTTTGAAACTTTTAAGCGTGGCGGGCAGAATATCGACCCACACCCAGATCATCCGTACGGATTGCCGGGCTGTTACCTGCCATCAGGTCGGCCAGCACCTGTGCAGAGCCGCATGCCATGGTCCAGCCCAAGGTGCCGTGCCCGGTGTTGAGCCACAAGTTGTCATGGCAGGTGGCGCCGATAATGGGCGTGCCGTCTGGGGTCATGGGGCGCAGGCCGGTCCAGAAGCTTGCGCTGGACAGGTCGCCGCTGTGCGGGAACAGGTCATTGACCACCATTTCCAGCGTTTTTCGTCGTCGTGGATTCAGCGTCAAGTCGAAACCGGCCAGTTCGGCCATGCCGCCGACGCGAATCCGCAGGTCAAAACGGGTGATGGCCACTTTGTAAGTCTCGTCCATGATCGTGGAAACAGGTGCGGCAGAGGCATCTTTAATCGGGATGGTCAGTGAATAACCTTTGACCGGATAAACCGGAATGTTCAGGTGGACTTGCTGTAACAGTTCGCGCGAGTAACTGCCCAAAGCGACCACATAGTGATCGCCGACGATGCGTTCGCTACCGGCTTCCACGCCAACGATCTTGCCATGTTCGCTGATCAATCTGGTGACGGGCAAGCGGTAGCGAAAGTTAACGCCCAAGGCTTGCGCGGCTTGCGCCAGATGCCGGGTAAAGATTTGGCAGTCGCCCGTTTCATCTCCAGACAGATGCAGTCCGCCACTTAATTTGTGTTGGACCGAAGCCAGCGCAGGTTCCATGTTGATGCATTCGCCCCGGTTTAACAATTGATAGGGCACGCCGTATTGTGCCAGCACGGCAATGTCCTTGCCGATGGCATCGAGTTGTTGCGCGCTGCGGAAAATTTGCAGTGTGCCCAGCGTGCGCGCTTCATAGGCAAGGTGTTCGCGTGTGCGCAGTTCGCGCAAACAATCCCGGCTGTATTCGGCCAGCCTGAGCATCCGTTCTTTATTGATGGCATATCGGTCGGCGGAACATTGACGTAACAACATGACCATCCATTGCAGTTGCCAGAGTGAGCCGTCATGGTGGATGGACAGTGGTGCATGACGTTGTGTCAGCCATTTGAGGGCCTTGAGTGGAATGCCGGGAGCGGCCCAGGGTGTCGAGTAGCCGGGCGAGATTTGCCCAGCATTGGCGAAACTGGTTTCCAGGGCGGAATCCGGCTGTCGATCAATGACCGTGACCTGAAAACCGGCACGTGCCAAATAGTAAGCACTGGTGACCCCCACAACACCACTGCCCAAAATGACAACATGCATCGCAATGCTCCCATCATCCCAACAGTCCGAAAGAAAAGTTTATCCTTTTGCTTTACTAACTGCCGACCAAATCAATTTACCTGATTTAATGCACGGTGATTTCAATATCAATATCCCGGCTTAACCATCCCACAGTAATGGCGTGGAATGCGGCGTAATCCGCTTCATCCCAAATGAGGCACAAATGTACTTCTTGCTCGCTGAGCAGGTCGTTGCCGCGTAACAATTTTTCATTGGCTTTGGCGCACTCCAGCAGGTTTGCATCGTGTCGTGCAAACACAGCAAGCGCTGCGGTGATTCCACTGTTGATATTTTCCTGTGAGGCAATCCAGGCATCTTGTCCCTGAATATCAAGGACGACTTCGGTAATGGCGGTCATGACGGTCTCCTGTTGTTGACATAAGGTACTTTAGATATGCATAAATCATACCAAACTGGCTTGAGTGGGCGTGGTGCTGCGTTGTGCGCACTTCAAGTGGCTTAAATCAGTAAGATAAAAGCCAAAGATCTATTTTGTAGTTATAGTGTAAACAGACTGTGTTGCCGCAATGCGACATATGGCACAAGATGGCTGATGCGTTTTGTCGTAAACACGACAGTGCGACATCACGATAAGGAGGTTTGTTTCCTGTAAACACGCTAAAGATGGCGTTATTGGGCGAATAAATGCACCGTTCCCACGGGGAATGGTATTTGCTAGACAAGAAATGATATGACTGGTGGAGAAAGATATGCTGGACACGGCGATAGTGGGTGGCGGTTTAAGTGGTCTGGCCCTGGCGAATGGATTACAGCAACAAGGCCGAACGTTCGCGCTGTATGAAGCACGAGATCGTTTGGGTGGCCGCATCTTGACCCAACATGATGGGGACACCGCCCTGGACATGGGACCTGCCTGGTTTTGGCCAAAGACGCAGCCACGCATGGCCAGAATGGTGGCGGCACTTGGGTTGACGGCTTTCCCTCAGTATGATCAGGGGCAGGTATTGCGGCTCCATGACCCGGAGAAAGTTCCTGAAGTTTACTCAACGGATGGCATACACCAGGGTGCACAGCGTTTGGCGGGCGGGATGTCGCGTCTCGTGCGGGCGCTGGCGGCAAAGTTGCCGGATCATACTGTGCATCTGGCGCATGAGTTGATTGCCGTGGTCAAACAGCACAATCATGTTGAGTTGCATTTTCGCAGCGCTGACGGCATCACGCAGATCCTGGCACGGCGGGTGGTGCTGACCGTGCCGCCGCGCGTGCTGGAAGAGACCGTGCGTTTTGATCCGCCACTGGATGAGGCGCTGCACCAGCGCATGCGTGCGACGCAAACCTGGATGGCCAATCAGGCCAAGGTGCTGGTGGCATTTCCACATCCCTTTTGGCGCGCTGCCGGTCTGGCTGGCAATGCCTTTGTTGAACATGAACAAGCGATGCTTTACGAAACCTTTGATGCGTGCGATGCCGCTGGCGAGCGGGCCGCCCTGGGTGGGTTTATCGCTTTAACGCCAGAATTGCGTGCTTCATTTCAGACCGGCATGCCCTTGCTCATTGAGAGCCAATTGGTGCAGCTTTTCGGCAGCGAGGCGGATCAAGGCGTGCAGCATATACAAGACTGGGCGAATGAACCCTATACCTGTAGCGCGCTGGATCGCGTTCCGTCCGCAGTACGCCCATTATACGACGATGCGTTATTACGCCGGTCTTTTTGGGATGCCACACTCTATTTTGGTGGGTCTGAAACGGCGGGCTATGCGGCGGGATACCTGGAAGGAGCGCTGGAAGCGAGTGAGCGTGTTGTTTATCTGCTCACACACCAGCCTGATGAGGTGCGTGCTTTGTTTACGTATTAGTCGGGCTGAATGGTGAAGGGGTGATTTTCACCCGGAAATCCATGTCGTAAAGGAGGGGTTATGATTTATATTGTTGAATTTCCAGGAAAAAGTAAAGCGCATGCTTGGTTTGCATTTGACCGGCAGGACTTGTTGCGTAAAATTTACGTCAGCGATGCGCGCAAAGAATGGGAAATATTCGATGTCGTGACTGCGAGAGAATTGCTTGACCTGGTCGGAAAAATCGCCGACGCTGCCGATGCGCGTGAGGAATTTCCGGCCATTTGTAACTTGGGTGAAAAGCATGGTTGGGATACGCCGCTGTACCGTGCGGATTATTTGCTGGGTGAAGGCGTGTTTGACGTCGAAGCAGTCAGTGAAATCGATGCGTGTGTCGCTGCTTTGGCGCAGCGTAGCCCAAGACACAAGATTTTTTGGTCAGATTCGCAAGCCACCGCAGCGCTGGAGCATGACCCAATTTTTGACAATGAAGCCGGTTCCTGGGGGCGAGAGGCTTTGAACGCTCAATTGGTGGCGCTGGAAATTCTGGAAGGCAACCAGTAACGAAATTGTAAATAGAGCGTCCCTATGTTGAGCTCATGGTCAAAACCACGGTGTTGCGCGCAGGTCCGGCGGGCGTGGGCAAAACACTCACCGCCGAAGTGTATTCCGAAATCATCAAACAGTCCGCTGTATCGCGTGCACTCAGGTCAGATGGGGCTGAGTGTCCGCGATGGAAACGGTACTCAACGAGATTTTGACCCGCGCCCAGCGTTGGGATGCCGTGATGCTGATAGACGCGGCGGATGTGTACATCAAACGCCGTGGCGACAACATCACCATGAATGCTGTGGCAAGTGTGTTTCTGCGCGTACTGGAATATTTTAATGGTTTGCTGTTCTGTTGCAGTACCCGGAACGTGTCGGCTCTATACCGGAGGCGGGCAAAATGGAAGACCATTTCAGAATTTATTACCTGGAATTTGAGATGGATAGCAGGCTATCGCGGCAATGACCATCTCATCTAACTTGATGCCGCCCGAACACGATGAGAAGTGACGCAAAATTTGCAACAGATGCGAGATGCATTTTTGGCATGAATTCTGCTTTATAACATATCGTTATATACTGGATGATATAACGCTGTCTGAAACACGACATTATTTTATAATGCATCATCTTGAAAAGAGGGTTGATATGAAATTCATTCGATTGTTACTGCTTGGCTGTGCGCTGTTATTTTCTCTGGCGGTTCATGCCGAAACCATGACCATTGCGGCCGCTGCTGACCTGAAGTTTGCGATGGATGACCTGATCCACAATTTTAAAAGTACTCATCCCAATGATGAGATCAAGGTGGTTTACGGTTCGTCGGGAAATTTCACCACTCAAATTACGCAAGGCGCGCCGTATGATGTGTTTTTTTCTGCCGACATTGGTTTCCCGCGCAAGTTGGCGCAAATGAAAATGACCGCTTCCCCGGTGATTCCTTATGCGATGGGACGCATCGTATTGTGGAGTGCAACACGGAACGCCAGCAAAATGAGCTTGTCCAGCCTCACTGATCCCAGTATTACCCGCATTGCAATTGCCAATCCAAAACATGCCCCATATGGACAACGGGCGGAAGAAGCTTTGCGTTCAGCTGGTCTGTGGGACAAGGTTGAACCCAAGCTGGTGTACGGTGAGAACATCGCACAAACGGCGCAATTCGTCCAAACCGGGAATGCGCAAGTCGGCATCATCGCGCTTTCTTTGGCCGTTAATCCCCAGCTGGCCAGTCAAGGTGGCTACTGGTTGATCCCCGATTCCCTGCATAGCCCTATGGAGCAAGCCTATGTGATCACCAGTCATGGTGCTGAGAATCCGCTGGCGCACCAGTTTGTGGCCTATATGAACAGCACACCTGCACGGGCCATTATGACCCAATACGGGTTTGTGTTGCCATCCGTTGCCACAACCAAATAGCGTACGCAAAGGCGAGGCATGATGTTTTTGAGTGACGGCGATCTGCAATCCCTCGTATTAAGCCTGGAGCTGGCTGGTAGCGTCACGGCCATTTTATTGCTGATCGGCACGCCCATTGCATGGTGGCTGGCGCACAGCCGGGCATGGTGGAAGGTGCTGGTCAGCGTGACGGTGGCCATGCCCCTGGTTTTGCCGCCGTCTGTGCTCGGGTTTTACCTGCTTATTGCCATGGGCCCCCAAGGCCCATTGGGCATGCTTACTCACACATTAGGCATAGCTCCGTTGCCGTTCAGCTTTGCCGGTTTGCTCGTCGCTTCGGTGTTGTATGCATTGCCCTTTATGGTTCAACCGTTGCAAAACGCCTTTGAGGCGTTGGGCGACCGGCCGCTGGAAGTGGCAGCCACCTTGCGTGCCTCCCCGCTGGATGCTTTTTTTACGGTGGTGCTGCCTTTGACCTGGCCCGCTTTTCTGACCGCAATCACCCTGAGTTTCGCCCACACTGTGGGTGAATTTGGCGTGGTATTGATGATCGGCGGCAATTTACCCGGCATTACACGGGTAGCCTCCCTGCAAATTTTCGATCATGTGGAGGCGCTGGAATATGCAGAGGCTAATCATCTTGCGCTGATGCTGTTGTTGTTTTCATTCCTGGTGCTGTTGCTGGTGTACGCGAGGCAACCTGCCAGGCGACAGGACGGTGTTTCATGAGCGACATCGTTGCGCGTTTCCGGCTTGACCGTTCGGGTTTTCAACTTGATGTGGATTTGGTGTTGCCCGGGCGCGGCGTGACGGCTTTTTTTGGCACTTCCGGTTCGGGTAAAACCACGTTGTTGCGTTGCATTGCCGGGTTGGAGCGTGCGCCAGAAGGCTTGCTTTCCGTTCTGGGTGAGGTGTGGCAAGACCAAAGTACCTGGCTGGCACCCTATCGGCGGCCACTGGGTTATGTGTTTCAGGAAGCCAGTTTGTTCGCCCATTTGAGCGTCATGGGCAATTTGCAGTATGGTGTCAAACGGACGAAATCAGGCCAGCTTACTCATTTTGAACACATTGTTGACTTGTTGGGCATCGCTCATCTGCTCCAGCGGCAACCGCAAGGACTTTCTGGCGGGGAGCGTCAGCGCGTCGCGATTGCACGGGCTTTGCTGATTAACCCGAAAATTTTGTTGATGGATGAGCCTTTGGCGGCGCTGGATGTGCAGCGCAAACAGGATATTTTCCCTTATCTGGAACGCCTGCGCGATGAGCTGGCCATTCCTGTCTTGTATGTCAGCCACGACCATCATGAGGTGGCGCGTTTGGCGGATCATTTGGTGGTGATGGAAGCGGGGCAGGTGATTTCAAACAGACCCATGTCTGTGGCGATGGCACAACCCGATCAACGCTTCCAGCGTGACGAAGACATCGGCGCGATTATTGATGGTCAAGTGGGCGCAATCGACATGCCATGGCATTTGGCACGGATGGATTTCCCGGGCGGTGGTTTGTGGATGCGGGACCACGACTTGCCAGTGGGTAAAAAAGTCAGGCTGCTTATTCTTGCCCGGGATGTCAGTTTGGCGCGACACCCGCCCGAACAAAGCAGTATACAAAACAGCTTGCAGGGCCACATCACGGCAATATTGGATGACACGCATCCCGGTTTGGCTTTGGTGCAGGTTCGTGTGGGTACTTCATTGTTGCTTGCACGCTTGACCAAGCGTGCTGCGACCGCGCTCGGTCTTCAAATGGGTGAAAGTATTTGGGTGCAAGTGAAATCGGTGGCGCTGATTTAAAAAGCGGTCAGACCGGTCTCAGGCCCCTGGACTAATGACACCCGAGCAGGATCCCCTCCGCGCTTGTCGGCTTCCCCTTGTCACCGAGCGGCATGCCAGTGCCATATGATGATGTACAAATCAATACTCGTTATGTCGAGATGCTTACACTAAATGTATTGAATACTACAATCGTTATGTTATTTTATCATTTCGACTTGCTGGTTGAAAGCTGTGGACTGAAGGTCGGGGACCTCATTGCTTCAGGGGCTACAGGCCCAACCGGTTTGCTGTGATTCATTGAATTTAAATGCGCTAAATTTTTCTTTGGCATATCTTTTGCTTATCGTTAAGCAAGTAATTGCATTACGGTAACGCAGTCGGTCAAACAGAAGCAAATAAAAAAATTTTAAATTTCAACGGTAAAAAGGGGTTGGTCATGAAATATTTTAAATTGTCAGCAATTGTGGTGGCGATGGGGCTATCGTCAGCCTGTAGCCAAGTTTATGCGGCTGAAGCAACGAATTTTTCAGACTGGTTCAGCAATGGTGATGTGTCGGGTGATGCCCGTCTGTATGACTTCGGTCGTGACTATGCGGGTGCACAACCTGCTTTTTTAAGAGATATGAATGCGGTTTCATTTGGAGGGAAGGTGAAACTCGAAACCGCTATCTGGGATGGATTTTCTGCGGCAGCAGCCTTGTATGGCGCTTACGACATCGGCATGAATAATTATACCCCTGGTAAAGATCCCACTGGTTATAACCTGCCCTATTTGAATCCTCTGCTGATGGGCACCAATCGCACTCAAACTTCCCTGGGCGAAGCCTGGTTGCAATACCAGAACCCGGGTTTTATGCTTCGCGCCGGGAATGAGCTGATTAATAACCCCTGGAACAACCTCAGCGACGGGTTTATGATTCCCAACCTGTTTGAAGGGGTGAGCACGCAAATGAGTTTGGGTTCGTCTGGCGCGCAATTGTCGATAGATCGTATTTTTCAATACAAGGATCGCAGCAATGCCGCATTTGATGAAACCAGTCTGGCCGTCTTGCCGTATGACAAATTGGTCACGCTTGCAGAAAGTGGTGGTGCAACGGATGCCGGTTTGACTTACAAAGGGCAAGAAGTGAGTGCGGCGGCCTGGTTATATCAATGGGATAATCTGGCGCAGATGACCTATCTGGAAGGTGGTTACGCCCCCGCCTTCGCAGGGAGAACCTGGTTTATTGATGGTCAGTATGTGAATGAAACCGGTTTGGGTAGCGAAGATGCTGGCCCTATCAATGCCCAAGTGTATGGTTTGAAACTGGGCATGAACTTGAAGCAACATTTAGGCAATGTATTTGTAGCCTATAACAATGTACCCAGCAATGGCGCGATCACGACACCGGGAATTAATCCCGCTACAGGGGTGAGTACGACAAATAAAGTGTACAACGGGAACCTGTTCTCGCCCTATACCCAGATTTATAATACGGATCCGTTATACACCACGGTAATGAACTACGGTTTGGTGTCTGCACGGGCACCGGGCAGTGCGTGGATGCTGGGCGCTAATCTGCACCCCTTGTCTAATTTGGACATTATTCCTACGGTGTCAGAATACTACACCGATCAGACCCCTGGGGTGCCTGTGGCCAATGTGCGTGCTTATATGCTGGATGTGGCGTGGCATTTCACAGGCAAACTCAAAGGCTTGAGCTTGCGCGACCGTTTGGGTATAGAGCATGATGTGCCGTTGATGGGATCTGCTTATGTGGATAATCGCATTATGATGCAGTATAACTTTTGATGAAACCTGCGGGCGGGAATCGGTTTGGTTTTATTTTAAGCCGAATCATCCATCAGCTCCGTCATGTTTCCGGCAATGAGGTCCCCGGCCTAAAGGCCGGGGTATTAAACCAGCAAGAAAAAAGACAAGCAGAAATGGCACGATTGTTGCTAAATTGTAATATCCAGGACGAACACAGGTAGGACTCTTGACATGAAACGACAATTTTTGGTAACAATTAGTTTGATTTTCGTGACGCAGTTTGTTTTTGCCGCTGATGCGCTTCAGCTATTGGATACCCGGCAAGTCGTCAAGGTTCCCGCTGCAGTGCGGGCGCATTTTTTGGCGGGGATGCGTCAGCATCTGGTAGAAATTGCAGACATTCAGGCCGCATTGGCCAACGGCGAGTTTGAACGCGCCGCACAAATTGCCCAACAGCATTTGGGTTTGTCTGCACCGGGATCTGCGGCGTGTCGCATGCCTTCCATGGCTGGCAACCCATCTGACGCACAGCATTTTCCCAGTATTTCCGGGGCGCTGTCAGCCAGCAGCGATATCGCGCCTTATATGCCGAAGGCTATGCATGATGTGGGGGTATCCATGCATCATGCGGCCGATCGGTTTGCTGCGGTGAGTCGCGCGGCAGCGAGCACATCTGATTATCCTGTAACATTGCGTGCATTGAGTAAAGTGACTGAAGGCTGCGTGGCCTGCCATGCGCAGTTTAGGGTGGTAGAGCAATAGTTATTGCAATATTTTGATCATGGGGCGAATTTTACATTGACAAGCTGTTGTTTCTGCCATCATCCAGCCAGCTTGAAGCCTGATTGACTTCATTATTACAGTCAATTTTCTTTAAGTCAGATAGCCTTTCAGGCTGTAGAATGATCAGCTCGTGTTCGAAGCTTGGGAGTGCATATGTCTGAAAGCAGTCAGCGTTTTAAGGGCCGTTTTTTGTTGGAGAAAGATGGCGTTTCTTTTTTGGGCGGACAGCGGATCGATTTGCTCGAAGCCATCGGCACGCATGGGTCAATTAGTCAAGCAGCAAAGGTTGTGGGGGTGAGTTATCGTGGTGCGTGGGATACGGTTGACGCCATGAATAACCAGTCTGACACCCCTTTGGTAGAGCGTACCACCGGAGGAAAGCATGGTGGGGGCACGCGTTTGACTGACCATGGACGCCGCGTGATTCACCTGTTCCGTGCAATAGAAGGTGAATATCAGCGCGCACTGGGTACTCTGGCGGGAGGGTTAGAGGATTTTGATGAATTCCAGCGCCTGTTGCGTAAATTTTCATTGACCACCAGCGCGCGTAATCAATTTTCCGGACGTATCACGCGTTTGCTGGCTGGCCCGGTCCACGTCGAGGTGCATATCCGTATTGATGCTGAAAATCAGATCATCGCTGTGGTCACGCAACACAGCATGCAAGCGATGGGTTTGGTGGAGGGCATGGAGGTGTATGCTTTGTTCAAGGCCGGTGCAGTGGTGCTGAGTACGGATACCGTGTTGGGGATCAGTTTTGAAAATCGTTTTTGCGGCGTGATTCGTCATCTTCATCCCGGTGATTTGTACACGGAAGTCAGCGTGCGCTTGCACAATGAAAAAATAATCACCGCTGTGGTGAATAATGATGTGGCCGAACAGATGGGGTTGATGACGGATACCCCGGTTTGTGCCATGTTCAATGCCGCCAATGTGATTTTGGCACTGGTGTGAGCATCATTCAACCCGGCGTCTGCGATGGGTTTGATTGATCAGAAAAGGAGTTAAGCCATTCAAATTGCAGCAGGATCGGCTTTGCCACCGGTGGTTGCGTCCAATCCCGATTTAAATTTTACTGCCGGTATGAGGGTAGATGAGACCGTTCGCGCCATTATGCAACGATTGCTGGCGATGATGAATGCCAATGTGGTTGGTGTTCAGGCAGGGGTAGACCCGGAATTTCTGCATAATTTCCGCATTGCCGTGCGACGGCAACATGTTTTACTCGGACAGATTCGCGGCGTGATGCCACAACGCAACAGGCGGCAACTCAGTCGCGGGTTTGCGTGGTTGAATGAACTCACGGGGCGAGTGCGTGATCTGGATGTTTATCTGTGCAGGCTTGAAGCCGACAAGACCCGCTTGGGGCCAGCAACATGCAAAGATCTGGCGCCATTGTACGAGTTTTTGCAGCATCGGCAGCAGTTAGCCCATCAGCAATTAGTCGAAAGTTTGAACTCACGACGTTATATCAGGCTGATTGCCGCTTGGACTGCCTATTTGGCCTCACCGTTACCTGTTTGCAACAGACTGCCTGATGCCAGGTGTTCATTGCCCAGTTTTGCGAACAGGCGCATTTGGCACATGTTGCGTCGCGTCATGAAGCAAGGCAACGCAATCCGGGCACACAGTCCCCCGCAAGATTTACATGCATTACGAAAATCCTGTAAAAAATTACGTTACCTGATTGAATTTTTTCAAAGCGGCTATTCGGCGATCATGCTTAAGCAACCGCTCAATGTGTTAAAGTCACTGCAAGATGTGCTGGGCGAATATCAGGATTTGCAGGTTCAGCAGGCTTTTCTGGTGACATTCCGGCAACAGGCACCAGCCACACCGGTGATGAAAAACGCGTTGTGTGCCATTAAGTTAATGAGGCGCCGACTCGAAAAACGCAAGATTAAAGTACGTAAATCATTCAAACAGCATTTCGCCGCGTTGGTGGAAACAAGGCAGCAGAAAACTTTCAATCGGTTGTTTAACAAGATGAAGGGGAGGTAAGTGCATGTTCCGTGATCGTGATGATGCAGCAAAACAACTGGCGGATAAGCTGATGCAATATCAGGGAAAAAATCCGTTGATTCTGGCCATTCCCCGTGGTTCGGTGCCCATGGCGAAACTCATTGCAGACCGTTTGGATGGCGACTTTGATGTGGTGCTGGTGCGCAAGTTGCGAGCACCATTTCATCCGGAATTTGCGATTGGCTCGGTGGATGAAAGCGGCTGGAGTTTTATTGCCGATTATGCGGCAGCGGCAGGCGGTACGCCCGATTACATCGCGTCTGAAAAGCGGTTGCAAATGGAAACAATACGTCAGCGTCGTGCCCAATATACCCCGATACGTCCTCCTATTGACCCCAGTAACCGTATTGTTATTGTGATTGATGACGGTTTGGCAACTGGTTCAACCATGATTTCCGCATTGCACAGTTTGCGTGCCAGGCACCCGGAAAAATTGATTTGTGCTGTCCCGGTGTCTCCCCCAGACACCTTGATCAAGGTACAACAATATGCCGATGAAGTGATTTGTCTGGAAGCGCCCGAGCATTTTCAGGCTGTGGGGCAGTTCTATGCGGATTTTCCGCAGATAGAAGATGAGGAAGTGATCGCAATATTAAAAGACAGTGCATAGGCATTGATTTTGCTGGCATTAGATTTTGGGTGTCAGGTATTTTTTAAACCAGGCCGCTGCTTGGTGGGCGACTTGTTCCAGTGTGCCAGGCTCTTCAAACAAATGCGTCGCACCAGGAATGATGGTGAAGACTTTCTGGCAATTCAGCAGATCGTAAGCACTCTGATTCAACTCGATGACTACGTCATCAAAGCCCCCAACCAGTAACAGTGTTGGTGCGCGTACTTTGCCCAGTGCCGCAGCACCGGCAAGATCAGGACGCCCACCGCGCGAAACGACTGCTGCAATGTTGTGCGGGGATTGTGCGGCGGCCTGTAGTGCAGCCGCCGCGCCGGTGCTCGCGCCAAAATATCCTGCAGGTAAGTTTTGCGTGACTGGCTCATGGCCGATCCAGCGTGTGGCATCCAGCAGGCGATGGGTGAGCAGCGGAATATCAAAACGGGTTTCATAATTCATGTCTTCCTGCTGCGTCAGTAAGTCCATCAGCAGCGTCCCAATACCTGCCTCGCGCAATATTCTGGCGACATAGTTGTTGCGCGGGCTGTGGCGGCTGCTGCCGCTGCCGTGGGCAAACAGCACGATGCCCTGCGCATTTTCCGGTAGTTCCAGCATGCCTTCAATATGAATAGAGTCGCTGGGAATGTGAACAAGTTGTTCAAGCAGGGCAGTCATCGGTCCGTCTCCATTTTTTCGTACCACTTAGCAAGCGGCTTGCCAGCAATCAGTCAAATCCGGATTGAATCAGACCCAATCCTGATTGATCGCAATCGGGATGCGTTGCCGGCCAAACTTGCCCGGCTTGGCATCAAATCTGCCTGCGATCAGGCTGTTGCAATCCGGGCAGTGACCATCCGGCGTCAGGCGATATGATTTGATCTGGTACCAGTCGCGCACAATGAGCGGCGCGTGGCAGTCAGGGCAAAAAGTGGTATCACCATCGGCGTGATGTACGTTGCCAGTGTAAACATAATGCAAACCTGCACGCAATGCGATGTCTCGCGCCATGATCAGCGTGGATGTGGGCGTTTGCGGAATGTCCGGCATTTTGTAATCAGGATGAAACGCTGAAAAATGCAGGGGCACATCGGGCCCCAGTTGCTGCATGATCCATTGGCACATGGCAGTGATTTCGGCTTCGGAATCATTTTTGCCGGGGATGAGCAGAGTAGTGATTTCAAACCAGACATCAGTTTCGTGCTTGAGATAAACAAGCGTGTCCAGCACGGGTTGCAATTGTGAACCCGTCAGCTTGAAATAGAAGTCTTCGGTAAAGGCTTTGAGGTCAACATTGGACGCATCCATCTTGCTGAAAAAATCACGCCGTGCCGCGTCGTGAATATAACCGGCAGTTACGGCAACAGTTTTGATGCCGCGCGCGTGGCAGGCGTCTGCCGTATCCATGGCGTACTCGGCAAAAATGACTGGATCGTTGTAAGTAAAGGCTACGCTCTTGCACCCACTTTGTTCGGCGGCGATGGCGATGGTCTCTGGCGCAGCTTGATCCATCAGCTTATCCATGTCTTTGGATTTGCTGATGTCCCAGTTCTGGCAGAACTTACACGCCAGATTGCAGCCTGCTGTGCCGAACGACAGCACACTGCTACCGGGATAAAAATGATTCAGCGGCTTCTTCTCTATGGGGTCGATGCAAAACCCGGATGAACGCCCATAGGTGGTCAATACGATTTGATTGTCTTCGCGCATGCGCACAAAGCAGGCACCTCGCTGACCTTCCTTAAGTTTGCAGTCACGCGGGCACAGGTCGCACTGGATGCGATCATCATCGATGACATGCCAATATTTACCGGGATGATGGTTGGTTGCAATCATTCTGTGGGGACCCCTTCTTTCCACTTGCTTACCGTATAGCGAGATAACCTCACCCCTTCAGCCCAGAAGCCTGGGCTAAGGCCGGCTTTGTGTTTCAAATGAGCCATGAATTCGGTTGGGTCGGGCAATTGTTCCCATACTTGCGGCAAAAAAGTGCTGCGGTAATGACCGTATTCAAACAAAACACCATCCACTTCCGGGCGCAATTGCGCCAGCGCGTCCTGTTCATTGAGAAAAGTCATGTCTTGCATCACCGACAACAGGGATACCTCAACCTCAGTAGCGTCCAGTTCGGCTTTTGTCAGGGGAGGAAAGCGCGGGTCGTGAAATGCGGCAGCTTGTGCATTGGCTTTGACATCGAATAGCAGTGAGCGATGCGCTTCCAGTGTGCCGATGCAACCGCGCAATTGCCCGCGCTGCGTGAGCGTAACGAAACAGGCCCGGTGTTCCTGCAGCCAGCTGTCATCTTCATTGGCAGGAATGATCTGACCAAATTTCTCAGCGATGGCTGAGCGAGCAATCGGTAGTAAAATTTGACCATACTCAGTTCGCATAGTCGATCTCCTCCATCAATGCAAATGATGCATACCCGACTACGCGATCTTTATCGCCAGCGGTGTCACCCGAGTTGCGCAAGTCCAGTAACAATGGATGCAGATGGTGGCGTTTGGCAGCCAGCAACATGCCGTTAATGGGCGTGCCGCCGCAGGCTTGTTCGTGGGTTAGCGGACCCTGCAGCGCCAGAATGTGCTGGGCGGTTTGTCGATCCACAGCTTGTGCTGTGGCATAGGGCAGAAAATGCGACAGGTCGGAACTGATGACGATCAAAGTCTCCGGGCCGCCCCACAATGCTTCCAGTACGTCGGCGACTTCAACGTCGGTCGCATCGCCAACCGCCAAAGGGATCAGTTTGAAATGGCCCAATACCGATTGCAGGAAAGGCAATTGCACTTCCAGCGAATGTTCCCAGGCATGGGCTGCGGCACTGGTGACAATTTGAGGCAGCATATTGAGCAAGGCAACCGCGTCTTTGTCAATGGGAATATTACCCAGCGGCGTCGCAAACAGATCCACATCAGGCAAAGCCAAGCCGCGTACGGGTACGCGGTGCACAGGGCCGAGCAATACCACGCGTGTAATTTGATCGCGCCCGGCAGCCAGACTGGCATAGGCTGCGGCAGCGATCTCGCCGGAGTAAACATAACCGGCATGCGGCACAATGATTGCTTTGGGTAATTTGTCGTGGGTGGGTGAGCCGTGTTCCAGTCTGGCTGCTGCCAGAAAGGCCTCGACATCATGCGTTAAGGTACTTGATACACCCGGATAAAACGTGCCGGCAACGGCAGGCTGTCGAATGTGTTGCATCGCAGTATTCTCCAAGTTGGAAAAACCATACGATGAAAATTAGGGCATTGTGCTCAAATTCAAGTATGCCGCAAGCAATAAGGTCATCGCCCATACGGTCGATGGATATTCAGTTGGGAAGGGGTGTGCATCCCCTTCCCAACCGCGCCATCTATCACTCCAGCTTTCGCTGGAGCGTGGCGCTCCTACCGCCCTGAAGGGCGGGGTCTTAAACCAGCAAGAAATTTAGATAAATTCAGGCACACTAACTTGCCCGACACATCCAGCGTTGTGAAGTTATCCAGTGATTTAATCTGTGGGGCAGCACCAACCTGCAGGCGTTAGGCGACAACGCTGGAGCGGCTTTACCGTTGTGCGCTCCAGTCCAGGGCCTCTGGATCGGCGGCGTAGCGCTCTAAATTGGTGTTTGCTATGCTGATGGTAAGCGGTCACGGTTTCCAGCGCCGTATCTGCGTATTACACCCTAAACCTACCACTAATTCCAATCGCACCCCCACCACTCGTTACGATATCGGGTCGGCCACAAAGCATTCTCAGAATGACCTCAGATTTGAATAGCTGATATAATGATAAAGGTATCTTTAAATTGTTTTTTTTATAAAATTTGTATATACAGGGGATACCATACTGCTGGTGGACGGCGCGCTGGTAAACGCATGGCGCTTTTGTAACGCTGCTTGGAGGTCGCATTAATGGGGACTGATAATCCTGATTTGGTCGAGGCACTAGAGGCTGAAAATCTAATGCTGCGCGAAGAAATCCGCGTTTTGCGCGGGACGGCGGAAGTTGCTGACCATCCTATTGCCGAGCAATTAGAGATAATGACAGCGGTCTTTGATTCGTCAACCGCTGGCATCGCCTTTATCAAAGATCGCATAATGGTCAGGGCCAACAATAAACTTGAAGAGTTGTTCGGTTATGATTCGGGTGAGCTTCACGGTCAGCCAACGCGCTGCTGGTATCCGGATGAGGAAAGCTATCGCACTGTCGGTGAGGCTTATAGCAATCTGGCAAAAGGCAATATCTATCGGCAAGAGATGCAGATGCAACGCAAAGACGGTTCGCGGTTCTGGTCGAGGCTTAGCGGTCGTGCTCTCTACGACGATCTGTCACGCGGCTCGGTATGGATGGTCGAGGACATCACTTTCGAGCACGAAGCTGCTGAAGAAATTTTGCAGACAAAAGAGGAAATGGCAGCGATCTTTGAGACATCGACGTTTGGTGTTGCCTTGGTCAAGGATCGTGTGATGATCAGGGCCAACAAAAAACTTGAAGAGTTGTTCGGTTATGGTCCGGGTGAGCTGCACGGTCAGCCAACGCGCTGCTGGTATCCGGATGAGGCGAGTTATCGTATTGCGGGTGAGGCCTATTACGAATTGGCGCGAGGAAATACCGCCCACCTAACTATGCAGATGCGGCACAAAGATGGTTCGCTGTTCTGGTCGAGGCTTAGCGGTCGTACTATTTCAAGCAATTTGTTGCATGGATCAGTATGGACGGTCGAGGACTTCACGGTCGAGCATGAAGCCACTGAAGCGGTGCTGAAGGCAAAGGATGCAGCAGAGGATGCAGAAAGAAAACTGCGCGATAGCTATATGGAGCTGGAGAAAACAAACCAGCGTCTGCAAAAACTTGATCAGATGAAGTCGGACTTCCTGTCCTCGGTGTCGCACGAATTGCGTACTCCGTTGACTTCCATCCGTGGATTCAGCCAGTTGATTGAGCGCGAATTCGTGCGCAGCTTTGCACCATTGACGAATGGGGATGCCGGTCTGGAGAAGAAAGTCCTCCGTGTTCAGGAAAACCTGAAAATTATCCTTAAGGAATCGGAACGGCTTACCCGCCTCATTAACGATGTCCTCGATTTGGCCAAGATTGAAGCTGGACGAACCGAATGGCGCGATGCGCCGATACAGGTCGCCGATTTCATGCGGGATGCGGTCAATGCGACATATGGCATGTTCGAGCAAAAACCTGAAATTACGTTGCAACTCGACATCCAGCCGGACCTGCCAATAATTATTGGCGATGCCGATCACCTGTTGCAGGTGTTGGTCAATCTGATCAACAATGCCGTCAAATTCACGGACAGTGGGTCGATAATGATTCATGCTTTTCTTAATTCGGACAGCTTGATTCAGATTGAAATCCGCGATACCGGTATCGGCTTTCCACCGGAAGATGCTGAGGCAATTTTTGACAAGTTTCAGCAATCCATGCATGGTGACACTTTGCAGGATCGCCCTAAAGGTACCGGTTTGGGGTTGGCCATTTGCCGCGAGATCATAAACCGGCACGGCGGAAGGGTGTGGGCGCAATCACAACCCAACCATGGCAGCACTTTCACGCTGACCTTGCCTGCCGCAACTAAACCGCCGACTAGCCCTGTTTCCGTGGGCGGTATCGCACCAGTTTCCGACGATGACCGCACCATCGTTTCCGATCGCAGTCAGGGGAAACCCAAGGTGCTGGTGGTAGATGACGATCCAGGTATACGTGATTACTTCGCTCAGTTGTTGCAAGAACAGGGTTTTGAAGTTGCCACCGCGATGGATGGGCAGATGGCGCTGTCAGCAGCGAGGGGCTTCGCGCCGGATTTGATCACCATGGATCTTGCCATGCCGGTGATGGATGGACGCACGGCTATCGCGCTGTTTCGCGCCGACCCGGAATTGCACAACATCCCTATCATGGTGATCTCGGCCATCCCGGACTGGGAAGCCGCAGGGGGGGATGCCGCCATGGGTAAACCGCCGAATGAAGAGTTATTCATCAAAAACATTCGGTCATTGCTGAATCAACCGACTACCAACAACACGGAGACCACGGAGACGGTACATTTTCTGATGCTCTATGATGGGGAGCATGCACCAACTACAGTGCCGAAAGCTTACGCCGCTTGGTGTGAAGTCGATTTCTGTACGGTCCGCGAGTTGCCTACTCGCCTTTGTGCGGGCTTTAAAGGCATGGTAGCAATTCCAGTCGATCTGCTCAGTCAAGTTGATATCAGCTTACTTAATGCCGATCCTTCGCTGAAGGTCATGGTTTTACCAGTGGTGGCGGTCGAATCCTAACTAAACAAAGGAAGCTATGATGTTTAAAACAATTGTGATTGTGGATGACGAGGTTCATATTCGAGCTTTGCTTGAACAGACTCTGGAAGAATTGGAAGGCGAACCGAGAATCTTCACTGCTGTCAATGGGGTCGAAGGCATAACACTGATCGAGCGCGAACGGGCAAACTTGGTGTTTCTGGACGTGATGATGCCACTCATGAACGGCTATGAGGTCTGCGCCGCAGTGAGAGGTAACCCTGATCTGGCTGATACCACCATCGTCATGCTGACGGCGAAAGGTCAGGAATCGGACCGGACGCGTGGCCTCGAAGTTGGTGCGCACCACTTCGTTACCAAGCCTTTTGATCCCGACGAGATCATCGCACTGGCCCAGAAGATATTGACCGTGTCGTGAACATGACGCCGCGCTTTCTAAAAACGGAGTGGATATTGCGGCAATTCGAACTGGTTCAACCCTTGTTTGCGCCAGACACCTCCGTTGCGCTATGGCTTGGGGGCAAAAAGCTGGCGGAGATGGGCACTGCGGTGGGCGACCTGACTGAAGCGCGCGAGGGCGCACTGAATTTTCCACTCACGCGTAATGGCGAGCAAGTCGGCGTGTTGCTGTTGCTGCCCCCAACTGACAATGACCCTCTGGCCAAAAGCGGCGGCGGTTTTCTCGCTCATAGTCTACAGGGCATGCTTGACGCCGAATACGCGCAACGTTCCCTCACTCAGGAAGCATTGGAAAGTTATCGCGAGGTGGCTTTGTTGCAACGGGCGGCAGTCAGCCTCAACCGTTCGCTTAAGCCAGCTACAGTCGCTGCCGCGCTATTGAAGGAGTTCGACAACAGTAAATTGGGTGCCGACTATGGTGCTGTTTTTATGCGTGATGCCGATGGTAAACCGGCCTTGATACAATGCTTTGGTAACACTGCCAATGATATGTTCGGGCGATTCGCAGCCAGCGAATTCTTTGCCAACATCGCGGCGGATGAGTCCACCGATATCATCAACGATTTGAAGTCTGTCCCATTGTTGACGGTGCCGGAATTCGAGTCGTTGTTGTGGCTGCCCTTACACGCCCATGGTAAAAACCTCGGACTGCTGGTGCTGGCTTCGCAGCACAGTGGCGGTTTTACTGCCAGAGATATGAAGCAGGCACAGACGTTGTCCTTGATGGCTGCTGCATCCTTGCACAATGCACAGCTCTATGCCGCCGAGCAAAAACTGTTCTTGTCCTTCGTCGCCGTCACCTCTGCCACGATCGATGCTAAGTCGCCCCACATGGCAGGACATTGTCGACGCGTACCCCGGATTGCCATGATGCTGGCAGAAGCGGCGCATTGCGCAAACAGCGAACCATTTGCTGAATTCATACTGGATGAAGAGGAGCGCAACGCCATCGAAATTGCTGCCATGTTGCATGATTACGGCAAAGTAGTTATCCCTGACTGGATTATCGACAAATCCACCAAGCTCGATAGCATCGTCAATCGTATCGGTTTGGTTGCACTGCGATTCGAGTTGTTGAGCAGGGACGCACTCTTAGATCGGTATCATGCACTTGATGAAGGCATGGATTATGCTGCTGCCGAGCAGATATATCTTGAACGACAACAACAGTTGGAGGATGATTTCACTTTCCTCAAAAGGTGTAATCAGGGAAGCGAGTTTATGACCGAAGACCATATCAGTCGTATACGGTCTATCGCCATGCAGATCTGGCGCGATTCGGATGGGGAACATTCCTTACTAACCGATGATGAAGTCTACAATCTCATCGTTGAACGCGGTACGCTTAATCCGAAGGAGCGGAAAATTATCGAGGACCACGCCGCTCACACCATCGCTTTGCTGAAACAGATTGCTTTTCCGCATTCCTTGCGCAACGTGACCGAGTATGCCGGCAGTCATCATGAGCACCTGGATGGTTCTGGTTACCCGCAGGGTCTGAAGCGCGAACAGCTCTCTATCCCAGCCCGCATCATCGCCATCGCTGATGTTTTTGAGGCGCTTACTGCGCCTGACAGACCATACAGGAAGCCCGGCACATTAAACTGGGCCATCGGTATCATGCACCGCATGACGCTGGATAATCATATCGATGCTGAACTGTTCGGCCTGTTTCTTTCTTCGGGCATCTACGCAGACTATGCTGCAGAATATCTCAGTAGGGATCAAATTGACGATGTCGATATTGGTCGCTATCTTGGTTAAGTTGTCAGTCAGCATCTAAATTTTCCATGATTCGGCGCGTGTTTTCCAGCGCTAAGTTTCTATAATTGCTTCTATCATAAGCATTCCTTGAGTTTTTACAGTGTGCTGATCCTGTCATAAAGTGGAAAAGTTTGCGCGCTGTTCGTCAGTTGGATTCGTAATCAATTCAGATTCGGCTCTATGGGGAAAATTTAGGGTAAAAGCCATCAGTCTGCAATTCGGCCTTATGGAAAGCTTTCCATAAGGCCAAACAAGGGGACAGTCAGGGCGCACCCCCCGAATATCCGCTTGGGTAAATTGCTGCCTGTCACTCCGCATCAAGATGAACTTCCGCAACATGAACCAAAGCCGCTGTTCAAATCACGGTATCGAGCAAACACGTTCAAATGGAATTTTGCAGTTGAAATTGCTGGTCTGGTTTGCGATTGGAACAGGTGGCGGGTTTCATTGTAATACGCAGCATCCCCACCCGATGCTGTTAGGGTGGAGGTGCTTTCGTCAGGCGTCCATGATATGCCCATTGCGCTCAATTGTCTGGTAATTAAACCGGACGGTTCTCGCGAATCTTGATGGGGCCCATGACTTTGAGGCCTTCTTCAAAGCTGATGGCTTTCCATTTGCCGGAGTAAGTCGCTGCTTTATCGGCAATGGCATCCAGTTTGCTCGCCGTGTCGAGTCTTTTCAGCTCGCTTTTTTCGATGTGAAATATGTCCAGCAACTCGTTGTAAACAGTAGCTTCATCCAAAGGCAACACCCAAAAGTTCGTGCCAGCATAAGCAATCTGGTATTTTTCGGAGATGTCGAGATTGCCGGCAAAGAAAAAATATTTGCCGGCAGGCGAAAGTTTGTCGCCCAGGACTTCGCACAATAATTTTAAATGTGCGAGGGAGGGTGCAAAGCCGGCAAGAAAAGAAATGGCACTTTCTCCGGCGGATGAAACCATCATGACTTGATCAAGTTTGATGGCTGGTGGACGTTTTTCATCAGCCATGGATTCCTGGAAAGCGAGGGCGATTTCACCGCGAAAGCCAAAACGGCCTGGCTTGGTGGTGGGACCCTTAAAAACCGGGCTGAGTAAACGGCCTTGTGCTTCCAGGTCGGCGAATGGGGTGTCGGTAATCAAAGTCATATGATACTCCTTACAGGTTACGCAGAAAGTCTGCAGTTTTGAAAAAAGATTGTGTTAATTGCCGACGCAGCGCGGCGTCAGCTACCTGATCATCGATTGCGCGTGTCATGCACAGCATCCATGCATCCCGTTCGGCCTCGCCTATGGGAAACGGCAGGTGCTTCTGGCGCAGTTTGGGGTGGCCGAAACGCTCGGTATAACGTTGTGGGCCACCAAGCCAGCCGGAAAGAAACATGAACAGGCGTTCCTTTGGTTGGGATAGATCTGGTGAATGGAGTATGCGGATGGCTTGTGCTTCGGGCAGGTCATCCATCAGTTGATAAAAACGGTCAACCAGTCGCTGTATGCCTTCATCCCCACCTATCTGGGTGTAGTGCGGGTTGGTGATGACAGATGGAAGCACATGAGTATTCATGGTTTCAATTTCGCACAACGGGAATGTTAAGCGGTACCGCTCGACCTAAGGCCGAATCGACTTTGCGACGGACGGTTTCGATTCGGAGCGGTGTTAATAAGGTGCCGTGAGCGCCCTGGCTCAATGCGGCTTGTACGGTGTCGTCATTGGCACTGTCACATACCAGCAAAATTCTGACATTGTTCATGGCTGCTTTGATGAGGCTAATCGATGAAATCCCTTCGCTACGCACCAGGCCCATACCAAGCAATACCAGATGCGGTGGCCAGTCACGTGCTTTGTCCATGGCAGCGCTAATCCCGGACATCACGTGGGTTTCGTTTTCATCGGCCAGCATAAATTGCAGGCCCATGCTGTTAATTTCGTCGTTTTCCACAACAAAAATTCTTTTGTTTTCGAATAAATGTTGAGTATCTGCACCAATTTGCATGGTTGACCCCTTAATCTTGATCTGATCCTGATCCCAAATAAATAGAAACAGTTACTGTATTGCTGTCTTCGTTACTTCATCCTCGCAACCTTATTTTTGATCCTGTTCAGAATCTGAATATGAGCGTAAGACACGTTCTGTTCAGGTAATTAAGCAAACTTCGTTCCCAAGTACAGATTTTCCCCTAAATTAATTTGAGCCATATGCAGTTTATTTGAGACTGTTTTCCGCCGCACAAGCATTACACACAATAAATGACCTTTAATATTTGCTTATATTTTTGATAAATAGAGCAATTAATCAAATTGTTATTCTGAATTTGGCAGATGGTCGTTATCTTGGGATTGGATAGTGAGTTGACAGTTGATGTTGAAGGAAAAATCGTGCTGGAATAAATATCAACATGATGGCGTGACATGGGTGCGGAGTGGGATGTGTTCGGATGGCCTTGTACTGTTTGCTACAGCGACAAGCCGTTTTGTGTGGTTTGTAACAGGTGGGTGGATGGCCAAACAAACCGAAACAAAAATATTTTTTAATTGTAAATCAATGTGATAAATAGATATTTCGGTGTTGGCACGGCAGTTGCTAGTGGTAGGGTGCACCAAAATTGATTTGCCAAACGAGTGAATGAAACTAAGAAGGATTAATAGGATTCGGAGGGCTTCATATCGGTCGCATGGTTATCTGGCATTGACAGGTTTTCAATTTTAACGCAATACAATTTTTGTTTAAGGAGTAACAAAATGGCTGCTTTACGGCAAATTGCTTTTTATGGCAAAGGGGGCATTGGTAAGTCTACCACTTCCCAAAACACCCTGGCCGCACTTTCTGATTTGGGTCAGAAAATTCTTATCGTTGGTTGCGATCCCAAGGCTGACTCAACCCGTTTGATTTTACATGCCAAGTGCCAGGATACGATTCTGTCGCTGGCTGCTGAAGCTGGCTCCGTAGAGGATCTGGAGCTGGAAGATGTGATGAAAGTCGGTTTCAAGGACATTCGTTGCGTTGAATCCGGTGGTCCTGAGCCCGGTGTGGGCTGCGCCGGGCGCGGTGTGATTACCTCAATCAACTTCCTCGAAGAGGAAGGCGCTTACGATGGCATTGATTACGTTTCTTATGACGTATTGGGTGATGTGGTGTGCGGTGGTTTTGCGATGCCGATTCGTGAGAACAAGGCACAGGAAATCTACATTGTGATGTCTGGTGAAATGATGGCGATGTACGCGGCCAATAACATCTCCAAAGGTATTTTGAAATATGCCAACTCCGGTGGCGTACGTTTGGGCGGATTGGTGTGTAATGAACGTCAGACCGACAAGGAACTGGAACTGGCTGAAGCATTGGCAGGCATGCTGGGCACCAAGCTGATTCACTTCGTGCCGCGCGACAACATCGTTCAGCACGCTGAATTGCGTCGCATGACGGTGATTGAGTACGCCCCTGATTCCAAACAGGCGGGTGAATATCGCCAACTGGCTGAAAAAATCCATGCCAATGCGGGCAATGGCACCATCCCAACGCCGATTACCATGGACCAACTGGAAGATTTGTTGATGGAGCATGGTCTCATGCCTACCATTGATGAGTCGCAGGTAGGTAAGGCCGCAGCTGAGTTAGCCGCCGCAGCGGCGTAAGCCAATGCACATCCGGCTGTGTTCGGTGCGATTGAGCATGGCTGGATGGTCGGCAGTGACTGGGAGATCTGTGTAAATGGCTACAGAGCGTTGAGTGCCCGGAATCTGGAGCCACTTGCAGAGCGCTTTTGGGACTAAGAGATCTCAATAAAATTTTTATGTTTTTTAAATGCCAGGAGGGCGAAATGAGCCTCACTATTGAAGAAACAAAGCTACGTAATAAAGAGCTGATTGCTGAAGTGCTGAAAGCGTACCCTGAAAAGAGTGCCAAGCGGCGCGCTAAACACCTCGATGTGCACGAAGAAGGTCAATCAGAGTGTGACGTCAAATCGAACATTAAATCTCTGCCCGGTGTGATGACCATTCGTGGTTGTGCCTATGCCGGATCCAAGGGTGTGGTGTGGGGTCCGATTAAAGACATGATTCATATCAGCCACGGCCCAGTGGGCTGCGGTCAGTATTCATGGGCCTCGCGCCGTAATTACTATATTGGTACCACCGGGATAGACTCCTTTGGCACCATGCAATTCACTTCCGATTTTCAGGAAAAAGACATTGTGTTCGGCGGCGATAAAAAGCTGGAAAAGATCATGGACGAGATTCAGGTTCTGTTTCCGCTCAACAAAGGCATTACCGTGCAATCGGAATGTCCTATCGGTCTGATTGGCGATGACATTGAAGCGGTGTCCAAGAAAAAATCCAAGGAATACGGTGGCAAGACCATTGTACCGGTGCGTTGCGAAGGTTTTCGCGGTGTGTCGCAATCTTTGGGCCACCACATTGCCAACGATGCGATTCGCGACTGGGTGTTTGAAAAGACCGACGCCGACAAGAACAAGTTTGAAGCGACGCCTTACGATGTGGCGATTATCGGTGACTACAATATTGGCGGCGATGCGTGGTCTTCCCGTATTTTACTGGAAGAAATGGGCTTGCGCGTGATTGCCCAGTGGTCTGGCGATGGCACGATTGCCGAGCTGGAAAATACACCCAAAGCCAAGCTCAATGTGTTGCATTGCTACCGTTCGATGAACTATATCTCGCGTTACATGGAAGAGAAATACGGGATTCCCTGGGTTGAGTACAATTTCTTTGGCCCATCCAAGATTGAAGCCAGCCTGCGCGAAATCGCCAGCCATTTTGACGACAAGATCAAGGAAGGTGCTGAGCGCGTTATCGCCAAGTACAAGGCACTGACCGATGCAGTGATTGCCAAATATCAACCACGCCTGAAAGACAAGACGGTGATGCTGTTCGTGGGCGGTTTGCGTCCCCGTCACGTGATCGGTGCGTATGAGGATTTGGGGATGAAAGTGGTGGGTACCGGTTATGAGTTCGGTCACAACGATGACTACCAGCGCACGACCCATTATGTCAAAGACGGTACCCTGATTTATGACGACGTGACCGGATTCGAATTTGAAAAATTTGTTGAGAAGATTCAACCGGATTTGGTGGGTTCGGGTATCAAGGAAAAGTATGTGTTTCAGAAAATGGGTGTGCCGTTCCGTCAAATGCACTCGTGGGATTATTCCGGTCCTTATCACGGTTATGACGGTTTTGCCATCTTTGCGCGTGACATGGATATGGCCATCAACAGTCCGGTATGGGCATTGACCAAGGCACCCTGGAAGAAGTAATGCAGCAGTGAGAGTAGGGTGGGTTTGATCTGCGGATCACCCACCACCGAATTGGCGGGTCTGGTGTGCTGTGTGCCTGACCCACCCTACGAACGTTAGGAGAATTTAAAATGAGTCAAAATGCTGAAAAAGTCATCGATCACGAAATGCTGTTTCGTGAGCCGGAATATGTGGAAATGTTTGCGAAAAAGAAAGAACAGTTCGAGTTCGGCTTTCCAATAGAAAAAATGGAAGAAATTCGTGAATGGACCAAGAGCAAGGAATATCAGGATCTGAATTTTGCCCGCGAAGGTCTGACGGTGAATCCGGCCAAGGCTTGCCAGCCATTGGGTGCGGTATTTGCTGCCGTCGGGTTTGCCAAAACCCTGCCTTTCGTTCACGGTTCACAAGGTTGCGTGGCCTACTACCGTTCGCATTTTTCACGTCATTTCAAAGAGCCAACCTCTTGCGTGTCGTCCTCCATGACCGAGGATGCGGCAGTGTTCGGTGGTTTGAACAATATGGTGGATGGCTTGCAGAATGCTTACAGCTTATATAAGCCAGACATGATTGCAGTGAGCACCACCTGTATGGCTGAGGTGATTGGCGACGATCTGGGTTCGTTTATCCGTACCGCCAAACAAAAAGGCAGTGTGACGGAAGATTTCGATGTGCCCTATGCACATACACCCGCTTTTGTTGGCAGCCATATCACTGGTTACGACAACGCATTGAAAGGGGTATTGACCCACTTTTGGGAAGGCAAAGAACGCACCCCGAACGAATCCATCAACTTTATCGGCGGCTTCGATGGCAATGTGGTGGGCAATATGCCGGAGATTCGTCGTATCCTGGATCTGTTTGGGGCGGATTATACGGTGGTATGCGATCCTTCTGATGTCTGGAACACGCCGACTGATGGCGAATTCCGCATGTATGATGGCGGCACCACCAAGGATGAAGTCAAACAGGCCCTGAATGCGAAAGCCACGCTGTCCTTTCAGGGTTTTTCTACCGAAAAGACCACCAAGTACATCGCAGAAACAGGCCAGGAAGTGGTTGCGTTGTACCACCCTATGGGCGTGGCGGGCACCGACCAGTTTCTGATGGAAATTTCTCGCTTGACAGGAAAACCCATTCCGGAATCTCTGGAGAAAGAACGCGGTCGGCTGATGGATGCCATCGCTGATTCCAGCGCGCATATTCATGGCAAAAAATTTGCCTTGTATGGCGATCCCGACCTGATGTTGGGTATGACCGCATTTTTGCTGGAACTGGGTGCCGAGCCTGTGCATGTGTTGTCCACCAACGGTGGTCCGGAATGGGCCGAAAAAGTGCAAGCCTTGTTTGATGCTTCTCCATTTGGCGCAGGCTGTCATGTGTACCCGAAAAAAGATCTTTGGCACATGCGTTCCTTGCTGTTCACGGAACCGGTTGATTTGCTGATCGGCAATACCTATGGCAAATACCTGGAAAGAGACTGCAATGTGCCTTTGGTTCGCATGGGCTTTCCGATTTTTGATCGCCACCATTATCATCGTTTTCCGATTTGGGGTTATGAAGGTTCATTGCGGGTGATGGTTGCGATTCTGGATGAGATTTTCGAAGCGCTTGATGCCAATACCATCGACACATCGAAAACGGATTACAGCTACGACATCATTCGTTAATGGACGGTGAGCGATGGGGCTGCCCGTCGCTCACTGCCCGCGCACAAAAAGGAAACATAACATGGCCACAATTACTTTTAGTTCGCCTCTGCTGGAAAAAGACATCACGGTGTATGCCATTGCCGGCGAGACGACCCACAGCGTGCTGAAACTTGCCAAGAAAAACAAGATCCCTTTGCCGTTTGAATGTGAAGATGGCGAATGCGGTTCCTGTGTCATCAAGGTGACTTCGCTGGAAGACAAGCCTCGCATGAGTCAGGCGCTCACTGAAAAGGAACGCCATACCCTGGTGGCGGAAGGGTTGATTACCAAGCAGGAATTGAAGAATGCCGAGGTGAGTGATATGCCACCGGCTTATCGTTTGGCCTGTCAGTTTATTCCTCGTGATGAGGATATTTTGGTGCGCTTTAGTGGCGAACCCGGGATAGGGATTGATTAAGTCCGCGACATCATCACAGCGGTAAACGGGGGTGTTCGCCATGGGCAAGATCAGTTTTGTGGGCATGAAATTAGTCGAGAAGGTGCAGGTGGATGTGGACCGGTTTCCAGAAGGCAGTTTGCTGGATCTGGCCAGAGCACATGGTATCCCCCTGCCGTGTGATTGCATGGAAGGAAACTGCGGCGCCTGTGCAGTCAAGGTGGCACCGTTGCGACCAGAGACCAGTATGATACGGCTCAGTGAAAGGGAACGATATTTGTTGTTGGCAGTGGGTAAATTGTCCCCGCTTCAGTATCGCGCAGACACCCTGCCCGATCATCCGCCTCTGTGGCGTCTGGCTTGTGAGTACCGTGTGACCGATGAGCAAATCATGGTTGCTTTTGATTGATGTGTTGTGAGAGCCCTTTTAGGATAAATCATGTCAGCCAAGCTCGCAGTCAAAGTGCAGGAAGTGCTCAATGAACCGGGTTGCGATGTCAATCAGGGGAAATCTGAAAAAGAGCGCAAAAAAGGGTGTACCAAGCAGCTGGTCCCGGGTGCTGCCGCAGGGGGGTGCGCATTTGACGGTGCAAAAATTGCCTTGCAGCCGCTCACCGATGTAGCACATTTGGTGCATGGTCCGATTGCCTGTGAGGGCAACTCCTGGGATAACCGCAACGCCAGTTCTTCCGGTTCAACCTTGTATCGCACCGGCTTTACCACCGATATCAGCGAACTCGATGTCATCTATGGCGGCGAGAAGCATCTGTACCGTTCCATTAAAGAAATTATCGAAAAATACGATCCGCCAGCGGTGTTCGTGTACCAGACCTGTGTCACTGCACTGATTGGCGATGACATTGAGGCGGTATGCAAAGCGGCTGCGCAAAAATTTGGCAAACCCATTATTCCGGTCGATGCACCGGGATTTGTGGGCAACAAAAATATCGGTAATAAATTGGGTGCCGAAGCCTTGCTGGATTATGTTATTGGCACGGCCGAGCCGGAATACACCACCCCCTATGACATCAACATCATTGGTGAATACAACCTTGCCGGTGAATTATGGCAGATCAAGCCGCTGCTGGATGAGCTGGGCATACGTTTGCTGGCCTGTATCAGCGGGGATTCCAAATACAGGGAAGTGGCTTATTCGCACCGCGCGAAAGCGGCGATGATGGTGTGCTCAAAAGCCATGATCAATATTGCACGCAAAATGGAAGAGCGCTATGCCATCCCTTATTTTGAAGGTTCATTTTATGGAATATCCGACATGTCGGATTCTTTGCGCCAGATCGCGGGGCTTTTGGTGCGCCAGGGCGCGCCGGATGAGTTGCTTGCGCGCACTGAAGCGCTGATTCAACGGGAAGAGACGCGTGCATGGCAACGTATGAAAGGCTACACACCCAGGCTTAAGGACAAACGTGTGTTGCTGATTACGGGTGGGGTGAAATCCTGGTCCGTGGTGGCTGCACTGCAGGAAGTGGGCATGGATGTGGTGGGCACCAGCACCAAGAAATCTACAGCAGAAGACAAGGAAAAAATTAAAGGCATGATGGCAGATGATGCGCATGCGGTGGATGACATGACGCCACGCGAAATTTACAACATGCTGAAGGATGCGCGCGCCGACATCATGTTGTCCGGTGGGCGTTCCCAGTTTATTGCGCTCAAGGCAAAAATGCCCTGGCTGGACATCAATCAGGAACGGCATCACGCCTATGCCGGTTATGAAGGCATGGTTGAGTTGGTGAAACAGATTGATCAGTCTCTGTATCACCCCGTATGGGATCAAGTTCGCCGCCCTGTGCCATGGGAGATTTGATATGGCAAATGTCGTTGAATCCAAAAAATCGTGTACGGTCAATCCGCTCAAAATGAGTCAGCCGCTAGGCGCCAGCTACGCCTATATGGGCATGAACGCCTGCATGCCGATGATGCATGGTTCGCAAGGGTGTACTGGTTTTGGCCTGGTGCTGCTGGTCAGGCACTTTCGCGAAGCGATTCCTTTGCAGACCACGGCGATGAATGAAGCCACCACGATTTTAGGTGGCAGCGATAACATTGAAAAAGCCATTTTAAATATTAAAAAACGGGCGAATCCCGATTTAATCGGGATCTGTTCCACAGGGCTGACGGAAACCAAGGGGGAAGACGTTGACGGCGATTTGAAACTGATACGCGCTAAACACCCGGAGCTGGGTGACACCCAGGTGGTGTATGCCTCGACGCCGGATTATACCGGTGCGTTTCAGGATGGTTGGGCAAAAGCGGTGCAGTGCATGATCCTGTCGTTAACAGAAACCACAAAGATGAGAATCACTCACCAGGTGAACGTGTTAGTGGGTTGCCACCTGACAGCGGGGGACATTGAAGAACTGCGCGAAATCATCACCGCTTTCGATTTGCAAGCGTTGATTATGCCGGATGTTTCCGGTTCGCTGGATGGACATATTCCTGATGACTTCAGCCCTTGTACGCTTGGCGGCACGACGTTGAAAGAAGTGCGTGCCATGGGGGCTTCCGTGTTGACCCTGGTCATCGGCGAACAGATGCGCGCCAGCGCGCAGGAACTTGAAACGCGCACCGGCGTGGGGTATGAGGTATTTGACCGGCTGACCGGTCTGGAAGCGAATGACCGGTTTTTAATGGCGCTTTCACGTATTTCAGGTCGCCCGGTGCCGCAGAAATATCGCCGTCAACGTAGTCAGTTGGTGGACGCCATGCTGGACGGTCATTTTTTCTTTGGGGGGAAAAAAATGGCCATCGGCGCCGAGCCGGATTTGCTGTGTGCCATGGGGCATTGGCTGGCTGAAATGGGCTGTGTGCTGAGTGCAGTGGTGACGACGACCAAATCCCCGGTGCTTGCCGAATTGCCGGCAGACGAAGTCATTATCGGCGATCTGGAAGATCTCGAGCTGCGTGCCAGGGGGTGCGATCTGTTGCTGACTCATTCGCATGGACGTCAGGCTGCCGAACGGTTGGGCATTCCATTTTTTCGTATGGGCATTCCGATGTTTGACCGGCTTGGCAGTGCGCATTGTGTATCGGTCGGTTATCGTGGAACGCGGGGGCTGATTTTTGAAATTGGGAATATGTTGATGGCTGCCTCACATGAAAACCATCCTGACAGTTGGTCATTGCCTGCTAACAAAGTGGTCGAAACATCTGTCGCCGCTGAAACAGTTTGTTGATTTTATTCACATAGGAGACCATCATGAAAGTTGCTTTTGCCACACAAGACCTGCAGCGTGTTGACGCGCATTTCGGTTGGGCCAAGAACATCGCCGTCTACGATGTCAGGGCTGACGGTTATGCCTTTGTCGAAACATTTACTTTTGAAGGTGATTTAAAAGAAGATGGCGATGAGGACAAGCTTGGACCGAAGATTGATGCCATTCGTGATTGCGCGATACTTTATATCGCAGCGATTGGCGGTTCAGGCGCGGCACGGGTGGTGGCCAGCAAGATACACCCAATCAAAGTGCCTCAACCCGAAGCTATTATGGATATTCTCGACAAGTTGCAGGATGTTGTAAAAGGAACGCCACCACCCTGGTTGCGTAAAGCACTGCTCAAAGATCAAGAGCGGGTAATAAATTTTGAAGATGAGGTAGAAAATGAATGATGCCATCGTGATGGAAAACACCGTTTTGCCCCTGGATACGCTGTTTGTCAAGGAATTGATTAAACAATGGCGCGCACAGGATACCCACGGTGCATGGGAAGGGAAATCCGATGAGATGTTGCTGGCCCCCTACATTATCACCAAGGAGCAGCGGCGCGAAATGCCGATTATTGGTGATCCTGATCCCGAAACCTTGTGGCGTCTGGAATTGTTCTTTAATGCGGTAGGTCTGTCCATTGAACGTCGTACTGGCGTGATGGTGTCGCCGATGATGAAAATGTCTCATGAAGGCTTTGGGCGTTTGGTGTTGATGGCGGGTCGGTTGATTGTGGTTAACAAGCAACTGCGTGATGTGCATCGTTTCGGTTTCCCCGATCTGGAAAATTTGGCATCAGAAGGTGAGAAGTATGTCACTGCAGGGGTAGGGATGATCGAGCAATTTCCTGAAGTAGCCAAATACGGTTAGGAGCACAACATGGAAGAATTGGATGCATTGAAGGCAAAAGTGAAAAAGCTGAATCAACAGGCGACTGCGCTTAAAATGGACTTGCATGATTTGTCGGAAGATTTGCCCACAGGGTGGGAACATATTATGGAACTTGCCCAGAAAACCTACGATGCGCATCTGGCGCTGACTGAGGCACGCAAGTTGTTGGCGGAAGCTGGCGGGTAGAGTAATGGATCAGATTAACCGATTGTCGTCGTGAAGGGACACACAACCCGTTCCGCAGGCCCGTATGCGCGCTCAGTAGCGCTTCTTGCAGGGGGCTTTCTGCTTGATTGCGCTGTCTTGATATGCATTACGCCGACGCCATAAACACGTTGTAGGGACAAGGATGCATGGCTATCGTCAGGAGGAAATATGTCCGGTTTGTTGCCAAATTTGTTGCCAATTGATGCGCCAGAAGACGTGGCGGGTGAGACACTGATCGTGGCCACGCGCTTTGAACATTTTGAAGAGCCTTCTGCGCGGGCGGAAAAAATGCTGGGTTATGACAGCCAGGGGCGCTGTTGTTATTCTCATCATGAGTATGCCCTGACCCGGTATCTGCTGGATGACAATGACATTTTTTATGAAGAAGTGTCTTTCTATGAAATGCAAACCGCCTGGTTGCTGGAAAGCGGACAGTGGTTGAGCCGTGTATTCAGTTGGTTTGGAATGGGGCACTGCGGAAATTCGTCAGGATCAGCACGGTTTGAATTGATGCAAAATCGTCCAAGGTAGTCAGCGGATTTGTCATGTTTGTTACACATCCTGACAAAACACACGTGGTTTTGTTCATCGCCGTCCAAACACATCATTGAATATGGCTGTTTATTCATGCATACATTTTTGGCATGGTTTTGGCTTGAGTAAGTATATTTCAACTTTGCATATGCGAATCAGGGGCTGACATGGACGTTTTTAAGATCATTTTACCGAGTGGGGAAGTATGGACACCCCAGTTTGTGGAGAAATTGAATCAGGAAAAATGTATCGGTTGTGGCCGTTGTTTTAAAGTGTGTTCACGCGATGTGCTGCAATTGGTCGGTATTGATGCCGATGGAGAGGTCGTGGCGCTGGATTCGGAAGATGATGATGACGATGAGGAGTATGAAAAAAAAGTTATGACCATCGCGCACCAGGAAAATTGTATCGGTTGCATGGCGTGCTCAAAAATTTGTCCGAAAAAGTGTTATACCCATAGCCCGATGGCCACAAGTTAGCTGATACATGGGGGATCATCATGAATTTAGCGCTGAAAGCACAAACGCAAATGAATGATTTACTGGTCTATGCAACAGAACCGGATCATGCGCCCACACAAGTTTTTGCCAGCGTTATTTTGTCTGTATGCCGGGGAGCAATTGACCCACCGGGTTACTGCCTGGGTCTGGATCGTGCTGCATTCATGGATTTATTGGCGCAGCATTTCCCGGCGGCGCATGATGTATTAAGCGATGCACTTGATGCGCGAGGGTCCCCAGACCGGGTGGATGAGTTTAATGACCTGTTGGCGCTGATTTTGGAACATCGCAACGATGACAGCCAGCAGACCAAATGGCTGGCTTATGCCTTGGCCAGTGGTTGTATGGGCAATGATCGTTTGTATGTGGACATGGGTTTCCCAGATCGATCGGTGTTGTCCGGTTTGCTGGAACAGCATTTTACTGCCTTGTACCGAAGAAATATTGATGGCGCAATGAAATGGAAGAAATTCTTTTATAAACAGTTATGTGAGCGGGCAGACGTGCAATTGTGCCCGGCACCCAGTTGTCAGGTATGCCATGAATATTCAATTTGTTTTGCTCTGGAAGTTTAGCTTCAGAGATTGATAAAGGGTGCCTTGGTGCGCACGTATGTTGGTGCACGCACCAAATATTTAGCTTGCTGTTGTTAAACAGAAAAGGAAAATATGAATGAAAACCAGTGCACGTAATGAATTTTCTGGCATTATTGACTCCATTAAAATAGGGTCTGTTAACGCTGAGGTGGTATTAGACATCGGGCATGGACACCAACTGGTGGCGATTGTCACCAACGAAAGTGTGGCGGAACTGAGTTTGGTGCGAGGGTCGGCTGCGTACGCTTTGATCAAGGCGCCTTGGGTGATTGTGATACCAGAAAATTCGCCCCTGAGAACCAGTGCACGCAATCGGTTATGCGGTGTGGTGAGTTATTGTCAAACAGGTCCGATTAATGGTGAAGTCGTGTTGACTTTGGCTGGTGGGCAGCAATTGGCCGCCATTATTACGCAAGAAAGTGTTGAAGGATTAGGCTTGCAAGTGGGTGTGCGTGCTTGCGCCTTGATCAAGGCTTCGCACATTGTGTTGGCCGTTGCCGCCTAAAAATACCGCCGAAGTGCTCAAGCTTCAAGTGGCGATGCATCGTAGAGCAAAATTGCTTTTGCTCTACTAACACCAATTTTTGCTAAATATTCTCGCGTGATAAGCGTCCTGCGAGAGATTTATTGAGCTTTTTTACGTTCGGCTGCCGAGTAATTGCTGAAATGTCCTTCACGAGATGCTTGAGAACGGGCGGCTTTGACCATTGCGGGAAATTTTCCTTTGGCCGCTGGCAATGAGATCTGCTTGTCGAGGGCTTCGCTGCCACAATGCGGACAAAGCGGAACCTGTTCCCCTTTGATGAGCAATTCGCAGGCATTGCCGCATTGACGGCATTGGTATTCGAAGATAGGCATAGGGCTCTCCATGTGAATGATGATGTTGTGTTCATCTTGTAAAGCAAAAATGATGCCAAATATGAAGCGTGCAAGCTCATAGGCGGTTATGTTTTTCCGGTAAGTGCGCATTGTGAATTTTTTCAAAAGGCGTATCAAATTGAATTTTTCTTTTAAAATTAAGTCTACCTGTTATGTAATGAGCTGAGGGTTTGTGTGTATGATTAACGAAAGACCGCCACGGTTCATGGCACACTCGCCGAAAGGGTGGGTGGTGAAATAATGGAAATGTACTGGTGTGGCATATCAATATGAGGTCAACTGCCGTTCAGGGTTTAAGTCAAGCAGGCTGACAGAATATCTTTCAACCAATTTTTATCTCTCACTGTCACGATACGAAGAAAAATACGAGCAAGGGGAAGTGTAGAACGCAATCAGGAATAGGACAGGACATGGCGCAATCACAAGCCTTAATGGCGAATAAACTGGAATTCGGTCAGGATCGGGATCTGTTGACCATTTACGATGTCAGCAAGATATTAAGTTCATCACTGAATTTACCCAGAACGTTACGTGAAGTTTTGAATGTCCTGGCAAACTACCTCGGAATACGGCGCGGTATGGTCAGTGTGTTGCAGCCATCTGGAGAATTGCGGTTGGTGGCTGCCTATGGTTTGAGTAAAGAGGAATTTCGCCGTGGCCGATTCGAGCCGGGTGAAGGGATAACCGGAAAGATTCTTCAATCCGGTATGCCCGTCGTGTTACACGATATTGCAGATGAGCCTTTGTACTTGAACAGGACCGGATCACTCGAAGGAACAGAAAATCAACCGGTGTCATTTGTGGGGGTACCCATTAAAATCGGCACCCAAGTTGCCGGTGTGCTGAGTCTGGATCATCTGGCCGATGCCTACAGCGGTTCATTTCAGAAAAAAGTCATGTTGCTCAGCATGGTGGCGAATCTGATTGGGCAGGCCATACGTTTGCAACAAGGTGTGGTCGCTGAACGTGAGGCGCTGGTGCAGGAGCAACGCCGGTTAAAAACCGAACTGCAGGGCAAATACAGTCTTGACAATGTGGTGGGCTATTCAAAAGGCATGCAGGAGGTTTTCGCCCAGGTACACCAGGCTGCGCCAGGCCGTGCAACAATTTTATTGCGCGGCGAAAGCGGTACCGGAAAAGAAGTGATTGCCAAGGCAATTCATTATCTTAGCCCACGCAAAGCGGGGCCATTCATCAAGCTGAATTGTGCTGCATTGTCAGAAACATTGCTGGAATCCGAGTTGTTCGGTCATGAAAAGGGTGCATTTACCGGCGCGCAGAACGAACGCAAAGGCCGTTTTGAGATGGCGCATGGCGGCACATTATTTCTCGATGAAATTGGCGACATTTCTCCTGAATTCCAGACGAAACTGTTGCGTGTGTTGCAAGAGCGCGAATTTGAGCGTGTAGGGGGTAACCGTTCAATACGGGTGGATGTGCGGCTGATTACGGCAACCAACCGTGATTTGGAAAAAGCCATCATGGATGGTAATTTTCGTGCGGATTTGTATTACCGGATTAATGTGGTGGGGATTTTTCTACCCTCTTTGCGCGAACGGCGAGAAGATATTCCTTACTTGATTGAATTGTTTCTGAAACGGTTCAACAGTGAAAATCAGCGTGATATGAAAATCTCACCTGAAGCGATGCGGGTGATGCTCAATTGTTATTGGCCGGGTAATGTGCGTGAACTGGAAAATTGCGTTGAGCGCACGGCAACAATGACCCGGGGTAATATGATTCAGGAAGTTGATTTTTTATGTCAGCATGACCGCTGTCTTTCCCAGATGCTGCATGGCGAAGTTGACGCGGTGGCAGTCAGCATGCCAGTCAGTCATCGGGAGATCGGGGCCGAAATGCCTGTTCTATCGCCAGAGGGTAAGGAAAATGAACCCGTTAATCCACCCACTACTGAGCGTGAAAAATTGATTTGGGCGCTGGAGCAATGTGGTTGGGTGCAGGCCAAGGCGGCGAGATTGCTGAATATTTCGGCACGACAAATGGGCTATGCTTTATTGAAATTCAATATTGAAGTCAGGAAGTTTTAGCCGAAGGGCGATCCTGTTTCATCACGTACCGCATGCAGGAAGCCGTCACCCCACGCGCGCACGTCATGGGTACGCACGATTGCGTTCAAACGCGACATGCGGTATGTGCGCTCATCGGGTGCCAGTGTGAGCGCGAAGTGAAGTGTCTGCACCATGCTGGCTGCGTCGTACGGATTGGTCAGCAGGGCACCGTGTAATTCGACAGCCGCTCCCGCAAATTCAGATAAAACAAGCGCCCCATTACCACCGACGCTCCCTTGTGTCGCCACATATTCTTTCGCTACCAGATTGAGGCCGTCACGCAAGGGCGTGATCCATGCAATATCGGCAACGGCGTAATATGCCACGACATCTTCATAAGGAAGTGAGCGGTAAAAATACTTTATCGGTGTCCAGTCGAGCGTCGAAAATCGACCGTTAATGCGACCGACCATCTGATCCACTTCAACCCGTAGCGATTCGTACACTTCCATACCATGCGCAGCTGGCGTCACGAAATTCAGCAAGACCACTTTACCTATCAGTTCCGGGTGCTTCTCAAGTAATGTCTCAAATGCCAGTAATTTCTCAAGCGAACCTTTCACGTAGTCGAGCCGTTCGAGTGAGAGGATGGCTAATCGATCACCCAGCTCGGCACGGATGCCCTTGATTTTTTGGCGCACTGAGCGCTTTCGCAAGAGGCGATCGATTTGCTTACAGTCAATGCCAACGGGATGCGCGCCTAAACGGACGCTTCGACCAGCCACCTTTATGCCGGTGGTCGTCGAATCAACGCCGAGCGTGCAGCCATAGGTGAGAAATCGGGGCGCGCATGGGGTGGTGTCCAGAATCTCGGTAGGGGCATAACTGCGTACGGCGTCGATAAAATTTTCGACATAGCGTGGAATGTGAAAGCCGATGTAGTCGCATTGTAACAAGCTTCCGATGATCTCGCGGCGCCAGGGAATAATGTTGAACACATCCGATGATGGAAAGGCTGTGTGGTGAAAAAACGCGATTTTCAGATCGGGGCGGAGCATACGCAAAAATGCCGGTACCATCCACAGGTTATAGTCATGCACCCAAACCAGGCTCCCCTCCGATGCTTCGGCGACTGTTTGTTTGGCAAAAATTTCGTTGATCTTGAGGTAATGTTCCCAGTGCGTGTGCTGAAATACCGCTTTGTCAGGAAATGAAAAAATGATCGGCCAAAAGGCTTCTTTGGAAAACTTTTTATAAAATAGATCAACGTCATTTGCCGTCAACGGTATGCGAGCTGCGTGCAGATTCGCGTATTTTTTCTCGTCGACTGCGACCCGCACGTTGAACGCTTCGGGCTCGCGGGTAGGTTGCTGCGACCATGCGACCCATGAACCTGTGGCACCGTCCGCAAAGAAATTAAGCAGGGTGGGAATGATTCCATTAGGGCTTTTGGGTCGTCTTTTTTTCCCCTCTGCCGTTTCGTCAAACGGAAGTCGGTGGTATACCATGACCAGATCAGCCTTTCCCCAGCTGTCGGCAGTTACGGGTGTTTCACTGCTCAGTAACTTGTGGTGTGCAAGGCCCTCGAGAATTCCGGCGCACCCTTCGCCTATCGCAACGTGGGTATGCTCGAGATGTCGTACGGCTTCGACCAGGGCGGGTTCTGCCCCACCCACCACGATACCGTGGAAACCAGTCGTAAACATCGATAAATCATTGAGTGTGTCACCAACCGTGATGACCGATTCGAGGCCGAAGCCAAGTTGTTCGCAGAGTCGTCGTAAGGTGGCGCCTTTTCCTACGCCTTTGGGAAGCACATCGAGATACCGTTGTGAGGAAAAAAGAAGTTCGCAGCCTAACTCATCAACAACGCGTCGTAGTGCTTCGTCAATCAGATCTTCCTGGACAAAAAATGAACATCGGCGTTCTTGCGGTACGGTTTGCCGTTCAAGATAGGTAAATGGGGCCAGTGCTTCAAGTACTTGCTGGGTTCCCGGCCATGCTGCCGTAATTTCTTGCAGCAGCGGTGTGACGGGCAGCAGGCTTTCGCCGTAAACAACGGTTGCACCCACATCGGCAATGATGTAATCAGGGCGCGGTACGGTCGGGTCGTTCAGAACGGGTAACACCGACTCAAGACCCCGACCTGTCACAAAAATAAGTTTTGAGTTAGGTATATTGCTTCTAAATAATTCCCGCAGGATGCGCCGGGCTGGCTGCGGACCTGCAAGCAAAGTGCCATCCAGGTCGGTAGCCAGCACAATGCACCGGTCCTTGAGTAGTTTGGGTAAACGTAATTCGGTTCGCATTGTTATCTTCCTTTTTTGTTTTTTCGTGTCGTGAGCCAGTACGCGCCCGAAAAACGTGCAGCAACAGACCGCAACCACATTGCTTTTGAGTTTGTACCGGTTTGCACACCGATTGAGTATTGGCAGGCGAACAAGGCAGGATGTTTCGTTGGTGCAGTGATGCCAACTTGCCTGATGAGATAATTGGGTGGTGTCATGGGGTTGTAAGCCAAAATCGTCGAATATCCCGATTCATGACCAACTCATGCCGCTCGCCATATTTTGATTAATCCGTTGATGCATAGAGCCCTGCTCAAAACTTTGTCGTGCTTCAGGCCGGATGGTATTGATAAAGCCATGTTTCACTGAGTGTTTGTCCTCCGTTACGGAGAAAAAGACGTATTTCAACGGGGTCTGTTCCTTTTTCTAAAGGGCCCAGATCAAACAGTGTTCGCCAATGCTCAGGACCGCCATTGGGAACGGTTTCAGTGGCCACATTGGATATCGCGCCACGTGAAACCGTCAGAACGGCTTCGGGAATGGTACCCGCTGGCAGTTGGTCGAGTGCGCCGCCTCTGAATTCCACCTCAAATTTATGAACGTTGGGGGGGCGCTTTGCCGGTTCACCACCACGCCCGATGCGAGTGGCTACACAGCGGGCCAGACCGGTTTTAAATGGTTCTTCTGCCATCCAGTGCAGGCGGTAGTGCAGGCGATAGCTTGAACCTGCGGTGGCTTTTGCGTGGGGTACCCACATGGCGACAATATTGTCGTAGAGTTCTTCTTCCGTGTGCAGTTCAACCAGTTGTACCGATCCGTCACCCCAGTCTTCCAGGGGTTCAATCCAGAGACTGGGGCGGCGCTCATAATGCACAGCATCCAGATATCTGTCGAAATGCCGTTCTCGTTGCATCAAGCCAAATCCCCGGGGATTGTGGTCGGCAAAGGCCGACACGTTAATGCCCCCGGGATTGATAAGCGGGCGCCAGATGTGTTCATTCGCGCCGGTCCACAGCGCCAAACCGTCTGAATCATGCACTTCAGGTCGCCAGTCGATCTGGAATTCCTTGTCCTTTTCCGAAAACCAGTACATCGACGTGGCAGGTGCAATCCCGAAACGGGCGACATCCCGCCGAAGAAACAGATTGGCATCGATGTCCATCACCACACCAACTGTTCGCGTGATGGCAAATCGATAAGCGCCGGTCACACTGGGGCCATCGAGCAATGCGTACACGATCACCGTGTTAGAACCGTCTTTGGGCGGATCAAAATAGAAACGGGTAAAAGCCGGAAACTCCTCAGGCTGGTCCGGTTCTACCGCATTGATGGCAATGCCCCGTGCAGAGATACCATATTGGTAATCGTCGCCGATAGCGCGAAAATAGGAGGCGCCCAAAAAGGCAGCCCAGTCGTTATTTTGCCAATTGAGACGTGATTGATCACCGAGACGGCTTTCCTGAATACGAAAGCCGGCATAGTGGGTCTGCGCCCCCAGATGTTGGGCCGGGCTGTCGGCAGGCATGTCAAAGTGTCGCTTGTCGAACAAAATTTCACGCGCAATCATTTGCGACGGTGATCCCTCCAGAGCATGATCAAGTCGATACATCTGTACTGGAGACTGAAAAAAACGCCCCGGATGAAAAAATGCAAGGGGATATTGTCCGGGGCCGTTGGCAAATAGCGCGTCTTCTGATTTGAAATGGATTTTTCCATGCGCTTCCCAATCAATTTGCTGGAGTATAGCTGAGTCGGGCTGCGGGGCAGGCTGGAAGGGTTGTTGCGCCAACAGCTGTGCTTCACCAATCAGGCCATCCCAGGAAAAAGTGTTTGCTGCGCCCAATGCCAGTCCGGCATCAGCGGCCAGAGCATTAGACCATGGTATGGCGGCGGAGGCAGCGGCAGTGGCCAGCAGACCAAGAAATTGGCGACGGTTGAATTCGGGCATAAATGAAACCTTGGTATTTTAATGATAAAAATTCGTGAATGAATAAATGACCATCTTATTCATTCACGGGTACAAAGGGTATGTTATGGCGCGCATTTGCGCGCAAGTTTCATGTCCAGGCCCGCGCCAGCACCGCCGGGATGGTGCGTTCTTCCGGTGTAAGTAACCAGCGATGACGGCGTAGCGACAGACCCCAACGGGATTCACTGGTGAACACGGTCAACGGGGCGGAGAGCATGAGCGGCAATCCTGTTGGCAATAACCACCACACCGCATCGCGGTGGAACAGGAATGTGACCACTAAACCCAGCATGACGGGGAGCATCATGGGCATGAAGCGGCGTAATGCGTCGCGCCACAGGATGGAATGGGCTTCGCGCATTGGCGATTTCCACTCCAGGTTCAGTCCGGTCAGCGCGGTGAGCACGAACAACGTATGGGCCATCATGCGTATGGGCGCTTGCAGGGCAGAAAGCACCGTTTCCAGCAAGGCGCTTTTGATCAACGCTGCACTGCCGCCATAACTCGCCTGCTCGTCTTTACCGATAACGGTGAGTACTGCCAGCACCCGTGGTAACAGTAACAGCGTCAGTGTAAATGCCCACAATAATTCCAGCGTGGAAGACATGCCCAGCCAGGCAAATGGACTCGCCACGGCGGTGTGTGGTTCCAGTAGTCGCACACCCAGGCTAAGTAAAAGAAAGCAAAGCCACAACGGAGCAGAAACATAGGCCATGGCACCGGTAATCAGCATCGCACGGTGGGCGGGCCGAAAACCAGGTTCGGTAATAAGACGAAAATTCATCAGGTTGCCCTGACACCAGCGTCGGTCGCGCTGGAGCTCCTCCAGCAGGTTGGAAGGTTGCTGCTCATAACTGCCTTCCAGATCAGTCACCAGCCAGGTGTAATAACCCGCACGGCGCATCAGCGCGGCTTCCACGAAATCATGTGAAAGAATTTCACCGGACAACCCGCCATTACCGGGTAATTTGGCTAAAGCACAATGTTTCATGAACGGTTCGACGCGGATGATGGCATTATGTCCCCAGTAATGCGATTCACCCAGTTGCCAGTATTGCATCCCTGCGGTGAACAACCGTCCGGTAACCCTTCCGGCAAATTGCTGTGCACGGGCGTGCAGGGTCTGTACGCCACAGGCACGAGGCGCAGTCTGAATGATACCGGCTTTGGGATGCATTTCCATCAGGCTGACCAGGGCGGTAACGGTCTCCCCGGTCATCACGCTGTCGGCATCGAGCACGACCATATAACGGTAATTTTTCCCCCAGCGGCGGCAGAAATCCGCCACATTTCCTGCCTTGCGTCGACTGCGCTGCTGGCGCAAACGGTAATAAAGGCGGCAGCGATCGCCGAGCTGTTCCCGCAAGGCGATCCAGGCGACCAGTTCTTGTGTGCGCAAAACCGGGTCATAAGTATCGGACAGTACATAAACATCAAACAGATCGGCATGCTTGCCCTCGGCCAGTGATTCGCAGGTCGCGCGCAACCCTGCAAACACAGGTGCGGCGGGTTCGTTACAGATCGGCATGATGATCGCTGTGCGGGCATTCTCATCCAGAACCTGATGGTGCCCCGTAGCGAGGGACAGGGTATGGGGATCGGGATGCCATTGCATCCAGAATCCCATCAGGGCCGTGACAAAGCCCACTGTTACCCAGCCAAACAGCAGCACAAACAACGTCAGTTGAATGAAGTGCAGAAGTGGATGGGGGCTGTTAACAGTCTGGGTATGAAAAAGCAGCGTGGCGGCGATGCTGGTGCTGGCGACGGCAATTGCCATGAGTGCGACGCGTCGCCGGGAAGCTGCGCCTTTCCATGACGGTGGAGAATTATGTGCTTCCCGGTCTGCAGCAGTGCTGCGAAACAGTGCAAGCCAAAGGCCACGCCAGAAGCCGGTCCATGGACGTGGCGTCATGCTGCCACGATGGATAGGAGGGGTAGTAGGCCGAATGATCGTTGAGATATCGTATGGTTTCATGTTGCAGGTGTGTGGTGATGAGTTGCAGTACATTAAGCAATTATTGGGCCAAAATAAGATGTTCTTATTATCTTATTGATTAATTGTATTTTTTAGTATAAATAAAAGGAATTGATGTGTGAGCTGGCGTTACGATTCAGGATGATCTGTCGCCTGACAGCGACAGATCATCCCCAAATGATTCGGTTATAGTTGCAACATAATGAAAATAAAGTGAATTATTATTGTCTCTGAATGGAGACGGTTTTGCGGGATAAGGCAGGTTGTTGCGCGTCATGAAACATGATCATTAACCGCTTATTTGTGAAATCCGAATAATCCATCAGGATGCGAGATGACGAGGCACGGTCATCTGGATTGAAAGAAGCGCGTTGTGAACGACAGGTGCTGAACTGAACATGGCAAAGAAATAAATTATCTTCGTTTGTGAAGACTTAAAGAGCCTGTTTGGGTTAAAGTAATTACATGTAACAAATAATATTTTTACTATCTCACCGGTTACCCGACTGGTGATGACACGAGGCGGACGGATAAAATGAGTACTCACTTTGAGTCGACAGAAGCGGTGGGAGGGCCTGGCAATGCCATCCGGAGGTTATTACGGTACTACCCAAAATCCTTTCTGAAACTGATTCTCACCGGTTTCTCCCTCGTGGTATTGCCATTAATTTTCGCGCTCATCTATAGCGCCATGTCCATCGACCAGTTGGCGGAACAGAACCGAAAAACGGTTTATCAAGCCGAACAAATTGCGCACGGAAGTCGTATCCTTGTGGACGAAGTGTCAGCGATGGAACGCAGTGTCAGGTTGTCGGTCATTCTTGGTGATGCTTCTTTGCTTGACGGCTATTTCCGGGCGCACACGAATTTTGAAAAGACGGCAGCAAGTCTTTCCGCCTTGTCTCTGAGTGTTGACCAACAACAATTGCTGGATGGTTTGCGTTTGTCAGATACTGCAATTTTTCGGAAAGTGGTTGCTGACCGGCAATCACCCGAAGCGCTCAAATACGAGGTTGGCGATTTTGTGCCTTTACTGGATTCGACACGAAATTTTCTGGATCACGGTCTCGTGCTCATCGAAAGTGAAGTCGATGCGATGCAGGAAAGGGCCGTGCGGGCACGCCAAATTGTCATTTGGCAGCTGCTCGCGCTGATTCCGTTTGCGATGCTGTTGGCGTCAGGGTTTTCTGTATTAATCACTCGCCCAATTCGCCAAATTGACGAGGCGATCCGGCATATGGGGCAGGGCGAGTTGTTGCGGCCGGTGACGGTGAATGGTCCCGAAGATTTACGGCGTCTGGGAGACAGATTAGATTGGATGCGCTTGCGTCTGCTTGAGCTGCAAGAACAAAAGACCAAGTTTTTGCAACATATTTCGCATGAACTCAAGACGCCGCTCACCTCGATTCGCGAAGGCGCAGACTTGTTGGTGGAAGGGGCTGTCGGCGAACTGAGTGCAAAGCAGAAAAACGTGGCAAAGATACTTTTCAGTAACAGTGTACAATTGCAAAAACGCATTGAGGACCTGTTAAACTACAGTGCGCTTCAAACTGAAAAATCGAGGTTTGTCGGACGCCAAGTCGTACTTAAGCCGCTTCTGGATGGTGTATTGCGGGACCATGATCTCGCTATTATCAACAAAAATTTGCAAATTGAACTTGTTTGTCCAGATATCCTGCTGGCGTGCGATGAACAAAAAATCAGAATTGTTGTGGACAATCTTTTATCCAATGCAGTCAAATTTGCCCCATCAGGTTCCCGTATTGAGGTATGTGTGAGTCAGACAGTTGATCATATTTTTCTGGATGTTCTGGATGCAGGACCGGGTGTTGATATCATTGATCGGGACAAAATATTTAATGCATTTTATCGCGGGCAGAGAACACCGCTGAGCACGATTAAGGGAACGGGGCTGGGATTGTCCATCGCGCGTGAATACGTACTTGAACATGGCGGTACCATTGAACTGGTGGCACAGGTGGGTGTTGGTGCGCATTTTCGTGTGACGTTGCCAGTTATTGATTTGGCGGGTGTCGCATGAGTGTTGGTTACCTGCGGATGCTGGCTGTATGCCTGCTGTGTGCAACAATCGCTGCCTGTTCGAATATGCCTGCCGCCCCAACTGATACGGTATGTGTGGACGTGTCACCGGCGCCATTGCCGCCATCACAACCACTTCAGGCAAGTCGAATAGAAAAACTTATGCTGGATTATGATGATCTGGGTAAGCTGCCGGTTACGGAGTTGGGTGACGCATATCAAAAAGCCAGTCAGGATTATTCACAAACCGCGAGTGATTCAAGTCGCTTGCGTCTGGCGATGTTGCTCGCGCTGCCCGATACCCCATTTCACGACACGACGGCCGCGCTCAATTTGCTTAATAACTGGCCAAAAGACGAGGGTACTTCCCCTTCAGCGCTACATGGCTTTACCCGCTTGCTGAGTACATTGCTCATGCAACAGCAACGATCAGGCAATGCTTTCAATGACCTGGAGAAAAAACTCAAGGAAGAGCAGAAACGTGCCGAAATACTTCAAAGTAAAATAGATGCCATTAAAGACATGGAAAAGAACCCGATTAATGGGAACAAACCGCAATGAATGAATTCCGTCCGACTATTCTGGTTGTTGATGATGATACGGACTTGTTGCAATTGCTTTCGATTCGTCTCACCGTGGCAGGTTTTGAAGTGATCACGGTTGAGTCTGCCGAGGCGGCATTGAACTATTTGGACGTGTCGCGTCCACATCTGGTGATCACTGATATGCAGATGAGTGGTATGGATGGCATGGCACTGTTTGAACACATTCATCGTACCACACCAACCTTGCCGGTGATTATCTTCACCGCCCACGGCACAATCCCGGATGCGGTTTCCGCTACCCAGCGCGGGGTGTTTGGCTATCTGAGCAAGCCATTTGACAGCAAAACACTGCTGGATCTGGTTGATCGTGCGTTAAGGCTTTCCGTGGGTGCGGTGACCCATACTGTGCCGCACAAGGATAACTGGCAGGCGGCTATTGTCACTCAAAGCGCCGTGATGACAGAGTTGCTCGCGAAAACAAAACTCGTTGCGGAGAGTGATGCAAGTGTGCTCATTCAGGGCGAGAGTGGTACCGGAAAAGAACTGTTCGCTCAAGCGATTCATTATGCAAGCCGACGTAAACATCGCCCTTTTATTGCCGTCAGTTGCGTCGCTATTCCTGAACAATTGCTTGAATCCGAACTTTTCGGGCATGCCAAAGGTGCCTTTACCGGTGCGATCAAAGATCATAAAGGATTGTTTCAAGTGGCGGAGGGCGGCACGCTTTTCCTCGATGAAATTGGTGATATGCCGTTGCCGTTGCAGGCCAAGCTGTTGCGTGTTCTCCAGGAGAGGCAGGTACGCCCCGTCGGTTCCGCGCAGACCATTCCGCTGGATGTGAGAATCATCTCTGCGACGCATCGGGATTTAAAAGCGGAAGTTGACGCGGGGAATTTTCGCGAAGACCTCTACTATCGCCTTAATGTGGTGAAATTGACCATTCCACCCTTGTCCCAGCGACGTGAGGACATCCCTCTGTTAGCCAAGCATTTTCTTTCGTTGCTGGCTGATAAATATGGCAAGTATATCAATGGATTTACGCCGGATACGATGGAAATACTTGTTGGCGCGTCCTGGCCGGGTAATGTGCGCCAACTTTTGAATGTCGTTGAACAAAGTGTCGCCCTGTGCACAACACCCCTTATTTCATTGGCGCTTGTAGAAGATGCAATACATAAAGAGGAAGCGCATTCCATTTCTCTTGAAGAAGCTAAAAGACGTTTTGAAAGAGATTATCTGGTTCGTGTTCTAAAAATATCGGAAGGCAATGTTATGCAAGCTGCCAGATTGTCCAAACGGAACCGCACTGAATTTTACAAGTTGCTTCAGAGGCACCAACTTGAACCATCTGCATTTAAACCATTATCGAACTGATAGACTTTGTTGCCGAACAGGTGAGGGTGATCATTTATTAAGGTTTGGCAGCGTTTTGTTTTTTGTTCTAACAGAGAGGTGATTAATGAAAAAACTGATCGTTGTGAATGCGTTGTTATTATTCGCGTTGACGGGTTGCGGTCCTATGGGCGAATTCGTTGGCGGCGGAGGATATGGCGGAGGTTATTATGGCGGCATGGATAATGGGGGATTTGGCGGTATGGATAACGGGGGTGGTGGTATGGATGATGGCGGGTACGGTGGCATGGGTGACGGAGGGTTTGGTGGTATGGGCGATGACGATTGAATTTGTCCCGGGATTTCATGGTTACAATCCGGGGCCGGGAGCCTGCCTTTTAAAATGTAAGGAGTTATTGATGAAAAATATCCAAAAAATAATCGTTGTATGCGCTACCCTGCTTGGGATAAGTATGGTCATCCCTGTTTATGCTGATGAATCTGTGGCGGGTGGAAGCAACAGCATGATGTATCAACATGCTGACCCTGTCGCGAATGCTGAAAGACATCTTTCTATTTTCAAAAGCGAACTGAAAATCACGCCAGATCAAGAGCGATCATGGATGACCTATGCTGAAAAGACCAAGCGTAATGTCAAGGAGATCAGAGACCGGATGAATGAAGCGATGCACGACAAACCGCAAACGGCACCAGAACGTTTTGATCGTCATATTGAGCTGATGAAGGAACGTTTGGCAAGTTTTGAAAGGATGGACGATGCGCTCAAGCAGCTTTATGCGGTATTAACACCGGAACAACGCGTCATAGCAGACCAGCATTTTGCAAAAATGCATCATTAATCAGGTTGCTGAATTAGACGTTAAAAACAAATAAGACCGTTTTGAGTTGTGGTTGATAACCTGGTGGTGTGAACTGGCTGGGTGATGGCTGGACACGGGAGCCCGGCTATCGAGTCTGGTGCGAGTATATTGAGTATTCGTGGTGGATGCTCTCAAAGGTAAAGTCTGGAATTGGGAGATGACATGAAAAGATTGACGGCCCTTCTGGGCACTCCCGTCTGGTTGGTGGTCGGAGCGGGTTTGATTGTGTTGGTGAACAATTTTTTGATCATGCTGCTGATAAATGCTCTCCACTCTACCTCTGGAAGCAGGGGAGCAAGTTTTTGGGATTTTTTCGATCCCATTGTGCTTGCCGCACTCGTTTCCGCTACCCTCTATGTCTTTATTTTCAAACCAATAAGTAAACAGCAAATCAAGCTCGAACGGCAGCCAGACATGCTGCACCACAATGAGCAACTGGCGGTATTGATTGAGGCTATTCCCGATGCGGTTTTTTTAAAAGATGGCGAGGGCCGCTGGCTGGTCATTAATCAACCGGCCGAGCAACTTTTTCAGTTGAACGACATTCCCTGGCAGGGGAAAACCGAGAGGGAACTGGCGGATCTGCACCCAGCATTTCGTGCTGCTCACGAGGGATGCATGGCGAGCGACGAAAAGGCCTGGCAGGCTGGGCGGTTGCAGGTGGACGAAGAAAACGTGGCAGGGGAAGATGGTCGATGCACGATCATCGAGGCGCGCAAGATGCCGATGTTCGATGAGGCGGGGCGACGCAAGGGATTGGTGATCATCGGGCGCGACATCACCGAGCGCAAGGCATCGGAAGCGCGCATCGAACGTCTGACGAAACTTTATCGGGCCCTCAGCGAAGTCAATCAGGCCATTGTGCGGATGGATGATGCCTCCACGCTGTTCCCGTTGGTGTGCCGGATGGCGGTGGACTTCGGTGGCATAAGGATGGCCTGGATTGGCCAGTTGAACGAGGCCAATGGCCTGATCGAGCCGGTAGTGAGCTATGGCAACGGGATTGAATATCTGAATGAGATCGTGATTTCGTCGAAGGAGGACGCGACGGAAGGGCGCGGCCCGGTCGGAACCGCATTCCGCGAAAACCGTAACGTCATCGTTAATGACTTTCAGACGAACGAGCTTACAGCCCCGTGGCATGAGCTTGCTTTGCGCTACGACTGGGGGTCAGGTGGGTTCTTTCCGATCCGGCGCGCAGGAAAAGTGTTTGTTGTCTTTAACGTTTACCATTCGCATTCCGGCGCTTTTGACGCCGAAATGATCGGGCTTCTGGATGAAATGTCGCGCGACATTTCATTTGCGCTGGACAGTTTCGACCGGGAAAATGAACGCGGGCAAACGCAGTCGGCGCTCCTCGGCAGCGAACGCCATTTTCGCGCCTATTTCGAGCGTTCCATGGTGGGCATGGCCGCCACCAGCCTGGAAAAAGGCTGGTTGGAGGTCAATGATGCCCTCTGCCAGATGCTGGGTTATTCGCGTGAAGAACTGATGCGCTTGAGCTGGACAGAATTGACCCATCCGGACGACCTTGCCGCTAACGAAACCCTGTTCGACCGGATGCTGCGCGGCGAGATCGACGAATATGCATTGGACAAGCGCTTCATCCGCAAGGACGGCACCATCATTTATGTCCATATCGCCGTGCGCGGCGTACGCAAGGCGACTGGCGACCTTGATTATGTGGTCTCGCTGGTTGAGAATATCACTGAGCGCAAGAAGACGGAAGATATGCTAATCCTCTTGGGGCGTATCCTTGACGACTCGTCGAACGAGCTTTATATGTTCGATGCTCAAACGTTGCATTTCATACTGGTCAACGCTGGCGCACAGCGCAACTTGGGTTATACCATAGACGAACTCAGGGCGCTTACCCCGCTCGACCTCAAGCCAAAACTCAAGCCGGAAATATTCGAGCGCCTCATCGCGCCTCTCAGACTTGGCGAGGTGGACAACGTGGTTTTCGAGGCCGAACACCAGCGCAAGGACAAGAGTTTTTATCCCGTAGAAATCCGTCTGCACCTGTCAACCAAAGAAGTCATACCGGTCTTTGTCGCTATTATTCAGGACATCACCGAACGCAAGCAAGCCATGCAGGAATTGCGCATTACCGCCACGGCGTTCGAGACGCAGGAAGGCATCATGATTACCGACCGGGATACCCGCATCCTTCGGGTCAACGCTGCCTTCACTCGCCTGACCGGTTACAGTGCCGCAGAGGCGATCGGTCAGACTCCCGCCATGCTCAAGTCCGGACGACAGAATGAAGCGTTTTACCGCAGCATGTGGGAAACCCTTGCTCGCGACAAATACTGGCAGGGGGAAATCTGGAACCGGCGCAAGAATGGCAAGATTTATCCAGAATGGCAAACCATCACTGTTGTTACTGATGAAGATGGACAGGTGACGAATTATGTCGGGGTGTCTTCAGATCTTACACCGCGTAAAGAGGCGGATGAACGGATACACGAGCTTGCTTTTTATGATCCGCTCACCAATCTGCCCAATCGGCGTCTGTTGCGGGATCGTTTGCAGCAGGCTATGACGGCCAGCCTTCGTAGTCAGCGTGGGGGGGCGGTGCTGTTTATTGATCTGGATAATTTCAAGGTGCTGAATGATATCCGTGGTCACGATATCGGCGATCTGCTGCTGATTGAGGTCGCCGAACGTCTTCATGACTGCGTGCGCAGTAACGATACGATCGCCCGACTGGGTGGCGACGAATTCGTTGTCATCCTTGAGGACTTGAGTGAAGACGCCCAGGAAGCAGTGACTCTGGCGCAAGGTGTCGGCAAAAAAATTCTTGCGACCATCAGCCGGCCATTTGATCTTCATGGAATTGAATATCACGGCTCATCCAGTATCGGTATCAGCCTGTTCCGCAGTGATGAGATCAGCAGCATGGACGACTTGCTCAAGCATGCCGATGTTGCGATGTATCAGGCCAAGACTTCTGGCCGCAACACGATGTATTTTTTTGATCCTGTCATGCAAGCTAAGCTGGAAATGCACGCCACCCTGACGGATGACTTGCGACAGGCGCTGCCGCAACAGCAACTCAAGCTTTACTACCAGGTACAGGTCGATGAGCACGGTGTTGTAGGTGCCGAAGCGTTGCTGCGCTGGCGGCATCCCGAGCGGGGGCTGGTTTCACCTCTGGAATTTATCCCGCTCGCCGAGGAAAGCGGCCTCATCGTACCGATCGGGCAATGGGTGCTGCAAACGGCTTGTGCCCAACTCAAGCAATGGGAGAGCGATCCGCGTACCCGTCACCTCCAGCTTGCCGTCAACGTCAGCGCGCGGCAATTCCGCCAGCCGGATCTGATTGAGCAAGTGCTTGAGGTATTGAATAAGTCTGGTATTGACCCACTCAAACTCAAATTCGAATTGACTGAGAGCCTGGTGCTGGATAATATTGCTGACAGCATCGACAAAATGCAGGTATTGCGCAGTATTGGCATACGGTTCTCGCTGGATGACTTTGGTACCGGGCAATCCTCACTGGCCTACCTCAAACGCCTGCCGCTGGATCAAATCAAGATCGATCAAAGTTTTGTGCGCGACATCATTACCGACCCGAACGATGCCGCGATTGTTCAGACCATTATCGGGATGGCGAACAACCTCGGGTTGAACGTCATTGCTGAAGGGGTAGAAACCGAACAGCAGCGTGACTTCCTTGAGCGCAATGGTTGTCGCGCGTATCAGGGTTACCTGTTTGGCAAACCGGTGCCAATCGAAGAGTTTCAGGATTTGGTTTTTCGTGAAGCTTGATCAGCCACGTGCGCACATTCGGGACGACTTCCTGGTGGATGAATGCGCATGCCAACCCGTCCAGCTGTCGTTTCCAGGCCATACAAAATATAAGTCCATGCGAAGGTCGTTTATCATAAGATTGTTCAAGGCGCTGTATCCCCTATGCAAAACATCATCAATTCTGACGCCCCGCCTGCCATTCTCTTGATGGGCCCTACCGCCTCAGGAAAAACCGCGTTGGCGGTGAGTCTGGCGCAACGGTTTCCGCTGGAGATCATCAGTGTCGATTCGGCAATGGTTTACCGGGAGATGAACATCGGTACTGCCAAGCCGGATGCCGCGACGCTTGTGGCAGCCCCACATCATCTCATTGATCTGATTTCTCCCCTGCAAGCCTATTCTGCTGCGCAGTTTTGTGCGGATGCGTTGCCGTTGATGGCTGCGGCCCGTGCGCGAGGCTGTGTGCCGTTGTTGGTCGGTGGAACAATGTTGTATTTTAAGGCTTTAATGGAAGGTCTGAGTGAGCTTCCACCTGCCGATGAAGCCGTACGTGCTCAAATTGAAATTGAAGCCCGCCAACAGGGTTGGGCAGCACTGCACGGGGAGTTATCCAGGCTTGACCCTGAAACCGGTTTGCGCCTGAAACCCGGTGATACGCAGCGTATTCAACGTGCTCTGGAAGTGATGCGCATCACCGGTCAGCCGATGTCTCGCCTGTGGGCATCAGGGCGAGCCAAGAGGCCCAACTTTCATTGGCTCCCTATTGCACTGATGCCGGTCGAACGTGGTGTGCTGCATGAACGCATTGCCCGGCGTTTTGATGCCATGCTGGAAGCGGGTTTGTTACAGGAGTTGAGTGACTTGCGTCAACATTATGATTTGCATTCAGAATTGCCATCCATGCGCTGTGTGGGTTACCGGCAAGCTTGGGCCTTTCAATCCGGTGAGTATGGGTACGCGGAGATGCGCGAGCGCGGTATTTTTGCGACGCGGCAGTTGGCCAAGCGGCAGATGACGTGGTTGCGCAGTATGCCCGATGTCCATATTCTCGATTGTCTGGATACCCGTTTGCATGCGCAGGTTGAGCAACAGGTGCTGGCATTTTTGGCTGCGGCCAAACAGTCATAAGGGTAAAAGCATGTTGAATCTGAACCAGTTGGTGGAACGACCCTATGATGAAGGAGTGGCCAAACAATTGATGGCTGATGGGTTGCACCCTGTTTTATCACGGGTGTATGCAGCGCGAAGCGTGGTGCGAAAAGAACAGATGGATGGGGCTTTGTCCGGCTTGCTGCATTATCGGACCCTGAAAAATATCGAAGCCATGGCGCAACGTCTGGCCGATGCAGTGCAAGCAGGCGAACGTGTGGTGGTGATTGCCGATTATGATGCAGATGGGGCCACAGCATGTGCCGTGGCGGTGCGCGGGCTGGGTTTGCTGGGTTTGCCGATACGCTTCTGGGTGCCCAACCGGTTTATTCATGGATACGGCCTTACATCAGAAATCGTTCGTATGGTGGCGGATTGGGAAGACAAGCCCGAGATCATTTTGACTGTTGATAACGGGATGTCCAGTTTCGATGGGGTGGAAACAGCGCATGAATTGGGTACTGAGGTACTGATTACGGATCACCACTTGCCAGGTGAACAAGTGCCGAATGCATTGATTGTAAATCCAAACCAGCCCGGTTGCCCATTTGAAAGCAAGCATCTGGCGGGCGTAGGCGTGATGTTTTATGTGTTGTTGGCGACACGCGCCGAATTGCAAGCGCGTGGTGTGTGGCCGAATGGCGCACCGAATTTGGCGCAATTGCTGGATTTGGTGGCTTTGGGCACCGTAGCGGATGTGGTGAAACTGGATGAAAACAACCGGATTCTGGTGGAGCAAGGTTTGCGTCGTATTCGGCAAAGATGTGCTTGCGCAGGCGTGAATGCCCTGTTTACCGTGGCAGGACGTCAACTTGAACAAGCCGGCGCGAGTGATTTGGGATTTATGATCGGCCCCCGACTGAACGCCGCTGGGCGTCTGGAAGACATGTCGCAAGGCATTGCCTGCCTGTTGAGCGATAACGAAGACGATGCAACGCAGTTGGCGCAGCGGTTACACGAATTGAATACCGAACGGCGTGCAATAGAAGCCACCATGCAAGATCAAGTGCAAGCGGCACTGCAAGACAACATTGATCCCGCATCCGGGTACAGTATGGCGGTGTATGATCCGACCTGGCATGGGGGCGTGGTGGGTATTCTGGCGTCGCGCTTAAAGGAGCGTTATCATCGCCCAGTGATTTGTTTTGCGCGTGGTCAAGGGGATGAGATTAAAGGTTCTGGCCGATCAATTCCTGGCTTGCATTTGCGCGATGCACTGGATTGGATCAGCAAACAGGCCCCGGGTTTGATTTTGAAATTTGGCGGGCATGCCATGGCAGCGGGGCTGTCTATTCCTGAATTCAGATTCAAAGAGTTTGTCATGTGGTTTGAGCAGGCAGCACAAACTTTTCTCACGCCACAAGACTTGCAAACCAGCATTTGGACCGATGGTGAATTGGCCGCAGTTGATATGACGCCGGATTTGGCGCAGGCGATCGCAGAACAGGTGTGGGGGCAAGGCTTTCCACAGCCCAGTTTTTATGGCGTTTTTCGGGTGGCACAACAACGCATACTGAAAGAAAAACACCTAAAATTGCGCTTGTCTCAAGGCATGCAGCACTGGAACAGCATCTTGTTTAATTGTCATGAAACCTTGCCCGAAACCATTCATGCGGTGTATCAATTGGACTGGAACTGCTACAGGGACAGTGCAGAAGTGCAGCTGAGGATCAGTGATTGGTGTGCCGCGTCAGGTTAAAACAGTCTGTGTTGTATCAATCCGCGTGTCGGGTGGTATGCAGGATTGAGAACTTATCCATATTATCGGTGGTCGAATCAGGGTGATGAACATATTGGGAAAGAATCTGTTTGGTGTGATCGTTGTTTCGGCGTGTGTTGTCGTGCTTCTTCTGTGGGGCGGGATTCGCACCTGCATCGCTGTTCAGCCAAATCTGCAAACCGGGCAACAGATCATTCAACCCGATTCGCCAAGTGGCCGACAGCCCGTTAGAAGTCGTCCGCAAATGAAAACCGTGCAACAGATTTATCGGCAAGCCGTGCAGGTGACAAAGCGAGCGCCGCATCCTGTTATTCGCCCAACCGGAGACAATAAAAATGCTCCGGTTGTTGCGGTAAACATTCAGCCAAAACACAGGAAGCCCGTGGCGCAAGTACAGAAAGAAAGCACGGAACAGCTGGGGAAGGTATCGGTGATACGCCGAATGCAGACAGGCAACTTGCTGACGCAACCCGTCAACCGCGGCGAGCCGGTTAAAATCAATCTTCAGCGCAGTGTTCTCGCGAAGACAGAAAAAGCCGGTGGGACGGGGTCTGTTAACGGATTTGGTCTCGATGTCGGGAATGGTCTTCCCTTGCCCGCCACAAACAATACTTTGATTGCCCCGCAAGACAGGCCGACAGGATTTCATGTCGGTGTGGATTATTATCTGGATCAGAATTGGGAATTAACAGGGTTGGCAGGTGTCACGACGAATGAAGGCATCGTGACAAATTCTGTGACAAAGCCTTCTCTCAATCAGGTTGGAATACAGGCTGGCTACCGCTTTTAAACAGAGGGTTATTTCGGTTTTTGTTGAACGGAAATACTGGCACTGCCCACCAGCCAGTGCAGAATGCCTGCCACCAGTAAAGCAGTCAGGATTAAGCCATACTGTACCGGATCGAACAGGTCGTCTGCGTTGCTGTGTCCGGTGGCAAGCATGACGGGTTTGGTGATGATTTGACGCAGCAAGGTGATGATAGCCACTTCGATAAATACACGCACTTGCAGCACACCATCTTGCAAGTAACTGATTTCAGCTGAGATTAAGCTGGATAATGTCCACACCAGAAACAGGGTGCCCATGGACTGTAGAAAGCCGGTGATGAGGTGATTGTGCAGGATGGAATTGCTGACTTCCATACTGAATTCCCAGATCACCATAACGCTGCCGACAACCAGTGCGATTGCCAGGGCTACATGCAGCAAGCGGTTGAAACGGGTCAGGGCAACAATCAGCTTTTCTTCAAACATGCTATTCCTTTATTTCACGCGCATCCCCGGTTGGGCGCCCTCGTCGGGTGCCAGCAAAAACAGCCCCGGCGCATCACCAGAAGCGGCCAATACCATGCCTTCGGACAGACCGAACTTCATTTTACGTGGTGCGAGGTTGGCGACCATCACCGTTAATCGCCCGATCAGCCTGGTCGGATCGTAGGCCGATTTAATACCGGCAAACACATTGCGCGGCGTGGCTTCGCCAATGTCCAGGGTGAGGCGGATCAATTTGTCTGCACCTTCAACGTGTTCAGCGTTGAGAATGCGGGCGATGCGCAAATCAATTTTAGCAAAATCGTCCACATTGATGGTGTCGGATTGCATCGTTTCAGCTGGTGGTACAGTTTTTTTGGTTGGCGGTGTTGCGACAGGCTCAGGTGCGGCAGTGGCAGGTGCAGCATTGGCATCCAGCATTTTATCCACTTGCCTGGTATCGACACGCGCCATCAGGTGTTGATAAATATTGACCGTGTGGTCGCTGAGCAGGTGTTGGGCATCCGGCCATTGCAGCGGCGCGATATTGAGGAATCGCTCGGCATCGCGGGCGAGATGGGGCAACACGGGCTTTAAATACAGCGTGAGCAGGCGAAACAGGTTGATGGCCACGCTGCATACGTCATGCAGCTCGGCATCACGTCCAGCCTGTTTAGCGATATCCCAGGGTTTGTGCTCATTCACATACTGGTTGGCCAGATCGGCCAGCGCCATGATTTCACGCAGTGCACGGCCATAATCAAGCGTAGTGTAGCCGTTGGCGATGCTGTCCGCTGCCTGTTGTGTGGTGGTCAACAACGCATGGTCCGGGCATTGTACCGCCAATTTTCCCGCAAACCGCTGTTGGATAAAACCGGCGGTACGGCTGGCGATGTTGACGTATTTCCCTATCAAATCGCTGTTGACGCGGGCAATAAAATCGCTCAGATTGAGATCAATGTCTTCCATACTGCCATTCAGCTTGCTCGCCAGATAGTAGCGTAACCATTCGGGGTTCATGCCGCTTTCCAAATAACTTTGAGCGGTGATGAAAGTGCCGCGTGATTTGGACATTTTTGCGCCATTGACCGTTAAAAAGCCATGCACGAAAACGCCATTCGGCGTGCGATACCCCGCGCCATGCAGCATGGCCGGCCAAAACAGGGCGTGGAAGTAAAGAATGTCCTTGCCGATGAAATGATAGAGTTCAGTTTCGCTGCCAGCACCCCACCACGCATCAAAATCCAGGTGTTTCTTTTTGGCAAAATTGGCAAAGCTGGCCATGTAGCCGATCGGCGCATCCAGCCACACATAAAAATATTTGCCCGGCGCATCAGGAATCTCAAAGCCGAAATACGGTGCGTCACGGGAAATGTCCCAATTCTGGAGGCCGACCTTGAACCATTCATCCAGTTTGTTGGCGGCTTCGCGTTGCAGTGTGCCGGAACGCGTCCAGTGCTGCAGAAATTCAGTGCAATCGCCGAGTTTGAAAAAGTAGTGTTCTGACAGCCGCCGTACCGGTACGGTGCCTGACAAAGCGGAAATGGGCTGGATGAGATCAGTGGGGGAGTAGGTGGCGCCGCACACTTCGCAGCCATCGCCATACTGATCTGCTGCACCGCAGCGGGGACATTGACCTTTGATAAAGCGATCCGCCAAAAACATGTCTTTGCTGACATCGTAGTACTGCTCGATGGTGTTACGTTCGATCAGACCTGCTTCGCGCAGCTTCACAAACACTTCGCTTGACAGGATACGGTTTTCTTCCGAATGGGTAGAGTGATAATTGTCGTATTCGACATTAAACCCGGTAAAGTCACGCAGGTGTTCCTGGTGAACGCGTGCAATGAGTTCCTCGGGTGTAATGCCTTCACTTTGTGCACGCAACATCACGGGCGTACCGTGCGTGTCGTCAGCGCACACATAGTAGCATTCATGGCCATTCATCTTCTGGAAACGTACCCAAATGTCGGTTTGGACGTGTTCCACGAGGTGGCCAAGATGAATGGCGCCATTCGCATAAGGCAGTGCAGAAGTGACTAAAATTTTACGGATCATAGGTATTTCTATCGCTATTCAATGTGGCGCGTCAATATGACGCACACTTGTTTCATTTTAACAGTTGTTGCAACACATACGGCAAAATACCGCCATGGCGGTAGTAGTCGACTTCGATCGGCGTGTCGATGCGCAAGGTCAACGTGACCGTGCGGGTGCGGCCATCCGCATAATGAATCACCAGTTGCACGTCCTGTTGCGGAGTGATGCCCTGGTCCAGGCCCAGTAAATCGAATTGTTCGCTACCATCCAGCTGCAGACTTTCTGCACTGTCGCCCGCTTTGAATTGACAGGGCAACACACCCATGCCAGCCAGATTGGCGCGGTGAATGCGCTCAAAACTTTTAGCGATAACGGCTTTCACACCTAGCAATCGGGTGCCTTTGGCCGCCCAGTCCCGTGATGAACCCGTGCCGTATTCTTCCCCAGCAAACACCATTAACGGGGTGTGTTGAGACTGATAACGCATGGACGCATCGTAAATGGGGAGAATTTCACCTTCAGGCTGAAAGCGGGTAATGCCACCTTCGCTACCGGGCACCATGTGATTTTTGATGCGTACATTGGCAAATGTGCCGCGCACCATCAGTTCATGGTTGCCACGGCGCGCGCCGTAACTGTTGAAGTTGGCCTTGTTGACGCCATGCGCTTGCAAGTACAGGCCAGCAGGGGAATCGGCACGAATAGACCCCGCAGGACTGATGTGGTCTGTGGTGACCGAATTACCGAAAATCGCCAGTGCCCGTGCGTGATGGATATCTCCCATGGCAGGCACTTCGCCGGAAAAGAAAGGCGGTTGCTGGATGTAAGTGGAGTCGGGATTCCAGGCATACACCTGTCCGCTGGGGGCAGGCACCGCCGCCCACAACGGATTGTCTGCGCTGAGGTCGGCGTAACGGACGCGGTAGCTGGCAGGGTTCGTGGCAGTATACATGACGGCCGCAATTTCCTCTACACTCGGCCAAATGTCGCGCAAATAAACCGGCTGTCCTTGTGCATCGGTGCCTAGCGCATCTTGTGCGAGGTTGATACGCATATTGCCTGCCAGGGCACTGGCTACCACCAGTGGGGGGCTCATCAGAAAATTGGCTTTCACATTTTGGTGTACACGCGCTTCAAAATTGCGGTTGCCGGACAGTACCGCAGCCACCACCAGATCACCTTCCACAATGGCCGTTTCAATGTCGGCCGACAAAGGTCCCGAGTTGCCGATACACGTGGTACAGCCATAACCGACCAGATTAAAACCCAATTGTGCCAGCGGTTCAAACAATCCGGCGGCCTGAAGGTAATCGGTGACCACGCGTGATCCAGGTGCCAATGAGGTTTTGACGTGTGCTGGTACGCGCATTCCGCGTGCTGCGGCTTTTTTGGCCAATAAGCCAGCCGCCAGCATAACGCTGGGGTTAGACGTGTTGGTGCAAGAGGTGATCGCGGCAATCACAATGTCGCCGTGCGCGATCTGATGTGTGGCATTCGTATCGTTGACAAGCGGCGTTGCTGCTTTTTCCCAGCCCCCTTCACTTTTAGGCAGTGCCATGAAATCGTGAAATTTTTGCGCCACCAGATCGAGCGCAATGCGGTCTTGTGGTCGTTGTGGGCCAGCGACAGAAGGCACTACGGTAGATAAATCGAACACCAGCGTTTCGGAATAGTCGCAAGCTCCCGCCGATGGTATGCCAAATAAGCACTGAGCCTGGAAGTAATTGCGTAGCGTGGTCACATCAACCGGGTCACGTCCGGTGGCCAGCAAATAATCGCAGGTAGCTTCATCCGGCGGAAAAAAACCCATCGTTGCACCGTATTCCGGTGCCATGTTGGCAATGGTCGCACGATCCGGCAGGGAAAGAGCTCGCGCACCTTCGCCAAAAAATTCGACAAACTTGCCCACGACCTTGGCGCGGCGCAACATTTCAGTCAATGTCAGCACTACATCGGTAGCGGTGACACCCGCTTTCACGTGTCCGACCAGATTCACACCCACCACATCAGGGGTGAGAAAGTACACCGGTTGACCCAGCATGGCGGCTTCAGCTTCAATGCCGCCAACACCCCAAGCCACGATGCCCAGACCGTTAATCATGGTAGTGTGTGAATCCGTGCCGACCAGGCTGTCTGGGAAATACATGTCATCTTTGTGCATGACGCCATGCGCCAGATATTCCATATTGACCTGATGCACAATACCGATGCCGGGTGGGACTACCTTGAACGTGTTAAACGCCTGCATGCCCCATTTCAGCAGTTCATAGCGTTCCTGATTGCGTGAAAACTCCAGGGCCATGTTCTGTTGCAACGCATCGGCTTGACCAAATACATCTACCTGCACAGAATGATCCACCACCATATCCACCGGGGCGAGCGGTTCAATCAGACCAGGGTCTTTGCCGGCCAGTACTGCGGCAGCACGCATGGCGGCCAGATCGGCCAGCAAAGGCACGCCGGTAAAGTCTTGCAAGATCACGCGCGACACCACGAAAGGAATTTCTTCCGTACGCGGACCGTTCGGCTGCCAGTTTGCCAGTTGGCGCACATGTTGCTCGGTGATTTTTTGGCCATCGCAATGGCGCAATACCGATTCCAGTACCATGCGAATCGAAACCGGCAAGCGGGAAATTGTACCGATCCCTGCCGTTTCCAGCGCGGGAAGTGAAACCATCTGACCGTTTGTGCCATCGCCGGTTTTGAAATGGGAAAGGGTATGAAATGGATACGCTGATGTCATGATGATGGGATTTTTCCAAAATAATTGAGGTGGATTTTACCGCAAAACAGCTACTTTTCGCATGAGAATATGAGTGCGGTGGTGTGTTATTTGGAAAAAAATGGGCAATGTACATGCTGGAGAAGTGTTGTTCGGATCAGACGGTGACCTGGATGGTTCAGGTTCGGTCACCAATTTTTGCCTCCAGCAGGGCGCTGATAGATGATGCATCGCGGTGGGGGAATGTTTAAATACTGGATTCCCGTTTGCGTAAAAATAACGAAAGCAGGGTTTGTGTCAAGAATCCCCTCTCCCTTAAGGGAAGAGGGATAGAGGTAACTCACAACAGATCAAGTTGCGCTTTTGTCAGCAGAAATACGTATTCATCACTGCCACCGCTTTCCAGCCAGGTGAAAGAAAGCTGTGGAAACTCAGCCTCCAGTGCGTCCCTGTTGTGACCAATTTCAGCGACCAGCAGACCGCCCGGAAATAAATATTGGGCAGCCTGACGCAGGATAGGGCGAATATGTTGTAGCCCATCTTCACCGGAGGCCAGGGCCATCTCGGGTTCGGTACGGTATTCGGTTGGAAGTTCGGCCATGCTGGCGGCATTGACATAAGGCGGGTTGGTAACGATCAGATCGTATTGCCGGTCTATTTTTTCAAACAGATCCGATTGGATCAGTTGAATCTGTTCTTGCAATCCATATGCCTCGACGTTTTGTTGCGCGACAGCCAGGGCTTCTACCGATAAATCAAGCGCATCGATATCAGCATTGGGGAAAGCATGGGCCATGAGCACAGCCAGGCAGCCTGATCCGGTGCATAAATCCAGTGCGCTGGTGAGACATTCGGGATCGTCGACCCACGGGACAAGTTGCTGTTGCAGCAATTCGGCGATAAAAGAGCGGGGAATAATCACCCGTTCATCGACATAAAAACTGAATTCGCCCAGCCACGCTTCGTGTGTCAAATAAGCGGCAGGAATGCGACGATGGATACGTTGGTGCAACACTGATTCCAGCTCGGTGCGTTCTGGTTCTGTCAGGCTGGCATCCAAAAAAGGTTCCAGATTGTCCAGCGGCAGGTGCAAGGTATGCAAAATAAGATAAATCGCTTCATCCCAGGCATTCAGGCTGCCGTGACCAAAAGCAAGTTGTGCGCGATTCATCTGGCTGACCCCAAAACGCACCCAGTCGCGTACCGTAATCAGCGATTCGGTATCTGGAAAGTGTGTTTCTGCATGGGTATGAGTATGCTGATGGGTCATGGCTTGAGCAATCCCTGTAAAGTGTTTTGATAGATTTGGCTTAATGGTTTTAAATCTGCGATGGCAACATGTTCATCGATTTTGTGGATACTGGCATTCACTGGACCAAATTCAATGACCTGGCTGGCAATGCGTGCAATGAAACGTCCGTCCGAAGTGCCTCCTGTCGTGGAGAGCGTGGGCATGATGCTTGTCACCTGCTGTATGGCCGTCCCGATGGCGTCGACCAAATTGCCTGCAGGCGTCAGATAAGGTGCACCAGGGTTGGGCCAGTCCAGGCTGTATTCCAGTTTATGTTGATCAAGGATAGCGTGAACGCGGGTTTTGAGTGAATCCTGACTGCTGGCCGTTGAGTGGCGAAAATTAAAATCAATCACCACTGTGCCGGGCACGACATTGGTGGCACCAGTCCCCCCGTGAATGTTGGAAATTTGCCAGCTGGTCGGTGGAAAGTGCGCATTGCCTTGATCCCATACCGTGCTGGCCAGTTCGGCAATCGCCGGTGCCGCTTGATGAATCGGATTGCGAATCAGGTGTGGGTAGGCAATGTGTCCCTGTATCCCTTTCACGGTAAGTCGTCCGGAAAGCGAGCCGCGCCGCCCATTTTTAATGGTGTCGCCCAATCGGGATACGCAGGTGGGTTCGCCCACAATGCAGCAATCGATGTGGGTACCCTGATTTGCCAGCCATTCAACCACTTTTACCGTGCCATCTGATGCCACACCCTCTTCGTCCGAAGTAATCAACAAAGCAATACTGCCTGAGTGATCCGGGTGCGCTTGCACAAAACCTTCAATCGCCGTCACAAAAGCCGCTAATGAGGCCTTCATGTCAGCGGCACCGCGGCCAAACAGCAATCCATCCCGTTCAGTGGGGATAAAGGGATCGGAATGCCACGCTTCAAGTGGTCCGGTGGGCACCACATCGGTGTGTCCCGCAAAACAAACCAGTGGTGCGGTGTTGCCGCGTCGCGCCCACAAATTCGTAACGCCTTGCGATACCAGGGTTTCAAAGGTAAAACCCAGCGGTGCGAGGCGGGTTTGGATGAGTTTTTGGCAACCCGCATCATCCGGTGTCAAAGAACGGCGGGAGATGAGGTCTTTGGTGAGTTGCAATGTGTCAGACATAATGATTAAAATTTGTTGAAGGATGATTAGGGGATGAGCTGCCGCCAGGTATCAGCATCAAAACCAACCAGTACGGTGTGGTCGAAGCAGAAAACAGGGCGTTTGATGACACTGGGTTGCGCTGTCATCAAAGTGAAAGCGGCTTCGGCATGGATAATGCTGGCTTTGTCCGCATCGGTTAAATTGCGCCAAGTCGTGCCTTTGCGGTTAAGCAAGCTTTCCCAACCGGCGAGTTCAGACCAGGCAGACAGCTGCTGCTTTGTGGGGGCACATTTCTTGAAATCATGAAACTGGTATTGGATCCCTTGTGTATCCAGCCAAAGGCGCGCTTTTTTAACGGTGCTGCAGTTTGGAATGCCGTATAGCTGTGCAGATTGTCCGGTCACTTTATTGCACTCCGATGTGGGCAATTAACCCGATTGCAATCTACATACAGATGCAACGAATGGTCGTGGATGGTGAAGCCTCGTTCTGCAGCGATACTTTTTTGCCGGCGTTCAATTTCCTCATCAAAAAACTCTTCGAGATGACCGCATTGAAGACAAACCAGGTGATCGTGATGTTGTCCGACATTGAGTTCGTATACCGCTTTGTCGCTGTCGAAATGATGGCGAATCAACAGGCCCGCTTGTTCAAACTGGGTGAGCACACGATAAACTGTTGCCAGGCCAATATCGATATCGTCCGCAATCAACATGCGGTAAATGTCTTCGGCAGTAAGATGTTGCTTGGTGCTGTGCTCGAACAATTCCAGCACTTTAAGACGTGGCAGGGTGGCTTTTAGACCTGTGCTCTTTAAATTGGTCGGTGTGCTCATGACAATTCGTGCGTTTTAATGAGAATATAGGCTATCATAGAGGCTTTGCTTTACTTTGCAAGTATTGATTATGACCGTGCGCCTGTTTTTGATGTTTTGTCTGCTTGAATTGACGGCTTGTTCCTCTTTGCCCGGAGTGCAATGGTTGTCGCATTTTAGCGCCCTTTCACCGTTTAAAATCGATATTCGGCAGGGTAACTCACTTGATCCCAAACAAATCGATAAATTAAAACTGGGGATGACGCGCGCTCAGGTGCAGTTCATTATGGGCACATCGCTGCTTATTGATCCTTTTCGCCCAGATCGTTGGGATTATGTTTACAGCTTGCAGCATGATGGTAAAACAGTGGAATTCCATAAACTGGAATTGTATTTTGAACAGGACAAATTAAGCCGGATTGTCAACGACTTTGGGAAAACCCCTATTTTAATTGCTGCACCTGCACCTGCTGTTGCAGTGCCGTCTTCTGTAACACCTGTTGCAGCAAGTTCTGCTGCGGCGACACCGGTTTCTGCAACACCTGTATCGGCAACCGCCAATCAGTCCCCCAGCAAAAATTAACCCAAATAATCCGTTAGGACGCGAGATGATGTTGAAAGTGGTGATTGCCGGCAGTTCAGGGCGTATGGGGAAAACCTTGCTGGAGGCCGTAACGGAAGCGTCTGACTGTGTGTTACATGGGGTATTGTCCCGTTCTGACAGTAATGATGTGCCTTCCGCCCTAATCGGTGCGGATGTGTTGATTGATTTTACCCGGGTGGAAGCCACCATGCAGCATTTGCAACTGTGCGAGCGAATGGGCATCAACATTGTGATTGGTACGACGGGATTTAACGCTGAACAAAAACAGCGGATTGCAAAAGCCGGTAACAAGATTGGCGTGGTCTTCGCGCCCAATATGAGCGTGGGTGTCAATTTAACCCTCGGCTTGCTGGAAATGGCAGCAAAAATTTTAAACCAGGGTTACGACATCGAAATCATCGAAGCCCACCATCGGCATAAAGTGGACGCGCCATCCGGTACCGCATTGCGTATGGGTGAAGTCGTGGCACAGGCACTGGGGCGCAACCTGAGTGAGTGTGCTGTCTATGGTCGTGAAGGCAACACCGGCGAACGCGATGCACAAACCATCGGATTTTCAACGATACGCGCAGGAGACATTATCGGTGAGCACACGGTGATGTTTGCCGGACTGGGTGAACGGATAGAGATCAGCCATAAAGCTTCGAGCCGGATGACTTTTGCTCAGGGCGCGTTGCGAGCTGCACGGTTTTTGGCTGAGAAAGGCAAGGGTTACTATGACATGCAGGACGTGCTGGGATTGCGCACGGATTAAACCCAAGTCATTCATCAGGCGAATCTTCTGCGAGCCTGCATGGGTGCTGGCGGTCAATTTTCCGCCATTACCCTGGCTTGTTCAACCCTCACACTTTACTGTACACTTCCCTCAACTCAAAAGTCTGTCTTGCAACTTGTCTCGCCATCATCATCTTCTGATGGATGAATATTGAAGCATAGCTGGAACAGGATGCGTCATGGATAGTGTTGATCTTTCTGTCCTGAAAACCCTTCACGGCTGGCAAACGGGACCGTTCCCGCTTTGGCTGGTGACCGTGGTGGAGACCTTTGGCTCAAGTCCGCGTCAGAAGGGGGCCATGCTTGCCTTGCGCGGTGATGGTCTTGTGGTAGGTTCGGTATCGGGGGGGTGTATTGAGGGTGACCTCGTCAGGCGAGCGATACAAGGACAACTCAAGCTCGACCATTGTGAGGTGGTCATGTATGGCGTGACGCAGGAAGAGGCAAAAAATTTTGGATTACCCTGTGGCGGGGCATTGCGCCTTGTTATTGAACCGGTACGGAATCCGGATTGGATCGGGCGAGTACTGCAATCCATTCAATCTCATCAACTTGTTCGCCGTACTGTGCATCTTGAATCCATGCAGGTGTTACTGGACAATGCCGACCGAAACGAAGCGACTACCTTTGACGGCGAATATCTGATCACGGTGCATGGTCCCCGCTGGCGGTTATTGATCATTGGTGCCAGCCAGACTTCCAGTTACCTCGCACGCATGTCCCAAGCCCTCGATTATCATGTCACCGTTTGCGATCCAACTGAAACCCTGCACCAAACATGGGATGTGCCAGACACTGTTCTGGTGAGCGAAATGCCTGACGAGGTTGTGTTGGCGTTTGAGGTCGATCCCTGTACGGCCATTGTGGCGCTCTCCCACGATCCCAAACTGGATGATATGGCATTGCTGGAGGCACTTAAAACCCCTGCATTTTATATCGGTGCGCTTGGTTCCAAAGCCAATAACATGAAACGGCGTGCGCGGTTGGCCCTGCTCGGCCTCACTCAGGAGGAAATCGCCCGCTTGCATGGCCCTGTGGGCCTGTTTACAGGAAGTCGCACGCCTCCAGAAATTGCGGTATCTGTTCTCGCGCACATGATTTTGATTAGAAACCAGTCGACAGAGGTCAACAGAGTCAGTAAGCTTTCAGGAAATACCTGATCATCCACTAATGTGCGCAATATTAAGGAGATTAAGTTATGGGTACAAAATCTGTTACCGAATCCACCTCGTCCGTTACTGCCGAACAACGTTACCGGATGATCGCCGAAGCGGCTTATTTTCGGGCTGAAAAACGGCACTTTGCCAGTGCGGACATGGCGCAGGACTGGATTGAGGCCGAGGCCGAAATTGATCGACAATTGCGCTCAGTTTCTGGGGATATGGTAAAAAACCTTTCTTTTGAAGACACGCTCCGGCAGCAGATTACGCGTTGGGATGCTCGTCTTGATCAGTTGGCCGAAAATGCCAAAACGGCCAGGACCACAGCTAAGGCCAGCATCAAAAAGCAAATCGGCGAAATGACTGCCAACCGCGAGGCGCTCAAAGCAAGGCTCAATGCACTGCAAACCAGTACCGCCTTGACGTGGGATGACCTGAAGCATCAGACCGAGCAAATTCTGGCGAAAATGCAGGATGCTTATGATCATGCGGCCAGTCAGAAAGAGGTTTTTGAACAGCAGCTGACCACTCAACTGGCGGTTTGGGACGTTCGATATCAAAACCTTAAAGCCAGGGCAAAAAATAAAGGTGTTGAAGCGCAATCGAACCTTCAATCAAAAATGTATGCGCTGGAAGCGCATCGTGATGCGGCTGAAGCCCAATTAGCGCAATTGCGCAACCGGAGTACCGAGGCTTGGCAAGACATTAAAACCGGCGCCGAGAATACCTGGAAAGAATTACACGATAGCCTGGATCGGATTGCTGATCACTTTAAGTGAGTGCAATCCAAGAACGGCAGTTGCTGCGGAAAGTCCACATCGAATAATACCCCGGGGTCATTCAGTTCCAGTTCCCGGATCACTGCTGCATGAGTGTGTAACAGGATACGAGCACCCATATTGCCCTGCAAAGCCATCAGTGCGGGGCCAAAAATACGGTCAAAATACACCGGATGACCCCGTTTGCCAGCGCACAGCGGCACAATGATCTGCCCCTGCCTTGCCGCTTGCATGACCGCCATGATACTGGAGGCGCGCAGCTGAGGCATGTCGGCAAGACCAATGAGCCAGCCTTCAGCATGCGCTGTTTGCATCACCCCGTGTGCAAGGCTGTGGCCCATGCCCAGATCAGATTGTGGGCAGTGGCTACAGGTAATGCCTTCTTTGGACAGATGTTGTGCCAGTTCAACATCTTCAGATCGAAGGATGACGAGTACCTCATCCATGACATCGAGCCATTTTAGTGCACAATACAACACCATCGCTTGCCCATCGATGAGAGCAAGCCGTTTGTCGGATCCGAAGCGTCGTGATCGCCCGGCAGCAAGGATAAGGCCCTGAATCATGGTGGAACAGGCAATGCAATGCGTAGCACGCTCAAGATTCTGGTGAATGGTGAAACAGAAAAAATAACCTTGGGTTGTATGCCGTTATCTTGTTCAACAAGCAATTTCTGTCGCAAGTAAACCTTCATTAACAGGTGAGTAGTCATTCAGAGGTGGCTGCCTTCATAATTGTGCGGTTGATGAGTGTACACAACAGCGGCAACTTGTAAGCATTGCCGGACAGGGGCGTCGCAACCGCAATGGCGGCTTCAGCTGCAGATCTTGCGTTGTTTTGGTCGATTTTGCTGCCTTCTATAATGCGTTCAGCTTCTCGCGCTCTCCAGGGCGTTGGGGCGGCCCCGCCGAGAACAATTCTGGTCTGCTGGCAAATGCCCTTGTCGTCAATGGCGAAAAAGACAGCCACCGCAGCCAGGGGCCAGTCAAAAGCCGTTTTTTCGCCCAGTTGCAAATAGGCGGAGCGATGTGTGTGGTGTGGTGCGGGCAGGTTGATCGCCGTGATCAGTTCTCCCGTTCGAAGGACATTCTCATGGTGCAGGTCAATGGAGGGCAGCACAAAAAAATCATCGATGGAAATCACCCGTTGAACGCCATTGGCGCTGACAGACTCAATTTGTGCCTGGAGAGCCAGCAACGCCGTGGCCGGGGTGGATGGATGGACAATGGCGCATCCGTCATGATTGGCCAATATGGCGTGGTAACGGTTGTCACCCGCATAGGCAAAGCAGTGTTCCCCCCCTTTGCGCAGACAGTGGTGCGCAGCTGAGCGGAGGTACCAGCATCGCGGACGTTGTAAAAGGTTGCCTGCCAAGGTGGCCCGGTTGCGGATTTGTGGGCTTGCCGCAGTGGTTACCGCTTGGACAAAGGCTGGATAATGTTTCATCAGGCCAGCGTGTGTGGCAATTTGGGCCAGCGTGGTCAATGCGCCAATGGTAAATCCGCCCCCGGCATTTTCCGAGATACCCTGAAGTTCTGGCAGATGGTTGATGTCAATCAAACGCACAGGACTCACCAGACCATCCTTCATGAGGCCAATCAGATCTACTCCGCCCGCCTTGATGAGCATGGCCTGGGTGAATGCGGCACGCGTGCCCTGGGCACTCAGCATGGCTTCGGTGGTGGTGTGTGTTGCCAAAGAGGCGGCATTTTCTGGCGATGCGGCCTGTTGCCATTCAAAAGCTTCCATCAGCAGGTTCTCCTGTCTGCGCCATGCAGCGCCTGAAGGATCCTGGCGGGCGTCATCGGCAGCGTATTGATCCGGATGCCAATGGCGTTGTAAACCGCATTCGCGATGGCTGCGGCGGTGGCAATGTTGGCAGGCTCAGCCACACCGTAAGCATCGGTTGCGCTAAAACCCTGATAATTTTCCAGCACCATGACGTCAATTTGCGGCAGTCCGCTGGGCCCGGCAAATTTGTAGTCGATAAAATTTGGATTCAACATCCAGCCAGTATGGGGATCGATGATGCGCTCCTCCAGCAGCGCATAAGAAATGCCCATCAGGATACCGCCATGGATTTGGCTTTCGATTTGCAGGGGATTGATAGGCCTTCCGCAATCGTGAACAGCCACCACCCGTTCGACATGTATGACGCCAGTTTGAGTGTCGACCGCAACGGACACGAACTGTACACCACCCAAATCATTCAGTGCAATTGCAGCATCACCATGGCTGCTGCGAAATCCGGCGTAATCATCGCTGCGGCCGGTGACGACACTGATTCGGTCTGTACGTAACGTACTGGCCGCTTCTTGCCATGACATGCGTTGAGACGGATTGTCTGCGGACTGTATCCAGCTGTCCTGTATTGTCAATTGCTGCGGATCAAGCCGCCAGTGTGATGCAACCGATTGTAACAGAGCATTTTTGATCTGCCATGCCGCAGAACGAGCTGGCGGGGTGATGGATGCTGAGGTGCGACTCCCGTAGGAAGGTGGTCCAGAAGGGAATTCCGTGTCGCCAATTCGTATCTCAATCGCCTCGGGCCGCAGGCCCAGTTCTTCAGCAACAACCTGCTTGAGCAGCGTGCCGACACCGGTACCAATGTCTTGTACGCTGGACAGCACCTCAACCTTGCCATCTCGCCACAGGCGCACTTCACAGGCAGCATTGAGCTGAATATTGGTTGGCCACAGCGACTGGGCCATCCCCAAGCCACGCTTGACTGGACCAGAATCAAAGCCGGGCGATTTGCGTTGTGCCCAACCCATTTTTAGGGCGCCGAGCCGCCGTTCCTCGCGTCGTACCGGGCTGAGGTCAATCACATCGCGTAGCGCAACGGGATCGAAGGACAGTTTTTCTGCCAGCGCATCGATTGATTGTTCCAGTGCGAAAGCCCCCTGTGTGTTACCCGGTCCCCGCATAGCGGTGCTTGGTGAGGTGTTGGTGAAAACATCGTATTGCAAGGATTCAAGATTGGGGCAGACATAGAGAGCCATCGCAATATTCCCCACCCCTGCGCCCTGTGCCACACCGGCACTTCCCCAGGCATGTAGCGAGATGGCGGTGAGTTTCCCATCGCGGCTGGCACCGATCCGTAAATGCTGTCTGCTGGATGGGCGATTCCCGCTGTCCATCTGTTCCTCATCACGCCGGTACACAAGGCGGACAGGCGCTTTGGCCATGCGGGAAAGCATGACGGCGGTTTTCCCATACTGGCCAAGCTGCGATTTGGAGCCAAACCCGCCGCCGATGGCCTGCGCACGAACCCGGACGCGTGACAGCGGCAGCCGGAAAGTCGCTGCAAGCTGGGCACGAACGCCTGCGGTAAATTGTGTCGACATCCATACATCCAGCCTATCTTCATGCCAGTCTGCAACGATGGCATGCGGTTCCATGCAGCAGTGGGTTTGTACCTGAGTGGAAAAAGTCTCTTCCACAATAAAGTCTGCAGAAGAAAACCCATCGTTTATATTGCCTTGCACCATTTTGTTGGGGCCACGGACGTTGCCTTCAAGTGGCAGTTCCCCAACGAACGGAAAACCGATAAACGGGATATGCGCCACCTCGTTTTTTTGATAGACAACTGATGCATCCGGTTTCATGGCTGAATCAAGATCAACGGCAAAGGGCAGGGGATCGAATTCAATCCCGATTAACTGGATGGCGGCTTCGGCGGCATCGAGCGTTTCTGCAGCAATGGCGGCGATGGGTTGGCCGACATAAAGTACAGCAGGCGCACTGCCATCAGACAATGCTTCGATCAGGGTGACTGCGGCCCGTACACCCGGAAAGTTACGCGCCGCAACAAGGTCGAGAGACCGGATCCGGGCGTGGGGAAGAGGCGAACGCATCACAGCTGCGAACAGCATGCCCGGCAATTGTACGTCGACGGTATAACAGGCAGCACCGGTGACTTTATCCACCGCATCCCATCGTGGCGAACTGCGACCAATAAAATTCAGCCCGGCATTTGGAGGCAACGCTGGCGGCTCGTCATCAGGTATCTCCCGTGTCACTTTTTTCAGGCCGAGGTGAGCCATCCCCACGGAAAGCAGTTCATCACGTTTTGGCGTATTGTTATCCATGGTCGGCCTCCTGTTCAGCGGACAGGGACAGCATCGCCTGCACCACATGGGGATAGGTACCGCAGCGGCAAAGGTGACCGCTGATGGCAGTCTCAACTTCTTCAACGCCAAGGTGAGGATTTCGTGCCAAAAGGGCGGCACAACTCATCACCATGCCGGGCGTGCAAAAGCCGCACTGGATAGCGTCGTGTTCGATAAACGATTTTTGTACAGGGTGCAGATGATCCGCATCACCCAGTCCTTCGATTGTGGTGATTTTTCGTGAGACAACTTCAATGGCCAATATACCGCACGCGGCGACGGGCAAGTCGTCAAGCCAAACTGTGCAGGCAGAACAGGCCCCATGGTTACAGGCAACCTTCGTTCCCGTCAGTTTCAATGAGGTTCGTAATGCCTCAGCCAGTGTCGTCCGTGGTTCCATCTCAATAGACTGTAAAATGCCGTTTACATTCAGGACCATTGAAATGGTACCAGGCCCAAAGATTTCGGCAGATGGTTTTATTATTTGGTCTGTGCCGGTTTCATGTGTTTTGTCAGACATGTACTAAAGCCTCCGAAAATAGCTGCGGATTTTTCGTCAGATCAGATTTGATGCGATATGGTTCGAGATGGGGAAATATGCAGTGCCGTCAGCGCTAAAACAATCATCCTGGTGCCACAATGGTTTAACTCTAACACATTATTCGTTGCACGGAGAGTAGATTTTATCAGGCTGCATGCATGGTTTCACTGGTTTCCACAGAGGGTCTTGATGCATCAGAGAGTCAATGAACAACAGCTGTCCTCCACCCTGTGTGCCTGAACTGTCAATCAGTGTCTAATTTTTGCCATGAATCAGCGCGTGTTTTCCAGCGATAAATTTAAATAACTGCTTATAGCATAAGTACTTATGTAATTTTTACAGCGCGCTGATTTTGTCAAAAAGTGGAAAATTTTGCGTGCTGTTTGACACAATTGGACCGTTTGCTGTCTGTGAATATGGCTCGTGGTGCGATGCATGCATCGCACCATCAGCCCAAACTTGGGAGCATCAGGAAATAGTCCGAATTTGATGGGGCTCCACTTCCCCAATAGCGGAACTGGGTAGCATGCTGTAGATGCATTCTGGCGCGTATTAGAATTGCTGTGCAAATACCTCGAAATTTTCTTTAGACAATGGTCGGCTGAATAAATAGCCCTGATAGGCACGGCAGCCGATCTCTGCTAAGAAGTTCCGCTGTGCTTCGGTTTCAACGCCCTCAGCGATGACGTCCAATCCGAGGCTCTGGGCTAACGCTACGACAGCTCTTGTAATACCAGCATCGTTCGCGTCAGTGAGTACATTACGCACAAACGACTGGTCGATCTTCAGTTGATCCAACGGGAGGCGCTTCAAGTAAGTCAGCGAGGAAAAGCCGGTTCCAAAATCATCCAGCGAGAAAGCAATGCCCCTAGTTTTCAGGACTAACATTTTTTCGATAACATCTTCAATATCCTCTACCATCATACCCTCGGTCAGCTCCAGTTTCAGCCGCTGTGGATCCACTCCCGTGCTTTGGAGTATCGCCAGTACTTGATCGGCAAAGCTGGCGTGGTGGAACTGGCGGGCGCTGACATTCACTGCAAGCGTGAGATGTTTCATCTTGGGGTGGCTTGCCCACAGCACCAGCTGCGCGCAGGCAGTTTCCATAATCCATTTGCCCAGTGGCAGAATCAACCCGGTTTCCTCGGCCATGGGAATAAAATCGGCAGGCGACACCATGCCGCGTTGTGGGTGTTCCCAGCGCACCAAGGCTTCTGCTCCCGTCAAATGACCATCATCGCCAACTTGAGGCTGATAGTGGAGCAAAAATTGTTTCTCGACGATGGCCTGATGTAAATCCTTCTCCAGTGCCGCGCGCTCAATCACCAGAGATTCCATTTGCGGATCAAAAAACCGACAAGCGTTTCGGCCAGCTTCCTTTGCCTTGTGCATGGCAAGATCGGCCTGCTTGATCAGATCAGCGATCGTGGCAAGATGGCCCCTAAACAAAGTAACGCCAATAGATCCTGTGCTGCGGTAAGTCTCATCGCCTAACTGGTAGGGGACGCTGAGCAAGGCAAGTATCTTGCTTGCGACTTCTTCGCTAATCTTGGCAGCATCAATTTCGTTTGTGCTCAATCCTGTGAGCATCACTACGAATTCGTCACCATTTATTCTGGCCACAGTGTCGCACTCGTGCGTACACCGCGTCAGACGCTGTGCGACTTGACTCAGCAACATGTCCCCAATGTCGGGGCCTTGCGTGACGTTTACCAATGCGAAATTATCAAGGTTAAGCTGCATTAGTACGCCATAACGGCCGTTGCGTGAACTGGCGGACATGGCTTGCCTCAAGCGATCCAGCAGGAGTATGCGGTTAGGCAGCCCTGTCAGTTGATCAAAAAAAGCCAAGTTTTTGATCTTTTCTTCAGCCGCCTTGCGTTCAGTAATATCGAAATGTGTTCCGAGGTAATGAGTGGTAACTCCCTCTTTGTTCTTTATTGCTGAGATGGTGAGCAATTTTGGATACTCCTCGCCATTCTTGCGCCGATCCCAGATTTCACCTTGCCACCCGCCGGTGCGGTTGATGGTCTCCCACATATCATGATAAAAATCTATATTATGGCGTCCTGACTTGAGCAAAGCCGCCGTCTTGCCTTTTACTTCCTCGATTGTGTAGCCTGTGGTTTCGGTAAATGACTTGTTGACATGCAAAATTATGCCACTGGCATCGGTGATCATCATACCTTCCTGTGATTCGAAAGCGATGGCAGCAATCAATTGTTTTTCTTCAGCTTGTTTGAGATTGTGGTGATCACGCATCACCTTGATGCCGAACACTAGTAGATCGTTCCAACAATAAGATTACAGAATAGCCTATAATAGCCATGGAACTTATGCAACCATTAACGGAGGCGATCATGGCGGGCAAGACGAAACGTGCGGCACTGATGTTGGCGGAGGATCAAAAGACGATGTTAAAGGAATTGTCCAGATCGAGAACAGCACCGGCGCGTGAGGTTGAGCGCGCCAAGGTGCTGATTGGCTATGCCGATGGCATCTCGATTACGGACCTGCAACGACAGATAGGGGTCAGTCGTCCGATGATCTACAAGTGCATCGACAAGGCGCTGGCGGCGGGGGTGCAGATGGGATTGAAGGACGCTTACCACCGTCCGCACGAACCGGAGATCAGCGATGAAGCCCGTGCTTGGGTGGCGAGCATCGCCTGCACCAAACCCCGTGATCATGGTTTAGCTGCGGAACTGTGGTCGATCTCCGGTCTGGCGCACTTTGTGTCCGGGTGTGCCGAGTCTGCGGGCTTTCCCCGTCTGGCGCACGCGGGCAAGAGCACAATATGGCGCATCCTCGACGAGAACGAAATAAAGCCCCACAAGATTCGCTACTACTTGGAAAAACGTGATCCAGACTTTGATCGCAAGATGCAGGAAGTCCTGCTGGTTTATCGGGATGTTTCGATCTACGGTGAAGGCGCCGTTCATGACGGGCGACCGGGCCCTATCTATACTGTCAGCGTCGATGAAAAACCCGGGGTTCAAGCCATCGGGCTGACCGCACCCGACCTGCCGCCGGTTCCGGGCAAATACGCAGCCATAGGGCGCGACTACGAATATATCCGTCATGGCACTGTGTCGATACTGGCCGGAATCGATCTGCACTCGGGTCATATCTTTGGCAACGTGGAAGACCGCCATCGCAGCGTGGAATTCATCGCGCTGCTCAAGCGGCTCGACGAATATTACCCACTGGATGCGATCATCCGCGTAGTGCTGGACAATCATTCGGCACACATATCGAAAGAGACCATGGCCTATCTCGCAACCCGCCCAGGACGCTTCGAGTATGTTCATACGCCCAAGCACGGCTCCTGGCTTAACCTGATCGAGTGCGCGTTCTCAAAGATGGCCAGAACATTTCTACGCCACATCCGAGTCAAGTCCATAGACGAACTGAAAACACGCATCTTGAAGGGTATCGACGAAATTAACGCATCACCCGTTGTATTTCGTTGGAATAAGTTTGATCTTGGTGTCGTTTAATGTGTAATTGTTTTATTGGAACAGACTACTAGATTGCTTGCCATTTCCTCCAGTAGCGATATTTCCTCAGAATCGAAACTATTGGGTTCTGATGAGTAAAGATTCAGAACACCCAATGTTTGATTCTTGTCGGTGAGTGGAATGGAAATACTGGACTGATAACCGCGTGTTATGGCTTCTTCGCGCCACAGAGAAAAATTCGGATTGGTGTAGCAATTCTGGTTGATTTGACAGACGCCTGTTCTGATGGCTGCACCGCTAGGGCCGCGACCAATAACAACCGCATCATCCCAAGAAAACTTGTTGCTGCTCAGATAACCTTCGTCGTAACCGGCTTGCGCGATGATGTGTATAGACTTTTCGGTATTTTGCTCGGCATATCCAATCCAAGCCATGAGATAGTCACCCGATTCGACTGCTATTCGGCATATTTCTGAAAGCAAAGTTTGCTCATCCTTGGATTGAATCAGGGATCGGTTACAGGTGTTTAAAAGGCGCAAGGCACGATTAGTTTGAGTGAAAGAGTTAATAATAACTAGTTCCCATCCATAAACGAAACCATTAGGGGTCCAAATTAGGGGTCCAAAAATGCGAGCAAAACGATCATACTGAGCAATTATATACGAAATATTTTCTGAACACGAAATTGGTCAGTAATTGACAACGACAAACGCGGTACTTTCATTTGCAGGGTAATCCTCCCTGCAAAAAGTTGGGAATAGAAGTAGAATTTTCTTGATACGAGAGAGTTCTACATGAAGTAATCGAAATTGCCGAAAGAGCCGGTGAATTGTCTATCGATGCTTATAACTTGGCTGAAAGCCATTTAACAGCATCTGATTTTAGACTTCATGTTGAAGGGATAGGAGAAAATAAGTACAAAATTACTGACTGGTTAACAGGACAAAGTGCGACAATTTCAAATCTAAATGATGCCACCAGTTTTTTATTGGAAATAACCGATACTAATGTGGACTATTTCGCAGAAATTCAACTGGACCTTAACTCAGACGAACTTGGGTTAGATGCCAGTAGTTATGATCGCTTATTAGAAGAGTACGGAAGCGGTATGAAAGATTTAGTATTCTTGAAGGCAGAAGAAGCATGGGTAAAAAGAGATGAATACGATCCAGAAAAATAAGTTTTTTCACATGCGAAGGGCTAGAAAACGAGAAAGCTGTCTCAATTTATCCAACATTAACCAAAGGAAGCCAGAATATTATGGCATACCGGATGGTATACCATGTGTTTCTTGTTTAAGAAACACACAATAAAATCAATGCGTTATGTCAATTATTTGGCGGAGAGAGAGGGATTCGAACCCTCGGTAAGGCTATAAACCCTACGCTCCCTTAGCAGGGGAGTACCTTCGACCACTCGGCCATCTCTCCGTGTGTTGCAGCTCAACACAGGCGCGCATAGTATCCCAAGAAGCGTGTACCGTCAAATTTCATCGTTGCGATATGACTGGCCCAAGTGGGCGACCACGCGGTATTCATGAGGCATTATTTTGATTTAACGTGGTTTTTCTAATTCAAACACATCATGCAAGATGCGCACGGCCAGTTCCAGGTATTTCTCATCAATCACCACAGAGATTTTAATCTCCGAGGTAGAGATCATTTGGATATTAATGTTTTCTTGCGCAAGCGTTTTGAACATGGTGCTGGCGATGCCAACATGGGAGCGCATACCCACTCCGACGATGGACAGTTTGGCGATATGCTTGTCACCTTTGATCTCTTTGGCACCCAGTTTGGCTTGTAGCGAAGTAAGCAGTTGCATGGTGCGTGGGTATTCATTACGATTCACCGTGAAAGTGAAATCGGTGGTGTTGTCCGCACCAGTATTTTGGATAATCATGTCTACATCAATGTTGGCTTCCGCAACGGGACCCAGTATCTGATAAGCGACGCCGGGGGTATCTGGCACGCCCAGAATGGTGATTTTCGCTTCGTCGCGATTAAACGCAATACCGGAAATGATCGCTTGTTCCATGGTGTTAGGTTCTTCCTCGAAAGTAATGAGCGTGCCTTCACCTTCGTCCTGAAAGCTGGACAGCACGCGCAGTTTGACTTTGTATTTGCCCGCAAATTCAACCGCGCGGATTTGCAGTACTTTTGAGCCCAGGCTGGCCATTTCCAGCATTTCTTCAAAGGTAATGGTATCCAGACGGCGGGCATTGGGCACAATGCGTGGGTCAGTGGTATAGACGCCATCAACATCAGTGTAAATTTGACATTCGTCTGCATTGAGTGCAGCAGCCAGCGCAACCCCGGTGGTGTCTGACCCACCACGACCCAAAGTGGTAATATTGCCTTGTTCATCAACACCCTGAAAGCCCGCCACCACCACAACACGACCGGATTCCAGATCTTGCCGCATATTTTGTTCTTCGATGCTGACAATGCGCGCTTTGGTGTGGGCGTTATCAGTGAGAATGCGGACTTGCGCGCCGGTGTAGCTGCGGGCTTTTAAACCGAGGTCTTTCAGTGCCATGGCCATCAACGCAACAGTGACTTGTTCGCCGGTAGAAATCAGCGCATCCAGTTCGCGTGGATCAGGTTCGGATTGCACTTCTTTCGCGAGAGCAATCAGCCGGTTGGTTTCACCGCTCATGGCAGAGAGTACCACCACCACTTGGTGGCCCAGCATTTTGAATTTTGCAACGCGTTCGGCGACATGTTTGATGCGTTCAACGCTGGCGACAGATGTGCCACCGTATTTTTGTACAATTAAAGCCATGGGTTCAATATATTTCTGCTGTATGTCTCGTTAGTCTGCTATTTTAACCGAGCTGAGCGGTTTTGGCGAGATGGTGCTTTACGTTAAATTTCAGTCAGTGCCGGTGTCAAATGGGGTGCTAAAACCTGTAATAATTGTGCGAACACCTTTGGGGTGCCAGCGACGATGTTACCACTTTCGATGTAACTGTCATCACCCTTGAAATCACCCACCAAACCACCCGCTTCCTGGATGAGCAGGCAACCGGCAGCAATATCCCATTTAGACAGTCCAATTTCCCAAAAGCCATCCAGGCGTCCCGCTGCAACATAAGCCAGATCCAGTGCGGCGGACCCCGGACGACGCAGGCCTGCTGATTTTTGTAGCAAATCACGGAACATGGCGAGATAAGTGTCCATATGTTTAAAATCCCGGTAAGGGAATCCGGTGCCAATGAGTGACTCGGAAAGCCGGATACGTTTGGAAACGCGAATTCGACGGTCGTTTAAATAAGCACCTTTGCCGCGCGAGGCAATAAATAAATCGTTCCGGGTTGGGTCATATACTACGGCCTGATCGAGTTGGCCTTTGACCGCCAGCGCGATGGAAACCGAATATTGTGGAAACCCGTGAATAAAATTGGTGGTGCCATCCAGTGGATCAATAATCCACTGGAAGTCTGACGAACCCTGGCGACCGCTTTCTTCAGCGAGGATGGCATGATCCGGGTAGGCCTCCAGCAGCGTTTCTATAATGGCGGCCTCTGCTGCGCGGTCAACCTCGCTGACAAAATCGTTATGCTGTTTTGTGAGTACAGTCAGTTGATCGAGATCGAGCGAAGCGCGGTTAATGATGGCGGCGGCGCGGCGGGCGGCTTTAATTGCCGTGGTGAGCATAGGGTGCATGATGGGGTAGGTAAGCAAAAACAGTGGCTATTTTATCCTAAATCGCGTAGTTTGCACGATTCGATATGTTTTTGCCTGTCTCTACCCATGATTAATGGTGTGGAATATTCAGGTCCAAGGTTTAGAAAAATACAATGCAACAAAATCAGGTTGAAAGTTTGAGTCAGGTGCGTGTGGTGCTTAGTCATACCAGCCACCCAGGTAACATCGGTTCGGCAGCCCGGGCCATGAAAACCATGGGACTATCCCGTTTGTATCTGGTGAATCCCAAGCGGTTCCCTGATGCCATTGCGGTAGCGATGTCTGTCGGTGCTGCTGATCTGCTGGACAGCGCGCAAGTGGTTGGAAGTCTGGAAGAGGCTTTGGTCGGCGTGACTTTGGTGGCCGGTTGCACAGCACGCACGCGTGGTCTATCACATACCATGTTGAGCGTCCGTGACGCTGTGCCCCAGATGGCAGCACAAGCTGCGCATTCACCTGTGGCATTGGTATTCGGCACCGAAATGTCGGGTTTGACCAATGCCGAATTGAATTTATGTCATTTACTCGTGCATATTCCTGCCAACCCGGATTTCAGCTCGTTGAATCTGGCCGCAGCGGTACAAATACTCGCTTATGAGATGCGTATCGCTTGTGGTACCGGAATCATGCCGGATCAGGCAGATTTGCCGCTGGCGCAGCACGATGAAATGGAGCACTACTATCAATTATTGGAACATACTTTAATTGAAATTGGGTTTATGAATCCTGCGGCGCCAAGGCGTTTAATGACGCGGCTACGGCGCTTGTATGCCCGTGCACGCATCGAGCGGGAAGAACTTAATATTTTGATGGGAATATTAAAACGTATCCATCAGCCCAAAGAGGGAGCTCGCGCTATTGAATCTGAACATGACCGTTGACTCTGTATCCTGGGTTGAATAATTCTGTTCTGTATTGCATACTCGCAAGTATTTTTAACGCGGCGGTAAAGACCAATCGTGTTTCATAAACTGCGAGAAGATATAGCTGTGGTGTTTGACCGGGATCCTGCGGCACGTTCGGTGTTTGAGGTGCTCACGACTTACCCTGGCATTCATGCCCTGATTTTGCATCGCTGGGCGGCGTGTATGTGGCATTTCGGCTGGAAATGGCTGGCGCGCTTTACCGCTTACTTTGCACGTTGGGCGACAGGGATAGAAATTCATCCGGGCGCCCAAATTGGACGGCGGGTGTTTATTGATCATGGTATGGGCGTGGTCATTGGTGAGACGGCAGTGATTGGCGATGACTGTACTCTCTATCACCAGGTTACCCTGGGCGGAACCTCGTGGCGTGAGGGTAAACGCCACCCTACTTTAGGGTGTGGCGTGGTCGTGGGTGCAGGCGCTAAAATTCTTGGCCCCATTATGATCGGTGATGGCGCGAAGATCGGATCGAATGCCGTGGTTGTCAAGGATGTGCCAGGTGGCGCAACGGCGGTAGGCATTCCTGCGCGAATCATTAATCCACAAGCTGATGAAAAGCCTGCACTGAGACCCGCCGAATTGAAACAGATTGATTTTGCGGCCTACGCAATCAGTGCCGACATGAATGACCCTATGGTGAAAGCCATGCATGGCTTGATCAATCACGTGGCAAAGTTGGACGAGCGTCTGGCCTGGGCACAAAATCAGATACAGCAAATGGAAAATCGTGCTCCTGAATCAGCACCGAAGCCAGATAATTTCGATCCCGATTACCTGAATAAAATAGTTGACTAAAACATTTGGGTATTATATGCTTCGTAACATATTGTTATCGGTGTGGAGGTGTCTTATGCGTTTGACAACCAAAGGTCGCTTTGCCGTCACGGCATTAATTGATTTGGCCTTGCACCATCAACAAGGGCCGGTGACACTGGCTGCCATCAGCGAGCGGCAAAAAATTTCTTTGTCCTATCTGGAACAGTTGTTTGGCAAGTTGCGTCGTCGCAAGTTGGTCGAAAGTGTGCGTGGGCCCGGCGGTGGTTATTTGATAGAAACACCATTTGAGGATATCACGGTGGGACAAATTATCCGTGCGGTGGATGAACCTATGGATGCCACCCAATGCGGCGGAAAACAGGATTGCCAGGGCGAAGAGCGCCCCTGTATGACACATGAGTTGTGGAGCAACCTGAACACACATATTCGGGATTATCTGGAAACGGTGACTTTGGCCAGTTTGGTGAATGCCCAACTCGCAAAGAAAGATCGTTGTGCGAAGTTGAGCCAGGAACCTCAAGCAGCGAAAGTGACCAGAATGGCTGAAACCGCATAAGGCTTTATTCCTTAAATTGGAGTTGAAAGAAATGAATTTACCCATCTATTTGGACTATGCGGCTACCACTCCGGTGGATCCGCGTGTGGCAGAAAAAATGATTCCCTGGCTGACCCAACAATTTGGTAATCCCGCCAGTCGTTCGCATTCGTTTGGTTGGGTCGCTGAAGAAGCTGTGGAGCACGCACGCGAACAAGTCGCGCAATTGGTGAATGCTGATTCAAAAGAAATTGTTTGGACTTCCGGTGCGACAGAAGCAATCAATCTGGCTTTAAAGGGCGCGGCACATTTTTACAAAGACAAGGGCAAGCATCTTGTTTCCGTGATGACTGAACACAAAGCCACCCTGGACACGTTGCGAGATTTGGAGCGCGAAGGTTTTGAAGTCACTTATCTGGCACCGCTGGCCAATGGTCTGCTGGATATAGATTCGTTCCGTGCGGCGATACGACCTGATACGATCGTCGCTTCTGTGATGTTCGTTAACAATGAAATCGGTGTGATTCAGGATGTGGCCGCATTGGGCGAAATCTGTCGTGAACGCGGTGTCATTTTCCATGTGGACGCCGCACAAGCGACTGGGAAAGTGGATATTGACCTGAAGAAACTAAAAGTGGATTTGATGTCGTTCTCAGCCCACAAGACTTACGGTCCGAAAGGGATTGGTGCGTTGTATGTGCGACGCAAGCCGCGCGTCCGCCTGGAAGCACAAATGCATGGTGGAGGGCATGAGAGGGGTATGCGCTCAGGCACCCTGGCCACCCATCAGATTGTAGGCATGGGGGAAGCATTCCAAATTGCACGTGAAGAGATGGCCATTGAAAATGTGCGTATTCGTCGTTTGCGCGATCGCTTGCTGGCAGGACTGTCTGACATCGAGGCAGTTCACGTCAATGGTGACATGGTACACCGCGTTGCAAACAATTTGAACATCAGCTTTAACTATGTGGAAGGCGAATCTTTATTGATGGCCATCAAAGATTTGGCTGTTTCATCGGGTTCGGCCTGTACTTCAGCCAGTTTGGAGCCTTCCTATGTACTGAAAGCGCTCGGACTGCCAGATGAATTGGCACACAGTTCCATTCGTTTCTCGATCGGTCGTTTTACGACTGAAGCAGAAGTGGATTACACCATTGCGCTGCTGCATGAAAAAATTCAAAAGTTGCGTGATTTGTCACCTCTTTGGGATATGTACAAAGAGGGCGTTGATTTGAATACGGTCAAATGGGCAGCACATTAATTTAGGAGAGCTATCATGGCATACAGCGAAAAGGTACTTGATCATTATGAAAACCCACGCAATGTGGGTAGCTTTGCAGCTGAAGATGAAGGTATTGGCACGGGCATGGTGGGCGCACCCGCCTGCGGAGATGTGATGAAATTGCAAATCCGTGTCAATGATGCGGGTATCATTGAAGACGCTAAATTCAAGACGTATGGCTGCGGTTCGGCCATCGCCTCCAGTTCTCTTGTGACGGAGTGGGTCAAAGGAAAATCCCTCGATCAGGCGTTGGACATCAAAAATACCGCTATTGCTGAGGAGTTGGCTTTGCCACCGGTAAAAATTCATTGTTCTATTTTGGCTGAGGATGCGATTAAGGCTGCGGTAGAAGATTACCGTAACAAGCATGCGCAGGTCGTGGCCGAAATACAGGAGTAAACATGATGTCCATCACACTCACGGAATCAGCAGCGCAGCGTGTCGCCGATTTTATTGCGAAGCGGGGCAAAGGTGTAGGCCTGCGTTTAGGGGTGCGCACCAGTGGATGTTCAGGCATGGCGTATAAACTGGAATTTGCGGATCATATCGAAGCTGACGACCTGGTTTTTACAGATCACGGCGTCAGCGTTTTGGTGGACCCAAAGAGTTTGCCTTATATTGATGGCATGGAGCTGGATTTTACGCGTGAAGGTCTTAACGAAGGGTTTAAATTTAACAACCCGAATGTGAAGGATGCGTGTGGTTGCGGTGAAAGCTTTAATGTTTAAGGGTTTATTTATTTAACGAACCCTGATGGTTAGTCCAATGTTACCCGATTTTAAATCCACGCATTTTGAACTGTTTGGTCTGCCGGAGCGCTTTGAACTGGACGGGGTGCAGCTGGATGCAGCTTATCGACATTTACAGGTGCAAGTCCATCCAGACAAGTTTGCCCATTTGCCTGAATCGGAGCAACGGGTGTCGATGCAATGGTCAACCCGCGTCAATGAGGCCTATCAGGCACTTAAAACACCACTTAATCGGGCGATTTATTTGCTGACATTGCATGGAATCAATGCATTGGCACCCGAGAATACCCAGCTGCCAATGGCGTTTCTGATGCAACAAATTGAGTGGCGCGAGGGAATACAATCTGCGCGTAGCGCGGGTGATGTGTCTGCTTTGCAAGCGATTGAGCGTGATTTGAATCGAGCGGACAAAATGACCGCAGCACAGTTGGCCGAAGAACTTGACGTGCATAAGCAGTGGTCCGCTGCTGCACAAACTGCACGTCAACTTAAATTTATCGATAAAATTCGCGAAGAAATCGACGACAGTTACGCCGCATTGGATATGTAAATTATGGCATTATTGCAAATTTCCGAACCTGGTTTAAGTACTGCGCCACATCAGCACAGATTGGCTGTGGGCATTGACTTGGGTACCACAAATTCTTTGGTGGCCAGTGTGCGCAATGGTGTGGCGATGGTGTTAAATGACGCAGATGGGCGTGCTCTTCTGCCTTCGGTGGTGCGTTATCAGGTCAACGCCGCCCCGGTGGTGGGATATGCCGCGCAACACATGCAGTCGCGGGACCCCTTTAATACAATTGTTTCGGCCAAGCGCTTTATGGGCCGGGCGCTGGCTGATATCGCCGATGCGGCCAGTTATCCCTATCACTTTGCGGATGCGCCCAGTATGGTGCAATGGCGCACTGCGGCCGGCGTAAAAAATGCAGTCGAAGTATCGGCAGAAATTTTGTCGGTGTTGCGTACCCGCGCTGAACTCACCTTGGGCGGTGTATTGATGGGTGCAGTGATTACTGTGCCGGCTTATTTTGATGATGCGCAACGCCAAGCCACCAAGGACGCTGCCCAGTTGGCTGGCATTCACGTGCTCCGCTTGCTCAACGAGCCGACTGCGGCTGCGATTGCTTACGGCCTGGACAATGCCGCCGAGGGCGTTTATGCGGTGTATGATTTGGGTGGCGGCACATTTGATATTTCCGTCCTGCGTTTGTCTCACGGTGTGTTTGAGGTACTGTCCACCAATGGCGATTCTGCGTTGGGCGGCGATGATTTTGATCAGCGTCTGTTTTGCTGGATACTTGAACAGGCTCGTTTTCCCGATTTGACGCCTGAAGATAACCGCTTGCTGTTGACCCACGCCCGTGCGGCAAAAGAAGCACTGACAGAGTATCCGGAAGTGTCGATTACTGCCGTATTGGCTTCAGGGCTGACAATTGATATGGTACTGACGGCGGAAAAATTTAATGAGTTGACTGCGGCATTGGTGAATAAAACTTTGCAACCGGTACGTAAGGCTTTGCGCGATGCGCGGCTCAGTATTGAAGACATCTGCGGCGTGGTGATGGTGGGTGGGGCAACGCGAATGCCTTGTATTCAGGCGGCGGTGGCCAGTTTGTTTGGACAACCCCCTTTGACCAACCTTGATCCCGACAAAGTCGTGGCTTTGGGCGCCGCCATGCAAGCTAATGTGCTGGCGGGTAATCGTCAAGATGAGGAAGATTGGCTGTTACTGGATGTCACGCCATTGTCCCTGGGCATAGAAACCATGGGCGGTTTGGTGGAAAAAATTATTCCACGAAACACCACGCTGCCTGTTGCCCGCGCACAAGAATTTACTACCCACAAGGATGGGCAAACTGCCATGAGTATCCATGTGTTGCAAGGTGAGCGCGAGTTGGTGACGGATTGTCGTTCGCTGGCACGTTTCGAGTTGCGCGGCATACCCCCTATGGTGGCGGGTGCGGCGCGAATTCGGGTGAGCTTTCAGGTGGATGCGGATGGCTTGTTATCCGTGGCGGCACAAGAAATGCAAAGCGGCGTACAGGCAGCGGTGACAGTCAAGCCGACTTATGGTTTGGGTGACGAAGATATCGCAAAAATGTTGCAGGCGGGCAACACTTTTGCACGCGAAGATATGGCGGCGAGGGCATTGCAGGAAGTGCGCGTAGATGCCGGGCGACTGATCGATGCCACGCAAACGGCCCTGGAAGAAGATGGCACCAATTTGTTGAGTAGCGATGATTATGCAAACATTTTGGCTGCAATGCAAGCACTGGGCGAAGTGTTGTTGGGGACAGATCATTTGGCGATTAAAGCGGCAACAGAAAAGCTGAATCAAGCCACCACCGAATTTGCTGCCCGCCGTATGGATACCCATGTGCGCCAAGCTCTGGCTGGACAGAATTTAGATGAAATTTCCAGTAAATTCGGGTAAGTACGGAGAAACCTATGACGCAACTGATCGTTTTACCCCATGCCTTGCTCTGCCCGGAAGGCGCCGTGCTTGACGCGCCTGAGGGCGAGAGTATTTGCGACGTTTTATTGGACAATGGTATTGCCATTGAACACGCCTGCGAAAAATCTTGTGCATGCACCACTTGCCATGTGATCGTCCGTGAAGGGTTCGATTCACTGGTGCCCTCGGATGAACTTGAAGACGACATGCTCGACAAAGCCTGGGGGCTCGCCCCTCATTCCCGTTTGTCTTGCCAAGCCATTGTCAGTACACAGAATTTGGTGATTGAAATTCCAAAATACACTGTTAACATGGTCAAGGAAGGGCACTAAAATGAAATGGACAGACACCCAGGACATTGCCATCGCACTGCTTGAAATGCATCCCGACATTGATCCGCGCTATGTACGCTTTACAGACCTGCACGCTTGGGTGGTTGCACTGCCGAATTTTGCCGACGCGCCAGAGCGTTCAAATGAAAAAATTCTTGAAGCAATCCAGATGGCGTGGATGGACGAAGCGGACTAGGATTCGCGGAGTCAAGTCAGCAGTGTATTTTTTTGGCGTGTGTCAGACGGTGCATTTTTGGTAGGTCAGGCTTTAGCCTGACGCGGTGGTGAAAATTGCACTGGTGGTTTGTCGGGTTGAAACCCGACCCACGGCTCTTTGAACTTGAATCTGCCCTTCATTAAATTTTAACGTTGAGCAAGCCAGACAGGAATAGTTTGAAATGTCTTCAAAAATCTTAAGTTATGCTTGATCAATACGCGCTCGCTCAAGCCATACAACGTAATGTCAGTGATGCTCTGCAGGAAGATGTGGGCAATGGCGATCTCACTGCACAATTGATCCCCGCATCTGCCCAAGCGCATGCGCGCGTAATCAGCCGTGAAACCGCCGTATTGTGTGGGAAAGTTTGGTTTGAAACCTGCTTTCGCCGACTGGATGAGCAAATTGAAATGATTTGGCATGCGCAAGATGGCGATATCCTTGCTGCAGATCAGGTGTTTTGTGAGATGCAAGGCAATGCTCGCGCAATCCTTACTGCAGAACGTGCCGGATTGAATTTTCTACAAACTTTGTCCGCGACAGCCACGCAGGCCAGGCAATATGTCACTGCTCTGGCGGGTGCAGCCAGCCTTATTATGGACACACGGAAAACCTTGCCTGGTTTGCGCATGGCACAAAAGTACGCTGTGCTGATGGGGGGCGGCAGTAATCAGCGTATTGGCTTGTTCGATGGTATTCTTATCAAAGAAAATCATATTGCTGCGGCGGGAGGTGTCTCTGCGGCGCTGGCCGCAACGCGGAACGCCACGGTGCCGGTGCAAATCGAAGTTGAAAATATGGATGAATTGGCAAGCGCTTTGGATGCGGGGGCGCGACTTATTCTGCTGGATAACTTTAACATTGCCCAGTTGTATACAGCGGTTGCATTGACAGCGGGCCGGGCTGTGCTGGAAGCCTCCGGTGGCATAGCATTGGCAGACATTCCGCAAATTGCAGCGACTGGGGTGCAGCGCATTTCAATTGGGGGTATGACCAAACATATACGTGCCATTGACCTTTCTTTACGTATTGACGCGCTGCATGCCTGATCCGAATTTCTGCCAATGAATATGTCGGCGCAGGTTAAAGTTGAAACTTTTGCACGGTCATTGCGTCGCCCATGCCTTGGCTCCCTACACCGTTTGATTTGACGCGCCGATGACCCATGCCACAAAAAAACAGTTAATCGCTTATATACCAGGCTTGATTCCTGCATCGACCATGCTTGCGCCTTTGTTGAACGATATGGCGTTGCCAGGCTTGGGTACGTTACTGGCCCGGGCAAAGCTCACGCGCCACACCGATATCGACAGCCTGCATGGGGCTTTGTATGCCGCGCTGGGCATCACCCGCCAAAACGATTGGCCGATTGCACCCATCACCTTGTTGCGCGATGGACATGAACCAGAAAAAGCCCATTGGTTTCGAGCCGACCCTGTTCATTTGCAGCCGGCACGCGATCAACTGATGTTGGTCGATCAAGCTGCTTTTGCGCTCGATGCAGATGAAGCAAAACAGATGGTAGACGCCTTTAACCAGCATTTTCATGATCGTGCCTACAGACTGTTGGCACCGCACCCAAAACGCTGGTATCTGCAAACGGCTCATTCTCCCCGGATGCGTACACACCCTTTGCGCAGCGCCAGCGGACAGGCCATCAATCAATTATTGCCACAGGGTGAAGATGCTTTGGACTGGCACCGCCTGTACAATGAAATTCAAATGTTGTTTTTTAACCTGCCGGTGAATGCGGCTCGCGAATCGCGCGGTGAATTACCGGTGAACAGCATTTGGTGTTGGGGCGGCGGCATTCTGCCTGTGCAATCGGCCAAAAAAGACGGTTTTCTATGGAGCACCGATTCTGATCTGTGTGCTGTGGCGGAATTTTCACATATTCCGTATACCGCTCTGCCCGATCAGGCCAAACTGATTCGGCAATCAGGTATGTTGTTGCTCGATGCGCTGGAAGGCAGCGCGCAATATGGCGATTACACCACTTGGCGCGAAAACTTGCTTCAGCTTGAACAGCACTGGTTTGCGCCGTGGCTGACTCAATTAAAACAGGCTGAATTAGACAGCCTCGAAATATGGAGCGAATACGCTGGACAGGTTTTAAGCTGGCACATTACTCGTCGGGATATATTGCGATTTTGGCGGCGAGCAGGATTGACGCAGAGTCTGGATGTGAGGTGATGTTTATTGGAATTGGAGTGGCTTGCCTGTTGTGATGGCTGCCAGCAAACGTTGCCGTGGTGTGGCCAAATTCAATCGCATGAACCCGCTGCCTGCGTGACCAAATTGAATGCCGGGGCTTAAACCAAGATGATATGTTTCTACAAACAGGGCTTGCAGTGCCGTATCATCCAAACCATAAGCGCGACAATCCAGCCACATCAACACCGTACCTTGTGGTGAAATCGGGCGCACTTGCGGCCAGTGCTGGCGTATGGCGTGCATGATTTGTTCCCGGCTGTCACGCAAATACAGCATCAGCGCATCGCGCCAGGCTTTACCATGGTGATAAGCGGCCTCCCAGGCGGTGAGACTGAAGGGGTTGTGTGTCGTCATGTCTGCCATTATCGACAGCATGTGCATGCGCGTCTCACCGTTCATGATGACCAGCGCGGATAAACCCAACCCAGGCTGGTTGAAGGTTTTCCCCGGGCTCACTGCCATAATCAAACGGTCATCTTCGCTTGCTAATTGCGCAAGTGGCGTATGCTGAAATTCCGGATAAATGAGATCGGCATGGATTTCATCGCTGAATACGATTAAATGGTGACGCCGGGCAATGTTGAGCACAGCCTGCAGTTCATCGCGTTGCCAAACGCGACCCACCGGATTGTGCGGGGAGCACAGCACCAATATTTTTGCGCCCAGTGCAGCACACTGCTCCAGATGCGGTAGATCCATGTGGTAATGCAAGTGACCGTCAATTTCTTCTAAAATCAGTGGGTTTTCTATTGGAACACGACCACTGGCATGAATGGCTGACAGGAACGGTGCATACAGTGGGGTTTGCAGAATAATGCCATCGCCGGGTATAGTAAATGTTTGTAATGTCAAGTGAAAAGAAGTCAGTACGCCCGGTGCGAGGATAATTTGTTCGCGTTGCAGACGCAAATCGAATTGATCTTGTGTCCAGTTGATCAGGCTGTCATACACACCTTGATGGGCCAGGGTATAGCCATAAACAGGATGTTTTGCTCGCGCGATCAGGGCTTCACTGACCTGCGGTGGTCCGGGGAAATCCATATCGGCCACCCACAAAGGCAATACGTTGCGACTGCCGAAGCGCGATAAACGGCCATCCCACTTCAAGCTGTGCGTATCGGTGCGGTCAAGTGGTTGATCAAAATCGAAGTTCAGGGCAAGCGCTCCCATAAACTCACCTCCGACAGGCTATGCTGGAATTTGCGTCGGGTTTCGCGGATGACAAAGGGCACATCAACGGGTGGCGCCATCAACCGAAAATGAGCGCTTAAAATGGCTTTTAACCCATCCAGCCCCGTTACGTTTTCGCCATTACGCTTGAAGCCGCCCAGCCATTCTTCTCGTGGGGTATGGCTTGTTAGCCAGGTATAGGGAGAAGTGATCATCAGTACGCCGCCTACATTGATGCGGTTGTGCACCTCACGCAAAAATAGTTCGGGGCGATATAGCCGGTCGATAAGATTGGCTGCCAGTATCAAATCAAAACCGCGTAATGTGATTTTCAGGTTACAGGCATCGCCCTGTAAAAAATGTACTTTATGGCGCACCGTATCCAAACCCATGGCGGCCAATTCTCGCGTGGTGTAGGTACGCAGATCGCCTTCTTCCACCAGGCTGTAACGAATTTGGCCCGATTGCGCGAGCATTGCACCCATTTGAATAAATCGGGCTGAAAAATCCACACCAGTGACGTGATCAAACGCGTGGGCTAACTCAAATGAGGCACGGCCTACTGCACAGCCTAAATCCAGTGCAGTGTGCATGGTTTTACCCTGCATGGCTGTGATGGCCAGTTTAGCCAGGGTTTTTGGAAAATTCGGCACGTTGTAGTAGCAAGCACCGTAATGAAATTCTGCATATTCTGCCAGTTGTTGATCACTTTCATAGTACAGATCAGGTGGAGGGGGTGGCGCCTCGCCCACAACATAACGAAAACCGGCATGCTGAAAAAAGTGCTTGCGAAAGGCATAACGCGCGGAACGGCGGGTTTCATTGCCGGTGGAAATCCAGGAGCCACCTTTGATGAGCATATGATGTCCATCGAAGGTGGGGACGGTGAAATCATCATAATAGGGGTGCACTTCGAAGCCCGGAAAAGGGTAAATTGGCGTGGCACACCATTGCCACACGTTGCCGACCACATCAAAAAAATCGCCCTGAGCAAACTGCGTAACCGGGCAAGCCGATGCCCAATAATCCAGATGCAAATTGGCGTTATCCCGGGCGTCAGGCGGTAATTCGTTTCGATGCGTGGCATCGTACAAGCGATACCACTCGGCTTCGGTTGGCAGACGCACCGACTCGCCTGTTACAGTGGCGTGCCACTTGCACCATGCGCGTGCTTCATGGTAATTAACTTCCGCCGGCCAATCCCAGGGCATGTCAATGAGGGAAGTCATCAGGCGCAGTTGCCAGGCATCATTTGGTTTTAGCCAAAATTCAGGATGTTGCGCTTGAGTGAAGCAACGCCAGGCCCAACCTTCCTCATCCCAGAATGTGGTATTTTCGTAGCAGCCAGCCTCAACAAATGCCAGAAACTGGGCATTGGAAACCAGATATTTGCCTGCTTGAAAATCGGCGACGGCGACAATTTGCTCACCGTATTCATTGTCCCATCCGTATAGGGGGTCATTACGTGGTTTGCCCATTTTTACCTGGTCTGCTGCAATAGTGACCAGGGCATGTTCAGGTACCTGGCCTGTTAAAGGACAGGCAGGCCAGGCGGAATGAGGGCGTACCCATTCGATCCTTTGTTGCCGTATGAGGACAGATGAGGTTTCAAGGTGGATGCGCTCGTGCTCTATCGCCATTAAAATGGTCCACCAGGGGTGCGTCCAGTGTATGGGCAAGCTTAATGGGGTTTGTGCGATCAGGGTATCCACCGCCTTGCGCACTGCACTGCGGTAGGCTTTGACTTCTGCCACAGTGGGCCAGGCATAATGGTTTTCATCCAGGTCGTCCCAACTCATTTCATCCACACCCACAGCGAACATTGCTTCATATTCCGGGTTGATGCGCTGGGTGATTAAACCGGCAATCAACAGTTTATTGATGAAAAATGTGGCAGTGTGGCCAAAATAGAAAATGAGTGGATGGCGCAGCGGAATGGGTTTGTGGAAGTAGGCCTCATCACAAGTGAGTATTTCAAATAACTGTTCGTAGCGCGAAAAGGTTGCATTAAAATAGATGCGAATTTGTTGGCGTACTGCGTCAACATTGTCACCATCCAATTGCGGGGTTCTGGGAAAGAACTCAGTGATCATCACAAACACTCCAACTTTGGGTTTTAATAGTCCATATACCGCGTCTGCCGCATCATTTTAAGCCACGATCTAACCTGTTTAATGTCCTGGAAGACGGTTAATTCTTGTTTAATCAACTCCACCCTTCGTTTGGTCAAATTTATTTTCTCAGCTAATTGACGTATCAGATTCCTGGGTGTTAGGAATGAATGGGCATGGCTTTGAAGTTGATCCATCGTGGTGTGTTGTCTGTGCAAGATCTCTGTTTCCAGTTCTTTCAGTTGTTCTCGCAAGATTTTGTTGTATTGTTTCAGGCGTTCATCCGTGAGTGCGTTGATTGTGGATTGGTCGATGTGTTCAACCTGCAATTGTATTTCAAGCAGTTGCAGTAAATTATTGCTGGAATAGGCATCGTTGACGCGTTGCATCAACAGCGTTTTTTGCTCGCGGGACTGCTCATCCGTTTCTCGATCAGGGTGTAACATGCTGGCTAATTTACGATAAATCTCGCGTAACGACAGTTTTATTTCTGCAGCAGCTTTGGCTTCCTGGGCAAGTTGCCGGGCAGATTTTTTTGATTCGGTGTGCGAGGTATATTCTGCGTTGCCATGGGCACTTTTCGCATCTTGTTCAGAGGCTTTTTGCCGTATCCAGCGGAGCATGTCCTCGGGGTTGTCGATGTGAGCAGCTTCACTTAAATCAATGTCCAGATCATCCTGTATTCTGGCTTTTAAGTCAGCCATGAACTCGGCTTCTTTTTCGTCAAAGTCTGATCCACTGTGTTTTTTATAGAGGTCTTTCAGTTGCTCATCCTCACTGTCTTCAAGTAGCCTGGCGCTGTGTTCGCAAATCAGCTCCCGTAGCAGGTCGCGCTCGTTTTGACTCAGTCCTTTTTGGTCAATGACATCGTCCATACAGAATAGCCATTCTACCCGCAAACGGTCTATCTTTTGATAAACGGGCAGGAAATCCTTCTGCCATCTACGGTGAAATTCGGGCAGAATGGTTTCCCATTCTGCAAGGCATTGTCTGTTTTTATTTATTTTTTCAATCAGTGCATTGAAAGTTTGTTGTGCTTTGCTCAGTGGGCGTATGGATTGGTCGGCAGCGATGCGGACATCCATTGTAACGGTTAAGGGTGTTTTGGGTGTCATGACAAGAATAAACTCGAACCAGATCGTGGAAGACCGGTTTGCGAACAGCACAATTTTGGTGATGCGCTGATCACCACTTCACCACATGGACGTCATTCAGGGAACGCCCCAGAAATCGTTCGCCGATGGTTTGAAATTTTACCGGCACATCGGTCACGTAATAATCGTAGTCAGGTTGATTCAGGCTGGGGTTCAGCAAACCTTGCGCAGCCAGTAATTCAGCGGTTTTTTGCGCCATGGCTTCTGCAGAATCCACCAGGCGGACGCCTTTGCCCATCACTGAATGCAGCAACGGTTTAATGAGGGGGTAGTGGGTGCAACCCAACACCAGCGTATCTACGCCTTCGGCAATCACCGGACGCAGATATTCTTGCGCGGTGAGGCGTGTAACTTCGTGTTCCAGCCAACCCTCTTCCACCAGGGGAACAAATAATGGGCAGGCTTGTGAATACACGCGTGCGTCACGCAACTGGGCGTGTATCGCTCGCGCATAGGCATTGCTGTTGACGGTGGCGGGTGTGCCGATGACACCAATCTGGGCTGAAATCGAGACTTGCACTGCGGCCTGAGCGCCAGCTTCAATCACGTCCAGTACAGGCACCGGTGCTGCATCCCGCACGGTTTGTGCGGCAACGGCGGCCATGGTATTGCAAGCAATAATGAGTACCTTAACATTTTTTTCGAGCAGAAATTGGGCGATTTGCTGGGTGTAATGTGCGATGGTTTCCACGGACTTTACGCCGTAAGGTACGCGTGCCGTATCGCCAAAATAAACGATGTGCTCAAATGGCAAGCGTTCCATGAGTGCGCGCACCACCGTTAAACCGCCGACACCGGAATCGAAGACACCTATTGCTGAATGGGGATCAGAGCGCATGGTTAAATTGGCGTTGAATGACGATAAGGTGTTCCATTTTAGCATACAGATCAATAAAAAAAGGGCACACCGAAGTGTGCCCTTTGGCGCCATTTGTAATGAATGATTTACATGTCGTAAGCGCGTTCACCGTGCGAAGTGATATCCAGACCTTCGCGTTCATCTTCGGCAGAAACACGCAAGCCCATGGTCATGTCGATCAGTTTGAACAGCACAAAGCTGACCACACCGGACCACACGATGGTTACGCCAATATCCCAAAACTGGCTGATGAGTTGGTCGTGCAACACATACGTCGCCATTTTGTTTGTGCCATAGTTAAATACACCTCTACCACCCAAAACGGGGTCAACCAGGATGCCTGTACCAACGGATCCTACGATGCCACCTACGGCATGGACACCGAATGCATCCAGCGAATCATCATAGCCTAACATTCTTTTCAAGCTGTTGACGCTCCAGTAGCTGACTACAGCAACGATGATGCCCAATAGTAAAGCGCCCATTAAACCGATAAAACCCGCCGCAGGTGTGATGGCAACTGCGCCAGCTACGGCACCAGACACGACACCCAACAGGGTGGGTTTGCCACGTAACAGCCATTCAATGAACATCCAGGTCATGGCTGCCGTTGCGGTCGCTACGATGGTGTTACCCATGGCCAACACGGCGAAGTACGTGGCTTCAAGGTTAGAGCCAGCATTGAAACCGAGCCAGCCTACCCACAACAGTGCCGCGCCAATCATCGTCATGACCATGCTGTGTGGCGCCATCGGTTCTTTGCCATAACCGATGCGTTTACCTAGTACCAATGCACCGACTAAAGCAGACACGCCAGAGTTGATTTCCACCACAGAACCGCCTGCGAAATCTAGCGCGCCTTTGCCAAACAAGAAACCGGAAGGAGACTGATAAGAAGAAGGGCCACCCCAAAACCATACCATGTGGGAGATAGGTAAATAATCAAAAGTAAACCATAGCACCGAGAAAATTAACAATGCAGAAAATTTTACCCGCTCAGCCAAGCCACCGACAACCACTGCGACAGTGACTGCGGCAAAGGTCATTTGAAACAGCATGTAGACGATTTCAGGAATATATATCCCTTTCGTATAAGTTTCCGTGGTGGCTAAAACGTCTTGTGGATTTAAGCCATGCATGAATATCCGTGAAGTACCGCCTATCCAGTTATTGAGTGCTCCCCCATCGGTGAAAGCAAACGAGTAACCATACAGCATCCATAACACCGAGATCAGGCAAAAAATGACGAACACTTGCGTCATCATGGACAGCATATTTTTGGTGCGAACTAAACCACCATAAAATAATGCCAGGCCCGGGATGGTCATCATGATCACCAGCGCTGTAGAAATAAGCATCCATGTGGTGTCGCCCTTATCAATCGGTTTTGGTGTGGGTGTCGCGGCGAGAAGGGGTGACACACTGGAAGTTGGCATGCCGCTGGCGATTGCCACAGGTGCGTTGGCAATCGACGACCCATTGTCAGCAAATGCGGCGCTGTGGCCACACAAGGTGCAGAATAGGCTTAATGCAATGAACCATTGTTTCAATTTTTTGCCCTCCCCTCAAAGCGCTTCGGGGCCGGATTCACCTGTACGGATTCGCACGCACGCTTCCAGGTTGAACACAAAAATTTTGCCATCGCCAATTTTCCCGGTGCGGGCTGATTTTTCTATCGCTTCGATGGCTTGATCCAGCAGGTCATCCGCAATGGCCGCTTCGATTTTTATCTTGGGCAGAAAATCCACCACATATTCCGCACCACGATATAACTCGGTGTGCCCTTTTTGACGACCAAAGCCTTTGACTTCAGTGACTGTGATGCCCTGCACACCAATGGCAGACAAGGCTTCACGGACTTCATCAAGTTTGAACGGTTTAATAATTGCTGCAATGAATTTCATGTCGGATCCCTTTTAATTGAGTACGAATTTTGTGTTTGTACTCGCATAATTTAACAGAAATCAGCAAAACATGCGCGAAATGACCATGGCAGGGTGAAAACAGGGTGAGAATTAAAATAGCCAAATGGGTGAATGGCGAAAGAATAAAATGTTCTTTGGCTGTAAATTGTGACATCCGCAAACAAGCGATCAACTGCTGTTTTTAGGATCATGGATTGATCACCATGAAATAAAACAGGGCACCCCGAAAGGTGCCCTGTTCTTGTTGCCGGTGAAAATTAACTTACATGTCGTAAGCGCGTTCACCGTGTGAAGTGATATCCAGACCTTCACGTTCATCTTCTGCAGAAACACGCAAGCCCATGGTCATATCGATCAGTTTGAACAGCACGAAGCTGACCACGCCCGACCACACGATGGTCACGCCAATGTCCCAAAACTGGCTGATCAGCTGATCATGCAGCACATACGCCGCGACTTTGTTTGCGCCGTAGTCAAATACGCCTGTACCGCCCAGGGCTGGGTTGACCAGAATGCCTGTGCCGATGGAACCCACAATACCGCCCACGGCATGGACACCGAATGCATCCAGCGCATCATCGTAACCCAACATTCTTTTCAGGCTGTTGACGCTCCAGTAGCAAACCGTTGCAACTACCATACCCAGTACCAAAGCACCCATCAGGCCGACAAAACCGGAAGCTGGGGTCACTGCTACCAGACCTGCGACAGCGCCAGATACGACACCCAGCAGGGTGGGTTTGCCACGCAATAACCATTCAATGAACATCCAGGTTAAAGCAGCGGCTGCGGTCGCCACAATGGTGTTACCCATAGCAAGGACGGCAGGGTAGGCGGCTTCCAGGTTAGACCCGGCATTGAAGCCGAACCAACCCACCCATAACAGTGAAGCACCGATCATGGTCATGACCATGCTGTGTGGCGCCATGGGTTCTTTGCCGTAGCCGATGCGTTTGCCCAATACAATCGCGCCCATTAACGCGGCGATACCAGAGTTGATGTGTACCACAGAGCCACCGGCGAAGTCCAGCGCACCTTTGCCAAACAGGAAACCCGAGGGGGCCTGGTAGGAAGAAGGACCACCCCAGAACCACACCATGTGGGAAATGGGCAGATAAGCAAAGGTGAACCACAGTACCGAGAACACCAGTAAAGCGGAGAATTTCACCCGTTCAGCCAAACCACCCACTACCAAAGCCACGGTGATTGCAGCAAAAGTCATCTGGAACACCATGAACACGATTTCAGGAATATACACCCCTTTGGTGTAAGTTTCCGTGGCCGCCAAAACGTCCTGCGGGTTCAAGCCATGCATAAATACCCGTGAAGCGCCGCCTATCCAGTTATTGAGCGAGCCGCCATCGGTGAAGGCAAACGAATAGCCATACACCATCCACAACACCGAGATCAGGCAGAAAATGACGAACACTTGCGTCATCATGGACAGCATATTTTTGGTGCGAACCAAACCACCGTAAAACAAGGCCAAGCCAGGGATGGTCATCATGATCACCAGCGCAGTGGAAATCAGCATCCACGTGGTGTCGCCCTTATCAATGGGCGTTGGTGCGGCTGCAGGTGCCGCTGCCGCAGGCGTTGCTGCTGCAGGAGTCGTTGGCGCTACAGTCGCAGCAGGTGGTGCTGCTGCTGCCGAGACCGCCGCAGGTGGTGCAACAGCCGGTGTGGCATTGTCCGCCAACGCCACGCCGTTTGCACCCAGAGTGAACAACATGCTTAACGCAATGAGCCATTTTTTCATTTTGTTCCCCCTTAAAGTGCTTCAGGACCGGATTCGCCTGTGCGGATTCGCACACACGCTTCCAGGTTGAATACGAAAATTTTCCCGTCACCAATTTTCCCGGTGCGGGCTGATTTTTCTATCGCTTCGATGACTTGATCCAGCAGGTCGTCTGCAATGGCGGCCTCGACTTTGACCTTGGGCAGAAAATCCACCACATATTCTGCACCGCGATATAATTCGGTATGCCCCTTTTGGCGTCCAAAGCCTTTGACTTCAGTCACCGTGATGCCTTGCACGCCAATGGCAGACAAGGCTTCACGGACTTCATCCAGCTTGAACGGCTTGATAATTGCCGTAACGAATTTCATGTGAACTCCTTTTTTAATTGGGCACAGATTTCATTTGTCTGCATCCATTTAATTTAACAGAAATAATTAGAAGGTGCGAGCGATGGCAACGGTGGTGCGACTACCGCCAATGTTACTGGTCATGCTGTTTGTGAAACCTATGCCACTTGTGTTGGCATAGGTGTAATACGCTGTACCACTCCAGCCAGTACCCAATTCCTTGCTCAGGTCTGCGGTGATTCCCAATTTGTAATCTGTATAAGAATACAGGGAATCGTTAGATGGTTTTCCGAATGCAGATGTCCCTGTGTATTTTTGTTCTCCCACGTGCGTGTTCAGCGTCAGGGTGTCAGTCAACGCAGGGTTCCATGACAGGTCTGCATAATAAGAGCCGCTGGCATCTGCAACCCCGAATAAACCTGTGGACACGACATCAGACACTTTAAAGCTCAGGGTTTTGTACGACACCAAGGCATAAATTTCCGTGGTGTTGGGATTTACAGTGCCAGAGGTGGCTGAGTACAAGTTCCCATAACTGCCATCATAGTAATACTGTAATACACCGACGTTGTAACCATAGTCGCCGATGGTCTGGGCGTAACCACCGTATAAATCCCATTCCATACTTAAAGATGATGCAGGTGCTGGATTGGCATCTGAAAACCAGCTGATATTGGAGCCCCAAGTACCGAGGTAAAAACCATTGGCCATGGTCAAATCGGCACCGCCTTGAATTGCAGGATTGCCGTTAGTTTGTGTCAGGCCACGATAAATGTATTGGCTGCTCAAATCGACGTTTGCCGTTAAAGTGTAGCTGGGTGCAGGTGCCGCAGGTGCTGCGGTGTCTGCCAAAACGGGGCCCGCCAAGGTAGCCAGTGCGATAGCCAGTAAAGATTTTTTCATTTTGTTCATCATTATGCTCCGAATAATAAAAACGCAATATTGCGATGTGATATTAAGCACACACTGTGCCAAAGACTTATTTTTATCATATTAATATGTAATTAAAGGTGATTTTTTTAATGGTTGAGATGGATACTTCATTCGGATCGTTGATTTCATGTTCCACTTTGATTTACTCCGCACTATATCAGCGCGTTTGCAGAAAGGTTGCGCACCAATGTGGTGCGGAATGTGGTGGGTATTTTTTACGAACGCATTATATTCAGTTTGGATACGGGTTAGAATAGCGTGATCTAATTTATTGACGGAGAGTGATGATGTTGTTCAATCAAAATTTGATTGATGAAGTGAGCAGTAAATTCAGCCAAACTTTGCAATCTGGCCCGTTGAAGGATGTGGAGAGTAATCTGCGCGCTTTATTGCAAAGTCTGTTACAAAAACTCGACCTTGTGACACGTGAAGAATTTGATGTGCAGCAACAGGTTCTGGTGCGTACCCGTGAGCAACTGGTGGCACTGGAAGGCCGGATTGTTGCACTGGAACTGGCGGCTGCGCCGTCAGCAACTGAAACGGTTTCGCCTGTTGCCGAATAAATAGAATGGGCATCGCCGTTCTTCGCAGTCGGGCATTGTCGGGTATGAATGCGCCCGAGGTGACCGTAGAAGCGCATTTGGCCAATGGGTTACCAAGTTTTACCATAGTTGGTTTGCCTGAAACCGAAGTAAAAGAGTCGCGTGATCGAGTACGTGCTGCGATACAAAATTCACGTTTTGATTTTCCAGTCAGTCGCATCACAGTCAATCTTGCGCCTGCTGATTTACCCAAAGAGTCAGGGCGCTATGACCTGCCTATTGCACTCGGCATTTTGGCTGCATCGGGGCAAATTCCGGTGGCGGCATTGAATGACTATGAGTTTGCAGGTGAACTGGCCTTGACGGGTGCTTTGCGGCCGGTACGTGGCGCACTGGCCATGACACTGGGTGTTTGCGGTCAGCAACGGGGATTCATCCTGCCGGTGGATAATGCAGCGGAAGCTGCGCTGATACAACGGGCGACGATTTATCCGGCAGCATCTTTGCTGGCTGTGTGCGCACACTTGACAGGCCGGACTTTGCTGACACCACAAACTCCCACGCCAGCCTGTACCGATGACCTGGTTTGGCCTGATTTTCAAGAGGTGAAATCTCAGCATGCGGTGAAACGTGCGCTTGAAATTGCGGCAGCCGGCGGCCATTCGGTGTTGATGTCCGGTCCGCCCGGCACGGGAAAATCCATGCTGGCCAGCCGGCTGCCAGGTATTCTGCCAGATATGGATGAACAGGAAGCGATGGAATCCGCTGCTTTGTTGTCGCTCAATGGCAGTTTTCACCCGCAACATTGGCGGCGCAGACCCTATCGTGCACCGCATCACACCGCTTCTGCAGTGGCTTTGGTGGGTGGAGGCTCACACCCGCGTCCCGGAGAAATTTCATTGGCACACCACGGCGTGCTTTTTTTGGACGAACTACCGGAATTTTCTCGCGCGGTGCTGGAAGTGTTGCGTCAACCGCTGGAAGCGGGGCACATCAGTATCTCGCGCGCAGCCAGACAGGTTGAATTCCCTGCGCAATTTCAATTGATCGCTGCGATGAATCCTTGCCCTTGCGGTTATCTGGGGCATCCTTCCGGGCAATGCCGTTGCACCCCCGACCAAATTGCACGCTACCGGGGCAAGCTGTCCGGTCCTTTGCTGGATCGCATTGATTTACAAGTCGATGTACCACCTTTACCCAGTATTGCTTTGCAGCAGCCGGCTGACGGCGAAAGCAGTGCGGTGATTCGGCAGCGGGTGGTGCGCGCACGCGCAGTACAAATGCAAAGACAGGGAGTACCCAACGCGCGGCTGGGCAGTGCGGACATCGAATGCCACTGCCAGACGGATACCAGTGCCAACACACTGCTTCAACAAGCGATGAGCCGACTTAATTTGTCTGCACGAGCCTACCACCGCATTTTAAAAGTGGCGCGCACGATTGCGGATTTGGATCGCTCTGAAGTGTTATTGGCCAAACATATCGGCGAAGCAGTCCAATATCGGCGTTTTGCCTGATTATATGTTCATTATTGTTCTGGATTGTATCAACAATGCCTAACCAAACTAAACGTTCCGACCATGGTAAAGAACCGGTGGGTCAGCTTGAACAAGTCAACCATCTGTCCAATTGGCAAGAAGAAAAACGATCCGCCTGGTTATACCGACAGCTGGCCCTGTGCAGCGATGTTACCCAGAAAGTTTTGTTTGCCGGCTTGGCTGATGCCGCTGAGCATCAAGCGCTGATTTGGGCGGATGCACTGCAACAATCGGGTTTTTCTGTGCCAGACAGTTACCGACCTGACCTGCGTAGCCGATTGGTGGCTGCATTGGCGCGTCTTTTCGGTGCTCGGGTATTGCGACCGATTCTGTCTGCGATGAAAATTCGTGGCATGGCAATCTTTAACGCGCCGCTTCCACACCATGCGATGCCAGCCAGTGTTGAAGAGTTGCTTGACCATCATCAAGTCAATGGTAAGGCCAATTTGCGTGCAGCAGTGTTTGGCATGAATGATGGGCTGGTTTCCAATGCAAGTTTAATCCTGGGTATGGCGGGTGCCACTTCAGACCAGACACATCTGGTTATCTTGACCGGTATGGCGGGTTTGCTGGCGGGTGCATTTTCGATGGCGTCGGGTGAGTATGTGTCGGTGCGCTCCCAGCGGGAAATGTATGAATATCAAATCGGTTTGGAGTGGGAAGAATTGACTCTTTACCCTCAGGAAGAGGCGGAAGAGTTGGCGATGATTTATCGTGCCAAGGGCATAGCGGCAGAAGAGGCTCACCGCGTTGCCTACGCTTTGATCAGTGATCCCGATAAAGCACTGGATACCCTGGCGCGTGAGGAGTTGGGCTTAAATCCAGCAGACTTGGGTTCACCATGGTCTGCTGCGCTCTCCTCATTCCTGGCTTTTTGCGTGGGGGCAGGGTTGCCTTTGCTGCCTTTTGTGGCGGTCAGTGGTCAAGCGGCACTGTCTGCAGTCATAGGAGTGAGCGCGGTGGCATTATTTGTGATGGGTGCCAGTCTGAGTCTGTTTACCGGACGTAATGCGTTGTACAGCGGTTTGCGCATGTTGCTTATCGGCGCAGGTGCTGGGTCTATCAGTTATGTCATTGGCCATGCGCTGGGCGTGTCTTTGCATTAGTACTTTGGTTGATTTGTTGTCGAATGCGCAGGGTGGGTCAGGAAAAACTGGTGTGTCAAACTGAACAGGTGTGAAGCTCAAAAGCTATAAGTGGACGCGCATTGTTCGTAACGGTTTTATGCAATGATTTTGAAAAAGTAAAGATCGCAGCTATATATTTGTTGTTTTCTTGCGCTCACCTTTTTATATCTCTGACACATCAACAGGCTCCATTTTCAAATACAGGGAAGACAGGTCCCCTGACTTGACCCGGAACTGGTTACGGCGTTTTGTGGTTGGTTTTGCACTCGAAGCATTTTCCAGCTTTATTCCGGGGTCATAATAAATCTTGCCTTGGAACATTGCCTTCAACACCAGCAGAAAATCTACACCTTCACCCAGACGGACCGTATTGCCATATCTGTATTGAAGCCGTGGGTCAATATGTTTCAGAGATGGAATGTAGGCGGTTTGAGCATGCTTGTGATTCCAGTGGTTCATCAAGTCCACATAGGTCCATGTAGCAGCCTCTTCTCCGGTATCCGTGAGCAATGAAAGACTTGCAGACTTGGTAAGGATTTTGCCATCTGTAGCGTCAAATCCCACCAGGGTTAAGGTGAGTCCGGTAGTAGTGTGTTTTTCACCCACCTTATGGACGCCACCAAAGTTGAGACGATCCACGCGCCCCATCTTGTCTGGATAGCCAAACTTTCGGATAAAAAGTTCTACCCCATGGGTTTTATAATATCCTCCAGTTGGCTCTGGAGTCATCAGGGTAATTACTGAACTGTTAACGCGTTTGAAGTTGTCCACCGAGTATTGTTTTAATTCCCACCCCTTAAAATCAGGCGCAGCATCACCGTTTGGCGAAATACCAAACTCTGCCTCCAATGTGTAACCACCGCATTGAGAAGCCGTGCAAGGAAGAATATTGCCAAGACTATCCAGACGCTTGGAGTCAATCCACCCTTTTTCATGAATTACTTTTAAACGTTCCAGAAGCTCTTTGCGGCCATCGCCCTCAATGGGAATCTCATAGAAGATCCGAATTTTATTGAGGTAGGTCGCTTGGTCTATTTCCTGCCTAACAGGGTGAGTGTGTGGTAACAAGGCACCAATAATTCGGCCATCGGGATGTACTCCCAGGAACAGTAGGCGACCTGCCATGCAGGTTGTTTCATCCAACAAATCTGACGGGCCATTATTGCAACTATCAAGGAAGCCGGAAAAACGCACTTCCGGATACTGGGGATAAAAAATAAGCTGTGATCCAGGGGCATTACAGATCTCACCAGAACCCATCATCCACCAAAAATTTATTTTTGCCTTGAAAATCGGGTTGTCACCATTTGGCGAAGGGAAAATTCCCAGAGTAGGAAACAAAGAAAGAATGGAGAAACTGGTACCAAAATAAATTTGCTGTTTCCTGTTATTGTTTTTTGCAAGGATTTTCATGTACAGCCGGGTAATACCCCTGTCGGCAAACATCTTTATCAGATTGCTGAGCGTATCTACTTTAAGATTTTGCACCATGTACCTGCCCTCCGGATATTTCTTGAAATGAAGCTTCTGAACCTGACAACCAGGAGCTGACATTGTCAATAATAATGGGAAATTTGCCAATTTGCGTTTTTCCCCTGAGCGCACATTCCCAAATTACCATCACGCGCCATCCTGCGGCGATAAGCGCATCAATAACCTCAGCATCTTTGATACGATTTTGCTCAATTTTGCCATGCCAAAAAGATATGTTAGTAGATGGCCACTTGAATAAGTGACATTCATGACCATGCCAAAAACACCCGTGAACAAATATAACCGCTTTATATTTTCTAAAAACCAGATCAGGTTTCCCCGGGAGGGAAGATTGATTCAGCCTGAATCGAAAGCCGAGCCTGTGAAGCGCGGACCGGATTTGTCTTTCCGGTTTTGTGTTTTTCGAATGGATACCAGACATCATCCGGCTACGGGTAGCCGAATCAACAATATCAATCATCAGGCATCCAGTTGAATACCACAAGCGTTCATAAAAACCGGATAAGCGGCTTCAATTAGTTTTTCGTGTCCAATCTCTTGCTCAAGTTCGTTTAACAAGAAATTCAATTCTATTACCTCGCCATCCGAAAAAAGCCGTTCGTCACTGGAGATACGGATAATATTGGCAGGATCGTCTTCGGGATGGAAAAGCAGATTGCTGCATTCCATCTGTGAGAACCACAACAAGGCACCATCAAAAGTGGTGTCATAAAGCTTTGGGATACGTGATTGGGTGAGCATGATTTCTCCTTAAGCAGTAGCGTAATGAAGGGGTAACTCAGGTTCCAGGATATCAGCTTCCAGCATGGGCTGCATCAATTTTGCAACGTGAGTCATTACATCAACAACAACAGAATTTCCAAACTGTTTATAAGCCCGCGTATCCGACACCGGAATTCTGAACATATCCGGGAAGCCCATCAGTCGCGCGCATTCGCGCGGTGTTAAACGGCGCGGGTTGACACCCTCTCCCTGATAGACAAGAATTTCGGAGCCGTCCTTGTAATAGCGCGCAGACAAGGTACGGGTAACGCTATCAGGCGTGACTAATCCGAAACCAAAACCATTACCCTTGGCCCGATGCTTTTCTGCATAACCTTGTAAATAAGCCCATAATTTGTCGGTAAGCGTGTATTTGGGATCAATGTGTCGCTCAGTGTGATTGAAAAAACGATTTCCATCCCATGGCAAACGAGGCTCGCTGCCATCAGTCTTGTGCAGAATTTCACGTAATGTACGTCTGCCTTTGGCTGGTAATGGCAATGCATCAAAATCAAAGTTTACAGGCTCACGAAAACCGATAATGAGTATGCGCTCACGGTGTTGCGGCACAAAATGGGCACCATCTATTACACGGTAATAGATGTGATAACCCAGTTCCTCGCTCAACGTACGGCGGATGACATCGAAGGTACGCCCCTTGTCGTGTGAGACGAGATTTTTGACGTTTTCCAGCAAGAAGGCGCGAGGCTGCTTCTCTTCAATGATGCGGGCGACATCGAAAAACAGGGTGCCCTGCGTTTCGCAAGCGAAGCCGTGTGCGCGACCAAGCGCATTTTTCTTGGAAACGCCCGCTATCGAAAAAGGTTGACATGGAAAGCCGGCTAACAGGACATCATGATCGGGGATATCGGATGCGGTCACTTGCGTGATATCGCCATTGATCTGGTGACCGCCGGGATAATTGTCGGCATAGGTTTTCCGCGCGTAATTGTCCCATTCACTGGTAAAAACACAATGCCCGCCCAAACCTTCGAAGGCCATACGGATGCCACCAATACCGGCAAAGAGATCAATGAAAGTAAATGGGGCATCATCAGCAAGCGGAAAATCTAATGGCAGCAGACTTTGCAGGCCGAATGCGTAATGCGCTGGTACGGACTGCTCAACCGTCCAGCGTCGGACCGTGCGGGCATCAATCCCTAAATGCCGTGCAATTTCTGCCTGTTTGTGAGTTTTGAGCGCAGCAGTGAGGTAGCTTGTCGCCATATCCCGATCTGGGGCAGTGTGAAGAGCTGTGGTCATATCAAACCATTTGTCTGGGAATAATTCCGGACATTATGCCCGCATTTTTAACCTTTGTGATGGGTCTTCAAGAAATATATTTGTACAAATAAAAAGAATCGGTCTGCTCATCAAAATCTAGTTAGCCATAGCGGACTAACGGATATATAGCTGGTTGACCATAAGGCTCACCCAGCTGCTATTTTTAGGATGAGTGGTCAGAAATGGTCATTGAATCAAACCCTATGCGATTTGTAATCGTTTGAATACTGGAATTTTTACCAGATTCAAAACGAACCAGAAGGCGATTGCAGCAGCAAGCGTGCTGGCGACAACCATCACTGGTAACGGTGTCATCAAGATGCCAAAAATCGCCAATGCGCAGGAGATCAGGAGATCCGCGACGGTTGCACCGAGTAGCCAGAGGCTGGGAGGGGAATGCCACAGATACTTGCGTTCACGAATGGCATAGAGCGTCGCCTGGCTGCCGAATTCGAGGGTGATAAAAGCGAGGGTTTGCAGTGCCCCAGTGTTGAGCCCCATCTTGTATTTGCCGACGGCCATGACTGTAACAGAGAAAACCAGAAAACCGGTTGCCAGCACGGCACCTGCCATGGTCAAGTTGCCGATGCGCCATGTGTTGGGCAGCGGCGACGGTTGCACGGTGTCGGTTGTCAACGACATGGTCAGAAAATCGCCGATGATCATCAGGAGGACCATCAGCATCGGCGTCAAAATTGCGTGCCCGGTCATAATCAGACCGAACGCCAGAAAAAGCACTGTCACGAGTTTCTTGATAATGGTATTCAAAGTATAAGTCTGGATACGCTGGAATGTCACCCGACCTTCCTTTACTGCGGCGACGATGCCCCCGAGTCCGGGTTTGGTCAATACCATGCCAGCCGCTGATTTAGCCACATCGGTTGCGGTCGATACTGCGATACCCATCTGCGCCTGGCGTAACGCTGGCGCATCGTTGGCCCCGTCGCCGCACATGCCAACGGTGTGTCCGGTCTTCTGAAACGCCTTCACGAGGTCATATTTCCCTTCGGGCAGAACGCCGGCAAAGACTGCAAATTGTTCGGGGCGCACGCTAGCGGGGATTGCTCCGGGTGGAGAAACGACACCGTCCAGCCCCACCGCACGGGCGACGATGGTTGCTGTGGCTTGCGCATCACCGGTTACCATTACCGTGCGCACACCCAAAGTGTGCAATTCCGTGATCAGTGCGGCCGAGTCGGTTCGCGGCGGATCGCTCAATGCGATGACACCCGCAAGCCGCATTGCCGCCGCTGGACCTATCGCAACAGCAAGAACCCTGAATCCTTGCGCCTCAAGTTCATTTGCTACCGTCGTTGCAGTCGGCGATGCCTGAGTGAGGCCAATGACCACGGAAAACGCTCCTTTTACCACACGCAGCATGGCACCGCCAGTATCGGTCACCGACGCTTCGGACATCTTGGTCGCGGGATCGAATGGCACAAACTTGATCAGTTTGGGGAGATCGGCAGGAGCCTTGCCAGTGGCAGCGGTGCGAATGGCGCCATCGACAGGATCTTGCCCGCCATCCGAGCTCGCCAGCGCCGCCATGGCCAGGACATGCGCTTCGTCGAAGCCTTCCATGGGATGTATGGCAGTGACTTTGAGTTCGTTCTGTGTCAGCGTACCGGTCTTGTCAGCACAGAGCACATCTATCGACGCAGCTTCATCCACCGCAGAAAGTCGCGTTGGCAGGACGCCGAGTTTGGCCAATGCGCGCGCGCCCAGTGCCGCAGCAAGGGTAAAGGTGGCGGGTAACGCGACCGGAATGGAGGCGAGGATTGCCGTCAGGATGAGTGGGGTGATCTCGGCAAGGGGCATCGAACGTGCATAGGCATAAATGGCCAGCATAACAATGATCACACCATTGAATATGGCAATATCACGAACTACCCTTAGCACGGCCTTTTGCTGGGAACTGACAGCGTGCGCCGTGAGGACCAACTCTGCAGTGCGGCCAAATTTGGTGTGTACGCCGGTCGCTGTGACTTCTGCTACCGCTTCGCCACGCCGGACCAGCGCACCTGCATAGGTTTGCACACCCGAAACGGCTTCTATCGGTACGGATTCGCCGGTCAGCATGGACTGGTCAATCAGTATCTCCCCGTCGATGAGCTTCACATCGGCTGACACCACAGCGCCAAGCGACAGCTTTATGATATCGCCCGGCACCACCTCTGTCGCTGGCACGATTTTCCATGCGCCGTCACGCCGGACCGGCGCACTGAGTGCAAGCCGTGATTTTAACGCGGCAAGCGTCGCCTGCGCACGCCCCTCCTGAAAGAACCCCAGTGCGGCATTGAACACCAGAAGGCTTGCAATGATTGCACCTTCAACGTATTTGCCGAGCCCGATTTCAAGCAGGATCGCAGCTTCGAGCATCCAGGGAACCGGTGCCCAGAATTTGGTCAGCGCGCTGCGTAAGGGATTGACATCTGTATCGGGCATGGCATTGGGGCCGAATTTTTCCAGCAGACGTTGAGCCTCATCACTCGTGAGGCCCTGTTGTGAATGACCTTTGCTGGTATTGGCTGATTTGGTGGACTCAATCGCCTCGCTGTGTGCTTTGGGCGCAGGCATGGATGCCGATTTCTTTACCGGTGGTTTCACCGTTTGCTTCACCGCTGGCTTCACCGTTTGTTTCGCTACTTGCTTCACTGCTTGCTTCACTGCTTGCTTCACTGCTTGCTTCACCGCAGGCTTCACCGCAGGCTTCACCGCTTGCTTCACCGTTGGTTTCAACGGTTTCTTCGCCAGTTTTGTTGTGGCCCCTATGGGCTTGTCACTGTTGGATTTTTGCATCATATTCTCGCAAAGAATTGTTCGTTACGGCGCAAGTCGACTTTTGAGACACGTTGTATCATAGGTAAAGAGAATCTCGGGGTCTGGCTGGGGCAATTGCTTGTCTTTGTCTTTGTAATCCAACCGTCCAAGCAGGTCGCAAATGATGTTGAGTCGTGCTTTATGTTTGTTGTCCGTGTGTACAATCGTCCATGGCGTCAATGGTGCATGCGAACGTGTCAGCATTTCATTGCGTGCGGCACTGTATTGCTTCCAGTATTTGATCGCCTGCTCGTCAATAGGACTGCTTTTCCATTGTTTGAGGGGATCCGTTTCGCGGTCATCCAGGCGTTTCTTCTGCTCGGCGTGACTGATATCAAGATAATATTTGATGAGCTTGATGCCTGAACGGACCAACAGGTGCTCAAAGTCTAACACCGAGGTCATGAACGCTTCATGCTCGTCCGCCGTGCAGAAACCCATTACCTGTTCCACGCCTGCGCGGTTATACCAGCTGCGATTGAAGAGCACGAGTTCCTGCGCTACAGGCAAGTGAGGTACATAGCGTTGAAAATACCATGCGCTACGGTCCCGGTCAGACGGCTTGCCTAATGCAACGACGCGAACTTCGCGTGGGCTCAGGTGCTGGTTGATGCGTTTGATGACCCCGTCCTTGCCTGCTGAATCGCGACCTTCGAAGATGACGAGGATTTTGTCATCGGATTTGATGATCTGTCGCTGTAACTTGACGAGTTCGATCTGTAATTCATGCAGTTTCTGCTTGTAACCTTTTTTTGATGACGCCTGCCTGGGCGCATCAGCTTCCTGAAGTTGTTCTTTCTGATTCATCGCGCACTCCTTTGTTCTGAGTCAATCCCACTTTTATAGCATGGGATTGACTTGATGGCGGTCTTATTAAGTCGTAGCGGCAGTCGTTTGATTGGTCGCAACAGGTGACTTCACCCCTTGGTGCAGATCCAGTTGCTTTGGATGGGATGCTCCCAGGATGGCTTTGGCTCGAGCCATTTCATCCGTAGTCCCGTGCGCAACAATGAGAAAATTATCCGCCTTGATTGCCTCCTCATACTTGATCACACTGTCCTTGGGGATGCCAATGCTGTACAGCGCGGCACCAATGGCGGTGAGGCCACCCACTACAAGCGCACCTTCAATGGCGGAAACGACGATCACGGCAAGATGACCGAGTACGACAACCGGTCCAACCACAGGAACGGTAAGAAATATACCGCCGAAAAAAAGCCCCCACATACCACCCCAGAAGGCGCCGTACTTGCCCCAAAATCTCATGCGTTCGCCTACATTGTAGAAGCCAACCACGTTTTCTTCGGTATGGTAACCTTTACCGATGACGCTGAAATTTTTGATATCAAAACCATCGTGAATAAGCTCCCCGACTGCAGTGTTTGCTTCACGGTGATCGGCAAATACTGCGATGACGACGTCATGTTGTGTCATTTGTTTCTCCTTCGTTGATGATTGGAAAAAAGCTTGCTGAGCTGTGTTTTCATAAGCCATGGAACATGGAACAAGAACACTTAAAAACTTTGATAATGATTGACTTCCTGATTATCCTGAACACCATCGCGACCATCTGTGCGATAACTCGCATAACATAAAATTATCATGTTTATGTCGGGACGCTCCATTTCCAGTTCCGGATTTCCGGCATGTCTTCGCCGTGCTGGTCGATATACTGCTTGTGTTCGATGAGTTTGTCCTTGAGCTGTTGTTTGAGATAGCCACCCTGATTGCCTGTTTGTGGCAAACGATCAATGGTATCCATCACCAAATGAAAACGATCCATGTCATTCAGGACGGTCATGTCGAAGTGCGTGGTAATCGTGCCTTCTTCCTTGTAACCACGCACGTGAATGTTGTGGTGATTGGTACGGCGGTAGGTCAGCCGGTGAATGAGCCAGGGATAGCCGTGAAAGGCAAAGATGACGGGTTTGTCCCTGGTGAACAGGTCATCGAAATCCCTGTCGCTCAAGCCGTGTGGGTGCTCGCTTTGCGGCTGCAGTTTCATCAGGTCGACCACATTGACTACCCGGATTTTCAGGTCAGGCAAATATTCGCGCAGAATGGATACCGCAGCCAATATCTCTAATGTCGGCACATCGCCGCAGCAGGCCATGACCACATCGGGCGCCAGGCCCTGGTCGTTGCTGGCCCACTGCCAGATGCCAATGCCCTCAGCGCAATGTTTCGCGGCAGCATCCATGGTCAGCCACTGTGGCGCCGGATGTTTGCCCGCAATCACTACATTCACGTAATGGCGACTGCGCAGACAGTGATCCATCACCGACAGCAGGCAGTTTGCGTCGGGCGGAAGATAAACACGAACGATTTCCGCCTTCTTGTTCACGACATGATCGATAAAACCGGGATCCTGGTGCGAGAAGCCGTTGTGGTCCTGGCGCCACACATGCGAAGCGAGAAGGTAGTTTAATGATGCGATTTTCCGGCGCCACGGCAGATGGGCAGTGACTTTCAGCCATTTTGCATGCTGGTTGAACATCGAATCGACGATATGAATAAATGCCTCGTAACAGTTAAAAAGTCCGTGACGACCGGTCAATAAATAACCCTCCAGCCAGCCTTCGCACTGGTGCTCGCTGAGCATCTCCATCACTCGACCGGTGGGTGCCAGAAATTCGTCGTTTGGGACAGTCGCCGCGTCCCATTGACGCGAAGTGGTATCAAAGAGCGCTTCCAGACCATTGGAGAGGGTTTCGTCAGGCCCGAACACCCGAAAATGATGCTGTTCAGCATTCAGTTTCGCGATGTCGCGCAGGAAGCGCCCGAGCACATGCGTGTCGCCAATACCCGTTATCCCCGGGGAAGGAACATCCACGCCATAGTCGCGAAAATCCGGCATCCTCAGGTCGCGCAATAGCATGCCGCCGTTGGCATGAGGATTCGAGCCCATACGTCGTTTTCCGGTGGGTGCCAGTTCAGCAAGTTCCGGTTTCAGCCGGCCTTGTTCATCAAAAAGTTCTTGTGGGCGGTAGCTTCTCAACCAGTCTTCCAATTGTTTGAGGTGCTCGGGATGCGTGCCTGGGTCGGACAGCGGTACCTGATGTGCGCGGAAAGTGCCTTCAATCTGCAAACCATCCACCACCTTCGGCCCGGTCCAGCCTTTGGGTGAATTAAGGACGATCATCGGCCAGCGCGGACGTGTGGTATCGCCATCGCGCCGGGCATTGCTCTGGATACGCCGGATGTCTTCAATCACTTTATCTAAAGTGGTTGCCATGAGCTGGTGCATTTTCTCCGGTTCGTCACCCTCAACGAAGTAAGGGGCCCAGCCATAGCCGCGCAACAACTGCTCCAGTTCCTCATGCTCAATACGAGCCAGTACTGCTGGATTACTGATTTTATAACCGTTAAGATGCAGTATCGGCAATACCGCGCCATCGGTTACCGGATCAAGAAATTTGTTCGAATGCCAGGAAGTGGCCAGAGGGCCTGTTTCCGCTTCTCCGTCACCGATGACGCAGGCGACAATCAAGTCTGGATTGTCGAATACCGCGCCAAATGAATGACTGAGCGAGTAACCAAGCTCGCCGCCTTCATGGATTGAGCCTGGGCACTCCGGTGAAGCATGGCTGGGAATACCGCCAGGAAATGAAAATTGAATGAACAGTTTCCTGAGGCCAGCCTCATCCTGACTGATATCAGGATAGATCTCGCTGTAAGTGCCTTCAAGATAAGTATTGCCGACCACAACAGGACCGCCGTGCCCGGGACCGCAGACATAAATCATGTTCAGGTCGTATTGCTTGATGATCCGATTCAGGTGCACATAAATAAAATTTTGCCCCGGCGTCGTGCCCCAGTGTCCTAGCAGCATGTGTTTGATATCCGCAGGCACCAATGGTCGTTTGAGTAAGGGGTTGTCATAAAGATAAATTTGTCCGACTGCCAGGTAATTGGCAGCGCGCCAATAGGCATCCATCTTGTCAAGCAGTTCCTGGTTCAATGTCTTTAAATTTGTCGTCATCATTCGGTTTCCTTTGCCTGTGTGTCAAGGGTGGACAGGATGGCAGGCCGTATTCTTTAGCCTTGCTTTCGTCGGTTGGGTCACTGCTGCCACAAGATATGGTCCTCTTCCAGAGGAACCGCTATGTCATCCCGGTACGCGATCATGCGTGCTGTATAGTCTGTTGCCGGGCGGGTCGAAGGCACACTTGCGCGGTAGGCATAACCGTTTGTTGCACCCACCAGTTGTCGTACACGCGTCATCTCCACGTGTTCATCCACATCACCGTTAATTCCGTTGGCATATAATTCGATTCGCACCACTTCGGGGTCAAAATCATCGAGATAGACTTGAATTTCAAATACATGCTGCTCGCCTTCGGTTTCAAGCCTGACTTCGCCAAAGCGCAGCGCATTCCATTTTTGTGCTAGCGCATGACGCCAATTTACGATATCCAGGCCCATTGCACCTTGATTGGCAGCCCGTTTAAGGTAGGCAGAGGCAGCAGGCAGGTAATATCGCTCTGTGTACTCAGACACTGAGCGATTGGTGGAAAAACGTGGGGTTAATTGCGCCATGCTTTCCCGTATCCGGTTCACCCAGGCACCGGGTATGCCTTGTTCATCACGCAGGTAGAATTCGGGGATGACTTGATGTTCGAGCAGGTCATACAGGGCTTCGGCTTCCATTGCATCCCAGTCAGGGTCATCGTCATGCTCCTGACCATCACCCAATGCCCACCCGACTTCCGGCGTATAGGCCTCCGCCCACCAGCCATCCAGTTCCGACAGGTTGATACCGCCATTAACGAGTACTTTCATGCCGCTGGTCCCGCTGGCTTCCCAGGGCCGTCGGGGGGTATTGAGCCAAACATCCACACCCTGCACCAAATGTTCAGTTAAAAGCATGTCATGGTCAGCCAGAAAAACCACATGTGGGCGAACTTCTGGTCGCTGAATAAACTGCGTCCATTGCTGTATCAGTGCCTGACCATCCATATCTGCCGGGTGAGCCTTGCCAGCCAGAATAAGTTGTACCGGGCGCTCGGGATTGGTCAATAGACGCAGCAGCCGTTCCGGGTCATGCAGCAGCAAGTTCGGTCTTTTATAGGTAGCGAAGCGGCGGGCAAAACCCAAGGTCAAGGTGTTGGGTTCAAATCGTCGTAATGTTTCTTCAACCACTTCGGGTGACGAGCCTGATGTGGCCAGTTGCCTCGAAAGTTGTTCCCGAACATAATTCACCAGCGATTTGCGAACCTCGCCACGGAATTGCCAGAGCTGGTTGTCGGGGATGTGACGAATATTCTGTTCCAGCTCTTCTAATGTTCCTAGCCAGCGTTCCTTTCCGCATGTCTGTGTCCAGAGTTTGTCGGCTGCGGCGGAATCCCAGCTTGGCATATGAACGCCGTTGGTCACATGCCCGACCGGGACTTCATTCTCCGGCCAGCGTGCAAAAAGTGGTGCAAAGAGGCGCCGGCTCACTTGCGCATGCAGGCGGCTCACGCCATTCACTGCACTGCTTCCACGGGTTGCCAGATAGGCCATATTGAAATGCTCTGCCGGGTCGTCTGGATTCTGACGGCCCAATGCCAGCAAATCATGCAGGCCGATGCCCAACTGGTCGCGTGCATACGCCCCCAGATGGCGTTCAATGAGGTGGGGCGCAAAGCGGTCAAAACCTGCACACACGGCCGTGTGCGTGGTGAAAAGATTACCCGCTCTTGTGACAGCCAGAGCCACCTCAAAGGATTGCCCGCTTTGCTGCATGAAATTTCGTGCGCGTTCCAGCACGGCCAGCGCCGCATGCCCTTCATTCAGATGACAAACTTCCGGCTCGACGCCAAGTTCGATGAGTAGCCGCCAACCGCCGATGCCGAGGATTAACTCTTGCATGAGCCGCAGCTCCGGCGTGCCGCCATAAAGTTCGCTGGTGATGCCCCGATAGGGTGGGAAATTCGCGGCATCATTGCTGTCAAGCAAGTAGAGATTTACCCGTCCAACTTTTACCTGCCAGGCACGCAACCAGATAGGGTAGCCCGGCAGGTCGATTTGTAGCCGCAGCCATTCTCCGTTGGGACGTCGTAAGGGTGTGATCGGGAGCTGTCCTGGATCGTTGTAGGGGAAAATGGCCTGCTGTGCACCATCTTTATCAATAATCTGACGAAAGTAACCCTGCTGGTAGAGTAACCCTATACCAATGACCGGAACACCCAAATCGCTGGCAGCCTTAAGTTGATCACCAGCTACATTACCCAGTCCACCTGAGTAAATAGGCAAGGATTCACTCAGCATGAATTCCATACTGAAATAGGCCACATAACCCAGTTCCGATTGTGGATAAGTTTTTTGGAACCACGCCGGTGCATCTGTCGCATCGCGCCGGGTTTGCAGCAAATCATCCACTTTTTTACGGAAAGTGGGTTCGGCTAAAACTTGCTGGAGTTTCTCGCGCGATATGGTCTGCAAGACCACCTTTGGATTATGGGTCAGCGCCCAGAGCGCCGGGTCAAGTTGCTGCCACACCTCGTCAGCACCGTGACTCCACGCCGAACGCATGTCCAGCGCAAGCTGAGCCAGCGAATCGAAACCGTCGATGTCCTTGGATAAAAGACGTGTTTGCGGATGATCGGTCTGTGTTTGTTCGCTCATGGCCCTTCCTTCTGATGTATCCCGGTTGAATCCGGTTAGTGCGTTGATGTTGCCAATGCGGCATTCACGATGGTCTGCGCTTCCGCCAGAATGCGCTGCAGATGATCTGCACCCTGAAAACTTTCTGCATAGATCTTGTAAATGTCTTCGGTACCAGACGGACGTGCTGCAAACCATCCGTTTTGTGTGACCACTTTCAAACCACCAATGGCGGCGTGATTGCCAGGGGCTTGGGTGAGGATGTGCTGAATTTTTTCACCGGCTAACTCTGTAGACAGTATTTGCTCTGGCGAGAGTCGCGCCAACCTGTATTTTTGATCCGGCGTTGCCGGGGCCTCGACACGATCATAAAAGGATGCACCAAACTCATTCGTCAAATTCCCATAGATTTCGCTTGGATCACGACCAGTACGGGCTGTTATTTCCGCCGAGAGCAACGCCAGAATAATGCCGTCTTTGTCCGTCGTCCAAGCCCCGCCATCCGTACGGATAAAAGAGGCGCCCGCACTTTCTTCCCCACCAAAACCCAGTGAGCCGTCGAACAGACCATCCACAAACCACTTGAAACCGACTGGCGTCTCGTAGAGTTTGCGGCCAAGTTTTGTTGCAACGCGGTCAATCATTTGGCTGCTGACCACCGTTTTGCCAATCGCCGCATCTTTGTTCCATTTCGGCCTATGCTGGAACAGATAGAAAATGGCGGCAGACAAATAATGGTTGGGTAGCAACAAACCCGCTCTGCGAGTGATAATGCCATGCCGGTCATGGTCAGTGTCACAGGCAAAAGCAATATCAAAGTGATCCTTGAGGCCGATTAAACTCTGCATGGCGTAAGACGAAGATGGATCCATACGAATTTGGCCATCCCAATCGACGGTCATGAAGCGGAAGGTCGGATCGATAGTCTCATTCATAACGGTAAGATTTAGCTTGTAACGTTCGGCAATTTTGGCCCAGTAATGCACGCCGGCACCACCAAGCGGATCGACCCCCATGTGAATGTTTGCACCATGAATCGACTGCATATCAATTACGTTACCGAGGTCATTCACATAGGTGTTGAGATAGTCGTGGCGGTGCGTCGTGGTGGCACGCAGAGCTTGTTCGAAAGAAATTCTTTTTACGCCCTGGAGACCATTTTCCAGAAACACATTAGCTCTGGTTTCGATCCATCCAGTGACAGTATCGTCCGCTGGGCCACCGTTAGGCGTGTTGTATTTAAAGCCGCCACTCTCAGGTGGGTTGTGCGAAGGCGTGATGACAATGCCATCAGCCAGACCTTTACTGCGTCCACGATTGTATGTGAGGATCGCATGGGAAATCGCCGGGGTAGGGGTGTATTCGTCGTGATCTGCGAGCATGACGTCTACCCCATTGGCTGCGAGCACTTCAACTGCACTGGCGTATGCAGGCTGAGATAGTGCATGTGTATCAATTCCCAGAAACAGCGGGCCATTAATACCTCGCTGCTTGCGGTAGTCACAGATGGCCTGACTGATAGCCAGTACATGCCATTCGTTGAAACTGTTTTCGAATGAGGAACCACGATGCCCCGAGGTGCCAAATGCAACCCTTTGACGGGGTACGGATATATCGGGCAGGTTGCTGTAGTATGCGGTGATGAGTTTGGGTACATTGACCAGTATGGACAATGGAGCAGGCTTGCCAGCTAAAAGGCTTATTTTCATTGACATATTAATTCCTTCCCCTGGTTATGTAACGCTCTGAAACAAGAATTTAACTTTTTAGCCCACCGGTTTTATGGCGCATCAGCTGTTTCCGGACTGCTGCGACAACGTGAGATGTCTCAAATCCAAAGTGTTGAACAACGACCTTCATCGGAGCAGATAATCCGAAATTATCGAGTCCGATGATGCTGCCCTCAAAACCGGTATAGCGTTCCCAACCCAAACTCGACGCCGCTTCAACAGCGACGCGCGCGGTAATTTGTGGTGGGAGCACGCTGTCGCGGTATGCCCGGTCCTGGCACTCGAACAGGTCCCATGAAGGCATGCTGACCACGCGCACCTTAATTCCCTCTAACTTCATTTGTTCATAAGCAGCAATACACAACGCGACCTCACTGCCCGTGGACAATAACAGCACGTCGGGTTTTTGGTCCGGTGCATCGGCGAGCACATACGCCCCGCGCGCCACACCTTTCGCTGATGCGTAACGGGTACGGTCCAGCGTTGTCAGCGCTTGCCGCGTCAACACCAGGCAGACAGGACGGTCTTTGAGCGGCATGATCACCCGCCACGCCTCAACCACCTCGTTCGCATCTGCCGGGCGTAGTACCATCATACCTGGCATGGCGCGCAACGACGCCAGATGTTCGACGGGTTGATGGGTGGGCCCATCTTCTCCCATGCTGATTGAATCGTGGGTCCAGATGGTGATGACCGGAATTTTCATTATTGCAGCCAGCCTCAGCGCCCCACGGGCATAATCGCTAAACACCAGGAAACTTGCGGCATAGGGCCGTAAATTTGACAGGCTGAGTCCATTGCTGATGGCGCACATCGCGTGCTCGCGCACGCCATAGTGGATATTTCGTCCACGGTAGTCGCCCAGCTCACCCGGCGCCTGAAAGTCGCCAGCGTATTCGAAATCCAGCTGCGTTTTGGTTGATGGAGACAGGTCTGCCGCACCGCCCAGTAGCCACGGCATCTTTTCGGCGATGGCATTCAGCACCTTGCCCGACGCATCACGTGTTGCCATGCCTTTTGCGTCAGTTGCAAATACCGGCAACCCACTGTCCCAGTCTTCGGGTAACTCGCGGTGCCGCATGCGATCTATCTGTTGTGCGAGATCCGGATATTGCGTGCGATAGGACGCGAACAGATGTGCCCAGGCAGCCTGAAGGTTTGTACCGCGCAGGCCGAATTGTGCTTTAAAGTATGCCTGGACACCGTCCGGCACATGAAACTGAATATCGGGATTCCAGCCGTAAAATTCCTTCGCCAGTCGCACTTCTTCTTCACCAAGCGGCTCGCCATGGGCTTCCTTGGTGTCTTGCTTGTGCGGTGCGCCATAGCCGATGTGACTCTGCACAATAATCAAAGTAGGGCGATCATGGGTACTGAGAAAAGTGTTGTATGCACGTGCCAACTGTTCCAGACTGTTAGCGTCGGCTACATAGACGACATTCCACCCATAACTGAGGAAGCGTACCGCCACATTTTCAGTGAAGGTGATGTCAGTCCTGCCTTCAATGCTGATATGATTGTCATCGTAAATCCAGCACAGGTTGGCAAGCTGAAGGTGACCAGCCAGGGAGGCCGCTTCACTGCTGACGCCTTCCATCATGTCGCCGTCGCCACACAGTGCGTATACTTTGTGCCCGAACAGATCATAATCGGGGCGGTTGTAGGTGGCTGCCAACCAGCGTTCTGCGATGGCCATGCCGACACTCGTCGCTACGCCTTGTCCAAGCGGTCCGGTGGTGGTCTCCACGCCGGTGGTCCAGCCATGTTCGGGGTGGCCGGTACAGCGGCTGCCGGCTTGACGAAAGCGTTTGATATCGTCAAGCGTTACCGCCAGACCGCCAGTCTGCTCATCACTTGAGTTCGTCGCCTGGACTTCGCACAGATAAAGCAGGCTGTACAGCAGCATCGATGCATGGCCGGACGACAGCACGAATCGGTCGCGGTTCGGCCAGTTGGGATGTTGCGGGTCGTAGCGCAGAAAATGTTGCCATAAACAGTAGACCGTTGGCGCAGCATCCATGGGGGTGCCCGGATGTCCGGACTGTGCTTGCTGAACAGCGTCAACAGAAAGTGTGCGCAGGGTATTGATGCAGAGTTGGTCAAGTTGTGCTGAATTTGTCATGTTGCGACCTTTACAAGTATTGGGTTATACCAGCTTCCATCCGCTGCGATGAGCATGTCTGCCTGTTTTGGCCCCCAGCTGCCGGGTTCATAGGGAATAACAGGGTGATGTGTACCAAGAACCGGAGCGACCACTGCCCAGGCGGCTTCAACAGCATCCTCACGGGTAAACAATGCGCCATCGCCGAGCATCGCATCTCCCAGCAGTCGTTCATAAGGCGTTCGCTCTTCCGGTTGCTCATCCAGCAGATAGAGTTCACGCTGGTCACCGACAAATTCCTTGCCCGCATGTTTGACGCGCGCCGCGAGAGCAACAGCGGAGTTGGGCGAAAGCCGGAAGCGCAGGTAATTGGCACGCCCATCTGCTGGCGCAGAATCATCGAACAACCTTTGGGGGGGCGGTTTCAACTCGACCAGAACCTCTGCCGCAGTTTCAGCCAGGCACTTTCCGGAGCGAAGATACCAAGGCACACCTTGCCAGCGCCACGAATCGATAAACAGTCGCAAGGCACAGAATGTTTCAACGTCTGAATCTTTTGCAACGCCCAATTCGTCGCGATATCCCGTATATTGTCCCCGCACCACATCATCCGGCTGTAGCGGGCGCATGGCCTGAAATATTTTGGCTTTTTCGTTATGTACGGCACCAAAGCCTTGATATGCTGGCGGCTCCATGGCCAGCAACGCGACAATCTGAAACAGGTGGTTTTGAATGACATCGCGCAGACAACCGGCGCTTTCATAAAACATACCGCGTCCTTTTACTCCGAAATTTTCTGCGAGCGTAATTTGCACACTGGCCACGCAATTACGGTTCCAGATCGGTTCGAGAAACGAGTTGGCGAAGCGGAAATAGAGAATATTCATGATCGCCTCTTTGCCGAGATAGTGGTCGATGCGGAAGATGGCATCTTCCGCAAAAACCGACAACGCGATGCGGTTGAGCGCTTGGGCAGAAGCCAGGTCGCGTCCAAACGGTTTTTCGACAATAATGCGCGCTTGGGTAGCGAGACCTGCGGCTCCAAGCCCTTTGATTACCGTGGTAAACAGCTTGGGTGGGATGGCAAGGTAATGCGCTGGATGCTGGGTATCGTCCAGTGCCTGTTTGAGTGCTTCGAACGTGCCTGGGTTATTGTAGTCGCCACCCACGTACCGGAGCAAAGACAAAAGATGGTCGAGTGCATTCTGGTCATCGATCTTGCCCGCTTGCCAGATACTTTCTGATACCCGCTTGCGCAGTTCGGTCAAACTTAACTGTGAGGCGGCAACACCGACGACTGGCACATTGAGCGTGCCACGTTTGGACATGGCATACAGTGCTGGAAAGATCATTTTATGAGCGAGGTCACCGGTTACGCCGAAGATCACCAGCGCATCTGACGGTATCGTGCGGTCATGCGTATTACCCATCTCTGCACTCCCCTTTCATCTCGTCACATTCACCACACAGTGTGGACGATGCTCATCGTGTAAAGTTCAATGTCTTGCCCAAGCCTAATCCTGAACGGGGTAAAAATCCACACGATTTTCGTATAATATACATTTTTTTAGCAATGCGGTCAGCGGTCTTCAGGCAAGTAGTCAATCCGGTTGCAACCTGAGCAGACTGCCCTGCCTTGTCGGGGCATGCTGTGCACTATCGCACGTATGTTGACAGAACTAATTTATCTAAATTCCTTGCTGGGTTAAGACCCCGCCCTTCAGGGCGGCAGGAGCGCCACGCTCCAGCGAAAGCTGGCGTGATAGATGGCGCGGTTGGGAAGGGGATGCACACCCCTTCCCAACTGAATATCCATCGACCGTATGGGCGATGACCTTGTTGCTAACCGGTCGATTCCGTTAATCAGGCAATATGGGCATGGTGTATGCGCTTCCATGTTGTATTTATTTATAAAACAATGCGATATAGTGTTCTGTGCGTAAATTTTTACACCGTTCAGGTTGAAATATCCAGAAAGCTATTTTTTTCTCTGTGATGATTAAAAAGGGCTATAATAAAAACGTAATATTGCATTGATATGAAACTGTTAGTGGTGTGCGCGATTCGGGTGTTGTACCTGACATTTGGATGCGCTATTGGTTTCTAATCATGAAAAAACAACAGGAGGCAGCACGATGGATTTTAGTACGCTAGGTAGTATCACCACGATTCTTGATTTTGCAGCGATCATTATTATGTTTTACTGCCTGTATCTGGTATTTTCGCTAAAAGCGAATATACCGGGTGGCGTGGTAGGGAAAAGTTGGAATTTACTGTCTTTGTTGGTCATTGTCTTCACTCTCGGTTACTTGTTAACGCCATTTTTCGATCAAATTCCGGACGATATATTGCGATTGCTTGTAGCGGTTGTTTTTGCGGCGGGTGCTATCTATGTCATGGTGACCATACGCATGGTTTACACCGTTATTCGTGAACTGGTTGAATAGGCATGTTTGTTTCCTTTTGTGTCGACTTCTGTTTTTCAGGACATGGCCCCGGTTTGTCCTGTACCGAATACTGAAGCAAACACTTGAGGGTTTAAAATACACACCAATTTCAATCGGTTGTCAGCCTGCAGGCCGAACTGTGGCGCCACTGTCGTCCTGAATGCTCATTCATTAAAATGAATGAGTCGCAGAGGGTGGCGTTTGAAATCCGCAGGCGATTTTAGATGGGATGACGAGTCCAAATATGAATCCAAATTTGATTTTGTTTCGCACGACAGAGGGTGAACGTCTTGCTTCGGCGCATGGACATGAAATTTCTACCATTCAGCGAAGAACTTTGCTTGCAGTGAACGGACAGTCTTCCGTTCAGGATTTGGTGAATAAAGTGTTTTGGGTGGAAAATATCACAGAAATATTGCAAGAACTCTATGATATGGGTTTAATTAGCGGTGATGTCAACACAATTGGCAATCAAGCGAGACAGGCGGGTGGTTCCGGGTTAGTGATTCAGGCATCGCTTGTTGCACTCTGCCGGGAATTGCTTGACGCGAACAGTGAAAAAATAATTAACAAAATAAATTCATCTCCTGCAAATATCCCTGACCTTGAAGCAGCCGTGCTTTCCTGCAAAAAAGTGATTAAATTGACGGTGAGCGAAAAACTTGCTGATCAGTTCTTTCAACAGGCCCAAGTGATTTTGAATGAAATCCATTGAGACGATTTCAATTCAGGTATTCATCAGTATTTGCATGGGTGCGTAGTGGTATCTAACCGATTGATTCGGTTGTGGTTAATGCGGCTATTTCTCATGGCGCACGATTATCCGCCAATACAATCCACCCACACCGGCGCATGATCGGATGGGCGCTCCAGTTTACGTGGCGCCTTGTCGACTTGCCAATCGGTACAGCGCTGCGCTAAAGATGCGGACAATAAAATATGGTCGATGCGTAAACCGTGGTTGCGCCTGAATCCCCCCATGCGATAATCCCACCAGGTGTAAACAGGTTCTGCTTGCTCAAACAGGGTGAAACTGTCAATTAAGCCCAAAGCTAACAAACGAGTGAATGCGGCGCGTTCCGGCTCGGACACCAGTATGCCTTCACCAAAAATGGCAGCGTCGTACACATCCCGGTTAGTGGGGGCAATGTTGTAATCACCCAGTACGGCAAATTGGGCATGAGATTGCAAGCTGTCTCGCAGATAGCTCTCCAGGGCCTGTAACCAGGCTAGTTTATAGGGGTATTTGTCCGAATCCACACTTTGTCCATTGGGTACATAGACGCAGACGACTCGCACACCATCGATGGTGGCGCTCAGCACACGCTGTTGCAGGTCTTCCCACCCGGGTATTCCGTACACCACATCCTGTGGCGGTGTGCGGGCCAATATCGCTACGCCATTATAGGTTTTTTGGCCAGAGTAGACCGCATGGTAGCCTGCCTCCTCAATTTCCTTAATGGGGAAATTGCCATCTTCCAGTTTGGTCTCCTGTAAACACAGCACATCGGGAGCCTGTTCAGCTAACCAATCCAGTACATGCGGTAAACGTACCTTGAGCGAATTGACATTCCAGCTTGCGAGTCGCATCACGGCGCTGCCCGGTCGGAAAAGTGTGTCGGTGATGCTGCATTCTCGCTCGTTGGGGTTGAAGACGAAGAAACAGGCGGAAAAGCACCACGCTGATCCCCTGGTATGGGGTGTCGTGGATATTGCGCTGTATCCAGCGCGTCATTCCACTGTTTTGTTTCAAAGCCTCTCAGGAGATGATCGCCTACTTTCAAGTCGGGTAAGCGAATATGGTCTGAGGGTTCACCCAATGCAGCCGCAACTGTTTTATCTTTATCCGGGTCTCGCAGGGTGTAGGGAATGCCACGTTTATCCAGTAATGTTTTGGCTTCACGACAGGCGGCGCCACAGTCGCCAGAAAACAGCACGACCGGGGATTTCTTCATGGACATTTTGAGGTTGTAAGAGCCTTGTCCGTCGATCACATTGGGAGTGATGTCGGTCTTCTTTACACCTTGAACATGTCCAGGAGGCGGTTCGTTGCTGTAATTGACTACGCCATTTTGATCTGTCCACCGGTACATTTCTGTCGCCTGTGCAGATACGGTCATCAGGCTGCACAGCATCACAATCAGTCGCATAAGCATTTTTAATGCATCCTCTCTTGTAAAGTTTACCCGGTTTTGGCGAGACGTTTACACCATGCCATTATGCCGTAACAAAGCATCTACACTGGGTTCCCGACCACGGAAAGCGATGAAAGAATCGCGCGCCGAGCGTACACCGCCTACGGCCAGGATCTCACGCCAAAATCGTTGCCCTACCTCTTGCGACAGCACACCCTGTTCTTCAAACAAACTGTATACATCTGCAGACAACACTTCAGCCCATTTGTAACTGTAATATCCTGCCGCATATCCGCCGGAAAAAATATGTGCAAAACTGTGCGGAAAGCGGTTAAATTCAGGAGGAGTGATCACGGCCACTTCATCTCGTACCTCATTTAACAACTTGAGTATGGACCCACCATGAATTTCACCCCTATGCAGGCGTAAATCGAATAAGGCAAATTCGATCTGGCGCAAGGTAAACAAACCACTCTGAAAATTCTTTGCCGCCACCATTTTGTTAAACAAATCACGCGGCAAAGGCGTACCGTGCTTGATATGCCGGGTCATGGGTTGCAGCACATCCCATTCCCAACAGAAATTTTCCATAAATTGCGAAGGCAATTCCACTGCGTCCCATTCTACGCCATGGATACCTGACACACTCAACTCTTCGACCTGGGTCATTAAATGATGTAGCCCGTGACCAAACTCATGAAACAGGGTTAATACTTCATCGTGGGTAAACAGTGCGTCTTGCCCACCCGCCGGGGCAGAGAAGTTGCAGGTTAAATAGGTGACCGGGTACTGGATGATGCCATGCCGCTTGCGGCGGGTAATGGTGTCATCCATCCATGCGCCGCCCCGTTTATGCTCCCGGGCATATAAATCGAGATAAAACTGGCCGATCAGTTCGCCTGTCGCATCAATAATTTCATAAAAACGCACATCAGGATGCCATACCGCTGCTGTCGCGGGACGAACCTCCAAGCCGTATAACGTGGAGATTAACTTAAATAAGCCTGACAAAACTTGCGATTCTGGAAAATACTGTCGTACCTCCTGATCGGAGAAATGATGCAAGGCCTGGCGCAATTGTTCGCTGGCGAAGGCAATGTCCCACGCTTGCAGTGTTTCTATGCCCAGTTTCGTGCGTGCAAATTCATGTAAATCATCCCGGTCACGCTCGGCAAATGGTCGGGCGCGTTGCGCCAAATCAGACAAAAAGGCTTCTACTTGCTGGGGCGTTTCAGCCATTTTACTGGCCAGTGATAATTCGACATAATTTGTAAACCCCAATAACCTGGCTTCTTCCTGTCTCAAGTTCAGGATTTGAACCATCAAGGTGGAATTGTCCCATTCTGCAGGGCCGGTTTCCGAAGCCCGTGTGGCATAAGCACGATACATTTGTTCACGTAAGCCACGATGCACCACATATTGCATAAAAGGAAGATAAGAGGGGGCATGAAGGGTGAATTTCCAGCCTTTTCGTTGATCTCGGGCGGCAGCGGCTTGCGCAACGCGCATGACATCTTCGGGCAGGCCGGTCAAATCCTCCGCGCAGTCCACATACAGTGCATAGGCATTGGTAGCGTCCAGTATATTTTCTTCAAAACGTGCAGAGTGCTGCGCCAATTCGGATTGTATGGCTCGAAAACGCTCTTTTTTTATCCCGTCAAGTTCTGCACCCCCAAGGCGGAAATCACGCAATTCATGTTGAATGACGGTTTGCTGAGCTGTATTCAGGTTGTTAAATTTATCATCTTGCCGCAACGCGCGAAACAAACGGAATAAATCAGGGTGTTGAGTAAGTTCGCTGTAATACCCGGTGATTTTTGGCAGGTTTTCATTGTATGCAGCTCGCCATTCCGGACTGTTCATGACCGCATTGAGATGGCTCACTGTGCCCCAGGCACGGGACAGGCGTTCGTTCGCATCTTCCAGCGGCAAGACAAAATTTTCCCAAGTGACTGTTGCATCGGACTGGTTGGACAATTGCGTTATCAGCGTTCGATTTTCCGTGAGTAATTGATCGATGGCAGGGGTAATGTGTGCAATGGTTATTTTACCAAAGCGGGGCAATCCAGAAAAATCCAGTAAAGGGTTGTGCGTCATGGGTGAATGATTTCCTGTTTATTTTTTACGTTCTAAAAAACTAAAAATAGCACGTTGAGATGTGGGTGTTCAATCAAGCCCAAATAAGGGGGCCAAGGATATCGCTTTTTAACAAATTAAAGTGCACGTGCCATGAGCATGTAAGGGCTATGCAGCTATAATACCCGATTGAAGGACACCTCGTACATATAGAACATGGCATCCAGGCAATTATCCCTGCAAAAATTTATGGACCATCTGCCGCAAATGGATGGCAGTGTATGGTGGCATCATAGCGCGCAAATTATTGGTCAAGTGAGTATAAGACGCAACAGCTCAATCTGGTGCGGTGCAGTGATTCGGGGTGATGTGAACAGCATCTCTATCGGTGAGCGGACCAACATTCAGGACAACAGCGTGCTGCATGTTTCGCATCCCACGCCGTCTCGTCCCGATGGTGCAGCGCTGTTCATCGGCAATGATGTCACGGTTGGGCACAGTTGTATTTTACATGGTTGCTACATTGCAGATGCCAGCCTTATTGGGATGGGGTGCATCGTGATGGACAACGCCTGCATTGAGTCAGAAGTGTTGCTGGGCGCAGGCAGTCTGGTGCCTGAAGGGCAAATACTGCAAAGTGGTTATCTGTATTTGGGACGCCCAGCCAAACGGATACGCCCGCTCACCGATGAAGAAATCGCTTATTTGTACTATTCGGCTCAACATTACATGCAGCTGGCCGTGCAGTACCATGGCGATGCTAACCGCGTTTAATGAGCGTGCCCACGCCATTTTTGGTCAGCACTTCTAACAGCAATGCGTGTTTTACCCGGCCATCAATAATATGCGCTGTTTGTACGCCATTGTGCACTGCGTCCAGTGCGCAGTGAATTTTTGGTAACATGCCGCCATAAATGGTGCCGTTTTCAATCAGTTCGTGCACATCTTCGGCGTTTAGCCCAGTCAGTAGCTCGCCTTCCTTATCCAGTACACCGGGGGTGTTGGTCATCAGGATGAGCTTTTCTGCCCGTAAAGTTTCTGCCAGTTTCCCTGCCACCAAATCAGCATTAATGTTGTAAGATTCGCCATCCATTCCTACCCCTACCGGGGCAATAACAGGAATAAAATCATGGCCATCAAGTAATTCAACCAACTCTGGGTCGATGGATGTTACGTCCCCGACTGAACCAATGTCGAGTTTGCCGCCGACGTTGTCGCGGTCATCAATCAGCAGTTTTTTAGCGCGAATCATGGCGCCATCTTTGCCGGTCAAACCGACCGCTTTACCCCCGTGCTGATTGATGAGATTGACGATTTCCTTGTTGACCAGACCGCCCAATACCATTTCCACGACATCCATGGTTTCACGATCTGTCACACGCATGCCCTGAATAAATTCACTTTGTTTGCCAACACGTTTCAATAAATCACCAATTTGCGGACCGCCTCCGTGCACAATGACAGGATTCATGCCAACCAGTTTGAGTAGCACGACATCTCTGGCAAAACCCTCTTTTAATGATGCGTCGGTCATGGCATTGCCACCGTACTTAATCACAATGGTTTTTTTGAAAAAACGCTGAATGAAAGGCAACGCTTCGGATAAAATATGCGCTTTGTCAGCTGGGGAGAACTGGCTGTGGAATGAGCTGCTGTCTGTCATGATTGAACCTTGGTCTGCAATCAGGGTATTTTACCTGAATTGTGGATTGATATATCATTGCCAAAAAAAGGGGCTGCACAACGTGCAGCCCCTTTGGTTGATTAATTGTTACAGTTAAATCGCTGCGCGCATCACCTTCGCTGCGGCAACCATGTTGGCCAAAGCGGCTTCAGTTTCCGGCCAGCCGCGGGTTTTGAGACCGCAATCCGGATTCACCCACAACAAGTCAGGGGCAATGACATCGCTGGCTTTTTTCATCAAACGCACCATTTCTTCAGTGGTTGGCACATTCGGGCTGTGGATGTCATATACGCCGGGCCCAATTTCGTTGGGATAGTTGAATTGACCAAAGCCAGTCAGCAATTCCATGTCTGAACGAGAGGTTTCAATGGTAATCACGTCCGCATCCAGTGCTGCGATAGCAGGCAGAATATCGTTGAATTCCGAATAACACATGTGGGTGTGGATCTGGGTTTCGTTGCGCACGCCAGAAGCAGAAATGCGAAATGCGCGACCCGCCCAGTTGAGATAGTCGGCCCAATCGCCACGGCGTAAAGGCAGACCTTCGCGAATCGCGGGTTCGTCAATCTGGATAATACCGATACCCGCTTTTTCCAAATCGACCACTTCATCACGAATCGCCAGGGCAATTTGCATGGTTGTGGTACTACGTGGTTGATCGTTGCGCACGAAGGACCATTGTAAAATGGTCACGGGCCCGGTCAGCATGCCCTTCATCGGCAGGCTGGTCAAGCTTTGTGCATAGCGGGTCCACTCGACAGTCATCGCTTTGGGGCGCGACACATCACCGAAAATGATGGGTGGTTTCACACAACGCGAACCATAGCTTTGTACCCAACCATTCTGACTGAACGCGAAACCGGACAATTGTTCACCGAAATATTCCACCATGTCATTGCGTTCAGCCTCGCCGTGTACCAATACGTCTATACCCAGCTCAACCTGCTTGTCAACGGCCAGTTTGATTTCAGCCCGCATGGCTTTCACATAATCGGCTTCGCTCAATTCATTGCGCTTGTAAGCAGCACGGGCCGCGCGAATTGCTTTGGTTTGCGGGAATGAACCAATGGTGGTGGTCGGGAACGCAGGTAATTTGAATCGTGCGCGTTGTACTGCTTGCCGTTCGCTGAATGTGGCATGACGCTGATCCACATCGGCAGGCAGATGCGCCAAACGTTCCGCCACAGCCGGATTGTGTACGCGTGGGCTGCTGCGACGTGAAGCGGCCGCTACGTTTGACGCATCAAATGCAGCCTGTGCTGTGGCAACGCCATGGTCCAGACCTTGTTTCAAGGCACCTAATTCATCCAGTTTCTGTACTGCATAGGCCATCCATGAACGCAATTCAGCATCCATTTTGGATTCGGTCGTCAAATCAACAGGCACATGTTGCAACGAGCACGACGGTGCTAACCACAAACGATCACCCAATTTAGCGCGAGCGGCTTGTGCCTGGGACAGGATTTGTGCCAGATCAGCGCGCCAAATGTTGCGACCATCAATTACGCCCAGAGACAAGATTTTGTCAGCAGGCAACGCGGCGATCACCGTGTCAAATTGTTGGGGCGCACGCACCACATCTACATGCAAACCGCTGACAGGTAAACTGCAAGCCAGGTTCAGGTTGTCTTCCAGTGCCCCAAAATAGGTGGCAAGCAATAGCTTGACGCCACTGTCCTGTAATTGCTGGTAGCTGGGCTGGAATGCGGCCTTCCAGTTTGCAGGCAAGTCCAGACACAAAATAGGCTCATCAATTTGCACCCATTCGACACCCAGAGTTTTGAGGCGTGCCAGAATGCTTTTGTAAACAGGTAATAAGGCAGGCAGTAAATCCAGACGGTTGAGACTGTCAGATTTTTCTTTGCCCAAATAAAGAAAGGTCAGTGGGCCGATCAAACTGACCTTGACGGCATGGCCGTGAGACTGTGCTTCCGTGACTTGATCGAACAGGCGGTTTGAATTCAGGGAAAATTGCGTATCTTTGGTGAATTCAGGTACCAGATAATGGTAGTTGGTATCGAACCATTTGGTCATTTCCAGCGCTGCATTGCTGTGTTGTTCGGCGTGCCCACCGCAACATGTACTGGCAGTTTCATTCGCTACGCCGCGCGCCATGGTGAAATGACGATCAATCTCCGATGCGTTTGCGTCAAAGCCAAAACGCTTGGGTTCGCAACCCAATAATTGAATATGATTCAACATTTGGTCGTAAAAAGCAAAATCGCCGACGCTCACGAAATCCAGACCTGCATCGGCCTGGATTTTCCAGTGTTGCGTGCGCAAATCTTTTGCGGTATTTTCCAGGGCGGCGACATCGGTTTCACCATGCCAGAATTTTTCCAGAGCGAATTTTAATTCGCGGTGTTTGCCTATGCGGGGAAAGCCAAGGCTATGTACAGTAGTCATGCGAGCACTCCAAATTCAAATAAAAATTGAGACAGCGTGCATCATGCGGCAAGATGCTTTATGATGCAAACGAATTGTTTTGCTGTAATTGATGAAATTTATTCATGTTCCGTCCTGAATCGCTGAGGCAACGTGCTCACACTCAAACACCTTCGCTTGATTGAAGCCATTTACGAGTTTGGCAACATCACTCGTGCGGCAGCGCACCTGTACTTGACGCAATCGGCTTTGTCACACCAATTGGTACTGCTGGAAAAGCATTATGATGTGCTCTTGTTCGAGCGCACACGCCCCATGCGGCTTACCCCAGCCGGGGAACGCCTGTTACAACTTTCGCGCGCGATTACGCCGAGCATTCATGAAGCTGAGCGTGACCTGGCCCGACTTGCCGCGCATCAGCCGGTGGGGCGTTTGCGTTTGGCCGTTGAATGCCACACCTGTTACGACTGGTTGATGCCCGCGATGGATGAGTATCGTATGCGTTGGCCAGAGGTGGAAATGGATCTGGTAGGAGGGTTTCATGCTGACCCCATCGGTTTGCTGGAAGAAGACCGGGCAGATTTGGTGATTGTGTCCGAACCGGAAGCCAATCGTAACGTGGTGTGTGAGCCTTTGTTCCGCTACGAAATGCAGGCGCTGATGAGCCGCAGCCATCCGCTTGCCGCGAAAGCATGGTTAGAGGCTGCTGACTTTGCTTCTGAAACATTGATCACTTACCCTGCCCCTGACCGCTTGCTGGACGTGGTGCGGCGTGTGCTCAAACCTGCAGGGGTCTATCCGGAACGGCGACAAGTTGAACTGACCATCGCCATCGTACAATTGGTCGCCAGCCGAAAAGGCTTGGCGGCCTTACCTGCCTGGGCGGTCGTGCCTTATCTGGAACGTGGTTATGTGGTCGCGCGTCCTATTGGCGCCAAAGGCTTGTGGAGCGGCTTGTACGCGGCGGTACGGCAGGGTGATGCGGAGCGTGCTTATTTGCGCGATTTTATTACGTTGCTGCGCGAACAAGTGTTTATGAGTTTGTCTGGTATTGAGCCTTTGGGTTGAGATTTTTTGTTAAGGCGTGCTGGTGATGTTTCCCGATATGAAAGGACTTTGCTGATGAGTGTACGGATCAATCTCGCTGTGATCACCCTGGTCGTGGCAAGCCTGACAGGTTCGGCCGCCTGCGCACAGGATAAGCATGATCGCTTCGACGCCTATGTAGTGCTAGGTTCCGGTGGACGGGCCATTGCACGGGTGATTACCTCTGAAGCGCAATGCCCTGGCATCCGTATTGATGGGCAGTTGGCGCCGATGAGCGAACGTGCCGCACCCGCTCTGGAGCCGCAACGCCCAACACATTCTTCGGTATCTGATTCGAAGCCTTCTGATTTTCCGGTGAGAACATGCGAGTATCTTGTTCCCAAAAACGCAAGCTCCGCCAGTGTCAATGGTCAGGTTTTGCCATTACCACCCAAAGAGATTCGTCGCATTGTTGTGATCGGTGACACGGGTTGCCGATTGAACAGTGCCGATCACGCATGGCAAGCATGTCATGATGTCAAGCAATACCCTTTCTCTCGCATCGCTGAGTTGGCTGCCCGCTGGCACCCGGACATCGTCGTACATGTGGGTGATTATCTATATCGGGAAAACCCTTGCCCCAAAGACCAGCCTGGCTGCACCGGCAGTCCGTGGGGTTATGGCGCCGACAGTTGGCAAGCAGATTTTTTTGATCCGGCACGACCCTTGCTGCGTGCGGCACCATGGATCGTGGTGCGAGGTAACCATGAATCCTGTAACCGTGCTGGTCAGGGTTGGTGGCGATTTCTTGCACCACTACCTCTGGTCGCCGGTCAGGATTGCAATGTGGCGGCAAATGACAACATCGGTGATTTCAGCGATGCTTATGCGGTGCCTCTGGGCGATCATGCTCAAATGATTGTGCTGGACACCTCCAGAACGGCAAATAAAGCATTCGCACAGGATGATCCCCGTGCTGTGGCATACCGTAAACTTTACCGTCAATTGGATCAGTTATCCATGCTGGCGGATGATAATTTTATTGTGAATCATCAACCCATACTCGGATTTTCATCTGAACCGGTGCATGGGCGCATTACCATGTTGCCGGGTAATGTGGGTTTGCAATCCGTATGGCATCCGCTTAATCCACATTTATTTCCGGATAAGATTGATGTGTTGTTGTCAGGGCATGTGCATGTGTGGGAACAAATCGGCTTCGCCAATGATTATCCCAGTCAATTTGTGGCAGGGTTTTCTGGCACGCAGGAAGACATCGTTCCCATGCCGAAAAGGCTTCCAGACGAGGCTACACCAGCCATTGGGGCGCAAGTGGCTCACTTCAGTTCATGGGTGGATGGATTCGGCTACATGACGCTGGAACGAACAGGGGATAAAGATTGGGAAGTGGGTATTTGGAATACAGATGGAAAGCGTGTCAATACCTGCCATATTCATGGCAAAACCTCGTTTTGTGATGTGCCGCAGGTGCATTCCTCAACATGAAAAATTGAATGTAAAACCGGCGACAGGTAGCCAGATATTACCAGGTAATCAGGCCAGAAGAATCAATCCCCATACCACCAGCACATTGATGAGAGACACCAATACCGCAGCGCTGCCCATGTCTTTGGCACGTTTAATCAGGTGGTGGTGTTCAAGTGAAATGCGGTCAACTGCCGCTTCAACAGCGGAATTGAGCAATTCCACTACCAGCACAAACAGGACTGAAGCAATCATCAGTACGCGTTCCACTGCATGTCGTTCCAAATACAGGGCCAGTGGAATGAGTACCATGGACAACAGCATCTCTTGCCGAAATGCATCTTCATACTGTAGTGCGGCTTTCATGCCGTCCAGCGAATACATCAAGGCATTGAATACACGTTTAACGCCTGTTTTGCCTTTGTATGGGGACTCCTGCATGTAAAACCCTTTTGAAATTCATGAATAATACTGTTTCCGCCATGATTCTGGAAGTGGAAATTGATGAATTTTTTGTGACGGCCAGCGCCTGCCATTGGCGCTGTATTACGTTAGCCGTTTATTTTTGCTTCCTTGCTATGATCCGTGGCCAACAGCATGTACATGCCAGGTACCACAAACAGGGTAAATATCGTACCGATGGACAGGCCGCTGGCAATCACCAAACCAAGATTAAAGCGACTGACTGCGCCAGCACCCTGAGCGAAAATCAGCGGCATGACACCCAGCACCATGGCGAAGGTGGTCATCAAAATGGGGCGTAAGCGCAGACCAGCCGCCTTGGTGATTGCAGCACGTTTATCCATGCCGCCACGTTGTAAGGTGTTGGCGAATTCGACAATCAGAATACCGTGTTTTGAAATCAGTCCGATCAGGGTCACCAGGCCGACTTCAGTAAAAATGTTCAAGGTGGCATGCCCTATACCCAGATTGATAAAAATCAGTGCGCCAGCAATAGACATGGGGACCGACACTAAAATGATAATGGGGTCAAGGAAGCTTTCAAACTGGGCGGACAGGGCCAGAAAAATAATCACCAGCGCGAACAGGAAGGTGAGAACCAATCCGCCGGACTCCTGTATGTATTGACGCGATTGTCCAGCGTAATCGAAGCTGTAGTTGGCAGGCAAGGTGCGCTCGGCAAGCGACTTAAGGTGCGCCAGCGCTTGTCCCTGAGAAATGGTTGGAAACACGACACCCTGAATGGTGGCCATATTTTGTTGCTGGAAATGGTTGATGGTCTCCGGTTGGGTGCTGGTTTCCAAATGCACAACAGTGGACAGTCGTACCATTTTTCCGCTGGCGCTGCGCAGTTCGTAGTTTTTCAATTGATCGGCGTTCAAGCGAAAGGCTTGCTGAACTTGCGGGATCACTTGATAAGAGCGGCCATCCATGGCGAAGTAATTCACATAGCCGCCACCCAGCATGGCGGAAAGCGCAGAACCGATGTCCTGCATATTGAGGCCCAATTGCGCGGCCATATTGCGGTCGATCACCACGGTGGTTTGGGGAAGATCAATTCTTAAATCTGATTGCAGAAAAATGAATTCCCCCGATTTTTGCGCGTCATTCAGAAATTTTTGCGATACAGTAAATAATTCGGAGAACGGTTGCGTGGTGGTCAGTACAAATTGCACGGGCAGGCCCCGTGATCCGGGCAGGGAAGGGGGTTGAAAAATGGCGTTCTGGGTGCCAGCAATTTGCCCCAATTCTTTTTGAAGCTGAGGTTGTAGCATGTTACTGGTTTGCTTGCGCTCATCCCAGGGCTTTAACACCATGCCGCTGATCACTTGCGTTGGCATGTCGAGCTGAAATACATGCGCAGTTTCGCTGTGACGATCGAATATGTGCTGCACAGCCTTGACATCCAGTTCACGTTGTTGCAGGGTCGCATCAGGCGCATTGAACGAGGCGGCAATGAGCACACCCTGGTCTTCCTGTGGGGCCAATTCTGTCATGGATGTGCTATACAGAAAATAAATCCCGCCTAACAACAGGATGGCAAATACGGCAATGACCTTCACGTGATTTAATATACCTTCCAGCCGTCGTTCATAGGCACCATCCAGACGCGCGAAATGTTGATCCAGCCACAACACCAGATGGTCGGACCAATTTCCGCCTTCGCGTTTTGGAGCACGTAACATCCGCGAACACATCATGGGTGACAGGGTTAAAGCAATGACGGCAGATAGCACTACCGTGCTAACCAGCGTGAATGCAAACTCGGTAAACAACGCGCCTGTTAATCCGCCCATAAATCCAATCGGCACATAAACGGCGACCAGCACAATGGTCATGGCGATAATGGGGTTGGACAATTCTCGTGCAGCCTGAATGGCGGCATCAAAAGGCGTCAGGCCATTTTCCAGATGGCGGCTGACATTTTCAACCACAATAATGGCGTCATCCACCACCAAACCAATCGCCAGCACCAGTGACAACAGTGTCAGCAGGTTGATGGAGTACCCCAAAGCCAGCATTAAGGTGAAGGTGCCGATTAAAGACAGCGGGATGGCAATGACAGGAATCAGTACGGCACGGGGCGAGCCAAGAAAAACGAACACCACTAAAGTAACAATGAGCACCGCTTCGGCCAGGGTTTTGACCACTTCGTTAATGGATGAGTTGACGAATTTGGTGGAGTCATAGACGACACGCGCTTTGATCCCGTTGGGAAGTTCAGCTTGAATACCAGGTAATGCCTTGTTGACACGGGCAATTACCTCCAGCAGATTGGCACTGGGTGCAACCTGTATTCCGACATAAACGGCCTTTTTCCCATCGAAGGCCACGCTGGTGTCGTAATCGTCCGAGCCCAGCACCACGGTGGCGACATCGCTTAGCCGCACCGTGGCATTGCCTTGTTGTTTCAGAATAATTTGACGAAACTGGTCTGCAGAGTGCAACGCCGTGGATGCATTGAGATTAATTTGAACCATTTGGCCACGTGTTTGGCCGTTTGAGGACAGAAAATTGTTGGCAGCCAGCGCGTTATACACATCGGCGGCAGTCAGACCCGCAGCGGCGAGTTTTTGCGGATTAAGCCATGCACGTAATGCAAAGTTTTTTGCGCCGAGGAGTTCTGCGGTTTGTACGCCATTGATGGCCTGTAGCTTGGGTTGCACGGCTCGGACCAGATAATCCGTCACCTGATTGGGTTTCAGTTGGTCGCTGTAAAAACCAATGTACATGGCATCGATGGTTTGACCTATGCTTACGCTCAGTACCGGCTTTTGTGCCTGGGGCGGCATCTGGTTGAGTACGGCATTGACCTTGGTGTTGATCTCGGTCATGGCCTTGTCCGGGTCATAATTGAGACGCAGGTTGGCAGTGATCGTACTGACGCCCTGAACACTGCTTGAGGTCATGTAATCAATGCCGTTGGCTTGAGCAACCGCATTTTCCAGCGGGGTGGTGATGAAGCTGGCAACCAGATTGGAATCGGCACCAGGATACGCGGTGGTCACAGTGACCACCGCATTTTGTGTATAAGGGAATTGCAAAATCGGAAGCAGACCGACTGAACGCAAACCCAGCACAAGTATGACCAGGCTGACCACGGTAGCCAGTACCGGGCGTTCGACAAAAATATCCGTAAATTTACGCAAGGTCGTACTGCTGGCTAAACTCATTCGTCACGTACCTTGGGATCAGGATTGTTAGTGGGTGTTATGCTGTTGTTGATAAACACCGGTGCGCCATTATGCAGCTTGAGTTGACCGGAGGTGACCACGACATCACCCGCTTGCACACCGTTAAGTATGGAAACTTGATCGCCACGTGTCGCACCGGTGGTCACAAAACGCTGTTCTACATCCAGTTTTGGTGTGCCGTCAGCATTTTTACCGTGATTGTGCACAATAAACACCGTGCTGCCGTAGGGGTTGTAGGCAATGGCTGCGTTCGGTAAGGTGATCAGGTTTTGTGGGCTGCCTTGATTGATGAGCACAGTCATGAATAGACCAGGCAGCAGTTTTCCACCCGTATTAGGCAGTTCAGCGCGTATTGCAATATTGCGCGTGCTGCTGTCAATTTGTGGCTCAATGGCCATGATGGTGCCCGACATGAGTTTTCCAGGCAGCGCATCGGTTTGGGCATGAATGCTTTCACCGGGATGGATAAGCGACAACTGGGTTTGCGGCACGCTAAAATCAAGATAAATGGGGTCGAGTTTTTGCAGGCTGACAATGCTGGCACCGGGCGTCAGGTATTGGCCAGGGTCCACTTGACGAATACCCAATTTGCCTGCAAAAGGCGCGCGGATCATTTTTTGCGCAATGAGTGCTTGCTGGGAGGCAACCTGGGCTTGTGCGCTGTGCAGGTTGGCGGCATCGGCATCCAGGGTGGCTTGACTGACAGCCTGTATTTTAAATTGTGCCAAATCACGGTTGTAATTGATTTGTGCCAGTTTTTCAGTTGCTTGCAAGGCGCCGAGTTGAGCTTTCAGTGGGTCAGCGTTTAATTCAATTAATAATTTGCCCGCAGGGACGGTTTCGCCAGACTGAAAATGGATGGCTGTCACCAGTCCGCCGGTCTCCGTTGATAAATTGGCGCCAAGCGCAGCGTGCAAACTACCCGTTGCTTCAGTGTGAGGGGACCACATTTCGGCGTGAGCGATGATCGTTGATATGGCTTGAGGCGGCATACCCTGGCCCCGAATTGCCTTTTGGATCATGTGGTTGCGAAACTGTTGGAAGCCATACAGCGCGCCGAACACCAGTCCAACCAAAAATAGCATGACAATCATGGGCTTGCGTGAAGAAGTATTCATTGATTATTCCTGGTTATTGGCCTGAGCTGGTCTGTAAAGAGGCATCAGGTGCTACCCATGCACCACCCATGGCCTGATAAAGTGCCGCCGTATCGGTTAAGCGTTGCATTTGCGCGCCAATTAAATTGATGCGCGTTTGTGCTTCCTGTTGTTGAACGGTCAGCAATTGCAACACATTGACGCTGCCCAATTTGAATTGTTCGGTGGTCAAATCAAGTGAGTTGCGTGCGGCATCTTCTGCTGCTGCCTGTGCCGCCAGCGTTTGCGCATCGTTATCGACCGCGCGCAGGGCATCTGCTACATTACGAAACGCTTGCAAAACCGTTTGCTGGTAATCGGCATCGACGATGGCCAGATTGGCTTTGGCTGCTTTCACACCGGCTTTGAGTCCACCATCAAACAAGGGTTGGGTAAGTTGTCCAGCCAACGACCACAGGGCAGCATTGGCATTGAACAGACTGCCGGTGGTCAACGCTTCTTGCCCCAGATTGGCCGTCAAGTTGATCTGGGGGTAAGTGTTCGAGATCGCCACGCCATATTGCGCGTTGGCCGCATGCAGCAGGGATTCCGCAGCTTGAATGTCCGGCCGCCTGCGTACCAGTTGCGACGGGACCACCCAAGGTAATTGACTGGGCAGGACGAACTCCGACATGGTGAAGTGCGGTGTGGTGAAATTGGCAGGGGTTTTGCCCGCTAACTCGGCCAGCAGGTGGGAGGTCTGTTGCAGACGAAGGTTGAGAGGCAGTACGCTCGCACGGGTTTGTTCCAGTTGCGTTTTAATGGGAAGCACATCGATCATGGTCAAGGCGCCCAGGGTTTGCCTCTGTTTGGCAATGTCATATTCCTGTTGTTGCAGTGCCAGAATTTGCTGGCTGGCGTCAATTTGTGCATACAGCGCAGCTTGGGTCATTGCGGCGGTGGAGATGTTCCCCGCAAGGGTCAGTTGCGCAGCACGCAGTTGATCACGCTGGTAATCGCTTTGCGCAGCATAAGCTTCCAGTGCACGGCGGTTGCCACCAAACATATCAAACAGGTAGGTGACACCCACAGTGCTATTGTAAAGATTGAAGGGTTTACTGGTGCCGCTTTGACCGAATGCCGCATCATTAAATACTTGGCGTTGAGCACCCAGATTGAGGTCGGCTTTTGGTAGCAGTGTCGAACCTGCTTGCGCTTCATAAGTTTGTCGCGCCTGTTCTAATGTGGCGCGTGCTGCGGTAATAGTTGGGCTGGCTTGTAAAGCTTGGTCAACCAGCGTGTTGAGCTGATTTGAGCCAAAGCTTGTCCACCAGGATTCTGTGTCAGACAAGGTGCTGGAAAAGTGTTGTGTTGTGCCCATGGCAACGGGTGCAGACGCGCTGGCGTCAGGCAGGCTGTGTGCAGTGTAGGCGGATATTTTGGGCGCATCGGGGTGTTTAAAGTCCGGTCCAACCGTGCACGCAGTCAGCAATATGCATGGTATGAATAAAAGTGGAAATAAAAACGTGCGCATATTCAAGTCCTGTGTGAGGCTGGCTCAGAAGATGCCGGGATCGTGTTCGCGTGCAGTTTTGAAAGAGATTGAATGAAGCGATGTTCCAAAGCTTCCAGCAGATTTTTTTCTTCGACATTAAAGTCTTGCCAAATTGTTTCATACAGTTGCCATTGGCTGGGAAGAATGGCTTCGACCAAAGTAAGGCCTGCGGGCGTCAGGGTGAGAATAATCTTGCGCCGATCCGATTCGCAGCCTTGGCGACTGACCCAGCCGCGTTCCACCATTTCGTCCGCTAACCGGGTGACATTGGTGCGTGAAGACGCAATGACATGGCTTAAATCGCTGGGGTAAATAAAATTGTCCGGGCTGGAGTACAGCATCATCAATGCTGTCCAGACCGTCTCATTGAGGTCATAAGGTTGCAGGTTGTGATTCATCAACTCACTGAGTTTTTTGTGAATCATAAACTGCATGCGCGTCAGCATGACTTCTTGCCGCGGGGGGTGCGCATTGACGCGCTGACCAATGGTATTTAAGCGTTGTTCAAATTCATCCAGACAGCTAAGCGTCATGATGTCGTGTCAATCAAGTAATAACGTATGTAACAATATCATCCGAAATTAATTGTGTCAATGTTTGTGGGGTTGGTTTTATGGCGGCGCTGTTTGTGGCGCTGAGGTGAGAAAAATAATGAATTAATGCAGAGGCCTGTCAAGCGTCCTGATACATTCGCCGATCAACGCAGGCCCCCGGTAAATAAGCCCGGTATAGAGTTGAACCAGGCTGGCGCCCGCCGCACGTTTGTCCAGCGCGTCTTTGCCGCTCATGATGCCGCCCGCGCCAATGATGGGCAGTTCGCCAGCCAGTGCGGTGGACAGTTGGTGTATAACGGCAGTAGAGGCAGCGGTTAATGGCGCACCGGACAACCCGCCGACTTCATCGGCGTGAGGCAGGCCCGTAACCGCTTCACGGCGCAAGGTGGTGTTGGTGGCGATGACGGCATCTATGTGGTGCTGTTTGAGCAGGGTGGCAATGCTTTGCAGTTCTTCCGCACTGAGGTCGGGGGCAATCTTGATGGCAATCGGCACGTAGCGGCCATGTTGGTCGGCCAAACGGATTTGTGCGGTTTTAAGTTGCTGGAGCAGGTGATCCAGTGCGTCAGCAGATTGCAGGGCGCGCAGGTTACGTGTGTTGGGCGATGAAATGTTGATGGCAACATAGCTGGCATAAGGATAAACTGCTTCCAATCCAGACAAATAATCGTCAGCAGCGCGTTCGATGGGGGTGTCGGCATTTTTACCGATATTGATGCCCAGTATGCCGCGATAGCGGGCTGCCTGTACGTTTTTCAATAACGCTGCAACACCCAGATTATTGAATCCCATGCGGTTAATAATGGCCTGTGCCTTGGGCAGACGAAACAGGCGCGGTTGCGGGTTGCCCGGTTGTGGCCGTGGCGTGACAGTGCCAATTTCGATGAAACCAAACCCCAATGCCGCCAGTGCATCAATGTAGGCACCGTTTTTATCCAGACCGGCGGCAAGCCCTACGGCATTTGGAAAGCGCAGTCCCATCACCTCAACAGCTTGATTTTGCGACGGCGGATTCCCATGCAAGCCAAGTCTGTAGGCCAATTGCAGGCCGCTCAGCGTCAGGTGGTGAACAGTTTCCGCATCCAGACTGAACAGCAACGGGCGAGCCAGGCGATAAAGTATGCCGTTGCGTTGCCCGGAGCGTTCAGTTGATGGCATGCGCGAGACGATCTAATGCCGCTTCAAGTTGGCTCATCGAAGTGGCAAATGACAGACGAACATAACCCGGGCTGCCAAATGCGGAACCGGGAACCAGTGCCACGCCCGCCTGCTCCAGCAGGTATTCGGTGAGCGCCAGGTCGGTTGCCGCAGTGAGTCGACCAGTTTGGTGCAAGCGGGCAATTGCTTCCGTGGCATCGAAAAAGGCGTAAAAGGCGCCGCCGGCGTACAGACATTGAATGCCATGCAACGTATTTAAACCCTGTACGATAAATTGGTGGCGTTTACGAAATGCGGCGATCATCGGGGTGATGCATGATTGGTCGCCATCCAGTGCGGCCTGTGCGGCCACCTGTGAAATGGAGGTAGGGTTAGAGGTAGATTGCGATTGAACATTTTCCATCGCGGTGATGAGTTCAATGGGACCCGCGCAATAACCGATGCGCCAGCCCGTCATGGCGTAGGCTTTGGACACCCCGTTAAGCACTACGGTGCGGGGGTACAGGTCAGGGCATACATTGAGGATGTTGTAAAACACTTGATCCTGCAGCAGGATGTGCTCATACATGTCGTCACTGGCGATCAATATGTCGGGATGTCCGCGCAAAACTTCGCCCAGTCCAGCAAGCTCATCGGCGGCATATACCGCGCCGCTGGGGTTGCCGGGGCTGTTGATGACCACCAGACGGGTACGCGGTGTGATGGCTGCCTGCAATTGTTCCGGGGTCATTTTAAACCCTTGGGCGATGCCGGTCTGAACAATCACCGGAACGCCACCGGCTAACAATACGATGTCTGGATAGGACACCCAGTAAGGCGCGGGGATAATGACTTCATCCCCCGGATTAATCCATGCCTGCACCAGATTGAAGAAACTTTGCTTGCCACCGCAGGACACCAGCACTTGCGCCATGCTGTAGTCAAGGTGATTGTCGCGCTTAAATTTGTTGATCACCGCCAGTTTGAGCGAAGGTGTGCCGCCGACAGCGGTGTATTTGGTGAATCCGCTGCGAATCGCTTCAATCGCTGCATCTTTGATGTGCTGCGGGGTATCAAAATCGGGTTCGCCGGTACCAAGGCTGATAATGTCGCGTCCTTCTGCCTTTAAGCGGTTAGCGCGAGCGGCTACGGCAAGTGTAGGCGAAGCTTTGATTGTCTGTACACGGTGGGAAAGTGCTAACATATTGATCCTTGTGTTTTGCAACGCAACGATAAAAACCGTTACGGTGCGAGTACTGGCGCGCTGATTATTTGGTGCGCCTCATTAATTTCAGGACAATTTTACTCGTGATTCTCGATTTTCCCAATAGCCCATTTCGTTTGCACCAACCCTTTGAACCGGCTGGAGACCAGCCGCAGGCGATAGAACGTCTGACTGAGGGATTAAATGACGGCTTGATGTACCAGACTTTGCTGGGGGTGACCGGCTCGGGAAAAACCTTCACCATCGCCAATGTGATTGCACAAATGGGGCGGGTGACCATGGTCATGGCACCCAATAAAACGCTGGCGGCACAGTTGTACGCGGAAATGCGCGAGTTTTTCCCCGAAAACGCAGTGGAATATTTCGTGTCGTATTATGACTATTATCAGCCCGAAGCCTATGTGCCCTCGCGCGATTTGTTTATTGAAAAAGATTCGAGCATCAATGAGCACATTGAACAAATGCGTCTTTCTGCTACCAAGGCGTTGCTAGAACGCAAAGATTGCATCATCGTCGCCACGGTTTCAGCCATTTACGGTATTGGCGACCCGGCGGATTACCATCAAATGATTTTGCATCTGCGCCAGGGTGAGCGTTTGGGTGTGCGCGACGCCGTGCAACGTTTGGTCACCATGCAATATACCCGCAACGATGTGGAATTCAAGCGGGGCGTGTTTCGGTTGCGTGGGGATGTGCTGGATATTTTTCCGGCGGAAAATGCCGAACACGCGGTGCGGGTGTCGTTTTTTGACGATGAACTTGAGTCCATCAGCCTGTTTGATCCCTTGACCGGGCGCGTGCTGCACAAGGTGGCGCGCTATACCGTCTATCCATCCAGCCATTATGTTACCCCGCGCAGCACCACCTTGCGCGCCATCGACAACATCAAAATAGAATTGCACGAACGCCTGGAGGAATTGTACCGCGACAACCGTCTGGTGGAAGCCCAGCGTCTGGAACAGCGTACCCGTTTTGATCTGGAAATGATGAATGAGCTGGGTTTTTGCAAAGGCATTGAAAATTACTCGCGCCATTTGTCAGGTCGCAATCCCGGCGAACCGCCGCCGACCCTGATTGATTATTTGCCGCCCAATGCACTGATGGTGCTGGATGAATCGCATGTCATGATTCCGCAGGTGGGGGGTATGTTTAAGGGCGACCGGGCGCGCAAGGAAAATTTGGTGAATTACGGCTTCCGGTTGCCATCGGCGATGGATAATCGCCCTTTGCGCTTCGATGAGTTTGAGCGCGTGATGCGGCAGAGTATTTTTGTGTCGGCCACGCCCGCCGAATATGAACGGGTGCATCAGGCACAGGTGGTAGAGCAGTTGGTGCGACCCACCGGTTTGATTGATCCACAAATCGAGGTGCGCCCGGCAGACAGTCAGGTCGATGACGTGTTGTCGGAAATTAACCGCTGCGTGGCCCTGGGCGAGCGCGTGCTGGTCACCACGTTGACCAAGCGCATGTCGGAGTCCTTGACCGAGTATCTGGCCGAGCACGGAGTCAAAGTGCGCTACCTGCATTCGGACGTGGACACCGTAGAACGGGTAGAAATTATCCGCGATTTGCGCTTGGGCGTGTGCGACGTGCTGGTGGGAATTAATCTGCTACGCGAAGGGCTGGACATTCCGGAAGTGTCCCTGGTGGCGATACTGGATGCAGACAAGGAAGGTTTTTTACGCTCCGAGCGTTCGCTGATTCAGACCATGGGCCGGGCCGCACGGCATTTGAACGGCAAAGCGATCCTGTATGCCAACAGCATCACCGGTTCAATGCGTCGGGCGATGGACGAAACGGAGCGACGCAGGAATAAACAAATTATTTTTAATCAAGAGCATGGAATTGTGCCGCGCGGGATCGTGAAAATCATCAAAGACCAGTTTGACAGTCCGTACGATGCCCAGGCGGCGCAATCGGAACACCGCGTGAATCAACAATTGGCCGATTACCGTTTGAAAGATGAAAAAACCCTGGCGCGCGATTTGAAACGCATCGAAAAAGACATGCTGACGGCGGCCAGAAATCTGGAATTTGAACAGGCTGCGGCGTTACGCGACGAATTGCGGCGACTCAAAATCGCATTGTTCGGCGTGGATGAAAGCGCGATGGAGTGACGCAAACCCTGTCCTGGCGCGCAGCCATTGTGGCCTTTGTGGCCGGTGTGATGGGGGTGCAGCAACTGGCGCAACTGCCAGCTTCTTTTTGGCTGTGGGGTATGCCGTTGCTGGTTTCGGTCTGGGCGCTGCCGCGTCAGGGCGCATGGCGGACAGTTCGTTTGCTGGGGCTGTTGCTGTGCTGGGTCGCACTGGGCGTGGCGTGGGCCACCTGGCGCGCGGACCTGCGCCTGACCGACAACCTGCCGGCGACGTGGGCAGGCGTGCCGATTGTGGTCAGCGGCGTGGTGTCGGATTTGCCGGTACGCACGGATCGAGGCCAACATTTTGAATTTGATGTCGAACGGGTGTTGACGCCGGGCGCGCAAGTGCCCAGCTCGATCCAGTTGAGCCTGTATTCGGCGCAGAAGGCGGGCAGGCCCGCAGTGCCTCCCGTACAGGTGGGCCAGCGATGGCAGTGGACGGTGCGCCTGAACCGGCCGCACGCCAGCCAAAACCCGCACGTGATGGACATGGAATCGGTGTGGTTCGCCAATGATGTGCGTGCGATGGGTGTGGTGGAAACCCGGCCTCCACCGCAGATGCTGGCCGCCTGGGTGAACAGCCCCATGAACCGCATCAACCTCATGCGCGAGGACATCGCACAGCGCATCGACCGGACGTTACCCAACCAGCCCTATGCCGGTGTGCTCAAAGCACTTACCGTGGGCGATCAATCGGCGATTCCGTCGGCACAATGGCAATTGTTTCAACGCACCGGCATCGTGCATTTAATCTCGATTTCCGGCTCGCACATCACCATGCTGGCCGGTTTGGCGTATGCGGTGTGTTTTTGGCTGTGGCGGCGAGCGCCCCGCTTGTGCCTGTGGTTGCCTGCGCAACGCGCGGCCACTTTGACGGGCGTGTTGACCGCGCTGGCGTATGTGGCGCTGGCCGGATTCGGCATTCCCGCCCAACGCACCCTGCTGATGCTGGCGGTGGCGGCCTGGGCCTTGTGGAGTGGGCGCACCCTTGCGCCGACCCGGGTGTTGGCGGCAGCGCTGTTTGCCGTGGTGCTGCTGGACCCCTGGTCTGTGCTGTCGCCCGGTTTCTGGCTGTCGTTCGGCGCGGTGGGCTTGCTGATGTTCAGCTCTGGCGCGCGCGTCGGCGAAGTACACTGGCTGTTGGCGTGGTGGCGATCGCAATGGGCAGTTGCCATGGGGATGGCGCCCGTGCTGCTGTTGCTGTTTGGTCAACTGTCAACGGTGTCGCCGCTGGCGAATGTGGTGGCCATTCCCGCGATTGAATTTGTAGTCACCCCGGTGGCGCTGCTGGGCAGCATTCCGGGGTTGGGAATACTGTTGCATGTCGCCCACGCGGGGATCAGCGCGCTGGTGTGGTTGCTGCAAATTCTTGCGGCATGGCCGCTGTGGCAACAGGCGGAACCTTCCCCATTCGTCGTGGGGTTGGCCATGCTGGGCGCGCTGTGGTGGTTGTTGCCGCGTGGGTTTCCGGCGCGCTGGCTGGGCGCCTTCTGCTTGCTGCCCGCATTGCTGGTGCAAGCGCCAGTGCCGGCAACCGGCGCGATGTGGGTGGAAACGCTGGATGTTGGACAGGGTTTGGCGGTGCTGGTGCGCACGGCACACCACAACTACCTGTTCGATACCGGCCCGAGTTACGGCCCAAACAGCGACAGCGGCGGGCGAATCATCTTGCCCTATTTGCGCGGCGAGGGCGTGACACAATTGGACACACTGGTGTTATCGCACGACGACAACGACCACACTGGCGGAGCAGGTTCGATACTGGCTGCCATGCCTGTCGATAAAATACTCACGCCTCTGCCCATCGATCACGTCTTGATCAAGCCGTATGTCCAGCATTATCTGCGCTGTGAAACCGGTATGTCCTGGGCAGCCGACGGGGTGAATTTTCACGTGCTGCATCCCGATGTCAGCAGCTATGCCGACCTCACACTGAAAGACAACCATCGGGGTTGCGTGCTGAAAGTGGACAGCGCAGGCGGCAGCGTATTGCTGACCGCCGACATTGAAGCCCCAGACGAAGCTTATCTGCTGCAACACCCGGCCGATTTACCGTCCGATTTATTGCTGGCGCCCCATCACGGTAGCCATACTTCATCCACTCCCCCATTCATCGCCGCCGTGCATCCCAAGTGGGTGATCTTTACCGTAGGCGCGCACAACCGGTTCGGACACCCACACGGCGACGTGGTCGCGCGTTATGCTAATCAGGGCGTGGCAATGTGGCGTAGCGACTGGAATGGCGAAGTGTCATTCCACTTTACCCCCAAGCAGGTACCAACGATGCTGGCATGGCGACAAGCGCACCAACGGTACTGGATGGATGGGGCGAGTGAGGAATGATGAGCCGGGAATGGTGGTTGATTGCTTACTCCGTTGGGTTTCAACCAGATAATTCACCGCTCGTGCCGGTCGGAATTTATCCGGAGCCGTTAAACCTCCTCGTCCCTTTGGTTGCACCAGCAGCCCTGTAATGAGAACCGTTAAACTCCCTCGCCCCTTTGGGGAGAGGGTTGGGGTGAGGGGAAACAAGCACAACCGTCAGGCTGAAGCCTGACCTACCAAAGCTGTACCACCGTTTATGCCGCAGGTCGGGTTTTAACCCGACAATTAACTTATGCAAAATTTGCACAAGTTCAAAAGGAACAAAAGGAAGGTGGGCGCGAAGTGATGTCATGCAGGAATTATCAGAACCTTAAACAGTCCCGCCACTCACCCTGCTTACGTTGACGACCATGCGGCTTGATAATGGCTTACAATTCCCCATACTCATGGACAAAATAAGTCACGAACTGAAAGAACCCGATTTTAAAACAGTAAGCACTATAATGTAGTTCAAAATGGGTTGGCATAGTTGGTCGCGATGCACCATAGGCCCCAACATAACGAACAGGATCAATGCATGCTCACTGGTGAATTACGCAGCCAAATCGACAGTATCTGGAACGCCTTTTGGTCAGGCGGCATCTCTAACCCTCTGGAGGTGATGGAACAAATTACGTATTTGTTGTTTCTGCGCAGGTTGGATGACTTGCACACGCTGGAAGAAAATAAATCAGTGCGGCTCAACAAGCCGATAGAACGGTGTATTTTTCCAGAGGGCAAGGATGACAAGGGTAGAGATTACAACGACCTGCGCTGGTCACATTTCAAGAACTTCACGCCCGCTGAGATGTACATGGTGGTGGGCGAGCACGTTTTTCCGTTCTTGCGCACCATGGGCGGTGATGGCTCGACCTATGCGCACCACATGAAAGATGCGCGGTTCACTATTCCTACACCTGCGCTGCTGTCCAAGGTGGTGGATTTGCTGGATCATATCCCCATGGAAGACCGTGATACCAAAGGTGATGTGTACGAATACATGCTCAGTAAAATCGCCAGCGCGGGGCAAAACGGGCAGTTCCGCACGCCTCGCCATATCATTCAGCTCATGGTGGCGCTGACTGAACCCAATGCCAAAGATGTGATCTGTGACCCAGCCAGCGGGACCTGTGGTTTTTTGGTTGCGGCGGGCGAATATTTGCGCTTGCATCACCCTGAAATCTTGCGTGACGAGGTGGCGCGCGAGCATTTCCACCATGGCATGTTCCACGGCTATGATTTTGACAACACCATGTTGCGCATTGGCAGCATGAACATGGCGTTGCATGGCGTGGACAACCCGGACATCCGCTATCAAGACTCACTGGCGCAAGACCACGCGGGTGATGAAGAAAAATACTCGCTCATTCTGGCCAATCCACCGTTTGCGGGGTCACTGGATTACGAAAACACCGCCAAAGATTTGCTGGTGATGGTCAAAACCAAAAAAACCGAATTGCTGTTCCTCGCACTGTTTTTGCGCCTGCTCAAACCGGGTGGCAGGGCGGCAGTCATTGTGCCTGATGGCGTGTTGTTTGGCTCATCCAATGCCCACAAAGCCCTGCGCCGTATGATCGTTGAAGAACAAAAACTCGACGCGGTGATTTCCTTGCCATCAGGTGCATTCAAACCGTATGCGGGCGTGTCTACCGCAATCTTGCTGTTCACCAAAACCAATTCGGGTGGCACAGATCAGGTGTGGTTCTACGACATGCACGCCGACGGCTGGAGCCTGGACGACAAACGCCAACCGCTACTGAGTGAAGACAAATTGGGTGCGACGCCGAGCGCGGTGTTGAGTGAGGAAGAACACAGTAAAAACAACCTGCCCGATGTGCTGGCGCGCTGGCCACAACGCGGGCACGATGAGTTAAGCCGTCCCCGTACTGCGCAAAGCTTCTGCATACCCAAGGCTGACATCGCCGCGAATGGCTACGACCTCTCGCTCAACCGCTACAAGGAAGTGGTGCATGACACCATCGAACATTTGCCGCCTAAAGTCATTTTGGTCAGGCTGGCGGAATTGGAAGCCGAGATACAGGCGGGGATGAGGGAGCTTGAGGGGATGTTGGAGTGAGCATCCCATCCGTGCGCTTGAAAGAACTTTGCGAGGTAATCACCAAGGGAACCACACCGACTTCCTTAGGGTTCGATTTTGCAGATAATGGAGTTGGGTTTATTCGTGTACAAAATGTCACCGGGGGTAAGGTAAATTATGAGCAGGACACCTTGTTTATAGACGAACATGTACATCGTGAGTTGAACCGCTCCCAAATTTTACCTGGGGATGTTCTGCTGTCAATTGCTGGAACTATTGGTCGCACTGGGCTGGTTCCGGAAAATGCCCCACCTCTCAACTGTAATCAAGCAATTGCAATAGTTAGACCAACAGATAGAGTTTATCGACCCTACCTTCGACATTGGCTGGAATGCAATGATGCACAGTCCCAGATGCGCGGTTCGACCGTCATGGGTACTATACAAAATCTGAGCCTCGCTCAAATTGGGAGTTTACGAGTACCTTTACCACCCCTCCCAAAACAACGCCGCATTGCCGCCATTCTGGATCAAGCCGATGCGCTTCGCGCTAAGCGGCGGGAAGCCTTAGCGCAACTCGATAGCCTCATTCAGTCCACTTTTATTGAGATGTTTGGGGATTTAACTAAAAACCCAAAAAATTTCTCGGTTCAGTCGTTCGGAAATATTTGTGATGTTCGTGATGGAACTCATGACTCTCCGAAATATGTCTCCAGTGGCTTCCCTCTTGTAACGACAAAAAATTTACGAAACGGAAAGATTGATTTTTCAGGTGTGAACTTGATTTCTGAAGCTGATTACCATGCCATTAACAAACGCTCGAAAGTCAATAAAGGCGACATTTTGATGCCTATGATTGGAACCATCGGTAATCCCATCCTAGTCGATGAACAACTTGATTTTGCCATAAAAAACATGGCACTCATCAAGTTTACAAACAATTCGCCGCAACGGCAGTTCATTCTGGGTTTTCTGAAGAGTAAGTGCTTTAAAAGATTGGTTGTAAGTAAAAACAAAGGTGGGACACAAAAGTTTCTTGCACTTGGGGAAATACGTGCTTTGCCAATTCCAGTACCGCCGCAGCCACTACAAAAAACATTCTCTGATGTAATAGAGATGATTCAGCAACACGCATCAAAGTTCACGAACTCACTAACCGAACTCGACATACTCTTCGCCTCCCTCCAACACCGCGCTTTCCGTGGGGAGCTCTAAATGTGTGCTGACTCGCTACGTCAATCATCGCGCCGTTGTACAAAATATGCTATGTTAGCCATGGTTTTACTGGAGATAACCTCATGCGTCCTTCCTTAGCTTTGCAAACCCACCGCGATGCCGTCCGTGCTATTGCGTTGCGCCATCGGGTCACCAACGTCCGCGTATTCGGATCAGTGCTGCATGGCGACGATACCGAAGGCAGTGATCTGGATTTGTTGGTAAATCCGACATCAGCCACCACCCTGATGGATATTGCTAAAATCCAATATGAAATCGCTCAGTTGCTCAGCGTTACGGTTGATGTGCTGACCCCCAAAGCCTTGCCCGACAAATTTCGTGACCAAGTGATGCGTGAAGCGGAGTTGGTGTGAGTAAATCTGATGTTTTGCGTATCCGTGATTACCTTGAACATATCGTTGTTGCCATGGAGCGTATTCATCGCTATGTGGAAGACATGGTCGAGGTCACTTTTCTGAATGACGAAAAAACTCAGGATGCGGTCATCCGAAATTTTGAAATTATTGGCGAAGCATCGCATAACATTGAGCGCTATCATCAAGCCTATGCTGCGGCTCATGCCGAAATACCCTGGATGATCATGTACACCATGCGAAATCGGGTGGCGCATGGTTATTTCAAAATAGATTTAGAGTTGGTCTGGAAGACCATACACGAGGAGTTGCCTGAACTGCACCAGCAAATTCGTCAGATCATGACTTTACAGGATAGGCTTTGACCACCTCCAACTTTCAATTCCTGCAACCAGAATGGCCGCTACTGTTTGAATCGGCCACTCAAGCGGAGCGTATGGCACAGAGCGATGCGCGTGCGGCGTGCTTTTATGTACGGCGCACCCTGGAACTGACGGTGGCTTGGCTGTACAAATATGATCCAGCGCTGAAATTACCTTACCAGGACCATTTGAGCGCACTGATTCATGAACCGACGTTCCGCCGGACGGTGGGCGACGCGGTATTTACCAAGTCCAAGCTAATTAAAGACTTGGGCAATCTGGCTGTACACAGCACGCGTAAAATCCTGCCCAGTGATGCGCTGACGGCAACACGCGAGTTGTTTCATGTGTGCTTTTGGTTGGCGCGCACTTATGGGCAAAAATCGCGCCCTGCGCCAAATTTGACGTTTTCGGCAGCGCTGTTGCCGCAACCATCCGCCACCCTAGCGCAAACATCTGAGCAACTCCAGCAATTGGAAGCACAACTGCACGAGCGCGATAAAAACCTTACCGCGCTTCTGTCGGATAAGGCGGCACTCGATAGTGAACTCAAACAGCTTCGTGAAGAAGTTGCCGCAGCGCGCAAAGCCAACGCGGCGCAACCTGACACCCATGATTACTCGGAAGCCGAGACCCGCGATTACTTCATTGATTTGCTGCTGAAAGAAGCGGGCTGGGAACTCAGCGCTGAAAAAAACTTTGAAATTGAAGTCACTGGCATGCCTAATACGCAAGGCAAAGGCTATGTGGATTATGTGCTGTGGGGCGATGATGGCAAGCCGCTGGCGTTGATTGAGGCGAAACGCACCAGGAAAGACGCCAAAATTGGTCAACAACAAGCCAAGTTGTACGCCGACTGCCTGGCACATCAGTACGGGCAACGGCCAGTGATTTTCTGCTCCAACGGCTATGATCATTGGTTATGGGATGATGTGAACTACCCGCCGCGCAGCATCCAGGGCTTTTATAAAAAACCTGAACTGGAATTGATGATACAGCGCCGCAGCATTCGCAAGCCGCTGGCCACCACCGTGATTAATACCGACATCGTTGGCCGCTATTATCAGACCCGTGCCGTGCGTCGCATTGGGGAGGCCTTTGAACGGGACAATCAACGCAAGGCGCTGATTGTGATGGCAACGGGCGCAGGCAAAACCCGTACCGTGATTGCGCTTGCTGACTTGTTGATGCGTTGTAACTGGGTAAAGCGCGTGCTGTTTCTGGCTGATCGTGTCGCACTGGTGGGGCAGGCTGTGAAAGCGTTTAAAATCCATTTGCCGGATGCTTCCCCAGTGAATTTGGTCACGGAGAAACACACCGAAGGTCGCGTGTTTCTTTCCACTTACCCCACCATGATGGGTTTGATCGATGATGCGAGTGACGGACAGCGCCGTTTCGGCGTGGGACATTTTGACCTGATTGTCATCGACGAGGCACACCGTTCGGTGTACCAGAAATACCGTGCCATTTTTGATTATTTCGATGCCTTGCTGGTGGGTTTGACCGCCACGCCCAAGGATGAGATTGACCACAATACCTATGGGCTGTTCGATCTGGAAAGTGGCGTGCCGACAGACGCCTATGCACTGGATGAAGCCGTGGCAGACGGCAATTTGGTGCCACCCAAAGCCGTTTCAGTGCCGCTCAGGTTCCAGCGCGAAGGTATCAAATACGACGATCTCAGCGAAGAAGAAAAAGACCAGTGGGATGAACTGGAGTGGAACGAGGAAGGCACCACACCTGATGCAGTGGATGCCGGGGCACTTAACCAGTGGCTGTTCAATACGGACACAGTCGATAAGGTTTTGGCGCATCTGATGACCAAGGGGCAGAAAGTTGCAGGCGGAGACCGCCTGGGTAAAACCATTATTTTTGCCAAAAACAATGCCCATGCCGAATTCATTGCTGAACGTTTTAACGTGAATTACCCGCATTACCATGGCGATTTTGCCCGTGTGGTGACCTATAAAACCACCTACGCACAGACGCTGATTGATGATTTTTCTGAAAAGGACAAAGCGCCTCACATCGCCATCTCAGTGGACATGCTGGATACGGGCATTGACGTGCCAGAAATTGTGAATTTGGTATTTTTCAAGATTGTGCGGGCACGGACCAAATTCTGGCAGATGCTCGGACGTGGCACTCGCCTGTGTCCGGATTTGTTCGGGCCGGGCAAGGATAAGCAACAGTTCTATATCTTCGATTACTGCCAGAATCTCGAATTCTTCAGTGAAAACCCTGAGCACACTGGCGGCTCATCCGCCGAGCCACTCAGCACCCGCCTATTTAAAGCGCGGCTGGATATGATTGCCGAACTGGACAAGAAAATTGTGACGGGCGATGCACAAGTGGGTGAGCAGGTTGACGTTTATCATGATCCGCTGGATGAATCACAATTGCGCTTCGTACTGACAGACGAGATGCACCAGCGCGTGGCGGCGATGAACACCAATAATTTTGTGGTGCGCCCACAGCGCAAATCGGTTGAAAAATACAGCAAATCAGAGGCATGGCAAAAGAAACTGGAGGCGGAGGATTTCAACGAACTGGTGCAAAATGTGGCCAGATTGCCGACAGAACTGACTGATGAAGACGAAGATGCCAAACGCTTCGACCTGTTGGTGCTGCGCACTCAACTTTCCATCCTGCAAGCTAACCCCGATTTCGCCAGCATGCGCGAAAAAATTCAGGCCATTGCCGCCGCGCTGGAATCACAAGCAGTCATTCCAGCCATTCAGGCGCATATTGTGCTGATACAGGCGATTGCCAGCGAGGAGTGGTGGGAAAATATTACGGTACCGATGCTGGAAGTGGTTCGCAAGCGGCTGCGCGCATTGGTGAAGTTGATCGAAAAGAGCAAGAAAAAAATCGTCTACACCAATTTTGAAGATGAATTGGGCGAAGCCACCGAGATAGACTTGCCACAAGTCAGTGCGGGTATGGATTTGGCGAAATTCAAAGAAAAAGCACGGCAATTTCTCAAAGCCCATGAAAATCATGTCTCACTGCAGCGCCTGCGCAGAAATCAGGCACTCACGACAACGGATTTGATGGAACTTGAGCGGATGCTGGTTGAAGCAGGTGGCTCCAGTGAAATCATCAACCTGGCCAAAGAACAAAGTCATGGTCTGGGAATTTTTATACGCGCGCTGGTTGGATTGGACCGCGAAACAGCGAAAGCAGCCCTCAATCAGTTCGTAACAGGCACAGCAGTCAGCGCCAATCAGATTGAATTCATTGACCTGATTGTGCAATATCTGACGGAAAATGGCGTCATGGAGGCAGACAGGTTGTATGAATCGCCCTTCACCGACATCAATCCGCTGGGGCCGGAAGGTGTGTTTCCGTCGGGCAAGGTGGGGGAAATTGTTAAAGTTTTAGCGGATATCAAGCTTAAAGCTGCGGCTTGAATGTGAGTGGTAAATAGCGTGTCACTGAAGGGCGTGGGTGCCAAGAACAGTCATTCGTAGGGTGGCAAGATTAGGTTGCTGATCGTTTGGTATCGATAATAAAATGGTCAGACATCATGCGAGTTGTTGGTTCCCCGATCTATACTTGAACCAAGTGTCATGCCATTCGGATGCTTGAACATTTTTCCAGTGTTATCTGAATTTGTGTTTACAATATGCCTTGTTTATCCGTAGCCCCTGAGTTACATAGTTAGGTATAAGGTGGAATTTAACCTCAGGTAGCACATATGCCCCGGCTACAAAAGGAACTTGCATGTATACAGTTTACGAACTCAATGATTCACAAGCACTTAATATTTTGACCATTCAGGAAAACTTTCTAAATGACATTAAGGCAAAGGAAATTAGGCCGGCGAAGCTATCTGAAACCGTTTCAGCATTTGCAAACGCAGTTGGAGGTGATTTATACATTGGCATATCCGAGAATGCAGCCACTGGGGAGCGCACTTGGAAAGGCTTCATCGATCCGGAAGACGCCAATGACCTCACGCAAGTTCTTTTTCAATGCCACCCATTTGGAAACCATATTAAGTTTGAATTCTTAAAAGCCAGTGGAATGGATGGACTTGTACTTCACATAACTGTCAAAAAAGTTAAAGAAATCATAAAAGCTTCATCAGGGGATGTGTTTGTACGGATTAATGCTGGTAAGCTGAAAATTGATACTCCGGAAAAATTGAGAAAACTAGAGTTAGATAAGGGCATTATCACTTTCGAAAACGAATGGGTCGAAGTACCACTTCGCGCTATTGAAAATAGTCTTTCAATCATCAACTTTTTAATCAATGTTATTCCAAGCGGAGAACCAGTCACATATCTAAATAATCAAGATCTGATAAAGGAGGGGTATGCAAAAGTCGTTGGGATATTGCTTTTTTGCGATGAGCCGGCAATCTATCTCCCAAAAAGAAGCAGCATTAAAATTATGCGCTATCGAACAAAAGAACAAGATATCGGGCGAGAATTTCTCGAAGGCATACCCACCACCATTGAAGGCGATATCTACAACGTTATATATCGCTCGGTTGCGGAGACAAAGCGCATCGTTGAGGGAATCCAAAAGCTCGGAGAGGTTGGGCTTGAGAATATTAAGTATCCTGACGAAACGCTTCATGAAGTAATTACAAATGCGGTGCTTCATAGGGATTACAGCATTGTCGCCGACATTCAAGTTCGGATATTCGATAATAGGGTAGAGATTGAAAGTCCTGGTAAGCTTCCAGGACATGTAACGATTTCGAATATTCTTGAAACCCAGAGCGCTAGAAATCCGTCTATTGTGCGACTTATTAACAAATTTCCAGACCCTCCGAATAAAGATGTCGGTGAGGGGTTAAATACGGCATTTCGTGCAATGGAAATGTTGCGACTGAAGGCGCCATTAATAGTAGAAAAAGAAAACTCCCTCACTGTCGTGATTCGGCATGAAAGCCTCGGTTCTCCCGAAGAGTTAGTTCTGAAATATATGGAAACTCACGATGAAATTACCAACACCATTGCCAGAGACCTGACAGGTATCAAAAGTGAAAATACTATGAAAAATGTCTTTATCCGCTTAAAATCTCGTAGTCTACTTGAACCCATTCCTGATAGAAAAGGTGCGGGCTCTGCGTGGAGAAAGCCAGAACTATCAGAACGGTCACTGCCCACTGCCTAAAGGGCGCTACCCCCGGCGGGGCGGCACTTTCCACCAGAGAACGAGCACGTAAATCCATACCAGAATATAAACAGCGGTAAAGAAAGCCAGCGGCAAAGGCCAAAAAAGAAGATGGTTCACCCAGGTTTGGATGAAGGGTTGGCGGTAGCCCGCTCTTCCTGCGGCCTCCTGCATTTGGCTTTGCCAGGTGGTCAAAAAACAGTCGCGCCCCAGAATGGCTTGTATGGCAACCACGGAAAGGGTAAAAAGGTGCAGTGCGCGCCACCAGAAAACCCGTACCCACGACCAGTTCCGCCATGCGCCCAGAGGAATCACTGCTAAACCAAACAGATTAAAGCTGATGACGATGAGATGTACGACCAGGATACCTTGTGCGATCCTCAGATCAAATTCCATGATCCTGGCCTCATTAATTTACGCAATATTCAAGTTAAACTGCGGGCATTGTCGTGATCCATTCGCTCCATTCGGCAAACAGCTGTGGGTCAAGCGCTGCGATCACTGAACGTTGCCAGGGATAATCTGCCCAAAAATCAGCTTGATCGAGGCTGCAACAAATTCCGCCAGCCTCCTGCAAAATCAGGCTGCCTGCCGCATAATCCCATAACTTTTGTCCGCCATGCAGGTAAATATCCAGCCGGCCTGCTGCCAGGTAACACCAGTCCAGCGTGCTGGCGCCGAAATTCCGGTGTGAGCTATAGGGCGGCTTGAAAGCGATACGCGCGGCCAGTGCTGGGGGAATGCGCTTGAATTCTATCCCGGCCAAGGCTTGCTGCATAGTTCGCTGGTGATGGATAAGGGGTAAAGGCACGCCATTCAATGTGGCACCGCAGCCTTGTTCCGCGCAGAACAGTTCGTCAGCCACCGGATCGTAAATCACGCCCATGATGCTGCGACCATTACGCATCAATGCGACAGATACCGCGAAATAGGGGATGCCGTTGACGAAATTGGAGGTGCCGTCGATGGGGTCAATGCACCACAGGCCGTCCTGACCTGTCTGCCAGGCGCATAAATGTTCGTCATCGTTCATTTCTTCACCGACAACCGGATAGTCGGCCAGTTCGGTCAATGCAGCAATCAGGGCGTTTTGACAGGCTAAATCGGCTTCTGTAAACAGGCTGCCGTCATGTTTGCGGGTATGCTCAACTTTGAGATAACGCGGCATGACTTCGGTTTTGGCAATTTTGGTGACGATATCGGCAATTTTTTTGAGCATAGGATCAGGTTTCGTGTTTCCATTTGATTGAACAACCCATGCTGGGAATTTGGTCTTGCGGGCCGCGTTGCGTGCTGGCAATTTCTGCCATGGCTTCAAACAAATCCCGTCGCACTGATTCGGGCGCGGGGTCTTTGCGTGAGGCATTGAAACGGCCCCGATACTGAAGTTCTCCGAAGCGGTTGAGACCGAAAAAATCAGGGGTGCACACCGCCTGATAAGCGCGAGCAATTTCCTGCGTTTCGTCAATCACATAAGGGAATGGGAACTGATGCTGAGCGGCCACCTGCGCCATATGGTCGAAGGAGTCCTCAGGGTAGTCTGCCGGATCGTTGGACATGATGGCGATACTGTTGATCCCGTGGTGTGTTTGCAACTCACGACAATCTTGCACCAAACGTGGCAAAATCGCCTGGACATAGGGGCAATGATTGCAAATAAACATGACCAACAAGCCATTTCCACCCATGCTGGAGGTTAGGGTGTGGTGTTTTCCATCAACACCGGGTAAATCGAATTCAGGGGCTTGCCAGCCGAACTGGCACACCGGGGTTTGCAAACTCACCATCATCTTGCTCCAGAGTTTATTTCAGGTAATATTAACAAATTTATTTGCTCATGCACATTTTGCATCATATCATGACAGAAAAACCGCTGAACGCCATGCCAAGATTTTTTATTACTACGTCGCCGATCCCCTATACCGATTATGTCTTGCCCGAAGCCGCTTCACACCATGCGGTGCGAGTGTTGCGTTTGGCAGCAGGTGATATGGTTGCGGTATTTGATGGAAGTGGGTGTGAGTGGCCTGCCCAAATTGTGCGGGTGGAAAAACATGGCGTGATCCTCCAGATAGGGGATGCAATCACGCCGCACCGGGAATCTGCTTTGGCGGTGACGTTGATACAAGGTATTTCCAGCGGTGAACGCATGGATTTTACCCTGCAAAAAGCCGTGGAATTGGGGGTGCAACGCATCCAGCCGGTCGCATGTGTGCGCAGTGTGGTGCGTTTGACGGGCGAACGCGCCCAAAAACGTCAGCAACATTGGCAGCAACTGGTCATCAGTGCGTGCGAACAATGTGGTCGCAATGTGGTGCCCGAAGTCTTGCCCATTGTTGCTTTTAATGAGGGTGTTCACCATGCAGACGCCGGTTTGCGTCTACTGCTTGATCCCGTGGCCAAACTAACATTACGTGAATTGCCGCCACCGAATGCTGGGGTGTGTTTGCTCGCAGGGCCAGAAGGGGGATTCGATCCCGGGGAAATGGCGCAAGCTTTTCAGGTCGGGTTTGTGGGTGTGCGCTTGGGACCGCGGGTTCTGCGCACCGAAACTGCGGCGCTTGCTGCTGTGAGCGCTATGCAAATGTTGTGGGGGGATTTTTGAACGGATTGAAGCGGGAAGTTGCCGACCGCCGTTTACAGTGGTGACTCAGGTCTGTGCGTTTAAAGCGTCGCCATCAATCACTTGCAGGTCGTTTCCACTGGCGAAACTCATGAGAAAAGCGAATGTAGCAGGTTGTTCTTCCTGTAATTTTTTTTCAACAACCACACATTTAATGCCTTTGATGGTCGTGGGGCGCACATAGGGTGAATAGTTCATGCGATGATCTTCGCCAAATGTGGACAGAGCTCCCGACAGACGTTCAGCCCAATCACTGGGACGGAAGGTGCGCCCGTCACTGGTAATTCCCTGAATGACAATTTCATTATTGGTCAATTCTGACATGGTAAATAATGCAATGATCCGCCTAAAAATTGAAACAGGGGCGATTCTACCAGATTTTCGGATTTGATGTTCGGATTTGATGTTTGTGCGGTTTTACGATATCAGGCGAGATTTCAAGTTGACAGCGTACGGGTAATACCTGATAGAATTACACGGGTTTAATCCTGTACATTTTCCTGGAGCTGAATGATGACACATGAACTGCCCGCGTTGCCTTACGCTAAAGATGCTTTACAACCCCATATTTCTGCAGAAACCCTGGAATACCACTATGGTAAACACCATCAGGCTTATGTAACTAATCTGAATAATCTCATTACAAATACCGAGTTTGCAACAATGAGCCTGGAAGATATTATCAAGAAGGCCACGGGCGGCGTATTTAATAATGCCGCTCAGGTGTGGAATCATACTTTTTATTGGAATTGCCTCAGCCCGCAAGGCGGTGGTGCTCCCTCAGGTGCGCTGGCACAGGCGATTAATGCCAAATGGGGTTCATTTGACGCATTCAAAGACGCTTTTTCCAAAGCGGCAGTGGGTACGTTTGGATCCGGTTGGGCGTGGCTGGTTAAAAATGCTGCCGGGGAACTGGAGATTGTCTCTACCAGCAATGCGGCGACACCCATGACCAGCGGTCAAAAAGCCCTGTTGACGTGCGATGTGTGGGAACACGCTTATTATGTGGATTATCGCAATGCACGACCAAAGTATGTCGAGGCGTTCTGGAATCTGGTAAACTGGTCGTTTGTTTCGGCCAATTTTGCTGGTTAAGCTGTTTTTTCAGAAGACATTCTGATTATAAAGGCGGCGTAAGCCGCCTTTTTGCATGGCGCCGAAAGTCGCTTTGCTGACTGGCTTCAATGTGTGCCGTCGTTTCAATGTCATCCATTTATTTTGGGGTTTTAGTTGATATCATGTCCTATTTGATGAATACCTATGCGCGGTTGCCGGTGGCTTTCGTTCGTGGTGAAGGCGTTTGGTTGTGGGATGAGGCAGGCAACCGTTATCTTGATGCTCTGGCTGGCGTGGCAGTCAATGGCCTGGGGCACGCGCATCAGGGTTTGACAGAGGCGATCAGTCGTCAGGTGAAAGCGTTAATTCACTGTTCCAATATTTATCAGATACGCCATCAGGAAGCCTTGGCCGAACAGTTGTGTCAACTATCAGGCATGGACAATGTTTTTTTCTGTAATTCCGGGTGCGAAGCCAATGAGGCAGCCATCAAGCTGGCCCGTTTGTATGGGCATGGCAAGGGCATTCATTCGCCCAACATCGTTGTAATGGAAAACTCATTTCATGGCCGTACCATGGCGACACTCAGTGCAACCGGGAACCGTAAGGTGCAAGCCGGTTTTGAACCATTGTTGACCGGTTTTGTTCGTGTGCCCTACAACGACGTTGAAGCCGTGCGCCGGGTGGCTGAGCATAACCATGATGTGGTGGCAGTGCTGGTGGAGCCGATAGAGGGTGAGGGGGGTGTTCGTGTCCCCAACGCAGATTATTTGCATGGTTTGCGTCAGCTGTGTGACCAGCATGGTTGGCTGTTGATGCTGGACGAAGTGCAAACCGGGATAGCGCGTACCGGAAAATGGTTCGCCTTTCAACACACTGATATGGTGCCGGATGTGTTGACGCTGGCTAAAGGGCTGGGCTCTGGTGTGCCGATTGGCGCGTGTGTGGCGCGTGGTGTAGCGGCATCGGTGTTCAAGCCTGGCAATCATGGCTCGACTTTCGGCGGCAATCCATTGGCCTGTACGGCGGGACTGGCTACCTTGGCCGCCTTGCAGAAAGAAAATCTGTTGGAGAATGCACGGGTCATTGGTCAACAGATACGCGATGGTTTGGTACAAGCCCTGTCCGGTTTGAGTGCTGTGCAAGCCGTACGCGGTGAAGGTTTGATGATAGGGGTAGAACTGGATCGCCCTTGCGGTGAGTTGGTGAGTCTGGCTTTGTCAAAAGGGTTGTTGATTAACGTCACCGCAGAGCGGGTGGTGCGTTTGTTGCCACCGTTGATTATGAATGCAGAGCAGGCCCAATTGTTGGTAGACATGCTGTCGTCATTGATACATGAGTGGTTACAGAAGGCTGGCATATGAATCCAATCAGGCATTTTTTGCAATTTAAGGATTTGACTGCTGACGAGTTCGTTTATTTGTTTGAGCGCACGAAACAGATTAAATCTTATTTTAAGAATTATCAGCTTTATCATCCTTTGGTAGATCGTACCCTGGCGATGATTTTCGAGAAGCAGTCCACGCGTACCCGTTTGTCGTTTGAAGCCGGCATGCACCAATTGGGCGGTTCGGCGATTTATTTAAATACGCGCGACACCCAGTTGGGGCGAGGTGAACCGGTCGAAGATGCGGCCAAAGTGATTTCCCGTATGGTGGATATGGTGATGATCCGCACCTACGAACAGGAAATTATCGAGCGTTTTGCTACGCATTCGCGCGTGCCGGTCATTAATGGTTTGACCAATGAATACCATCCTTGCCAGATTATGGCGGACATTTTTACCTATATCGAGCGGCATGGCAGCATTCAGGGTAAAACGGTGGCTTGGGTGGGCGATTCCAATAATATGTGCAACACTTGGCTGCAAGCGGCTGTGGTGCTGGATTTCAATGTGCATGTTTCGACACCACCGGGCTATGAAGTGGAGCCGGAGCGCGCCGGCCTGTATGACACCACGCATTACGAACAGTTCGATGATCCGATGGATGCCTGTTTAGGCGCCGATCTGGTGACGACCGATGTGTGGACCAGTATGGGTTTTGAAGCGGAAAATGACGAACGTCTGCGGGATTTTCAGGATTGGCAAGTAGATGCGGAGATGATGGCGCATGCTGGGCCAGAGGCATTGTTTATGCATTGTTTGCCCGCGCATCGGGGTGAAGAAGTGACTGCTGAGGTGATTGACGGACCTCATAGTGTGGTGTGGGATGAGGCGGAAAACCGCTTGCACACCCAAAAAGCATTGATGGAATATTTATTAATTGGAAAGTTGGCTTAACCCTCAAATATCAGGGTTAATGCCAAAAAGGACTGTGTGATGAGTGATGTAAAAAAAGTGGTGTTGGCGTATTCCGGTGGTTTGGATACGTCGGTGATTCTGCAATGGTTGCAGGATACCTATCAGTGTGAAGTGGTGACGTTCACGGCAGACATTGGTCAGGGTGAAGAACTGGAACCCGCGCGGGAAAAAGCGCGCAAACTGGGCGTAAAAGAAATTTTTATCGACGATTTGCGTGAAGAGTTTGTGCGGGATTTTGTGTTCCCGATGTTTCATGCCAATACGGTGTATGAAGGTGAGTACTTGTTGGGCACCTCAATCGCCAGACCATTGGTGGCCAAGCGTTTGATCGAGATTGTGAATCAAACCGGGGCGGATGCGATTTCACATGGTGCAACAGGCAAGGGCAACGATCAGGTACGTTTTGAGTTGGGTGCTTATGCGCTCAAACCGGATGTCAAAATCATTGCGCCGTGGCGGGAATGGGATTTGACCTCGCGGGAAAAATTACTGGCCTATGCTGAAAAACATGGCATTCCGGTTGAAATGAAACACAAAAGTGGTGGCAGCCCTTACAGTATGGATGCCAATTTGCTGCATATCTCATATGAGGGGCGTGCGCTGGAAAATCCGGCAGATGAACCTGAAGCCGATATGTGGCGTTGGACAGTATCGCCCGAGCAGGCACCGGATGAGGCGGAATATGTCGAACTTATGTTCCGGCAAGGCGATGTGGTGGGCATCAACGGTGTGGAACTTCCTGCAGCAAGCGTGCTGGCCGAACTGAATCGCATGGGTAGCCGGCATGGCGTTGGTCGTCAGGACCTGGTTGAAAACCGTTATGTGGGCATGAAGTCGCGTGGCTGTTATGAAACCCCGGGTGGGACGATTTTGTTGAAAGCGCACCGGGCCATTGAGTCGATTACCCTGGACCGTGAAGTGGCTCACCTGAAAGATGAGCTGATGCCACGTTACGCCAGCCTGATTTACAATGGTTATTGGTGGAGTCCAGAGCGCAAAATGTTGCAGACGATGATTGATGCCAGCCAAGCGGCTGTCAATGGCTGGGTGCGCGTGAAATTGTACAAGGGCAATGTGATGGTGGTGGGGCGTGATTCGTTGACGGATTCTCTGTTTGACCCCACGATTGCGACTTTTGAAGATGATGCCGGTGCCTATAACCAGGCCGATGCCGGTGGCTTTATTAAATTGAATGCGTTGCGTATGCGTATTGCTGCGCGCCTGGCGAACCAACGGGGTAAATGATGTCGCAATTTGATCAAGTGAGTGTTGTAAAGCGTGCGAATGTTTATTTCGGCGGGAAATGTGTGTCACACACTTTGGTGCTGGCAGACGGCAGTAAAAAATCAGTCGGTGTGATTTTCCCCGGCAATCTCGTATTTAACACCCAATTGCCTGAAATCATGGAAATCAATGCTGGGGTGTGCCGGGTAAGATTGTCTGGCGAGACCGAATGGAAAACTTACCATGCAGGTGAGTCATTTCATGTCCCCGCCGACAGCCAGTTTGAGATTGAAACGCTGGAGTTGCTGGATTATGTGTGCCATTACGTGCCCGCCAATTGATTCTTGATCAGGCCATGACCGTTAACGTGAGCGAAGTGAAATGCGACGATTTCATTCCTGACGTGAATTGCAGTTTTGAGCGCAGGATGAAAACTGTCGCGCTCCTGGAGAAACAACCCTATGTTTAAAAATTTCATCCAGCCCGGTATGTTGGGTGATTGGCTTAACCTGCTGTTTAGTGTGTTGTTAGTGGTGTGTTATCAGTTTTTTTTATACTGGAAATCAAAAAAACAACCGAATTACACGATACAAGCGGTGAATCGCATTGCGCGTACGGCATGGGTTGAAACAGTGATGGCGGAAAATCGCGACATGTTGGCTGTACAAACTTTGCGCAACTCCACCATGGCGGCAACTTTTCTGGCTTCCACATCGATTTTGTTGATTATGGGCGTGTTAAATCTCAGCGGGCATGGGGGGGATTTAGGCGGGACTTGGCATGGACTGAGTTTGGTGCAGTCACTGAACAAAGAAACATTTTCAATCAAGCTGATGTTTTTATTGAGTGATCTGTTTGCCAGTTTTTTTTGTTTTTCGATGTCGATTCGCATTTATACCCATGTGGGGTACATGATTAATGTGCCGTTAAATTTGAACCACAAATCCATTACGCCTCAGCATGTGGCATTACAGCTTAATCGTGCAGGCAAGTTCTATAGCTTGGGGATGCGGGCTTATTACTTTATTGTGCCGTTTATCTTTTGGTTGTTTGGGTCTGAGTTGCTGCCTTTGAGTACTACATTATTAATTGGGGTGCTGTTTTTTCTTGATCGCGCACCGAAGTTGTTGTCTGAAGATTACGCTGAATAGGATGTGATATGCCAAGTTTTGATATTGTTTCCGAAGTGGATAAGCAAGAGGTTAAAAACGCCGTTGAGCAAACGAACAAGGAGGTTTCTACCCGGTTCGATTTTAAAGGGTCGGATGCCCGGGTTGAACAGCAGGAGTATGTGCTCACTGTATTTGCCGATGACCAGTTTAAGTTGGATCAGGTTCAGGAAGTATTGCGTGCTAAACTGATCAAGCGCGGTATAGACATTAAATGTCTGGATGTCGGGCAGTCAGAAAAAGTGTCTGGCAATACCGTGAAATGCTCAGTGACCGTAAAGACGGGCGTTGAGCCTGATTTGGCTAAAAAAATTGTAAAATTAATCAAGGACAGTAAACTCAAAGTGCAAGCCAGCATTCAGGGTGAAACGGTACGGGTAACGGGCGCCAAACGTGATCTTTTGCAAGAGGTGATTGTCCTGGTACGTAAACAGGTGGGCGATTTCCCTCTGCAGTTTCAAAATTTTCGTGATTAATGAAATTTGACGTACAGCAGGCCTGATGCTGTTCAGTGTGCCTGAGCAGCACAGTTGGCATCGTGCCATCATGATTTCCCGTTTATATTTATTGCAGGTGCGTGCCTGTTTCTTCGGAGGTATCCTTCTGGTATGCTTCAGATTGGCACGCAGGAAATTTTTGTCGTAGAAAGGAAAATATAATGATTATTCGCGATATTTTAACTCTCAGAGAACGAGAAGTCTTAACCTCACCCCCTACAAAAATTGTTGCTGACGCCATCAGTATGATGATGCAGGCAGGTGTAGGGTCTTTGCTGATTCTCCAGGACGGTGTGATGGTGGGACTATTGACCGAACGTGACGTGTTGCGAGGTATTCATGATTATGGCGCGAAGGGTTTGGCGCAACCTGTGAGCAGTATGATGGTCACAGAACCGATTATCGGCAATCCGGAAGACAGCGTGGACTATGTGCGTGGCGTGATGACAGAACACCGCATTACCCATTTGCCGGTGATGGATGGCCAGCAGAAATTGCTGGGCGTCATTTCTTATCACGATGTTGCCAAAGCATGTCTGAATGCGGTAGATTTTGAAAATAGTCTGCTCAAACGTTATATCAAGCATTGGCCTGAGGCTTGAAATTTGAAGTGTTTCGTTATGTCTGGCTTTTGATCTGAGTGGCGGTCGTCGCATGGCGTAAAGGCGACCCCTCTCATTGCCGCATGTGTGCGTTCTGAATTTTGCCATCTATGCATGCATCAACTCTCCAAGAATGTCCAAATACGCTTCCATCCGCGCCGGGTTGATGTCGCCCTGCTCGCAGGCAGCGCGGATTGCACAACCGGGTTCATTGCGGTGCATGCAATTATTGAATCGGCATTGTCCCAAATAAGGTCGAAACTCCAAAAAATGATGGTCCAATTCACGGGCTTTAATGTGTTTGAGCCCAAACACCTGCATACCCGGAGAATCAATCAACCACCCTTCCTGCGCCAGTTTGTACATGCTGGCACTGGTGGTGGTGTGTTTACCCGAATCCAGTGCCTGTGAAATTTCTTGCGTCGTGCTACGTGCTTCTGGAACCAGTGTATTGATTAAACTGGATTTCCCCATCCCGGATTGCCCAACAAATACGCTGACTTTGCCCTGTATCAGGGGGCTGAGCTCACGAATGTCCTGGTGTGCGGAGACGCTGATGACGCGGTGGCCCAAAGATTCATACGCGGTCAGTGTTTGCCGGACTTGTTGTGCCGGTGTGCCCAGATCGGCTTTGTTGACGCAAATGATAGCAGGGATATTTTCCGCTTGCGCTGCAATCAGGCAGCGATTCAGTAGTAATTCATAAAAGCTGGGCACCGGCGCCACAACGATGATGATTTGATCGACATTCGCGGCAATGAGTTTTGCGCGGTGCGCCACAGAACGATAAAGCAAATTGTTGCGTGGCAAGCCGTGATGAATCACCCCTTGCGTGGTGCTGGTGGGTGTAAACGTGACGTGGTCCCCGCAGGCCAGCGTCGATTGTTTGCTGCGCCCCACACATTGATAATTGAGGCCGGATTCGATTTCAACACGATAATGGCGTCCGTAACTGGCGGTCACCAAGCCTCTGAGCAGGATAGGTGCGCTCATGCGGTCAGTGATTTCAAATGGTACAGTAATTCCAGCGCGGCTTTGGGGCTCAACTGGTCGGGTTCGGTTTGCGACAAGGCTGTCAGCACGGGATGAGCGATTGGGGACAGTTCGTGCTGCGGAGCGAATAATTCTGCCTGGGGACTGATGACATGCGCAGTGCGTTCCAGTTCATTCATTTTAAGCTGTGCAGCACGGATGACGGCAGCGGGAACGCCTGCCAAAGCGGCCACTTGCAGGCCGTAACTCTTGCTGGCTGGGCCATCTTTGATGTGACGCATAAAGACAATTTTATGTTGGTGCTCCAGGGCTTCGACATGGACATTGGCAATGTTAGCATGTAATTCAGGGAGTTGGGTGAGTTCAACATAATGGGTGGCGAACAGCGTGTAGGCCGATTGAGCCAATTGTTCTGCAATCGCCCAAGCCAGTGCCAAACCGTCAAAAGTAGCCGTGCCCCGGCCAATTTCATCCAGTAACACCAGGCTTTTATCCGTGGCGTGGCGTAGAATATGGGCCGCCTCAGTCATTTCTACCATGAATGTGGAACGCCCGCCGGCAAGGTCATCCGAGCTGCCGATACGGGTAAAAATTTGGTCAATGTCCCCGATGCATGCTTGCTGTGCCGGGACCGGGCACCCGCAACAAGCGAGCAGGACAATGATGGCGGTTTGTCGCATGTAGGTGGATTTGCCGCCCATGTTGGGGCCGGTAATCAATAGCATTTGGCGGTTGCGGGACAGGCTGAGGTCATTGGGAATAAACGTATCTACTCGCGATTCTACGACCGGATGTCGTCCCGCGCGAATGTCGATGACGGCATCGTCCGTGTAAGTCACCGGGCAAAAATTCAAGTGATCGGCGCGTTCAGCCAGTGTGCACAACACATCCACCTGTGCGAGGGCGCGAGCCAATGACAGGATATGCGGCACTTCAGGCTGCAGGATATCCAGAAGTTGCTCAAACAACAGTTTTTCACGGCTGAGTGCGCGTTCTGATGCAGACAGCGCCCGGTCTTCAAAGGCTTTCAGTTCGGGTGTGATATAGCGTTCGGCATTTTTAAGTGTTTGTCGCCGGGTGTAATCCGCTGGGGCATGTTGCGACTGCAGTTGACTCAATTCAATGTAGTAGCCATGTACCCGATTGTATTCAATGCGTAACGTGGCAATACCCGTGCGTTCCCGTTCACGCGTTTCCATCGCCAGCAAATACGCTGCACTGTTTTGTTGCAAGCCACGTAATTCATCCAGTTCTGCATCATAGCCCGTTGCCATGACACCACCTTCGCGCAGGTTGTTGGCCGGTTCATCACGAATGGCGTGACAGAGCAGATGATACAGTTCAAGCTGTGGCGCACAATGGCGCATCAATTCAGCGATGAATGGCGTGGGTGACAGTTGTTGCAGCAAGTCTTGCAGTATTTCGAGGCGCGACAACACTTCACGTAAACCCGATAAATCTCGTGGGCGAGCGTTTTTTAAGGCAATGCGTGCGCTGATGCGTTCAATGTCCGCCATGCCGCGCAGACAGGCGTGCGCGGCGCGACTCTGCGTGTGCTTAAGCCGTAGATGAGCAATCGCCGCCTGGCGTTCACGCAAAATTACCCGATCACGCAGAGGATGATGTAGCCAGTGACGCAGATGGCGCGAACCCATGTTGCTGGCGCAGGTGTCCAGCAGCGATAACAGGGTTGGCGCATCCTCACCCTGCAACGTTTGACTGATTTCCAGATTGCGTTGGGTGGCGGCATCCATGTTGACATAGCGATGTTGCGCATCCAGGCTAATGTGTTGAATGTGCGGAAGTTGATTGCATTGTGTGGCATGAGCGTAAGTCAACAGGGTGCCTGCTGCGATGACGGCTGCATCCGGGAATATGCTGATGTCATCGTTGGGACACTGATTGCGCAGCCGGAGATGAGCGGCTTTAACCTCAAATTCGTTGGCAGGCAGTTTGCGCACACCTTCGATGCCCGTTTTGATGGCAATTTGTGTGTGATCAGGCATCAAAATTTCGGCAGGTGACAGTCGCTCTAACCAGCCGGACACGTCATCTGCAGTGCAAACGGCCAGAGAAAAAATACCCGATGAGAGGTTTAGCCATGCGAGGCCGATGTGTTCATCCGACTCTGGAAACAGACACAGCAACAGGCTGTCGCGCCGCTCGTCGAGCAAGGCGGCATCGGTTAGGGTGCCCGGCGTGACAATTCGCTTCACTGCGCGGTCTACGGGGCCCTTGCTGGTGGCTGGATCGCCCAGTTGCTCGCAAATGGCCACGGACAGTCCCAGCTTGACCAGTTTGGCGAGGTAAGCGTCTGCTGCGTGAAAGGGTACGCCCGCCATGGAAATGGGCTTGCCCGCCGATGAGCCCCGTGAGGTCAGCGTGATGCCTAACAGCTTGGCCGCTCGCTCGGCATCCTCAAAAAACAATTCATAAAAATCGCCCATGCGGTAAAACAACAGTTTGTCGGTGTGTTCGGCTTTGATGCGCAGATATTGCTGCATCATTGGGGTGTGTTTCTCTACCCCATTGATTTCAATTTGGTTCATTTAATATTCCGAAGGTTTTAAATTGTGAGTATCATACAAACATAGGCAAAATTCGGTTTTGACTTGAAATCCGGGTTTATTGTACTTATTTACTGAATATACTTTATGTTGTCAAGGAGCTGTCGCGATGCTTGAACTTGTCTGCCCTCATTGTTTTGCCATTAATCGGGTACCCGAAACCCGATTTACCGAACAACCCAAATGTGGTAAATGTGGCAATCTCTTGCTTCCTGGCACACCGCTTGAACTTGATGGCGCGCATTTTGATCGCTATATCGGTCGTAATCAATTGCCGGTAGTCGTGGATTTCTGGGCCAGCTGGTGTGGTCCCTGTAAAATGATGGCCCCGGCATTCAAACAGGCAGCACATGACTTGAGTGGGAAAATCAGCTTCGCCAAGGTGGATACCGAGGCAGAGCAGCCGTTGGGCGCGCGGTATGCCGTCCGCAGTATTCCAACCATGATTGTATTTAAAAATGGTCAGGAACACGCCCGAACTTCCGGTGCTTTGGATGTGAGTGGCATCAAACGCTGGTTAAGTGGTGCTTTATAAAAAGCAGACCGCGAAACGATAGGTTGTGCGATTGTCCTGTAAATACATGCAATCTTCGTGCTAATGGCCTGCAGCTTGTTTTAGCATCTCGAGGGCGTGTGTCCGCGTTGTGTCTGTAATGATCGCGCCCCCTAGCATACGGGCGATTTCGTCCACGCGCGCCTCATCGGTCAAGCGGCTAATATGACTGATGACGCCACCCTGATCCTGCTTTAATTTTGACACCTGTAAGTGATGCATGCCTTGTGCGGCCACCTGCGGCAGGTGGGTGATGCACAACACTTGCCGGGTGTCAGCCAGTTTGCGTAATAATTGCCCCACTGCTTCGGCAACGCTGCCACCAATGCCCACATCCACCTCATCGAAAATGAGCACAGGCACCGCCGCAACCTGACTGATTGCAGTTTGCAGTGCAAGGCTGATGCGTGATAACTCACCACCCGAAGCCACCTTTGCCAAAGGTTTCAAACCGGCACCCTCGTGTGGCGCCACCAGAAATTCGATGTGTTCCAGGCCGTGCGCATCGCCTTCGGTCAGAGGATTCAAGGCAATTGCGAATTGCCCGCCCGCTAAAGCCAAGTGCTGCATAATCTGACTGACTTCACTACTGAGTTGTTCTGCTGCCGCAGTTCTGATTCCACTTAATTGCTGAGCATGGTGTTGCCAGGCCGCATGTTGGGTATTGGCTTGCATTTCCAGTTCGGCTAAATCGCCCTCGTTGCCTAATTCGAATAATCGTGCTCGTGCCTCGATTAAGCATGTCCCCAGGGCTTCTGGCCGTACGCGATATTTTCTGGCCATGGACATGGTCTGCGCGATATTTTGTTCCAGATCGGCCAACTGGCTGGGGTCAGTATCCAGTTTGTCAGCATAGTGGCGCAAGCTGTGGCTGGCCTCATCCAGCTCTGCACTGGCCGAATCAATCAGGCTTAGCGTATCGGCTAAATGGGCGTCGAAAGCAAGCAGTTCAGTCAGATTGCTTCGCAAGGACTGTAACATTGACAGGACATTGGTTTCACCTTCAGACAGATTTTCCAAAGCAAGTGCCACGCCTTCTCCCAACTGCATCGTATGCGCCAGGCGCACATGTTGCGCCTGCATGGTTTCCCATACTTCCGCATCAAATTGTAAAGCGGCCAATTCTTCCACTTGCCAGAGCAAGCGTTCGCGCTCGGATTGGGCTGCGGCTTGATGGTGTTGTAATTCAGAAAGTCGGGTGGTGAATGCCTGATAATTGCGATAATGCGTACCGACCTGATGCGCCAGGGCTTCTGAACCGGCATAAGCATCCAGCACAGACCGTTGAAAAGCCGGTTTAATCAGTGACTGGTGAGCATGTTGTCCATGCAAATCAACCAGGAATTCACCGGCTTCACGTAACTGTTGTACCGTTGCCGAACGACCATTGATGAAACAGCGGGATCGCCCGCCGGTATCGATCACACGGCGTAATACACAACTGTATTCGTCGTCGAGATCACCGGCGATTAACCAGTCTCGTAGCGCAGGCAATTGTGCCAGATGAAATTCGGCACTGATTTCAGCACGCGTTGCGCCATCACGAACTACGCTCGCATCAGCACGCTCACCCATAACCAGCGACAAGGCATCAACCAGTAATGATTTCCCCGCACCTGTTTCGCCCGTTAACACCGTCATGCCGGGTTCAAAGTCAATTTCCAGTTTATCGACCAGAACAAAATCACGTAAACTTATCGCCAGTAGCATTCGATCATCATCATAATATTTTTCCCCAATACAGTTTTTCACGCAAGGTACGGTAATAACTGTACTGTTTGGGGTGGAGCAGTTTTACCGGGGTGGGCGATTGGGTCACTTGCACCACATCACCCGTGTGTATTTTACAATGTTTTTGGCCATCGAAATGAGCGCTGGCGTCGTCTGCATAAATCAGCTCAAATTCCACCATTGCATGGCTGTTTACCGCAATAGGGCGCGCGGACAGGGTGTGGGGGCATATCGGCACCAGCACAAAGGCCTCCAGACCGGGATGGAGAATCGGCCCGCCTGCTGATAAAGCATAAGCTGTGGATCCTGTTGGTGTGGCGATCACTAAACCATCAGATCGCTGATTGTAAACAAACTCGCCATCAATATGCAGTCCAAACTCAATCAGGCGACCCATTGCGCCTTTGTTGATCACCACGTCATTTAAAGCGAGGCTGTTAAACACCGCTTTATTGTGGCGCAGAATGGTCGTTTTGAGCAGTAAACGTTCTTCTTCAATAAATTCTCCGTCGAGAATCTTGCTCAAGCTGTCAAACATGTCTTCTGTTGTGACATCGGTCAAAAACCCCAGGTTGCCTTGATTTATCCCGACCAAAGGCACGGAATAAACTGCCAGTTTACGGGCGATGGATAGCATCGTTCCATCCCCCCCCAGTACCACGCCCAAATCTGCCCGCTCGACAATTTCCCGCAAGGCGACCGCAGTCAGATCATGACTGTCAAGCGGTGCGGTGGTGTTGTATCCCACCAGAACGGCATGTCCCCTTTGACGCAGAAAACTCGCCAGATGCGATAAAATCTCATCCATTCCTTGCCCGGCACTTTTGCCGATGAGCGCAATGGTTTTAAATAATGTGGACATGGCGAGTATTATATCGGGGCATTGTTGATCTGAATACGTTCATGAATATGAAATCGACGCAAAATTCAGGTTAGTCATGAATTCTTTTCCAGTCAAAATAAGGACCCGGGTCCGTTTTCCGGCTGGGGGCAATGTCACTGTGACCGGCCAGCGCCACACTGGGCCATTGTTGACGCAGCAGAATCAATAGCGCATTCAGTTGGGTATATTGTGCGTCGGTAAAAGCAGTGGTATCACACCCCTCCAGTTCAATGCCAATGGAAAAATCATTGCAGCGTTCCCAACCGCGCCAGGCAGATACCCCGCAATGCCAGGCACGCCGCTCGACAGGTACAAACTGGATGAGTTCCCCATCGCGACGGATGAGGAAATGTGCCGACACACGCAAGCCTTTCAATGCGTGATAATCGGGTCGGGTAGAGGTATCCAGGGTGCCGGTAAACAGCGCGATGATATCCTCGCCGCCAAACTCACCGGCAGGCAGCGAAATGTTGTGTATAACAATGAGGCGAATATCGTCAGTATGGGCCCGAAAATCGCAGTGTGGCGACGCGATAAAACGGGCCCCGGGAATATTCATCATGTTCGATTTTAATCGATCAAAGCCATGACACGCGCTTTGGACCCCGGTTGTTGAGTGAGCCATTCACTTGCTTTGTGAGCAAGGGTCGCGCCGCTTTGCGGGTCATCAATGAGATCGCGGAGACAGGAGAACAGCTGTTCTTCGTTGTCGGCGTGACGCACCACATCCGATGCAATCGCGGCAGCAAGCAATGAATTTTGACGCTGAGCGGCACCAACCAAAACCGGTTTGCCATACAGGATTGGGGTAATGATATCGGGCGCATGTTGTGCGTCTTCATGTAAGGTTCCACCCGCAATCACGAAATCTGCACAAGCGTACATAGCGGTTAACGGTTCAGGTTCTTCAATATAATAGACACGGGTCTGCAAAGGGATGAAAGAGGTGGAGAATCGGTTGTGCCGTATGGTCTGCAAACGGTATTTGATTGATTCCCGGTATACGGGTTCACAGCGCGCAATGTCGTGAGGTGCCAACAGCATCATGCCCATTTTATGCCGAATGGCACGGTTAAATAGTCCATAGGCAATGCTTTCCTCGGATTCTCCGGTCGCGGAGAAATAAGCCAGCCAACGCTTTCCTTCCCGCTGCTCCTTGAACCGTTTGCACATGGCCGTGTCGATGTGGACAGACGGAATTCGTTCAATGTCTGCTAAAGGGTCGCCTGTGACTTTGGCGTTGGGTAAAGTGTCCAGATAAAGGGCTGTGGTAATGACTTTGCAACCGGTTTGGCTGATGGCCGCTTCGCGAGCGTTAATCCAGTAACAGGGGCAGGCTGAGGTGGGAATGATCGGGGCAAAACTTGCAGACAGATCCAAAATAATGATGCGCGCTGCACGGGTTTTGGTCAGTTGCGCTTCGGCGTCTTCAGGCGTGCTGGATAACAGCAAGGAGGGATAAGTGCACTTGTCGGGCATTTGATCTGTGAAGGCAACAGACAGGTTTTGGAAGCGCGTGTGTAGCACATCAAGGAAAGCACTTGCCCGTTTGAATGTGGACAAATCACAGATAACCATCGAACTGCCAGTAAAACCCGGCGGCAATTTATTCGTACTAAAAAAATCGAGTAAACCCATTGTGTATTTTTGCCATGATTGGATGCGTACAGATTCGACAAGGATACCGGAAAATTCGGTGTTGAAACGCATTTACCCATGAAATTTGGTGTTGATCGGGTTGGGGTTTGGTGCAAAGGGTGGGGTAAGCGTGATTTGTCACTTACCCCGGGTGAAATTCAAAAACGATTATTGATCAACACTTCGCCCAAAGCCAATTGTCCGCCGCGTGGCCAAGCCGGTTGGACGCCTTTGCCAATAGAAATCATCAATGAAATGATGTGGTCTTGTGGCAAGGCGATGAGTTTGCCTACGGCATCAAAATCAAATCCATCCATAGGGCATGAGTCATAGCCCATCTCCTTTGCCGTTAACATCAGCGTCGTCGCAGCGATTCCGCAAGAACGCATGGCTTCGTCGCGTTGAACTTGATCTTTACCGCGATAATATTGATCAATAGCCGGTACCATAAAGTCCTGTATCGCTGGTGCAGCATTGCGCCAGTATCGGACAGGCTGTTTTTCCCATGCTTTCAAGTCTGCGCACATAATAATGAGCAACGATGCATCAGTCACCTGTGCCTGATCCCAGGCCACTTGACGAATATTTTTGCGTAACTGCGCATCCCGCACCATGACAAAACGCCAGTTTTGAATGTTAAATGCGGTAGGTGAGAGGATAGCCAAAGAAAATAATTTTTCAATTTCTGCTTCAGTCATTGTGTGAGTTGGATCATAGCTTTTGACTGAGCGGCGTGTTTCGATCGCAGTGGTCACATTCATGTTCTACTCCTGATTGGATTAAGGTTAATTTTTAAGACTTGGGTAATCTGTATAACCTGCCGCATTGCCGCCATAGTAAGTGCTGCCATCCGGTTCGTTGAGCGGTGCACCGGCGGCGAACCGTTCTACCAGATCTGGATTGGCAATGTAAAGTGTACCAAAGGCGATCAGATCGGCAGCCCCAGTGCTGATTGCAGTATTGGCCGAATCAAATGTATAACCTCCATTGGTCATATAAGTCCCCCGGTAAGCCGCGCGCAATTGGGTAAAGCTGAATTCTGGCCTGGGTTGGCTGTCGTCATGCCCAGCCCATTCGGTGACATGCAGGTAGGCCAGATGGAATGGGTTGAGTGCCTGTGCGACATGGTCAAACAAGTTTTGTGGGTGGCTATCCCGCATGTCGTTGAATGGGTTGATCGGGGATAAACGCACGCCCACGCGGTCTGCGCCCCATACCTTTATCACGGCGGTTGTGATGTCAAGTAAAAAACGGGTACGGTTTTCGAGTGAACCACCGTATTCATCACGGCGCTGGTTGCTTCCGTCACGCAAAAACTGGTCAATCAGATACCCGTTCGCACCATGTATTTCAACACCATCGAAACCGGCGCGTAAAGCATTTTCAGCCGCTTTGGCAAAATCGGCCACAACGCCTGCAATTTCGGCGATGCTGAGTTCGTGAGGGGTCACAAAAGCCTGGGTGCCTGTTACGGTATGCGCATAGCCTTGCGCGCAAATTGCCGAGGGTGCGACGGGAAGTTGTTGTCCGGGCAACATGCTGGGATGTGACACCCGTCCACAATGCCATAATTGCAAAAAGATGAGCCCGCCCCGCTGGTGTACGGCATCGGTGACTTTTTGCCAGCCAGCAACTTGTGCGTCACTGTATATACCCGGTGTGCCGAGATAACCCACTGCCGATAAACTGATTTGGGAGCCTTCACTGATAATCAGTCCCGCAGAAGCCCGCTGGCGATAATATTCAACATTCAAAGCTTGTGGTGCATTGTTCGCATCAGCCCGGCAGCGGGTAAGCGGCGCCATGACGATGCGGTTGCGGAGGGTGTAGCGTCCCATTTGAATGGGGGTAAATAGATCAGTAGTCATGCGTGCTCCCTAACATATTGAAATACAGAATAAAAGACCTTGTCCCAGATTCCGGATATTGCAGAAATTAACACATACCCTTGTTCACATAAACCCCAATAACCCATCTGTCGGCTCCTCGGGGCTGCGTGAATGCTGGCGGTCAATGTTGACAACAACCGGCTTGGGTTAATAATCACGAATAATTTGAAATGTGTTAAATATGACATCTGAAGCGAGCATTGAAGCCCCGTGATTGAGGCCGTCCAATATCTCGCCATCGCTCCAGCCCAATTTTTTCAGCGCGGCGAGGTCTTCTGCCTTCACCGAGTTAGAGTCCTTGGTGGCTTTTAATACAAACAGCAACATGGCTTTGTCTTTTTCGGGAAGCGGTGCTGAGGCCGGATTGCGTTTAGCCTCATTCACCTGTTCCAGTGTGAATTTCGCGACATTGATGAGCATGCTTTCATTAAAGCCCACGCAGTATTCACAATGGGTATTTTGCGACACCAGCATGCGCATCATGGCAAGCAGCGGAAAACTGAGCGTAGGGTGTTGCATATAATAACCGATAGACTGCCATTGTTTTGCCAATAGCTCAGGACTGCTGCTCCAAATTTGCATGGCATTGGGTACATGACCGAACGCTGCGGTGACTTGATCGTAAATTTCCTTGACGCGGCCTTGGGCCTGGTCAGGTGGGACAGTGTGGATTAAAGGCATGATAGCTCCTTATTGAAAATACCAACCATTTGGTATAAAAAAATACGGTCAAAAAATTACCGTATACTTAAACTCAGGTTTCCCCTTGTCTTATCCTGCTGGGACCCTGGGAGCCTGTCGGATTTGCAGCCGATTTCCTTCAAGTCCGACAGGCTCCTGGTACGATGATTACATTCGTTACACCTTGTAACAGGCCTCATAGTATGAATGGAATGTCACGTTTACCTCATGAGGTGTTCGATGTAACCATGCAATTCCCCGAGACAATTTTTAAAAACAGCTGCAGATTGCATGGTTTTTGATACACCCATGCAGCCTTCCCATGCAGATAAAATAAACAGGGCTGCGGTTGCGCAATCGACATTTTGCCGAATTGTGCCTTGAGCTTGACTGACTCGAAGTGCGGTGTACAACGTATCACGCCATTGTGACAGGATTGTGTCGAGGTGTTGGCGAAATACCTCGTCCAAAGGACTCATTTCCTGCATCAGGTTGTTGAGCGGGCAACCGAGCAGAATTGCATCTTCTCCGATTTGATCACCTATCGTTCGTGTGATCTCAAGCAAGGTGTGTATGGGGGTTTGGCTGTTGCGCAAAGGGGAAAGAATGAGTGCTTCAATCCGGGGCGCGATGATTTCATCGATGACTGCCAGGCCCAAGGCCTTTTTGGTTGGAAAGTAATGATATAAGGCGCCCTTGGTCAGCTTGGCAGCAGACAATATTTGCGCAATGCCCGCCCCCTGAAAACCGTTGCGGTGAATTTCGCAAAAAGCAGCGTGCAACACGGCGTCGCGTGTGGCATCAGGGTTGCGTGTTGTGCGCACAGAGGTCAGTTCAGTATTCATGGGTACATTAGATACCAACCGGTATGAATATGTCAAGCGCGGTTTCGGATTATCCGCCACCCCAAAAACCATTTTGTCGCCAGGCCTCAAATACCACCACCGCTACCGTGTTGGATAAATTCAGGCTCCGGCTGGTAGGCAACATAGGAAGGCGTATGCGTTGTCCGGATGGGAATTGTTCAAGCACCCCGGGCGGAAGTCCACGCGTTTCCGGGCCGAATACAAATGCATCACCAGCCTGAAATTGAACATCACTTACAGACGTGCTTCCTTTTGTGGTCAATGCAAACAAACGCGCATCGCCAAGTTGATCACAGCAGGCTGACCAGTCAGGATGTATTTGGAGCTTGGCATATTCGTGGTAATCTAGTCCGGCACGACGTAATTGTCGGTCTTCAAGTTTGAAGCCCAGTGGTTCAATCAGGTGCAGTGTGCAGCCGGTGTTCGCGCATAAGCGTATGATGTTGCCAGTATTCGGAGGAATTTCTGGCTGATAAAGGATAACGTGAAACATAGTGGTTGAACCCGATGACTGACAAACAGATGAATTAACAACAGGGAAATGGCATGGTTCCACATTTAACTACCGCATTGACTGGGCCGCTGCTGGATTTAGAGCGGCATGTTTTGAACAACACGGCTCGAATTGAGCATTGGTTTCGTCATCAGTGGACTGAACATAAAGCACCGTTTTACACCTCTGTCGATTTGCGTAACAGCGGATTTAAACTTGCCCCGGTGGATACCAATTTATTCCCGGGCGGTTTCAATAATTTAAACCCGGATTTTATCCCCCTGGCTGTACAGGCGGCGATGGTTGCAGTGGAAAAAATTTGTCCTGATACGCAAAAACTCCTGTTGATTCCCGAAAATCATACCCGCAATCTGTTTTATTTACAAAACGTATCGCGTTTAGCCAGTATTTTGCGTAAAACCGGATTAGAGGTACGGATCGGTAGTTTGATTCCTGATCTCACAGAGCCGATGAAACTGGATCTGGATGGGGGAGAGTCTTTATTGCTCGAGCCTGTGGTGCGCAGTGGCAACCGGGTCGGTTTGGCGGGATATGACCCTTGCGCGGTGTTGCTGAACAATGACCTGTCAGCCGGTGTACCGGAAATTTTGCGTGGTATAGAACAAATGCTGCTACCCCCGTTGAAAGCCGGTTGGTACGTGCGCCGCAAATCACAACATTTTGCAGCGTATAACAAGGTGGCGGAAGATTTTTCCCGGCTGATAGACATTGACCCCTGGTTGATTAACCCCTATTTTTCCCGTTGCGGCGAAGTTGATTTTCATGCGCGGCAAGGGGAAAACTGTCTGGAAGACCAGGTCAGTGATCTGTTGGCACGTATTCGCGTCAAGTACCAGGAGTACAAGATTGATGCGCAGCCTTTTGTGATTGTGAAGGCGGATTCTGGCACTTATGGTATGGGTATTATGAGTGTGAAAGATCCTGCAGAGGTGCGTGACCTGAATCGCAAGCAGCGCAATAAAATGGCGGTGGGCAAGGAGGGGTCGCAAATTTCCGAGCTGATTATTCAGGAAGGTGTTTATACCTTCGAAAGCATTAATGCCGCCGTTGCGGAACCGGTGGTCTATATGCTGGATCATTTTGTGATTGGTGGTTTTTATCGCGTCCATACCGAGCGTGGCGTGGATGAAAATTTGAATGCGCCCGGTATGCATTTTGTGCCGCTGGCGTTTGAAACACCGTGTTGTACACCCAATCAAACCGGTAATCCGGATTCTACCCCCAATCGTTTTTACACTTATGGTGTGGTGGCGCGCTTGGCCATGCTGGCGGCCTCCCTGGAATTAGAACAGATGCCGGAGCCCGTCCTGTGAAATTTATTTTTTTGATTGACCAAATTGATTCACTCAAGGTGTATAAGGACAGCAGTATTGCAATGATGCGTGAAGCGGCGCAGCGTAAGCATCAGGTGTTTGTGATGCACCAGTCAGACTTGATGTGGCGTGAAGGACGGGTATCCGCTATGGCGACGAGGCTGATTCTGACGGATAACGATGAAAGCTGGTATTCAATACAGGATAAAATCCCCCAACCACTGAATGAATTCGATGCGGTGCTGGTGCGCAAGGACCCTCCGTTTGAAACAGAATACCTGTATGCCACACAATTACTCGATTTGGCTCAACGGGCAGGTGCGCGTGTATTCAATGCGCCAGGCGCTCTGCGAGACTTTAATGAAAAGCTGGCGATTGCGCGCTTCCCTACCTTGATTGCGCCCACTTTGGTGAGTTGTAATGCTGAGGTGTTACGTGGTTTCGCTCAGGAGATGGGGGATGTGATTTTGAAACCTCTGGATGGGATGGGAGGCATGCAAGTGTTTCGCGTTCGGCCTGATGGTTTGAATTTGAATGCCATCCTGGAAACATTGACTCAAAATGAAACGCGAACCATTATGGCGCAAAAGTATATTCCGGCGATAAATGCCGGTGACAAGCGCATCTTTATGATCGATGGTGAACCAGTACCTTACGCTTTGGCACGGATTCCTGCTGAAGGTGAAACCCGTGCCAATCTGGCGGCAGGTGGGCAAGGTGTGGCACAATTATTGTCGGCGCGTGACCGTGAAATTGCGGAAACGGTTGGGCCTGGGCTTAAAGCTGCCGGATTGCTGTTGGTTGGTTTGGATGTCATCGGAGATTATTTGACAGAAATTAATGTGACCAGTCCGACTGGTTTTGTTGAGTTAAGTCGGGAAACGGGCATTAATTTTACAGCGCTATTCATGGATGCGCTGGAAAACAGGATTGAACAAACATGCCATTAGCATGGTTGTTGTGGGTGAGTGTGCTCGTATTGGGTTTGGCAGGGTGTGGTCAGCCTCCCTTGTATACCCAGGAAAGTTATGTGTTCGGTACGCGGGTGCAAATTTCCATCTATGGTGAAAAACGTGCAAAAGCCGAAGCAGCGGCAAAGCAGGTGCTGAGTGAATTTGATGTGTTGCACCACCGGTTGCATGCATGGGAACCCAGTGAATTGTCCAGTTTGAATGACGGCTTTGCGCGTTCGGAAGTCCCGGTAAAAATCGCCCCTGATTTGGCTGCGATGTTGGTCGATGCGACCGCCGATTCGGAACGCTCCGGCGGTTCGTTTAATCCGGCTATCGGGAATTTGATTCGTTTATGGGGATTTCAAAGCGATACGTTTGTTCCGCATCAACCGGATCCGCTGTCTATTGCTAAATTACTTGCAGCGCGACCGCAAATGCGCGATATTGTGATAAACAATGGCGAGGCGTACAGCACGAATCCCGCTGTGCGGCTTGATTTGGGCGGTTATGCCAAAGGTTATGCTCTGGATGTGGCGGCACAAATCTTGCGGTCTATGGGTATCCACAATGCGCTGATTAATATTGGCGGGAATATTCTGGCTTTGGGGCAGCATGGCGATCACCCGTGGCGAGTGGGTATTCAGCATCCGCGCAAACCGCAGGCGATTGCCAGTTTGGCGTTGCGGGATGGTGAGGCCATAGGAACTTCGGGGGATTACCAGCGTTATTTTGAGTTGGGTGGTCGACGTTATTGTCATATTATTGATCCGCGTACAGGCTGGCCGGTACAGGGGGTGGAATCGGTTACTGTGCTGATCTCTCCCGGCCCCCATGCAGGGGTGAGATCTGATGTGGACAGTAAACCGCTGTTCATCGCGGGTGTGGCAGGCTGGCGTAAAGCGGCTGCCGTGATGGGGGTGCAGGCGGCGATGTTAATTGATGGCCAAGGGCATATTTATTTAACGCCGTCTCTGCGTGAGCGGCTAACGTTTATTCCAACACAAGGGTAATGGAGACATGATTGGAATACTGATTGTTGCACATGGTACATTGGGTGAGAGTTTGATCCAATGCGCAATCCATGTGCTGGGGGAGCGGCCCAAAGACTTGCTGGCGCTGGATGTGACGGCGCAGACCCAATCTAATATGCTGGATCGTGCGAGAACAATGATTACGGAACTTAATTCCGGTGAAGGTGTGTTGTTATTGTCCGATATTTACGGCGCGACACCTTGCAATACCATGTGCCGTTTATTGTCTCCCGGCGAGGTTGAAGGAATTCCTGGCGTGAATCTGCCTATGTTGATGCGGGCCATTACCTATCGGCACTTACCGCTCGCCCAGTTGCTGGACAAAGCCGTCACCGGTGGAAAAGAAGGCATTTTTTATATTACTCCGGAGCTTTGCGATGCGACAGCAGGATGTTGAAATTATCAATAAATTGGGTATGCATGCGCGGGCATCGGCGAAATTCACCCAATTGGCCACCCAATTTAAAAGTGAGGTGTGGTTAAGCCGGGGTATTCGGCGCGTCAACGCCAAAAGTATCATGGGGGTCATGATGTTGGCAGCGGCCAAAGGCAGTGTGGTGAAAATTGAAGTCGAGGGTGAGGATGAGGAGGCGGCCATCAGTGCCCTGACGGATTTGGTTGCTGATAAATTTGGAGAAAGCGAGTGAGTTTTACCCTGCATGGTTTGGGTGTCTCGCCGGGTATCACCATCGGCGTGGCGCGGCTTGCATCACATCACCGCATTGAAGTGCCGCATCGCGTCTTGCCAACTCAGGACGTGAACAAGGAAGTGCGCCGTTTCGAAGAGGCTGTTGCAACCGTTCGCCATGAAATGGAAACCTTGCGTGGTCAAATACCACCGAATGCTCCCGCCGAACTTGCCGCCTTTCTGGACATGCACCGCATGATTCTGGATGACGGCATGTTGTCTGAGGTTCCAAAACAATTGATTGTTGCACAGCAGTGTAATGCGGAATGGGCCCTGGCCCAGCAGATGGAACAGTTTTTGGAACAGTTCGATACGGTTGAAGATGCCTATTTGCGTGAGCGAAAAACTGATGTCGTGCAGGTGGTCGAGCGGGTGCAAAAGGTATTGCTGGGACATCAGGACCGGTTCCCGACTTTAGAAAATAGCGAGACCGATTGTATTTTGGTCGCACACGATTTGTCGCCTGCCGACATGGTTGTGTTTAAGCGACAGCGCTTTGCTTCATTTATCACGGATTTGGGTGGTGCAACTTCACACACGGCGATTCTCGCCCGCAGCTTGAATATTCCGTCGGTGATCGCGCTGCACAATGCACGCGAGTTGATTCGTGACAATGAAATCATCATCGTTGATGGACAACAGGGCGTGGTGGTGGTCGATCCCGATGATGCCGTGCTGGAAGAGTATCAACTGCGCCAGAATCAGTGGCGCATTGATTCCCAAAAACTTAAGCGTTTAAGTGGCAGTCGGTCGAAAACCCTGGATGGCGTGGAAATTGAGTTGATGGCCAATATCGAATTGCCTCAGGACGTGGCTGCAGCACGTGAAGCCGGTGCAAGGGGCATTGGCTTGTTCCGCAGCGAATTTTTGTTTATGAATCGCAGCGATTTGCCCAACGAAGACGAACAATATGAGGCCTATCGTGATGTAGTGACGGCAATGAAGGGCTTGCCCGTGATTGTGCGTACGCTGGATGCGGGTGCAGACAAGCCTTTGGGAGACTTGACTGACCACACCCTTAATCCGGCATTGGGGCGGCGTGCGATACGCCTGTGTCTGGCTGAACCCATGATGTTCCATACACAGTTACGCGCGATTTTGCGTGCTTCATATCATGGCCAGATTAAGATCATGATCCCCATGCTCACCAATCTGCAGGAATTGCGTCTGACCTATGCCGCCATTGAGCGGGCCAAAGTCAGTTTGCTGGCTGATGGATTGTTGTTTAATCCTGCAGTGCCGGTGGGCGGGATGATAGAGGTACCTGCTGCAGCCTTGATGGCAAGCGCATTTGCCGAACGTCTGGATTTTATTTCTATTGGCACCAATGACTTGATTCAATACACGCTGGCCATCGACCGTGCAGATGACGGTGTGGCATACCTGTATGAACCGACGCATCCTGCAGTGCTGTATTTGATTGCAGAAACCATCCGTGCGGCAGATAAACTCGGTAAACCGGTTTCAGTGTGTGGCGAGATGGCGGGCGATCCTCGTTTGACTCATTTACTCTTGGGGTTGGGTTTACGCCGTTTTTCCATGCAAGCACCCAGCTTGCTTCCGGTAAAACAGCAATTGCTGCAAGCAGACACTCAAAAGATTACCGCGCTGGTGCAAAAAATACTCAAAACCAGTGATGAAGACAAGCTGGAAGCTTTGTTTCAAAAATTAAATTAACCTGCATATTCAAGCTTGATTTGGTGCCTGGATAAATATTTTCACATCTCCTGCATCCTTTTGCCCCCTGTTTCGTCTTCCCTACTGGAAACGTCTGTTATCAGGAGCGCATTAACATGTCTACCACTCAATTTTCAAGTTCTCGCCGTCAGTTGCTGGGTGCTATCCCCGCACTTGGCTTGTTGACTGCAACTGGTTTCGTTCACTCAGCACACGCAAGTGACTTGCAAAAAAACACCACAACGGATGGGCCGGTCACTTTTTACGCTGAAATGCGGGTTGCACAACCCAATAAGGCGGGGTTCGATACAGGGATGCAAGCTTTTGCAAAAGCCATGCAACGCAAAGGCGCTTTGGCCGTGACCCTTAAACAAATGGTCGGTGATTCGACGATGGTGAAGAACTACCCGGCGTCATATAAGGGCGTGTTACGCAGTGCCTACGCCGATGGCGCCCAGTCCGGCACGCTGCCGCTGTTTTACAGTCTGTTCGTTCGTTTCCCGGATCTTCAGACGTTACGCGCCGCCAACGCTGACGCGGTATTCGATCTTGACGTGCTGCCCCATCTGCACGGTGTCACGCAACAGGATGGGAAAATGCGGGAAAGTCAGCAACCCATGGTGGTATACCGGGGCATATTTGAAACCATTCTGGCGGGAGACCGCCATGGTATTTACAACGACCGGAATGCACTGCTGGGTTTTCTGTCCCAGCCCGTTGACAACCAGGCCCCGACTTTGGTGACGGTGGAGAACCATGTGTTTGTGCCTGAACACCTGGTTACAAACTTTGATCAAACGATTCCGGCTTTGCTGAAAGTGGCGCAGGAAACTTATCAGCCCGCCAGCGATGCCAATTTGATCGGTCAGCCGGGTGCCGTTGACAACCTGCATTACCGCAAGGCGATGAGCACGGAAATTTTACGGTGTATCACCACGGATGGTGACTTGCGCGCTTACATTATGCACGGGATTTGGGAGTCGGTCTGGGACCATGAAAATTCTCACCTTGATACGCGCTTCAAGGCTGCTGCGGCACCGGTGGGCGCGATGGTCGCTGTGGGGCCGGTCGAACCCTTTTACCTGACGCAATTGACCTTGCTCAAAGGGTGATAAACAAGATGATTTCGGAGGCATATCATGACGATGAAAACTGAAGCTGGGCATCCGGTTTCTGTGTTGCCAGCCTGGCGGGCATGGGTTGTGCCAGTGCTGTTTGTGGTGGTGTGGGGGCTGGTTTATGCACAGCTTGAGCCGGTTACAAATGTTTTCATGCATCGACTGCCGCTTTTGCCGCAGAGCCATTTGTACAGCGCGGTGAGTTTTTTTGCCTTTGAAGTACCCAAGGTATTGATGTTGCTGACGCTGATCGTGTTTGTTGTCGGCGTGATCCAGACTTTTGTGACCCCTGAAAAAACGCGTGCATTGCTTGCAGGCAGGCGTGAAGGTGTGGGCAACGTCCTGGCGGCTACCCTGGGTATTGTGACGCCATTCTGTTCCTGCTCTGCGGTACCCCTGTTTATCGGGTTTTTGACTGCGGGGGTTCCATTGGGCGTGACCTTCTCATTTTTGGTGTCCGCGCCGATGGTGAATGAAGTGGCGCTGGTGCTGCTGTTCGGCATGTTTGGCTGGAAAATTGCTCTGATCTATATGGGGTTGGGATTGATGGTTGCCATGCTTTCCGGCTGGATCATTGGCTGGATGAACCCTGTGCATTGGGTGGAACCCTGGGTGTATGACATTCCTGCAGTCAGCTTGACGGAAACCAAACTGGATTGGTCTGCACGGTTTGCACAGGGTTGGCATCATATGCGCGACATCGTGCTCAAAGTGTTGCCTTACATCGTCGCAGGTGTCGGTGTGGGCGCATGGATACACGGTTATGTCCCGGAAGACTTCATGGCGCATATCATGGGGAAAACAGCTTGGTGGTCGGTGCCGCTGGCAGTGCTGATCGGCGTGCCGATGTATTCCAATGCGGCAGGCATGATTCCCGTGGTGCAAGCTTTATTGGGTAAAGGCGCGGCGCTGGGTACCACACTGGCTTTTATGATGTCAGTGACTGCGCTGTCTTTTCCTGAATTCATGATCCTTAAAAAAGTGATGAAAACCAAGTTGATTGCGTTGTTTGCTGGCGTCGTCACGGTAGGGATCGTGCTGGTGGGATTTGTGTTCAATGCCATGATGTGAATGTTTTAACATTGCAGATTCCAGTTGGAAGTGGAATTTTTCGGTGTGTGCCAGGTAGCGCACCTTTGGTAGGCGGGTTGCGTAGGTCAGGCTTCAGCCTGACGCGGTGGTAAAAGGTGCGGTGGTTTGTCGGGTTAAAACCAGACCCTATGGCAGAGGTGGTGGTGCTTCTTTGGTAGGTCAGGCTTTAGCCTGACGCGGTGGTATAAAGGACATGGCAGAGTGTCGGGTTAGAACCCGACTGGCAGCAGAGGTGGTGTGAATGGCCAGTTAAATGTTTTTCGGATTTAAGTCTGGGGTCTGCTTTGTTGGGGTAGAAATGGGTTGCATCAAAGAACTGTTGGCAGTTTGAACTTGGATCTACTGATTCTAACTGTAACATTTTAAATCAAAAAGGAATTGTCATGACTCAAATAAAAATCCTTGGTACAGGGTGTGCCAATTGCAAGACCACGCAAAAACTGGTGGAAGAGGTGCTCGCGGCAAAAGGTGTGCAGGCACAGGTAGACAAGGTGGAAGATATTCCATCGATTATGGGATATGGTGTTATGAGTACGCCTGGTGTCGTGATTGACGGCAAAGTGGTGCACGCAGGTGGTGTACCCAGTCGTGCGCAAGTCGAGCAGTGGATTGCGGCAATTTAAAGCTTGTTTTGTGATGAATTTAATGATGTCATTCATCGTTGTCGTGACACCAGTCTGGAAATGGGGTTTTAATGTCATCGAATATACAGGATAAAGATTTTCCGATGCCATTCGAAGTGTTTGGGGATGGGATCGCGGCAGAAAAATTGCACAAACGATTATCTTGTGCGTTGCGAGGTTTGGGCTTCAACCCCGTTGTCGGTTTGCGACCAATGATTGAGAGACCATCAGAACTTGATGACAAGCTTGAACCATTCGTCTTGGCCGGCGGGCGTTTGTGGGTGGAAGGTTTGCCCCGGACTGAGGAGATTGAGCTGCTTCTCAGAAAGGATTTGAAATCGCAAGAATGATTTTTACTGAAGTGATGATGTTTTTTCTGCTGGTATCCGGGTGACAAATGATGTTTACCGAGGGTAGGTCATGATAAATTGGGGTACGCCTGCACGGCATGTTGCCAAAGCCCGATTGGGTTTAATTCCCATTCTTCCCTTTGTCATCCCTCTGACACTCGCACCATTGTTGGTGGCTTGGTGGTGGTTGCCATTGATGGGCATGGGACATGATCGTGAAAACTTGTTGTTTTCTTACTTGATGTACATCGTTATCGTCCGTTTTATGCTGCTGGATCTTATGTTGTTTTATGTGTCGAGTAAACGCAGTTCTATTCATTTTGACTTGCTGCATATCGTGTTTTTGTATTTGGAAATTACAGCAGTGACCTTGTTGTTTTTTGCTTTGCTTTATCATCTGTTCGGGGTGTTTCAGATGTTTGATTACAACGGAATGGGTATGGCAAAGCACCTGTTGGCCATGCAGGGGCATTCATTTCGCGTTGCGCTGTATATTTCAGTGGAGTTATTTACCACTTTGGGTTTGGGTGACTGGGTTCCCCGAACACTGAATGCAATGTTGGCTGTCAGTATTGAAGCTTTGCTCGGTTTTGTGCAAGGCGGTGTGTTTTTTGCTGTGTTGATCTATGCGCATCAAAACAAGCCGGCACAATCGGGTTGAAATCACTGCAGTGGCCAGAGATGGAATTTTCCTCTAAGGAGTACCATTATGCTTGAATATTATATCACCGCCACGCGTCTGGATGCGCACCATGGTCTGGCGCGCTGCAAGAATGCCGGGATCACGCTCGATACCGATCTGGCTGGTAATCCGGACGCATTCAACCCTGCAGAACTGCTGTTGGCCGCAGTGGCGGCGTGTATGCTTAAGGGTATAGAGCGGGTGATGCCGATTTTGCATTTTTCGTTGCGCGGCGTTGAATTGCACCTGGAAGGCTTGCGTCAGGACAATCCGCCGAAGATGGCATCAATCCGCTATGAGATGATTGTCGATACCGATGAGACGGACCGCCGACTGGAACTGTTGCATGAGAATGTGAAAAAATTTGGCACCATCTATAACACCGTAGCAGCAGGGACTGAGCTCGCAGGGACGCTTCGGCGCAAGTCGCTTGCCATCATACAGACTCAACAACAGGAGACATCATGAGGACAATGGTTATCGCCCCAACTTTGTGGTGGTGGCATGGGTTTGGTCATCGCATGATTTTATGCGTAGCGAGATGGATAAAATAATTATTTACGTCTTTTTGTCAGCTCGTTCGTCTTCATGGGTGAAATAGAATGATAACCTTTGGGTTTAAACTGAAAACCGGACTTGATTGGTGCATTGATTTCGGATGGAGGGATAATGATGAGTTTTAATAAACGACGGGTAGTGTTGCCTGTTTTGTTGGTGCTCGCCGTCATTGCGGCTTACACCTGGCATGTTTTGCATGCACACGCTTCACCCGCAGTGGTGTTATATGGCAATGTGGATATTCGCGAAACCGATCTGGCGTTTCGCCAATCGGGGCGATTAAAAACCATGTTGGTGGATGAGGGTGCCAGGGTGAATGCCGGGCAATTGCTGGCGACTCTGGATGACGTGCCGTTTCAGGAAGCGGTGGCCGGTGCGGAAGCGAATGTGGCGCAAGCGCGTGCCGAGTTGACCAAGTTGTATCACGGCAACCGCCCGCAACAGGTGGCTGAAGCACGAGAGGCTGTGCGGCAGGCTGTGGCGACGGATCAAAATGCGCGCGCCGATGCGGCGCGTCAACGCGGTTTATTGGCTAATGGTGCATCGAGTCAGCGTATTGTGGATGCAGCCAACGCTGCCAGCGATGCGGCAGATGCCAATCTGGCTGCGGCCAGGCAACAGTTGAATTTGATGGTGGTGGGTTCGCGTCAGGAAGACATCGATGCGGGTGTGGCGCAACTGGCCGTGGCGCAGGCAAATTTGGCCCAGGCACGAACGGCTTTGTCGGACACGCGTGTGTTCGCGCCGGTGGATGCCATTGTGTTGTCGCGCGTGCGCGAGCCCGGTAGCATGGTGAGCCCTGTTGCACCGGTTTATACTTTAACGGCAATCACCCCGGTTTATGTGCGCGCTTATGCACGCGAGACCGAGTTGGGGAAAATGGTGCCTGGCACACAGGTGAAAGTTTTCACGGATTCGAGCCAGCACGTTTATACCGGTACGGTGGGTTTCGTGTCGCCGCAGGCTGAGTTTACGCCGAAGTCAGTAGAAACGACGGATTTGCGTACCGATTTGGTTTATCGTATTCGTGTCACGATCGATCACCCTGATGAGCATTTGCGTCAAGGGATGCCGGTGACAGTCAGGTTTGCCTCCTGAACTTGCGCGGAATTACATTTAAATGAATCCTGATCATCAGACCGAACAGCCACCTGCGATAGAAATCACTGCAGTCAGTAAGCATTTTGGTACAACTGTCGCGCTGCAAGCCATTTCAGCTCAAGTGAAGTATGGGCATCTCACGGGGATTGTGGGGCCGGATGGGGCAGGGAAAACTACGCTGTTGCGTTTGTTGGCCGCACTGCTCACACCAGACAATGGACAAATTCTGGTGGCGGGATATGACAGCGTGACTGCGCCGGAACAGATTCATGCCGTGACGGGTTACATGCCACAACGTTTTGGATTGTATGAAGACTTAAGCGTGCTGGAAAATCTGAACCTGTATGCGCAGTTGCGTGCAGTGCCGCCTGGTGAACAAGCCGCACTGTTTGAACGTTTGTTGAGTTTTACCAGTTTGGGGCCCTTTACGGACCGTCTGGCAGGTCGTTTGTCAGGGGGGATGAAGCAAAAGCTGGGTTTGGCTTGTGCCTTGATGGGTAAACCCAAAGTGTTGTTGCTGGATGAGCCCGGTGTGGGGGTTGATCCGGTAAGCCGCCAGGAATTATGGCGCATGGTGCAAGCGCTTACAACGGAGGGCATGGCCGTCATTTGGTCCACCGCTTATCTGGATGAAGCAGAGCGGTGTGAATCAGTAATTCTGCTCAATCATGGACAGATCGCCTATGACGGTGCGCCGTCCATTCTGACGAAACGTTTGCAGGGACGTTGTTTCCGTTTGAGTGGGTTTGCCACGGACCGGCGCCAGTTATTGATGCATGCGCTGGATTTGCCTTCCGTGTGCGATGGAGCGATCCAGGGCGACAGTTTGCGTGTGGTGCTGCGTGCGGGGCATGATTTGGCAGAATTGAACCAGTTCACGCAAAGCAATGCCGCGCAAATCGAACCCATTGCGCCACGTTTTGAAGACGCGTTTATCGATTTGCTGGGTGGTGGAAGCGGGGGAAGATCGGCATTGGCAGAACGTTTTGACATGATACAGGATTTGGCTTGCAGTCCGGTTGAATGTCATGATCTGACTTGTCAATTCGGTTCTTTTGTCGCAACGGATCATGTGACATTCACCATACGCCAAGGTGAAATTTTTGGTTTGCTGGGGCCGAATGGCGCGGGAAAGTCAACCACGTTTCGTATGCTGTGCGGGTTGCTCAAACCCACCTCTGGCGAAGCGCGGGTGATGGACATTGATTTGCGCCATGCGGGCAGTGCAGCCAAGCGCCAAATCGGTTATATGGCACAGAAGTTTTCTTTATACGGGTTGTTGTCGGTCAAGCAAAACCTGCAATTTTTCGCTGGGGCCTATGGTCTGAATACCGCCTTGCAACGCACACGCATCGATGAGATGGTTGAGCTGTTTCAGTTGTCCCCCTATTTGAATGCGGAACCGGAAAGCCTGCCTTTGGGTACCCGGCAACGGTTGGCGCTGGCATGTGCATTGATGCACCGTCCGGCAGTGCTGTTTCTGGATGAGCCGACTTCGGGTGTGGATCCGTTGACGCGGCGCGAATTCTGGACACACATCAATGGCCTGGTGCGTAAAGGCGTGACCATCCTGGTGACCACGCATTTTATGGAAGAGGCGGAATATTGCGATCGCGTGGCCTTGATGCTGCAAGCGAAAGTGATTGCACTGGATACGCCGGACGCGCTCAAACGCAGTGCGGTGACGGCGGAAGTGCCCGATCCCACCATGGAACAAGCCTTTATTCATCTTATCCAGACTGCGCAATCACCGCAGCAACCGGTATAGCGGTCATGAGGGACGTGACCACTTTTTCATTTGTGCGCCTTGCCGCTTTGATGCGCAAGGAAACACTGCAAATTTTGCGCGATCCCTCTACGCTGCTGATCGCAGTGGTGTTGCCGATTATTATTCTGTTTTTGTTTGCTTATGCGGTCTCGCTGGATATTCGGCAAGTGCCCATAGGTGTGGTGCTGGAGTCGAATGACGCGTCAGCACAATCTTTGGCGGCGGCTTTTTCCGGCACACGTTATTTCCTGGTTACCCCGGCGCGAGACCGGCGCGAGGTGGTGCCCAAACTGGTTGCGGGAACATTGCGCGGATTTGTGGTGATTCCGCCGGATTTTGATCAGCGTCTGGCTTCACCCAGACTGCGTGGCGGCCTGATACAGGTGATCACGGACGGCTCACAACCCAATACCGCCAATTTTGTTGCCGTCTACGCCCAAAATGTGCTGGCAGAATGGTTGGCGAACGATGAAAAGCAAACAGTTTCCGTTCCAGTGTGGGTGCCCCGCTTCTGGTTCAATCAAGCCATTGACAGCCGTCATTTTCTGGTGCCGGGCGCGTTGGCAGTGGTGATGACGATTATCGGCACTTTGTTGACGGCGCTGGTGGTGGCGCGCGAATGGGAGCGGGGTACCATGGAGGCGTTGATGTCCACATCCGTGTCGGTGGTGGAAATTCTGCTGGGAAAACTGTTGCCGTATTTTGTGTTGGGTCTGGTGGCGATGATGATTGCCACCCTGTTGTCCATTACGGTGTTTGAAGTGCCGCTACGCGGTTCGTGGTGGGCTTTGCTGTTGACCACCAGTTTGTTTTTGATCCCCGCATTGGGCCAGGGTTTGCTGATTTCGGTGTTAAGTAAAAATCAGTTTATTGCTTCCCAATTCGCATTGATTACCGGTTATTTGCCGGCCTTCATGTTGTCTGGCTTTCTGTTTGAAATTGATTCCATGCCCTGGCCGGTGCGTATGTTTACGCATTTGGTGCCGGCGCGCTATTTTGTCGCTTCTTTACAAACCCTGTTTCTGGTGGGCGATGTGTGGCCGCTGCTGCTACCGAATATGCTGGGCATGTTGGGTTTGGGTGCGGTGTTTTTTTTCATTGCGCGGCGCAAACTGCACAAATCGCTGGAGGCATAAAACACCATGACATGGTTTTCACCGGCAATGCGTGCGCTGATCATCAAGGAATTGCTCAGTATATTGCGCGATCCAAAAAGTCGCATACTGCTGATCGTGCCGCCACTGGCGCAATTGGTGGTGTTTTCTTTTGCTGCCACGCTGGAATTGACGCGTGCCGACATCGCTGTGTATAACCAGGACAATGGTGCATGGTCCCGTTTGTGCGTCGAGCGGGTGGCTCATGCCGGTTTTGTGCACCAGATGTATCCGGTGTACAGCGAGAAGGCCATTCGGCAGCTGATTGCAACCAGACAGGTGATGGCGGCGATTGTGATTCCCAATACGGCTTCCAGTGACGAGGCGGCAGGACGGTCAGTTCAATTGCAAATTATTCTGGATGGGCGACGCGCCAATTCCAACCAGATTTTGCTGGGTTATTTGACGGAGATTCTGGCGAGTCTGAACGCGGAACCGGTGAATGCGTCACCGACCATCAGTGATTTGGCAGTTACCCGGCACTGGTTTAACCCCAATTTGATTTATCAGTGGTTTGTGGTGCCCGGTGTGGGGGGGATTTTAGTGACCTTCATTACGCTGTTGTTGACGGCATTATCGATTGCGCGCGAACGGGAACTGGGGACGTTTGATCAATTGCTGGTGTCGCCTTGCACACCTGGAGAAATGATTGTCGCCAAAATGGTGCCTGCCTTGTTGATTGGCATGGTATTAGGTATTTTGATGACCGGGGCGGCCATGTTTTTGTTCCGGGTTCCGTTTGTGGGGTCTTACGCGGGGCTATTGTTTAGCATGTTGTTGTATATATTATCGGTCAACGGGATTGGTTTGATGCTGTCAGCGTTGTGTAACACTCAACAACAAGCCATTTTGGGCACTTTTACTTTGGTGGTGCCCAGTGTGCTCATGTCTGGATTTGCGACCCCGGTAGAGAATATGCCAGCTTTTTTGCAATGGGTGGATCAGGCCAATCCGCTTAAATATTACCTGATTATCTTGCAAGGCAGTTTTCTGAAAGATTTGCCTGCTGCGGTGGTGTGGGCGAATGATTGGCCATTATTGGTGATTGCGGTGATAACACTCACTACGGCAACCGTGTTTGTGCGAGGGAGATTACAATGAGCACAAGGAAGGACGTCATGACAAAATTGAGCAAGCGAAGCCTGTTGATGGTCGCTGTCCTGTTAGCAGGCTGCACCGTGGGTCCAGATTACCATACGCCAAAAATCAATACAGGGACGGGGTGGTCGGCAGACGGTTTTGCCGCACAGGGTAAAGCCGCTCAGTTGGGGTGGTGGCACGGATTGCATGACCATGAGTTGGACAGGCTGATTGATCTGGCTTTAAGCAGTAATCCAGATTTGCTGGCGGCACAGGCACGCATTGCCCAGGCGCGCGCTGCACGGGATGCCGCATTGGGTTTGCAGGCACCACAATTGCAAGCCGCAGCCAGTGTGAACCAATTGCGCCAAAGTGAAAATGGCTTGATGCCTTTGGCTGAAATCCCGATTATTCCACGCGATGCCACAATTTATGACGCGGAATTTGATGCCAGCTGGGAAATCGACTTGTTCGGCGGTACGCGTCGCCGGATCGAGTCAGCCAGGGCGCTCCAGGCAGCCAGTATTGCGAGTGCGGAAGACCTGCGCGAAAGTTTGATTGCAGAAATAGTCCGCGATTATGTCAGTTTGCGCGGGGAGCAAGTTGAGCTTGCCGCACGTCAAGCCAGTATCGCCACGCTCGATGCGGAAATTGGATTGCTCCGCCAGCGTGCAGCAAGCGGTGACGTGCCTTTATATACCCTGTACCCCCTGATACAGCAACGCGAAGACAATGCGTCGGCTGTGCCGGTGTTGCAGGCGCGATTGCGTGCGCTGGCCTTATCCTTGGGCGTGCTCAGCGGACAATTGCCGGAACGCGAATTGGGTTTACTGAACCAACCCGGCGAACAACTGGTTTTAATCCCCATTCCGGTGGGCGAGCGTGCAGAAGTATTGCAGCGCCGTCCTGATGTGCGTGTGGCTGAACGGCAATTGGCCGCAGCCACCGCCGATATTGGTGTGGCCACTTCAGCGTGGTTCCCGCAGTTGGCAATTTCGGCCAGTGCAGGCTATCAAGCGTTGGGACCGGGAGAATTATGGGCGTCAACCAGCCAAACCGGATCCATTATGCCGCTGATTTCATGGCGTCTGCTGGATGGCGGACAAATCAAGGCAGAAATTCATGCAGCCAAAGCCCGGCAAGCCAGCGCAGCACAAGCTTATGTCAAGGCGGTGTTGGGCGCATTGGGCGATGCAGAACAGTCCCTGTCAAATTATCATTATGCATTGTCATCTGTGGCCAGCGAGCAGGCCGCTCAGCATGCGGCGCAATTGGATGCCAACATGGCGCAGGCCCGTTTTCAGGCAGGAGATATTCCCCGGCAGGACCAGTTAGCAAGCGAACTGGTGCTCAATAATGCGCAAACCACACTGGCAGTGACCTATACTCAGGCGGCAGTTGCGATGGTGGCTTTGCATCAGGCACTGGGTGGGTGAGGTGGATGCTGGTTTGCAGCAGATTTGGTATGAATTTCGTATTTTGGTGACGCACATATTTGTTTCTTGCTATCCTTTTAACTTGCGGGAGAGATAAATGGAACCGGACTTGTTGAGGAAAATGTTGCGCGATATGCTGCTGGCGCGTGCCTTCGAGGAGCGGGCTGCGCAGGAATACAGCCAGGGCAACATCGCTGGGTTTTTGCATCTTTATCCCGGTGAGGAGGCTGTGGCGGTAGGCGTGTTGCATGCGGCAGAGCCAGCCGATTACATCGTCTCTACCTATCGTGAACATGTGCATGCGCTGGTGCGTGGTATTCCGGCGAATGCGGTCATGGCCGAGTTGTTTGGCAAAAAAACCGGATGTAGCGGTGGGATGGGCGGTTCCATGCACCTGTTCGATCGTGAGCGACGCTTCATGGGCGGGTACGCCATCGTAGGCGAGACCTTTCCTGTGTCCATTGGAATAGCCTATGCTGTCGCTTTGCGTGAACTGCCGGAGGCGGTCATTTGTTTCTTCGGCGATGGCGCAGTGAACCAGGGGACTTTCCACGAAAGCTTGAACATGGCTGCACTGTGGAAGTTGCCGGTGTTGTTCGTGTGCGAGAACAACCACTATCAGATTGGTACGGAAATCCATCGCCACTCGGCGGTGACGGAGGTCCATCAACGCGCTGGCGCCTATCGTATCCCGGCGAGAAAAATCGATGGTATGGATGTGCTGGCTGTACATCACGCCACGCAGGAGGCGCTGGTACAGGTCCGTTCCGGCAATGGGCCACAATTTCTCGAATTTGAGACCTATCGTTTCAGGGGGCATTCCATGGCCGATCCTGGCAGCTATCGTCCAAAAATCGAGTTGCAGGCTTTTGAAAATGAGGATCCGGTCAAAGTGGTTATTGCCGAAACTGTCACCTATCCCAGTGCTGGGGAGATCGCTGCTGCGGGACCTGACAATATCGAACACCTGAAAGGGCATCTCGACAGCAACGGCCACCTCAGTTCCCAGCAGCTTGATGCCATCAGAACAGAAGTCGCTGAAGTGGTGGAAGCGGCCGTGCGTTTCGCCAGCGAGAGTCCCGAACCCACACTGGTGGATGCTGAAGCGGCGCTGAATTGCAACCGTCACGGGGAGGTGCTGATTTAATGAGCGAAAAAGTGTATTACTGGCAGGCGCTGAATCACGCCCTGGACGCTGATCTGGAAGCCGATGAATCCGTGATCGTGCTGGGTGAGGATGTTGCCCTGTATGGAGGCAGCTATCGGGTGACTGAGGGGTTGTACGCCAAATATGGCGAATGGCGGGTGCGCGACACCCCGATCTCCGAGGGCAGCTTTACTGGTCTGGGTGTCGGCGCGGCGCTGGTGGGGCTGCGTCCGGTGGTGGAGATCATGACCATCAACTTCGCCCTGCTGGCACTGGATGCCATCATTAACATGGCGGCCAAGATTCCTTTCATGTCTGGCGGGCAATTCTCCATGCCGCTGGTGGTGCGCATGCCCGGCGGGGTGGCCAAACAGCTGGGGGCGCAACACTCCCAGCGTTTGGAGCAAATGCTGATGAATGTACCCGGGCTGCGTATCGCTGTGCCTGCCACGCCGCAGGATGCATATTGGCAGCTGCGCCAGGCGATCCGTAGTGATGAACCCATCATTATGCTGGAGCATGAATTACTCTATTTTAGTCAGGGTTCGCTGGATGTGAATCTCGAAGCGCCGCCCATGCATCGTGCACAGGTATGCCATCAAGGCAATGATCTGACCATTGTGACCTATTCACGCATGCTGGATCTGTCATTGCGTGCGGCGGAACAGCTTGCCGAAAAAGGCATCGGGGCTGAGGTCATTGACCTGCGCAGTCTGCGCCCCGTTGACTGGGAAACTTGCGCGGCGTCATTGGAAAAAACGCACCGTTTGCTGGTGGTAGAAGAAGATTCATGTTTCGCCGGTGCTGGCGCCGAAATCGTCGCCGGCCTGACCGAACGCTGTTTTTATTTTCTGGATGCGCCGCCGCAGCGAGTGGCCGGGCTGGAAATGCCGACGCCATTTAATGCTGCGCTGGAAGCAGGCAGTATCCCGCGTGTTGCCGATATTGTTGATGCGGCAGAAAAATTGTGTGCCGATTCGCAAATTAAGGATAAAGGGTAACAATCATGGGCCACAAACCATGGATACCGAAAACTCACCCTGTCATGGATCGACGTGAACCATTGCCCTGGGAGCATCCTAAACCGCCCGAAGAGGAGGCTGAAGCGGAGATGCGGCTGCGCACCATCATGGAGCACCCGGCTTACATTGAACCTGACCATGATGTGGGGTTTTTACATACCGATGACATGCGCGGTGTGCGCCTGCAGCTTGATTATGAAAAAGCTGAACGTATCCTGATTCAACACGGTATTGAACGTACCATCGTGGTGTTTGGTTCTACACGCCTGCGCGAACCGGATACGGCGCGACATGAGCTTGCGGCTATCCGTCTTGAAGCCGCAAGTCATCCGGGCGATAAGCTTGTCAATAAGTCGCTGCGTTTGGCCGAGCGACGCATGGAGCTTTCACGTTACTATGATGTGGGTCGAGAGTTGGGGAAGCTCATTGGACAGGCAGGAGGTGGTCCAGGCCGTTCAGGCCTGGCGGTGATGACTGGCGGTGGTCCGGGCGGCATGGAAGCCGCCAATCGCGGCGCTTTTGACGCCGGTGCGGAAACTGTGGGATTGAACATCAGTTTGCCGCGTGAGCAATACCCCAATCCCTATATCACACCGGGTTTATGTATGCAGTTTCACTATTTTGCCCTGCGCAAGCTGCACTTTATGAAGCGTGCTGCGGCCATTGTCAGCCTTCCTGGCGGTTTTGGCACACTGGATGAGTTGTTCGGGGCGCTGACACTGATCCAGACGCGCAAGGTGGACCCTTTTCCCATCGTACTGGTTGGGGAAGCTTATTGGCGTGGTGTGTTCGATGTCGATTTCCTGCTTGAGGCAGGCAGTATCGACGCCGAAGACAGCGAACTGTTCTGGTATGCCGAAACGGCGCATGAAGCCTGGGACAGTATTCTCGCCTGGCACAAGGCTAACGGGACTCCGCTGATCGGTAGCGAGGCCAGCAGGGGATAAACACGCATGGAACATAACTTGAATATGCGGTTTTAATACCAGACCGCATCCAGCTTTGTATTACCTTACAATGAAAAATTCACGGTAGTGTTTCATTTCCGCGATGGAATCGTAAATGTCCGATAACGCTTCATGCTTGCTGTTTTTGCTAAAATTTTTGGAAATTTCCGGTTTCCAGCGTTTTGCCAGCTCCTTGAGTGTGCTGACATCCAAATTCCGGTAATGGAAATAACTTTCCAGTTTTGGCAGATAGCGGGCGAGGAAGCGCCGATCCTGGCAGATGGAGTTGCCGCACATGGGTGAGACACTGGTTGGAACGTGAAGCATTAAAAATGCCAGCATCGTGGCTTCTGCTTCCTGTTCCGAGAGCGTACTGGCTTTTACCTTGTCGATCAGGCCGGATTTTGCATGGGTGCTTTTGTTCCACGAGTCCATGCCGTCGAGCACTGCGTCACTTTGATGAATGACCAGTACCGGGGCTTCGGCGATGGTGTTGAGCTGGTTGTCAGTGACGACCAGAGCAATTTCCAGTACGCGATCCGTGTCCGGTTGCAGCCCTGACATTTCCATGTCAATCCAGATAAGGTGATTTTGATTTTGGGACATATTGAGCACTTGATATGAAAAGACGAGATTGTGGCATAATTCGGACATGAATACTTTATCTGCAACTGGGTTTGCTCAAATTATCTATGGTGTGGTGGCAGGAATTACCCTGCTGCGAGGCGGTTTGATTGTGCGCCAGATGCGTTACGTTTGGCGCCACAGGCAGCATATCCCGGCGGCTTTTTCCGAACAAATTAGTGCCGTACAACATTTTCGGGCGGCCGAATACACGGTAGCGAAAAATCGCCTGGCTTTGTTTCAGCTGGCATTGGAGTGGGTAGTGTTTTTGGGAGCGACCTGGTTGGGTGGGGTTGCGGCACTGTCCTCCTGGTGGGCGCGACATCTCACGGGCGTCCTGGGACAGGGTGTGGCGCTGATTGCCAGTGTGTTGCTCATCATTACCCTGCTTGAGTTGCCTCTGGATTTGTACCGCAAATTTATATTGGAACAGCGTTTTGGTTTTAATACCACAAGCATAGCGGCATTTTTCAAGGACATGTTGTTGCAAACTGCATTGGGTGCGGCGCTGGGCTTGCCTTTGCTGGGTGCGGTGTTGTGGGTAATGCTCAAGATGGGCGGTCTGTGGTGGTGGTATGCATGGTTGCTGTGGGTGACGTTTAATTTGTTTTTATTGATGATTTATCCCGTGTGGATTGCACCTTTGTTTAATCGTTTTACGCCTTTGTCAGAAGGGGAGTTGAAACAGAGTTTGCAGAAATTGCTGAAGCAATGCGATTTTGCTGCCGAGGGTTTGTATGTGATGGATGGTTCACGGCGAAGCCGTCATGGCAATGCGTTTTTTACCGGGTTTGGACGCAACCGGCGCATTGTGTTGTTTGATACCCTGATCCAGCATTTACAGACTGTGGAAATTGAAGCAGTGTTAGCACATGAATTGGGGCATTTTTACCACAAACATGTGTTAGGACGGATGATTTCGATTTTTGCGTTGAGTTTGGCTTTGTTGTGGGGCTTGGCGCAAGCCATGCACCAACCTGCGCTATTCGCTGGCTTGCATGTAAACATGTCGAGTGCCGGTATGGCATTAAGCCTGTTGATTGTGGCCTTGCCTGTGCTGGCCTTGCCTGTGCAGGTGTTGATGAGTCTGGCCTCGCGCCGGCAAGAATTTGAGGCGGATGCTTATGCCGCCGGAGCCGTGGAGGCAGAGCACCTGATCAGCGCTCTGGTGCATTTGTACCGTGATAATGCGACCTCGTTGACCTCTGACCCCTGGTATTCGCTGTTTTTTGATTCACACCCCAATGCACAGCAGCGGGTGGCGCATTTGCTGGCTTTGGCGCACGAACAGCCAGTTACTGAATGAAAAGAGAATGATGATGAAATTAAAGCTTAAATTCATGGTTGCTGTGGGACTTGTTTTGTCAACGATGGCCTTGGCGCAGGCAGCGAGCACAACGGATGCCACGTTAAAGAAGGGCAAGGACTTACTGGATAAATCGTGCATGGCCTGTCACGCGGCGAAGTTCGACGGCGATCCGACGTATGTCTATACCCGGCCAGATCACAAAGTCCACAACCTGGCGCAATTGTCAGCCCAAGTGGAAAGATGCAGTACGAATAGCAATACAGGTTGGTTCCCGGATGATGAGGCTGCAGTGGCCGCTTACCTGAATGAGCGTTTTTATAAGTTCAAAACAAATTAACCACTAATTTTGCATCAGCGCGTATAAATGAAATGCTTGGGGCGGAAACATGCCTTCAATGATATTTTTGAATGGTGTTGTTTCGCGCATAACTGGGGGTAGACTGTCTCAGAATCCTGATGGTTGGTTTCGTGCAACACATGGCAGGAATGATCATCAGGATGGCTGACGCTACCATAAGCTGTTCGGACTAAGTGACATCGCGAGTGTGTCAAGTACGGCGTCGCCTGCATTTTTTCCAGTTCAGACCCTGAAATGGATACTTTACCCAAATCACATCGCACCACTGAAACAAGCGTCACTGAATTGGCATGGCTTGCAAAATATCATTCGCTTCAGCTGTAAAACCGTATTCTGGTTGGTATGAGGCTTTTTATAGGATAATGTTGTCATCAGTCATATCCTGAAGTAAATATGAGCATCATTCCCGAAATCAAACCCGGCCAGTCGATCGAGCTGTTAAAAGAGTTGCACATTCTGACTCGCGACGGAAAGCTCAATCAGGACAGCCGACGCAAGCTGAAACAGGTCTACCATCTGTTTCACTTCATCGAACCCCTGTTGCAAGAATTACTCTCCGATAAAACTGAATTGACGCTGGCCGATCATGGTGCCGGCAAGTCTTATTTGGGCTTCATCCTGTACGATTTATTTTTCAAATCCCGTGAGGCCGGTCATATTTACGGCATTGAGACGCGCGAAGCACTGGTGGTCAAATCGCAGGAACTGGCGACCAAGTTAAAGTTTAGCCGAATGTCGTTCCTGAACCTGTCGGTTGAAGCCTCCATCCATTCAACGCAATTGCCGGAACAGATCGACATTGTCACTGCCTTACACGCCTGCAACACGGCTACCGACGATGCGATCAAATTTGCGTTGCACAAAAAAGCCCGTTTCATTGTGCTGGTTCCCTGCTGCCAGGCCGAGGTGGCTGCCGTGCTGAATAAGTACAAAAATGAGTCCTTCAGTAAAACGCCTTTGTCGGAGATCTGGCGTCATCCTATCCACAGTCGTGAATTCGGCAGTCACTTGACCAATGTGTTGCGCTGTCTGCTGTTGGAATCACATGGTTATCAGGTGACGGTGACGGAGCTGGTAGGCTGGGAACACTCGATGAAAAACGAGCTGATCATCGCCCGCCATGCCGACCAGCCGCGCAAGGATGCACAATCACGTCTGGAATACATCCTGCGGGAATTGAATCTGGAATCATTACACGAGCGATTTATTTATTGATTGATCATCCAGGGCGTCCGCATGCCACCCTGCTTTCTTCCAGACAAAAAACTCAGCCGACATCACTTTTGGGTGGGTTTCGTCGCAAAACCAATTTTCAGCCGGGATGACTATTTCTGTACCAGTTTCGCCCAACCGCCAGAAAATAATATAAGCCAATCCCGGATTGCAAATAGTCCAAATTAAATTGATATTTGGCGCTTCGCCACGTCATGCCTGTGTGAGCATGATGTGGTTTTGTGCGAAGCGTTATTCCGGGTTTAATTTAAACCAAAACGCTTAACAAACCATGTTTTGACCAGATGAGTGAGCATCGCATAGGTGAAAATCATGCCAGCGAGGTAGTACCAGTACTGCGTTGGCAGCGCGACAAATCCCAGTGCGTGCGCAAAGGGAGAAAGCGGTAACCATACCCCAATGCTGCAGATCACAATGCTGGTCAACATCAACGGCAGGCTGGCGCGACTTTCGAGAAACGGTATTTTGCTGGTACGGATGATGTGAATGATCAGGGTTTGTGAAAACAGCGACTCCACGAACCAGCCGGTTTGAAATAATGGGGCTTGGGCGACTGTATTGGCGTGAAAAACGAAATACATAATGCCGTAGGTCGCGTAATCAAAAATGGAGCTGATGGGGCCAATCAACACCATAAAACGGGTGATGTTGGCAATGTCCCATTTGCGCGGCTTGGCGATGTATTCGTCGTCTACGTTGTCGGTGGGGATCGCGGTCTGCGAGAAATCGTACAACAAATTATTGGTTAAAATCTGAATCGGTGCCATGGGCAGGAAGGGTAGCATGGCACTGGCGCCCAGCACGCTAAACATATTGCCAAAGTTCGAGCTGGCACCCATTTTGATGTACTTGATGATGTTGCCAAACACTTTGCGGCCTTCGATCACCCCTTCTTCCAGCACCATAAGGTTTTTTTCCAGCAGAATGATGTCAGCCGATTCTTTGGCAATATCGACCGCCGTATCGACAGAAATACCCACATCGGCTGCCTTGAGTGCAGGGCCATCGTTAATGCCGTCGCCCATGAATCCCACCACGTGGCCTTTGAGATGCAGGGCCTTGATGACCTTGGCCTTCTGGCTGGGAGACAGTTTGGCAAACACGTCGACGGTTTCAGCCACTTCGGCCAATTCAAGTTCAGTCAGTTTTTCAACTTCGCTGCCCAGCACGATGCGGTCAACGTGCATCCCTACGGATTTACAGACCTTACGGGTCACAATGTCGTTATCACCGGTCAGAATTTTGACCGTGACGCCATGTTTGTTGAGTGCAGCGATGGCGGCTGCCGCACTTTCTTTGGGTGGGTCGAGGAAGGCAATGTAACCCACCAGTGTCATGTTGCTTTCATCCTGAAGCGTGTAACTGGTTTGCGCTTTGTCAATTTCTTTGTAGGCGATGGCAATGACGCGGAACCCGTCCTCATTGAGCGCCTGGGTGACAGCATGCAGCCGCGAAAAGTGGCCATCATCCAGCGGGAAGGTTTCATCACCGACTTCGCAATTGGTGGAGATGTTGAACACTTCTTCTACTGCACCTTTACAGATCAGCAAATGCTTGCCACGGCCTTCGACTACTACAGACATGCGCCGGCGCACAAAATCGAAAGGGATTTCATCTATTTTTTTAAAGTCATTTTCGACGTGCAGTTGCTCGTTCATTTCGACATGGGTGAGTACGGCAACATCAAGCAGATTTTTTAAGCCGGACTGGTAAAAGCTGTTCAAATAAGCGTATTCCAGCACGGCTTGGTTCGGTTCGCCAAAAATATCCAAATGTTTTTCCAGAATAATGTGATCCTGGGTCAAAGTGCCGGTTTTGTCCGTGCACAGTACATCCATCGCACCAAAATTCTGGATGGAATTGAGCCGTTTAACGATGACTTTTTTGCGCGACATGGCCAGCGCACCTTTGCCCAGATTGACGGTCACAATCATGGGCAGCATTTCGGGCGTAAGGCCGACAGCAACTGCCATGGCAAAGAGAAAAGCCTCCATCCAGTTGCCTTTGGTGAATCCGTTGATGAGAAACACCATGGGAACCATGACCATGATGAAGCGTAACATTAGCCAGGTAAAGCTTGAGACACCACGATCAAAACTGGTTTGAGTGCGTTCAGCCGACAGAATGCTGGCAATGCCACCAAAATAGGTATCTGAGCCGGTCATCACGATGACCGCCGTGGCGGTGCCGCTGATGACATTAGTGCCCATAAAACAAATGTTGTCGAGTTGCAAAGGGTCTTGTATCGCCGTGTTGGTGGGATGGACGTATTTTTCCACTGGCATGGATTCGCCAGTTAAAGAGGATTGATTGATAAACAGGTCTTTGGCGCTAAGCAGGCGCGCATCGGCAGGAATCATGTCCCCGGCAGACAGGTGGATAATGTCTCCAGGTACCAGCAAGGTGATGGGGATTTCTTTTTTCTCCGGCCCATGGGGGCGAATGCGGATGTTGTAGGCATCGTTGACTTCTTGGGGGATGCCTGAGCGTTTGTCCTTACGGATCACTGTGGCGGTGGTGCTGACCATGGCGCGCAGTTTCTCTGCCGCATTGCTGGAGCGGTATTCCTGTACAAAAGTGAGGGTGACACTGAGCAGCACCATGATGGAAATAATGATGCTGGATTCAACGTCACCCATGAAATAGGAGACGCCAGCCAATGCAAGCAGCAGCAGGTTGAGCGGATTTTTAAATTGTTCGAGTAAACGTTCCGGAATGCTTTTCACGCGTTCATGCGAGACCGTGTTCAGGCCGTATTGATCCAGACGTTCTTCCGCTTCACGGTCGAGCAGACCTTCGGTCGTGGTATCCAGTTGTGCCAGGGTCTGATCAGGGGTGATCAATGCCAGTTCCAGCAGGCGTGCTGAAGTGGCGTGCACCACTTTTTTCCCGGGTTGGGATTTTTTGGCGGACAGTATGGTGATGAAGGTTGGCAACCATCCAAACAGGGTGTGTTTCATATCAAATTTCCAATTATCAGGCCTGAATTTGATTTGATTCGACGCAGTCCATGATCGCTTGGTCTCGTTAAAAATCTTTTCAATGCGTAAGATTGTATACAACAACAGACATTGAAAATTTTAAAATTCAAACCTGAGCGAATGTCATGCAAATCATTGCAAAATTCAGGCGCATCACATCACCACTTTTGATGGCAGTTTGATGCAAATTAATATCAGAAAATCAGGAGGGGTATGTCGTGCCACAGGTTGGTGGGCACGTATCGTTCCTGAGTTCCGCCATGATGTTAACGGCGGCAACCCAGAACCTGTACAGAAGGAAGCTGAAGTGTTTATGCCGTTAGCATGTACAATATAATGCGCTTTTGTTACAACTATAACAGTCCAACGTGAATTGCCTCTTGGGTATAAAACGCCGCGAGTGTACTCCTTTAGCGTGGGGGATGTCAAATTGAATTTTGCTGGTTTTTGAGGTTGATTATGAAACGTTGTTTGGTCATCGAGGATGAACTGAATGCTTCCAGATTTATCTGTCAGGCACTGCAGATGGCAGGGTATGAGGCCGTGCCCTGTCACAACGGGCTGGATGGGGCGCGCCTTGCTTTGGAAGGCCATTGGGATATTGTGATTCTGGATCGCATGTTGCCGGGGCAGGTGGATGGCTTGAGCGTGCTGGAACGCTTGCGTGCGCACAATGATCACACGCCGGTGTTGATTTTAAGTGCTTTAGGTAGCACGGATGAACGGGTACGGGGTTTGCGCAGTGGCGGTGATGATTATCTGAGTAAGCCCTTTGCTTTGGATGAGCTGTTAGCGAGGGTGGAGGCTTTGTTGCGCAGACCGGTTACTGTACCCAGCCCGGTATTACAGGTTGCAGATTTGGTGCTGGATACTCGTCATCAGCGTGTGACCCGCGCCGGTCAAACGATTGTATTGCAACCGCGCGAATTCCGTTTACTGGAATATTTGATGCGGCATGCGGGGCAGGTGGTGACGCGAACGATGTTGCTGGAATCCGTGTGGGATTACCATTTTGATCCGCAAACCAACGTGATCGATGTGCAAATGAGCCGTTTACGCACCAAGGTAGATAAGGATTTTAGTTTGCCGTTGATTCAGACGGTGCGGGGCATCGGGTATCTTTTTTCGGCAAGTGATCAGCATGTTTGATTTTCGTCATTCTATTGCGGCGCGTTTGGTATTGGCCTATGGCTTGCTGGTGGCCATCTCGGTGGCAGCAGTGTCTGCTGTGTTTTATTTTGGCACGATAGGTGTCTTGCAACAGAACATCGATGCCAAGATTGTTGAGATTTCCCAGCGTGAAATGCTCGCTTACGGAGATCAACCCATTCCCTTGCTGGCACAGGAAATTACTCGTCAGCTTAATGACAGCATAGACAGTGACACGGAGATTTTTTTGCTGTTGTCGCCATCCGGGCAGCGTATTGCCGGTAATCTGGACAGTTGGCCCACATTGTTTGCTGGTCGTTTGCTGACTCGCCAGGTCACCCGAAATGGCAAGGTGGTGCTGGCCCGCGTGTATGCCCGCTGGTTGGATAACCACAGTCTCTTGATCGTGGGACGTGATCTGGACGAAGAAGTGTTAATGGGGCAACTGGTGGCGCGCGCGCTGGCCATTGGCGCATTGATTGCCTTTTTGTTGATTGCGGCTGGTGCCGTGTTGTTACGACAACAGATTGAGCGACGGATAGGCGAAATTCGTCACACCGTCATGGAAATTGAAGCTGGAGATTTGTCACAACGCATTCCAGTCTCAGGTACCGATGAATTTAGTCGGCTGAATACAGACATCAACCGGATGTTAGACCGGATTGAGCAGTTGATGGAAGGCGTGCGTCATGTGTCCAACGCGATTGCACACGATTTGCGTACTCCATTGAGTCGAATACGCACCCGATTGGAAGCGGCAGTGCGTGCAGAGATGGATGCGGAAGGATTCTCCTTTGCAGCCAATGCTGCCATTCAGGACATTGATGACCTCATGTTGATTTTTGAAAAACTGTTGCAAATTGCCGAGGCGGAATCCGGGGTTCGTAGCACGACGTTTGAATCGCTCGATCTCGATCGTATTGCACGGGACATGGTTGAATTGTACGATGCAGAGGCTGAAGCGAGAGGCATTACGTTGCGTGTTTTTCCGGTTCAGCCGCATGCCGTGCCGGGGTTGGGGGATCGCAATTTGTTGGCCAATGCCTTGGCAAGTTTGATTGATAATGCCATTAAATACAACCAGCCAGGAGGATGGGTGGAAGTTCGCGCAATGTCCACAGGGCACGAACTGCGCCTGGAAGTGCGGGACAGTGGTGCCGGAATTCCTCAGGTGGAGCTGCCCAAAGTCATCACCCGTTTTTACCGGGTTGACCAAAGCCGCAATCTGCCCGGAAATGGACTGGGTTTGTCGATTGTTTCTGCCATCGCCAGCTTGCATGGCGGACAGTTAGCATTGAGCAATACAGAAGACGGCTTCATGGCAGTGATTGTGTTGCCGGTTTGATGGGTACTGGCGGGCAGGTCTTTTTGCTGCCAACCAGTCGCCCATGGTGATATATCCGTAATTCGCCGGGTTCAAATGGCAGCCAAGGTGCGCATGACGAGAGCGGTTCTGTTGCAATAAGTGCCACGTCTTGTGCACCCATTTCCAGACTTTGGTCATGATGTTCCAAATAATGAAGCCGGTCATGGGCATAAGCTACGAGGTACTCGCCATCGGACATCAGAAAATTAAACTGTCCATAGGAAGCAATGGCCTCAGCCACACGTGCGACAGTTTCGTGCCAGGGTTCACCTGTCAGCGGTGCTGCGATAAGTGGCTGCTGTGCGATGTGTCCAAGCAGGTGACAAAAGGCGTATTCTGAATCGGTTTGCCCATCGGGACAGCATACGATTTGTTCACTGGCTTTTTCTACGACGACAATTTCCGGGATAAAACCGTTGTGAGCAAACACCCACTCCTTGCCGCAACACTCGTGTTTGAATGGATGGGTGTTCGCAAGCGTGTTAATCAGCGGATATTTCGCTTTTCGTACGTGCGCGAGAATCAGATCGGAGCAAAGCGTCGCGCTGACTTGCGCGAACAGAACGCTTTGAATAGCAGGCAATGGTTCTTTAACGAGATGAAAGCGGCCATCTGCCTGATATGAAATGCCCCAGCCATCCGGATTATCTCCGGCACCTCCACCGCGAGTACGCAAATCGTTGAGGCACAATGCTGCGGCAATTGGCGCACTGCTGTTCAAACCAAAAAGCTCGCACATCCCTATTCTCCACTGTGTTTCTCTATGAGGATGGCCTGCCGGACTGAATCAGGGAAGACGGTTGCTGGTCGATGTGATGCAACCATCAAAAGCTCGCAAAATCCACCATCGACCGAATCCATTGACGGGCAACTGCGTTGCGGTTTGTTATGCTTCGGCGGTTAAAATCCAAAGTTTTCTAAAACGTAACGATTTCACTGGCCTCACTCATTAACATGCTCAATGCTTTCATTGAGCTTTTTGTGACGCCGGGCAAAAGATAAGTTTCTTCCCAACCCATTTTTCGCATCGTGGCGCCGCATATCATGACTTGCATGCCCATCTCCATCATTTCGTAAAACAGATCCCGGCAAACATTGTCTTTCTCAAGTTTCTGGTCGGCAAGTTTTGCGCCATCTTCGACTAAAAACATGACGACTTCTTTATTGTCTGCCAGCAATGCGCCCGCCAGTCTCACGGCGGTGAAGGCACGGTTGTCGGCCGATTCCGGCGAAGAATGCAAAATAATTAATGATTTTGTCATCATTGCTCCTTCTATGCAGGATTCAGTCTGGGGTGGGTCTCTTCGGCGCGCAAGGCCACATACAGACCTGATAAAGCCAACATTACAGCAGTAAACCAGAATGCCGTAACAATGCCATTCCCCCATTGTGCCACGAAACCCAGCACAATTGCACCGATAGCATAACCCGTATCGCGCCAATAACGGTAAGTGCCCAATGCGGAGCTACGCCAATTCGGGTGTGAAATATCGGCGACCGCAGCAATAAGATTGGGATAAAGCAATGCCATACCTGCACCCATGATCACGGCACTGATTGTCCATGCGGTCATACCCTGCACCAAAGGCACAGTGAAGACGCCTATGCCGAGTAACCACAGCCCTGCAATAATTGGTTTTTTACGACCAATGGCATCTGACAAAGCACCAGTTAAAAGTTGGGAAGCACCCCAGACCAAGCCATATACAGCGGTCACCCAGCCAATCTGAATCAGGCTTAAACCGCGGTCATGCAAAAAAACCGGGAACAGCACCCATAATAACGCATCGGCAATCTTGTTCACAATGCCTGCCTGACAAAGTGCATTCATGGTTGGATGGCGAAAGGACACGAGGGTGAAAATTTCCCAGGTTCCGGGGTGAGCCGATACACCTTGTGGAAAGCGCGGCTGATGCCCGATATAAGCACCGGACGCATGTTCGGCACTTTCGGCTTTTGCCCAAGGCAGGGTTTCGCGAACAAAAAATATCGCAATCGATGCGGCAAGCACGATGACCGCCAGGGTAAAGCCAAATAACGCGACCCGCGGCCCGTAAATCACGGTTAAATACCCGGTCGCCAAACCGCCCAGACCGACTGCCGCATAACCGGCGAATTCATTGACCCCGGTGGCGAAGCCGCGCTGGTCTGCACGGGTAATGTCCACCTTGCTCGTGACGGTCATGCTCCAGGCAAACCCCTGATTAATACCGAGAAAGATATTCGCTGCCACGATCCAGCCCCAATTGGGCGCATAAAGAATCATAAAAGGGATGGGGATGGCCGCCAACCAACCCAACAGCAATACTTTTTTACGGCCTATGCGTTCGGACAGCCGTCCCGCGACAAAATTCAGAATGCCTTTGACGAAGCCAAATGAGACCACAAAAGACATTAAAAACAGGAATGACCCCTTTGGCACACCGAAATCCTGACTTAATACCGGCAATACGTTGCGTTCCATCCCGATCATCAAGCCGACGAAAAACACCTGAATCGCCTGCTGAATAAACTGGTTCAGATTGGCACGGATGCCGCGTGTGTAGATTGATTTTTTTGGCGTGTCATTTATTGTATTTTTCATTGTTGGGCGCAGTCATTTTTAGGTTTAGGCGGCAATATTTGCGGCGACCATCTTGTCCATTTCTGCTGGCCGAGGTGGAATATCGCTGATCATGTGACTCACAAATTCATCTTTATCGATGATTTTTAATCCGGGGTTAAAGCGCTTTTCGAACCCGATGGTCGAGGAGGGTTTGCCGGAAATCCCTGCGCCGCATACGCTACCGGCCTGATGCCCGGGAAAAATTTCAGTCGCATCGGGCAAACTCAGCAGTTTGGCGTGGATGCTGTCGAATAACAGACCCGCCATGGCTTTTTCACGACCAGCAAGATCAGGCCGCCCAACGCTGCCGACAAACAGGGTGTCACCTGTCAGCACAAACCATGGTTCCGTACCACGCCGTTTGTCAGTGACTACCAGACAGATGCTGTCCATGGTATGCCCAGGCGTGTGCAATATTTTGATTTCAACGTTGCCGACCTCAATGATCTCCTTGTCGTGTAACGGCTGGATCGGAAATTTGACCAAAGACGCATCGCTTTCGTGCAGGCAATAGGGCGCACCAACCATTTTGGCGAGTTTTCTGCCGCCAGAGTAATGATCAGCATGAACATGTGTATCGATTACGTGGCTAATTTTTACATTGGCTTTTTTTGCCTCTTCAATAAACCATTCTTCATCGCCTGCGACCACATCCACAGCAATGGATTTGCCCAGTGTGCCGCAACCCAGAAAGTAGGAAAGAGAAGATTCTTTTGTGGCCAGTTGCTTAAAAAACATGATTGTTCTCCTGTCAGGAAAATTTGGCAAAATTTGCCGGGAAATGAATGAACCCAATATTGGTTTAATCATTCTAAAGATTGTTAGAATGATTAAACCATATTTTTTTGATTATCGTCAATATAAAATTATTTTTTGATGTGAATGTTGTCTGATATCAGATTAATCAATATCGATAATGCATTCATCCATGAGGGAGAGGTGGTTGCGAACAGGTGAGCAGAAACAGGAAAACCGTGTCCGTCCAAATATCTGGAGTCAGATGCGCCCTGATGATTCATATGAAAGTAAGTTAATTCTGTCAGACGCAGGTTTGACCGGTACGAGGTCTCCCTGAACACGCTGATTGTGTGAAGAGGGGCGCGCAGCGATTGGCGGGACTGATTCCGGATAGTGGGCAATGCCGCCGCGCACCTGATGATATGGATTTAATGCATATCGTTATGTTATCGGCAGTCAGCTGCTGTTTTAAGATGAAAGCATTGTTTTTCTGAAGATGGCGCCATAGTGGTAGGGCGGCAGATCAACCAAAGTTTCCAGTTCAAAGCCGGCTGGTTCAACCAGCGCCTGTGTCTGCTCAACTGACATGCGAAGGTCAGTGCGAGGTCCGCGTGGTTGCCCGAGCACGGGCGTCTGCTCGCGTGCGATGGGATGCCAATTGACGACAGCGAATTGTCCGAAGGGTTGAAGAGAGGTGGCAATTTCACGCGCCAGTCCTGTCTTGTCAGGTACTCCATGAAATGTGTTGGCGATCAGAACATAATCTGCCGGTATTTTGATCAGTTGGCTTAATTCCATGGCATCTCCAAGTTGCCAGTCACAGTTCGTCATCCCGTGACACGCCTTTTTGGCTTGTTCCAGCATTGCAGGATCAAGATCGAATCCAATGACATGGCTTGAACGAAGTCTCCTGGCGATGGCAGCGGTGAAATAACCGTCTCCGCAACCCAAATCGACAACCCGCATGTCGGGTTCGATGAGCAGAGACTTCACCACGTGATCTGAATCGGGCCACAGGGCGTGCCACCAGTCCTGATCCGGCATTGCCGTGGCCGGGAACAATCGGTCTGACATCACTTTTCCATCTCCTTTTTTATCTGTTGGTATTCCTCTTGGCCGATCTCTCCACGCGCATAGCGCCGATCAAGAATCTCGCGCGCACTCTCTTTTCGCTCCCGCGCATCATGGCCGCCACACATGGGTAAACCGCCACGGAAAAAAATAAAAAACAACATCACGACGAAAAAAAACAGCGGGAATACCCACATCCACGGAAAACCACCCCACAGACCATAAGTCCACATCATTGCGCTACTCCTCAGGTTGTTGTTGCAGAATTGTGCCCACCCATCAATGGTTGATTTTTCCTGTTTGGATGTGTTTCCACCCGTGTTTCCAGCCAAAGTTTCAAGTTTTGCAGAATCTGCAGAAGGTCCCTGTCGGCAAGGCAGTAAAAGATGAATGCGCCTCGTCGCTCAGCGCGGACAAATCCGGCCTCACGCAACACGCGGAGGTGAAAAGACACATTGGTTTGTCCCAAACCGGTTGCATGGATGATGTCCACCACCGGAAGACATGCCATGCCCAGTCCGCACAGAATGCGTAGCCGATTCGGTTCCCCAATCACTTTAAGCGCTGGAATCAGCCTGCTTTGATCTTGTTCGTTGAATTTCATCGTGCCACATCAGTCTGTATTCATATAAATATGGACTGATATTATCAGTCGAATTCTATTGATGTCAAGTTGCGGTGTTAAACCGTGGTGACAAAATAACGGTGCAATATTTCGTGCTGTCTGTCCTGTTGAAATGCAATCAGGCAAGAAGCCATGACAAGCATCGACAGTGCGCTTGCCACTGAAATTTTAATGTGATACCTTAACAAGATATTGACATATTCTTATATAGTTACTATTTTGTGCGATGTTGTAATAAGCGTAGGCAGGATGGAGAGGTTAAGCAATCAGGTCACAGGGCGTCAGGCCGGTGACCTGATTGCTTATTTACCACGGCCCATCACAGCAGGTCGTGGGTTTTTAGGGACGTACTGATGGCGCTTTCTGATTATGTTCATACTTTTGGACAGTTTATGCTCCAGCGTCATGGGCAACGGGTACATAAAATTGCACTGGATGTCGGTTTTACTTGTCCCAACAGGGATGGCAGTAAAGGTTTGGGGGGCTGTACATTTTGTAATAATGCGTCATTCAGCCCGAATGGTCGCCATGCACCATCTATCGCAGAACAGATGGCATCGGGTCGTCGTGCGATCGCAAAGCGTACCGGTGCGCAGTACTTTATGGCTTATTTTCAGGCCTATACCAATACTTATGCGGCGGTGAAGGAGTTGGACAAGCTCTACCGGGAAGCATTGTCCGAATCAGATGTGATCGGCCTGTCAGTGGGCACTCGCCCGGATTGCGTGCCAGATGCGGTACTTGATCTGTTAGCAGGTTACCGTGCGGAAGGGTTGGAGGTGTGGCTGGAACTGGGATTGCAGTCCGCTTTTGATGAGACGTTGCAACGTGTTAATCGTGGACATGGGCTGGCCGAATTTCAAAGTGCCGTTCTGGCCGCCAGGCAGCGTGGTATTCCCGTGTGTGCACACATGATTTTGGGGTTGCCTGGTGAAAACGAAACGCACTATCAAACTACGCTTGATGCGATGCTTGATTTGGGCGTGGAGGGAATTAAAGTGCATCCATTGCATGTGGTGAAAGGGACTCAATTGGCCAATGAATGGCGAAGAGGCGATTACGAGCCACTTCGTATGAGCGATTATTTGCGGCAGGTTGCTGATTTGATCGTGTGTACGCCAGAGCATGTCGTATTTCATCGGGTTACGGGTACGGCATCGAAGGATATTTTACTTGCACCGACATGGTGTTCACAGAAATGGAATGTGCTGAATGGCATTGAGGCCGAATTGCGCCAGCGGCAGCAATATCAGGGGCAGTTTGCCCACAGTCGTCACTGTAAAACAGAAGGGATTTTATGTCATCCACTTTAAAACCTGATTTGGTATGTCCCGCGGGCAATTTGCCCGCACTGAAAGCCGCTATAGACCACGGCGCAGACTGTGTTTACATCGGTTTCCGGGATGGCACCAATGCCCGTAATTTTGCCGGGCTGAATTTCGATGCCAACGCCACGCGTGAGGGAATACGTTATGCCCATGCAGCGGGGGCGAAAGTATTGGTGGCGCTCAATACTTACCCAAAAACTGACAATTGGCAACGCTGGCAAGATGCTGTGGACATGTCGGCAGCGCTGGGCGTGGATGCGATTATCCTGGCGGATTTGGGTTTGTTGCAATATGCAGCTGAGAAGCACCCGCAGTTAAGGCGACATTTGTCGGTGCAAGGTTCCGCCACCCATTACGAAGCCATTAATTTTTATCAGGAACAGTTCGGCATCAGTCGTGCAGTATTACCGCGTGTGCTGTCTTTGGCGCAGGTTGAGCATGTGCAGAAGCATACTTCGGTTGAAATCGAAGTGTTTGGTTTTGGCAGTCTGTGCGTCATGGTAGAGGGGCGCTGCGCGTTGTCCGCCTACGTGACCGGAGAGTCGCCCAATACCTGTGGCGTGTGTTCGCCCGCCAAAGCAGTGCAATGGCAAAAAACAAATTCCGGTCTGGAGTCCCGGCTAAATGGCGTATTAATAGATCGATACGCCGATCATGAGAATGCCGCTTATCCCACGCTGTGTAAAGGACGTTTCAAGGTGGGCGATGAAACATATTATGCCATTGAGGAACCCGCCAGCCTCAATACATTGGCTTTATTGCCGGAGTTGATGCGCATGGGCATTTCGGCCATAAAAATTGAAGGGCGGCAACGCAGTACCGCCTACGTCGCACAGGTGACGCGAGTCTGGCGTCAGGCGATTGATACCTGTCAGCGTGCGCCGGACAGTTATGTGGTGCAAGGTGCATGGATGACGGAATTAAATAAAGTGGCCGAAGGGCAGCAGCATACCTTGGGTGCATACCACCGGCCCTGGAAATAAGGAAACCTCTAAAATGATGAAATTAGCTTTGGGACCGGTTTTATACTATTGGTCGCGGGATACTTTATTAAGTTTTTACGATGACATTGCCGCCTCGCCAGTGGATATTGTGTACCTAGGTGAAACGGTATGTTCTCGTCGCCACAATCTGCGCCTCCAGGACTGGTTGAATGTGGGTGACAAGTTGATCGATGCTGGCAAGCAGGTCGTGTTATCCACGCAGGTACTGATTGAATCGGAATCGGAATTAAAAACGCTGCGCAATATTGTTGAGAATGGTCGTTTTATGGTGGAAGCCAATGATATGGGGGCTGTTAGGCTGTTGGCCGGCAAATTGCCTTTTGTTGCTGGCGCCCATCTGAATATCTTCAATATGCGCACGGTGCAGTTTTTTGCTTCAATGGGCGCGCAGCGCTGGGTGATGGCACAGGAAATGTCGCGGGAGATGCTCGAACCGATTCAGCAACAAATGCCTGCCGGAATGGAAACGGAAGTGTTTGTTTACGGGCGCTTACCGCTGGCTTTTTCGGCACGCTGCTTCACTGCCCGTGCACATAACCTGCCGAAAGACGATTGCCGGTTTCGCTGCGAAGATTACCCGGATGGTCTGGCTATGCACACGCGTGATGATGATGCCTTTTTGGTATTGAACGGCATACAGACTCAGTCTGCGCGCATTTACAATCTCATTGGCGAGATGGATAGCCTGCGTAGCTTAGGGGTGAATGTGTTGCGCATTAGTCCGCAAATTGAGCACAGCGAGGAAGTGATTCAGCTATTTCGCGATTGCATGGACCAAACAGGCTCCCCGCACACTGCGTTGCAGCACATGGAAAAACTGACATCGGACGGCTACTGCGACGGCTATTGGCAGGGACGTGCAGGGCTTGAGCAGAGTTCCATATAGCGAGGTTTGCGATAATTTTGGCAAGGTAACGTGATGATATTAAAATGATCACAGGTCTCTGACAGGTGCCTGGCATGATACAAGTAATGAACAGCGGTTTGCAACATGGCCAAGTGAATAATGCGATGGATCGTCATGACCTTGCTGCACATGCGCAAGGGGCTTGTGCAGATCGCTTGCGCTTTTACCGCAGTTTGCCAAGCGGCAGTGTTGGATGTCATCAGGTAATTGATCGGGAACTGCGTATTGATTATTGTCACGAGCATCATATTGCGCTGGTGCGCAGACCAACTGGCGGCGGTGCAATTTATCTGGATCCCCAGCAATTAGGTTGGTCGTTAATTATACGGCGAACGCGCGCACTGGGGCTGGAACAATTGCTGGCGTTATTTGTGAAAGCGGTGGTTGATGGATTAAGTTCGCTGGGCATTGTTGCCTGTGCCAAGCACCCGAACGATATCGAAATTGATGGGCGTAAAATTGCCACGTTGTTCATGGCTTGCGAAGCCGATTCAGTGTTGGTGCAAGGAACGGTATTGCTGGATGCCGATATTCGGACCATGCTGGAGACCTTGCGTGTCCCCACGGAAAAACTGTCTCCAAATGGGCTGTCTGCTGCGCGAGAAAGACTCATTACAGTGAAAGAGTGTTTGGGAGAAATTCCTGCGCTGGCAACTGTTCAGGCTGCGTTGACCCGTGGTTTGATGACGGCGCTGGGGCGGCAGTTTGTGGATGCAACGATGATTGCCCCGCTTATTGATGAGCGTGCGAATGAAAATCTGATGGCCCATCAAATTGATTGGCATGATCAGCCTGCGTCTGTCCTCGAAGCACTGTGGAAAACGCCAGGGGGTACTTTACGTGCGCGAGCCGTCTTTCATCGTGAAACGCAAAGTTTTGCATGGGTGGAAATGGGTGGCGACATTCATTTACAACCCTCTGATGGTTTGATCCGGTTACAGCGTTGGCTTCAAGGCGTCACCATTGCGGACATGCCTCGACAGGTTATGAATTTTTTTCATGAAAATAAAACGGATTTATTGGGGTTTACGATTCAGGATGTGACGCGATTATTGCATATTCTGACCGATAAATTGTCTCTGCTTGCGGGGACTGATTTTACGGCTCAGCAGCTCAACGCACTCATGGTGTACAGCCCACAGGGAGAAAACACGCATCACATTTTAAGCCGTGCCAGTGTGATGTTGGTGCCTTATTGCGCAAAACCACTTTGGTGTAAGTGGCGTTTGCGCGACGGTTGTACAGAATGCGGTTTGTGCGAAGTGGGCGAGGCGTACCGGTTGGCGCGGCAGCGTGAGATGCAGGTGACCACGATTACTCGCTATGAACATCTTGCGGCAACCCTGGCAGAAATGAAATTGCGCGGTGTTCAGGCTTATATCGGCATGTGTTGCAGCAGTTTTTTCATCAAACGCCATCGTGCATTTCAAGAGGCGGGTATGTCAGCATTGTTGATGGATATTAGTGGCGCAAATTGTTATGAATTAAAACAGGAAGAACAGGCTTATGCCGGTCAATTTCAAGCACAGGCGGAACTGGATATGTCCGTGTTGCAGCAAGTGATTAAATTCGTGCCGCAAGTGAGGAAAACGATTAACGAGCCCTAACAACAGGTGGACGCAAACATGACGCAACAACCCTTTGTTTTACCAGAAATGATTTCTCAGGCCCTTCCGTTATTACCGCCAGCACCACATTCGGTGGTGTTGGCATTTGGTTTGAACCAGATGCTGGGTGAGTGCATTCCGACGGAATGGTTATTGCCACTGCAGGGTAAGCTGGTTTGTATTCGGGTAACAGATGCCAGGCTGGCCTTCTTTCTTGGCGCGAACCAGCGTGGCTTTGTGGCGCGACGGTTCGGTCAGACGCCCGATTTGACGATAGGCGCCAGTATGCGTGATTTTATTCAGCTTGCATTACGGGAAGTTGATGCCGACTCACTTTTTTTTGGTCGACGTCTGGTGATGGAAGGGGATACTGACCTCGGTCTGCTGATTAAAAATGTGCTTGATTCGGTTGATGCGTCTCAATTGCCCCTGGTGCGCTGGTTGCCGGAAAAATTGCGTGCACGTATCAGGGCAGGGTTGGTATCGTAGGCAGGATGGGGGTTGCGCCCCGATTCATCCGGATAGCGCTGCATCCCCGGGTGAATCGGTTGAGCTGTTCATTCGCGTCTAATTGCAAAACAAAGGCATGTCCGGGTGAGATTGGGTAGCAACCGCAACCCCTTCAATTTCGATGAGCCATTCTGGCCGACAAACCGGACCGTGCACAATGAGTGTGGGCAAATTCGGCAGACGTTTGCTGAGGTGTGCGCTGACAGCAGGATAATCGGTTGCATCACGCAAATAAACAAAAAGATACATCATGTCATTCAAGTTCGCGTCACCGGCAACCAGTAGCGCTTCCACATTCTCAAGTGCCCGGTCAAGTTGTGCAATGACATCCATCAGATGTACCACATTTCCCGTGTTGTCAATGCTGGCAGTCCCCGAGATAAAATAATGGGAACGGTCAGCATAATCAACACGCGTAGCACGTTCAAACGCCACCTCATAATCATGCGCCAAACACAGTTTGTTAAAATCATTCAGGTGGCTGACTTGTTTTGGAACAAGGTCCAGCACAGAATAGGCATCCATGGTCACAAGACTGTTGGGGGATGCGCAAGCGCCTTCAATGCCTGTGCTGGCAATGTAATGGGAGTCTTTTGTCAGATTGTGCTGGGTAAACAGATCATTCCTGGCTTTGACCATGCCATGATAAAACACGTCTACATCTTTGAGGTAAATCCAGGTGCGAAGACAATTATCGAGCAAGGTAGCCCGTTCTTTTGCCAGAACACCGATTAAATTATCAAATATTTCGTGAGTTTGCGTTTCAGCCGACAGTCTTGATTCTGCTGAGTCCACATAGAGTTGCGTACTCCAAAGATGACGCTGGCCACCAAATTCGACCAGCAGATGCTGGGGAGAAAGCCGATGTTTTACACAGGGTGAAGGCGTGATCACGTGGTATGCAAACAGGGCGATTTTCTCGCCGCGCAACGGTTGCTGCTCAATGATGGAAACGGCGACAGGATGCTGTGGTGTTTCTTGCACCAGACTGCTTCGTTCGACTGTGGGCGCCTGATTCAGTACATCGCTGACGAAAATGCGCCGGAAGATGGCTGAATCCGGCATCAGTGCGACCGATTGCAAAGCTTCCGCGTAACGATTCTCAAGGGACTGTAATTGACTGTTAAAGTCGCCCGTCACAGGCGCTTCTATGATAAAAAAATACTCAGTACCGCCATTTGCACCAGAAAATTTTTTGATTGAAACGCCGTTGAGTGTTGTCATATTAAAGTGCTTGAATAGGTTGTTCAGGGAAACATAATTGAGTCCGGTCACGCCAGCTTGGATGGACATAGTTAATTTCCATCAAGCGCCGTATGCCGATAATTTTGCGTTTGTCAAAGCCATGCCATGTATTGGGTCCGGCGACAAAAATAGTTGCTGTATTAAATTCGCCTTTCGATCGGCCTATCCAACGTTGTTCATCGTCATAAATATCGGTACCCCATTCACGGGCATCCGGGCCAGTACATAAATAAATCACCATCGAACACAGTTTTTCCGGCACATCTCTGTGGGGTTCCAGCCATGCACCGTCAATGTCCTGGATATATTCGATCCGTAAATAACTGCCGACAGCTTCAAATCCACAGGTTTTACCTACGAGATCAGCCACTTCGGGGCGTTGCATGGTTCGTGCCAGCAAGTCGCATACCGGAAACCGGGATTGTAACTCAGGAGTAAAAAAACTTCTTTTATTGTTGTCAATGTCACGTACGCCATGACAATCATCGATCAGTAACGGCATGATGGGCAGACTGATGATGCCCATTCCCACTGGCTCGGGGAGCGTATCAACCAGGTTCCAGCGTCGATAGGGCGCTTCGTGACGGGATGAATCCAGTAATGCACGACGAAAATGCCGTGCCACCGCAACCTCATCCGGTAAATCAAATATACTCATTCATCTGCTCCACATGATTAAAAGGTGATCTGCAGCATAACATCCGCTTCACCGTAACAAGAGGCATTATTTATTTGGGGGCCCACTCAACTAATTTTCTTAACAGGGGAACCGATTTGACGAAAGCGCTGACGCCATGGCGTAAATATTCGCTGCGTACATATTGCGCCGAATCGGAAAAACACAATTGTAAACTCATGCGAGGCCCTTTTTGCGGTAAAAAGCCATGCCAGGAATTGTCACCGACGCGGAACATGAGCATGTGGCCAAATTCAGGTGAGAATTCAAAGGCGTAATCTTCGCGGTCTGAGCTGCGTAATACTCTGAGGCGACCGCGCTCATAAGGCCATTCACGGCTAAAGCCGACAATCACCGTAATGATTTTATGTTTTGAATCCGGGTGTGCGTAGCCTTCATTGTAATGTCCGGTGGTGTTGCCCATCATTAAAATAACCGGAGGGCGATGACTCAAATCAATGTCGAATTTTTCTTCCATGAGATGACGAAAACGTACACTCAGCAAATCTTGGATCACAGCACCAAAATGTGGACCATATTGCAAATTTGGCAAACCGTAACTGCCCCGGTCCGGAATTTGTGGCGCGTCACTCAATACATCGTTTTTAAACTGCAGGGGAATAGCCTGATCAACGTATGCGTAATCATAAGGGTCATTTTGCAAAACAGAGGCAGCAATGGCTGCTTCATCAAGCATGGAAAAGGCTGGATTTTCAGATGTCACGCTTACGGCTCCTTTAGTAATCAGGTTACCAGTTTCGTATTTTAAACTTGGAAAATTAAAAATAAAATTTATTTTATTCGCATCCGTAAATCAATACCGGGTAGATAACAAGATGCTAATGTAGTATATACCTGATGATTCGGCATTTCAAATCTTTGCGCCAACCTCGTTGTTATGAAACAACATCTCCTGAAGAAATTAATAATGCGCCAAAATTCAGGCAGTTGGGTATCAGTTTTTCTAAAAATCTGGCTACGTGGCCCCCATCAGGGAGGAACACGGCACTGTGAATGCTCAGATGCTCTACAGCCAAGCCTTCAAAGAGTGCGCGTACTTCAGTGGCTGTATGCCAGTGCACACCCCTGTAAGCACCGCGCCCAACTTTACTTGAATACAAAAGGCTGGACCGATTCAGCCAGCCTGCGACAAACCGGCCCCGGGTGACCCGGATCATTTCGGCCAGCGGAATGCGTTCATCGTGGGTGAAACAGAGTGCTGCGATGGAAAGGACATAGTCAAAACTTTTGTCGGGAAAGGGTAGGTGGTGAGCATCTCCCTGAACCCAGGCACATTCGTTCCCACTGTGGCCGCGTGCGTAAACAAGTGAATCCCTGTTGAGGTCCAGTCCAGTCATCGTGCCACCTGTGCTGGCAAAGCGGCGTGTGAACCAGCCTGTGCCGCAACCTACGTCAAGGATGGATGCGCCGGCGTGTGGCGCAAGTTGTTTGCGGGCAAGCTGGAATTCGGATTCGCCAATCCAGCGTCCCCTGGGGCTGTCATACCAGGCATCATACTGAGCAGCTTTCATCTTGGCGTCTCCAAAAAAATTAATAATTTCATTTTGTTATGGACATGTTTGGCACATTACCCATTTTTATCATTCGCATGTTCATATTCTAGCGTTTATTGGAATATAATATACCAATATTCGTTAGAATATGTTTAAATCTATTTTGTAGTAAAAACGTGCTGAACGGACAGATCTGAAATTTTATCGAAGTTATCAACCAGAAAGGTATTTGCAATGAAGATATTGATCATTTTTAATCGTGAACCCTATGACAACACCGATGTGACCTGGAATGGATTACGCCTGGCCGATAAATTGATCGATGGGGGATGTGAAGTTCGTCTGTTTCTGATGAATGACGCAGTGGACCTGGCCCGTGAGGTTTGCCGCCCACCAGAAGGATACGATCAAGACCTGTCCGGGATGCTCAAGACCCTGATCGGACGAGGTGTGTCGGTGAAAGTTTGCGGGACATGTATGGCTCGTTGCGGTATTTATAAAAATCACCCTTATTTCGATGGCGCAGAGAAATCAACAATGCAGGAATTGTCGGATTGGGTGATTGACAGCGATAAAGTGATGACATTTTGAGCGGAATATCGCATCAATTGGCGCGATAATCGCGCAAATTACTGTTTTAATTTAAACAATTTATAGATAAAAACATCTTCAAATACTCTTGACGTAACCACTAGATGATGTATTATTCACTGCAACAGGCACAACATTTTGTGCCTGGCTGCGTGAAGGAGAAATCATGGCAAGTCAGGTAATGGATGAGATGGACCACAATGTTGTTTCTTTGCCCTCTGCGGTGATTAAGCGTGATGGGAGCCGGGCGGTTTTCGATGCCGACAAAATCGCGTATGCCATCAAGCGAGCGGGGCAGGCCAGCGGAGAATTTGACGACAGTGAAGCGATGCTGCTTGCTGCCCAGGTCTCCAAGGTGTTGATTCACACTTTTCGTCACGAACCCCCGTCTATTGAAAGAATTCAGGACGTGGTGGAGCAGGTGCTGATTTCGGCCAACCATTTCCAGACCGCGCGCGCTTATATTGTTTATCGCGAACAGCACAAAAAGCTGCGCCATGATCGCGCCACCCTGGTGAACGTAGCCACTTCCATCAACGAATACCTGGATCAACAGGATTGGCGTGTAAATGCCAATGCCAACCAGGGTTACAGTTTGGGTGGGTTGATCCTCAACGTGTCGGGCAAGGTGGTGGCCAACTACTGGTTGAACCACGTTTACCCCCCCGAAGCAGGGCAAGCGCACCGTGAGGGCGACATTCACATCCATGACCTTGATATGCTGGCAGGTTATTGCGCGGGTTGGTCGTTGCGCACACTGCTGAATGAGGGGCTGAATGGTGTGCCGGGCAAGGTTGAGGCGGGGCCGCCCAAGCACATGTCCAGTGCAGTGGGTCAGATCGTCAATTTTCTGGGTACCTTGCAAAACGAGTGGGCCGGTGCACAGGCGTTCAGTTCCTTTGATACCTATATGGCACCGTTTGTCCGGAAAGACGCCTTGCCTTATCATGAGGTCAAACAGTCTATTCAGGAATTGATTTACAACCTGAATGTGCCCTCGCGCTGGGGCACGCAAACACCGTTTACCAACCTGACTTTCGACTGGGTCTGTCCTGAAGATCTCAGGGAGCAGATTCCTGTCATCGGGGGTGAGGAAATGCCCTTTTCCTACGGCGATTTACAGGTCGAAATGGACATGATTAACCGCGCCTACATTGAGGTCATGACCGCTGGGGATGCCAAAGGGCGGGTGTTTACTTTCCCTATCCCTACCTACAATATGACACCCGATTTTGTGTGGGACAGTGAGAACGCAGAGTTGTTGTTTGAAATGACGGCGAAATACGGCCTGCCCTATTTCCAGAATTTCATTAATTCAGAGTTAAAGCCAAGTATGGTGCGCTCGATGTGTTGTCGTTTGCAGCTTGATCTGCGTGAATTGCTGAAACGCGGCAACGGTTTGTTCGGCAGTGCGGAGCAAACAGGTTCATTGGGCGTGGTCACGCTTAATTGTGCTCGCTTGGGTTACCTGTACAAAGGTGACGAAACAGCACTGTATGCCCGCCTTGACGAATTGCTGGAAATCGGCAAAAACACACTTGAAATCAAGCGCAAGGTAATTCAACGTCATATTGACGCGGGCTTGTTCCCCTATACTAAACGCTATCTGGGTACTTTGCGCAATCACTTCTCCACTTTGGGGATCAATGGCATCAACGAAATGATTCGTAATTTTACGGACGACGCCGAAGATATCACCAGTGAGTGGGGGAACCAGTTTGCCTTGCGTCTGCTTGACCACGTGCGGGCGAAAATGTTGAGTTTCCAGGATGAAACAGGGCATATGTACAATTTGGAAGCCACACCGGCGGAAGGCACGACGTACCGCTTTGCAAAAGAAGACAAGAAGCGTTTCGCGGATATCCTTCAGGCAGGTACTGCGGAAACCCCGTATTACACCAATTCTTCCCAGTTGCCGGTAGGCTTTACGGATGATCCGTTTGAAGCGCTGGAGCGGCAGGAAGCGTTACAGAAGAAATACACGGGGGGAACAGTGTTGCACCTGTATATGCGGGAACGCCTGTCGACTGCACAAACGTGTAAAACCCTGGTGAAACGTGCACTGGAGCGCTTTGGTTTGCCTTATATCACGGTGACACCGACTTTTTCGATTTGTCCGAAACATGGCTATTTGGCAGGCGAATTCCCTTTCTGTCCAAAATGTGACCAGGAAAAAATCGCGCAAAAACAGCAACAGGTGGCTGCTTGATTTGTCATATAGTTACCCTGTATTTGAATTTAAATCAGAAAAGGAGTATGTCATGAACCAGATGAAGCAACAGAGCAAACAGAATGAGCCGTCTATGGTTTTGTCGGATGAAGAGCGCCAGCCTTGCGAGGTATGGACCCGAGTGATGGGTTATCATCGTCCGGTGGCCTCTTTTAATATCGGCAAGAAAGGTGAGCACGCGGAGCGCCAATTTTTCCAGGAAGCCTGTGCGCATCTCAATCATTAAGGAGTAAAGAATGTTGCATATTGGTGGCATGACACCCTGTTCAGCCAGCGATTATCCGGGGCATTTTGCGGCAGTGGTGTTTTGTCAGGGTTGTTCGTGGCGGTGTACCTATTGCCACAATCCACATTTGTTGCCTGTGAGCGAACCCTCCACAATGACGTGGGACGATGTGTTGCGGTTTTTGGGTCGACGACAGGGTTTGCTGGATGCAGTCGTGTTTAGCGGCGGCGAGCCCACTTTACAGCGCGAACTGGTGTATGCAGTTCGCGCAGTGAGGGATTTGGGGTTCAAGGTGGGCATGCATACGGCAGGGATGTCTCCTGAACGCCTGCGCGATGTGCTACCCTTACTCGATTGGGTGGGGATGGATGTCAAAGCCCCGTTTGATGAATACGATCTGATCACCGGCGTGGCGGGTAGCGGCAATAAAGCCAGGGACAGCGTGCGCCGAATTCTGGACAGTGGTGTAGATCATGAGTTTCGTACCACCGTGCATTCTGCATTGTTGTCCCATGAAGCGCTGTTGACGATGGCGGATGAACTGGCCACAATGGACGTGCAGCATTATGTGCTTCAGGAATTCAGGCAGCAAGGCTGCGCTCAGCCTTTGCCTGCCATGAGGCCTGAATATTTGTGTCATGATACGGTTGAACGGTTGGGCCGGCAATTCCGGCGGTTTTCTGTGCGTGAGGCATAGATATTTGTAGATGAACAATTGGAGTGTGCTGTGATGTCTGAATACGATGAATCTGCTTCGCTACGACTTAAGACTGGTCTGGCAGAGATGCTTAAGGGTGGCGTGATTATGGACGTGACCGATGCCCAACAGGCGGAGATCGCCGAGCGTGCCGGTGCTATCGCGGTCATGGCGCTTGAACGCGTGCCATCACAGATTCGCGCTGAAGGCGGTGTGGCGCGAATGGCTTCACCCAAAAAAATCCGCGAGATTATGTCTGCCGTGTCGATACCCGTGATGGCCAAGTGCCGTATCGGTCATTTCGCCGAAGCGCAAATACTGCAAGAGCTCGGCGTCGATTACATCGACGAATCCGAAGTGCTGACACCCGCCGACGAGGTGCATCATGTGGATAAACACGCTTTTCAGGTGCCGTTTGTGTGCGGCGCGCGCAACCTCGGCGAAGCACTCCGCCGCATTACCGAAGGTGCCGCCATGATTCGCACCAAAGGTGAAGCGGGCACAGGTGACGTGGTACACGCGGTGAAGCACTTGAGGACGATTGTGAGCGAAATGCGCATGCTTACCGTGCTGGATGACGCGGAACTCTACGCACGTGCGAAAGAGTTGCAAGCGCCTTATGAATTGGTACGGCGTGTTGCACGCAGCGGCAAGCTTCCGGTGCCGAATTTCTCTGCTGGCGGGATCGCAACGCCGGCGGATGCGGCAATGTTGCGGCAACTGGGTGCCGAGTCGGTGTTTGTGGGTTCTGCGATTTTTATGAATGACCCCGTCAATTTCTGTGCGCCCGATGAAGCCGAACGCCGTGCCAGTGCCATCGTTCGCGCCACCACCCATTTCGACGACCCGGCCGTGCTGCTGGATATTTCCGAGCATTTGGCTGGTGCCATGAAAGGTTTGGCCATCAGTGGACTGGTAGAAACGCAATTGCTGCAAACCCGTGGCTGGTAAAGCATCATGACAGTTGGCGTATTAGCCCTGCAAGGCGATTACGATGCACACAGCCGCTGTCTGCAAGAACTTGGAGCATCCGTGGCGTTGGTGCGCCAACCTGGACAACTGGATGATGTGTCGGCACTGGTGATCCCCGGCGGCGAATCCAGTGTCTTGCTGAAACTCCTTGGACGCGATCAATTCTGGGAAAAACTCCAGGTTTTCGTTCACAACAAACCCTGTTTCGGCACCTGCGCGGGCGCTATCCTGCTGGCGAGCGAAGTGGAGAACCCGGAACAATCCTGTCTGGGTGCGATGGACATCCGCATACAGCGCAATGCGTATGGGCGACAGATGCAAAGCGCCATCCATCAGGTCGATACCGTCCTTGGCGGTGATCCCATGGAGATGGTATTTATTCGTGCACCGCGCGTCACCCGCGTGGGTGCCAAAGTCGAAATTCTGGCGAGCCATCAGGGTGACCCGGTCTGGTTGCGTCAGGGGGAAATAATGGTCGCTACTTTCCATCCGGAGTTGTCGAAAGACCGGCGTGTGCATGCCGAGTTTCTGCGCGGAATGGGTTAAGGCATTTGGCTGGCAAGTTTTAACGGGCAGTTGTATTTCAGGGTTGGAAGCTGGAATTTTGTTGCCTGGTTTTGTTTTTTGCAAATTGATTAAGGTTGAAGTTTGACTTCCGGATTCTACGGGTTTTGATCATGTCAGGTTGAATTTGTTGTTTATTCATTGTATACGCGAATGATGAACTTTAGAAAACTTGACTGACTGTTTATGACCTCAAATGGATGTTCAGGTCGTGTGTCTTGACAGTCCCTTGTTCGGCCTATGCGGACGCTGGCGGTTTGCTGAAAAAGTGCTCGCATCAGCTTGTGGGAACGTCCGCTTCCAAGATTTGCGAACCGCACTTTCGAGAAGCAGCCTTTGTGTATCTCATCATGCACCTTGGTGACATTCAGCTGTCAAATCAGGCACAGATGGTTCAAGCCTGGTCGCTAATCCATTCGCTTCAAAAACGCGAAAAATTATTTTTTATAGCCTAGTATTGGGGGTCGCAGAATAGATATTGAGACATGCTTATGCAAAAAGTGCATGGTAGTACACTCAAAGGTCAAAACGTCAGTCCGGTTGTGGCAAAAGTGGCTGCCTAGCGAAGGCACCACATAACATACGTCCAGATGTTGGTGGAATTTACCATGCAACTGTCCACATTTAAAAACTGACCGTCATTTTCTCGGCGAACGGACGGTGGTATCATCAACCATTCCGAATCAAGGTCAGCATATTCAATGTCGCGTTTTCCCATCCATCAACTGCACGACACCGAGTTCGAAGACCTCGTGACGCTAATTTGTCGCCAGACTCTTGGCGCCGGTGTTACGTCGTTCGCACCCGGTCGCGATGGCGGGAAAGATGCCAAATTTGAAGGCACTGCTATCGCCTTTCCGAGTACAGCGAGCCCAGCATCTGGGAAATTCATTATCCAAGCAAAGCATACCGCAAACCCTGTCGCGTCATGTTCCGACCCAGAGTTTGAGACGAGCTTGCTGAACAAGGAAATCCCCAAGATCAAGAGGCAATTCGACGAAGGTCAGCTCACTCACTACATCCTTTTTACAAATCGCCGCAAGACTGGCGGCGCGGAGGACCGCATCCCGGATCGCATCAAGGCCAAGACAGGGGTGCAGAATGTTTGGCTTCGTGGACTTGAAGATATAGAGCGTGACTTGCTCCACTACCCCAACATCGTCAAGCTTTCCGGCTTGGACAAGCTCCGCTCGCCCATCCAATTTGTGCCTGATGACATCCGCGACGTGATCATAGCCTTTCATAAGCATCGTAGCGCGATAGCAAGCGCATTCGATAGCCAGCACGATTTTCGAAACTACCCAGGCTTGCCACGAAAGAACGAGATCAATGGCCTTACCGACATCTATTTCAATGAATACATCCTTACCGATTCAGAGCCGCGATTTCCGGAAATCCGCCGCTTTCTCCAGAATCCTCGTAACAGGGAGTTCGCAGAGCAATACCACGCCACTGCGAATGAACTGAAAGGCCAGATCATTACCCACCGGAAACAGTTCATCATCTTTGATGAAGCTTTGGAGCACGTTTATCAACTCATGCATGAGCGCAGCCCAGAGCTACAGTCCGCGCCGCGCCGTATGTTGACGAAAGTTTTTATTCATTACATGTATGTGAACTGCGACATCGGAGAAAAAGGTTCATGATCCGCGCAACCAAGTATCTCAACCTGAACACCTGCGTACTCCGCGCTGCCAGCCGTTTGCTCGCCAAGCTACAGGCCGAACGCCTGTGCGGTTATGAGGTACTGCGTAGCTCACTAAGTAGTCTTGATCCCGATGCGGACATTCTATTTCTTCCTACTATCCATTTCCTGTTTCTTCTCGGTCGAGTGAACTATCACGCCCAGACGGATTCATTCGAATACATCCAGCCGGGGAGTGGTGTATGAAACTGAGCCACCTCTACACCAACAAGCCCGACCTTTTTTCGCCCATCCGTTTTCGTGAGGGGCTGAATGTCATCCTCGCCCGTATCCAGCATCCGAAGGATCATGAAAAAACTGGGCACAATCTTGGCAAGTCGCGTCTCATTGATGTCCTCGATTTCTGCTTGTTGAAGAAAGTAGGCACGAATGATCACTTTCTCAAGACCCGTGAAGACTTATTCGGTGAATTAATTTTCTTTTTGGAACTCCGCCTCCACAGCGGCGGATTTGTAACCGTCCGTCGTCCCGTGCGCGAAGCCACAAGCATCGCCTTTAAGCGGCATACCGAGCCACACCAGAATTTTATCGCGCTACCCGATGAGCAGTGGGATCACGTTGCTGTCTCACTGAGCGCATCAGTGAAGCTGCTCGATAGCTACCTCAACCTAACCGCGATTAAGCCATGGCCCTACCGCACTGGCGTCAGCTATTTCATGCGCAGGCAAGCGGACTACAGCGATGAATTCCGTCTCTCAAAATTCAAGGGACGAGACATCAATTGGAAGCCTTACGTCGCCAAAGTTCTTGGCTTCGACGACAACCTGCTGACCCGTAAATATAAGGCCGATGCCGAGCACACCCGTATTGAAACCAAACGCAATGAGCTTCAGGCCGAAGTGAGTGTCAAAGTTTCCGACTACGAAAAGCTCCGGGCAAGTATTTTAGTGAAGCGGGACGAAGTAGAACGCAAAGTTTCCGCTATCGATCAGTTTGATTTCCACCAGCAGGAAAGTGAGCTTACCCAAGAACTCGCCGATCAGGTCGAGCAGAAAATTGCCGCCACAAACGAACTCCTCTATTCCGCCCGATTCGATCTCGCACAGATAGAGCGCGGCCTACAGGATGAAATTAAATTTGATCTCACCGATGTGCAGCGCGTTTTCTCCGAGGCGCAAATTACTTTTCCCGATCAACTCGCCCGCGATTACACCGACTTAGTCGAATTCAACCGCCGCATCCTCACAGAGCGACGCACCCACCTGATAAGTCGAGCAGAGAAATTACGGCATGAAATTGCCCATCTGGAAGAATCCAATACCGCCAGCTCTGAGAGGCGCAGAAGCATTCTCCAAGTTCTTGGTGAAACGGATAGCCTGAAAAAATTCAAAGACCTTCAGCGCCAGCTCGACGGTGATCGCACCAATCTCGCGCTTATGGAGGAAAAGTCTGCCAGACTAAAAGCGATCCGCGACTTAAACGACGACATTCGCCGCACCAAGGCGCAATGCGACGAACTCACTGTTGCCATCGAGAAGCTCGTCAGTGACAGCTCGCTGCGGTTCAGCCAAATCCAAAAAACCTTCAGCCACATAGTCAAAGAAGTCCTTCACCGCAACGCGGTTCTGTACGTCCGCCAAAATGATAACGGCAATTTAGATTTTCATACCGAGTTCACTGATACGGACACAGAAGCGCCCACTCAGGAACGACACGGGACGAGTTTCCGACAAGTTCTCTGCATCGCCTTCGACCTTGCCATCCTCACCACCTATGCGTGTGAACCATTCTTTCACTTCGTTTACCACGATGGTGGCTTAGAGCGCCTGGAGAGCAAACGTAAACTTGCTCTGCTTCAGGTAATCCGCCGCACCTGCAATGAATATGGCATCCAATACATACTCAGTACCCTCGACGAAGACCTTCCGATCAGCGAAGATACCACCGGCCTCTGCCCCAAGCCTGAAGAAATCGTACTCGAACTTCATGACGGTGGTGATGACGGAAGGCTGTTCAGGATGGGAAGATTTTAATAATGATTAGGCAGACCACGGTGATGATTTTTTTCGTGCGAATTGAGGATATTTCATGCCACAAAAAATCTACTTTGATGAAGCTGGTTTTACTGGGAATAATTTACTGGATTCTCACCAAAAGTATTTTTCATACGGGTCTGTTGCAACAAATGACAAAGAGGCGCGTGAATTTGTTTCTGCCCTAATCAAGAAGTACAACATACAGAATGGATAAGGTCAGTTCATGGATACAAGATTGCTTTTTCAAAATATCAGTCAGAAGATGCGGGCTGATTTTGATGTGTCAGCACAAATCAAACATTCCAGCTCAAAAGGCACAGTTCGGGAAAACATCCTTCGGGATTTTCTAGCTGAAGGACGGCTGCCAACAAAATACGGACTAGGTAGTGGTGAAATTGTTGGTCGGGTTCGCGACACGTCGAGACAATGCGATGTAGTTGTGTACGATAAACTCAATGGCGTGACACTACTGTACGATGAGAGCGTCCAAGTTTTTCCTATTGACTGCGTTTACGGAATTATTGAGGTTAAGTCGTCGCTCTCCAAGACGGAGTTTCTTGACGCGCTTGAAAAAATAAAAGCCTTCAAAGGGATGGCACCGCACGGAACGGTCTCGCAGTCCATCATGGGTGGGTTCACGATGACCCATCCACGCCCACAACCATTCGGCATGGTTTTCGCTTATAGCTTATCGAGCAACTCGCTCGATTCTTTGGTCGACAATCTCCGAGAATGGGAGGCCGAAACACCAGCAAACCTGTGGCCGAATTATGTGTGCGTTTTGGAAGCTGGTGTAATCTACCATCACGGGAAACCATTTGAGACCTGCCTCGACAGCAATCAAATAACCAAGAGTACATGGCCGCTTGCGCTCCAACACAAGGAAGACAGCCTTTTCCAATTCTACTGTGCTCTCCACGATATGTGCGCACGCATGCAATTGGGGCCGGTAGAACTCAGGCACTATTACGATCCAGCATTACAAATCGGCGAATACATTGTCTATGGTAGGGGGGTTGAAGGCCAAGAACTTGTAAGTGGTAAAGAGACAGGAAGAACAATCCGCATCACTGAGTCTACGATCGCTAAGGTTGTTTCATGGTGCGCCACCAATGGCACCTCAATGAAATATGGCGATGTTCTGAAAAAACAATTTGGGTTGCTACCATTAGGTATGGAAAACACTGCGATGCTAAACAGGGAAGTATTTCTTTATAATCCAGACAACCTGCCTGGGATACACGAAATTGGAACGACCGCGATTAATAATACTGAGCAAGAGCCAACTTTGAATTCAGTTTTTTCTTCCAGCCTTGCGAACGTAATAGAATTGGTAATCAATGGTCAACTTTATGTAATTGCTATGAACGGCTTTACGAATGCTGATTACGAAAAAGTCTGACCACATTAGAATGAGCTCAGTTTTAATGCATGTTGTTATGTTTGCGACTGCATCGGCTGTCGACCAGGAGCAGACAAAATAGGCAGTCTTCAATTTTATGGCTTTATCTAGACAACCTTTTTAATGACCTAAGGATGGAGTTAATGTCTCTCGATGAATTTATCGCTTACCTTTCATTAATCGTTTCAGCTACCGCCTTGTGGCGTGTTAGAGAAGTGAAACAACTTGACCTGCGTATTGAATTGCAGAAGTCGTTTAATGATCTGGATGTTGTTCTTTCCGGCATTGAGAATTATCTCGACTTTGTTTACGAGTCACATCTTCGTGTCATGGCTGCTATTGGTCAAATAGGGTCTGGCGCGGAGAAATTTTTCAAAGCAGATTTCTCTACAGACAAAGAAAAACTTCAAGAACTCTTGAATTTACAGCCGAATCGCAAGGATGAGTACAAGCGCAGTTCACAAGACGAACTTGAAAGGGAGATCGTTTCCATCCACTCTTACCGTAATCAGATTGCTGGGTTGCGAGCGAAATACCAGAAAATCTTTGATGCAGATGAAGATCGGCGCAAAGAAATTAGGATGCAGCATCAAAGGTAATTACAAGCAATCGGAATCGCGTCTCAATGATTACCTCAATGATGAATGTCTTGTTCCAATAACCAGCGATGTCGCCTTTGGCCGAATAAAGAACTGTCAGGGCACACACCCTGAACTTCCGCTTGGGGTCAAATAGCACCAATTGGCGGGGTGTGTGCCAGGAACGAAATTTGGCATCTGTTCTAAAACTCGTTTTAAATTAATATCGTGCCAATCAGACTATGTCTTGCGGTGAACCCATATTTCATTTATAGTTGTGCAACTTATTGTTCAAGTGAGAACCGCTATGAAAGTCGTTACCTATTCACATGCGCGCAATGCGCTTAAGTCTGTACTGGATAATGGGTAATCCCCCCATTTTTAGCTGAGGCTAAAAGTAGAGTCACGCGGCCATGGCCAGCCGCTGTTTTGGTGTGATACCGCCCAAGGCCATGTGTGGGCGGTCATGATTGTAATCATACATCCACTGCG
>JAJYYK010000012.1 GCA_021801025.1 Pseudomonadota bacterium | reverse complement strand
TCCCGGCAAATCTCGGGTACCGGCGTACCACCTTCAACCCGTTTCAACGCTTCAATGATCTGGCTATCCGTAAATTTCGATTGCTTCATGTAGAGCTCCCTCAATATGAGAAAATTCTACTTCAAACACCAGCTTTTTGCTGGGGGGATTACCATGGTAAATCCACCCCGATTTTGCAGGGGGGATTACCATGCGAATTTATGCAAAATCCGGGTTAAAAATGTTTAACGCCGAACAAAGTATTTATTGCGCCTTGATGGGTGAACCGCCCAACGCCACAAACAGGCGTACGCAATCCAGATCATGTTGATGCCGTGCCCGAATCATGTCAAGTTGCGCTCTTGCCTCGGTACGCTGCGCGTCTTGTGTCTGTAATAACCCAATAGCGCCCGCCTGATAGCTCGCACGCGACAGATCCAGCACAGTGCTGGCTGTGCTTACCGCGTTAGTCATGGTCACGATTTCTTCATCATCATGCGCCAATGACGTCAACGTATCGGCCACCTGGCGGAATGCGACCAGAATGGTTTGACGGTATTGCGCCAGTGACGCTTGATAGGCATGTTCCGCCCCTCGCTTTTGTGCCGAGAGCGTACCACCGTTAAAAATTGGCGCTGACAAGCCAGCAGCCAGTGACCAGGCGTTGTTCGTCAAACTGAATATCCCGGCTGGCGTCAAGGCTTCCTGCATCATATTTGCCGACAGCGTCAATTGCGGGTACAAGTTCGCCGTGGCCACGCCGACCACGGCACTGGCCGCATGCAGGTTGGCCTCCGCTGCCAGAATATCCGGCCGTTTTTTCACCAGTTCAGAGGGCAAACTGACCGGCAAGGCTTGCGGCAAAGTAAAATCGCTCAACTGAAAATCGGGGGGTACCCAATTGGCGGGCGCCTTGCCAACGAAAATGGACAATGCATGGCGACTGACGCTTAAACGCTGTTTCAGGGATGGCAGCATGGCCTGATCGCTGTTGAGCTGGCTTTGCGCGCTTAAAATATCCATCTTGGTGGCCGAACCTGCCTCATAGGCGGACTGCACGAGCTGGCGTATCGTTTTGTCTTCGGCGATGACCTTCCCCAAAGCCGCTATTTCCGCATTGGCTGCAGCCATGTCCAAAGCCGCCGCCACCGTATCGCCAGTCAGCGTGACATACATGGCATCCACCTCATGGGCCTGATAATTGGCCAAAGCCTGCTGCCGCTCCACCGCCCGGTGTTCGCCACCAAAAAAATCAGGCGTCCAGCTGACGGAGGGGCCAAGCTCATAATAAGTAAATGGCGGAATGCTGAAATTGGCGGGACCAAACAGGGCTGCGCCATATTTCTGCCGCCCCGCTATCGCACCCAGTGACGCTTGCGGCAACAGACTGCCGCTTTCCGCTTTCACGGCTTCTTCCGCCTGGGCAAGCGTCTCTCTGGCGGAGACCAGATCGTTGTTGTTGTTCACCACCTGCCGAACAACGCCATTCAAGGCTTTGGATGCGAAAAGCGCCCACCAGTCCGTCTCAATTTGTTTACCCAGCTCAATACGCTTTACTAAAGGCACCGCGTCATTTTTTGAGGTATAAGCATCCACTCTGGGCGATGCTGGTGTCCTGAAATCTGGCCCCACGCTGCAGGCAGAGAGCAGCACAAGCATGCCCAAAGCGCCGGTCAATTTTTTCATGCTCATTCCATCACCGCCATTTCTTTTTGCGCCTGAACGGGAGGCCGCAACACGATCAGCAGCGGGATCACGGCCAGAGTCAGCACCATCATCAACTTGTAGTCATCCAGATACGCAACCATCGTCGCCTGATTGGTCAGCATATGGTTCAAAGCAGCGATGCCTGAAGGGGTGCCAGGATCCGTATGGCTGGACAGAACGGCCAGACTGTTCAAGTTGTAGGGCGTGATATGCTCTGCCAGCGAGGCATGCATCATTTGGGTGTTCCGCGTCAGCAGTGTTTCCACCACAGAAATGCCGATGGCGCTGCCCAGATTACGCTGCAAGTTGAAAAAAGCGGTGCCCTCATTGCGCAGCGCTGCAGGCAAGGTGCCGAAGGCCACTGTGGAAAGTGGTACATAGACCAAACCAACGCCAAATCCCTGAATCAGACCAGACACCACAATGGGGCTCGCGCCCATCAACAAATCAAAATTCGTCATTTGCCACAAAGAAAACCCGGTGAGCGCCAGGCCTGTGGCCATAATAACCCGCGCATCAATCTTGCCGATCAACCTGCCCACCACGACCATGCCGAACATGGTGCCCAAACCACGCGGCGCGGTCACCAACCCGCTGAAAATAACCGGATAATTCATTTGATTCTGCAGCATGGGCGGGATCAGTGCCAAAGTCGCAAACAAAACCACACCGATCAGAAAAATAAAGATGTTCGCCATCACAAAATTCCGGTCCGTGAACAAGGCGGGGCTTAAAAACGGGCGTGAACTGGTAAACGAATGCACCAGAAAATAATACAGGGCGACACACGCCACAAAGGCCTCAATGATGATCTCATTAGAATGAAACCAGTCATTCATTTCGCCACGATCAAGGAACAATTGCAAGGCGCCAATGCACAGGCTTAAGGTGGCGAAGCCGAAAAAATCAAATCGGCCAAGCATTTTTTTCGTTTCCGGCATTGTCGCCGACAACCCCAGAAAAGCGACGATACCAATGGGCACATTGATAAAAAAAACCCAGCGCCAACTGTAATCCTGAGTCAGCCATCCACCAAGCATCGGGCCGAGCACGGGACCCAGTGTAACGCCGATACCCCAGACCGCCATCGCCCTGCCATGATTTTCCGGCGGGTTAATATCAAAAAGTACCGCTTGCGACAGCGGCACAAGCGCCGCCCCGGAGATGCCCTGCAAAAAACGGAACAACACAATTTCCGGCAGGCTGGTGGACACGCCGCACAGGGCCGATGTCAGAGTAAACCCGACGATGGAGATCAAAAAAACTTTCTTGCGCCCGAAACGCCCGGCTAACCATCCGGTCAACGGAATCATGATGGCAGCGGCAATGATGTAGGAGGTCAGCACCCAACCCATCTGGTCTTGCGTGGCCGACAGCGTGCCTTGCATTTGGGGCAGCGCCACGTTGGCAATGGTTGAATCCAGCGCCTGCATAATGGTCGCGGCCATGATAAACAGCGTGATCAGCGGGCGGTTTAAGGTTGTCCCGGCACTGTCCGAATGGGGTAAACGCGTGGCTGCAGCACCCTCACCGGCCTCTTCAATGACCTCTTCAAGCGGCGTGTGCGAAGAAAGGTTCTCTTCCATGATCAGAACACTTTCAAGCGACTGTGCTGTGTGTCAACGTCCACTACCGCGCTCAACCCGGACTGCAATGGCCGCTTGGGATCGAGGTCGTCCAGGTGAATCCGCACCGGCAAGCGTTGCACAACCTTGACCCAGTTACCCGTGGCGTTCTCGGGTGGCAACAGGGAAAAGCTTGAACCGGTGCCGGAACTCAAACTCTCCACGTGGCCATGAAATGGCCGGTCCGGGTAGGCGTCAATGTCGATGGTGGCTTGCTGGCCAGGGTGCATGTGGCCCAGCGCCGTTTCCTTGAAATTGGCCTCAACCCAGACATTGCTGTTGGAGATCAGGGCAAAAGTGGGTGCCGCCGCATGGATGTATTCACCGGCCTGCAACAAATCCACCCTGGAAACGATGCCGTCCATAGGCGCTTTAATCACGGTATAGGATAAATTTAATTGAGCCCGCGCCAGCATTGCCTGCGCTTGCTGAATGGTGGGATGGGCACCTGTATTGGCCGTCAGATTATTATCCAGCAAGGCCCCTACATTTTTTTGTTCCTGTTTTGCCGCACTTAATTTCTGCGTCGCATCAGCCAGCGCATGTTGTGCCAGATCCAGTTGTGCCTGCGATGCAATGCCCTTGGCGGCCAAAATTTTCTGGCGCTCAAATTCGCGACTTTGATAATGCACTGTCGCGGCTGCGGCCAGCACATCGGCCTGGCGTTGCAGCCAGGTTGCTCTCATCGCGGCGACCTGCAACCGGGCATTTGCCAACCTGGCGTTTGCATCGGCCAGCGCAATGAGGTAATCGCGGTCATCCAGTTGAAAAAGCCGGTCGCCCTGATGCACCGGCTGGTTGTCCTTCACAAAAATCTTCGTCACGCGCCCGGCGATATTGGCGCTGATGTCAACACGGGCTGCCTGCACATACGCATCATCCGTGGAAACAATCCGCCCGCCGGTAAAATAAAAAACGGCGGCAATCAATACAAACAGAATCGCCCCGCCCACAAACAAATATCGGCGGAGGGCATTCTTATTTTGGACAAGATGATTCATTAATGGCTTCCGCAACCTGTTTTATTTCGATAACCCAATTGTAGATCACATGGATTGCGATGATAATACCCGGTAATTCGTATACATTATTCGTTTAAAACGAATAATAAGCAAATTGGGGTGGGTCAATTTTATTGGCCAAAACTGGGCCAAAATTAATGGCCATTGACACAACCCGACGCCCGCACATTTAATTCAACTGCGTCATGCTAAAGCATGGCCTACAATTCGTCAGCGTGGCATTTACCCATATAAAATACAAATTACTTAAAGCCAAATTGATCGCATCACGATCGAAAGGACCTGAACAATGCGTGGATCCGAATTTTCTGAATTGCGGGCATTTATCGAAGTGGCCGAACAGGGCAACTTTTCTCGTGCGGCGACCTATCTTGGACTGGCCCCTTCAACCCTCAGCCAGACCATCCGTACACTGGAAGAACGGCTTGGCGTACGTTTACTCCAGCGCACCACGCGCAGCGTATCGCTCACCGAAGCGGGAGAACACCTGCTGACGCGAATTCGCCCTGCTTTTGCGGAGATGCATGCTGCGGTGGAATCAATCAATGATTTTCGCGATGCCCCCATGGGATCCCTGCGCCTGAGTGTTTCGTCCATCCCGGCACAAATGATTCTCGCCCCCATGTTAAAGGGATTTCTCGCGGCATATCCCGCCATCAACCTGGACATTGATGTCGACAACACCAACATCGATCTGGTAAAAGGGCGATTCGATGCTGGCATCCGGTACGGCAGGCTGATTGCGCAAGACATGGTGATCGTCAAGGCCAGTCCACCTTCACGCCTGATTGCTGTGGCCGCTCCAGAATATCTTTCAAAACACCCCATGCCTAAAACGCCGCAAGACTTACAACATCACGCCTGTATTCGATTCAGGGGTGGCAACCAACAATTACTGACTTGGAGCTTTGAAAAAAACAAGAAAAAAATCGAGATCGGCGTCAGTGGTCCATTAATCGTCAACAATGTCGATTTAATGGTCAAAGCAACGTGCGACGGGATCGGGATCGGTTATATGGCAGAAGCTTATATGACTCAGGACATCGCGCAAGGCCGACTGATTCCCATGTTAACTGATTGGTCACCGACCTATGACAGCTGGTATTTGTATTATGCTAGCCGCCAACATCTCTCAGCGCCGCTTAAAGCATTCATCCAATTTTTACGCGACCACCTGCACAAAAACCAAACCGCAGCCATTGAGGATTAATACGCCATCCCGCGCACCCCAGAAAAACCAAATTGCTACTGGGGACATCGAAGCAGCCCACAAGGGGCCAGTTTACTACTCGTAGCGCAAAAGCCCCTCGGCCAGAGTATCTGTACCAAAATGTTCGATCAGCGTTTCTATCTCCGACACCAGCGTATCGTCCTCGTCCTCATCCAGCACGCCTTCACCCACCAGCCGGGCACCCAGGCCTGCATCGATTGCGTCCTTGACAGCAGCAAGGGTGGGCGGGTTTTCCCGGTTTTCATCATTCACCACTGCCTCAATCACACGAGACATCTGTTCGCTGACATTGATCTGTATAAAATCAACGGCCAGCGCGGATCTTCCAAATTCTTCGATGAGGGAATCCAGTTCGTCGAGAAGCGATTCACTGACATCGAAGCGGTGTATCTGCTCCGCTTCCCTGAATTCGGCAGGCAACAGATTCGCCAAAAAGTGGCGTACCGCTACGAGTGTAACGGGCTGCTCACAATCCGGATCGTTGACTCTGCTTTCGAGAAGTGCAGACAATCCTGGACTGACACGGCTGGCAACATCTATGGGATGACGTATCATGACTTTATCCTGAGTGTTTGATGCGATAATGGGCGAACAGTGCATTTGCAGCGAAAAATGGCAAAAAACAAAATTTCAGTGTAGCCGAAAACTGGCGATGTGCGCCATCTGAAAACTGACACTCCCGTTGAGGTGAATGGCCACAACACCAGACTGCCGTCTTTAATCCTGTTTGAACAAGGCTTTTAATCCGTGTGGTTGCGAACGCCAGTATTGCCTTGGTGCATCGACTTGGGCACCCAGCTTCGCCGCTGCGTGCCAGGGCCAGCGCGGGTCGTACAGCATGCCTCGTGCCAGTGCCACCATATCGGCCTGTCCGGTGGAAATAATCGTTTCAGCCTGTTCCGGCTCAGTGATCAGACCTACAGCAATTGTGGTCAAACCAGTTTCGCGCCGAATTCTTTCGGCAAAGGGAACCTGATAGCCCGGCTCAACCGGAATTTGTTGCAAAGGAGACAGTCCGCCGCTAGAAACATCGATAAACGCGCATCCCCGACACTGGAGTTCCTTTGCAAAAACAATACTCTGTTCGATATCCCACCCACCGGGCACCCAATCTGTCGCGGATATTCGAACGCCAACAGGCATTTCTTTCGGTACGGCGGCACGAATGGCTTCAAACACTTCAAGCGGGAAGCGCATCCGATTTTCCAGCGTGCCGCCATAATCATCATGCCGATCATTCGATAAAGGCGACAGAAACTCATGCAACAGATAACCATGGGCCGCATGCAGCTCGATGACTCCTATGCCCAACCGATGCGCGCGTTGCGCAGCCAACACAAAATCGTTTTTAACACGCTGCAATGCGGCATCATCCAGTGCAAGCGGCAGGGGATCATCCGCATTAAAGGACAAAGCGGATGGTGCGACAGTTTGCCAGCCGCCCTGCTGCGGAGAAACTGACTTCCCTCCCTCCCACGGCGCTTGCGTGGAAGCCTTGCGCCCGGCGTGAGCCAGCTGGATAGCAAAAGGTATTGATGAATATTGGTGTACCGATTTAATGACACGTGCAAGCGCCGCTTCGGTCTGGTCGGACCACAAACCAAGATCGCCTGCAGAAATACGGCCTTCCGCTGCAACCGCTGTCGCTTCGATAAACAGTAAGCCAGCACCAGATAAAGCCAGGTGACCGAGGTGAATGAGATGCCAGTCAGCGGCCTCTCCATGCTCAGCTGAATATTGACACATGGGCGAGATGACAATGCGGTTGCTTAATGCCAAGTTACCGATCATTACTGGGGAAAATAATTTGCTCATCGCCAATCACTCCAATCATTAAATTTCTGCACGACTTTAAGACATTCACATATCTTGCCTGTTTCATCGCACGCAATCCACATAATACACCGGCTTGCCTTCAACCTCCCCTTTCACCAGACCATGAATATCGGTCTCGAAGCCAGGGAAACGCTCATTGAAATCCCGCGCAAACTTGAGGTAACGCACGATGGTGGCATTGAATCGTTCACCGGGGATCAACAAAGGAATGCCGGGGGGGTAGGGCGTTAGCAGTACGCTGGTAATTCTGCCTTCCAGCTTGTCAATTTCCACCCGGTCGATGTTACGGTGCGCCATGCGGGCGTAAGCATCAGTCGGCTTCATGGCCGGTTCCATATTCGATAAATACATTTCCGTCGTTAACCTGGCGATGTCGTTGGTCTTGTAAATATCATGTATGGCTTCGCACAAGTCTTTCAAACCCATGCGTTCATAGCGTGGATATTTCACTACGAACTCTGGCAGCACGCGCCAAAGCGGCTGGTTGCGGTCATACTCATCCTTGAATTGTTGCAAATTGGTCAACATGGTGTTCCAGCGACCTTTGGTAATGCCAATGGTGAACATGATGAAAAATGAATACAAGCCTGTTTTTTCTACAATAACGCCGTGTTCAGCCAGGTATTTGGTGACGATGGCAGCGGGGATGCCCGTATCGGCAAAATCACCATCGACATCCAGGCCCGGAGTAATGACCGTAGATTTAATGGGGTCCAGCATATTAAAGCCGGGGGCAAGGTCACCGAAACCATGCCAACGTTCATTGGCCCGTAATATCCAGTCTTCACGTTCACCGACGCCCTCTTCCGCCAGTTCGTCTGGTCCCCACACCTTAAACCACCATGAATCGCCAAACTCGGCATCTACCTTGCGCATCGCACGTCGAAAATCGAGTGATTCCAGAATAGATTCCTCCACCAAAGCGGTGCCGCCAGGAGGTTCCATCATCGCTGCCGCCACATCGCATGAGGCAATAATGGCATACTGCGGACTGGTGGATGTATGCATAAGGAAGGCTTCATTGAACACATCCCGGTCCAATTTTCTGTTTTCGCAATCTTGCACCAAAATCTGGGAAGCCTGCGACAACCCAGCCAGCATTTTATGCGTGGATTGAGTCGAAAAAATGATGGAATCGCGACAGCGTGGCCGATCCCGGCCAATGGCATGCATGTCTTTATAAAACTCATGAAAAGGTGCGTGGGGCAACCAGGCCTCATCGAAATGCAAGGTATCCAACTCACCATCCAACATGGTTTTAATGGTTTCGACGTTATACAACACACCGTCGTAAGTGCTTTGGGTGACCGTCAGCACGCGAGGTTGGCTGGTGTTGCCACGTGCAAAAGGATTGGCCTCGATTTTTTTTCGGATATTCTCGGGGCTGAATTCTGACAAGGGTATAGGACCGATAATCCCGTAATGATTACGGGTCGGCATTAAAAACACCGGTATGGCACCCGTCATGATAATGGCATGTAGAATCGATTTGTGACAATTGCGATCCACTACCACCACATCTCCAGGTGCCACGGTGGAATGCCACACAATCTTGTTGGAAGTGGAAGTGCCGTTGGTGACGAAAAACAGATGATCCGCATTGAAAATGCGTGCCGCATTACGTTCAGAAGCTGCAACAGGCCCGGTATGGTCCAACAGCTGTCCCAATTCTTCCACAGCATTGCACACGTCGGCACGCAGCATGTTTTCACCGAAAAACTGGTGAAACATCTGACCCACCGGACTTTTTAGAAAGGCTACCCCACCGGAATGTCCGGGGCAATGCCAGGAATATGAACCGTCCGACGCATAATGGGTGAGTGCACGAAAAAAAGGCGGTGCCAAAGAATCGAGGTAAGTTTTTATTTCTCGCAAGATATGTCGGGCCACAAACTCTGGCGTGTCCTCAAACATGTGAATAAAGCCATGCAACTCTTTCAACACATCATTGGGAATATGGCGCGAAGTGCGGGTTTCACCATACAGAAAAATCGGAATATCCGCATTGCGGAAGCGAATTTCCTGCACAAACACCCGCAGCTGGCTTACCGCATGCTCAGCGGCCGTCGGCGAGGAAAACTCCTCATCGTCTATCGACAAAATAAACGCCGAAGCCCGGCTTTGCTGTTGAGCGAAACTGGACAAATCGCCATAGCTGGTCACACCCAACACTTCGGTACCCTCATCTTCAATGGCCTTGGCTAGCGCACGTATGCCCAGTCCGCTGACATTTTCGGAACGAAAGTCTTCATCAATCACCACCACCGGAAAACGGAATTTCATGCTCATACCCTAAAATACCCATAAAAAAAAGACCGCCCGAGCTGAAACCAAAACAATCCATCAGACGGCTCTGTGGGCCTAATGGATTGTTTGAGTTGAATCTGTCGCCCAGACGGTCAATTAATATTGACGTCAATACCCAATCAAATCGTCGGTAATGTCACACCACTTTGACCCTGATATTTACCTCCCCGGTCACGGTAGGAGGTTTCGCACTCTTCATCGCTTTCAAAAAACACCACCTGCGCCACCCCCTCATGCGCATAAATACGGGCAGGCAACGGCGTGGTATTGGAAAACTCAAGCGTCACATAGCCTTCCCATTCAGGCTCAAACGGCGTGACATTGACAATAATGCCACAGCGCGCATAGGTCGATTTACCCAAACAAATGGTGAGTACATTGCGCGGAATACGAAAATATTCCACCGTGCGCGCCAGGGCGAACGAGTTAGGCGGAATAATACACGAGTCACCGCGCACATCGATAAACGAATTTGAATCAAAGTTTTTTGGATCAACGATAGTAGAATTAATATTGGTAAACAATTTAAATTCATCCGCGCATCGAATATCGTAACCGTAACTGGAGGTTCCATATGAAACAATACGTTGACCATTGACCTCACGCACCTGATTCGGCTCAAACGGGGAGATCATACCCTGCTCCACCGCCATTTTTCGTATCCACTTGTCAGATTTTATGCTCATGATTATCCTAGAAACGGCAGTTGAACGAGTTGAAGTGTGCGTTCAGCGTGGTGCAGGGCAAGGCACGACAACCCTGAATGGCCATTCCATTCAGGGGCGGAGTAACGCCGCCATGCGCCGCGATGAACGTGCACTTCAATTCGTAGCATTCTCACCAATCGGGGGAGTGGTGAAACAGTAAAAATATTCTTTCGTTGCATGTTATTACCTTAACAGCGGTCAACTGCCGTTTTTAGGATCTATGTATTCTGAATGACGATTTTTGGAAACGCGTTGCTGTGATCTTGCGCCAGATCACCAATTTTGACGGCCACGCGACGAGCAATTTCCCGGTACATTTCAGCGATTCGGCTATCCGGCATCGCCACTACCGTGGGGTTACCGCTGTCGGCCTGCTCGCGAATACCCATATTCAACGGTAAAGCGCCCAAAAATTCAGCCGTATAATCAACGGCCATCTTCTCTGCACCGCCACTACCGAAAATATGTTCTTCATGCCCACATTTTGTACAAATATGGGTACTCATGTTTTCCACCACACCTAAAATGGGTATACCCACTTTCTCAAACATTTTAAAACCCTTGCGTGCATCGATTAAAGCGATGTCTTGCGGCGTTGTCACAATTACAGCGCCGGTCACAGGTACCTTTTGTGCCAGGGTCAATTGAATATCACCTGTACCGGGCGGCAAATCAACCACCAGGTAATCCAGATCACGCCAGCGTGTGTCGTTCAACAGCTGTTCCAACGCCTGCGTCACCATCGGGCCGCGCCACACCATAGGTGTTTCGGCATCAATCAGAAAACCAATCGACATCACCTGCAAGCCATGCGCTTCCATAGGTTCCAAAGTTTTACCATCACGGGACTCCGGCCTGCCATGAATACCCAACATAGTAGGCTGCGACGGTCCATAAATATCGGCATCCAGCATCCCAACGCTTGCGCCTTCGGCTGCCAGGGCCAGAGCCAGATTCACCGCCGTAGTGGATTTCCCTACCCCACCTTTACCGGAAGCCACTGCAATAATATTTTTAACGCCAGGGATTAACTTTACGCCACGCTGCACGCTACGCGAAACAATTTTTGTACTCACCTCAACGGCAACTTTTCCCACGCCGGGTAAAGCCTTCAATGCATCTTCCACCATTTTTTTTATCAAGGCAAATTGTGTCCGCCCAGGGTAACCCAACACCACCTCCAGCGCCACATCCTGACCATGAATACTGATATTGCGAACGGCTTTACTGGTCACAATGTCTTTATGGGTATTGGGATCTATCACACTTTTCAGCAGTGTATTCACCTGCAATTCAGAAATAGCCATCAATCCTTATCTCCTCAAAATAGCGCCGTCGCCAACTCACGTTGTATCGCGGCATCCGCGCCAGGCCCAAAATGGCTGGATTGCGGGTTAAAATCATCAGTAAACGCATAATCAAAATGCACATCTTGCAAACCCAAAGCGCCAATTACCCGAGTTTCAAATGAATGATCATCCGGTTGCGGCAACAGCGCAGGCCAACCGGATTCTCCGCACGACAAAACAGGTCCGAAAAAGACAATACCGGGTTTATTTTTACAACGCAAGGCACAACTGCTTGCCGTACGACCGGACATAGGTAAAAAATCAATAGTGCGAGAAAAACGATTTTCCCGACTCAACACAATATCGACAAGACCTGTAATTCGCTGTACTTCATGCCCGTAAGTGATCGTTTGCGCGCCACTGGCTTGTCGCCACTCACTGACATCTTGCGCGCCCAAATGGCTGGGGAAAAAAATAAACTTCAACGGTAAAATCGCTTGCAATTCAGCTAATAACTTCTCGTCGAATTTCGGCGTATTAATTAATATCCCGCCGCCTTCCTTATCAGCAAGATAAAATACTGCAGGCTGGCTTCCGGTCAAGTAATACACCGATCGATCGAACAATTCCAACAGTAACTGCATTCTGTTTTCCCAACTCCTACACAAGCTCATCCACATCGGCACGATGCGATGAAGTGCCACACTCAAGGAAACGTGACAATTCCGATAAAGCGGCCCGATAAACGTCCCGCTTAAAGTCCACCACCAAGTCTGTTGCCATCCAATATTCGTTCCAACGCCAGGCATCAAATTCTGGCTGCGGCGACGCGCGCAACGACACATCACAATCCCTGCCCATCAAACGCAGCAAGAACCAGATTTGTTTTTGTCCGCGATACTGCCCACGACTGTCATGTCTTAACCAGTTCCGTGGCACATCATAACGCAACCAATTACGTGTTCGTCCCAAAATATGCACATGCCGGGGCTCCAGGCCAACTTCTTCCATCAACTCCCGATACATTGCCTGCTCAGGACTCTCACCCTGCTGTATCCCGCCCTGGGGGAACTGCCACGAGTGTTGCCGGATACGCTTTCCCCAAAATACTTCATTTCGAGCGTTACACAGAACGATGCCGACATTGGGGCGATAGCCATCTTTGTCGATCATATTCGCCATCCAAGTCTAATCCGTTACAATTGAGTGTATTTTTTCACAGTTCGCTCATATTTGAAAGCCGGGAATGCAACAATGTGTCATTTAGAAAGACAATATAAATCTTTGCCGCTGGAAGAACGGCTAAATCTCGCCCTTAGCGACGCATTGCCGCTGGCCTATCGCCCATTTATGGCGCGAGAACAATGGATGGTGATCAAATGCTATTTTGCCCGCCGTGCTGACTTAAACAGTGAAGAAATTGCTGTACTGATTGCAGATCAAGATCACATCATCCGTTTATGCATTGCAAAACGCCCAGATCTTACAGCCAAAATGGTGGATGCTTGTGTGAATGACCGGGATCCCAATGTGCGCCACGCCATATCGCGCAACCCGGCAATCAGCCCGTTGCAGCGGGAGCAATTGCAGCAAGACAGCGACCCACTGGTGGCGCGTGCTGCGAACAAAGGCCCCAAAACGCCTCAATACCGACAGCGTCCCGGTCAAGCTCTGCTGATAAAATAGGCGGGCAAATACAGCAAATTGCTAAAACTTGTCGAACTGCAACAGGATAGGCTATGCTGGCGAAATTTGCTGCCCCCATCATGGAGATTGCCTTGCTTACTCTGCCTCAAGAAATTTTCAAAGCCTATGACATCCGCGGTATCGTTGGTAAAACATTGACCCCGGAAATTGTCACCCTGATTGGACACGCCATCGGGTCAGAGGCCATTGCACGCGCCCAGACCCACATTTGCATCGGGCGCGACGGACGCCTGTCCGGGCCCGATCTTGCGGCAGCACTGGCACGCGGCATTCAGCAGGCAGGTATCCATGTCATCGATTTGGGCATGGTCGCTACCCCAATGACCTATTTCGCCGCCTATCAGCTCAATACCCACAGCGCGGTGATGGTCACGGGCTCGCACAATCCGCCTGATTATAATGGCCTGAAAATGGTTTTAGGAGGTGAAACGCTGTCTGGCGATACCATACAAGCCCTGCGCCAACGCATCGAAACCAACAACCTGACTCAAGGACAGGGCCAATACAGCCAACACGACATCGCAGCAGAATACATTCACCGTATCGTCGGCGACATCAAGCTTGCACGCAAGATGAAGATCATTATTGATGCTGGCAACGGCATCGCAGGCGCTTTCGCACCGGAGCTTTTTCGCCGCCTGGGTTGTGAAGTCGAAGAAATGTTCTGCGAGGTAGATGGCCAATTTCCTAACCACCATCCCGACCCCTCCCAACCCAAAAACCTGGTTGACCTGATTCATCGACTCAAAACCAGCGACGCGGAAATTGGTTTGGCTTTCGATGGCGATGGCGACCGACTGGGCGTGGTCAGCAAAGACGGCAGTATCATTTATCCCGACCGTCAATTGATGCTGTTTGCGGATGATGTGTTATCCCGCAATCCAGGCGCAGAAATCATTTTCGATGTGAAATCCACCGGCAAGCTGTTTGACTGGATACGATCACGCGGGGGTCGCCCGTTACTGTGGAAAACGGGGCACAGCTTTATTAAGGCCAAAATGAAAGAAACCGGCGCACTGCTGGCTGGGGAAATGTCTGGGCACGTTTTCTTTAAAGAACGCTGGTATGGCTTTGACGATGGCATGTATGCAGGTACCCGCCTGCTGGAATATCTCAGCAAGCAAACAGACATCAACGCCACATTGCACAGCTTGCCAGACACTGTCAACACACCAGAAATTAACATCACGTTGCCCGAAGGTGAGCATTTCAAACTGATGCAGGTTTTACAGGACACCGCCCAATTTCCTGATGCAAAAGAAATTATCAAGTTAGATGGTCTTCGGGTTGAATATGAACACGGATTTGGTTTGGCACGGCCTTCCAACACCACACCCGTCATCGTCTTGCGCTTCGAAGCCGATACTGCAGCAAACCTTGAACACATTCAAGCCGAGTTTCGCCGTGTGTTCAAACAGGCTGCGCCAGAACTGCCATTACCATTTTAACAACAACTATGGTAAAAAATACAACACTGTCACAACAATGTTGTATTTCGTGATAGAATTTTTTTCAGTTGTGATATTTTTGTATTTTCTTTCATCGTGGCGTTGCGAGGAAGATTGCACTCATTTCACCTAAAATAAACAAATTATTATACTAGGAGATTTTTTATGTCCCGTACACTTTTAAAATTGCTTGCCCTGTCAGGGTTGCTCATGACCAGCAGTGCCTTTGCAGACAGCGGTACCGAGCCACTTGATACCCGTATTTACTTTGCACCCAGCGTCACTGTCAACGCTCTGGACAACAATTGGCGTGCCGGTAATGGCATGGGCGTTGATGTCGGTGTTGGCAAAGCACTTTCCGAGCATTGGAATATTGAACTGAATACGGATTACACTGAATCGCAATACAGCTCAGGCAGCAACAGTCTGAGAACCAATGACACCTCTCTGGATGCCATGTATTTCTTCAATCGTAACCCCGCTTTTTCTCCTTTTGTTGAAGCCGGTGCAGGCGCCTTGTATGCGAGCGGAACTGTGAACAGTGGAACGTATGCTGAAGGCAATATCGGCATAGGCTTTATGCACTGGATCAACGACATCGCCATTCGTGCCGACATTCGCGACCGCTTTGCCAGCTCTGTCAACAACAACATATCTGTTCCTGGTGCCACAGGCAGTTTCCAGCCGAATGACTGGATTGCCCGTGTTGGTTTAATCATTCCTTTAGGCAGCAAGCCTGCTGCGCCTGCACCAGCACCAGCCCCCGTAGCTGCGGCACCGGTTGAAGCGCCAGCACCCGCACCAGTTGCTGAGGTGGTTGAGATTGTTCGCCCTGCGGCCCACACCAAACTGGTTCTGGATGGCACACATTTTGACTTTAACAAATCCACGCTTCGCCCGGAAGGTAAAGGCAAACTGGATGAAGACGCGAAAATGCTGAACGCTTACCCTGATATTCATGTCAAAATCAGCGGTTATACAGACAGCATCGGCACGGCCAAATACAACCTCAAGTTGTCTAAAGCCCGTGCTGCAACAGTGGCAAAATACCTTGAAAGCAAGGGTATTGCAGCTGATCGTCTGACCGAAGAAGGTTATGGGGAAGCAAGTCCGGTTGCCAGCAACAAAACCGCCGCAGGCCGTGCCAAAAACCGTCGCGTAGAGATTGAAACGCTGAACTAATTTGCACAGTGGTTTTTCATTGCATTATTAGGGCACCTTCGGGTGCCCTTTTATTTCGCTATCCCTTCACGATCATCCCCCAAAGTTTTTCCAACCGTTTTACTGACACCGGCACCGGGGTTTTAAGTTGCTGGGCAAACAAAGAAATACGCAGTTCTTCAAGCTGCCAACGAAAATTGTCCAATTGTGAATCTGGAATTCCATTTTTATGTTGGGCTGAGTGCCGCATCTGCCAAGGCGTAATGAGCCGTACCAATGAGGCCGTATGACGCTCATCTTGCTGTCGTCGCTCAGGCAGTTTATCGATGCGCCACTGCAAACCTTGCAAGTAACGCGGGAGATGTTGCAAGCTGCTCCAGGTCGTCGCAGCAACGAAACCGGGGTATATCAGTTCACGTAACTGCGTCTGCATATCCCGACCAGAAGGCCCAGCCACTTTGTTTACCTGTGGCACAATCTGCTGCCACAAATGCAAAATTTGCCCCAAAGTTCGACAAAGCGCATCCGTCACAGGGCGAAGGCGCACACGGGCTTTCACCACCTGTTGTTCAAACTGTCTGGCTTCACGGGGCAGTTCGCCTTCCGCCAGACAGGCCTGTTCAGCGATCACCGCCAGCAACATTTCACGCAAAGCCTCAGCACTGCCCAATGGTCGGTAAGCCAGGGCCAAACGGGTAAAATCCGGCAAATCTTTCTCAAGCGCAGCAAACTGCGCACGCAAAGCAAAACGAAACAAACGCACCAAACCCGCCCGATGCGCAGCTTCTGCGGCAGGCAACGTATCAAACAAACGCAACGCAACACTGCCCCCCTCATCGACGATAGCAGGATAGGCTTGTACTCGCGCACCGGCTCGTACCACAGGCAAACTTTGCGGCACATCACCGAATGTCCATTGCTTAAAGCCGCCGCGTTCAAAAGTGGTGTCCGCTTCCGCAAAAACCAGTTGCGCCGCACTGCCCAATTGGGCTCGCAAGGCCAGCACATCGCGCCCCATGCCCAATTCTTTTCCTGCATCATCCACCACGCATACATTCATGAGCAGATGTGACGGCGGGCTTTCGCGCCAGTCACTTGCACCAATGACCAAACCGCTCCGTGCTGACAAAGACTGCGCCAAAGCGCCCACTAAAGCACCCTCTGCGCGCAGTCCGCTCATCACTGCGGTGACCGTATCCGGCACCGGCACAAAAATACGCCGTAAATGTTTCGGCAGGTTTTTGAGATACCATGTCAGCTTTTCACGCAACATGCCAGGCACCAACCACTCAAACTGCCACGCGGGAACAACATTCAGCAATGACAAGGGCAGGGTGACTGTCACCCCATCAAGCAAATGCCCCGGTTCAAAGCGATACCGCAGGGGCAAAGCGATACCGCCATATTGCAAGGTCTGGGGAAACCAGTCTTCAGTAATAGATTCCGCATCATGTCGCATCACATCGGCACGGCTCAAATACAGCAAACGCGGGGTATCGCGCTCCGCATCGCGCCGCCAGCGCTCAAAACCGGACCCATTAACGATCCCGGCAGGAATTCGCGCATCAAAAAAAGCAAACAAAGCCTCATCGTCAATCAGCACATCCTGACGACGCGCTTTATGTTCTAAATCGCCTACTGATTCAATTAGTTGACGATTATGCACAAAGAATGCTGCATGGGTGTCGTATTCACCCGCCACCAAAGCCGAACGGATAAACAGCTCCCGGCTTAAATCAGGTTCAATGCCCCCATAATGCACCTTACGCCGGGGAATAATAATTAAACCAAACAATTGCACTTGCTCATAGGCACTCACCTGAGCCGAGCTTTTTTCCCAATGCGGATCAAAATAATGACGCTTGCACAAATGTGCAGCTACCCGTTCCAACCATTCCGGTTCAATTTTAGCGGCCACCCGGCCATACAAGCGGGTGGTTTCCATTAACTCCGCGACCATCACCCATTTAGGCTGTTTCTTGCCCAACACCGAACCCGGGTGCACATGAAATTTCAGTCCGCGTGCCCCCATATAGCCGCCTTCATCCTGTTTGACCCCAATATTGCCGGGAAAACCGGACAACAAGGCCAAATGAATGGCTTCATAACTGGCGGGTTCCTCACTTTCCCGCATACCCAGTTCAGCCACACTGGCCGCTAATTGACCGTGTACCTCGCGCCACTCGCGCAAGCGGGTGGGATTAAGGAAATGGGTTTGGCACACTGTTTGCAGTTGACGGCGTGATTTTTGATGGCGTAAGGCATCATCATAAAACGCCCACAATTTGAGTATCCCCATAAATTCTGAACGCTCATCAGCAAAGGCGCGGTGGCGATCATCTGCCGAGCCTGCCTGTGCCGCAGGCCGTTCACGCGGATCCTGCACCGACAACGCGGCGCAAATAATCAATGCCTCGCGCAAACAGGCAAACTGCTGTGCCGCCAGCAAAACCCGACCAATACGTGGCTCCAGCGGCAGGCGTGCCAAACGTTTGCCCAGAGCACTCATTTTACGTTGTGCATCAACCGCGCCGAGTTCTTCCAACAGGCCAAAACCTTCGGCAATCGATCTGGGCGTGGGCGCATCCAGAAAAGGAAAATCTTCCGGCTCGCCCAATCCCAACGATTTCATACGCAAAATCGTCCCAGCCAGAGACGTGCGTAAAATTTCAGGGTCGGTAAATGCCGGACGAGACTGGAAATCAAGTTCGGAATACAAGCGGATGCACACACCGGCCGCCACCCGCCCGCAACGCCCGGCACGCTGGTTGGCAGCGGCTTGAGAAACCGGCTCGGTCTGCAACTGATCAATTTTATTGCGCAGCGAATAACGCACAACACGCGCTTCGCCGGTATCCACCACATAGCGGATTCCGGGGACAGTGAGCGAGGTTTCGGCCAGATTGGTGGACAGCACAATGCGTCGCGCATTGCCAGGTTGAAAGATACGCTCTTGCTCCTTCACTGACAGCCGTGCAAACAGGGGTAAAATTTCAACGTGTGGTGGGTGGTGCTTACGCAAGGCCTCTGCGGCTTCGCGAATTTCACGCTCGCCCGGCAGAAACACCAATATCCCCCCGTCACCCAGGCGACCCAATTCATCCACAGCATCCAGCAATGCCGCCTGTTTGATGTCTTCATCCGGCTGTGCTATACCGCCACGCGCAGCCCCCTGTCGCGGCGTAGATTCATCCGCATTCCGCACCGGGGCTTCAACGGGTCGATAACGAATTTCTACCGGATAGGTCCGTCCTGACACCTCTATCACCGGCGCATCACCAAAGTGTCTGGAGAAACGTTGCGCATCCAGCGTAGCGGAAGCGATAATTAACTTTAACTCTGGTCTGCGCTGCATCAATTGATGCAGATAACCAAGCAAAAAGTCAATGTTCAGACTACGTTCGTGCGCCTCATCAAGAATAATGGTGTCATATTCGCGCAAGTCGCGCTGACTGCTCGCCTCTGCCAGCAACATGCCATCCGTCAATACCTTGATCACACTGTCATCACGCACTTGATCGGTAAAACGCACTTTGTAACCGACCCCCTCGCCTACCCGGGTATGTAACTCGCTTGCAATCCGCGTGGCCAAAGCGCGTGCAGCAATGCGCCTGGGTTGCGTACAGGCGATACGCCCCACCACACCACGACCGGCCGCCAAACACATTTTAGGCAGCTGGGTGGTTTTGCCAGACCCCGTCGCTCCGCATACGATAATCGTTTGATGGGCGCGCAAAGCCGAAACGATTTCCTCCCCGCGCGCAACAATCGGCAAATCAGGCGGAAATTCCAGGGCGGCAGGCCGCCAATACAGAGCAGGTTGATCTTGCAGCGTATTCAATTCAGGTAACAACGGCCCCACCACGTTCATTGATCAAGATACTGTTTGTCATTGAATGTGGCGACCCATTGCGGCTTATACACCACCAGTACAGTAATCAGCATCCCGGTAGTCACCGCTTCAGACCAGGCCATTAAAAAATAATATGGCAAATAATTGTGCGACAAATCCAGCCAGCTGTAATCCCCCATGGCAGTCAACACCCCAACGGCCATTAATCCAGTGGCCATCACTGCCAAACCCGCACCCAAAAATGCATTAATAAAAATATAAATAAACAGATGGTTAGGCAGTTTCGCCTCCACCAAACGGTATAGCGCCCAACTCACCGTGACAGGCACAACGCCCATCACCCAGGCATTTAAAGGCAACGCATACCAAGCGCCGCCAAACCAGGCCGTATTCAACACCAGGGCCACGAGCACAATCAAAAAACCAAACCACGGACCAAACAGAAGCGTCAGTAATGTCGCGCCCAATAAATGCATCCCCAAACCGGGGCGGAGACCTGCATGAATTTGCCAATAAGCAAGCACCAGCACGGAGGCACCCAACATCAAATTCAAAACACCTGGCTTGCGCAACATCACCCAGGGGGCACGCCACAACACCACGCCCAATAATGCCAAAAAAGGCCACCATAAACCATTCCAGCCGGGGGGAATAAGCGCATCAGTCAGATTCATGAACGGGGCCTGAACCCGTAATCCCCGTCGTCACGGGCATTAAGGTATAAAACAAATGCAACTGTTCTGCCGCACACAGGGCGAGCATTTTTTCCGCCAACTCCGCAGCCAGTATGATTTCAATGACCACAGGCAGATCACCCCCAAGTTCAAAAAATGTGGTTTCATGCCAACCATGTCGGCCAAAACCGGCACTGGCGCGCATCACCGTTGCCCCGCTGGCGCCAAACGCTTTGGCTTGCTCCAGCAAATAATCATGAATCAAACGCGCACGATGTTGTTCACCCTCACGCGCATACAAACGCAAACAGACTGTATTCATTTATGAACCCTTAGTCCCAAACAAAGAAAAAGTCAAAACGCCCAATGCTGTCATGCTGATAGACCCCACCACATGCACCAATATTTCCAAAACACCCCAACCCCATTCCTGGCGCGCAAGCAGGGTAAACACCTCCGCCGAGAAAGTCGAAAAAGTCGTGAGGCCACCCAAAAATCCGGTAATAATCAATAAACGCCATTCCGGCGACAAGGAAGGCTGCGCCGCAAAAAAAGCAATCGACAGGCCAATCACATATCCGCCGCCGAGATTAGCCGCCAGGGTACCCAGCGGCAAAGTGGGGAACAAAGGATTGAGCCAAACGCCCAAAATCCAGCGCAACCATGCGCCCAATGCCGCGCCCACACCCACCGCCATCAACGCCAAAGCACCCATCAATCAGTTTTCCCGCTGACAAAGTGGGCGGCGATCCGGGTTGATGGCCGCAGCTGCCACACTGGAAAACATGTCATGAATTTCGTCAAACGTAAATTCCTGTATCAACCGTGCCGCCAGGCCAGGGTTAATCGATACCATAACCGTATTGCCATCAGGCAAATGCACTTCAAAACCGGCGACATGTTTTTCCAAACCACCTTCCTCCTGCTCAATCAGGTGCATTTGTTCAATTTCAAGCGCCTCATACTCTGCCTCAATCTCATGCACCACTTCATCACTGAGACTCATTTCATCAAAGTGCACAGTCCAACCAAAATGGTCATCTTTCATGTGGGTCGCAATCGATTTCCCTTGCAGGCTAGCCACAAACCGGTCACGCAAACCTTCATCAAAAAATATAAAATCCAGCATGGTTAATTATCGCCTTTTGTCTTGCGGGCGCGTCTGCGGCAACACATCAGGCACCGGCATCCCCGCCCATTTCAGCAACGTGACAATCTGTTTCACATCCAACTCCATCATCTTCCCGCGCTTCACGCGAGCGGGCAAATTCACCACGCCAAAACGTACCCGTATCAAACGGCTTACCATCATGCCCACTTCAGCAAACATCCGCCGAATTTCACGATTACGCCCTTCGCGAATCACCACGCGATACCAACGGTTAGAATTATCACCCCCCTCTTCCATAATGCGTTCAAAACGCGCCAAACCATCATCCAGCTCAATTCCGGAAGTCAATTGCTGCATATGCTCCCGGGTCAACTCGCCCATAATACGTACGGCATATTCACGCTCTACCGCAAAACTGGGGTGCATCAAACGATTGGCCAATTCACCGTCGCTGGTAAATATTAACAAACCTTCCGTATTAAAATCCAGACGCCCAATCGCAATCCATTTGCCGTTTTTTATTTTGGGCAAATTTTCAAAAACCGTTTGACGCGCACCGGGATCATCGCGACTCACAATCTCACCCTCGGGCTTGTGGTAAATCAGTACACGCGGCAAGGCAAGGCTAAACGGCCAACGCACGGGGCGGCGATCAGCCAGAACCCGGTCTGCTTCCGTGATTCGCGTGCCAAGCGTCGCGATCTCGCCGTTGACGCTCACACGACCATTGCTGATCCATTCTTCCATCTCGCGCCGCGAACCAAAACCGGCTGCAGCCAGCACTTTTTGCAATTTTTGCGAAGACGGATCCGCTGTCTCGCCGTCATCGGAGAATGGTGTGTCAGATGATTTAGGGGACCGCACAGAACGTGGCGGACGCGAATGAGGTGCTGACATGATAATTCCAATGATACGAATAAGTTGAAATTATAGCTTACCCTTAGGAGTCATTAACAAATAAATGAGCTTCTTGCTGATTATGACGACAAGAAGTTCACCGGCCCTTCAGGCCGGGGAGTTAAAGCAGCAAGGCAAAAGGATAAATGAACAAGGGGCATCGCTTGCCTGTTGTTTCATATGGAAAGTTATTCTACCCGATGCATAAATCACGATACAGCGGCCTCCTGAATGAAACAGGCGGGGCTAGCGCGCAGCAGAAACCGATAAAATTTATTTATAAAACAATATACTGCACAATCTCCCCGCACGCTTATGCAAAATATTGAATCAAGTATTCCATACACACCACTCAGTGACTATTCTCCATCTGTCAGCACTACAAGTCCAACTCGGCATTGACAGCAAGATTCGGAACCTGCTCATCACCACCTTGCAATGGCGGCAAGTCATCCAATGTACGAAGATTTAAATCGCTCAAAAATTGCGGGGTAGTGACAAACAACGCCGGACGTCCGGGCACATTGCGATGACCGGCAATCCGTATCCAGCCGCGCTGCTCAAGCGTACGCAATGTTTGCGCATTCAAACTGACGCCGCGAATGGCTTCGATGTCACCACGGGTCACCGGTTGTTTATAAACGATGACAGCCAGGGTTTCCATGACTGCACGCGAATATTTGGGCGGTTTTTCCACCCGCAAGCGTTGCAAGTACCCCTGAAATTGCACTTTGGTTTGGAAACGCCAACCATCTGCCACACACACCAATTCCAATCCGCGATCATGCCAGTCTGAACGCAACGCGTCCAAACCGCGTCGTAACGCTTCAGATGACACCTCCTCATCCAGGGCTGAACGCATCTGTGCCAAAGTCAGTGGTTCGACACTACTCAACAACAACATTTCCAGCACAATTTTTAAGTGTGTCAAAATAAATCCCCCTCACCCGTCGCGCCGGCTGCGCGCAGATAAATTGGTGCGAACGATTGATTTTGCACCAATTCAATTTGGTGTTCCCGTGCCAATTCCAATAATGCCAAAAAGTTCACCACCCACTGCGCCACACCCTGCCGGACATCAAACAATGTATAAAATTCAACGAAAAAGTCGCCTTGCACGCCAGACAACAAATTCGCCATCGCTGCGCGCACTGACAACTCCCGCCGGGCCGCCTTGTGGTGACTCAGTAGACGGTCATGCTTGATGAACTCAAGCCAAATGAGGGGAAATGCCGCCACATCCACCAGCGGCGGAGACTCTGCGACCAGTTCAGGCGAGAGGTGTACCGCAAAAATTTCACGCCCAATTCGGGGCAAAGCCTCCAATTGCTGCGCCGCCCATCTAATTTGTTCATATTCCAGCAAGCGCTGTACCAACTCGGCACGAGGATCAATATCCCCCCCCATTTCGTCAACATCCGGCACACCAGGTAATAACAGGCGTGATTTGATTTCAATCAACCACACCGCCATCACCAAATATTCAGCGGCCAATTCGAGTCGCTGGCTACGCATCCACAACACATATTTCATGTATTGTGCGGTCAGCTGCGCCATAGGAATATCCAGCACATCCAATCGATGGTGGCGTATCAGCCAGGACAACAGATCCAGCGGCCCCTCAAAAGTGTTGAGATAAACCGCCAACGCATCAGGTGGAATATACAGGTCCGGTGGCAACTCCTTAAGCGGCTCGCCATTCACCCATGCCAAAGACGCGTTCATAATCTGTCCGTCCAAACGTATTTTATTCATCCGTGTATTCTACAGCAGCCCTGAATCGGGTAAACTTACCACTTTAATGATTGATCTTTGCATCGACCTGATATGCCATCATGTTAGCTTGATGCGACTTTAGCCCACAGGTATTGATATGCTTACAGGCAGTTTGGTGGCCATTGTTACACCCATGTTTGAAGACGGCAGTCTGGATTTTGCCGGTCTTCGCAAGCTGATTGACTGGCATATTGCGCAACAAACCGATGCCATCGTCGTTGTAGGTACCACCGGGGAATCACCCGCCGTCAGTTTTGATGAACACTGCGAACTCATTCGTGTTACCGTCGAACATGTTGCCGGCCGCATCCCCGTCATTGCCGGAACCGGTGCCAATTCTACCAGTGAGGCCATTGCGCTGACCCGCTGCGCCCTGGAGTCAGGGGCAAGTTTCGGCTTGTCTGTTGCCCCATATTACAACAAACCCGGTCAGGAAGGCCTGTACCGGCATTTTAAAACCATTGCCGAAGCCGTTGATCTACCGATGATTCTTTATAATGTGCCGGGGCGCACTGCTTGCGACATCAGCAATGAAACGGTTTTGCGTTTGGCACAAATTGATGGAATTGCCGGCATTAAAGATGCGACGGGAAATATCCAGCGCGCCACCGAACTCATCTTGCATGCGCCCACCGATTTTGCACTGTACACCGGCGACGACGCCACAGCCTTAGCCTTTTTCCTGCTGGGTGGACACGGCGTCATTTCGGTCACAGCGAATGTTGCGCCCTTAAGTATGCACCAAATGTATACTGCAGCAACTTCGGGTGATTTAACCCTGGCACGCGAACTGAACCGTCAACTTTTTGGTTTGCATTGTGATTTATTTCTCGAAGCCAACCCCATTCCTGTAAAATGGGCACTGGCTGAAATGGGTCAAATTTCGCACGGCATCCGCTTGCCACTGACCCAATTGGCTCCAGTGCACCAAGAGCGTTTACGATTGGCCATCCGTCAGGCACAGATCACCCTTCCTAATCATTAACGAGCCCTTATCACCAAGGATCCAACACAATGAAACTCAAGCCCGTAACCATTGCACTGATTGGCGCAGGCCTGTTGCTGAGCCTGAATGGCTGCAGCAGCATCAAAAACGTATTCAAATCAGAGCCTGTTGATTATCAAAATGTACCCCAATCGCATGCGTTAGAGGTACCGCCTGATTTAACTGCCATTGATACAGACAAGCGCTATCAAGTCAACGAATCGAATGCGCCGACCAGCGCCACCTATTCAGCTTACAGTGCCGCACAGCAGGGCACCGCCAGTGGTCGTGCAGCAGAATCAAGTGCATCCGTTGCCCAGGGTGAACAACAAGCCAGCGCCGACCTCGTATTGCCCAAACCGGACAACACGGTGCGCCTCGAGCATTCCGGCGGGGAACGCTGGTTAGTGGTCAATCAGTCACCTGAGACTGTCTGGCCCAAGCTGGTTAAATTCTGGCAGGATAATGGGTTCAAATTGACGCAAAACGACCCCAAAATTGGCATTTTGCAAACCGGCTGGAAAGATGACAGTGACAAACTGCCGCAAGATATCATACACAGCACACTGGGCAAGATATTGCCCGGCATGTATTCCAGCGGTCAACGTGATCAATTCCGCACGCGCATAGAAAGTGTCACGACCAACCCCAATCAGACCGAAATTTACATCACGGAACGCACCGCAATCGAAGTTCACGACAACAGCATCGATGCGATGCAAACCGCGTGGCAAATTGGTCCCAGTGACCCAGGTGCCGAAGCCGAAATGCTGACACGTTTGATGCAAGATTTTGGTGTAACCACCATGCAAGCGAAAACCCTGTTACAAACCAGTGCACCGAGTGGTTTAGCCCACCTTGCTCATGCTGATGATGGCAGCATTTTCCTTCATGATGATGAAGCCTTTGATCCGGCCTGGCGACGCGTGGGTCTCGCTCTGGAACACGCCGGTTACAACATTGTGAGCCGCGACCGTAACAAAGGCATGTATGTTGTGACCGAAGACCAAACGGCCGTCGATGATGAAAAATCAACCGGTATTCTGGATAAACTGGCATTCTGGAAACACATTGGCGACAACTTTACCCAATATCAAATTGAGCTGGATGAAAATGCTGCTGCCACGCGCACGGACATCCGCGTGTTAAACAACGAAGGCAAGCCCGCTCCAGTTAAAATAGTCACCCGGATTATCAACAAGTTATTCGGACAACTGAAATAGCACCATGTTACCTGTACAGTGGCCTTTGCGACCCGACACAGACAAAGCGGAATATGTGGCGCAATGCGTTTTGCCAGTTTAGGTAGTGGCAGTGAGGGTAATGCGCTGGTGGTAGAAGTGGGCCAAACCCGCATTATGCTGGACTGTGGGTTTGGTCTGCGCGATACCTGTCATCGATTAGCGAACAAAGATTTGGGCGCGGAGCAAATCACTGCCATTCTCCTCACACATGAACATGCCGATCATCTGCAAGGCGCGGTGCGTTTCGCGCGCAAATACAACATTCCGCTGTGGATGACACATGGCACACAGCAGCACGCGCGCCGACACAAGGGGCCGCTGCCCGAAATCTGTGTAATTGACAGCCACCAAAGTTTCCAGATTGGCGACATCTTTGTGCAAGCTTTTCCAGTGCCGCACGATGCGCGCGAACCTGTACAATATGTTTTCAGTAACGGGCGGCACCGCTTGGGCGTACTCACCGATGTGGGTGCCATCACACCCCACATTGTTGACATGCTCAACGGTTGCGATGCACTGGTGTTGGAGTGCAACCATGACACCGACATGCTGCGCAACAGCCCTTACCCACCATCACTCAAACAGCGTATCGGCGGCCAGTTTGGACATCTTGACAATCAGACTGCAGCCAGGCTGCTGACTCAAATAGATACCTGTCGCTTACATCACCTCATTGCCGCACACCTGTCACAACACAACAACACCCCGCAATTAGCACTGGCCAGTCTTGCCGGTGCATTGGGTCACCATCCACAATGGCTGGATTATGCCGACCAGGCAAATGGTTTTGCATGGCGTCATTTACCACAATCTTAACGCACAAATCCAAAATGAACGCTTGCCGAATTTTCATTCTCACGCTAAAGTAACCGTGTTGTACATCTATGGAGTTTTTGCGTGTTAGCAATTGTCGAAGCAGCCGGTTGGCCGATCTGGTCACTCATTCTGGCCTCAATTTTATCTGTCGCCATCATTATCGAACGTATTATTTCCCTGCGCACCAGTGAAGTCGCACCCAAAGACTTGCTGGACAGAACCTTAAAGGCTTATCACAGCCAGGGTGCCAATCCGGAAATGCTTGCTTTATTGGCAGAAAGCTCGCCGCTGGGTCGCGTATTGGCGGCAGGCTTGCGCAATGCCAAAAATTCACGCGCCATCATGAAAGAAGCGATTGAAGAAGCCGGACGCGCTGCGGTGCATGATCTGGAACGCTTTTTACCCGCGCTGGGCACCATCGCGTCCGTCGCCCCCCTGTTGGGTCTGCTGGGCACGGTGATCGGCATGGTCGAAATTTTCGGTGCCCAAACACCCTCTGGCGGCAATCCTGCTGTTTTGGCCCATGGCATTTCTACTGCACTGTATAACACCGCCTTTGGTTTGATTGTGGCGATTCCCAGTTTGATTGCCTACCGGCTTTTCCGTGCGCGTGTAGACGACATTGTCATTAATATGGAGCAAGAAGCTGTCAAGCTGGTTGAAATGCTGCATAACGAACGCACATAAAGAGTCGCCTCATGAATTTTCAACACCGAAAAAACAGCGAAGAACCGGAAATCAACCTGATTCCCATGATCGACGTATTATTGGTCGTACTGATTTTTTTGATGGTGACCACAACTTACTCCAAATTCTCCGAGCTGCAGATCAATCTACCGCAGGCCAATGGCGACACCACCAAAGAAAAACCGCAACAGGTAACTGTTTCCGTCGATGCTGCAGGCAATTACGCGATCAACAATACCCCAATCAACTTTTCCAATGTAGCCAATCTGGCTCAGCTGCTGCAGCAGGCAGCCAAAGGCTCGCCTGACACAGTCATCGTAATCAATGCTGATGCCAAAACCACACACCAATCCGTCATCAATGTCATGGAAGCAGGCAGAGAAGCGGGTTTGACCCGCATCACCTTTGCGACAGAAAAAGCCAATTGATGCGAGTGTCTAATTGCACAAGTCTTGCTATATTCGTCCAGTCTTTGACTCAGCTGGCTTTGTCGCCAATCCTCGCCATAGAATGGCTATGGCTGCGGTTACCTTCGCGCCATCCGTGCCAAATCCTCGGCCTCGATATTGACGCAGACTTATGCAATAAGACACCAGCACGACTTTGGGCATGAGCATTCACTGGAAAGACCCTTTTGGCAGTAATTTTTTTGGCTTGTGGTTGGCCGATCGACGTGACCGTAAAAACGAACAAAATTCACGCATTGCGGCGCGGTGGGGTTGGTTAAAACCTTTGGGTGAACGTGGCAAGGTGATTTGGGTCATTGCCGGCAATACACGTGAAAGCGTGCATCAGGCCGCAGAATTGACTGTGGCATTACGCGCTAATCGCCTGGATATTCGCCTGGTGCTCAGCTTTGAGCATGAATACCCCGACCTGCTTGCCCCTTTAGATGAATGCGACAAAACTGGATGGGGCTATGCGCCTTGCGACCATCCTCGCGCACTGGCGCGTGCCATGCAACGCCTTGAGCCATACGGAATTATCGTGGTGAACACCCCAGTACGCCCTCATTTGCATGCGCTGCTGAATCAACATCCTCGTGTTTTAGTCACCCACCCTCAATTTTGCACTTTTCATCACGAAACCATCGGGACAGGTGCAGATTTACAAACCCTGCTCACCCAGGCACAAATCGACCCAAACTTCAAAACACTGGTTAATCAAGGTCATGAACGCCATCTGTGGTGGTGGCACAGCGATTCTGCAGCTGACCATCCCTTCATCAAGCAATGGATAAACGAAGCACCCGAAGACGTGCTATTTGTCAGTGGTCACCAGCCCGATGCACCGCACCTGGCCATCAGTCAATGGGACAGACAACCCATGGTCGACGGCCAGGTGATTTGGGTGGACGACGAGAAATGGCTACCGGCGGTGTCTGCCTCCGTCACCGGCACGCATTTTTCCCGGGGTGACAGTGAATTGTTGTGGCAAGCCATGGCCGGTGGCGCAGCCATCACTTGCGTTTTGCCCTATCTGCCTGCGCAAAATGCAATGTTACTTATCTGCCCAACGCCACTGGAAAAATGGCGCGATTGGCGCGCCAATCCCATCCATGCACGCCAAGCCGGTGATCGGGCACGCCGGTCATTCTGGCAAGAGCGACGGCAAGCCGAATCAGACAGCCGCGCACTGATAGAGCGGGTTTTTGAATGGTAGCTGAGACCTTTGGGCATGGATTCCAGGCTTGGCTGATGCAACAGTGGCAACAACGCAGTGCGTGGCAAATGGTCTTGCGCCCTTTATCCTGTTTATATCGCAGCCTGATCACGCTACGCCGACTGGCATACCGCCTTAATCTTGTCTCCGCCCACACCCTTCCCGTGCCGGTCATTGTAGCAGGCAATCTCACGGTAGGGGGCACAGGGAAAACCCCTCTGGTCATTTGGCTGGCGCAACAACTCCAGGCTAAGGGAAAGCATCCCGGCATCATCAGCCGGGGCTATGGCGGTCAAGCTCGCGTCCCACTGGCTGTCACCGCTCAAAGCGATGCCACGCAAACTGGTGACGAAGCGATCCTGCTTGCCAGCCGAACTTCCGTGCCGGTCTGGGTGGGACGCAATCGCCCCCTTGCCGCCCGCGCACTGCTCGCAGCGCACCCCGAAACCGATGTACTGCTTAGCGATGATGGGCTACAACACTTGGCATTAGATCGGGATATTGATATTGCAGTCGTTGATGCAGTACGCGGATTTGGCAATACCCATTTGCTGCCTGCGGGACCCTTGCGCGAACCCCTGTCGCGCTTAAATTCAGTCGATATCGTGGTAGTGAACCAAACAGGTACCGCACATCCCAGCCTGCGCGCGCTACGCGCTCATCACACCATGCAACTGGTACCTGCGCCCATTTATGCGCTTAAGTCACCCCACCATCATGTTGATGTGCATCACTTTGCAAACGAACCGCTGCATGCCATAGCTGGCATTGGACATCCGCAACGCTTTTTTGATCAGTTGCAAGCAGCTGGCCTGACATTTACCCCACACCCCTTTCCCGATCATCACGCATTTCAAGCCGATGAACTGAATTTTCCAGGCAATCTCATCATGACAGAGAAAGATGCAGTAAAATGTCAAGCTTTCGCCACCGACAATATGTGGGTGTGGCCGGTAGCAGCACAGGTTGACGCCGCGCTGATGCCTCATCTTTTATCGCTATTGGATGCTAAATAATGGACAGTAAACTACTTGATATTCTGGTCTGCCCGATCTGCAAGGGTAAACTTATCTACCATAAATCTGCCAATGAATTAATTTGTAAAGCAGAACGCCTGGCCTTCCCCATCCGTGATGGCATTCCCGTGATGCTGGAAAGCGAAGCGCGCGTATTGGCCGAGGATGAAACACCTTAATGGACAATGTTAAAAATCACTTTTCCGGGGAAATTTAATGGGGTTTGTGGTCATCATCCCGGCGCGCTATGCTTCAACCCGGTTACCGGCAAAACCGCTGGCTGATATTCATGGCAAGCCAATGGTGGTGCGCGTGGCTGAGCGCGCTGTACTCAGCGGCGCCGACAGTGTGTGGATTGTGGCCGATGACGAGCGCATCACTGCCGCTGCCCACGCACATGGTCACACCACCTTACTAACCGGCACGCATCACACTTCGGGCACCGGGCGATTGGCTGAGGCAGTAGACGCACTGGCATTAAACGATGACTGTATCGTGGTCAACGTACAAGGCGATGAACCCCTGATCGACCCACAACTCATCCGCACCGTTGCACAAGAACTGGCCGATCATCCTGAATCGGCGGTCGCCACCCTGTGCCACCCCATCCATGATGAAGACAGTTTTCTCAATCCCAATCACGTCAAAGTAGTGATGGATCAGGCAGGGCATGCCCTGTATTTTAGTCGTGCGCCAATCCCCTGTCCGCGTGACGGTTGGCGACATTCCTCACTACAATCCGATGCGCTACCGATTTATCGCCACATTGGCCTGTATGCTTACCGCGCCGGATTTTTACGTCAATACAACCAGTTACCCGCCTCGCCTCTGGAGCATATCGAATCGCTGGAACAATTGCGCGTACTTTGGCATGGGTACAGCATCAGCGTGGCCATCAGCCAACTGCCCGCAGCCCCGGGCGTAGACACGTCATCAGACCTGGAATTAGCCCGTACGCAATTCGCTTCTAGCTTGTTATCAACCCTCACTCCATGAAAGTCAATCCCTCATGCGCATCATACTGTTAGGCGGCCCGGGTGCCGGAAAAGGCACTCAGGCCCATTTCATCCGTGACCATTTTCATATTCCACAAATTTCTACCGGCGATATGCTCCGCCAGGCCATTACAGCGGGTACAGCGCTCGGTTTAGCGGCCAAGGCCGTAATGGATTCAGGTCAACTGGTGTCCGACGACATCATCATCGGTCTGGTCAAAGACCGTATTGCACAGGCCGACTGCGCCCAGGGATTCCTGTTCGATGGCTTTCCACGCACCATTGTACAAGCTGAAGCATTGAAATCAGCTGGCGTTAACATCGACCATGTGATTGAAATCGACGTGCCGGACAATGAAATTGTAAAACGAATTTCGGGTCGCCGCGTGCACCCCGCATCAGGACGCACTTACCACATTCAATTCAATCCACCCGCCAGAGATAACCTTGACGACCTCACAGGCGAACCCTTGATACAGCGTGATGATGACCGCGAAGAAACTGTGCTCAAACGGTTAGCGGTTTATCATGCGCAAACCAAACCCCTGGTGGACTATTATGCTTCCTGGTCGAACACTGAATTGGATATGGCACCACATTACGTAAAGATCAATGGTTTGGGTAGCGTAGATGCCATACGTGATGCCGTGTTTGCTGCATTAAAATAAGCCATGCTCACACCTAACCCGATTCAATCTGGAGCCATCAAGCCTGAACCGGTCAAAATAGAATCCATCGACCACGAGGGACGTGGAGTGGCGCATCGCTCGGACGGAAAAACTTTATTTATTGATGGCGCGATCACTGGCGAACTGGTGACCTGTTCCAGTTACCGAAAAAAAGAACATTATGAAATGGCGCAGCTGCTTCGTGTCATCACCCCCAGCGCCATGCGGGTCACCCCTCGTTGCCCGCATTTTGGGGTATGCGGCGGCTGCAGCCTGCAACATATCGAAGCCAGCGCTCAAGTGGCTGCTAAACAGCGGGTGCTGGAAGACAACCTCAACCACATCGGAACAGTGCACGCCGAATACATCTTGCCCGCCATTCACGGCCCTTCCTGGGGTTACCGTACCCGCGCACGCTTGTCGGTGCGCCTGGTGGAAAAAAAAGGCGGCGTGCTGGTCGGCTTTCACGAACGCAAAAACAGCTTCATCGCCGACATGCATGCCTGCGCGGTACTGCCGCCGCGCATTTCTGCACTGATTGACCCTTTACGCCAGTTGATTGTACAGTTGAGCATCCGCGCTGCGGTGCCGCAAATTGAAGTTGTCGCCACCGATGATGTCGATGCGCTGGTGCTGCGCCACATGGCCGAACCCAGTGAGGCCGACCAGGATATGCTGCGCCAATTCGCGGATCAACATCACATTCAATGGTGGTTGCAATCCAAAGGACCGACCACCATCATCCCGTTTTATCCACTGGATGCAGCCAAACTTGCATATCACTTGCCTGAATATCATTTGGTCATGCCGTTCAAACCCAGTGAATTTACCCAGATCAACACCGCCGTCAATCCCATTTTAATCCGCCGCGCCATGCAATTGCTGGCACCTGCCGCGCATGAACGCATCGCAGATATGTTTTGTGGTATCGGCAATTTTACCCTGCCGATTGCCCGTCACGCTGGCAACGTCATCGGCATCGAAGGCAGTCCGGAACTGGTGACCCGCGCCACGCAAAATGCCACCCACAACAACATCAGCAATGTGCAGTTTTCTTGTGCCAATTTGTTTGAAATGACGCCAGAAAGTTTACGTGCGCTGGGTAAAATCGATAAAATGCTCATTGATCCGCCGCGCGATGGCGCACTGGCACTGGCACAAGCCCTCGACGACGAAGCCCCGCACCGCATCGTGTATGTGTCGTGCAACCCTGCCAGCCTGGCACGCGACGCAGCGGTACTCGTGCACGAAAAAGGTTACCAATTAAAAGCCACAGGGATTGCCAATATGTTCCCGCATACCGCGCACGTGGAATCAATCAGTGTATTTGAACGTGAACAATGATATTGCCAATTTTATCCCGGTTTTAAAAGTATCCTTGCAACTTATCGACCCATGTTATAGTCTACGCTGTATCCTTTATTTATTGTGAGCATCCACTATGGAACTTAACACTGTTAACGCTGGCCTTACGCCAGTTTCAACACAACAAAAAGTATTACGCAGCACCTACATGATGCTGGGCCTGACCATGATACCCACCGTTATCGGCGCGTTCATGGGTATTCAAATGCATTTTGGCTTTTTGGCACAACATCCCCTCATCGGTTCGCTGTTGATGCTGGCCGTCATGTTCGGCCTGTTTGCAGGCATCTCGGCCAACCGCAATAACAGCATAGGTATTCTACTGCTGTTGCTTGTCACCTTTTTGCTTGGCCTGATGTTGGGCCCCATCCTGCAAGTCGCGCTGCACTTCAGTAATGGCGGTCAACTGATTGCAATGGCTGCTGGCGGTACGGGGGCCATTTTTCTGACTTTGGCAACCGTCGCGACGGTCACCAAAAAAGATTTCAGCTTTCTGGGCCAGTTCCTGATGGTCGGTTTGGTGATGTTGATCCTGGCTTCTATCGCCAACCTCTTTTTCCATGTTGCAGCGGCATCTCTGGCCATTTCCGCCATTGCCATCCTGATTTTCTCGGGTTATTTGCTGTTTGATGTGAGCAGGATTGTCGTGGGCGGTGAAACCAACTACGTCATGGCTACGCTGGCGATTTATCTCGACATCTACAACATCTTCGTCAACCTGCTGAGCCTGTTAATGGCATTTTCCGGCAACGACCGCCGTTAAGCTTTCCTCATACACACCCCGCACTTGCGGGGTGTTGTTGCGCTCAGCAGCGCCACTGCTGACTTGATTTCACTTTGCATTACCCACCACACGACAAGTTCGGCATCAGGTTTTCCTGCCGCAACTGACACGTTCCAAACCCGCCAAATCCAGATGGGTCTCCACCACTGCAAACCCTGCAGAATTTAACAAACTGCGCACTGCCGCACCCTGGTCGTAACCGTGTTCCAGCATCAGCCAGCCGCCTGCTTTTAACCAGTTGGGTGCTTCGGAAATAATATGACGCAGATCATCCAGACCATCCTGACCCGCCGCCAGTGCTGACAATGGTTCAAAGCGTACGTCGCCTTGTTTCAGGTGCGGGTCTTGTTCTGCAATATAGGGCGGATTACTGAGGATCAAATCAAAACGTTGGGGTGGCACCTGTGCCCACCAATCGCTTTGCACAAGGTCAATATTTAACGCCGCCAATTGACGGCTATTTTCTTGTGCCATGTGTAATGCAGCAATGCTTTTATCTACCGCACACACCCTTGCGCCCGGTCGCGCCAGGGCCACCGCAAGTGCAATGGCGCCACTGCCGGTACCGAGTTCCAACACTTGCGCAGCGTCATCCGGTTCAATCCGTGCAAGAGCCAGATCAACCAGTAATTCCGTTTCCGGACGAGGGATCAATACATCGGCATTCACCATTAACCGGTGACCGTAGAACTCCCGCATACCGACAATGTAAGCGACGGGCTCTCCGCTCAAGCGTCGCGCCAGAGACTGTTCATAATGGGATGCGCTTGCCGGGGGCATGCATTCATCGCCATGCGCCAACAGCCACACCCGCTCAACGCCGCAGGCATGGGCCGCCAGCACATGCACATCAAGACGCGCCTCAGCAGGCGTCAGGTCCAATTGCTGAGTCAGGAGGGCCTGATCTTGTCGCAAATGTTCGGTGATCACCAGGGGCATCTTTTTGAATTACTCCCCCATTGCAGCCAGCAGCTCAGCCTGATACTCGGTGGCCAAACCATCCAGCAAGGCATCGATCTCGCCTTCCATGATGGCGTCCAGTTTGTACAGGGTGAGGTTGATGCGGTGATCGGTCATGCGACCTTGCGGGAAGTTATAGGTACGGATGCGTTCCGAGCGGTCGCCGCTGCCGATTAAGGATTTGCGCGTTGCGGCTTCCTTGTCTGCCATCTCGCGCATTTGCGCAGACTTGATGCGGGCCGCCAGCACGGACATCGCTTGCGCCTTGTTTTTGTGTTGTGAACGGTCATCCTGGCATTCCACCACAATCCCGGTAGGTAAATGGGTGATGCGGACAGCCGAATCGGTTTTGTTAATGTGTTGTCCACCCGCGCCGCTGGCACGGTAGGTGTCAATACGCAAATCTGCCGGATTAAGATTCACCTCGGCGACTTCATCGGCTTCCGGCATCACTGCCACCGTACAGGCTGAGGTGTGAATGCGCCCCTGCGTTTCCGTTTCGGGTACCCGCTGCACACGGTGACCGCCAGATTCAAATTTAAGGCGCGAATACGCGCCGCGCCCGATCAGTTTCAGAATGATTTCCTTGTACCCACCCAGATCGCTGAGACTTTCCGAAACCACTTCCACTTTCCAGCGTTGCCGTTCAGCGTAACGGACATACATGCGCAACAAATCCCCTGCAAACAACGTCGATTCATCGCCACCCGTTCCCGCCCGTATTTCAAGAAAAATATTGCGTTCATCGTTGGGGTCTTTGGGCAACAACTCTGTCTGCAAGTCGAGCTCCAGCGCCAGGATGCGCGCCTGCGCATCGTCCATTTCCTGCTCGGCCAGCTCTTTCATTTCGGCATCGCCCAGCATTTGCCCTGCGTAAGCCAAATCTGCCTGGGCAGCAACCAGCTGGCGATACAGGGCGACCACCGGAGAAATTTCCGCATGTTCGCGCGTCAAACGCCGATAATTGTCCAAATCTCTGGTACTGGTTTCCAGTGCTAAAAGGCGATCAATTTCATCCAGCCGGTCTGTCAACTGGGCTAATTTTTTCAGTAAGGAGGGTTTCATGAGTCCAAATCGACCGGATACAAACGGGAAAGCAATGCCAGCAATTCGTGACGTTCTGCATCGGCGGCGTGGTGCAGGGCATGAGTGGGATGGTGCAAGAATTTATTGGTGAGTCCGTGCGACAGCTGTTCCAGCACCTGTTCGGGTTCGTCACCGCGAGTGAGCTGTTTGAGTGCACGTTGTATTTCATGACGTCGCACGCGTTCGGCATGATCACGCAAATTGCGTATCATCGGCACCATTTCACGCATTTCCATCCAGTGCTGAAATTGCTGCACATTGGTTTCAATGATGGATTCTGCCTGCCCTACCTGTGCTTGACGGTTCTCGCGACCTTGCTGCACAACGCTGCCCAAGTCATCCACAGTGTAAAGAAAAATGTCATTTAACTCAGATACTTCTGCCTCAATATCACGCGGAACGGCCAAATCCAGCATAAACATCGGGCGGTGCCGACGCGCTTTCAATGCGCGCTCAACCAGTCCTTTACCCAGAATAGGCAAAGGGCTGGCGGTACTGGTCACCACAATATCGTAGGCAGGCAAATGGTCAGGTAGCTCATTCAAAGCGATGGCTTGCCCATGATAACGATCCGCCAATGCCTGCGCGCGCGCGACCGTTCGATTGGCCACCATGATGCGTTTTGGTTTTTGGGCAGCAAAATGTGCCGCACACAATTCGATCATTTCGCCCGCACCGACAAACAACACCTGTTGCTCGGCAATACTGGGGAAAATACGTTCAGCCAAACGCACCGCAGCAGCAGCCATCGACACCGAACTGGCACCGATTTCGGTACTGGTGCGCACGTCTTTCGCGACAGAAAAAGTGTGTTGAAACAATTTGTGCAACATGATGCCCAAAGTGCCTGCGTTTTCAGCTACCCGCGCCGCTTCGCGCATCTGACCCAGAATTTGCGTTTCGCCCAATACCATGGAGTCCAGTCCCGATGCCACGCGAAAGGCATGCCGTGCCGCTTCGATCGCAGGCATGTGATACAGGTAAGGCTCAATACTTTCTCGCGAGATATCGTGATAATTGGCGACCCAATCCATGGCTTCGGACGGGTTGACTGTATTGCAATAGATTTCTGTGCGGTTGCATGTAGAAAGAATAGCTGCTTCCTTCACTGCGCCACTGCGCACGAAACCACGCAAGGCGTCTTCCATGCGGTCGACATGGAATGCCAACCGCTCACGAATGGTCAGCGGCGCAGTTTGATGGTTGAGGCCAAATGCCAATAATTGCATAGTCTAAATTAGAATTTCATCAGTGTGTCAAAGGTGGTGGTACAGCCATCGGTGTTGCAACCCCCAATTCCGGTACCTGCGGTGCGCCTGCTTCATGTTTTGACACCTGTGGTGCGCCTGCTTCAGGTTTTGGCACCTGCGGTGCCAAAATCGGCGAAAAATCCGACAGCAACCAGGGGCTCATCACTTTCATCAACTGGGCAGGCAATGCGCTGGTAAAGTGATAGTTAGCACCCACCTCACCGTGCACCACTGCGGTCATGGTACCAAAAAACCGGTCCCCAATATAAAACACAAAAGTTGCTGTGCGATCAACGACTCTTGAGGTTAGCACATTCCCCTGCTTATCGAAAGTGTCAAAGCGATGATCCCCTGTGCCGGTTTTCCCGCCCACGGGTAAAATATGCCCGGCACTGTCCCTGTACACCCCATTTAATCGCCCAGCGGTGCCTGATTGCACTACCCCCGCCAAAGCTGTGCGCACCACTTGGGTTAATTCGGGCGGCAACATCCTGTTACTGGCAGGTGCCTGATAAATAAAATCGGTTTCATAAGGCGTGCCCTGAGCAAAGTGTAACCCTTGAATCGACACTTCAGGCAAACTCATGCCATTATTCACCAAAATACCCATTAGCTGCGCCAACGCATCCGGACGGTCTGCTGACACGCCTAAAGCGGTCGCATAGGAAGGCACCAGACTGTCGAACGGATAGCCCAAACGCTTCCATTGCTCGTGAATCTGCTCAAAAGCCTCCACCTCCAGCAAGCTGTGAATACGCACGTCCTGGGCATTCTTTCGTCCAGCATGAAACAACCAGTCATACACGGCGATGCGCTGATCACGACTGGCGTCCACCGCCTGTCGAAATGTTGCGCCAGGGTGATGTCGCAAAAACCCTGCCAGCCACAGGTCCAAAGGATGGATTTGTATAATATAGCCCAAATCTGTCAACGAAAAAGCCCCTGGCGCAAATTGCTGATACAGGCTTGCAATACGGGCATCATCCAGTTGGTTCAGAGAATGAGCATGTAAAAACTGATTAAACTGGGGCAAAGACTGATCGGGCGACAGGTAACGGTACAAAGCCGCCAGGCGCCGTGCGCTGGGATGCACTTCGCCAAGCACTGTGTCAGTCACTTGATTCGGTGACTGACCCCGGTATTTTTTATAGAAACGCAACATAAATTCTTGCCCTTCACGGTCAGCGAAGCGTTCCAGGTAGGTGCGTCGCGCCGGATTATGGGCATCTGGCAGGATATTCGCTGCCACACCCGGCATATTGGCAATCTCATAACGAACAATGTCGCGCATCAGCCGAATGTAAACCAGATTCACCGAATTACGCGTTGCCTCCCACAAGTCCATCACGCGAGAATTTTCATCTTTCGTAAAATTCACAAAGTGATGCAGTCCGCCTCCGGTAAAAAACGTCTCACTGGGGTTGGCCGAGTATTGGCGGGCCATTGCCGCTTGTAACATGGTCATGAGCGACTTGTCGGGGCTGGCACGGTACCAGTCGAGCGCCCAGATCGAAACCGGATCCCTGTTTTCATTCCGCATGGCAGCAAGGTCAATGCTATTCATTGCCGAAAATTTGTCGTGCAAAGCCGAAACAATTTCCAGATAGGTAATCAGGGTACGCAATTTGGCGGTTGAACCCAAATCCAGTTTGGCGCCACGGTTGATATCAAAAGGCTGGTTCAGGCTGTCGGCTTGAATCCGCAATGCTGCACCCTGTGGGGTGCGTTCGTACAAAGTAAAACTGTACATAATGTGCCCAAGGTCATCGCCGGGAGCGAGCAAATCATGGCCATACATGCCGGCAGCCATTGTTTTCTCACGGTCATACAATCCCAATAAAAACTGGCTGACCCGCAATTGCGCCGCAGCATTGAGCGAGGTCTGTGCAGTTAAATCCAGTTGATCCACCGCATACAAACTGGGCATTCCCAACAGATTAGATAAATTTGTACGGGTCGCATTCGCCGCTTTTTGGGTCACGAAACTGGCATTATGTTGCGGAGGCCGCCCAGAAAAATGCAATTTCACCGCTAAAGCACGGTCACGCAGTGCAGGAGTAATCACACCTTTGCGTGCCAGCAGACGCAGGTAGGCATCGGTCAAAGTTTCCAGTGCGTCCCGATTTGCATTAAGAAAGTAAGAGGGTTTGCGCTGTGCGATCAGCAAGGACAAGGCATGTTTGTAAACCATACCTGTTTGCTCGTCAGATTGATTCGCCCACAAACGCGCACTGACTTCACCCCAGTCCAAGCCGTACCATGCCCTCAAACCATCAGGCAGGCCCACCACTTCACCAGAGCCCGGTGCTGCGGAAAGCGGCACATTATTCAAATAATCCAGCAACACCCGTTCACGGGTCAAACGTGTATCCGAACCGTCCAGATAGGCCCGCACCGAAGCAGAGGCCATTTGTTGCCATTTGTCTTGCACCGTCATGGTCAAACCATCACGCGAGTGCCGGAATTTTTCGATTTGCGTCGCCAAAGTACTGCCGCCCGGCACATTGTGCCCCGGATCAACCCATTTGATCAACTTGTCGATGATGGCTTGCGCCAAACGATTCCATTCCACAGCCGGGTTGCGCTGTCTGGGTGGGTCAAGCAGGTCATGATTTTCAATCCACAACAAACTGTCCCGTAACACAGGGGGAACAGCATTAAAACTGGGGATATTGACTTGCGGGGTCAGATGACCATAATAAGACAGGCCCGCTTCGTCCAGCAATCGTAATCCCGCCTGAGTCTTTTCATGATAAGGCAAGTTTAAACCGGAGTCAGCCATTTGTCTCATTGCGAGGCTCATGCGAGCTTGTTGTGCCACCACAAAATTTTGCGTCATCAAACGGTGGGTAAATTCGGGTAAAGCAACATAACCGAAACGTTGATCGAATGGCCCGTATACTGGAAATCGTATTTCCGGGTTAACACCCGCATCCAGATGAAAGTGCATTTGGCTGGCAACACGTGTCAGGTATTTGGCTTCCAGAGAAAAAGTATTGGCTTCCCATACCAGCAAACCGCATAGCACTGCCAGCAAAACCACACCGAGGCCGGAAATAAAATAGGCTATTCTGCGTAAAATCATCTGGGTTTAGTGCTCCGCCAGCCAATCTTTTCCAACCAGATATTCGGTCAGCAAAGCCGATTCAGGCGAACCCGGCTCGGGCTTCCAGTCGTAAACCCAGCGCACTTGCGGTGGCATGGACATCAATATTGATTCAGTTCGACCACGAGATTGCAAGCCAAACAAAGTGCCGCGATCATAGACCAGATTAAACTCCACATAACGCCCACGCCGATACGCCTGATAATCGCGTTGTTGTTCTGTATAAGGCAAGTCCTTACGGCGCTGCAGAATCGGCAGGTAGGCCGACAAGAAATGGTCACCGACGCTTTGCATGAGATGAAAACCGTGAGCAAAGCCGTTTTCATTAAAATCATCAAAAAATATGCCACCTATGCCACGCGCTTCATTGCGGTGCGGCAGGAAAAAATACTGATCGCAATTCGCCTTGAAACGCGGGTAATACGTTTCGCCGCAAAGTAATAAAGCCTTATGGCAAGTTTGATGAAAATGCACCGCATCTTCCTGAAATCCGTAATAAGGCGTTAGGTCCATGCCTCCGCCAAACCACCAGATTGCGGAAGCCGTGTCTGCACCCGCCACGAAAAAACGCACATTCATATGTACCGTTGGTGCGTAGGGATTGCGGGGATGGAACACCAGAGACACCCCCATCGCCTCAAAGGGTAATCCTGTGGCTTCGGGGTGACGCGACGAGGCAGAGGGTGGTAGACGTTCGCCCTTTACATGGGAAAAATTCACGCCAGCACGCTCCAGCACGGCACCATTTTCCAGTACACAACTTATGCCGCCGCCCCCCTCAGCACGCTGCCATACATCGCGTAAAAAAGTTCCGCCATCAACTTGCGTCATGCGATCAACAATCAAAGCCTGCAAGGCGAGTAAATAAGATTTAACCGCCGCAACATCCACCATCACATTTCCCCAATTAATCACGAACCACGCGTCCAGTTGCCCAATCACGTATCTGGCTGGGACGTTTTGCACGTCCGCTCTGTCCCCCCACAAGTGTCACCTGCGAGCCAAACACCCGTTTAACCTCATGCGCTGTGCGTACAGCGCGTTGCCCGCTTCGATTGGCGCTGGTGGACACCAGTGCCGTACCCAGTCGCCGGCACAATGCACGGGCTGGCGCAAACCCGGTCAAGCGCACCGCAATGGTGTTGTGTCGACCACGCAACCACACTGGGCAACGCCGGCTTGCCGGCAAGAGAAAAGTCACCGGCCCTGGCCACAGGCCACTGCCCCATGCAGCCTGCAAGCTGTCTTTTGTGACAAATGGGGACAACTGTTCCACTGTGGCTGCCAACACAATCAAACCTTTAGCCTGCGACCTGCGTTTCATCTGCAAAATTCGCCGCACAGCGCGCGGGGCCCAAGGATCGCACCCCAGACCAAAACAGGATTCGGTCGGGTAGGCAATGACCGTTTTCGGGCCCAGATGGCCTCGCCAATTAAGTCTGCCTGTCACACTGCCCTCCTGATGGGCATGGCAAATTGCTGCCCAAAATCATGGAAACGGTTTAAGCGGATTTTTTACGGTCTATCGCACGAAAACCAATGTCACGCCGCATCTGACGACCATAAAATTGGACCTGATCTGCCGCCTCATACGCCAAACGCTGCGCAATTTTAGCGCTGTCACCCAAAGCCGTGACGCACAGCACGCGCCCCCCACTGGTCACCAACTGCCCATCAACCAATGCGGTACCCGCGTGAAATACATGTATCTCGCTGCTATTTTCTGGCAAAACAGTAATGCGATCCCCAGTACGCACGGCGTGGGGATAACCGGCTGCTGCCAACACCACGCCCAATGCGGTACGCCTGTCCCATTCGACCTCAACTTCATCAAGGGTACCGTTGACGGCATGCTCCATCAGGCTTGCCAAATCGGACTTCAAACGCATCATAATCGGCTGGGTTTCCGGATCGCCCATACGGCAATTAAATTCCAGCACTTGCAGGGAACCGTTTTCACCGATCATTAACCCCGCATACAAGAATCCCGTGTAGGGCGTTCCTGCCTGTTTCATCCCGGCCAGCACGGGCATAATCACTTCACGCAACGCCCTGGCATGAATTTCTGGCGTGACCACCGGTGCAGGTGAATAGGCGCCCATCCCTCCGGTGTTGTCACCGGTGTCGCCATCGCCAATACGCTTGTGATCCTGGCTGGTGGCCAAAGGCAACACATGTTCCCCATCGCACATCACAATAAAACTGGCTTCTTCCCCGACAAGAAAGGCCTCAATCACCACCCGCGCGCCGGCAGCACCCAAACGGTTATCGGCCAGCATGGCATCTACGGCCGCATGGGCCTCGTCCAGCTGGTGCGCCACCACCACACCTTTCCCTGCCGCCAAACCATCGGCTTTGATCACCAACGGTACGCCTTGGGCATCAATATAGGCATGCGCAGCGAGCACATCGGTAAAAGTCTGGTAGGCAGCAGTTGGAATACCCTGTTGCGTCATAAATGCTTTGGCAAAGTCCTTGGAAGCTTCAAGTTGGGCAGCCGCCTGGGTGGGACCAAAAATTTTCAGGCCGACTGCGCGAAAACGATCCACAATCCCTGCCGCCAATGGCGCTTCTGGCCCCACCACAGTTAACGCTATTTTTTCCCGTTGAACAAACTGCAGCAACAAATCAATCTCTGTAATCGGCACATTGATGAGTTCTTTTTCCAAAGCGGTACCCGCATTCCCGGGCGCAACAAACACTCGCCCGACCCGTGCCGACTGTGCCAGGCGCCAGGCCAAAGCGTGTTCTCTGCCGCCAGAACCCACAACCAAAATATCCATCATCGTTCTTTCTAAGGGCTCGTTGAATGAGCCTTAACGGGCGTAGCAATCCGCCCAAAATCATGAAACAATGCTTCGCCATATCTGTTTCCCCCACCCCTTGCCCTCTCCCGAAAAAAAGGGGGGGGTAGGACGAACAAAGTATCGCTCTACGCAAGTTTTACGTTAATGCCGAAAATGGCGGTATCCGGTAAACACCATAGCAATACCCTGTTCGTCGGCCGCCGCGATCACTTCGCCATCGCGCACACTTCCCCCCGGCTGAATGACCGCGCTTGCACCTGCTTGTGCCAACACGTCCAGGCCGTCCCGAAAGGGGAAAAAAGCATCCGAAGCCACTGCGCAACCGATCAATGACAACCCCACACGATTCGCCTTGTCTACTGCAATACGGGTGGAATCAACTCTGCTCATTTGCCCTGCACCGATACCCAATGTTCGACCATTCGCAGCGAACACGACCGCATTGGATTTCACAAATTTCGCCACCCGCCAGGCAAACAACATATCTGCCAACTGCTGTGGAGTGGCTTGCTGTTGGGTCACGCCACGCAAATCAGATTCACTCACATTAAAGACATCGGCGCTCTGTACCAGCATCCCGCCGCCCACCCGTTTAAATTCAAGCGCATTGTATTCATGCGCCAGGGGCAGTACCAATACGCGCATATTGGTTTTTTCAGCCAACACTGCACGGGCTTCGGCACTGTAAGCAGGTGCAATCAGCACTTCAACAAATTGCTGGACCACCGCTTGTGCCGCTGCGACATCCATTTCTACATTGAATGCGATAATTCCGCCAAATGCTGAGCTGGGATCCGTGGCGAAAGCCTGCTGATAGGCCATCAGCGGTGTATCAGCCACCGCCACGCCACAAGGATTGGCGTGTTTCACAATCACACAGGCAGGTTGATCGAAAGTTTTCACGCACTCCCAAGCCGCATCGCTGTCAGCAATATTGTTATAAGACAGTTCCTTGCCTTGCAACTGCGTGTAATAAGCCAGACTGCCGGGCGCAGGATGATTGTCCCGATAAAAGGCGGCGCGTTGATGTGGATTTTCACCATAACGCAACGTCTGCTCACGCACCAGCGCAACATTCAAATGTGCCGGAAAATCCGCCGTGTCGCCGTTTAATTCGCGCGCCGTCAAATAATTTGCAACCGCACCATCGTAAGCAGCGGTGTGCGCAAAGGCCTTACAAGCCAGCGCATAGGTGGTCGATGTAGACAATGAACCTGAATTGACATGCATCTCATCCAATACATGGGCATAATCCGCAACATCCGTCAGCACGGCCACATGCTGAAAATTTTTCGCAGCGGAGCGTACCATGGCGGGACCACCGATATCAATATTTTCTATGGCCTCCTCCAAACTGCAATTCGGTTGGGCCACGGTTTGTGCAAAGGGGTAAAGATTCACCACCACCATGTCTATCGGGGCAATACCGGCTTCCCGAATCGCCGCCTGATGCGCAACCAGATCGCGGCGTGCGAGAATACCGCCATGTATTTTAGGGTGTAGCGTTTTGACCCGGCCATCCAGCATTTCGGCAAAACCGGTGTAATCGGCCACCTCGATGACCGGCACATCATGTTCTGACAGCAATTTTGCCGTCCCACCTGTAGAAATAATTTCTATCCCCATGGCATGAAGTTGCTGCGCCAGCACAACCACGCCCGTTTTGTCCGAAACGCTAATGAGTGCGCGTTGAATATAAGCCATATCAAAATCCAAAAAAGTAATTGCTGCCACAGGCACAGCACGACACGTCACTGCAAATTGTACTGCGCCATTTTTTTACGTAATGTATTGCGGTTAATTCCCAGGTACTCTGCTGCCCGGGTCTGATTACCCTGCGAAAAATGCAGCATTTTTTCGATCAACGGACGTTCAACACACGCGAGTACCATGTCATAAATGCCGCTAGGCAATTCGCCGTCCAAATCTTTAAAGTACATATCCATCGCCTGCTCAACGCAGGCCACTATTTCGCCCCGACTATTCCACTTGTTCACTGTGCCTCCACCGCAATATTGCACTCACTCGCTGCGTCATCGATTCGTTCACCATAATGCTGACATTGCTCAAAAAACTCACCCACGGCGACCAACTGTTGCTTCACATCTGGCAATGTATTCATTTGATGCCGAAATCGCGCCGAATCTCGCAAACCGCGCGTGTACCAGGAAATGTGCTTACGGGCAATCTTCACCCCCGCTTCTTCACCATAAAAACCATACAGATCAAGCATATGCTCATGCAAAACCTGATAAATTTCTTTAATTTCCGGTGAAGGCATACGGTTACCGGTACGCAAAAAATAATCAATTTCGCGAAATATCCACGGGCGACCTTGTGCGGCGCGCCCTATCATGACGGCATCCGCCCCCGTGTAATGCAACACATAGGCCGCCTGCTCTGGCGTCGTGATGTCACCATTGGCCACAACGGGAATCTGCGCCACAGCTTTGACGGCGGCTATCGTATCATATTCAGCGTGCCCAGTATAAGCACAAGCACGCGTACGACCATGCAAAGCCAGGGCTTGCACACCGCTGTTTTCGGCAATTTTTAAAATAGACAAGGCGTTGCGGTGTTGTTTATCCCATCCGGTACGCGCTTTGAGCGTAACCGGAACACCCGGCACTGCGGCCACCACCGCAGTTAAAATTTGACTGACCAACTTCTCATTTTGTAACAACGCAGAACCCGCCATGACATTGCAGACTTTTTTTGCCGGACAACCCATATTAATGTCAATAATTTGCGCGCCGTGCTCAACATTATACCGCGCAGCATCTGCCATCATTTTCGGATCCGCACCGGCAATTTGTACCGAAATGGGATCCACCTCGCCTTCATGGTTAGCGCGACGACGTGTCTTGGCCGAACCGTAAAGCAACGAATTGGAAGTCACCATCTCCGACACGGCCATGCCTGCGCCCAAGCGCTTGCACAGCTGGCGAAAAGGACGATCCGTCACGCCAGCCATCGGCGCAACGATTAAATTATTTTTTAAGAGATAGGGACCAATACGCATGACGGATTAAAATCAAACTAAGGCGCAATTCTACCACTGATGCCCCTGCCCGTAAAAATATCCGCCAAACAGAGTCCCATGTTGTTTAAAAATGAGCTCAAAATCCTCACACACTTGGTGTACACTCCATTTTTTGTCAGTTTTTTTATTTCATCCCACTGTACGATAAAATGGAAATTAACCCACCCACTGCCAGCCTCATCAGACGTTACGCCGCACTGTTTTACGAACTGCTGCTGTTATTGGCCCTGTTATTTGTCGCCGATTACCTTTTTATCAGTTTAACGCACAATGCGCATTCACCCGAAATCAAGACGGCATTGCAAATTTATTTGCTGGGTATAACAGGTATGTATTTTATCTGGATGTGGATGCGGGGCCAATCGCTGGCCATGAAAACCTGGCACATACGCCTGGTGACTGTTGACAACAGGCCACTCAGTTTTCCGCGGGCGACGCTGCGCTTTGTTTTGTCCGTGTGTTTGATTGGCATCAGTCAGTTGTGGGCATTGGTGGATCGGGACCGCCAGTTTTTACACGACAGATTGAGCGGCACACGCCTGATTCAGAGTAAAAAACGCTAATTCAAAAATGCGTCTCAAGTATTACATATTACACACCTCAAATCTCCGCTCTCAGCAGCAAGACCCAACCCAACAACAAAAATATCAGGCTTGGCAGAAGAACACTCATCAGGGCTGACCACCCATTAAGCAACCCCACATAAGCAAACAACCGGTTAGATAAATTAAAACTTAACCCTACCATAATTCCCATAAAAGCGCGCGTTCCGACAGAACCTGCGCGTGGGCGATGCCATGCAAAAGGCACGGTAAGCAACAGCATAATGGGTGCTGCCAGGGGGTAAACCAGTTTGCTCCATAAAGCGATCTCATAACGCTCACTGGGTTGATGATTGTCACGCAAATGAAGGACATACAACCACAAATCATGCGCAGACATTTTTTCTGGCGCAAGCAACAACACATTCATAATACTGGGTGTCAATACCGACTGCCACTGTTCTTGCGGAAGATGTTGTACCTGAATATTTTGCGGACCGAAATCCGTCTCATCAATGTGATGCAATTGCCACAAGTTATCATGCAAAAAATGACCACTCGCCGCACTTAAAATATGAAGCAAATGAAATTTATCGTCAAACGCGTACACATTCACGCCTCGCAACTGACCGTCAGGCGTCACTTCGCGTACATTGATGAATTGATTGTGATCGCGTATCCATAAACCGGAACGAAAGGACTGTGCCACCAATTGATGCGTCGCTTTAAGTTTCATCTGCTCCGCATAGCGATCCGTCGCGGGCGCGATGATTTCTCCAAACACCATCGTAATCAGGGTAAAAACCAGTCCAATCAGCATCATGTAACCTGCAATACGCCGCATGGACAAACCCGATACCAACATGACAGAAAACTCGGAATTGGCCACCAGACGCGACAACGCCAGCAAACTGCCGATTAAGGCTGCCACCGGTAACAATTCATACAGATGCCCAGGCACATTCAGCAACACATACCACAATATGCTCACAAACCCATAACTGCCATTGCCTAACAGGTCCATCTCATTGATCAAATCAAACAAGGCAAACAAAGTAGCCAATGCGGCAAATACAAATAAAGAGGCCGAAATAACTTCTGTGGCCAGGTAGCGAACGATGATACGCATCACCACCATCTCAGACTACGCATAGTCACCCTTTGCCAAAACATGCCCAACATAATCAAGCCCATTACCCCATGCAATCCCAGCAAACCTGCCACAAAACCGATGCGACCCTGCGCCACCCAGGCTTCAACAATATTCAGCAGATTGTTGTAAATCACAAAAATCAACAACGCCAAAATTAATGTAAAAGACCGCCCCGCACGCGGATTAACAAAACTCAAAGGAATCGCGAACAGAGACAGTACCAGCGCGCTCAATGGAAAACCACTGCGCCACACAAATTCCGCCTGGTTAATCGGGGTAGGTTGACGCAACAAGGCCAAAGTTGATTGAGCATTCGCGCCATAGTCACGGTGTATCGACAAAGTTTGCGGCAAGACCTGCATCCAGTATTCACCAAACTCCGAAACTTTATAATCCGCCTGCCCTGGAACCCCTTCATAGCGATGTCCGTTTTGCAACACCAAAAACCGCTCACCATCGGCCAATTGACGGTGCACCGCCGTTTGCGCCACAGTGATGCCCAAGACTTGCTTATTCATCGACTGGATAAACACATGTTTTGCCTGCGTACCGTTTTCCGCCAGAGACTCAACAAAAAACACGCCGCCGCCAGGCTGCTTCGATTCCGTGAACATCCCCGGTGAAATGACCGACAATTCATCGCGCCGGTCCATATATTTTCGAAAATCATCCTTTTTGCTCAGAGCCCAGGGAATCACCGCAAAATTCAAAGCGCCAATAAGCAACACCACGGGCATGGCAAACATCAACACGGGCCGTACCCACGCCGTTAAACCCAAACCCGCACTTGCCCACACCACCATCTCACTCTCCCGGTAGGCACGTGCAAAAGCCATGATAATCGCGATGAACAAAGTCAAAGACAAGATCAAAGGCAAGAAATTGAATACCCCAAAGCCCAAAAAGACAAGCACTGCATTCACTTCGAGCTCGCCATGTGCGGCATCGCCAAGCAAACGAATGAACAGGGTCGTGGTCGTGATGGTTAGCAACACCATCAACACGCTCACATAATTGATCACCAACTCGCGCCACAAAGCACGTTGAAAAAACATAATAACTCGACTTGTTTTGACTTTTATCTGAAAGACTGCAAATAATGGGAGGTATTTACCATACTGCAACAATTTTTTAAAATAAAACGATAGGACATCCCATGGAATATCACATCAAAAACACCCCCATTGAAAAACAACGCGCTGCCTGCAGCGTGGTAGGCATCTATGAATCGCGCCAATTATCCGCCAGTGCGCAACATTTGGATAGCATCAGCGGCGGCTATTTGAGTAAAATTTTAGCAACCGGCGATTTGGAAGGTAAAGTCGGCAGCACATTGATGCTGCACAGCGTACCCAATGTTCTGGGTGAACGGGTACTTCTGGTGGGTTTAGGCAAAAGCGACGAACTCAATGGAAAAGCTTACCTGGATATCATTTCCGGGGTCATGAACACGCTGTACGCTGGCGGCACTGCCAGTGCCGCGCTGTATTTATTCGATGAAATCGTCTCCGATTGCGACATCAACTGGAAAATCGAACAGGCTGTACGCACTGCCCACGCCCAACGTTACCTGGTTGGGAAACTAAAAAGCAAACATGAGCCAGTGGGCAAGCACCTCAAAAAACTCAATCTGATTGTTCATACAGACACCACGCAACTGGCCGAAGCCGCATGCCGCAAAGCCTTGTCCATTGCTGAAGGAGTGGAACTTGCCAAAGATCTCGGTAATTTACCCGGCAATGTGTGCACACCGACCTATTTGGCCAAACAGGCCCACAAACTGGCCAAAGCACACGATCTGAAATATGAGGTACTCGAACGCAAAGACATGGAAAAACTGGGCATGGGTGCCCTGCTGGCTGTGGCGAAAGGCAGCCACGAAGCACCGAAATTTATTGTCTTGCAATACAACGGCGGTGCACATGACAGCGCTCCTATCGTCCTGGTGGGCAAAGGCATTACATTTGATTCAGGGGGTATTTCGCTCAAACCGGGTGCGGAAATGGATGAGATGAAATACGACATGTGCGGTGCGGCCAGTGTGTTGGGTACTTTACAAGCCTGTATCAGCCTGAAGCTTCCTTTAAATCTCGTGGTATTGATACCGAGCTGTGAAAATATGCCTGATGGCCTGGCGGTTAAACCGGGCGACATCGTGACATCACTTTCAGGTCAAACCATAGAAATTCTGAATACCGATGCCGAAGGGCGTCTCATCCTGTGCGACGCCCTGACTTACGCCGAACGCTTCAAACCTGAACTGGTGATTGATGTGGCCACACTGACTGGCGCATGCGTCATCGCCTTGGGTCACCACGCCAGCGGTTTGTTCAGCAGTCATGATACTTTGGCCGCTGAGCTGGAACAAGCGGGGGTTGCGGCCCAGGATCGCGCATGGCGCATGCCGTTGTGGGACGAATATCAAAGCCAGCTGGACAGTAATTTTGCCGACATCGGCAACATTGGCGGGCGCCCTGGCGGTTCGATCACCGCCGCGTGTTTCCTGTCACGCTTCACCAAAAAATACCCTTGGGCACATCTCGATATTGCAGGAACAGCATGGAAATCCGGTAAGGAAAAAGGCGGTACAGGCCGCCCTGTGCCATTGCTCACCCACTTTTTGGCAGCACGGGCAGCAAAACAAAAATGACGCAAGTTGATTTTTACTCGCAAGCTTCCGACAAGCTGGAACTGGCCCGACGCATCGCCTACAAAGCCTGGCAACAAAACAAGGCAATTATGGTCTACAGTCAGGATGAATCCGAGTTAGACCGCATCGATGCACAATGGTGGCTAACCCCTGCCACCAGTTTCCTGCCCCATGCGCGTAGCCATGCGGCACATGCGCCGACCACACCCATTGTCTTAGGTACAGACATCGGAGACTTGCCGCATTGCGACGTGCTCATCAACTTGTCCGAACAGCCGCCAGGCTTCTTTAGCCGTTTTGAACGATTAATAGAGATTGTCAGCACAGATGAAAGTGACCGCCAGGCAGCCCGCCTGCGCTGGCGCTTTTACCAGGAACGCGGCTATGCGCTGCACAACCACAATATGGCACCTTAAGGCGAACCCGTCATGCAAGATCCCGTACTCGAAAAAATGCAACAACTGATGAACAAATACAAGGGCCAGCAACCCGTATCGGCACTGGACCCAGCCCCCGACGACAGTCTTCTGCCGGTGCTCAACGATATTGTTCAACTGGGCGATGCAGTGCTCACTCTACGGGGCAAACTTGCCGACCAGGGTATTTCCAACGCCCTGGTTGAACAAATCATGCAAGGGCTTACCGCCCAAATTGAAACACAACTGGCACCGCTGCTCACCGAACAAATTCAGCAAGCAGTGGCCAGATCCATCGCCGGGAGCATGCAGTCCCTGCGCACGCAACTTGGCGTATTGGTTCACGACAGCGTGCACAGCACCCTCACTCAACACGGCTTTGCAAACAGTCGAAACGATTAACCCCTTTATGACACAAGTTTAATAGACACGCACATTATGGAACTCGCCAAAAGTTTTGAACCCCGCGACATCGAAACACGCTGGTACGCCCATTGGGAGGCTGCCGGTTATTTTCGCCCCAGTATGGATGAGCACGCGCCCGCCTACTGCATCATGCTGCCCCCACCGAATGTCACCGGCACCCTGCACATGGGGCACGCCTTCCAGCACACCATCATGGATGCGTTGATTCGTTATCACCGCATGTGCGGCGACAATACCTTATGGCAACCCGGCACCGATCATGCTGGCATTGCCACCCAGATTGTGGTGGAAAGGCAATTGGATGCGCAAAACATTTCCCGTCATGATTTGGGTCGCGAAGTGTTTGTGGAAAAAGTCTGGGAATGGAAGGGGCAGTCCGGCTCCACCATCACCACCCAAATGCGCCGACTGGGCGCCTCCTGCGACTGGGAGCGCGAACGGTTTACGATGGATGCAGGGTTGTCCGAAGCCGTCACGGAGGTTTTTGTACGCCTGCACCGCGAAGGTTTGATTTACCGTGGTCGCCGCCTGGTTAACTGGGATCCGGTGCTGGGTACGGCCGTGTCGGATCTGGAGGTCGTTGCCAGCGAAGAAGCCGGCCATATGTGGCATATTCGCTACATGATAGACGGAGAAGACGGCCATATTGAAGTCGCCACCACGCGTCCGGAAACCTTGTTTGGCGACGTGGCTGTGGCCGTACATCCCGAAGACGAGCGTTACCGCCATTTAATTGGCCGCACCGTGCGCATCCCGGTGGCAGAGCGCAGTATTCCGGTCATTGCTGACGACTACGTTGACCCGACTTTTGGCACGGGCATTGTCAAGATTACCCCGGCGCACGATTTCAATGACTATGCCGTTGGACAACGCCATCATTTGGCGCCTGTTGCCATCATGTCGCCCGACGCAACATTGAATGAGCTTTGCCCCCCTGCTTACCAGGGTTTGGACCGTTATGTTGCACGCGAAAAACTGCTGGCTGAATTGGAACAAAACGGGGCTTTGGCGCACACCAAACCGCACACCCTGATGGTGCCACGCGGCGACCGCAGCCACGCGGTCATTGAGCCCCTGCTTACCGAACAATGGTTTGTCGCCACTGAAGGCCTGGCAAAACGCGCACTGGGAGTAGTTGAAAGCGGCGAACTGCGCTTTGTGCCTGAAAACTGGACCGCCACTTACCGGCAATGGCTGGAAAACATCCAGGACTGGTGCATTTCGCGCCAACTGTGGTGGGGGCACCGCATTCCCGCATGGTATGACGAAGACGGGAAAGTTTATGTTGCCCACACGCTTGAGGAGGCACAACAACAAGCCGGGAACAAGGCGCTGGTCCGTGACAATGACGTGCTGGACACCTGGTTTTCTTCCGCTTTATGGCCATTTTCAACCCTGGGCTGGCCAAAGCAAACACCCGAACTACAACAATTCCTGCCCGGTGCGGTGCTGGTAACAGGTTTTGACATCATCTTCTTCTGGGTGGCGCGCATGGTGATGATGTCGCTGCATTTTACCGACCAGATTCCTTTCCGCGAAGTCTATGTCACCGGACTGGTGCGCGATGCGCATGGCGACAAAATGTCCAAATCCAAAGGAAATGTCATTGATCCGCTTGATTTAATTGATGGTATCCACATCGATGAACTGATTGCCAAACGTACCACAGGCATGATGAATCCAAAACAGGCTGAGCGCATTGCCAAACAAACCCGGACGGATTACCCGGATGGGTTTACCCCTGTCGGCACAGATGCCTTGCGCTTTACCTTTGCCAGCCTCGCCACGCATGGCCGCGACATTAAATTCGACCTGCAACGCGCCGACGGCTACCGTAACTTTTGCAACAAGCTGTGGAATGCCACCCGTTTCGTGTTAATGAACTGTACCGATCAGGATACCGCACTTGACGATCAGCTTCCGCTTGAATACAGTTTGGCGGACAAATGGATTATTGGTCGTTTACAGCACGCCAACATCGCAATTGTACAAGCGTTTGCCGATTACCGGTTCGACATGGTGGCGCGCGCGTTATACCAATTTATTTGGGACGAATATTGCGACTGGTATCTGGAATTGGCCAAAGTGCAACTGCAACACGCAAACCCTGTTCAGGCACGCACCACCCGGCGCACGCTGGTTCGCATACTGGAAACCGCTTTACGTCTGGCGCACCCCCTGATTCCGTTTATCACTGAAGAACTGTGGCACAGCGTGGCCAAAATGGCGGGGAAATCGGGCGACAGCATCATGACCCAACCTTACCCACGCGCCAATCTTGCCCAAATTGATGCGTCGGCCAACAGCCAGATTGAACTGCTGCAACAATTGGTCAGCAGTGTGCGTACCCTGCGCAGTGAAATGAACCTTTCCCCCGCACAAAAGGTGCCGCTGGCGATCGCTGGGGATTGCGCGCCGCTGAAACCATTAACCGGCTATATCACCGCGCTGGCCCGTTTGGAGCAAGTCAGCTTAATGGACAGCCTGCCGTCTTCACCTGCGCCGGTGGCCATTGCAGGAGACTACCGCTTGATGTTGCAAGTCAGCATCGACATTCCGGCTGAATCTGCGCGTCTACAAAAAGAAATCGCCCGCGTGGAAGGCGAAATCGGCAAATGCGATGCCAAACTGGGCAATGCCAGCTTTGTTGAACGCGCCCCGGCAGCGGTGGTTGAGCAGGAACAAGGGCGTCGAGCCCAATTTTTGGACACCGTGGGCAAGCTCAGGCAACAACTCGATAGCCTGCTCCATAGCTAAACCGCAAGACAGCCACACGGGAAAACCACCGCACAGAAAAAACTATGGCACGCTGGGACATCTTCTGCACGGTTATCGACAACTACGGCGATGCGGCGGTCAGTTGGCGTTTAGCGCGTCAGTTAACTACCGAACACGGCAAATCCGTGCGTTTGTGGCTGGATGATTTACGGCCACTGAGCGCACTGTGTCCTCAAGTCAATGCTGCGCTGTCCCGGCAAACCGTGCTGGGGGTTGACATTCACCATTGGGTAAAACCTGCATACGATGGCACCACGTCTCCCGCTGACGTGGTGATTGCTGCTTTCGGTTGTCGCCTGTCCGACTCTGATCTGCAAGCCATGTCCCAACAACAGCCTCCTCCATGCTGGTTCAACCTGGAATACCTCAGTGCTGAACCCTGGGTGGACAGCTGCCACGGCCTGCCCTCGCCTCATCCTCAACCGCCTTTGAAACAGCAGTTTTTCTTTCCCGGTTTTACGCCGGCCACCGGCGGCTTACTGCGCGAAGCCGACCTGCTCACGCGTCGTGACACATTCCAGAACGATACCGGCGCCCAACACGCATTCTGGCAACGTCTGGCTTGTTCACCACCGCCTTCAGCCATTAAACTGTCTTTGTTTGGCTACGCCCACGCGCCATTAATCGAAGTATTAAACATTTGGGCGAATTTCCCTGTGCCCATTTGGTGCGCCGTCCCGCTCAGCCCGCTCAGTGCACTGCTGCACGCGCAGTTTGGCGAACCGCCCTGGCACGTCGGTGCAGTCACCCTGCACCCACTGCCCTTTTTATCTCAAACTGACTATGACTACCTGTTGTGGGCCTGCGATGCCAATTTTGTGCGCGGTGAAGATTCCCTGGTGCGTGCCATCTGGGCGGGCCGACCACTGGTGTGGCACATTTATCCACAAGAAGAAGCTGCCCACCACCTCAAATTAACTGCCCTGCTGCAACAGATGAATGCAGTAACCTCGCCCGAAATATCTGCCATCACACTTGAATTTTGGCATCACTGGAACAAAATTGAGAATACCCCCCACGCCGCCTCACGCTGGCTGGAGAATTTAGCCCGGATCAAAATTGCTCAGCAACACTGGACACAGCACTTATCGCAACACAACGACCTTGCGCTCAATATGGTGAACTGGGCCAGTTTCGGGTAGAATAGCGCAACAATTTTATTGAAACAGAAACAGCTGAGGAACATCTGATGAAAACAGCACAAGAATTACGCGCCGGCAACGTATTCATGGTCGGTGGCGAACCCATGGTGGTGCAAAAAGCCGAATTCTGCAAATCCGGTCGCAATGCCTCAGTGGTCAAAATGAAAATGAAAAACCTGCTCACCGGCACCAGCGCAGAAGCCGTTTACCGTGCCGATGATAAATTTGAATCCGTACAACTGGATTACAAAGATTGCACCTACACGTATTTTGCCGATCCCATGTATGTGTTTATGGATGAGGAATTCAACCAGTATGAAATCGAAGCCGAAAACATGGGTGACGCATTGAATTACCTGGAAGACGCCATGCCACTGGAAGTGATGTTCTACAATGGCAAAGCCATCTCGGTAGAAATGCCCAACAGCGTGGTGCGCGAAGTCATCTATACCGAACCTGCCGTGCGTGGCGATACCTCGGGCAAAGTCATGAAACCCGCCAAATTGCCCACCGGATTTGAAATCCCCGTGGCTGCATTCGTTGAAATCGGCGACAAAATTGAGATAGACACCCGTACCAACGAGTTTAAACGACGTGTGAATTAAACCCAAATCATCCGTCAAGCGGAAATGTCAGGCTGACGGATGATTCTGGGTTAAAGTGCGCTCTGAGTTCCCAGTTTTTTAGCCAAAGTCAACAATGCCTCACCCTTGTCAAGCCCGTTGATGAAACGCTGAGGGATACCTTCCAGCCCCACCTGTGCACCGACCAGCGCGCCAGTGAGCATGGCCCGCGACATGTTCTGACCGCCACCGTTGACTGCATGCAGTACAGCAGACTCAAAATCATCGGCAAAGCGGCTCGCCAAATAATAGGCAGCCGGCAGCTGGTGGTAAATTGCACAGGGCATGCCGTACACAATGGAAGCCTTCCAGGCTGGTTCAATTTTAATGTCCGGATCGAGCGCCGCCAAAGCCATATAGTGCGGGGTTAATAGGGCATCGGGCGAAGAAAATTGCCCGGCCAGCAGCGGATCAGCCTCACCGCGACGCGGTGCAGACAAGTTGCCGTTTGTTACAGCGTGAAAGGGGAGCTTGTTGTCATGCACCAGTTGCATCAGCTTGTCCGAGATCGCGGGCGTCAATTTTTCGCCTGCCACCAGTAAGGACAAAATGACATTGTAGGCAGTGCTCATGGCGACAATGGCTTCATCGCTTTGAGTCAGCAAGCAATTGGCGACCACAAATTCAGCCACCTGCTGTGGCTGCCTGGCATACCTGACGGCCAGAACAATGCCTCTTTCTGCGGCTTCCGTGGTGTCGGCAGAACCGCCAGTTTCACGCCATGATGTGTTCTGTTGCACGCGCCGCCGATAAGCTTCACGGATGGACTGATTGGTATAACCACCTGGGCCATACATCGCAGTCCCATTGAGCAGCGGAAACAATTCTTCATCCAGACGGCGCGTGAAATCCTCTTCCCTGTATTCGCCTTGCCCGGTAACCGATTCGAGCAGCATGACAAAAATGAGCCCGGCCTGCGACAATTGCCCTGCTTTCATGCCGCCATGGTAACGCTCCGGTTTCGGTGTGGTGTAACCGGAAATCCATTCGCCGTGGTCGCGGCGCATCTCGGCAAGGTCGTAATACCAGTGACACCCCAGACCCAGGGCATCACCAATCAATGCGCCCATAATGGCGCCAGCGGCCCGATTCATCAACGCGCCTTTCGAATTGAACCTGTGGAGTGCCAATCTTACCCGAATACTTTGGACAACGCATTCTTCAGCCATGCATATCCGATTCTTTCCTGCTCAAGCCGTAACCCGTTTTTGATACGGTTGTCGCGCAGGTCATTATACAATTCACGTTCGGCGGTGTTTAAACCCGGTAAATCGTGCTGTATTGGTTGATCCTCTTGCCCCCAAAAAACCTCGTGCGCCAACAAAGTCCCCTTGTCCATGAGCAGTGATTGCACGTGTTCAAAGTGTGTGCGCAGTTGGTTCAAGATGGCAAAACCGTGGGTGTCGATGTCGCCCCAATAGTGAATGTCGCAGTGTTTCAACCAGCGAGCTTGAGCCAGCGCTTCCCAGCCATAGCCTGCTCCAAAGATAACCATGCTGGTATTGACACGGGGAAATGCTAAAAAATTGGTTTCGTTTTCGGTAATGAATACCCTTTGCACGGGTAGTCTGAGCCGCGCAAAGCTCTCGGCATCCAAACTGATATCGGAAATTGACCCCATATCGGGACACTGGACGTCGGGCAGGACAATGATATTGGGGTCAAGTACGCGAAAGCGCAAACGGACAGGTTTGTCGCGAAAGCCGTACCGCGCGGCGAATTGTGTCACGCCAGTGTGTTGCGACAGGATACATTCTGCGGGTAAGGTCAAATCCAGCCACTCTGCCAAAACGGCCCGATGGGCTTCGATAAATTTGCTGTGCACACCGGGAATATCGACTTGACGCAGGTAAATATTGGGGCGCGGGTGTTGTTGCACCCACATCACCACGTCGAGCAGTGGTTCCCATTGCTCCGCCAGCTCCAGTGCGCGCAAAGGCCGTTTGGCCAGCCATGACAATAAAGCCGGTTGGCGTTGTTGTGTGATGGTGATAAGATGGCGAAACTGTTCCACTTCACTGGTTTTACCCACCCACGCACAGGCCGCTTCCACACTGTCTATCCAAGCGGCTTGGGGCATGACGTTGGTGCCCAGGACCCGATGATTGAATTCGCGCTGTTCCACCCGGCAGTACCGCAACAAACTGAGTGCTTTCCGCCATTCACGCACCGCCTCAAAATGATCCGACATCTCCGCCGAGCTGGGTACTTTGAGGGTAAGCCGCTTGGGAAACAACGGTTCATCGCTCAATAACGCGATCAATACATCACCGCGATCCCATAACTTTTGCACTTGAGCGCGCAGCCCGGCAGATGTGGTCCAGTTCATGCGCTTTGTAAGCTTTCTTGCACTTGCCGGCTGGCTTTTTCTTCCCGGTAGGCTTCAATGCTCACGTTGCGCAGTTTCGATGCGCGGCCCTGTTCGTTGTGTACAAAACCCACATGCGACACATAGGGTTCAATAATATGAATTTTCTGCAAAGGCGTGACAATGAGCAGTTGCAAATTGAGTTGTTCAAACAGGCGCAGACCATATTGTGCGGATTCATCTGAGCCTCGCCCAAATGCCTCGTCAATCACCACAAAGCGGAATGAGCGCGAACGCACAGCGCCCCATTCCAGGCCAAACTGGTAGGCCAAACTGGCGGCCAGAATGGTGTAGGCGAGTTTTTCTTTCTGCCCACCCGATTTACCACCCGAATCGGAATAGTGCTCATATTCCACATCATCTTCACGCCAGCGTTCACTGGCAGCGAACACGAACCAATTGCGCACATCGGTGACTTTCGCCGTCCAGCGGGCGTCATACTCGGACTGTCCATCGCGCCCGCGAAACCGGTCAACGATGGATTTCACTTGCAGAAACTTGCTTTCCGAATACTGCGCATCTTCCGAACCGGTCAATGAATTGGCGGTACACGCCTTCAATTCTGTTTGAAAATCCCGAATGTCCGCATCCAGCGCAGCCTGGGTTTCCAGCACAATATAACGCCCTGCATTGTAATCAATTTTGGTCAGCGATTCATTGATACGTGCGATACGCTCTTTGATGGTTTCCCGTTCGCGCGACAACTGGGCATTAAAATTGGCAATTTCATTGATGGTGTTCACATTCAACAATTCTTTAAACCGCACTTCAAAACGCGGCAAATCATCCCGCCCCAGTTGCTCCAGCAATGCCTGGTACTCAAAAGCCGCTTCGATACTGGCATCGAATTCAGCCGTTTCCAGTTTAAACTGCTCTTTGAATCCCATCATCATTTTGATGATTTTATCACCTGACGTTTTAATTTTTTTGTCTTCGGCGTCAATGCGCTTGTCCTGTAACCAGGTGCGCATTTTTGAACTATATTCATCACAGTTTTTAATCGTGATAGCCTGTTCGCCCAAAGCTTCGGAACGCAGGGTATCCAGCGCGGGGTACAGGTTTTCATCCAGGATGTTCATTACTTTGGCTTCAGCGAGAAGACGCTGGGTGTCGACTAATGCCTCTTGAGTTTCCGACTGAGAGCCATCCAGTTTTGAACGTTTATCGTGTTGTGTCGATAAATTAGCTTCCGTTTTGGCCAACGCTGCATGGGCTTCAGCCAGCTTTTGACTGAGTTGTTTCAACACATCTGAAGCCGATTCCAGTTGGTGAAATTCCTCACTGAGCGTGGCAATTTCCGTCACCAGCGCCGTCCAGTCCAACTCTTCAAAATCAGTAAATTCTTCCAGCTTGCTGAGCGCTTCCAGCCGTGCTGACAGTATTTTATATTCACTTTGCAAGGTGGCGATTCGGCTGGCAATTTCAGCCAATTGCATTTCCATCTGTCGCAAGCTGGTTTGTAGCGCGGCAATTTTTTCGGTATTCGTCCAGCCCAATACATAACGACTGCGGTCGGCGATGTTGTACCGGTCATCCTTTTCGTGACGCCCATTGGGGTCTTTCATTTGCCCTGTCTGGGTCAGGGCGCGAGTTTCGCGACGAAATTGTTCCTGCGTATCGCAGCAAGCCAGATCAAAGCGGTGAGACAGCTCGCGTTCCAGCCAATCATAAAAGGGGGAGTCAGGTTTAACCGCCAGTTTACGCACCAAAGAATCGGCGTGTAAACTCGGCGCATCACCTCTGCGTCCCGATCGCACATGAAAATACACCAAACGGGCTTTGAGATGGCTGCGGTCTACCCATCCCGCCACCGCCTTATATTGCGCATCCGGCACCAACAGCGACAAACCGAACCCGCGCAACAGGCGTTCTGCCGCTCCCTCCCACTCACGTTCATCTTCGCGCACCTGCAGTAATTCGCCTGCGAAAGGCATGTCTTCTTCAGACAAATCCAAAGCCTGACACAACGCGGTGCGAATTTTAATTTGCTGGTCTTCGATATTGCTGCGCCGCATTTTTAAGCTGTCGATTTCCGCTTGCAGCGCGTCGTGCTCCAACTTGCCCTGGCGTAACAGCACGCCCTGTTCAGTGATGGCATTGTTCAAATCGGCGATACGTTCACGGCCGTCTTCACGCAAGCTCATCAACTGGTCACGTTGCGCCAGAAAGTCCAATTCATTTTCAGGCATCGTTTTATCGACTTGCCCCGCCAGCAACGCATAACGTTGGGCTTTGCTTTGGCGCCTGCTTCGCTCTATTTCCTTGTGTTTCATCTCGGCAGCCAGGCGTTCCAAACGGTCGCCGCCGTTGTCGGCCACCGCGCGTTTCAGCTCATCCAGCAAAGTGCGTTGTTCATCGCGCCGCGTTTCTGAACGCGCGACCTGTGCATCCACATTGCGCCACTCTTCTTGCAGTTGGCGGCTGCGCTGTTCGAGCAGGTTTTGCTTTAATTGGGTGAAATAATATTGCAATTGATCGCGGCACTTGCGCAAGCCCATCACCTTTTCCTGCAAGTCAGCGTGTATCTGGCACTCGGCGATCAAAGGGACAAGCAAATTCACTTGGCGCTTGGCTTTCAGCACCGCTTCATGCGCGCGATTCAGATCGTCAAAGTGCGTGATCAGGGCCTGAATGCGTGGACTGACATCAAAGGGTTCCAGCATATGACTGCGTACAAAGGCAGTCAGATTGCCCACCGACTTCATCGACACCGTTTGGTGAAACAATTCCAATGCCTGTTCGTTTTCAATGCCAAAGCGGCGGCGGAACCACGCGCCATATTTGGGGAAACCGTCTTCAATCTCTGCGCCCAAACCGCGTAATTTTTTGCGCAACTGCGCCATGTCTGTGCCAAAATGAGCAAAGTCTGTGGCAATGCTCAGCTCGCGCTCGGATCCCACATAAAATCGTGCTGGCTGACCCTGCGGTTCTTTCATCCAGAACACCTGCGCCAGCGTGACGGTTTGGTCATAACCCGCGTTATAGAATACGCCCAAAATCACCGAATAGCTGTTTTGGTCACGCAAGCTGACCGGCTTGGCGCCGCCTGTCATGTCATTGCGTTCCGATTTGTAATGTCCCAGCACGTAAGAACGCAGTGAGCGTTCCTTGTTGTCCGCGCCCGCAGCCTTATTATAGGCAATACGGTTGGCAGGCACCAGCAAGGTGGTCACCGCATCCACCAGGGTGGATTTGCCTGAACCAATATCACCGGTTAACAGGCCGTTTTTACCTTCCAGTTGCAAGGCCCACACCCGACCATCAAAGGTGCCCCAATTAAACACTTCCAGGCGTTTGAGGCGAAAACCGGATAAGGTGTCATCCGCGACAAAATCAAAACCCAAACTTTGCAGCTCATTCATCGCGTTCACTTTCCACACTACTATGATAAGCGGCCAAACGCGCATCGAAATCCGCCAGCCACTGGGCATCGACAAACGCTTTCAAAATACGTCGCACTTCAAAAGTGGCTGGTGCTGCCTGTCCGCCTGAGACCGGTTTTAACTTGCGCAAGAAACCCAATTCCACAATTTTATTCAAATGGGTTTCAATCTGGTCAATCAATTTGGCCTCATTGCTACCGTCCGGCAGAAACACGCGCACCAATTCAACCACCTCATCGCGGGTTAATATCAAGCGGGTGTCGCCTCCGCTGGCATCGAACTCAGCCATTTTTTTGCGCAACAACGCCAACAACAAGCTCACCGGATAAGACAAAGGTCGCCGCGCCACCAAACGCGGAAGTTTCGGCGTATCATCGTCGTCTTCGGTGTCGGGTTTGGCACGCAAAAACGCATATCCTTCCGCCTCATCCAGCACCAATTCCAAACCCAGCACAGACACATAATCCCGCACACTGGCCTGCAAACCCAGCAATGCACCCCATAATTTTGCATCCGATTCCTGATACAACACACCCTTGAGCAGGCTGATGAGCAATACGGAAAGATGAGCATTAAGTGCAGAAGTGGGAATTTGTTCGTATTCTTCCATGAAACACTTTACCAAAAATAATGACGTGATGCGTTGCAGACAAATATCATTTCCTTCTATTTCGACATGCTCAAGCCCATTACTGCTGGTGTAACTTCTCCTGCAGCCACACTTTCATCAGTGACTGATAGGGTACATCACGCGAATTCGCTGCCGCCTTGATGGCATCAAGAAGATGTCTGGGCAAACGCAAGGAAATCATTTGGGTAGTGGGTTTCAAATTGGGCAAAACCGCACGCTGTGCCGTGGCCCAATTAACATATTCTGTGGAGTCATTTGCTTCCCAAAAAATTCGCTCTTCATCCTCACTGGCAAAGTGCGGAACAGTTTTAAGTGTTTTTTTCATAAAATTTTCGCTCCTTCTGGTGCATGCTTCTGGCAGAAATCACGCGAATACTGGTTCCCGAATTTCGCAAGGTAAAAGTAATATGCAAAGCTCGCTCTTCATTTGTTTTGCCTAAGGCGTGATAACGCGGCTCATGATAACTGTGTTGGATATCCGCAACAAGCAGAAGTGGCATATTAAAAAAAACCTGTTCCGCCTCAGCCATAGAAACGCCATGTTTTTCATTCTTTCGGGCGTTTCCATCATCCCAATTGAAATCGGCAATAACAGTCAGATCAATCATATTTGTATATTATAGAAACATACTCAACAAAACAAGGTCATCATCAACAAATAAGGTGTTCCAGCCTGAAAATCACGTATCTGAATGATTTAATGGCGCTGATTTATACTTCTTCTCAGCTTACTGAAGGCTACCTGCAATAGCGTATTACATACCAACACTCACTTCTTTCAACATAAAAATTACTCGCGGCAAGCGTGCACGTTTGTGTGCCACGCAGTCATCAGCACCGGTGACCTGCCAGTGAATGAGGTCTTCCGTACCTTCATCCACCACAGCTTGAAATGCTTCATCGCCCAATTGTAGGTAAGCCACAAGTTCCGCCAGTCCTTGTTGCAAGGCTTGCTTGTCAATCAATTCACGCAAGCTGATTTGACTGCGGTCTTGCAGACTGTGACGTATATGGCGGGTAAGCCGTTGCTTGTCGATCACCACCTGCATAAACAAGGCGCTGGCATCCAATTCCACGTCTTCTCCATCTTCGAGGTCGAAGGCGGTAATGGTGGGTTTACTACTGGGGGTATACAACGGACGTTCCATCGCCAGATCAACGTCGACGGACAAATCCGCAATATGCATGACTGCACCAGTGGGTGAAGTGTCGCGCAATGCCACGGCATGGGCTTCGAGGCTGTGCAAAATATCCATAATCCGCCGATTTTCCAGCCAGGCCTGGTCATCCAAAAAACGGCGCAATTGTTGCGACAACTGTGCCACAGTGCGCTGAGTGTGCTCGCCCGCTTCCAGCCAGTCATAATGCACGCGACGGGTGCGGGCATCGGGGCGCAACGCCATCACCGGCGGCAAGGCCAGCACGACGGCCAGCAATTCGGTCAATTCTTCCTGTCGGCTGCTGGACATCAGAAAATCCCAAAACGCCCGGAAACTGCGCCCCTGGTCGGAATCGGCAATCGCATCGCGTTCGCCCATAATCTGTTCCAGCAATGCGCCCTTCGCACCTTCCCACAAGGCAATGCGCTCACGCACTTGACGGTCCAACTGACGAAAATTGTGCTCCACCTCACGAAAATCGGTCAATAGCTCCCGTGCTATTTGGGTGAACTGCTGAAAACGATCTCGCAATGCAGCATCATCAAGCAAAGGCACCTCGCCCGCTGCTACCTGCGCCATCTCGGCATCAATCTCATCCCTGCGTTTGCGCAATTCAGCAAGACGCTTGGCCGGATCGGCTTCGCTGCCCGCCTGCATTTGCTTCAATAAATCGAACAGCGTCAGCAAACGTGATTCGGTGCCCACAAAATTGCGTTCAGCCAGCGTGCCCAACCAGGCAATGGCCTTTTCTGTCGCCGGAGTGAGATCAAACTGCGCTTCATCGGTATTCTGCTGGTAAAATTTGCGCAACCAGCCCTTTTCCGGACTGGCCCAGTCATTCAGGTAATCCAGCGCGGATTTCGGGAACACCTCAGCACTCATGCGTTCACGCAAATCATACAGAGCGTCTTCCAGCGATTCTGCCAAATCCGCCGCAGACATGACACGCACATTGGGCGCCACAAACACCTGATGCAGAAAACTGGCCACAAGAGGTGCGTGATCTGAGCGCAACAAGCGCCATGCGGGGTGATGGATGCGCAAAGCATCCAGCGTGGTGTAGTCTAAAAGTTCGTGGCGTGCTGTCATGACAATTTGCTTGCCAACCTCATCAATGATGATCGCGGAATATAAACCACGCGGCACCAAGCAGGCAAATGGCCGCATAAAGGTAATTCCAGCTGAGCGGTTTTTGCATGTACCACACGGAAAAGCCCGCAAACACACACATGGTGATGATTTCCTGGATAACCTTGAGTTGCCCCAAAGTAAAAATGCCATAACCGAGACGATTGGCAGGGACTTGCAGCGCGTATTCAAAAAAAGCAATGCCCCAACTGATCAAAATGACCATCCACAACGGCGATTTTTGCAAGTGTTTGAGATGTCCATACCAGGCAAAGGTCATGAATACATTGGAGCAAAACAACAGCAATATGGTTTTCATTGAAGAAGGGTTGTGAAATGGATTGAAAATACGCTTGCGCGCCCGATAACTGGAGTGCCTCATGCCGTTGCATGAGGCAACATCCCGCCATTATAGCCAAAACCGACACCTGCAAGTCAAAAAACTGGAGGTTGGATTTTGTAACTTGATAAACAAACAGAAGTAAATATTGGAACGCAAAAACCGAACATACCGCCAAATGTTGAAGGATGAAAACTGTCCCGTCCCTGTTACTCACCAAAATCAGATCGGCTACTGACCTGCATGCTCAGTCATCAGGTCGCCCGATGTTGTCCGCTTTGCCGAGGGCAGTGCGGTATTTTTCAAGCTTTGCTTCATAATCGTCGGCGTCGCCATAATCCAGAAAGTACGCGTAACGAGTGTGTGTACCGAGCACTTTCCGCGCATGCTTGATCGGACAAAAATATTGCTCGGTTTTGGCAATCACTTCCTGAATGTAAGCGATGACTCCGTTTGCATATTCGCAATAGGTGCAGTGGAATTTTTCGATGCCATTGAGATATTGCAGATGGCGGCGGTCGAACACCACAAAATCAGCGCGGCGCACTCTGGCAATTTGATAAATTGGAAAACAGATCCATTGATATAAACTGATCAATATGTCCGTCATGATCAGGGGAATGATCATACTGTAAATAATCGGCCCGGTAATCAGATTTTGCGGACGGTCAGTGACCACCCACCGGACAAACCCCCGTTTAAGCTTGCGGTGCGCTTGTACAACAGCCTGTTCGAATACGACATGTTTGCCCTTGATCTCAAAAAGCAAGTGCGTTTCCTGCTCGTGCAGCGCAGTTCGCAATTCTTCATCCAAGCTCTGTATTTGTGCAAGTAAACTGCGAATTTTGTCATTCATGAAAGGGCCCTGATGTTGGCAGTACTGATTTGCCGATAATGGGTGTTTGCCTGGATACCGGGAATGTGGAATACGATGTTGAAACACATCCAGCCAGTCGCCTCTGTGAGATAAAAATTTCGTTGCCAACAGGCAAGCAATGTACGCTTGATTCATCAACAAGCTGTTCCAACCCCGATGTCAGGGCTGTTTGAGTTTGAATCCGCTATAGTAATCGATTCTATCCAATACCGTGTTGTAATGATTAAACTGTAATCTGGCTGTCATTGGCACCAGTTTTCAACCTGCAATCCGTCCACCTGCACAAACTCACGCTCATTATTGGTCACGAGAATCCAGGCTTCAGCACGGGCATGCGCTGCGAGCCATAGATCATTATTACCTATTGGCTGTCCAATGCGCTGCAACGACGCACGAATCTGTCCGTAATGTTCACCAACGGTTTCTGTCAGTGGCGCAATCTGCATCAACATTCCAACTTTTTTATACGAACAAACATTCTCCTCACGATTGCTGCTCCCAAATAAATGTCGTAATGTTAGAACTGACCCCCACCTCCTTTCGCTCACTATATGTTAATCAACTCTTCCGGATGCCGTAGTGTAAATTTCATTATTACGGCGCATTCCAACTGCAATGATCAATACTTCAATCCGGTTGTCATTGACACGATAAACAATTCTTGTTTGTCCAGTACGGATTCGCCTGCACCCCGAAAGCTGACCCGCAAGCGATTTCCCCAATTTATCCGGTTCGCCTTGTGCAATACGCACTTCAATCACTTTTAGAATCGTTCTGGCGTCTACTCGACCAATAGCAATTAAATCTCGCTCAACCTCAGGATGATAGTTAATGATCCACGCCATCAGTTACAGTTTCCAATACGATCCAGCATATCAGCATGTGACACTAATTTAACTTGTTCTATCGAAGATAAACGCTCACGTGCCACAGCCTCAATACGCAGGTCATCCAACTCATCCATAAGCGCTTCGTAATAACCAGTCGCCAACATGACGACCGCAGGCTTGTTATCACGAATCACGACATAGCGGTCTTGCCTGCCGTCAGCGATTCGATCCAGCAGTACACGGGTATTTTTTTGAAGTTCGGTAGATGAAATGGCTTGGTCAGCACGATCAAGTAGCATAGCGACGCCTCCTGTAAAATTAAATTTGATTATAATCCAACTTAAATCAGATTTCAAACAGTTTTATCTTTGCGCCTTTTAAATAAATGTTGCAATGTTAGAACTGACCCCTTTCTCCGGTTTTCTGCATAAAAAAACAGAACAGGCAACCGAAGTCGCCTGTTCTGTTTACTGCACTTTTAAATCGCTCGGCCTAAACCGAAAGAATTAGAAGCTGTGCTTGAGACCCAACGAGTAAGCGTTGATGGTTGCGCCACCCACAGCCGAAGCAAACGCCACCGGTGCGGTAGTATCTGCAAAGTTGTACATTGCGCCTGCATCGTTGTTAATGCTGGTGTACAAGACATACACTTGGGTGTTTTTGCTGAAATTGTAATCGCCGCCAATGGTGGTTTGGGTAGCGCCAGTAGACACTGTGGTGCTGGTGTTATCATTACCGGAACTTGCAAAAGCCAAAGCAATATCAAACGCACCAATTGGGTACTTGACCGAACCATACCAAGTACTGTGACCAAACACGTTGGAACCGTTGTTGAAATTATCGGTGGAATCTTCATACAAAGCCGACAGGGTTGCGCCCATCAGTGTGTAGGAAGCACCTAATTTCCATGCGCTATTTTGTCTACCACCAAGTCCAAAACCAGCACCAAGGGTACCACCAACAACACTGTTACCAGTAAGGCTGCCAGTACCGAAACCTAACGTACCTGTACCATTAGAGCCAAAGTTGTGCTGTTCATATGAGGCAGTCAGATACAAAGGGATATCCAGCGTTTTGCTGGCATCGTATTCCAATGCATAAGATTGAGCATCGCCCGTTTGTTGACCTGCAGTACCCGTGGCCTGTGCACCGCCAAATACGTAAGCCGCAATCAGGGTAGCACCCGCATAGGTTGGCGAAACATAAGCCAGTACTTGTGAGGGACGCAGATCAAAATAGTCGCTGGCACCAGCGCCACCAAATGCACCAACGCCATTGCCATAGCTACCAGCTTGCGAGAAAGAACCCACCAAACCGTTGTAGTCACCCAGGGTATCCGCAAACGGATCCATGTTGGCGGTAGCCATTTTGTATGGGGTGTCGTGAATACCGACCAAGACCGTGCCTGCGTCCTGGTTGGACAAACCGACGAAGGTATTACGCTGGTTATTGAACTGATTGGATCCAAATGGCGAGGTACCATAAGTGCCGCCACCGTTGAGACCGCCAGGTCCTGTGCTATTACCACCGTTCACCGCAACGCCCTGTTCAATTTGCCAGATGGCGCTTGTGCCACTACCGACGTTTTCGCTGCCCTTTAAACCGAAGTAAGAACCATAATCCGACACGCGACCCGCGTTATTGGTAGAATTTGTGGTACCCGTTGAGCCACCGACGTTAGACACATTGTCCACACCAGCATCCAGCATGCCGTACAGGGTGACATTGCTGCTGTCAGCCAAAGCTGGCATTGATACCAAGCCGGCAATTGCCAGCGCGATAAGTTTTTTGTTCATCTTGAATTCTCCATGTGTGTAAATGATGCCAGCCATTGTTACGCCAGCATCGAAACTTGACTTCCACTACAAGTGGTAGCTGAATTATCAGCGTGTTTATGCAATCACTCAAATATTTTTCTATTTTTTGTTGTATTTTTACAACACGACCGAATAAGGGGGCTTTCTTTCAAAGAGACGGGAGAAACGATAACCGGATTCCGTAGAAGCGTTTACGGCACGCACCATACCAGCATGGCAACCGGACAAGGTGCCAAAGCAAGCAGCTCCCCGGGTAGGTCAGGGTAGGTCAGGGTAGGTCAGGCTTCAGCCTGACACGGTGGCAAAAGATACAGCGGTTTGTCGGGTTAAAACCCGACCTGCGCAGAAGGTCAGGTAAGCCAGGCTTTTGCCGGGTAAAACCTGACCGCAGAAAGGTGCAATATCCGCCTCGATACGGCGAAACCCTGCCGATAGATCACGATCAGCAGGTACGGCATACCCTCAGCTCTAGCGTGTCAACGCCATAAACAAACGCGTCAACTGTTCGGGCAGGCGCGCCACGCGGTCAATTACCGTATAGTGTTTACCAAAAATATCGCCCACATAGTCACCGGCTTTCGGATCCAGCGTAATGCAGTAAGGATGGATGCCATCCTGTCTGAGTCCGCGCACGGCCATGCGAGCATCTTCAATCAGAGTGCGCGGGTCTTTGCTGTCGATGTCTGCCGGTTCGCCATCGGTCAAAATCAGTAAAATACGTTTGTCCGCCTTCTGGTGCGCGAGGTAATGGCCTGCATGGCGGATGGCTGCACCCATGCGGGTGGAATAACCCGCTTCCATCGCCGACAGGCGCGCTTTCACCGGGGTATCCCAGTCCTCGTTGTAGCCCTTGATGTGGTAATAGCGCACATCATGGCGAGTGTTGGAATGAAATCCGCCAATGGCAAATTTATCCCCCATTTGCGCCATCGCCCAACCCAGCAAACTCACCGCTTCCTGACTCAGCGACAGCTTGCTTTGCTGGCAGCCTTCGGGCACTTCATCCAGGGACGCAGACAAATCCAGCAGCACGGAGACCGCGATGTTGCGCCCATCATGGCGATGGCTGAAGTTAACACGCGGATCGGGCGTGGCGCCGCTGCGGTGTTCAATCAGCGCACGGATGGCCACATCCAGATCCAGTTCTTCGCCTTCTTCCTGATAACGCACGCGCACCTTATTTTGCGGTTTCAGCAAATCAATGATTTTTTTGAGCTGTTTGGCCAGCAATCGATGTTTGTCCAGAATCCGGTCAATCACCGCCGCATCAGCGGAGGGATGCAGGTGTTCATACACACTCACCCAGTCGGGGCGAAATTGTTCCGCGCTGTAATCCCATTCGGGGTAAAGGCGCGGCGGCAAACGTTGGCCCAGCTCTTCTGCTTTTTGCTGCGGCCTGGCTTGCCCGGCTTCCTCTTCCTCATCGCCGTCCTCAATGAAACGCCACATCAAGCGGTTGTCGTCACGGTAATCCACCACGGTGTCGGCAAACCAGACTTTGGCGCCGAAGTCTTCCCCCACGCGAGTTCGCGCGATATAGTGCACACCCAGGGTCACCATGGCTTCAGTGCTGCCGTCTCCCGCCGCCAATTCGGCCTCAAAACGGGTAACAAAATCCAGTAAAGCCACATCTTGATACCCATGCAGCGGATCAAGCAACGCTCGCGACAGCATGATCAAACGATGCCGTATGCAAGCATAACCGTCGGGGCACGCCTGTTCATTGGGGTGCGGATGCAGGCTCAACCATAAACGACGCAGTCCGGGGTAGCGGCGGATGGCCAGGCGTTCCACGCGCGCATCCTCGAACACTTCAACCGCCATACGCTGAAATGGGCTCAGGTTGTCGGCGACCACCGGCGAAGTCCAATTCCGGTGTGCAATGACATGCGCCACCACTGCGCGGTAACGCGCCATGCCGCGCACCCCCGGCAGGTCATCGTACACTTCGGGCAAGTGCAAGCCCCGTGCATCAAAATACGGTACGGGTTTACGAATTTCGTCATACGCCAGCGAATACGGCACAAACTGCATTTCACTTTGCCACAGGCCCAGCAGGGTTAAATCCAGCCGCCGTTCGATGTCCACAAACAGCGTGCCATGCCGTTCGCGTTGTACCACGGCACGGCTGTCTGACGTGTTGAGCAAAAAATACGCGCGCTGACGATCCGGATCGGCACTGTACGCCCGCACGCCGTAATCCACCCAATTGCGGAAACCGGCAAAGGACAAAACGCCCATCAGCTGCGGCACGCTGGTGAGCAACTCGACCAGACATTCGCTGGAATACATCTTGTCCAAACCGTGTACCTGCGGGCTGGTGCGCTGCATGGTTTGCCACACCAGGTGAAAATACTCGCGCAGCAGGGCAAGACTTTCCAGCGCACGGGCTACGGCAGCCAGACTTTGCAACAAAGGGGCGATTGCACGGCCATTCGGCGTACGGGTCAGCGCCTGCACAAACGTGATTACTTCCGCAATGACACCCTCCCCCAACAACCCGGCCACTGTCGGCATTTCCTCCAAAAAAATCAGTACCGGCTCATCCCCTCGCCCCATGCGGCACAACTGCTCCGCACCAGACAGGTAAACACTCATACCCTCTTCCGTTAAATGCTGAAGGGCGTAAGCGTAACAATCCGGGAAGACGCGTTGTACACTGGGGAAGCCACAGGCCAAACGGTGCGATCTGGCGACAGGAGACAGGGTCATTTTTTTACCTTATTGAATCCGTTATGCGAATACTGCGTCAATGGCATGGTTCAAGGTATCGCAGATGTCAGCATCGTCGCTGATGGGACGCACCAGCGCCATACGGCAGGCTTCCTGCGCCGCGATGCCATGCCGCATTAATGTGCCTGCATACACCAGCAAACGGGTTGAAATGCCCTCATCCAGGCCATGGCCTTTGAGTGCACGCGCTGCCTGCGCCACATTCACCAAACGCTCAGCCACGTCGAGGTCCACTTCGGCTTCCCGGCTCACGATGGAAGCTTCCACCGAAGCCAAGGGGTAATCAAACTCCAGTGCGGTAAAGCGCTGTTTGGTTGATTGCTTCAAATCCTTCATCAGGCTTTGATAGCCAGGATTATAGGAAATGACCAACTGGAAATCAGGGTGCGCAGTCACCAGCTCGCCCTTTTTATCCAGCGGCAAGGTACGGCGGTGATCGGTCAATGGGTGGATGACCACCGTGGTATCCTGACGCGCCTCCACGATTTCATCCAGATAGCAGATGGCGCCGTGGCGTGCAGCCAGGGTCAAGGGTCCGTCTATCCAGCGCGTGCCATTGGCATCGAGCAAATAGCGCCCGATCAAATCCGATGCGGTCATGTCTTCATTACACGCCACAGTAATCAGCGGCTTGTTCAAACGCCAGGCCATGTGCTCGATAAAACGGGATTTGCCGCATCCTGTCGGACCTTTCACCATTACCGGCAAACGCGCTGCGTAGGCAGCGGTGTACAACGCCACTTCATTGTGCTGTGGCAAATAATAAGGCTCTTGCTTGATGAGATATTGCTGGATATCGAATTGCATAATTTCCTCGTTAACAAAAAAGCCCATGCATAAAACATGGGCTTTTGGTTTCGCTGCTCGTCACCAAGCAGTTTGGTGGCCCAAGCTTACTTGTGCACACCCAGCTTTTCACGCCAGCCCGGATACAGCAAATCGGAATCTTTCGGGAACGACTCAAACGCACGCGCGAACTCTTTGTGCTCCCTGGCAAACTCAATCGGGTCCGCACCGGCTTTCCAGCACTCATAGGACTGGCGCAAGGAAATCGCGCCAGCAGCCGGGCTGTCAATATGACCGTAAGCACCGCCACCGGAGGTGTTGATCACGTTGCCGTGACCGAGGTTCTCAAAGAAGCCTGGCAAACGCAACGCGTTCATGCCGCCAGAGATAATCGGCGTGGTGGGTTTCATGCCATACCATTTCTGGAAGTAAACAGGACCTTGCGCTTCGTCGCGCTCAATCATGTAAGCGATATTTTTGTCGCTGTGTTCGCCTTCCATCTTGCCATACCCCATGGTGCCGACGTGAATACCGGAAGCACCTTGCAGGCGTGACATTTTCGCCAATACAAAAGCCGTGTAACCACGCTTGGCTGAAGGCGAAGTCACCGCACCGTGACCGGCCCGATGATAGTGCAAGTACTGGCCAGGATACTGACGACGCGCAGTGGTCACCATGCCAGGACCACCCACATAGCCATCCACCAGGAACGCCACTTTGTCTGCATCAGGCCCAAAAGTTTCCAGAATGAAATCCGCACGGCCACACATTTCAAAATGATCATCTGCAGTAATATTAGCCGAAAACAGTTTAGCCTGACCGGTTTCATCCTGCGCTCGTTTCAATGCATCAGCGACCAATGGAATGACTTTTTTCATTGGACAGAATACTTGGTTGCCTTGTGGCTCATCATTCTTGATGAAGTCACCGCCTAACCAGAATTGGTAAGCTGCGTGGGCAAATGGCTCGGGACGCAAACCTAATTTGGGCTTGATAATGGTTCCGGCAATGTAACCGCCATTGACGACCGGGCGGCCCAGAATACGCCACAGATCACTGATGTCTCTGGACGGCCCGTCAAACAGTTGCACTGCGCGTTCCGGCACGTAGAAATCAATCATTTTGGCGTGTTCAATATCACCCATACCCTGGTTGTTACCAATCGCCAGCGTCAAAAATGACACAATCATCATACGGCCATCGGTAAAGTTGCGATCAAACAGCTCTAATGGGTAAGCGATACGCATGTCTTCGGTGGCTTCATCGATGTGATACACCAAAGCATCCACGCCACGAGTAAAATCATCAGTGGTGGACACTTCCACGTTGGTGCCTGTAGAGGACTCGGCCGCAAAATGAGCCGCCGCTTCCAGATAACCATGACCTGATTTGGGTTTCATCGTGTAGGCGACCAAAATATGCTTGCCGCCTTTCATTAAATCTTCTTCTTTCAGACTGAGGTCTGAATAACGTGCTGATTGATCCATCTTCACTCTCCATTGTTGGACATAAACGCATGGTTGTGCGCGGGCCCGGCCTGCTCTTCATCCGGTTTTGCACATACACCCCAAGTTTTAGGGGCTGCTTTCAAACTCTTTTGGAACTCGAACCGAACTATAACAGGAAAAACCGATAAACAATAGTTACGATTCTGAATGCTTACGATAGATTAAAATCAATGCATAATTGAACTATCGTAAATAATGTATGATTATACTCAGGTCGTCTTGTCTTTTTATATTACCGGCTCACTATTTCGCACTTCAGGCCAGAATTGGCACCATACCCCGCCATGAATGACGGAAACTTAAAGGCACGATCAGGGAAGGAATGCGCATCCATTTCTGACCAATGTCCACCGACCTGAAGACCGGTGGCCTTATTTTTCAGGCATTTCTTGAACCCGATACAAACCAAAACAAGGAAATCAATAAATAATCGTTGTAATTTTTATTGTTTATGATAGATTAAAGTCAATGATAAACAAAATCGGGATAAATGATGAGACATGCCACATTACATCAACTTAAAATCTTTCAAGTGGTTGCACGCCATTTGAGCTTTACCCGCGCGGCAGAAGAACTGTACCTGACGCAACCAACTGTTTCCATACAGATCAAACAGCTGACCCAAATTGTCGGCTTGCCTTTGCTGGAACAAGTGGGCAAGCGCGTTTTTTTAACCGGGATCGGGCGCGAATTACTGTCGGTTTGCCACAACATGTTCGAGGGGCTATCGCGCTTCGAAATGGTGGTTGCCGACATGAAAGGGGTGAAAGCCGGAAAACTGCAATTGGGTGTCATCACGACTGCGCAATATTTTGTACCGCGCTTACTGGGTCCGTTCTGTGAAAAGTTTCCAGGGATAGATGTGTCGATCAAAGTGGTTAACCGTGAACGCATGTTGCAACGCATCACGGACAACGAGGATGATTTGTATATTCTGGGCCAACCTTCCGAGCAGATGGACGTGTGGGTGAAACCTTTTTTGAACAACCCGCTGGTGGTGATTGCGCCCGCCTCGCATCCGCTGGCCGCATCGAAATCCATTTCCCCGCAACGCATTGCCGAAGAACCCTTTTTAATGCGCGAGTGGGGGTCCGGCACACGCTTGGCCACAGAATGGTTTTTCAACGAACGTAACTTGCCCCTCAAAATCAGAATGGAATTGGGCAGCAATGAAGCCATTAAACAAGCCGTGGCAGGCGGATTGGGGATTGCGGTGCTCTCAGCGCACACTTTGGCACTGGAAAAAATCGGCGATGAACTCACGGTACTGGATGTGCAAGGTTTTCCGATCATGCGCCAATGGCACGTCGCCCATTCAAAAGGAAAACAACTGTCAGTCGTGGCCAACACTTTCCTGGAGTTCCTGCTCCAGGAAAGCAAAGCCATCGCTCAACACCACTTACCCCAGGCTGTGCATGATTTCGCATAATCCCGGGAACCAGTCGGTCAACTGCCGTTTCCAGAATTATGGGCACAAGGATTATTGGTGACATTCCAAAATCCAGACACGATTTTTACTCCGATTTGCAGCACGCTCATTCGCCGTGTTAAGGTTATGCTTCTCTAAAAAAGGAAGCTGATTATGGCCGTGCTGGAATTAACCAAAGACAATTTTGAAGACACTATCCTCAATAACGATTTCATCGTACTGGATTTCTGGGCACCCTGGTGTGGCCCTTGCCGCGCCTTCGCACCCACTTTCCTGGCCGCGTCAGAAAAACACCCCGACGTTGTTTTTGCCAAGATCAACACCGAAGTAGAACAGGAATTGGCGGCAAATTTCCAGATTCGTTCTATCCCTACCCTGATGATTTTCCGTGAGAAGGTAATTATTTTTTCACAGCCCGGCTCAATGCCGGCACACGCGCTTGATGAAGTGCTTGCCAGCGCGCGTGAATTGGATATGGCCGAGGTACACAGAGAAATCGCTGAGGAACAGGCAGGAAAAGCTTAAGTTAACCACGCGACCCGAATCATCAAACCAGAAAATCCACGCACGGCAAATCGCATTGGCGTATAGCCTGCTCCACCGCGTGCACGGCAGCAAGACGTGGATAACTGCTGCGCCAGGCCAATGCAACTTGCCGTTGTGGCGCTGGCGCGGCAAATGGGCGTGACACCAGATACTCAGCAGGCAATTGCAAGGTGGCCGTGCAGGGCATCACGGTAATCCCCGCCCCCGAGGCCACCATGTAGCGGATGGTTTCCAGACTGCCCGATTCCAGGGTTCGCTGCATTCCGGAAACGGACGCGCCGTGCGCTAGAGCCGGGCAGGCCTCCAGCACTTGATCGCGGAAACAATGTCCGGTACCCAGTAGCAACATATTCTCGCCGACCAATTCCGCCGCAGCAATGTCCTTGCGCGTGCACCACGCATGACCTTGCGGCATCAGCACGCGGAAGGGTTCCTGATATACGGGTAAAACCTGCACCCCCGGCTCATCAAAAGGCAGCGCGACGAGAATCACATCCAAATCGCCTCGCCGTAAACGTTCGGCCAACTTGTGGGTAAAATTTTCTTCCAGCAACAGCGGCATGTTGGGGGCGAGGCGATGCAGTGCAGGGATGAGGCTGGGCAACAGGTAAGGCGCAACAGTGTAAATTGCCCCCAACTTCAAAGGGCCGCGCAAAGGGTCATCACCCTGACGGGCAATGTGTTGCAACACGTCGACCTGATCCAGCACGCGGGAGGCCTGCTCCACAATACGCGTGCCAATCGGGGTAAGGCTGACTTCACTGTTGGTGCGTTCAAACAGGGTCACACCCAACTCCTCTTCCAGTTTGCGCACTGCCACACTCAACGTGGGCTGAGAAACGAAACAGGCTTCGGCTGCACGACGAAAATGCCGTTCACGCGCCACAGCCACAATATAACGCAATTCCGTGAGGGTCATGCTTTGCTCTGACGGCGATACGCCCAACGCATCATGAACAGACCAGCAATAATCATCGGCAACGACAACCATTGCCCCATACTCAGGCCCAACGACAGCAAGCCAAGAAAATCATCCGGCTCACGGGTAAATTCCACCAGAAATCTGAAGCTGCCGTAACCAATCAGGAACAAGGCAGATACCGCACCCACAGGTCGGGGACGTGATGAAAACAGCCACAAGATCGTGAATAAACCCAAACCTTCCAAACCAAATTCATACAACTCGGAGGGATGGCGCGGCAGCATATCCACATTGGGGAATACCATTGCCCACGGCACATTCGTTGGTCTGCCCCACAACTCACCATTGATGAAATTACCGATACGCCCTGCACCCAAGCCCAAAGGTACCAGGGGTGCGATAAAATCGGTGACTGCTAACCAGGATTTTCCTTCGCGTCGGGCAAACCACCACATCGCCAGCAACACCCCCAGAAAACCGCCATGAAAAGACATGCCGCCTTGCCAGACATAGGTGATCTCTAACGGATGTGCAAGGTAATACATGGGCTTATAAAACAATACGTAACCCAGACGCCCGCCCAGTACTACCCCCATTGCCCCCCATGACAACAAATCGTCCAGCTGCCTGACTTGCCAGCCTGCTTGCGGCTGTTGCCGGATGCGCCACCGTCCCAATACCAATACCAGAACAAATGCCAGCAAATACATAAGACCGTACCAACGGATCGCGAGGGGGCCCACAGCGACGGCCACAGGATTGAATTGCGGATGAACAAGCATAACAGTCCAAAATTGAGCTAGAATAGACAGTATTATCGCACTAGATTGTGAAAATTGTATGCCTGAATACCGTTCTCGTACCACCACCCACGGACGCAACATGGCTGGGGCACGCGCATTGTGGCGCGCCACAGGCATGACGGACAATGATTTTAATAAACCCATTATCGCCATTGCCAATTCATTTACCCAGTTTGTACCTGGGCATGTCCACCTCAAAGACTTGGGGCAACTTATCGCTGGCGAAATCGCGGCTGCGGGCGGTATCGGTCGTGAATTCAACACCATCGCCATTGATGACGGCATCGCCATGGGGCACGACGGCATGCTGTACTCATTGCCCTCACGCGATCTGATCGCCGACAGCGTGGAATACATGGTCAACGCCCATTGCGCCGACGCGCTGGTGTGTTTGTCCAACTGCGACAAAATCACCCCGGGCATGTTGATGGCGGCATTACGTTTAAACATTCCGACAGTTTTTATCTCGGGTGGCCCCATGGAATCGGGGAAAACCGTGCTGCACGACAAAACCATCAAACTGGATTTGGTGGATGCGATGGTGATCGCAGCAGACAGTCGTGAATCAGATGAATCCGTTGCCCAGGTTGAGCGTTCGGCTTGCCCCACCTGCGGCTCGTGCTCCGGTATGTTCACAGCCAATTCAATGAATTGTTTGACGGAAGCATTAGGATTAAGTTTGCCGGGCAATGGCTCCGTATTGGCCACCCATGCTGACCGAAAAGAATTATTTCTTGAGGCAGGCCGCACCATCGTCAACCTTGCCAAACGTTATTACGAGCACGATGATATTCGTGTTCTGCCGCGCAGCATTGCCAGCTTTGCCGCCTTTGAAAATGCAGTTACGCTTGATATTGCCATGGGCGGTTCAACCAATACCGTATTGCACCTGCTGGCAGCGGCCCATGAGGCAGGCCTGAATTTCAGCATGAGCGACATTGACCGCATCAGCCGGTTCGTGCCCAATTTGTGCAAAGTCGCCCCAGCCACTCCGAAATACCATATGGAAGATGTGCACCGTGCTGGCGGCGTCATGGCGATTTTGGGCGAACTTGATCGCGCCGGACTTATCCACCGCGATTTGCCCACCGTACACAGCCCCACCATGGGCGATGCGCTGGCGCGTTTCGACATTCGACAAACCCAGGACGACGCCGTGCGCCAGTTTTACCGCGCAGCCCCCGGCGGCATTCCCACTCAAGTGGCTTTCAGTCAAAACAAGCGTTGGCCCACACTGGATGAAGACCGTGCAGAAGGGTGTATCCGTGACTTGGCGCATGCTTACAGCACTGAAGGCGGCCTGGCCGTGTTATACGGCAATTTGGCAGCGGATGGTTGCATTGTTAAAACGGCTGGCGTGGATGAAAGTATTTTCCGTTTCGGTGGTCCGGCCCGGTTATTTGAATCGCAAGACAGTGCCGTAGAAGCCATCCTGCAAGACCGTATTCAACCCGGTGATGTGGTCGTCATCCGTTATGAAGGGCCCAAAGGCGGCCCAGGTATGCAAGAAATGCTTTACCCCACCGCTTACCTCAAATCCAAAGAATTGGGCAAGGCTTGCGCACTGATCACCGATGGCCGTTTTTCCGGGGGCACCTCCGGTTTAAGTATCGGTCATGTATCGCCCGAAGCAGCTGAAGGCGGCACCATCGGTTTGGTCGAAGAAGGCGACCGCATTGAAATTGACATTCCCGCACGCAGTATCCACCTCGCAGTCAGCGACGAAGTGTTAGCGCACCGCCGTACCACCATGCAGGCACAGGGCGCACACGCCTGGAAACCGGCCGAAATACGCCCCCGTCATATTTCACCCGCGTTGCGCGCTTACGCTGCCATGACCACTTCAGCAGCCACCGGTGCGGTGCGCGATGTCAGCCAAGTGGAAAAGCTTGCGTGAATACCCTGCTGGTCGCCAACCCAAAAGGCGGTAGCGGTAAAACCACACTCGCCATCAACCTCGCGGTAATGCTGGCCACGCAAGGCAGTAATGTACGATTGCTGGACCTTGATCGCCAACGCTCGGCGACGAACTGGTTGGTACAGCGGCCTGCCGATTTGCCTGTGGTGTGGCCTTATGAACCGGATAACAAATCTGCAACAAAAGCCGGCTGGCTCATTATTGACAGCCCAGCAGGACTGCACGGGAAAACCCTGTCGCGGGCCATCAAACTGGCGCAACACATCGTGGTGCCCATCGGATCATCGGCATTCGACATCGGCGCCAGCACGGAATTTTTACATACATTAAAAGAAGAAAAAGCCATCCGTAAACAACGAGTCAGTATCGGTATGGTAGGCATGCGTATTTCCCCACGCACTCGCGCGGCACAACAATTAGAAACCTTCCTGACTGGGCATGACTTCCCCTTGATCGGTGTATTGCAAGACACCCAGGCTTACGTCAATGCCAGTTTTGAGGGCAAAGGCGTCTTCGACCTGCCCCCACGAATCACCCTGCGCGAACGCGAACAATGGCGTGCACTGGGTGAGTGGTTAACCCCAAAAAATCATGCCTAAATCATCCCAAGGACACTCCCCTATGAAGTTTTACCTGCTGATCGCTTTAACTTTGCTGACTGCACCAATGCTCGCCCATGCTGACGATGATCCCATGCTCAAAGTGGCGCAGGAAAACGCCTGTATGACCTGTCATGCCGTCGATCAGAAAATCATCGGTCCGGCCTTCCGCACCGTTGCGGCACGCTTCCGCAATACCCCTGATGCCGCAAATTATCTGTTCACCCGTTTGCAAGACGGCAGCGTCGGCGATTGGGGACAAATCCCCATGCCGCCTAACCCGCAAGCCGACCCTGCCGACCTGCACCGTTTGGTGCAATGGGTGCTCGCACAGTAAGCGCCCGCCAATCCGGATTTAACATCAATTCAGCAATAACGCCATCGCCCATACGGGCGATGGATGTTCAGTTGGGAAGAGGTGTGCACCCCCTTCCCAACCGCGCCATGTATCACGCCAGCGGGTGGGGTGAATAAGCGTAGCGCATCCACCACACAGGAAAAGCATATTCACGTCACGCTGCCGATTAAAACACTATCGCGTTACCATGGCATTCATTTTCCCTGAGTATCTTCCTGGTTGGGCCGCCCCAGTAAGGGCAATACCGTGCGGTTCAGTTGCTCCCGGCTCCACCCCAACTGCGGGTTGTCCCAGCCGTTAAACACCAAACGGCCTGCCTGGTCGATGATAAAACTGACGGGGAGCC
>JAJYYK010000019.1 GCA_021801025.1 Pseudomonadota bacterium | reverse complement strand
GCCCCTGTTCATTGACTGGGGTGGCGTTGGCCAATACCCAGTAATGGTCGCCGTTTTTGCGCCGGTTTTTAACCAGACCGGTCCAGGGAAGTCCTTCCTTGAGCGTGGCCCACAAATCCCGGAATGCCTCTTGCGGCATGTCGGGGTGACGAATTAAATTGTGCGGTTGACCGAGTAATTCGTTTTCTGAAAAACCGCTGGCTTCAATGAATGAGGTGTTGCCATACAAAATGCGACCCTGTGGGTCGGTAACAGAAATCAGATGCGTGCCTTCCGGAATTTGATGTTCGCGATGCGTGACGGGCTGGTTATTTCGCATACGATGACCTTTGGTTATGAAATATGCCGTTATTTCCGGGTTCGCCCCAAAAAAATTAGACTAAAACGACTGAAACGTATTGGCGCTATGAAATGTACGCTGTAATTTACATGTTTTGTTTGACACTTTGATTACGGTAATCGTTAATCATGAAAAGAGCGGTTGGACGAGTTACGTGTACGTTCACAGCCTGATGCAGGGCAAGACGCGACAACCCGAAATTAGTACCTGAAATGAGCAGGTTATGGTTATATGGTAAAGAAATTGTTGACATGCGTCTGTCACTAAAACTGACTACAAAATTTTTGCAGGCATATGGCAAGATACCAGGACACCAGGACACCAGGACACCGAGGATGATTCCGATGTGGTATGCGGTTGAAATTGCGATATAATAACGATATTATAATCTTGATATATTTTAATTGGCAGGCGCCACATTTCCCCCAACTGCATTTTTTTACAGTACGGAAGACGGATTTTTTATGTTGCAACTTCAGAACGGTTTTATTATCCGCGTTGCGCTGGTGGAGGACGATGTTAATTTTCAAAATACCCTGATGAAAGCCATTCAGGGTGCGCCTGATATGTCCTTGTTCAGTGTGGCATGTACCAGAGCGCAAGGGTTGCTGGCGCTGGATCAGGCTCCTGCAGATGTGTTGCTGGTGGACTTGGGATTACCGGATGGCTGTGGCATTGACGTGATCCGTGCGGCTCATGCGAAATGGCCTGAGTGCCATATCATGGTCTGCACGACGTTCGGCGATGAATGGCATGTGATGCAGTCGATTGAAGCGGGCGCGTCCGGCTATTTGCTGAAAGACAGTACCCCGGACAGAATGGCGTTTGAAATCAGGAGTTTGTACGGTGGCGGCAGCCCGATTAGTCCAATGATCGCTCGTCAGATTTTGATGCGTTTTCGGCATGATGACAAATCTGTTGCCGCGACAAAGAAGCCTGTTTTTGACAAACCATGTACCCCGTTGTCTGCGCGTGAAAAAGAAGTGCTGGAATTCATTACCAAAGGATTTACGTCCGATGAGATATCAAACCTGATGCACGTCTCACGTCACACCGTACTCACTTACGTGCGACGTATTTACGCAAAACTGGAAGTGAACTCCAGAACCGAGGCGATTTATGAAGCGCATTATCAGGGGTTGCTGGCAAATTAATCCTGTCCAACGAATTATCTCCACGGATATACCGGGTGATCACCTCTGACAACGACCAACAATAAAACGCGCCATGTCTGTTTCCCTCATCAGAATCCTCTCCTGTAAACGGGTGAGGAAGCAATTGAACTGCTGTACACGTGTCGTATTCAACTTCTTTTTGCTCGGTGCGGTTGTGGCACTTGCCGCGGCAGACACCGCATGGGCGTCTGCCGCCGTAAAATTCGATCCTATTCCGGTTTATTACATTTATCCGCCAGTCAAACGTCATGGCTCGGCAGATGAAGCATTGTCCAGTGGTCATGTGGTGGAAGGCTATTATGGCATGACCATGCGAGCCAGCAAGCCTTGGCATATTGCTTTCCTGTTCCCGCACATGAAAGATCCTTACTGGACTGGTTGTAGTTATGGCGTAATGAGCGAGGCCAAACGCCTGGGCGTCGCCGTGGATATTTTCCCCGCGGAAGGATATGGTGATCTGGTCGGCCAGTTGCGCAAAATGGATGAGGTCATTGCGGCGAAATATGATGCTATCGTCATTTCGCCAATTAGCCAGACGGGCAACAATGCCTCGATTGCCAAAGCACGTGCGCTGGGTATCCCGGTGTTTGAGCTGGCGAACGACAGCACCAGTGACGACTTGACGATCAAGGTGACCACTTCGCTAAAAAGCATGGGAAGGGATGCCGCGCAATGGGTCATTCGCGATGCGAAAACGCGCGGATTGAAGTCGATCAATATTGCATTGTTGCCGGGCCCTCGGGGTGCCGGCTGGGTCAATGGCGAGGTCGAAGGTACCCGTGAAGCAGCGCGTAATGCGGCAATCAGGGTGAACATTGTTGACGTGAAGTATGGTGACAGCGATCTGATCGGGCAAACGCAACTGGCAGCACAGTTGCTCGCCCAGCATGGCAAAAAACTCGACTATATCCTTGGGTGTACCGGCTGTGCGCCCGCTGCAATATTGCCGATAAAAGAGGCGGGGTTAAGCGGAAAAATCAGGATTGTCTCCTATGACTTGACCCGGGAGATTGCCGGTTTTATTCGCAAGGGGGAAATTTTTGCTTCCGCCGATACCAAAAGCGTTAGTCAGGCACGGGTCACTGTGAATGCTGTCGTGAGTTTTCTGGAGGGCAGAGTGAAGGAGCCGCCCAATGTCATTCTGGTTAAAATCGGTTTGGTTGACCGGAGTGACTATGCGACATATGACTTCGATACTTCCATTGCACCCAAAGGATATGTTCCCGTTCTATCCCGTCCATCAAGAATAAAGAAGTAATTCGTATGATCCTTGCACGATTAAGAGACAAGGTGCTACTGGGTTCCGTTGCCATAGGTATCGTGGTTGCACTGGCCTCCATGCTGGCTATTTCCTGGGTAATCAGCCAACAATATCTGGATCAATCCAGGGTCCTGTTAGCCAGAGCATCCAGGATCATCAACGACAGCCTGGACGATCACAAAACCAGCTTGTTGGTTGCGTCACGCCAATTGGCAACGCAAAAAAATCTCGGGTCAGCCATCTGGTATCTGGAGCAATATGCGCAATCCAGCTTTGATCGCGATATGCTGTTTAATACTTACCAGCATCTGGTCAATGATACTTATAAGATAGGTCGTGTCGCGAAGCTTTCCAGGGTTGCAATTTACGATTCTGCTGGCAATCTGGTCTCATTTGCGCTGTTCGACGGTCGCAGTGTTCAGGCCGGTTTTGTCGAGCGCGCCCATGGGCCTGTGTTTCAGGTTGCCAAACTGGCGGATGGCGAAGAGATCAACAGACAAAATCTGCGAAGGACGACGTTCATTTCCGGAATGAGCTTCACGTTCAGTAGGGGGCTGCCACAGCAGGAAAGCGTGCGCTATACGGTCATGAACAGATCGCTGGCGATTGAAAGCGATGTACCGATCATGGGTGAGTCTTTAGACCCGTCCACCGGGAAGGAAAAAACGAAGCAACTTGGTCTGGTTACAATGGTACAGATGCTTGATCAGGCTTTTGTAGACCGCCTTTCCCTGCTGACCGATACGAAAATCAACGTCTTCATTCCGCAAAATACACATAGCGGCGGCACGGTGACCTATCGGAATTTGGACTGGAACACGGCACAACAAGGGGGCGGGCAGAATCTGGTCACGGCATTGGATAAGATAAAAATTGAGCGTGAGAGCTATTATCAGCACCTGATTCCGCTTTACACCGACGGACATCTCGTTGGTACCATTGTCGCGCTTCGCTCTAGGGAAATTGTTCGAAAAAATACGTGGGAAATGATACGTATTTTGGGATTGATTGCTTTTGCCAGCCTCATGTTAATGCTTCCTTTTGCCTGGTATTTCGCTTCCAGCATCTCACTCCCGCTCAATATCCTTAGCCGTATTTTTCGCGGTGTCGGCAGCGGTAATCAAATTGGTCCATTAAACGATGGGCAGCTCAAGCAACTGGAAAAAGAGAAAATGCGGGATGATGAGCTGGGTGATCTCACGCAGAGTTTTATTGCCATGAATGATGCGGTGAATCAGAAAATACAGCAGATTAATGAAATCAATGCTTCCCTCGAGCATAAAATAGAAAAGAGAACCGCTGAGCTGGGGCTTGCCAAGGAAATGGCTGAATCCGCCAATCGCAAGCTCACCGAGAAGAATGCGCTGCTTGAAAATATGAATATTATGTTGCAACACAACGAGCTTGTGTTGCGCAATAGCGAAGAGTTACTCAGAGAAACTCAAATTATTGCGGGATTGGGTACTTATGTGATGGATGTCGCCACCGGACTATGGAAAAGCTCGGATGTGCTTGATATGTTGTTTGGGATAAATGAAACCTATCAACGTACTATAGAAGGGTGGGTGAAACTGGTGCATCCAGATGACCGAACGCGGCTGGTCGATTATCTTAAAAAGGAAGTTTTTGAACAATGCAAGGCATTCGATATGGAATACCGCGTCATCCGTTATGATGATCAGGCTGAGCGCTGGCTGCATGGGGTGGGTAAGCTTGAATTTGATGTTCAGGGGCGCCCTTCGAAAATGCTTTGCGCGGTGCAAGACATTACCGAACAACGCGAACGTGAGGCCGAGTTGGCTACGAACCGTGAGTTGTTGCATGACATTGAAAAACGTCAAACGCTGAGCCGGGAGCGGCAACGTTTGATGCAGGACATGCACGATGGTTTGGGTTCGTCGCTGATCAGCGCACTGAGCGTGGTGGAGCATGGGCGGATGAGCCAAGCTGAAATTGCACAGGTGCTCATGGGGTGTATCGATGATCTCAAACTTGCAATCGATTCGATGGAACCAATGGAGGCCGATTTGCTGCTGTTGCTCGCGACCCTGCGCTTTCGTCTGGGACCGCGTCTGGAGAATATAGGCATCACCCTGCGCTGGGAGATTGAAAATGTGCCTGCACTTGATTGGCTGGACCCCAGAAATGCGCTGCATATTCTGCGTATTTTACAGGAATCATTTACCAACATCATCAAGCACGCTCATGCCACAGAAATCCGCGTCGCAACCAAAGTGCTGGGTAATGATGTGGTGGTGACGGTTACCGATAACGGGCAAGGTTTTTCGCTGGCGCAGGCGCAAAAGAATGGGGGTAAGGGTTTGTTCAACCAGATGCGGCGCGCAGAATCAATCGGTGCGGAAATCAGTTTGGATTCGAACAACGATGTCGGTACATGCCTGACATTGCGACTACCGATAAAGCGAAAGTATGGCACCGAACGAATGCATTTAACTTGATAAACCCAAATAATCTGTTGGGCGACCTGATGACTTCGTTTCGTGTAGAATGAAAGCAGTCATTCGTCATGAATCAGTGTCTCATCACATGAAATTCAATACATACTCAAGCCATGTCAGTTAATTTTGATGGAAAACTGGTTGTCGCCATCTCATCTAGGGCTTTATTTGATCTGGATGAGAGTCACCACGTTTTTGAACAGGATGGGGTAGAGGCTTATCACCGTTTTCAAATTGCACACGAAGATGAAATTTTGCAACCGGGCATTGCATTTCCTCTGGTGAAAAAATTATTGGCTTTGAATGGACTGGATGTCGGTGCGGCAGCGGTAGAAGTGATCCTGCTGTCACGCAACAGCGCCGACACCGGTTTGCGTATTTTTAACTCTATTCGTCATTACCAGCTCGACATCAAGCGTGCCGCGTTCACGCGTGGGGAAAGTACACACCCTTATGTCGCTGCTTTTGGTGCGCATCTGTTTTTATCTTCCAACCCGGAAGACGTCAAAAATGCGCTTGCTGCGGGCTATGCTGCAGCAACCATCTTGCCCTCTGCAGCCTCTCAAGAGGCCACATCAAAACAATTGCGGATTGCATTTGACGGCGATGCCGTGTTGTTCGCGGACGATTCGGAGCGGATATACCGGAATTCCGGTTTGGATGCGTTTGAGCGAAATGAATCGGAAGCCGCCATGCAACCGATGAGCGGCGGTCCGTTTAAAGAGTTTTTGGGTATGTTGCATCGTATTCAATCCAGCTATGCGGAAGGAGCGGCGCCCATACGGACTGCGCTGGTGACGGCACGTTCTGCGCCAGCGCACGAAAGGGTGATTCGTACGCTGCGTGCATGGAACATTCGTATTGATGAAGCGCTGTTTTTGGGTGGGCTGGAGAAGGGCGAGTTTCTTAAAGCGTTTGGTGCGGATATTTTCTTTGATGACCAAAAAGGGCATTGCGAATCTGCTAGCCAGCATGTGGCGACGGGGCATGTGCCGCATGGGATCGCCAACGAATAATTCTAATTTCGCACCGATAAGCTTACCCGCCTGAAAGGCGGCCAGCTTATTGCTTTGTTAATGGCTACGAAGCATATTTTCTGGTTCATTCTGTTGTAAAATGCGAAACTCCCGGGTGGAGTTGGCAATCGGTTGTTTGTCAACACCCTTATCATTTTTGAAAATTGGAAACGGTCATCTGCTGATGCGCATTCTTTTGAGCAACGATGACGGTTATTTTGCACCTGGTCTTGCCATTCTGGCCGAAGCCTTGTCTGCCGTCGCAGAAATTGTCGTGGTCGCCCCTGAGCGAGATCGAAGTGGAGCGAGTAATTCGCTCACCCTTGACCGTCCGTTGACGTTGCGTCAAGCACATAACGGATTTTATTACGTCAATGGCACGCCTACGGATTGCGTGCATTTGGCGGTCACCGGTATGCTGGACGTCTTGCCGGATATGGTGGTGTCAGGCATCAATCATGGTGCTAACATGGGCGATGATACGGTTTATTCCGGCACAGTGGCGGCGGCAACGGAGGGTTATTTACTGGGTGTGCCTGCCATAGCCGTGTCGCTGGTCAATCAGGGGCAGGATCAGTTTTCTACGGCAGCGCGGGTTGTAGTGGATATGGTCAAACGGCTGATCAGTCACCCTTTGTCACAAGCAACCTTATTAAATGTGAATGTGCCTGATTTGCCTTATGAACAATTGCAAGGTGTTTGCGAAACACGATTGGGTCGGCGGCATAAGGCCGAGCCGGTGATTCAAAGTCATAACCCCCGTGGACAAAAGATATATTGGGTCGGTGCGGCAGGTGCCGCTCAAGATGCCGGTGAGGGTACGGATTTTTATGCGGTTGATCGTCGCTACGTTTCAGTCACGCCTTTACAGCTTGATTTGACGCATTATGCGCAGATCGATGTGGTACGGGAGTGGCTCAAGCGATGAGTCAGCATCGATTATCCGGCATCGGGATGACCTCCGAGCGTACGCGCGCACGCATGGTTGAGCGTTTACGCGAACAGGGGATTCGCGACATGTTGGTGTTGGCGGCCATGGCGCAAGTGCCCAGACATTTGTTTGTGAGCGAAGCTTTGGCGCTTCGTGCGTATGAAGATACCGCTTTGCCCATAGGATTGGGACAGACGATTTCACATCCTTATAGCGTGGCACGCATGCTGGAGGTGCTGCGTAACGGAAGGGACATGCAACGGGTTCTGGAGGTGGGCAGTGGTTGTGGTTATCAGGCGGCAATCTTGTCCAAAATCGCTCGCGAAGTTTATTCTGTTGAACGAATTAGCTCTTTGTTGGGGCAGGCGCGGCGAGCCATTCGGGAATTGCGTTTAAATAATATCAAACTGAAACATGGGGATGGAAATGTTGGTTTGCCTGAATGGGCCCCTTTTGACGGTATTGTTTTAGCCGCTGCGGCCGTTGAGCCGCCTGCTGCATTGCTGGCACAACTGGCCGACGGTGGTCGTATGGTGTTGCCGCGAGGCTTTGGAGACCAGCAATTTATGGTGTTGATTGAACGGGAGGGCGATGTGTTCCACGAGCAGGTATTAGAGACGGTACACTTTGTTCCTTTGCTGACAGGAGTGGCGTAATGAAATATCTGGTGTTCATGGGTTTGACAATGAGTTGGATGCTGCTGACGGCCTGCAGCACGACAAATGATCAGGCGGTGCCGGTGGTGAGTCTTACCGGGCAGGGTAGTGCAGTGTCAAAGCATGTCCCCGTGGTGCAGCAAACTGCGCGCCCAGGTTATTATGTGGTACAAAAAGGCGATACGCTTTATGGCATTGCTTTGGAACATGGTTTGGATTATCGGGAATTAGCCGACTGGAATCACCTCACGAATATTAACCATATCCAGGTTGGACAAAGCTTGCAAGTTGCCGCGCCCGGCACTGTCTCGTCTGCCGTTCCTTCCGCTGGGGGCCAGGCTCAGCCATCGGCACTGCAGGCTGTTTCCGTGAAGCAGCAGATTATTCCGGTTGTGCTGGACGTGACGCAACCGCTTGCAATTAAGTTGCCTTACTCGCCAGCGAATGTGACGACGCTGGAAAAGGCCAATCAAGCTGCTGCGTTTACCCCGAATACAGTGCCTGTTTCTCCACTTTCCGCACAGAGCAACACAAAGATGACCAATGCCGACATGGCACCCGTGGTGGCGACGCCTCAAACTTTGGGTGGTGGGCTGGATTGGGTTTGGCCTACCGATGGGCCAGTGATCAGTGGGTTTGGTGATGCGGGTGGAAATGGCAAGGGTATTGATATTGGAGGCACTCGTGGCCAGGCCGTTGTTGCCGCTGCTGCAGGCAAGGTGGTTTATAGTGCTTCAGGCTTGCATGATTATGGTAATTTGGTCATTATTAAACATAATGCAAATTATTTGACTGCCTATGCCCATAATCAGCGGGTGTTGGTGAAGGAAGGTCAAACGGTCAGCAAGGGACAGAAAATCGCCGAAATGGGCGATAGCGACGCCAATCGGGTGGAATTGCATTTCGAAGTGAGGCTTATGGGTAAGCCGGTTGATCCAATGGGGTTCTTGCCGAAACGAGGTACTTGATTGGTCCGGTGTGGACAATGACGGTACCAGGCTCAATTGATGTGTAATAAAACGGCCAGGACACGTCTGCCCTCGCTCACTAAAATATTGTAAGTGCGACAGGCTGCCTGATTGTCCATGACTTCTAACCCAATGCGCGCATGGGCGATGGGTGCGGTGATGCTGGGGTGTGGGAAGTGCAGGTGTTTACCCGTGCCCAGCAGGATAATTTCCGGTTCATATTTGAGCAGTGATTCGCAATGGGCTGCGGATAAATCAGCAAAACAGGGTGGAGTCCAATCGGTGATGACGGCATTGGGTGTCACGATGATGCCTGGGTTGTCATAACGCTGTTGATTGATGCTTACATGGTTGTCGCCATAAGCGGTAAACAGATTCAATCCCTCGGCTTTGTTGAGGTGAAATTTCAATGCAGTCTCCAGTTGCAGCAAGGGTGCGCAGTTGAGCGGGATTATACCCGTTATCATCTGGACTGGGCGTGACCTGTGTGGATGGCATGCTTGCGCAGAACAGTATTTGTGCCATGAACAGGATGGAAATTCGACGATTTTTTATTCGTTAAATTGAATTGGGTAGGCCATGCTGGCATATGGGACCGGTTAATGATCATGTTCTTGTATGAAGCAATATGGAATATAGCTTTCGTGTCGATTTGTGCAGTGTCTTCGGTTGGCGATTTAGCCTTTGCTGAAGGGTTGCATGGGTTGTTTTGGGTTGGGAAGTGACGGGATTAAGGCAGGGTAGCAGAGATGACAGACGTTCAACGGGCGCGGCCCATTAAAAAATCGAGTAAGCTGGACAACGTGTGTTATGACATTCGCGGACCGGTGATGGCGCGTGCCAAACAAATGGAAGATGATGGACAGCGTATTATCAAATTGAATATTGGTAACCCGGCGCCATTTGGTTTTGCTGCGCCTGACGAAATTGTACAAGATGTCATTCTCAACTTGCCTAATGCTTCAGGTTACAGCGATTCCAAAGGCTTGTTCTCCGCTCGCAAAGCGATTATGCATTACACCCAAAGCAAAGGTATTGTTGGGGTAAAGATTGAGGACATCTACATTGGTAATGGTGTGTCAGAATTGATTGTGCTGAGCATGCAGGCATTGTTGAACAATGGCGATGAAGTGCTTGTCCCCGCGCCGGATTATCCGCTGTGGACAGCGGCCGTCACGCTGGGAGGCGGGACGGCACGACATTACCTGTGTGATGAAAGTGCGAACTGGATGCCGGATCTGGATGACATGCGTGCAAAAATTACGCCTGAAACGCGCGCTATTGTGGTGATTAACCCGAATAATCCGACTGGCGCACTTTACAGCAAAGAAATATTGCTGGAAATTCTGGACATGGCACGCCAGCACCAATTGATTGTATTCGCAGACGAAATATACGATAAGGTGCTTTACGACGGACGTGAACATACCTCATTGGCTGCCTTGGCAGACGATGTCTTGTGTATCACCATGGGTGGTTTATCCAAAAATTACCGTGTTTGTGGTTATCGGGCAGGCTGGATGGTTCTTTCGGGCGATAAACGCGACGCGCAAGACTACATAGAAGGTTTGAATATGTTGGCGTCCATGCGCCTGTGCGCTAACGTGCCGGGCCAGTATGCGATACAAACTGCACTGGGCGGTTATCAGAGTATTGATGATTTGGTGGCGCCGGATGGCCGGTTAACCCGTCAACGGAATTTGGCATGGGAGCTGCTGACAGCCATACCAGGGGTGAGTTGCGTGAAACCACAGGCTGCGCTGTATCTTTTCCCGCGTCTTGATCCGCAGATCTATCCCATTGCCGATGACCAGCAATTTATTCTTGAATTGCTGGAGGAGGAACGGGTATTGGTCGTGCAGGGTAGCGGCTTCAACTGGCCGCAATCCGATCATTTTCGTGTGGTAATATTGCCGCATGAGGATGAGTTGCGTGAAGCGATTGGGCGAATTGCCCGGTTTCTTGAGCGTTATCGCCAACGGGTACAGAAATGATTTACACAAGATTCGTCTGTCTTGCGGACGGACCTCGTACGATATGATGAATAATTGTTTTAACAGGTGGTTGAACGGCAGTGTGCTGGCAATGACCTTATCGGGATAACTGAATGAAACCAGTCAAAGTAGGCTTGTTGGGGTTGGGTACGGTGGGTGGCGGCACCTTGACCGTGCTAAAACGGAATGCGGCAGAAATCACACGTCGCGCAGGACGGGAGATTCGTCCTGTTATGGCGGCGGTGCGTGATTTGGAAAAAGCTAAAATCCGTGCGGGAAGTTTGGCATTGACGGACGACCCTTTTGCCGTCGTGAATCACCCTGAAATAGACATCGTGGTGGAGGCAATGGGCGGGGAGGTGCTGGCGCGTGAATTGATTCTTGCAGCGATTGCTCAGGGTAAGCATGTGGTAACTGCCAATAAAGCGCTGATTGCCAAACATGGCACTGAAATATTTGCCGCCGCCCAAAAACAGGGTGTGATGGTGGCGTTTGAGGCGGCGGTGGGCGGCGGCATTCCCATTATTAAAGCCATTCGGGAAGGATTGACCGCCAACCGTATAGAATGGATTGCCGGGATTATCAATGGCACCACCAATTTCATTTTGACCCAAATGCGGGATCATGGTATGGATTTTGCCGATGCGCTGAAATTGGCGCAAGAAAAAGGTTATGCCGAAGCAGATCCTGCTTTTGACGTGGAAGGCATAGACGCTGCGCACAAGCTGACCATTATGTCAGCGATCGCCTTTGGCATCCCGATGCAATTTGAGCATGCATACATTGAAGGGATTACCCAACTCACTCGTGACGATGTGCGTTATGCCGAGCAACTGGGGTACCGGATTAAATTGTTGGGGATTACCCGACGTACCCCGGCGGGGATAGAGTTGCGCGTGCATCCGGCATTGATTCCGGAACGCCGATTGATCGCGAATGTCGATGGAGCGATGAATGCGATACTGGTGAAAGGTGATGCGGTCGGTGTAACCATGTATTATGGTGCTGGCGCAGGGGCGGAACCAACCGCTTCTTCCATTGTGGCGGATTTGGTGGATGTGACCCGGATGCACACCGCAGACCCGCACAACAGGGTGCCTCATTTGGCTTTCCAACCCGAGAATCTGTCGGCGGAGCCGATTTTGCCTATGGGTGAAGTGCGTACAGGTTATTATTTGCGACTGCGTGCTCGTGATGAAACGGGAGTGCTGGCAGATGTGACGCGTATTCTGGCCGATTCGGGTGTTTCCATCGAAGCCATGGTACAGCAGGAGCAGCAAGCAGGTGACAAAATGATGGATATCGTCATGTTGACGCATCAATGTCTGGAAAAACATGTGAATACAGCCATTATCAAGATAGAGGAGTTGCCCGTCATTGCCGGCAATGTGGTGCGCATACGTCTGGAACGGCTGGCAGGATAAACCCGCGTAATAAAAGGATGAGTAGAAAATGATGCAATATGTCAGCACGCGCGGGGGTGTTCCTGCGCAGACGTTTACTGAGATTTTGCTGGGCGGTTTGGCCCCGGATGGGGGGTTGTATCTGCCTGAACACTATCCTCAACTTACTGACCGGGATTTAACGGCAATGCGTAGTATGAATTACCGTGAATTGGCCTTTGCGGTGTTATCCCGTTTTGCCGGTGATATGCCGGATGCGGATTTGCAAGCATTGATCGATACCACCTATCGCGCAGAAGTGTTTGCCAATGTGCGCACGGGTGAATCTGCGGCGGACATTACTCCGTTGCGTACTTTGGCGCCTGGTTTGCATTTGCTGGGTTTGTCCAATGGGCCAACACTGGCGTTTAAAGACATGGCCATGCAGTTGCTGGGCAATTTGTTTGAATATGCCCTGGGACGGACTGGCGCCAGTTTGAATATCATTGGCGCCACGTCGGGTGATACAGGTTCGGCAGCAGAATATGCGATGCGTGGCAAGCGTGGCATACGGGTATTTATGTTGTCCCCGAATGGGAAAATGAGTCGTTTTCAAACTGCGCAAATGTACAGCCTGCAAGACGACAATATTTTTAATATCGCCGTGAACGGGGTATTTGATGATGCGCAAGATATGGTCAAAGCCATCTCCAATGATCTGGAATTTAAATACACCCACCATATCGGCGCGGTGAATTCGATTAATTGGGGGCGAATTGCTGCACAGACCGTCTATTATTTTAAAGCTTATTTTGCTGCCACAACCCACAATGGGCAGCAAGTTAGTTTTGCAGTGCCTTCAGGTAATTTTGGTAATGTTTGTGCTGGCCATATTGCCCGCATGATGGGCCTGCCTGTTCGAAAATTGATTGTCGCCACCAATGAAAACGATGTGCTGGACGAGTTCTTTTCCACTGGCGTCTATCGGCCGCGTCCCGCCGCAAACACATACCATACCAGTAGTCCATCCATGGATATTTCAAAAGCCTCCAATTTCGAACGTTTTGCGGCTGATTTGCTTCACCGCGACAGCGCACGAGTGCGGGCGATGTGGTCAGAAGTGGAGCGGGGTGGGGTGGTCGATTTTCGTGTCGGCGGGGTTTTTGACCGAGTCGCCGATTATGGCCTGGTTTCGGGTTCAAATACCCACGCCGGCAGGGTGGCCACCATACGCACTACCTGGCAAAAATATGGCATCATGATTGATCCGCATACGGCAGATGGTTTGTCTGTTGGTTTAACCTACCGCGAAGCAGAAGTGCCGTTGATCGTGCTGGAGACGGCCCAGCCAGCCAAATTTGATGAAATCATTCATGAGGCACTTGGGCTTGCCCCCCAGCGCCCCGGTCTGCTGATGGGGCTGGAAGATTTGCCGCAACATTATGTTACGATGGACGCGGATGTGGACGCGCTTAAAAAATACATTGTTTCAAAATTAAACTAAACCAGGCTAAACGGATATTTTATGAAATTAATTGCTTCGCTGACCAGCCCTTATGCCCGCAAAGTACGGATCGTGCTTGCTGAAAAACATATTGAATGTGACTTGCAGGTTGAAATTCCCTGGAATGAAGGGAGTTGTGTGCCTGCCTACAATCCTTTGGGTAAAATCCCTGTGTTAGTGCTGGATGATGGCTCATCCTTGTATGATTCCCGGGTGATCGTGGAATACCTCGATCATGCTTCGCCTGTACACAATTTGTTGCCCAAAGAAATGCGAAGCCGATTGGTGACCAAACGTTGGGAAGCTTTGGGTGATGGAATTTGCGATGCGGCGGCAGCCGCTTATTTGGAGCGTAAACGTGTGGCTGTACAGCAAAATCCTGAATGGTTGTTGCGACAAGAGCAGAAAGTGTTGCGTGGTTTGGCCGCAGCATCGGATGAGTTGGCGGATCATTCCTGGTGTGTGGGCGACGCCTATTCTTTGGCTGACATTGCTTTGGGTTGTGCGCTGGGTTATCTGGATTTGCGTTTTCCTGAGATCAACTGGCGCAAAACACATCCCAATCTTGCCCTTTTGGCTGCCAAGTTGAATGAACGCAGTGCTTTTGTCAGTACGGTACCTCCGGCAGCTTGAGTGACAGCCAGTCTTCAGCCTTGATACGGCGCGCACCCGACATACGGACGAGATTTGAAACACCTAAAGCTTTCGTTGCCTGTCGTTATCTGATAAACAAAAGCTTAATTACCGTTTTAGGATCATCCGAACCGCGTTTGCGGCATCGTGTAACACCTTAATCCTGCGCAATATTCGTGTATCAACATCTCTGGGAGCATCAAGATGCAAATCGGTGTGTTAGGTTTAGGAAAAATGGGTGCCAATATGGCGCGACGGTTGACAAGAGGTGGCGCGAAAGTTGCGGTGTGGAACCGCAACCATGCTGTGGCTGTGCAGTTGGCGCAAGAACAGGCCAGTGTGGACGCACACGAGAGTATCCAGTCGCTGGTGGCGCATTTGGTCTCGCCACGGGTGGTGTGGCTGATGTTGCCGGCCGGGGATGCAAGCGAAACAGTCTTGCATGAATTAGCGGAACTGTTGTCCCCCGGCGATTTGGTCGTGGACGGCGCCAATGCCTATTTTAAAGACAGCCAGCGTCATGCGGGTGACATGGCTTCCCATGGCGTGCTCTTTATGGATGCAGGGGTGTCAGGCGGTGTGTGGGGGCTGGAAAACGGATATGCGCTGATGTTGGGTGGAAGTGATGTGGCCATGGTACAGGTGAAGCCCTTTGTGCAAATATTGGCACCTGGTGCAGACTCGGGGTGGTTACATTGTGGCCCGGTGGGCAGCGGACATTTTGTGAAAATGGTGCACAACGGTATTGAATACGGCATGATGCAATCCCTGGCAGAAGGGCTGTCTTTGTTAAAAGCACGCGAAGAATTTGCACTTGACTTGGCGGAAATCAGTGAAATGTGGAGGCATGGTAGCGTGGTGCGGTCCTGGATACTCGATCTGACAGCAGATTTTTTACGCAATGATCAAAAATTGGAAGGAATAGCACCTTTTGTCGCCGATTCGGGCGAAGGTCGCTGGACGGTGCTGGAAGCGGTGGAACAAGGTGTGCCGGTGCCGGTGATGAGTTTGTCGCTGATGATGCGTTTTGCCAGTCAGGGGCGACACGATTACACGTCAAAACTGTTAGCAATGATGCGAAAAGGTTTTGGCGGGCATGGCATTAAGGAGTCGGCTCATGACTGAAGATCCTGTCTTTCCATGTAGTTTTGTTATTTTTGGTGCCACGGGCAACCTTGCCAGTAAAAAGTTAATCCCGTCATTGTGCAGGCTGGAAGAAGCGGGACGGTTGCCTGATGGTATGCAGTTCATTGCGATCGGTCGGCGTGAGTGGGATGACGAGACGTGGAAGGGACATGTGCGTGCCTTATTACGCGAAAAATTCCAGGCTCAATTTGATGAGGCGGTGTGCGAGCGTTTTGTGGCACGGTTTACCTATTTGCGGGGTGAGTTGCACGATATTGCTTTGTACCGTCAATTGGGGGCTGAAATTGCCAAGCCACGGATCGGCATGAATTCGAATGTGGTTTTTTACCTGTCAATTAAACCCACCGATTTTCAAAGTGTCATCAAGAATCTGGACAAGTCGGGTTTGTCGCAACCGCGAGGTCTGCACCGTGTGGTGGTGGAAAAACCGTTTGGCGAAGACATTGAAACGGCGCAATCGCTCAACCGGTTGTTGCATGATCATTTTGATGAGCAACAGATTTTCCGGATAGATCATTATCTGGGTAAAGATACCGTGCAGAACCTGATGGTATTTCGTTTTGCCAATACATTAATTGAACCCTTGTGGAATCGTAATTTCATCGACCATATTCAAATTACGGCTGCTGAAACCATGGGGATTGAAAATCGGGCAGATTATTACGATAAGGCTGGTGCCTTGCGTGATATGTTGCAGAATCATTTGATGCAGTTGTTGACGGTGGTGGCGATGGAGCCTCCCCCGGTAATGGATGCTGATGCCCTGCGCGATGAAAAAGTCAAAGTGTTGCGCTCCATCCGCCCCATTCCGAAACGTTCCGTTCATGCTCACGCTATTCGGGCGCAGTACGCGGCAGGCAGCATTGACGGCGTGAATGTGCCGGCTTATCAAGATGAGCCCGGCGTGGAGGCGCAGTCGGCCACAGAAACTTTTGTGGCTGCAAAATTTTACATCGACAATTGGCGCTGGCGCGGCGTTCCGTTTTATCTGCGTACCGGAAAACGTATGGCAGAATCCCGCTCGATGGTCGCAATTCGTTTGCGTCCGCCACCGCAACAATTGTTTCGTTTTACACCGGTAGAAGAAATTTCACCGAACTGGATTATTTTATCGATACAGCCGGAAGAATCCATGCGTATGGAGGTGCATGTCAAGCAACCCGGTCTGGAAATGAAGACGCGGGTCATTTCACTTAATGCCAGTTATCGCCAGCAGGATGAAATCCCGCTGGATGCCTATGAAACCTTGTTGCTGGATATTGTGCATGGCGATCGGACTTTGTTTATCCGGTTTGATGAGGTGGAGTGGGCCTGGCGTGTGGTTGACCCTATTCTAAAAAGTTGGGCAAGCGACAGGGATTTTATACACACTTATCCTGCAGGCAGTTGGGGTTTATCCGAAAGCAGCCGACTGTTTGATGCGGAAGACCAGACCTGGCGCAATACGCTGTAACAGGGAAGATGAAATGCGTTTTGTTTTTTTTCGTGGAAGAAAAGTTGTCGTAATTAATTGAATTTAATATCTTTTTATCCTAATATAATGCGTTTACCTGTTGCGTGCGTCAATAATACGAAAAATTATCTTTTTATTTTTATAAAAAAATGGGTAGAATGGTGGGGTTTTAACCTGGGTTTAACATTGATTTTTCGCGTTTTTTGCTTTGTACTTTGTTTTGCAATGGAAATTTATGGTGCATGGGACAAAGAATTTTTTGTTCAATGCCAAATGAAGTGCTGGTGAAGCCGTGTGTGGTGTGGGATCCAGGTTAAGTTTAGCGTAACCTTGAATGAGGATGAATAATGATGAGTCAGCAAGTGGATCGTAGCAAACGCCGCTTCCTTGTCGCAGCAACGACAGTGGTGGGCGGCGCTGCGGGCGTCGTGGCCTTAGTGCCCTTTGTGATGAGCATGGAACCCAGTGCGCGGGCAAGGGCAGCTGGTGCGCCCGTTGAGGTTGATATCAGCAAGATTGAGCCCGGGATGTTTTTGGGTGTGGCGTGGCAAGGTAAGCCAGTATGGGTAGTGAACCGTACTCCCGCCATGTTGGCCAAATTGCCGACGCTGACCTCCATGTTGGCTGACCCCGATAGTGACGTGCCACAACAACCTGAATATTGCAAAAATGGTCACCGTTCGATAAAACCCGAATACATGGTGCTTGTGGGTATTTGTACGCACTTGGGTTGTTCTCCTACCTATCGTCCTGAACTCGCGCCTGCTGATTTGGGTCCCGATTGGCCGGGTGGCTGGTTCTGTCCTTGCCATGGTTCACGTTATGACTTGGCTGCGCGTGTGTTCAAAAATGTACCTGCTCCGTGGAATATGCTGGTTCCGCCGCATTACTACATGACTGATACGCGCATTTTGGTTGGCGAAGATGGAAAAAAAGGAGCTAAAGCATGAGTGCATCGCAAAAAGTGTTGGGTTGGATTGATGCCCGCTTTCCGTTGACTTCTACATGGAAAGCGCATTTATCTGAGTATTACGCACCTAAAAACTTTAACTTCTGGTACTTTTTCGGTTCTCTGGCACTGTTAGTGCTGGTTAACCAGATTGTGACCGGAATATTTTTGACGATGAGCTATAAGCCCGATGCAGCGCTGGCTTTTGCTTCAGTTGAATACATCATGCGGGACGTGCCTTGGGGATGGTTAATTCGTTACATGCACTCTACGGGCGCATCAATGTTCTTTGTGGTGGTTTACTTGCATATGTTCCGTGGATTGATTTACGGTTCACATCGCAAGCCACGCGAGCTGGTGTGGATCTTCGGGATGATGATTTATTTGGCATTGATGGCCGAAGCTTTCATGGGCTATCTGCTGCCTTGGGGTCAAATGTCATTCTGGGGCGCTTCGGTGATTATCTCCCTGTTTAGCGCGATCCCTTATGTGGGTGATGCCCTGAGCCAGTGGATACGTGGTGACTTTGTGGTGTCGGATGCCACCCTGAACCGTTTCTTTGCGTTCCATGTGATTGCTTTGCCGCTGGTACTGCTGGGTCTGGTTGTGGCGCACATTATTGCTCTGCACGAAGTGGGTTCAAACAACCCTGAAGGTATCGAAATCAAGGCGCATAAAGATCCTGTCACACACATTCCTTTGGATGGTATTCCTTTCCATCCTTATTACACTGTGAAAGACATTGTTGGCGTAGTGGTATTCCTGATGGTGTTTTCCGCCATTATTTTCTTTGGACCGGAAATGGGTGGCTGGTTCCTGGAAGCTAATAATTTTATACCGGCAGATCCATTTAAAACACCGCAACATATTGCTCCATTGTGGTATTTCACGCCGTTTTATGCCATTTTGCGTGCTGTTCCCAACAAGTTGTTTGGTGTGGTCGGTATGGGTGCCGGGGTAGTCATCATGGCATTCTTGCCATGGCTGGATCGTGCCAAGGTGAAGTCAGTTCGTTATCGTGGCCCCATCTACAAGTCGTTCCTGGCGCTGTTTATTATTAGCTTCGTCGGCTTGGGTTATTTGGGTACGCAACCACCTACTCCTTTACTGAACGACATCGCTCGTTTGTTATCGGTGACTTACTTTGGCTTCTTTATCTTGATGCCTTGGTATACCTCTGTCGAAAAAACCAAACCTGTGCCAGAAAGGATCCCCGAATAATGAAGAAATTTCTTGTTTCCCTGCTATTGGTCTTAGTGCCACTTACGGCCTTAGCAGCAGAAGAAGGCTATGTCGACAAGGCACCGATTAATTTGAATGATTATGCCTCCATTCAACGTGGGGCAAAGGTATTCAGCAATTATTGCCTGAGTTGCCATAGTGCCAATTATGTGCGTTACGAAACTTTAGAACAGGTCGGTCTGACTGCGGATCAAATCAAGGGTAACCTGATGTTTGCTGCCGATAAAGTGGGTAGCCGCATGACGATTGCAATGCGTCCGGCCGATGCTAAAAAATGGTTTGGCATTACACCACCGGATTTATCTGTAGAGGCACGTTCGCGGACACCAGACTGGATTTATACCTATCTGCGCAGTTTTTATCGTGACGACACTCGACCTAGCGGTTGGAATAATACTGCTTTACCCAACGCGGCCATGCCAAGTGTGTTGTGGACTTTACAGGGGGAGCAAACGCTTAAAAATCCGGTTAAGGAAGATGAAAAACCTGATTTTGTTCTGGCTCATGCCGGTAAGCTTTCGCCTGCGGAATACAATGCTACGGTTGGTGATCTGGTCAACTACATCACGTGGATGGCTGAGCCGGGTAAGATGAAACGCATGGAGATCGGTGTGTATGTGTTGTTGTTTTTAGGCTTGTTTTTCGTCCTGACTTTCTATTTGAAGAAAGAATTCTGGAAAGACATCCATTGATGTGAGAAGATAGTCAGTCTTGTGACCAGTTTCGGACAAATAGTGAACGAAATTGGTCTGGATTGGCTCTCCGAGCCTGCTTTTGTGCCGACGGTTTATCCGTCGGCAATGTCGTTTTAGGATAATAATTATGATGACCCTGTATTCCGGCAACAGTTGCCCTTATAGCCAACGGTGCAGAATTGTACTGTATGAAAAAGGGATGGATTTTGAAGTCATTGATGTAGATTTGCAAAACAAGCCTGAAGACCTGTCGTTGATGAACCCGTATAACCGGGTTCCGGTGTTGGTGGAACGTGATTTGGTGCTGTATGAAGCCAATATCATTAATGAATACATTGATGAGCGTTTTCCTCATCCCCAGTTGATGCTCCCCGATCCGGTCATGCGCGCTCGGGCCAGATTGTTCCTGTTCACTTTTGAGCAGGATTTGTTTAGCCACGTGCAAGCCATTGAGCATGGTAGCAAAAGTGCGGCTGACAAGGCCAGAGTTGCTGTGCGCGATAATCTGACGCAAATCGCTCCTATTTTTGTTAAACAGAAATTCATGTTGAATGATGAGTTCTCAATGTTAGATGTCGCGATTGCACCATTATTATGGCGTCTGGAGCATTATGACATTCAGCTTCCACGCCAGGCTGCCAGTGTGTTGAAGTATGCAGAACGCATATTTTCCCGTCCGGCATTCATCGACGCGCTGACGCCGAATGAAAAAGCGATGCGTAAATAACATGGATTCCCTATATGGCTGACCCCACGACGAAACCCTACTTAATCCGGGCTATTTATGATTGGTGCGTAGATCAGGGTTACACGCCCTATTTGACTGTGGTGGTGGATGCGGCGACTTTGGTGCCGATGGAGTTTGTTCGGGATGGGCGCATTACTTTGAATATTTCTTCTAGTGCGGCACCCGGTCTGTTGTTAGACAATGTGTGGGTAAAATTTTCGGCGCGTTTCAGTGGCGTCGCGCGTCGAATTGAAATACCTGTTTCCGCCATAGAAGGGATCTATGCACGTGAAAATGGTGAGGGGTTGGGTTTTCAGGTTGCTGAGGCGTCAGAGCCGCCACAAGACGAACCTGAACCACCTGCACCGCAGAAACCCCGTTTTCATGTGGTGAAATAATTCTGAAAATGGCAATTCGACTTGTGGTGTGCTCACCTGTCAGGTGAATGGCAAAGCAACGAGAACAGGTTTGTTTGGTATGCGTCTGCTTTTCAACCGTAGTCAGTTACGCTTTTCAGGGTTGTTCCAAATACCCGTCAGGTAAATTTGCAACTGATTTCCTTTAAGTCTGACAGATTATCCTGGTAGATGGTAAGCGGCTAACGGACACACCTGTTCTCGCCCGAAATTTTATGCTTGCGGTTTGAACGGCAGCAATTCATCCAACCTGCTGTTGGGCCAGGTGGGCAGCTTTTCCAATGTGTCTTTGAGCCAAGCA
>JAJYYK010000011.1 GCA_021801025.1 Pseudomonadota bacterium | reverse complement strand
AATAATCACCACACTGGAATTGGGTATGGCGCCGGGCTCTAACAAGGTTTTAACAGACTGGCTGGACAAGGCATCCATTTGTTCAACGCCTTGCTCCAAATCGCGAATATTCAAAGTGTCGCCTGGCGCAACAGGAAAGGCATTGCGCCAAGTCCCCCATTCGGTATCGGGTTTGCCAGTGTCCGCGCGCACCATGCGCACCGACGACACCGTACCCACATCGATGTGAATATCCAGATCCCCGGCGGCCAGATTCTGTGACGGAAAACTTACGCGGCTGGTGGTATAGCCCATCGCAACAAGTTTTGCATCCAGCACATCGGCCACTTCAGCCAGCGCATGAGCGCCCACGCATTGACCGATCAAAGGTTGCGCATACAAAGTCAGCCAATAAAAACGGCGATAATGATCGCCGCTAAAATTTACCGCACGCACGTTGAAACAGGGTGTTTCCGGTGATAATTTTTGTAAACCCTGGATATTTGAAACAACGGAATGCAGTTCGTCATGCTTGGGCGGCAGCATGGCTTTAGTTTGTTCTTGACGTTGTTCCTGAATCAGCACCCCCTCAGGGGCAGCATCCAATATAGACGCAGAAGCTTGCGCATGCGCACAAGGAGTGAACCCAAACGTGATCACCGCCAGCACACCATTTAATAGCCGGGCAGCACAGCGCCACGTCATCGCGTACAGTGACTCAATCAAACAGGAAGAAACGCCCATGCGGAATATTTTATTGAATAAAATTATTATAGCGCGGCAAACGATAGCATGTTTTAAACAAACAGGACAGAATTTTACTTGTACAATCCCGGTAAATTTGGGTATCCACGGGCTTAAAATGCTTTACGGCACAGGCATTCCCTTGGGTAACAACACCCAAATCTGTCCGCTCTGCTTCATTTTCCCCGCCAAACGCCCGGCAATATCACCCAAACCAAAATACACATCTGCCCGCACATTACCCCGAATTGCACCACCCGTATCTTGCGCCATCATCAAACGATCCATAGGTTGATTTGATAAAGGTTCAGTGGTGGACAACCAGATTGGCGCACCCAACGGGATGGCTCGCGGATCAATGGCGACACTGCGTTCAGCAGTTAAAGCCACGCCCAACGCGCCCAAGGGGGCTGTATCCGGCAAAATTCTAAAAAACACATAACTGGGATTTTGTGCCAATAAATCTGGCAACTGATCTGGATGCATCTGTCCCCAATCACGGATCGCCTGCATCGAAACCTGGTCTGCGCGCAAATCACCGCGTGCGACCAGCACGCGTCCGATGGCCAGGTAGGGATATCCATTCTGATCCGCGTAACCCACCATAATTTCTTTACCATCGGGCAGTTTAATGTGACCAGAACCCTGTATTTGCAGAAAAAAAGCATCAACCGGATTTTCCAACCACACCAATTCATGCCCTGCCAGCGGTCGTATATCACCATCAATTTGCGAGCGACTCCAATAGGGCACAATCTGATTGCCTTGCAACCGCCCACGCAGGCGCAAAGTTTTTAACTCGGGATAAACTGCGGAGAGATCGATGGACAACAAATCTGGCGGGGGAGCATACAAAGGCACCGTAAAACGGCTGGTACGCACCAGGCTGCCTTGCAACACAGGGGCGTAATACCCTGTGAACAAGCCCTGCACACCCCCATCGGCTTGCACGGACTGAAACACATTAAAGTTTGTCTCAAAATAAGCACGCACACTGGTGTCATCAACCGGATTTAACGTATAGGCCAAGCCACATACTGTTTTCCAGTCCGATTTATTTTTCAATGCGGCACAGGAATCCAGCCAGGCGGGCCAGGCCGCCAGCTGATGATCAGCATCCCAACCCGGCAGTTCAGCCCATGAGACTGGGTGCAAATTGGGTACCACCGGTAGCGCGCCAATCTGTTTGGGTGACAGGCACTGAACAGGCGCAGGACACAATGTTGAACATGCTGTTGAAGAAACCGTGTTTGACGGAAGCGTTTTTTGCGGTGTGGTCGCGCACGCAGACAAGCCCAGTGTCATGACAAGCATACCCAACACAGGTAGCTTGGCGGCGACACTTGCGAACGGCACACTTTTCAACCATGACTGTGCCCAACCATGAAACACGATTGCGCTATTGAGCAGATTCAAACAAAATATCCCATTCAAAATCAGGCAAATCATATTCGATACCCGGTTGCCATGACATCACACCCAATAAAGGTGCCGCCAAACGTGATTGCAATGTCGCCATATTTTCCGCCACAGCCAGCATCTCCGGGTCAATCATGTTCGCCACCCAGGCTGCCAATGACAAACCATCATGACGTATTGCTTCAGCGGTCAACAAAGCGTGGTTAATACAACCCAGACGCACGCCTACCACCAACACCACAGGTAAATTGAGCGCTCGCGCCAAATCAGCCATGGTTTTTGTGTCACTGATGGGCGCATACCAGCCACCAGCACCTTCAACCACCACCAGATCCGCCTGTTCGCGCAACGAAGCGCAGGAAGCTGTTATCACACCCAAGTCAATACATTGTCCAGCCCGTTGCGCAGCAATATGCGGGGATAAAGCCGCCTCAAACCGGTATGGATTACGCAGGGTCAATGGCGCCTGCACCGTACTGGCCGCAGCAAGGATGTCCACATCTTCCCACGACACCACATCGTCCTGCAACACTGCACCGGACACCACCGGTTTCATGCCCACTACGCGGTGACCACGTGCGCCCCAACCTCGCAACAAAGCGGCTGCGACGCGAGTTTTACCCACACCGGTATCTGTTCCGGTGATAAACAAACCACCCGGGATCATTCTAAAGCTTGCACACGTTTGTGCCACGTTACGGTTTGCACTCCGTCTTTAGGCTGAGTCTGGGAATTAACCCAGGCGTGACCATAAATCACTTCATAAGTCAGCGGCAATCTGCCCTGGTCACGAAACGCTTCCATCGCTGCTTCAAAAGCCCGCCAACTTGCACGCCCCGTCAAACCCCGATTACGGTCTTCGCTCACATTGTGCGCGCCAATGGCCTTCAAATCGCGCATCATGCCAGCCAAATCAGCATAAGTCAGCGTGATGAACTCCATATCCACGACCGGATCAGAGAAACCACTGTGCAACAGCAAATCCCCAATGTCATGCATGTCCACAAAATGGTTAACATGCGCATAACCATCTACGGTCGCAAACGCACTGCGTAATTCTTTGAGCGTGTCCGGGCCAAACGTGGAAAACATCAGTAAACCGCCTGGTGCCAACACGCGGCGCAACTCGGAAAAACTGACCCTTAAATCGTTGCTCCATTGCAACGCGAGACTCGACCACACCATGTCCACACTGGCATTTTGCAAGGGCAAGCAATCCATGTCTGCGCACACCGCTTCAGTACTCGCATTGCGCCAGCGGTTCCAGAATGGCGCAGGAGGACAGGCGATTTTAAGCATTTCCAAAGCCAAATCCAGCGCAATCAAATGTGCCCTGGGATAATGCTGACGCAAGCCCTGCACACCATATCCCGTGCCTGTGCCGACATCCAGCACCCGTGCAGGCTGATGACGAATGTAGTCCAAACGCGCCAGCATACGGTGAGCAACTTCTCGCTGTAATACCGCGTGGGCATCATACTGTGTCGCCGCCCGGTCAAATGCACGCCGCACCAGTCGTTTATCAACCCCAGCCCCCAGCGGTTTATCCTGCTCCATAGATTTCCCCAAATTCCGAAATACCCAAAAATTCGTGCAGCATGTCCACAAATAGGGTTGTGTGCGATAAAAATGGCGCATGCGCTGCGTCCGCGATCACACGCAACTGCGCATCAGGCAATGCTTGCGCCATCCATTGAGCTGCACAAAGTGGAACGAGTTGATCGCGCTGCCCATGCACCAGCAATGTCGCTTGCTTCAAATTACCCGCTTGCGCTCGCAAGTCAGTGTTGAGCAACAACTGCAAACCCTCGTGCAGCACCCCCGCATCAGGTCGCCCCCGGGCAAACAGTTGCTCACGCAGAGCAGCCTGTGTTTCACGGGCGGCAGCATCGCCACGCACCTGCAAAGCCAAAAAGCGTTTCAGTGTCACTTCGTAAGCCTGTTCCAGTTCAGCAGAAAATTGCGTGAGTGTTGCCACCGGAATGGCGCACGCCCAATCATCACGCAGGGTAAAACAGGGTGTACTGCCCACCAGCACCAAACGTCCAATCCGCCCGGGTTCCATCTGTGCCATGCGTTGGGCCACCAAACCACCCAACGACCATCCGCACACATCCATCTGTACCGGGCACTGTGCCAACACAGCTTCAGCCAAACCATCCAGCGTATAAGGCGTGATAGATGAGCTGTTCCCATAGCCGGGCAAATCCACTCCCATGCTGGCAAGCCGCAAGCTTTTCCGCAAGCTTGACCACACGCCGCCATGCATTCCCCAGCCATGTATCAGCACCAAAGGACGATCTGCCACTGTCAGTGTATTCACACCAAATATCTGTTAATCAATAGCATGGCTGAGTTATTTGCCATGAAAGTCCCCCAACGCATCCAGCAAACGCTCCACATCTTGCGTCGTATGTTGTGCGGACAATGTAATACGCAAGCGCCCGGTATTTTCTGGCACAGTGGGTGGACGTATCGCCGGCACCCAAATATGTTGTTGCGCCAAGCGTTCACTGACAGCCAAAGTGGTCTCGTTGCTACCCAAAACTACTGGCTGTATCGGCGTATGACTGTCCATTAACGGCCAACCCTGCTGCTGCAACCCCGCGCGCAATTGAGCAATAAGTTCATCCAGGCGTGCGCGTTGTGGTGCGGCCCTGGCAATCTCTCGCAAACTGGCACTGAGTGCCGCGCTCAAAATCGGCGGTGCAGCCGTGGTATAAATATACGTGCGTGCTATCTGGATTAACCATTCGATCACTTCAATTTCACCTGCTACCACCGCGCCGGCCACGCCAGCCGCTTTACCCAAAGTAGCCAGATAAATAATCCGTGGTGATTGCACGCCGTAATGTTCCAGGATACCTCGACCCGACGCACCCAGCACGCCAAAACCATGCGCATCATCGATCAGCAGCCATGCGTCATATTTTTCGCACAGAGCAAGCAGTCTGGGCACATCGGCCATATCGCCATCCATACTGAACACGCCATCCGAGACGACCAACTTGTCCTGTCGGGTGCAGGCTGACAATTGCTGTTCCAATCCAGCCAGGTCCCGATGCGCAAAACGCAATACCCTGGCACGCGACAGCACAGCCGCATCGTTGAGCGAAGCATGGTTCAATTTGTCGGCAAATACCACCCCCGTGCGCTCGATCAGCGCGGTCACCACGGCCAGATTGGCCATGTAACCCGTTGAAAATGACAACGCTGCCGGCGCACCCACAAATTCTGCAAACGCCAATTCAAATGCCTGATGCGCCGCATGATGGCCACACACCAAATGTGACGCCCCTGCCCCCACACCCATCTTCGGTGCCGCATCGCACACTGCAGCAATCAGCGCGGGATGATTGGCGAGACCAAGGTAATCATTACTGCAGAACGACAACCATTCCTGTCCAGCCAGGTTGACATGCGTCCCTTGTGCGCTTTCCAATACCTGACGGTGGCGCAAGGCAAGGTTATCACGCCGTTGTGCCAAACCGGCACGCAAGCGTTCCAATGCAGGAAAACTCATGCAGCCAGGCTGGATTCAGCACGAATACCCAATTTATCCAGTAGCGCGCGATCTCGTGCCACTTCCGGGTTGCCGGTGGTCAACAATTTCTCACCATAAAAAATCGAGTTGGCCCCTGCCAGAAAACACAATGCTTGTACTGCTTCACTCATTTCCTGCCGGCCAGCCGACAGCCTGACATGACTGGCCGGCATTAAAATACGCGCTACGGCAATGGTGCGCACGAATTCCAGCGCATCCAGCGCAGGCGTATCCGCCAGCGGCGTACCTTCCACCCGCACCAGCATATTGATTGGTACGGATTCTGGTTGCGGGTCCAGATTGGCCAGTTGCGCCAACAAGCCAGCCCGTTGAGTGCGGGATTCGCCCATGCCCACAATACCGCCACAACACACATTCAAACCAGCATCGCGTACCTGTTCCAAGGTGTCCAGACGGTCTTGATAAGTGCGCGTGCTGATGATTTCACCATAAAATTCAGGGCTGGTGTCCAGATTGTGGTTGTAATAATCCAGACCGGCATCTTTCAACTGATCGGCCTGGCCTGATTTCAACATCCCCAGCGTAGCGCAAGTTTCCAAACCCATTGCTTTCACTTCCCGCACCATCTCCAGTACCGGTTCCAAATCACGCTGTTTTGGAGAGCGCCAGGCGGCTCCCATACAAAAGCGGGTGGCTCCGGCGGCCTTGGCGGCACGCGCCGCATCCAGCACAGCCGTCAGCGGCAACATGGGTTCAGCCTCAACGCTGTCCTCATGCTGTGCAGATTGAGGGCAATAGCCACAGTCCTCGGAGCAACCACCCGTCTTGATCGACAACAAGGTCGACAGTTGTACCGTGTTGGGATCAAAATGTTGCCGGTGTATGCCTTGCGCTTGATACAGCAAATCATTAAAAGGCAAGTTAAACAAAGTTTCGATTTCAGCAATGCGCCACTTGTGCGCACCAGCAGGGGTCATATCATTCATTCGTTTTCCGTTTTTAAAATAATGTCTTGCCAATTTTCACGACCCGCACGGTAAATGTCCCACAGCCCTGCGGGCACCACCACGAGCATCATGAGCACCCAAATTGCCACCAAACCATGCCAGTTACCAAACAGGCCATAAATCGGTTGTCCTGCCACCACCATTGATCCCGCCACGCCATAAAACCTGTAACCAGAAATGCGGTTGTAGTACACTGTATGCGCATTGGGGTGGTGGGCAATAGAAGCATAGATGAAAATGGATGCTGCGATCCAGATCATTAATAAGGGAGCAATAACTGTCGCAACAATACTGGCGATATTGAACAACCGGGCTGCGAACAAGGCACTGCGACCTGAAACAACACGATCTGTCATCATTTTTATCCCTGGTTACGATAGCAAGCTGATATTGCCCGATTTGGCGACATTGGTCAAGAAAATATCCTGCACCAATTAAACATCTGAGTAATTTTTATGCAACTTCTACCCGCCCTGTGGCGGCAAAATTGTGTGCTATGCGCTGATGATGCCGGAAATACTGCGCTGTGCCCTGCGTGCTGGAGTGATTTGTCCCGCATGCCTGATACGACATGCCCCATCTGCGCATTACCTGTCAACGAATCAGGTACTCTGTGCGGCAGCTGTCTCAAGCATCCTCCGGCTTATGAACGCACGCTGGCGGCCTATGCCTTCACTTTTCCTCTTGACAGGCTGGTTCACGCATTCAAATACCATCATCAATTCAGTCTGTTAGACACACTCACAGCACCGCTGATCGAAGCCTTGCAACACCATCCCCGACCTGATGCCATCCTGCCCATGCCCTTACATCCATGGCGGCTTCGCGAGCGCGGTTATAACCAGTCCCTGTTGTTGGCACAACATTTAGCGCACCAGCTCAAGCTTCCCTTACTCATCCACGCTTGTCAGCGCACACGCGCTACTGCTGAACAAGCGCGTTTGTCACGTCAACAACGTTTGGATAACCTGCGCGGCGCATTTACTTGTGATGCAAATGTGCAGGACCTGCACATCGCCATTGTGGATGATGTGATGACCAGCGGCAGCAGCGCCCAGCATCTTGCCCAAGCCTTAAAACACGCGGGCGCCAGCACAGTAGAATGCTGGGTGGTCGCACGAGCACTCCACATGCGCTGAGATAAAGACACTGCCCTGGATTTGACAACAATTCTCCAGCGAATAAAATATGTTCGGTGCAATACACATTGCACATCATTCTGTGGATGGCAATACAATGCCTGATGAATTTGCCAATCAGGTGAACAGCAGCGAAACAGCGAGAATATTCTTCCACTGTATGTCACTCCTTTGACAAACAAGTGGTCAACCAGCATTTTCAGGATAATTGTTTACTCTCTTCAAATTCGATGTATCATCTGAAACGAGGGCCATTCAATCATGAAATTAATGCACCTTTTCAGCCTGCAACACAGCAAATTCGCATACCGTGCCGACCTGATCCTGTATGGCATCATGTCGGTGTCATTGGCGACATTGCTGATCATCGTTGGCCCACAGAACCAATGGTTAAATCTGTTGGGCTTTGCGTTGATGGGTCTGGTAAGCTGGACCCTCATTGAGTATGTGTTGCACCGCTTCGTTCTACATGGTTTGCGACCGTTTAGTGCATGGCATGCAGAACATCACCAACATCCTGCCGCGCTGATCAGCTCACCAACAATTTTAAGCGCCTCGCTCATTGCCGGACTTGTCTTTCTTCCTGCACTGATTATGGCGGGGGTGTGGCACGCATGGGCACTGACCTTCGGGGTGCTGACCGGCTATTTTGCATACTCAATCACACACCACGCAATCCATCATTGGCGCACAAACAATATTTGGCTCAGGCAGTGCAAGCACTGGCATGCACTGCACCACAGCCCCACCAGGCAGCTCGGGCACTATGGCGTGACAAGCGCATTCTGGGATCATGTATTTCACACTGGTTATGCAGCTAAAAACAACAGTTGACTGCTCGACAAAAAGGGCCGGGCTTCAGAAGGTCATTGGTACACCCGCTGACCAAAAGACCGTGATTTTAAACCAGCGGAATTAAGATAATAAGGATAAAGGCCGTCAATTTTAATTTAGATTAATATCAACCATTGTTTATCAATTATTTTTATAGCAAGCCATCGTTTTAACGTACCAGCCACGATTGTGGCATCCATTCAGGTTCTCTTGGAGGAGGGTTAATTATGTTGCGTGTACAAATGTTAAATTTGATAGAACAAAAAATGCGTCATTTGGCTTTACCCCTGAGTATTAATTTTTGGGATGAACGTGAAGTCATGTTAGGCGACCCCTCCAGGGTTAAGCTTTTTGTTCGCTCTCCACTTGCATTGGCCTCACTCGCTCATCCCAGCCTGGGCAAACTTGCGCAAAATTACGTAGAACAACACATTGATCTTGAAGGCAGCATGCATGACATCATTCACTTTGGTGAAATGTTATGCGATGCGGGCTCCTGCATTAACAAGAGGAACTGGCTCGGCCTGGGTTGGCTGTTGCAGTCGCAGCACAATGCCCGTCAAAATATCAGCTACCACTATGATGTATCCAATGATTTTTATACGCTTTTTTTGGATAAAAACCTGGTTTATTCCTGCGCTTATTTTAAGCACCCCAATGACAGTCTCGATGTGGCGCAAGAACAAAAGCTTGATCATATCTGCCGTAAACTTGACCTGAACGCGGGTGAGCATTTTTTGGACATTGGCTGCGGGTGGGGAGGATTAATTTTCTGGGCCGCAGAAAAGTATGGGGTTCATGCGACAGGCATTACACTGAGTAAAAATCAGTATGATCATGTGAATCAGCAAATTATTCAGCGCGGACTGCAATTTCAATGCAAAGTGTTATTAATCGATTACCGGGATCTGCCCACAACAGAACAGTACGATAAAATTGCCTCTGTCGGTATGTTTGAGCATGTTGGCAAAAAAAATCTGTCTCATTATTTTGGCAAAATATACCAATTACTGAAACCAGGCGGCCTGGTCATGAATCATGGCATCACCGCCACCAATTTTAATGACAGCGGCCTGGGTAGCGACATCAGCGAATTTATTGAACAGTATGTTTTCCCCGGCGGCGAGTTGATGCATGTTTCGCATGTCGCTAAAGTCATGTCCCAGCAAAATCTGGAATGTTTGGACGTGGAAAACCTGCGTCCACACTATGCTAAAACGCTGTGGCATTGGGTAGACCGGTTGGAATCGCAACAAAACAATGCCAAGGATATGATCGGCGAGAAGAAATACCGCATATGGCAGATATATATGGGAGGGTCTGCGCATGCTTTTGAGCGCGGCTGGATGTCGCTGTTTCAGATCGTCGCCGGCAAACCCCTCGCAGACGGCTCGTTGCCCTATCCATTTACCCGAGAGCATGTTTACGCGTCCGCGCCAGCACTCGCCACCAAACATTAAGACACAAGGTAAAACCCTTAAATCCCGTCCATGAGGGCGGGGTTGAGCGGTCATTGCCCGTCTAAGGCACACAAATGGAGTTTTATCCTTTTTCCTTACTGGTTTAAAACCCCGACCTGAAGGCCAGTGACCTCATTGCTGTTAGCAAGACCAAAGCTAAAGCGGGAAATCAGATTCCTTTTTCCTGCATCTCCCGCCTTACTTTCGCTAACCATGTCAATGCGCTATCGTTTACCTGTCTCCGTGGATCGATAACATCACATTCCGTCTCGACTGAATACAACCGCCAGTTGAATCTTCGCGCACAAAACCGGATAATACGCGATTACACATTATTTATACCCCTATCCACCATGACTCACAATGTCACCATACAACCCAGCGGACACTGTTTCACCATTGACGACGACGAAAGCATCCTTACTGCCGCACTGCGCCAGGGATTTAATCTACCCTATGGTTGTCGAAATGGGGCCTGTGGAAGTTGCAAAGGTACATTGTTAACAGGCACGACCGAGCACACCGGGTCACCGACTGCCCTAAATGACTCAGACCGTGAAAAAAGCAAAATTTTATTTTGCGTGGCACATGCCACCAGCGATGTCACGATTGAATGTCGTGAAGTGGGTGCTGCAAAAGATATTCAAGTTCGTATTCTGCCTTGCCGGGTACATCAACTGGAAAAGCTGGCTCCCGATGTCATCGCTCTGTCACTCAAGCTACCGAGTGCAGAACGCATGCAATTTTTGCCGGGGCAATATTTGGATATATTGCTCAAGAATGGCGAACGGCGCAGCTTTTCCATTGCCAACCCACCACACGATGACGCTTTTCTGCAACTGCATGTACGTCTGGTCACTGATGGTCATTTCACTGAGCATGTTTTCAATAAAATGAAGGAAAAGGATATTCTGCGGATAGAGGGGCCGTTGGGTTCTTTCTTCCTGCGCGAGGACAGCACTAAACCTGTTTTGTTTATCGCAACTGGGACCGGTTTTGCACCGATACATGCCATCATCGCCCATGCGCTGCACCACCATCATGACCGGGCAATGCACCTGTACTGGGGGGCACGCAACCGCCCCGACCTGTATTTGGCGCAAGTTCCCGAAACCTGGGAACATGAAACGCCAAATTTCAAATACGTGCCTGTATTGTCAAGAGCGCAAGCGTCTGATGCATGGACTGGACGCACCGGTTATGTCACCGAAGCCATCGCTACCGATTTCCCCGATCTGTCGGGCTATCAGGTTTATGCCTGTGGCGCGCCAGCGATGGTCACTGCAGCCCGGACACTGTGCCTGGAACGCGGCCTGCCTGAAGATGAATTTTTTGCTGATGCATTTTCTTTTCAGCACACGACTTAACTCAATATACTTACCGATTCAACCCAAAATTCATCGCCACAAGATAACATTATCTTTGCAGCAATTTATTGCAAACTGAACCATCGGTACTGCATTTTGTCTAGCAAGTCTGCCGTAAAATTTAAACTGGCAGGAAGACGATACATTTTTAACTGAAATCAGGAGATAAAATGAAATCAAATATGCTGATGACTGTATTGAGTGGCGTCATATTGACTGGCACGCTGAGCACACCTGTGTTGGCCGCCACACACCAACCAGCCAAGATGACCTGTGAAGAATTTACGGCGCTTGATGAAACAGCCCAACCCAAGGTGGTTTATTGGGCAGAAGGCTTTAACCACAAAGGTAAACCCAAAGACGCCATCATCGATATCGATAGCACAGACAAATTGGTGCCGGTTTTAATCACAGAATGCCAAAAAACGCCCAAAGCCTCTTTCTGGCAAAAAGTAAAAGCTCATTTTTAACCGGGCATGAAGTCTGATTGCAGAACAGATTGCCCGATTTTTTCGGGCAATTTTAGTTACCAGCTTGTTTTTTCGTTTTAATGTGTTTGATCCGTCTGCAAATTCAAAAAACTAAAGTCCCAAATACGCTGCGCCCACCGCAGGATTAGCAGCCAAAGCAGTGCTGGTGTCGTGTAACACAATTCGGCCAGTTTCCATGACATACGCCCTGTCACTGTGTACCAGTGCGAGACGCGCATTCTGCTCCACCAGCAGCAACGCGACGCCTTGCTGGTGCGCGTGGTTCAGTGTCACAAACAGCGCCTCAACCATGAGGGGTGCCAGGCCCATACTGGGCTCATCCAGCAGCAGCAATTTTGGCCGCGACAACAGCGCCCGTTGCACCGCCAGCAATTGCTGTTCGCCTCCTGAAAGTTGCCCGGCAGCTTGATGGCGTCGTTCGCCCAAGCGCGGATAAGCCTGATAAATCAGATCAATGTCACGCTGGACCGCAAGCTTGTCACTGCGAATATACGCACCCAAAGCCAAATTTTCCGCCACGCTCATCTGATTAAAAATGCCCCGGCCTTCAGGCACCAGGGCAATACCCCGTTTAAGGATGTCATGCGGCGCAGCATGCGTGATAGACAGACTGTTAAAATGAATACTGCCGCCCGTGCTGGACAACAAACCTGCAATGGTTTTCAGCAAAGTGGTTTTGCCTGCGCCATTGGCGCCGATCAGACAAACGCGCTCATCGGCATTCACCTGCAAGTCTACCTCTTGTACCGCATGCAACTTGCCATACGCCACACGCAATTGGTGTATCGTCAGCAACGCACTCATACGGATTGACCCGAATCCGGGTTATTCATTCACGCCTCCCCAAATATGCCGTCACCACACGAGGATTCACCCGTATTGCCTCTGGTACGTCCAAAGCGATCATCTCGCCAAAATCCAGCACCGCAATACGGTCGCACAGCGCCATCATCCATTTCACGTCATGCTCGATCACCAGCACTGTCAAACCATGTATTTCACGCAACTGCACAATCAATTCGCGCAAAGTTTGACGTTCCGCCAGATTCATTCCGGCAGCCGGCTCATCCAGCGCCAGCAATTTTGGTTCACTCGCCAAAGCACGAGCAATCTCCAAACGGCGTTGATCACCATAAGACAAATTGCTCGCCAGCGTATTGCTGTGCCGTCGAATGCCGACCTGCTCCAGCAAAAGTTCAGCCCGCTCGCGCAAAGCAGACTCTTCCTGCCGCGTATGCGCATTGCGGGTGATAGCACCCCACAGCCCCGCATGTGTGCGACTGTGGCGACCAATCATCACATTATCCAGCGCGCTTAATCCATTAAATAAACGGATATTCTGGAAGGTACGGGCGACACCACGCTGCAGAATTTGATGCGGGGGCAAACCGGCAATCTCCTTGCCGTCAAATTCAACCCGGCCAGCAGACGGCGCAATCGTACCCGCAAGCACATTGAACAAGGTAGTTTTACCTGCACCATTGGGGCCGATTAAACCAAAAATCTCGCCTTGGGTAATATTCAGTGTTACGCCATTCAGCGCGCGCACTCCACCGAATTGACGGGTGATGTGTTCCATAGAAACGAGTGTCTGGTCAGTATCAGTCTTCATACCGCACCGCCGAAACTGTGCTTGTTATGGGGTACGCACATGAACAAAACAACCGGTTATGACAAAAATAACTTCCCATTTTATTCCGTCAACAAAAAGTCTTTGGTAACAACCACCACCACGGGACCAGCGATCAACCCAATCAAGCCAAACACTTCGACACCACCAATAATACTGAGCAACACCAGTAAAAATGGCGCGTCTGCGCCCGCACCAATAATCTTGGGCTTGATCACCATGTCACCCAACAGGGAGATGAGCTGTCCCAGCAACAGAAACAACACGGCTTGATTGACTGAATGTCCGGCGAGTAAGGCGCTGGCCGCGAGCAAAATAGCACCGGTTCCCATCGGGACCAAAGAGGCGAGCCCAAGCGCGACCGCCCAAAGTGCGGTTTGATTAATTCCAAAAAATTTAAACAGAACAAATCCCACCACACCATCCCAAATGACCAGACTGACCGTTCCCTGCATGACAGATTTAATCACCAGTGTGATGCGAGACATCACCAGGGTACTGTTATTTTCACCGATAAGCAGTGCGAGTTGCTCATGGGCAAGACGAGTCAGTATTTTATCGTTGGACAACAACACGAACAGCACAAGCAACGCCAGAACGGTGTGAATCAACAATCCACTTGCCGCTTTCAGGACAAATGTGCCCGTATCGGCATAGCTCGATAACAGGCTTAATAATGGATGAGCGGCCAGCCAGGGGAGAATGATGTCGCTGTGCGCACTGATGCTGCTCCCCAATAACGGAATACCTTCAATGGCAGTGAGCACCGCAGTGGGTGTATATGACGCTGTGACAGCAACCTTCACCCCTGCCTCCAATACGGGCATCACCAGCAAGACAGGGCCAAACAATAAAAAAAACCAGACACCCGAGACCAGTAGCGCTGCTCCGGTGTGCGATGTTTTTTTATTCAGCCACAGCATGAAATTGTTGCTGGCAACCGCCATCATCAACCCGGCAATCAGTGAAATGGCAAAGGGATGCAGTATCCAGAGGGCGACGCCCAACAATCCCGTTAAAAATATTTTATAACCAATAGGTTGAGCGCTTCGATTCGGCATAGGTGATCAGCGGAAAACGTAATGTAATGGTATTTTATCCAGGGCAGTTAAACACCCGGTGCAGCCACTTTCCCTTTTGCCTCTTGCTCAATAATCTGCAAAAACGGTTTAATCAGATCAATGGGCATCGGGAATACAACCGTAGAATTGTTTTCTACTGCGATTTCTGCCAGTGTTTGCAAATAACGCAGCTGCATGCCTCCTGGTGCAGAAGCCAGAATCGCTGCTGCATTGACCAGCGTCTGCGCTGCCTGAAATTCAGCATCTGCGTGAATCACTTTGGAGCGGCGGTCACGTTCGGCCTCAGCCTGCTTGGCAATGGCTTGAATCATGTTCTCTGTGAGCTTGATGTCACGAATTTCAATGTTGCTCACCTGTATCCCCCATGCCTCAGTCTGGACGTCAAGAATACTTTGAATATCGGCGTTAATTTTGTCTCGCTCGGACAGCATTTCATCCAGCTCGTGTTTACCCAGAACTGAACGCAAGGTGGTCTGGGCAAGTTTGCTGGTGGCAGAGAAATAGTCCACAACCTGGATGAACGCCTTTTCCGGATCAACGATGTGGAAGTAAAGCACCGCATCAACTTGTACGGAAACATTGTCGCGCGAGATCACGTCTTGGGGAGGAACCTCATGCACTTGAGTGCGCAAGTCGAGTCGCGCCATATTCTGGATGACTGGCCAAACAATGATCAACCCAGGCCCCTTAACTTTCAAAAACCGTCCGAACTGGAAGACCACAGCCCGCTGATACTCATAAATAATCTTCAGGGAAGACGCGAGCAAAAAAACGAGCACCATAAACGCCAGAAAGATCGAAGGTAAAAAAGACATGGTATTTTCCTTTGGTTAATCAGGGGGTGTCACGCTTATCGCAATATAAACGACTGGGCCGATTATGTCGCGTTAATTGTAAAAATAAACCTGGCGCCCTGCGTAGCCATACCGGGGACCTGTGCCGGGCACATATTCAATGTCGCTCGTCATTCAATAAACAGATTACCGGTTCGTCCAGGTCGTGATCATAACCCAGAATATTCAATGATGCCGTAACGAGATAAAAATGACGCCCTTCCACGGCAGGCAGGTTAAGCCAGCGGGCGATAAGGATACGCAATATGTCGCGGTGCGCGAAAACAAGCACATCACCTTCCTGTGCGCGAATCCGGCCAATGACACGATCTGCGCGCAGACTGACTTCATCCAGCGTTTCTCCACCGGGGCAACCGTCCCTGAACAAACGCCAACCAGCGCGCTCAGCACGGATGTCTACCGTACGCCGGGCCTCATAAACACCATAATCCCATTCAGTTAAATCGGAATCAATCTGCGCACGGGCACCAAAACCCGCCAGCTCAGCAGTGTGCCGCGCCCGCTGTAGCGGACTGGTGAATACTTGAGCAAAATGCTTGTTTTTTAACCGTGGGGCCAAGGTTCGCGCCTCACGCTCACCTTGTTCGGTGAGTGCAATATCGGTGCGACCGGTGTGCTGACCGCTGATCGTCCAGGCCGTCTCCCCATGCCTGACCAAATAAACTTTATTGGGCACATCGCCCATCAGGGCAAGGCACCCTGGTTTTTTAGCAGCCGATATATCGTGTTAAAAGCCACTCGTTCTAAGCCTTTCCCGACCATTCGCGCCGGTGTTGCCGTGAAGGCAGCAACCCCGCCGGTCGATACAACATAATGATGATTAAAGCCAAACCAAACAGCAGCATACGGAAATCACCGGGATCGACGACCACACGCCCAAGGTGATTAAGCTGCCAGTCACCCAACATGCGCAGGGCCTCAGGCAGCACCGTCAACAGCACGGCACCAAAAATCACGCCGGGGATATTGCCCATGCCACCCAGCACAATCATACACAGGATCATCACAGATTCCATTAAATTAAAACTTTCCGGGCTCACGAATCCCTGAAAACCGGCAAACAAGCCCCCCGCCAATCCGCCGAAGCTGGCGCCCATGGCAAAAGCCAATAATTTAAAGTTGCGCACCGGAATGCCGCACGCCGCTGCAGCCAATTCATCCTCCCGAATTGCCGCCCATGCACGACCAATGCGCGAATGCTGTAACCTCATGGCAACAAATATGATAAGCAAGGTACCCGCCAGAAACAGATAATAATATTGTTGCGGAGCGGACAAAGAAATTCCCAACTCATGATGCGGCGCGGCGAAGGAAAAACCCGCCAGTTGAACTGGGTCTATCAGGCTGATGCCTTGCGGACCGTTGGTGAGGTTGAACGGGGTATTGAGGTTATTAAGGAAAATGCGAATAATTTCTCCAAAACCCAGGGTCACAATAGCAAGGTAGTCACCGCGCAAGCGTAAAGTTGGGGCACCAAGCAGCACGCCAAATACACCGGCCAGCAAGGCACCCAGCGGTAAGGTCGCCCACAACGGCCAATGCAAATTAAATTGTGGTGAATCAAGTATCGCATAAACATAAGCCCCCACCGCATAAAAAGCAATGTAGCCCAAATCAAGCAATCCTGCATACCCCACTACGATATTCAGCCCCAAAGCCAGCATGCTGTATAACAATGCGAAATCGAGTATGCGTACCCATGAACGTCCCAGGCCGGCTTGCACCAACCATGGTAAAACAGCCAGCCCCAAAGCCAGCGCGATGTAACTGAGCCATGCTTTGTATAAATTGGTGGAAGACTTCCAATACAGCATCATATTATTTTTCAAGGAGTTTGATTAAAAAGCATCGTGCCATCGTTGATGGCGTCTGATTGTAAATCGGAACGGCATCCTGTCCCAGGATCAATTTGACCCGAATTTGGCACTAAAAACCCTGCATGGGGATTCCAAATTGCTTGATTTCTACTTCAGTATCCAACACGACTGGCGAGGGTTTCCCAAGGTGATACCCTTGCGCGAAATCGACGCCTATTCGACGCAATAAAACCAAAGTGGCCTCATTTTCGACCCACTCTGCAATCGTTTGTATGTGCATGACATGGCCAATCTGGTTAATGGCTTCAACCATCGCACAATCGATCGGATCCGATACCATATCCTTCACAAAACCACCATCAATTTTAATAAAATCAACAGGTAAATTCTTAAGGTAACCGAACGAACTCAAACCACTACCAAAATCATCCAGCGAAAAGCGGCAACCAAGCATTTTCAAAGCCTTAATGAAAGCCGTCGCTTTACTCAGATTGACGATCGCAACCGTTTCAGTAATTTCAAAGCATATTTCATGGTAATCAATCGCAAATTTACTGCCAATCTCTTGTATATACTGCAATATGGTTTCATCCCCCAAGGTTGCACCAGACAAGTTAATGGCAAAAGAACGCTGACCATAAGACACGACTGGAAAGCATCCCTGGGCGATCGCTGCAAATGTATTATAAATGACCCAACGGTCTATACTGTGCATTTTGTTGTAACGCTCAGCCGCCGCAATAAACTGTCCAGGCGGAATAATTTGCCCATCATCGGCCTTCATCCTCACCAATATTTCCCAATGACTCACCGCCTTTGCGTCATGCGCAACATGACAAATGGGCTGGCAAAACAAAATAAAATGATTCAGTTCCAATGCTTGAGTAATAATGGTCGTCCAATGCATTTCCCCATGACGTTGCAACAGGCCATCATCGGTTTTTTCGTACAGGTGAACACGGTTGCGTCCCCCATCCTTTGCCGCATAACATGCCAAATCGGCCAAACTCATAATGCTTGCCGGGTTGGCATTGTCCGCATTAATTTCAACCACACCGATACTCGCACCGATTTCAAACACGCTCTCCAGCCAGGCAAAACGGAATTCTTTCACCGCACACCTTATTTTTTCTGCTACCTCGACGGCATAGAGCAAGTCGCAATTCATGAGCAAAATTCCGAATTCGTCACCACCTAAACGCGCCAAAATATCGCTACGCCTGACACATTCTTGTAATATTTGCGCCAACTGACGCAATAATTCATCGCCGGCCGTATGCCCACACGTGTCATTAACAATTTTGAATTGATCCAAATCGACATAAAGTAGCGCATGGCTTGCATTCGCCGTCATCTCATTTAATAAACGTTTTAATTGATTTTCAAACGCACCGCGATTATATAAAGTGGTCAATGCATCATGGCTGGCTTGATGTGACAGTTGTGATGCCAATCTGCGCGCATGACTCACATCCAGGCAAACCATCACCGCCCCAATCACCTCACCATGATGATTTCTCATTGGCGCGACCGAAGCTTCAATCGCCACCGTTTTTCCGTTGCGCAATGACAAAGCCGCATTTTCCGCCAGGATAATGGTGGTATTGCTGGACAAACACGTGTGCACAGGCGTTGGCATGGCCATATGACTTATTTCGTTAACGATACTGATGACGCGATCAACAGGCTGGCCCTGTGCCTCAGGAAGCAACCAGCCGGTCATTTTTTCAGCGACCGGATTGAGATATTCGACCACTGCATCAGCATTTGTGGTGATCACGGCTTCAGACAAAGAGCTTAATGTCACCTCAATACGCTCATTTTCCGCGAACAACGCTGCTTCAGATGCGGTAGCACGCGCCAACGCAATGGATAATTGGGCGTAATGTTTTGCGCTGGAATCAAGAGCATGATTAATGAATTTTGCCAGAGAACCAAATTCATCATTGCGCGCCTCGTCAAAACGCAGGTGATTCTCGCCATCAGCAAACCGTTGTGCAGTCGTGACCATGACGGCGAAGGGATACGTCAGCAGATGTTGCAAAATAAACTGCAAAATCAACCCCAATACCATCATCAACAAAGCCACAGACAGCAAAATAAATTTTCGGTAGGTTGATAACACTTGTTTGAGGCTGGGGAAATAAATCGATATTTCCACCGGATACGGTGCAAAACCAGAATACACAGGATGAATGAACAGTTGCGTGGAAATTCCCTCCTCCCCCTTCTTTTTATCACCATACACAAAGCTTGTATTACCACGTTTTACTTCAATGGCATCACAATGCATGACAGCACAAAAAGGCTGGACATCCTGTTGCAGTTCTTTACGGGTGGCATCGGAAAATTGCGTCCCCCTGGAATAAGCCAATGAGTCTGCAATCACGATTTGCAATATTTTTGCATTGCTATGGTATTGCCGGGTCAGGTCATGCTCTTTGTTCTTGAGTACCATGAAAGCAATCAGCAAACCGATTAATACCGTTCCCCAAAATACGATCCCTGATATTTTAGTGGGCAAATCACTGCCGAATCTTGATGGATTGGAATGCGCGGACATAACTGCTACCTGAAACCAAGCCGTTTAAGACTGAATTCCATTGGGCAGATTCCACTTGCGCCTGCACCGACGATGGCAAACCCCATAAACCAGGGGATAAACCACAACACTTGATAGAAAAAAATGAAACTTAATCCCAGCAATGAACCTACCAGTAGTCGCCAGGCCCGCTCTGCCTCAAATTCAAAACGATAAGAACGACGGCCTGAAGCATATTTATTTGTAGCCGCATTCGAATGTTTATGACGCAGTTTACGGATTAATTCCGGGGTGCGCCAATTCGTATATTGACTTGCGGTATCTACATTCGGAACAGTACCTCGTAGCTTGTTGACCCATAGCGGGATACGCCAATTTGTCAGCCCCTCTACCAATAGCGTAGCAATCAGCACATACATAAGTATGTCAAGATCAAACGACAGGGCAATCAGCAATAAACCTCCCAGGAGGGCGCGGTAAGTACGATCAGTCATAAATATCCATCACCAGTTTGTGGTACACAGCACGGCCTGCTAGCCAGCAGGTATCTTGACGCAGTTACAATCCAAAGTCCAGCAACAAGATCAACAGCAGTCAGCGCAATGGGTTTTTGGATTTAAGATATTATGCACGATCTATTGTTTGGACGCCCAACAAGCCGGAAGGCCGAACAATGAGCACGACAATCAATACAAAGAATGCAAACACATCTTGATAATTACTGCCTAAAAATCCATGCGTCAAAATACCGATATACCCTGCCCCCAGACTTTCGATCACGCCCAGCAGCAGGCCGCCGAGCATCGCGCCACGCAACTGACCGATGCCGCCCAATACAGCAGCGGAGAAAGCTTTTAAGCCAAGCAAAAAACCCATATAGTAATGCGCCAAACCATAGTAAGCGCTCACCATAAACCCACCAATAGCCGCCAGTCCCGAACCAATAATAAATGTCAATGAAATCACCCTGTCTGCATGAATACCCATTAGACCCGCCAGTTGAGGGGACTGTGAGGTGGCGCGCATGGCACGCCCCAACTGGGTGCGCCGTACCAGTGCATCCAGAGCAAACATCAGGACAAATGCAGTAGCCAGCATCGCAATCTGAATATCGGTGATGCGTGCACCGAACAGTGCGTGCCAGCCTTGCGGCAAAATAGACGGAAAGGACAAATACTGCCGTCCCCAAATCAGCATGGCTACATTTTGTAACACAATAGAAACCCCAATAGCGGTAATCAATGGCGCTAACCTGGGCGCATTGCGCAATGGCCGGTAGGCGATGCGCTCAATGGCGTAACCCAATACCATGCATACGCTGATGGCAGCAAGCAAGCCCGCCGCAACCACCAACGGCACAGGCAGCGCAAAGCCGGATAAAGCAGCAATCGTGGTCAATGCGATCAGTGCACCAATCATGGCCAGCTCACCGTGGGCAAAATTGATGAGACCCAATATGCCATACACCATGGTATAGCCGAGCGCGATTAATGCATACACGCTACCCAGGACCAAGCCATTAATCAATTGTTGAAATAAGGTAGACATCCAAGTTTACTGTATGGTTTTAAGTACCTGCCAAACACCGGATTTCACTTGATACACGGTTACCGCACCTTGTGCCAAATCGCCATGCGCATCGAAACGAATGCGTCCGGTCACACCAGCATAATCGGTCTTGGGTAACAAGGCCAAATAGCGCTGGGGATCAGCCGAATTTGCACGTTTCATCGCATCCACCAGCACATACACTGCATCGTAAGCATAAGGCGCGTAATTCTGTACATCGCCATAACGTGCCATGAAACGAGTTTTAAATGCCTGCCCCTGGGGCATGGCCGACAGCGGTACCCCGGGCGTAGAAGCAATCACCCCTTCGGCTGCATCACCGGCCAGATGAATAAACTGACCGGTTTGCATCCCGTCACCGCCCATCAGCTGGCCAGTTAAACCAAGTTGCCTCATTTGTCGCGCCAGCGGTCCAGCCTGCGGATCCATACCACCAAAAAACACCAGTTGCGGTGATGTGGCTTTGATTGAAGTCAGAATGGACAGAAAATCAGTGGCTTTGTCGGTGGTGTATTCGCGTGCAACCACTTTCGCCCCATCAGCAGCCGCGACACGGGCAAACTCGTCGGCTAACCCTTGTCCATATGCTGTGCGGTCATCAATGATGGCAATACGTTGCGCATGCAGCACGTCCGTCGCATAATGCGCCAGCGCGCTGCCCTGCTGTGCATCGTTGCTCATGACCCGAAATGCAGTATTAAAACCCAAATGCGTGTAAGCAATTGCGGTTGCAGAAGGCGAGATTTGCGGAATGCCTGCATCGAAATACACCTTGGCGGCGGGAATGGTCGCGCCAGAATTAAGGTGGCCGATTACGCCAACCACCCCATCATCCACCAATTGTTGCGCCACTGTGGTGGCTGTTTTTGGGTCGGCCTGATCATCTTCCGCCAGCAATTGCAAATGATAGCGCCTGCCTGCCAAAGTCAGCCCTGCCATATTAATTTCATCGACAGCCAATTGAGCACCGTTTTCATTGTCTTTACCCAAATGCGCTTGCGGACCGGTTAAAGGCGACACCGAACCCAATTTAATGACACTTGCACTACCCGAATCAGGCTGACTACACGCGCCCAACCCCAACAGACCGATCAATGCACTGGCATACAGGCCTTGCTGACACCATTTGTTTATTGTCATAATCAAAACATACTCCAGAAAATACGTGTTTTTTTGGTTATAGCATAAAGTGCTGTGAACTGGAATTCAAAATTGTTACCCACTTGATCATTATCTGTGTATTGTGGACTTAATTCGCGTGCTGTATTCTGTATTGCAGCATCGTTTTTCGAAAACACAACTTTTAATCAAGGTGACGAACATGGGAAATATGGAACAGATTGAGTTGGATAACCACCGCAAACAACTTCTGAAAGACATGCACCATTTAGTCGAAAAATACCGGGCAATCTTCGATTGGGACATCCCTGAAGTGGATCAACATGGCGCAGATCAATTGATCGTGACCGCAGTGCGTGCTGCATTAGATCAAATCGCAAAAGAATTGGCTGTTTAAACCACGTCAAATTAATTGCGAAGGATCAGGTTAAAACAAAGTAAAAACACCATTGCCGCATTGTGGCATTGCGCACTTTAGGCTAAAATTCGGCATTACCTGCGTTGTGAATTGTTATGACTCGTTATATCTTTGTTACCGGCGGTGTGGTGTCATCTTTGGGCAAGGGCATCGCTGCTGCGTCACTGGCCGCCATTCTGGAATCTCGCGGTATGCGGGTGACCATGCTCAAACTGGATCCTTACATCAATGTGGATCCCGGTACCATGAGCCCATTTCAGCATGGTGAAGTGTTCGTTACTGAAGACGGCGCAGAAACCGACCTGGATTTGGGGCATTATGAGCGTTTTATCCACACCAAAATGTCCCGCAACAATAACTTCACTACCGGTCAAATTTATGAATCGGTGATCCGTAAAGAACGTCGCGGTGATTATTTGGGCGGCACGGTACAAGTCATTCCGCACATCACCGATGAAATTCGCAATCAAATCCACCATGGCGCGGCAAATGCCGAAATTGCTATTGTCGAAATTGGCGGCACGGTGGGTGATATTGAGTCATTGCCGTTTCTTGAAGCCATTCGTCAAATGGGTTTACACGAAGGGCGCAACAACACCTGCTACATTCACCTGACTTTGGTGCCTTATCTGGGCAAGGCAGGCGAAGTCAAGACCAAACCCACACAACATTCTGTCAAAGAGCTACGTGAAATCGGTATCCAGCCCGATGTGGTACTGTGCCGGGGAGACCGCCCGCTACCAGAAGAAGAACGACATAAAATCGCTCTGTTCACCAATCTGGAAGCCAGCGCAGTGATCTCTGTACACGATGTGGACAGCATCTACATGATCCCTGGCATATTGTGCGAGCAAGGTCTGGATGACATCGTTTGTCGCAAATTCGGCATTTCACCGCCACCCGCTGATTTATCGATGTGGCATGGGTTGGTTGAGTCGTTGAACCATCCACTGCATCAAATCAATATCGCAATCGTCGGAAAATATGTCGGATTAACCGAATCCTATAAATCGTTGTCGGAGGCACTCATCCATGCGGGGATTCACAACCGTACCCAAGTGAATGTGAACTATATTGACTCCGAACAACTGGAACAAGATGGTTTGGATGCTTTGCAAGGCATCGACGCCATTTTGGTGCCAGGCGGTTTCGGCAAGCGCGGCGTTGAAGGGAAAATACTGGCGATTCAATATGCCCGCGAACACCGCCTGCCCTTTTTGGGCATTTGTCTCGGCATGCAGTTGGCCGTCATTGAGCATGCCCGGCACTGCGCTAACATGCCTGACGCGCACAGCACTGAATTTGCGCCCGACACACCCTATCCTGTTGTAGCGCTCATTTCCGAGTGGCAAGATGCTGCAGGTCAAGTTGAATCACGCTCGAGTCAGGACAATCTGGGCGGCACCATGCGCCTGGGAGGACAAAGCTGCAGTCTGACATCCGGTTCTTTGGCACATGCCGTCTATGGCGCTGACCGCATTGTAGAACGTCACCGCCATCGCTATGAGGTCAATAGCGGGCTGTTACCGGAATTGGAACGTACCGGTCTGCGCGTAAGCGGTCGCTCCGCAACCGACGGTCTGTGTGAAATGGTCGAATTACCGGATCACCCCTGGTTCGTCGGATGTCAGTTCCACCCGGAATTTACCTCCAACCCGCGCGACAGCCATCCCCTGTTTAAAGCTTATGTGGCCGCGGCACTGCAGCATCAATCGGTCGACAAGGAGCACAGCCTGTGAAATTATGTGGATTTGAGGTGGGTTTGAACCACCCTTTGTTTTTGATTGCCGGACCCTGCGTGATTGAATCACGCCAACTTGCTTTTGACACTGCCGGGGCATTAAAAGAACTTTGCACAGAATTAAACATACCGTTTATTTATAAATCCTCTTATGACAAAGCCAATCGCAGCTCAGGCAATTCTTACCGTGGCTTGGGGCGGGACAATGGTTTGCAGATCCTGGCTGATGTGCGCAAGGAAATTGATGTACCTGTACTGACCGATGTGCATGCGATCGACGAAATTGCCGAGGTCGCGTCGGTTGTCGATGTGCTACAAACACCGGCTTTTTTATGTCGGCAAACTGATTTTATTCATGCCGTGGCATGCTCAGGCAAGCCTGTCAACATCAAAAAAGGCCAATTTCTCGCGCCTTGGGACATGAAAAATGTCGTTGACAAAGCCAGGGTTGCCAATGGCGGGCAAGATAACATCATGGTCTGTGAGCGCGGCGCCTCGTTTGGTTACAATAATCTGGTATCCGATATGCGTTCGCTCATGGTCATGCGGGAAACAGCGTGTCCAGTGGTATTCGATGCCACCCATTCAGTACAATTGCCAGGTGGGCAGGGTAATGTTTCCGGCGGACAACGTGAATTTGTACCCGTGCTGGCTCGCGCAGCCATCGCAGCCGGGGTATCCGGCCTGTTTGCAGAGACGCATCCCAATCCCGCCCATGCTTTGTCCGATGGACCGAATGCATGGCCTTTACACCAAATGAAAGCCTTGCTGGAAACGTTGAAAGAAATTGACGCCCTGGTGAAACAGCATGGTTTTATTGAACACAGTCTGTAACCAAACATACCATACGAATTAATTTTGGAGAAACAATATAATGAGTGTAATCGTTGATGTCATCGCCCGTGAAATTTTGGATTCACGTGGCAATCCCACCGTAGAAGCTGATGTGCTCCTTGAATCCGGTGCCATGGGGCGTGCAGCAGTACCTTCCGGCGCTTCAACGGGCAGTCGCGAGGCCATTGAATTACGTGATGGCGACAAAAGCCGTTATTTTGGCAAAGGCGTATTGAAAGCTGTGGAAGCCGTGAACACCGAAATCGGTGAAGCCATCATTGGTCTGGATGCCGAAGACCAGACCTTTATCGATCAGACCATGATTGATCTCGATGGCACTCCCGACAAATCCCGTTTGGGCGCGAATGCCATACTGGCCGTGTCCATGGCGGTTGCCCGCGCTGCAGCGGAAGCCTCCGGCCTGTCATTACACCGTTACCTGGGTGGCGCAGGTCCGATGTATCTGCCTGTTCCGATGATGAACATCATCAATGGCGGCGCACATGCCAACAACAACATCGACATGCAAGAATTCATGATTATTCCATTGGGTGCACCCACCTTTCGCGAAGCCTTGCGCTATGGTGCAGAAGTGTTCCATACGTTAAAAAAATTGCTGGATGAATTGGGCATGACTACCACAGTGGGGGATGAGGGCGGTTTTGCACCGAACCTTGAATCCAATGAGGCCGCCTTGAAGTTGATTGTTCAAGCCATAGAAAAGGCTGGTTTTGTGCCCGGGCAGGACATCGCCATTGGCGTAGATTGTGCGGCCAGTGAATACTATCGTGACGGGCACTATCAAATCGAATCAGAAGGTTTGCAACTTACCTCGGCACAAATGGTCGATTATTTAGCAACTTGGTGTGACAAATATCCGATTATTAATATTGAAGATGGCATGGCTGAAAATGATTGGGCCGGTTGGGCAGCCTTGACAGACCGGCTGGGAGAATCCATTCAATTGGTGGGTGATGACGTATTTGTAACGAATGCCAGCATTTTGGCCGAAGGCATTGAACGGGGCGTTGCCAATTCGATACTGATTAAGCTCAATCAAATTGGCAGCTTGAGTGAAACTTTCGATGCGATAGAAACGGCTCGACGCGCAGCTTACACCACGGTGATCTCTCACCGTTCCGGGGAAACTGAAGACAGTTTTATCGCTGATTTGGCCGTGGCCACCAACGCCATGCAAATTAAAACCGGTTCATTATCGCGTTCGGACCGTATGGCCAAATACAACCAGTTACTCAGAATTGAAGAAGAGCTCGGCAGCATGGCTCGTTTCCCCGGGCGCTCGGCTTTTGCTCAGCATTCCCGATAATCACGAGATTTGCCATGCGCTGGCTGACCGCATTGTTAATAGGTTTACTCCTGGCGCTGCAATATCCACTGTGGTGGGGACGAGGTGGCTGGGAAAAGGTTTGGGCAATGAATCAGCAATTAGCGCATCAGCAATCCATTAACGTTGAACTCACCGCACGTAACGCCGCATTGTCAGCCGAGGTGCTGGACTTAAAACAAGGTACGGGTGCCATAGAGGAGCGCGCCCGTATGGAGTTAGGTATGGTACGCAAAGACGAATTGTTTTTCCAAATCCTGGATGCGCCATCTGACGGGTCGACGACTGTTCAAGCCGCAGGCATCCCACCAGCCAGTGATCGTGGAGCGCCAAAATGAACACCCTGCAAATCAGTCTCATCGTCCTCGCCGTAGTGGTGGTCAGTGGTTTAAGGATCTATCACTGGCGACAAGAACGCAAATTTCACAAACAATGGATGACCAGCTTTGGCCGACCTGCACAAAGTCTGGTTGCCGCGCAAGACCCTGTCGATGAAGAAGCATGGAGTGAACCTGTGCTGATCGAAACCCCGGAAACCACATTACCGATTATAGAAACGCCTTTTGATTCCCTGCCAGCCGAACCCTGCTGCCCACATGAAGAGTCCCTGTCCATCACGGTTACCCCTCAGGAACAAGCCCCATCATCATTCTCCCTCTTAACCGAACCAGATGATGAGAGTGAAGATTTAGCACAGGCATTGCCCCTGGCACCGCTGGACCCCTTGCTGGAATACGGTATAGCGATGTATACCCTGGACCCGATCACCAGCACGGCATTTACTGCACTCATCGAATCGCCACGCGATGGAAATCCATCTATACGATGGCTGGGATATACGGTGGAACAGGACAAATGGGTAGACATTAGCCCCTGGCGTAATCAATCATTTACTGATGTGATGGTGATCTTGCAATTGGCTGACCGTCAGGGCGCAATGAGTGAAATATTCATCAAAACTCTAATCAACTCACTCGAACAACTGGCCGCACGTTTCCGTGGCATCGTCCGTGCCGAAGAACTCGGCCCTGCACTGCAACGGGCGGCCCAGCTGGACCGCTTTTGTATTGATGTGGATGTCTTAATCGGCTTGAATATCGTGGGAAATGATGGGCAAATTTTCAATGGCACTGCTGTGAATGAATTGGCGCACAAGGCGGGGATGACACTGGATGCTACCGGAGTTTTTTACCGGCGCAATGAACACGGTGACATTCTTTACACCCTTTGCAACCAGGAAGAAATTCCATTCAGTTTTGGACACATGGATGCTTTACGCACGCATGGCGTAACCCTGTTATTTGAAGTGCCGCGTGTAGACAATGGCGTGGCTGTTTTTACTGAAATGGCTCAATTGGGAATGCATATGGCGCAAACCTTGGGGGGGCGACTGGTGGATGACAATATCCGCCCACTTTCACCTGCAGGAATCGATAAAATCAAAATGCAACTGGTTAACATTTATCAAACCATGGAAACATTTGAAGTTCCCGCAGGTGGTCAACGCGCCTTGCGCTTGTTTAATTAGCGAACTTTGCCAACCATGCCACAAATCTCGGAGCCCATCACTTCACGCATTACGGCACTGCGGAAACAGCTTGATTACCACAATTATCTTTACTATGTGCTCGATGCGCCAGAGATCAGCGATGCGGAATACGATACCCTGTTCCGTCAATTACAGGAACTGGAACGACAGCATCCTGAACTGGACAGCTCCCTTTCGCCAACGCATCGTATCGGAGGTGCTGTAGCACGAGGGTTTAAGCCAGTCACCCACAGCCTGCCCATGTTGTCCCTCAACAACGCATTCAGTGAAGACGAAGTCGCCGCATTCGACCAGCGTGTGAGCGAGGCGCTGGGAAACGCAAAAACCGAATATGCAGTCGAACCCAAATTCGATGGTCTGGCAATCAGTTTACTGTACATCAATGGCGAGTTTGTGTCAGGTGCCACACGGGGAGATGGTGATACCGGCGAAGATGTCAGTGCCAACTTGCGTACTGTGCGCGCCATACCTTTGCGCCTGTTCACCGAACACCCACCCGAACGACTGGAAGTGCGAGGGGAGGTGGTGATGCTGAAACGCGACTTTGAAACCCTCAATGCAAAACAGCTTGCTTTGGAGGGCAAACCTTTTGCCAATCCGCGTAACGCTGCCGCTGGCTCTTTGCGCCAACTTAATCCTGCCATCACTGCAAAACGACGTCTGCATTTTTTTGCCTATGGCATCGGTCAGTGCACAGGCTGGCAATTGCCTTTGACCCATGCGGAAATAATGAATCAATTGGCAACGTGGCATTTTCCAGTTACCGATATGCGCCAAGTGGTCACAGGCATTGACGGCTTACTCTCTTTTTACCATCGCACCGCTGCCTTGCGTGCGCAACTGCCTTTTGACATTGATGGTGTCGTCTATAAGGTCAATGTCATAACGCAGCAACAGAAACTGGGGTTTGTATCGCGGGCACCCCGCTTCGCCCTGGCACACAAATTTCCGGCGGAAGAAGCAAGCACCTGCCTTGTCAGCATCGAGATACAGGTTGGGCGTACTGGCGCCCTCACCCCGGTTGCCCATCTTGAGCCTGTGGTGGTTGGCGGCGTCACAGTGACCCATGCCACCTTACACAATGCTGATGAAATACAAAGGAAAAATTTAAAAATCGGTGACTGGGTCATAGTAAGACGGGCGGGCGACGTAATTCCTGAAATTGTCTCCGTGGTCCTGTCGCGTCGCCCGATCGATGCCCAAGATTTTGTGATGCCGAAACGGTGTCCGGTGTGCGGTTCCCATGTCGTCCGGTTACCCGGTGAAGCCATCGCCCGCTGCACGGGCGGTTTATTTTGTCCGGCGCAACGCAAGCAAGCCTTGTGGCACTTCGCCAGCCGCCGGGCAATGTATATTGATGGCTTGGGCGATAAATTGATCGAACAATTGGTGGACCGTGGCCTGGTACACGATCCGGCGGATTTGTACACTTTAACGGCCACGCAACTGGAAGTTCTGCCGCGCATGGGTGAAAAATCCGCCAGAAACATCGTGACGGCTATCGCACACAGCCGCCAAACCACCCTGGCTCGCCTGGTCTATGCGCTGGGTATTCGTCACGTAGGTGAACAAACGGCCAAAGATCTGGCGCAACAATTTGGCAGCTTGTCGATGTTAATGTCTGCGGATGAACCCGCTTTATTGGCCATACCTGATGTCGGCCCCGCTGTAGCCTGTGCAGTCCGTGAGTTTTTTGCAGAAGTACACAACCGGACTGTCATTGATAAACTACTTGCCGCCGGGATAAGCTATCCCGCACCCACGGCTGAAAAACACATGGGGTTAGCAGGAAAAACCTTTGTACTCACAGGCAGTTTGACTGGGATGAGCCGCGATCAAGCCCGTGCCGCCATCGAAGCTTATGGCGGCAAAGTGGTGGGCAGCGTGTCTAAAAATACCGATTACGTGGTGACGGGCGATGCACCGGGCAGCAAATTACAGCAAGCGCACGCGTTCAATATTACGGTATTGGACGAAACGCAATATTTGAAATTATTAGAACAAGCTTCGGGAGAATTCAATGCATAAAGTAACCAAAGCTGTATTTCCGGTTGGCGGTATGGGCACCCGTTTTTTGCCGGCCACCAAAGCCATGCCCAAAGAAATGTTGCCCATCGTGGACAAACCGCTGATTCAGTATGCGGTAGAAGAAGCCATCGCCGCAGGCATCACTGATCTGGTATTTATCACTGGGCGCAGCAAAACCGCTATTCTCGACCACTTCGACAAAGCCTATGAACTGGAAGCGGAGTTAGCCGTACGTAACAAGACTGCATTGCTTAATTTGGTACGTAACATTATTCCTTCGCACGTTAATTGTATTTATATCCGCCAGTCTGAAGCATTGGGATTAGGGCACGCCGTACTGTGTGCCAAACCGGTAATCAATGATGAACCCTTCGCAGTCATTTTGGCGGATGACTTGATTGAAGCCAAACAACCTGCCATGCATCAAATGACGGAACTGTTTAACTATTACCAATGTTCGGTGTTAGGTGTGATGGATGTAGCACGAGAAGAAACCGGTTCCTACGGAATTGTCGCCACCCAGGCCATGACCGCCGTATTAGGGAAAATCGACAAAATTGTAGAAAAACCCCAACCTGCCGATGCACCTTCAACCCTGGGTGTGGTCGGCCGCTACATACTTACCCCACGCATTTTCAACCACCTGGAAAATATCCCCTTTGGCACCGGAGGTGAACTACAACTGACAGATGCCATTGCCCAATTGTTAACGGAACAGCAAGTTTTGGCTTACCGTTTTTCCGGCATACGTTACGATTGCGGCAGCAAATTGGGTTATCTTAAAGCCACCATAGAACACGCCTTGCAACACCCGGAAGTCAGGACAGAATTTCAAGCCTATTTAAATAGTCGTTGCATTAAACCGTAATTTTTTAGTGCCATTGTCGGACTAAAGTCCGACCTATAATCAAATCTCACCTGACTTGCGCTTAACTGGCAGCGTGGTTACGCAGGCCGTGATTTACACGACGCGGTGATCGCCGTTGCCGGATGAAAGTCCATTCTGCGTCCAGTCTGCATCTGACAGACAACAGCATAAAGAGAATGATGATGAGAGGCTTCGTTAAATTTGTTTTAAGAATGCTGTTGCGAGGACTATTTCGTGTCCGCACCTCAGGCCTGGATCGACCTGTCGATACTGGCAAGCTGCTGATTATTGCAAACCATGAATCTTTGCTGGACGGTTTGCTGCTTGCGGTGTTCCTACCCTTCGATCCTGTTTTTATCGTCTATACCGGACTGACGCGCCACTTTTTTTTCCGTCTGGCATTAAAACAAGTGGATTACTTTTCGGTCGACCCAGCCAGCCCGATGGCCGTAAAACACGTCATCAAAATAGTTGAATCAGGCCGTCCGGTGATGATTTTCCCTGAAGGACGTATTACCCAAACGGGTTCGTTGATGAAAATCTATGACGGTCCTGCCTTCATTGCAGTAAAAGCCGGTGCACGCATACTTCCCATTCATCTGGATGGCCCTGCGCATTCATTTTTCAGCCATAGCGCAGGTAAAATGCCGCGCCATTTATTCCCGCGTATCACTATCTCAGCTTTAGCAACGACCGTCATTGCCATGCCAAAAGAAGGCAGTGCCAGACAACGCCGTCGCAGCGCCGGGGAAACCATGCGCAAACTCATGCAAACGATGCAATTTGAATTTCGCACGAAACACACGCTTTACTCCGCTTTATTAGCCGCCATGACCACTTACGGGCGTGGCAGCACTATCGTGGAAGACATCAAACAAGCTGAATATTCCTATGGCAACCTGCTTAAAATGACTTTGGGTCTGGGACGTTTGGTGGCCAAACAAAGTGATGAAAATGAGTGCGTGGGTATCCTGATGCCAAATCTTGCTGCAACAGTTTGTATAGTCATTGGGGTGGGTGTACACGGACGAATACCGGCCCTGATTAATTATAAAACCGGACCGGCTGGCATACAGGATGCCTGTACAACAGCAAAAATACGAACTATTTTCACTTCACGCGCCTTCATTGAGCAAGCCAAACTGGACAATGATATTGCGATGATAAAAAATATCAATATTCTTTATCTGGAAGACTTGCAACCCTGCATGAACACCGGCGACAAACTGTGGACACTGTTCGGCATGCTGTTCCCGCGTGTCATGCAAAAATCGGTCAATCCTGAAAATGCTGCCGTGGTACTCTTTACATCAGGCTCGGAAGGCAAACCCAAGGGAGTGGTACTATCGCATCGCGCGTTGCTTGCCAACATCGAACAAATTCGGGCCATCATCGATTTCTCAATGGAGGACAAAGTAATGAATGCGCTGCCCATCTTCCATGCTTTTGGACTCATCGGCGCAATACTACCCATCATGACAGGCATGAATTTGTTTCTTTATCCAACACCGTTGCATTACCGTGTCATCCCTGAAATCATTTATGACCGGAGATGCAGTGTCATGTTCGGTACCAGCACTTTTCTCGCCTATTATGCAAAATTTGCTCACCCTTACGACTTTTACCACTTGCGATATGTGGTGGCTGGTGCAGAAAAACTTTCGTCAGCAGTGCGGGATCTGTGGTATGAGAAATTTGGCATCCGCATCCTTGAGGGTTATGGTGCAACAGAAACGGCGCCAGTATTATCCGTCAACACGCCGATGGCTTACCGCTCCGGCACGGTAGGGCAACTCCTCCCTGGTATCGAACATCAAATCATTCCGGTGCAAGGTATCGACAATGGCGGTATATTGCATGTGCGCGGACCGAATATGATGTCTGGCTATTATCTCTTCGATGCCCCTGGAACACTTCAATTCCCGGTTTCCAAAATGGGGGAAGGGTGGTATGAAACGGGCGATATCGCCACCATTGATCAAGATGATTTTATTTCGATTGTGGGGCGGGTAAAACGTTTTGTAAAAATCGCGGGGGAAATGGTGTCTTTGGAAATGGTAGAAAAACTGGCTGCGCACGCCTCACCGAAAAGCATGCACGCTGCATCCAGCCAAATCGATACCTTGCGTGGAGAAGCACTGGTGCTGTTCACCACTGACCTCACCATGACGCGGGATGCATTACTCGTGTCCGCCAAAGCGCTGGGGATGACAGACATTTCCATCCCGCGCAAGATTCAATATGTGGATACCCTGCCCTTGCTCAGTACGGGTAAAACCGATTATGTGACATTGAAACGCATGGCGGAAACAGTGTAATACGACCTGTTCGACACACCAAAAACTTCACTGTGAGTGCTCACTGGTAGAGCTCTCACCTTTATCCAATCCTCCGAGGACAAAACCATATGACAACATTCACCCGAAAAACCATTCCGCTTGTCGCTGAAAGCTCCGGCATGGGAAACCAAAGTGACTGCGCTGGAGCTGAACCGTTCACCTTAATGGTACTGGGCGACAGCATGGTGCCAGAATTCAATGAAGGTGAAATCATCGTCATTGAACCGGGCGGTTTAACCACGGCAGGCTGTTATGTCCTGGCATTTCACCATGACGAATATATTTTTCGCCAGCTGATGCGTTACGGGGACGGATGGTGTTTGCACGCGCTCAACGAAGCTTATCCCGATGTACCCATTACGGATTTGTCAGCCGTAAAAGGCGTCATCATTCAAAAATCACTTCCAGGCAAGCGCAACGCTTCGAAAAGCTATCTTGCAAAACCAACATTCAGTCAAGATAGTCAAGATTTTGTATAAATTGACATGCGTCCTTACTTGTCATGGAAGGAACGGATTGGGTGTTGATGAACCCTATGCATTGAGCACTTCCAGTAAATCTGTTTCAAATTTGGTGCGTGCCTGAACCTGATTTAATGTATCACCCCATACCAGAAAATTATCCTCAGCGCGCTCGCCCAAAGTACCGATTTTGGCGAGATGAAGATGGATGTGGTGCCGATAAAGCATTTGCGCAATAGAAAAAAGCAGACCGGGACGGTCGCCTGCGACCAGATTGAGCGAGTAAAAACGCCCTTTTTCATCGGCCCGTAGCTGTATTTCTGCATCAATGGGGAAATGCTTGAGTTGACGGCTGATGCGGCCCTGTGCGTTGGCCTTGATCGGTGCATCGGTTAAAAGTTGTTGGGTAAGTTCGGACTCGATATACTGCAGAAAATCGCGGTAGCTGCTGCCATGCCCTTGAGGGTCGAGCACGATAAAACTGTCCAAAGCATACCCGTGGCGGGTAGTTTGAATTTTGGCATCCACGATCGTAAAACGAATTTGATCAAAAAAAGCGCAAATCCGGGCAAACAGGCTGGATTCATCCGGCGTGTAAATCATGACCTGTATGCCTGCGCCATCCGGGCTTAGGTGCGCGCGCACAATCGGGGTTGGGGTATTCACGTTTTGCCAAAGTTGACGACAATGCCAGGCAATTTCTGCCGGACTGTGTCGCATGAAATAACTGTTGTCGAGTTGCTTCCACAGGGCATTCCCCATATCAGGGACAAGATCGTACAGCCCAAGCAATTGGGTGGCCAGGGCTTTTTTCTGATCCACGCCGTCAAGTGGAGGCATATCGCCAGTCAGACATTGCTTGCTGGCATAAAACAGGTCTTCCAGCAATTTTCCCTTCCACGCATTCCACACCGAAGGACTGGTGCCACGAATGTCGCAAACCGTCAACAAATACAGGGCAATCAAATGCCGTTGGTCTGGAATATGCGCCACAAACCGGGCAATGACATCAGGATCAGACAAATCCTGTTTTTGCGCCACCGAAGAAAATATCAGGTGTTCTTGCACCAACCACACCACCAACTCCGTGTCAGCAGCATTCAACTGGTGCAAACGACAAAATTTTCTGGCGTCACGTCTCCCCAACTGGGAATGGTCGCCGCCACGCCCCTTGGCGATGTCATGAAACAGGGCCGCCAAATACAACACTTCAACTTGCGGAAAACCACTGATCAGACGACTGGCCAGCGGGTATTCGTGGGCGAGTTCAGGCACGGTCAGTCGGCGCAAATTACGCAACACAGTCAGAATATGGGCATCAACAGTATAAATATGGAACAGATCATGCTGCATTTGCCCGACAATTCGGCCAAACGCTGGAATGTACCGGCCAAGAATGCCATAACGGTTTAAATCACGCAAAGCGCTGGTCACCCCATGCGGGGCGCGCAATAATTGTAAAAACTGCTTATGATTAGCAGGATCCTGACGAAAGTGTTTGTTGATCACATGACGTGCGCGCCACAGCGCGCGCAAAGTAGAAGCGCTCATACCAGACAACTCTGAATGCTGCTGTAAAAGCAAAAAACTTTCAAAAATTGCCTGTGGCTCGCGTTCAAACAGGTGCTCATCAACCAGTTTGAGCAGGTTGTCGCGAATTTGAAAACGTGCGTTAATTGCCACAGCTGTCAATGCAGGATTGCCGAAAGCGCGCGCCCGCAAGCTGGGCAACAGAATATCGCGCATTTGCGCCACCGATTTTGACACACGATAATAACGTTGCATCAGCAACTCACTGGCACGTCGCGTAGCACTGGCAGAAATTGCATATTGCTGTGCCAGCTGGCCTTGATAAGCAAACAACAAACGGTCTTCCGAGCGTCCAGCCATTGCATGCAAACGCGCCCGCATATCAAACAAAATGCGTTCAAGCTGCTGCATTTGTCGTGCTTCTGCAGCATTTAACAAGCCGGCTGTAACCAAATCACGCCATTGATTGCCTATACCCACCACTTGTGACAACCAGCGCAAGGTATGCAAATCACGCAAACCACCGGGACTTTCCTTGATATTGGGTTCCAACTGTCCTTCGCTGTCATTGTAACGGGCATGACGTTGGTCCAGTTCAGAAATTTTTCCTTCAAAGAATAACCTTGGTGCTAAAGCAGCAAAAAACTGTTGTTGAAACTGCTGGTAAAGCACCCTGTTCCCTGTCAGGAAACGGGCTTCAAGCAAATTGGTTTGTGTAGTCAGATCGGCTGCTGATTCCTCCAGGCAATCGGTGACGGTACGAACACTATGACCCACTTCCAGCCCAATGTCCCACAGCAGCGTAATGAATTGCTCAATACTGGCTTGTTCTATTGCACTGGGTGCTTCGGACAACAATATCAACAAATCAATATCGGAATAAGGGAACAATTCACGCCGACCATAACCACCTACCGCAACCAGTGTGGAAGTATAGGGTAATTGCAAAACTTGCCAAATGTCCTGTAACAGCTGATCCGTCAGCCTGGTTTGATGGCTAAGCAAACTGCGTACGTTGGCACCGTTGACGAATGCTTGCCACGCCTGTTCGCGTGATGAGCGAAATCGGTCACGCCACATTTCGGCGGGGTTAAGTTTTTGCTGTGCCATGACTGCGCTGCCGGATAAAATCGGGTGGAGGCGGTGTTGCATCTGAGACGGTCAGCACTTCATATCCCTGATCCGTGACCACTACGGTGTGCTCCCATTGTGCCGACAGACTGCGGTCTTTGGTCGCAATCGTCCAACCATCCGGCATTTGGCGAATTTCACGTCGTCCCGCATTAATCATCGGCTCAATGGTAAAGACCATCCCCGCTTCCAGGCGCAAACCGGTGCCTGGCCGACCATAATGCAAAACCTGAGGCTCTTCGTGGAATTTTTTCCCGATACCATGACCACAAAATTCTCGCACCACACTGTAACCTTGTGCCTCAGCAAATACTTGAATCGCATGGCCAATATCACCAAGGGTTGCACCTGGGCGCACCTGATCAATGCCGCGCCACATGCATTCATAGGTGATTTCACACAGACGTTTCGCATGAGGGGCCACTTGGCCGACATAATACATGCGGCTGCTGTCGCCATGCCAACCATCCTTGATCGGGGTGACATCAATGTTCAGAATATCCCCTGCTTTAAGGGCTTTATCATTGGGTACACCATGGCAAATTTGCTGGTTGACTGAGGTGCAAATAGAGCGCGGATAAGGTGTGTGCCCACCTGGTGCATAGTTCAATGGCGCGGGAATCGAATGCTGCACATTTACTTGATAATCGTAGCACAGCTTATCAATTTCATTTGTAGTGATCCCGGGCTGAATAAATGGCGTGATGTAATCCAGCAATTCAGCAGCCAGGCGCCCTGCGATGCGCATCGCGGCAATGTCAGCGGGAGATTTAAGGGTGATCGACATAGTGGCCTTTATGATTTTATCGTTGTTGGGGCCGAAAGATGAGCCACCCAATTCGGTACCGAAGCCAATGCTGCTGGCAAGGCAGCCACATCAGTTCCACCCGCTTGCGCCATGTCTGCACGGCCCCCCCCTTTGCCGCCCACTTGTTGCGCGACAAAATTGGCCAACTCACCTGCCTTGTAACGCTGTGTTTCCGTACTGGAAACACCCGCAATCAAACTGACTTTGTCTGTTTGCGCAGAAGCCAAGACCACTACGCAGGCACCCAAGCGGGATTTCAGTCGATCAAGCATTTCTCGCAACAGTTTGCCATCGGCGTTATCCAGTCTGGCGCTCACCACTTTGACGCCGTCGATCAGCACGGCACCCGCTACGAGCTGTTCGATTTCTCCTCCGGCGAGGCGTGATTTCAACGCGTCAATTTCCTTGTTTTGCTCAACAAGCGTACGCAATAACTGTTCCGATTTTTGCATCAAATCGGCGGCAGGCACTTTAAACTGCATCGCCAGTTCATGGAGTTGTTGACGTTGTTGCTGAAGATACGACACAGCCGATGCACCGGTGACGGCTTCAATACGACGCACGCCTGCAGCAACGCCTGATTCTGCTGTGATGACAAACAGACCAATATCACCGGTGTGTGTGGTGTGTGTACCGCCGCACAACTCCACCGAAAAGGCACCCATACTCACCACTCGCACCTCATCGCCGTATTTTTCATCGAATAAGGCCATGGCACCACGACGCACCGCAGTATCGTAATCAGTCAGGTCAGTTCCTATGACATGATTACTCTGAATCTCTGCATTAACCAAATTTTCGATGTGAACAATTTGTTCGGATTGAACGGGTACGGCATGGGCAAAATCGAAACGCAAACGCTGGCCATCGACCAAAGAACCTTTTTGACTGACATGCCCGCCCAGAACCTTGCGCAAGGCCGCGTGAAGCAAATGGGTAGCGCTGTGATTGGCTGCCGTGCGCCGACGGTTTTCAGCGTCCACATGCGCTTCGATGGCATCCCCTACGCGTAATATGCCACGCTGTAATTGGCCTTGATGCCCAAATACCTGAGTGCGTATTTTTTGCGTGTCGGCCACATCAAATCGTCCTTCATGCCAGACCAACACACCTTTGTCGCCCATTTGACCACCCGATTCAGCATAAAATGGCGTCTGATTGAGCACCACCAGGGCTTCCTCTCCCGCGGCGATCTGCGCGACAGCAATACCTTCCACATAAATAGCCTGCACCGTTGCGAGCACATTCAAGCAATCATAACCCTGAAAATCCGTGTCACCCCCCGCAAAATCCACATTGTTTTGCATGGTAAACTTGTTCGCACTGCGCGCACGCTGACGCTGCGCGGCCATCGCCGCCTCAAATCCTGCTGTGTCCACACTAAAACCGTGTTCACGCCCGATATCAGCGGTTAAATCCAGCGGGAAACCATAGGTATCATAAAGTTTGAATGCGGTTTCGCCATCCAGCAAACCGCCCGCAGGCGGCATGGCCTGCTGCAGCACAGCCATACCGTGCTCCAGCGTTTCCGCAAAACGCACTTCCTCTTGCAACAAGGTCTGGGCCACTCTTTCCTGTACCGCGACCAGCTCGGGATAGGCCTGTCCCATGACATCTGCCAAATCGCCCACCAGAAAGTGGAAAAAAGGCTGGGTTTGCCCAAGCTGATACCCATGACGAATCGCACGCCGAATAATGCGGCGCAGTACATAACCCCGCCCTTCATTACCGGGGATCACACCGTCCACAATCAGGAAGGCACAGGCACGAATGTGATCGGCAATCACTTTCAGTGAGTTATTGCCCGAATCAGCACAACCAGTTACCCGGGAAGCCGCATGAATGAGGGTAACGAACAGGTCGATTTCATAGTTGCTGTGCACATGCTGCATCACCGCAGAGATGCGCTCCAACCCCATGCCTGTATCCACTGAAGGCTTGGGTAATGGATGCAGTATCCCAGCCTCATCGCGATTAAACTGCATGAACACCAAGTTCCAGATTTCGATATAACGGTCGCCGTCCTCGTCAGGTGAGCCCGGTGGCCCACCGAAAATGCCCGCCCCATGGTCATAAAAAATTTCAGTACACGGCCCACAAGGCCCTGTGTCACCCATTTGCCAGAAATTATCCGAACCGCCACCGGCTTTGTCACCGATGCGAATCACCCGTTCAGCTGCCACGCCAACCACTTCCGTCCACAAACGGTACGCTTCATCATCGGTGTGATAAACCGTAATCCAAAGTTTCTCTTTCGGCAATGCCAATTCGGCCGTCAGAAAATCCCACGCCAAACGGATTGCATCGGCTTTGAAATAATCGCCAAAACTAAAATTGCCCAACATTTCAAAGAAAGTGTGGTGACGCGCGGTATAACCTACATTTTCCAGATCATTGTGCTTGCCGCCTGCACGCACGCAACGCTGAGAACTGACCGCACGGGTGTAAGCACGAACATCGCGACCCAAGAATACATCCTTGAACTGCACCATGCCTGCATTGGTAAACAACAAGGTCGGGTCATTGCCCGGCACCAAAGAACTTGATGCGACCACCGCATGGCCATTACGCGCGAAAAAATCCAGAAAACGCTGACGAATCTCACTGCTTTTCATAATGATAGAGGGTATATTCACTAAAATTCAAACAGTTTTCATTTTAGCCTGAAATGGGTACAAATTCATCTTAATGGCTGGCGATATTTGCATCCACATTAAAAATACCGATAAATAAGGATAATTTGCCTTCACCTGTCAAAATTGACCCATCCCGCTTGACTGCAAGGTTAACAGTTACTTATAGTGAGACCACGTTCTCCAGATTAATCTGAAAAACGCTAACCGGGTCAGGTCAAAAATATGCTGTAAATTGTCCCCGGTAACTGATGTTTTTTAGCCTGCCAGGGCAACGATATTGCTACCCTGTTTAGCCGAAATTTGGGCGTCTGCCCACGCCTTAAATTCATCCATATCGGGATATTTCCGCTCCTGTCAGCACAAAAGAATGCGCCATGTCACTCAAAAAACCCGGCTATTTTCCCAGCAATGAGGTCACCGGCCTTCAGGCCGGTGGATATTTAGTCAGGGCGGGGTTCGGCGCTCCTGCCAGCCTGAAGGCCGGGGTTTTAAACCAGCAAGGAAAAAGGATAAAATAGCATGAGTTGTAAACAATACAACTGAAATTGGACTGAGTTGATGATACCCTTGGCCAATCACTGTAAATACTTGTTATGATCCTGAAAATAGCGGGCGATGACATGCAACCAATTGGTTATTTTAGCGCTACAAGTTACATTACCATTTTCAGGATGGTCTCCTAATGAACTCATCATTGCAAATAGTGAGTTATAACATCCACAAAGGTTTTTCGTGCCTGAATCAGCGCATGGTTATCCATGATCTGCGCGATCGCTTGCGTGCAGTGCATGCGGATGTAGTGTTTTTACAGGAAGTGCAGGGTAGCCATACAGGACATGCGCAACGTTGGCAGAATTGGCCGAGCGCGCCACAGCATGAGTTTTTGGCGGATCAGGTGTGGGGAGATTTTGCCTATGGCAAAAATGCGGTGTATACCAACGGGCACCATGGCAATGCCATTTTATCGCGTTACCCTATTGTGGCAAGTGAAAATCTGGATGTGTCGGCCCATGCCTTTGAATCGCGCGGCGTGCTTCATGCGCAGATTACCGTGCCTGATTTGGCAGAACCTGTGCATCTGATGTGCGTGCATTTGGCGTTGTTTGAGCGGAGTCGCCGTCATCAATTAGCCATATTACAACAGCACGTGCGTGAATCCGTACCGGATACCGCGCCATTAATCATTGCGGGAGATTTTAATGATTGGCGCGGTCGTGCGGGGCGTCATTTTGCTGAGGGTTTAGGATTGCAAGAGGCATTTACCAGCGTGCATGGACAGACGGCAAAAAGCTTTCCGGCACGTTTGCCCTTGTTGTCACTGGACAGAATATACGTACGTGGCTGGCAGGTGACGGAGGCGCGGGTGTTACGGACAAGTGATGGCTTGCATCGTTCGGATCACGCCGCTTTGGTCGCCACATTGGTCGCGCACGCATAGGATGGCGATGTGGACGGAAGCCAATCAGGTGGATTTGCTGGAAAGCGGGACGGCTTATTTTCCTGCTTTACAGGCAGCCGTTGATTCGGCGCAACATGTTATTTATTTACAAACTTATATTTTTGCCAATGACGGCACAGGGCGCACCGTGACGGAATGGTTAATGGCAGCCGCCCGCCGGGGCGTGGCGGTTCGCGTGCTGGTCGACGGTTTCGGTTCGCGCGAGTTAAACCCTGCCTGGGTGGACGAGATGGAAGATGCTGGCGTTGAGTGGCTGGTGTTTCGCCCCGAGCGTTTGCGCTTTTTATTGCATCGCCACCGATTGCGGCGCATGCACCGTAAGGTGGTGGTGGTCGATGACAGGCTGGTGTTGATTGGCGGCATTAACATCATAGACGACATGGACACCGACAAACAAATTCCGCCACGTTATGATTATGCGGTACGGGTGCAAGGCAAAGTAGTGAAACGGATTGCCATTGACGTACGGCGGTTATGGGCATTTATTGCGTGGGCGCATGGACATATCTCGCACAGCGGGCATGCATTGGCTACAGCAAAGCAAACGCTGGTCGGCCATGACAAAGTGGCCTACGTGATACGTGATAACCTCCGTCACAGACGGGACATTGAAGAAGCCTATTTGTCTGCGATTGCATCGGCAAAGCGACAGGTGCTGATTGCCAATGCATATTTCCTGCCCGGTCCGCGTTTTCGCCATGCGCTGACTGATGCTGCGCAACGTGGCGTACAGGTGGTGCTGTTACTGCAATGGCGAGCCGAATATCGTTTGTTGCACTATGCCACTCAGGCCTGGTATGGTGAATTATTGACGGCAGGTGTAGAAATTTGCGAGTACCATCGCGGATTTTTGCATGCCAAAGTCGCGGTCATCGATGGACATTGGGCAACCGTGGGGTCAAGCAATATTGACCCATTCAGTTTGTTGCTGGCACGCGAAGCGAATGTGCTGGTGGATAGCCCCCGTTTTGCAGAGGAACTGTTCAATGCCTTGCAGGCCGCAATACAGCGGGGCGGACAATGGGTCAAGGCTGACGGTTGGCGCAAGCGGCCATGGCACCAGCGTGCTTTTGCAAGCATAGCGATGCTGCTGGTGCGGGTGTTAATGGGACTGGTTGGGTACGCGCAAAAATGGTGATCACACGAATCGTGTCTATTCCTTGTCCCACACCACAAATCCATCCCCCATACTTTCATACAACCACTGCAAATACACCCTGGACAATTCGCGCCCATCATTCGCCCGCCGGTCAGCCAATTCCAGCAGACCCGGTTCATTGATAGTGACCGGCTCGCCATTCAGATAAAACTGGTTTTCGTGAAACAACATGCGCGACTGGGGCGCGAGTCGTATGCCCTGTTTAACTACCAGTTGGCAAAACTCCCCGAAATCCGGCATGTCATCGGGCGGATTAAAGTACACATGCGCTTTGGGTTCAGTTAAGTATCTGCCCAGAAAATCAGCGATGTCCGCGCGTGTCCACGTCAACTGCTGAATCATGTGCTCCACTTGTGTGAGCATGGGTTCGCTGATTTGCGCCGGATGGGCTTGCGCCTGCAGATCAGGGTCCTGGTAGATACCGGATAATTGCAAACGGTCTTGCAAGTAGATTAAAAATTGGGTGGCAATTTCTTGCGCACTGGGGGCACGAAAGCCGACTGAATAAGTCATGCATTCATCCACAGCAATCCCGTTGTGGGCATAACAGGGCGGCAAATACAGCATATCCCCCGTGGACAGCACCCATTCTTGTTCAGGCATAAAATGTTGCAGAATTTTTAAAGGCAATCCGTCGACCAAACTCAAATCGGTTTGCGCACTGATTTGCCATCGGCGTTGACCGCGACCTTGCAGTAAAAAAACATCGTAGGAATCAAAATGCGGCCCAACACCGCCGCCCGGCACCGCATAACTGACCATTAAATCATCCAGTCTGGCATGAGGAATAAAATCAAACTGTTGCAGCAAGTCTTCCGCGCTACGTAAATGGTGATTGAGTTCTTGCACCAACACCGTCCACACCACAGATGATTTGGATGACGGAAAATCTCTGCGCATGAAGGGTCCGTGCAACAAATCCCACCCCCCCTGATCCTCTCGCACCATACGCGCTGTGATGTCCTCCTGGCCCGTCAGTGCAAACAACGCCCTGGGTTCAATCAAGTCTTTAAATCCGGGAATAGCATTGCGCACCAACAGGGGGCGCTTCTGCCAATAATCCCGCAAAAACACTTCAACGGACAGCCCACCCAATAATTGTTTGATCTGCATTCACCCATTCTCCCAAAATACGTTAAAATACCGCCATTCACTTTAAAATGACGAGTACGCCATGCAGATTGCAAAAGACACCATTGTCACCTTGACTTACCAATTGAGCAACCTGTCCGGGGAAGTTTTGGAACATTCCGAAAATGCGGAAGAAGCCATCAGCTATTTGCATGGCGGGTATGATGGCATTTTCCCTACAGTGGAAGAAGCTCTGGAAGGCAAAAAAGTCGGTGACACTGTTCAGGTCACGATGGAGCCCGAATATGCATTTGGCGAATTCGAGCCTGAACTCATTCGCACCGAACCCCGCAACCTGTTCCCGGAAAGTGTCGCCGTGGGGATGCAGTTTGAAGGTGCCGCAGAAGGCACGGATGAGTACATGCTTTACACCGTGACCGACATGACTGATGACACGGTGGTGGTGGATGGCAATCACCCTCTGGCTGGTCAGACCTTGAAATTCGATTGCACGATCATTGATGTGCGCAAAGCCACTCCTGAAGAAATCACCCACGAACATGCGCATGGCGAACATGGCCATGTGCATTAAACCCGTTTTTGGGCATTTACCCGGTCCGCAAGCAGGATGAATTTCCATTCGATCAAAGAAGCCTTACGCACAACAAAACCCATGAAAACTACGTTTCTGGAATTCGAGCAGTCTATTGCTGAGCTGGATATTAAAATTGAAACCCTGCGTGGCACGCAAGAAGACTCCGAAATAGACATTTCCAAAGAACTGGGCTTGCTGCAAAAAAGAATCGAAAAACTCACACAGGATATTTACGCCAAACTCACTCCCTGGCAGATTTCCCAAGTAGCGCGTCACCCTCAACGCCCATATAGCCTGGACTACATTGGTGCGTTGTTCTCAAACTTTGAAGAATTGCACGGGGATCGCGCTTTTGCCGATGACCACGCGATTGTGGGCGGTATCGCCCGCTTCAATGACCAGCCTGTCATGGTGATAGGACACCAAAAGGGCCGTGACACCAAGGAAAAAATCCATCGCAATTTCGGTATGCCTCGTCCGGAAGGCTACCGAAAAGCCCTGCGACTGATGCGTCTGGCTGAGAAATTTGGTATCCCAGTGCTGACTTTCATCGACACGCCGGGCGCGCACCCTGGCATTGATGCCGAAGAGCGCGGCCAATCGGAGGCCATTGCACGCAATTTATATGTGATGTCTGAGCTGCGCGTACCCATTATTTGCACTGTGATTGGTGAAGGCGGATCAGGCGGCGCACTCGCTATCGGCGTTGGTGATCGCACCATGATGTTACAGTTCTCTACCTATTCGGTTATCTCCCCTGAAGGTTGCGCCTCCATACTGTGGAAGAATGCAAACATGGCATCTACTGCCGCCCAAATCATGGGGATTACCGCACCGCGTCTGAAAGCCCTCAATCTGATTGACCGCATCATCCCGGAACCAGCGGGTGGCGCACATCGCGATCCTGCATTGATGATGCACAACATGAAAGTTGCACTGTCCGAAGCGCTGTCCGATGTGCAACAGCTGCCTGTTGATACCTTGCTTGAAACCCGTTACCAGCGTCTGATGAGCCATGGGCGCTACAAAGACAGCACCCCACGTACCGCTGCCTGAGTATTTCGCAGGCCAGGTTGCGGCATGGCTTCCACCTGGTAGCCGTGTTTGCGTGGCGCTCAGCGGCGGTCTGGATTCTGTGGTGCTGTTACACCTGTTTGCGGGGTTGCGTGAACGATATTCCATTCAACTGAGCGCGCTGCACGTACACCATGGGCTCAGTCCACAAGCCGATCAATGGCTGATGTCTTGTCAACAATACTGTGAAACTTTAGCGGTGCCGTTCCACGCCAGATATGTTGATATCCCGCGAGACAGTGGTCTGGGCATCGAAGCGGCTGCGCGTCAGGCCCGTTATCAGGCATTTTCCGAACAAACTGCCGATTTCATTGCACTGGCTCACCACCAGGATGACCAGGCAGAAACAGTATTATTACAACTGCTACGTGGTGCCGGGTTGAAAGGCCTCAGTGCCATGCCTGCGCTACGTCCCGATACTCACCATACCGCATTGATCCGCCCACTGCTGGGTGTCGCACGTCATGAATTAATGCTTTGGGCAAACAGTCGGGGGTTGCATTGGGTAGAAGATGACAGCAATACGGATACCCGGTACGCGCGTAATTTTCTGCGCCACAAGGTTTTTCCGCTCATCGCTGAACAGCATGGCGCATGGCGCACTACCCTGGCGCGCAGCGCGCAGCACCTGGCGGAAGCCGCCAGCTTGCTTGATGAATTGGCCGGTCTGGATGCACAACACGGCATCGTGGATACCCGACTTAACTGCAAAGTCTTGTCTGATTTGAGTGCTGCCCGAGGGCGTAACCTGCTGAGGTACTACCTGGCACTGCATCACGTTGACATGCCCAACCAGCGACACCTGGCCGATATGCACCACCAACTGGTTAGCGCCCATATCGACGCACAAATTCGTTTTACTTTGGGGAAACTCACCTTACACCGCTATCGCAATTTCGCCGTACTGGTGTCTACCCAAGCTGACCCAGACCCCCATCAGCAATGGTTTTGGCAGGGCGAACCGCAATTACAATTACCTGAACTGGGTGGCGCACTCCACTTCGACCTGCAGGCAAAGACAGGGCTAAGCAGGTGCAAACTGAACCAATCAGGGGAATTAACGATTCGTCTCAGGCAGGGTGGCGAACAGATCCAACCGGAATGCAATCGACCGGGACGGGCACTGAAAACCTTATTGCAGGAATCAGGTATCCCACCCTGGGAACGCCTGGTTCTGCCGCTGATTTACTGTGAAGATGAGCTGGTGCATATACCCGGAGTGGGGACAGCGTGTCATTGGCAGGCACAAGGCGGTGAGCCTGCGCTTGGGGTAACTTGGCACGTTGACAAAAGATAATCTCCCCATATCGAAGGCGGCAGGTCAGGCGCAGGCGCAGGCCAGGTTTTAACCCGACAATTTCCCCAATCACCACCATACCGGGATGAATCAAAACTCGAGGAAAACCATATTTATCAGGCAACTACCGCTGCGTCGGAACAAATCCCGGCCTGCGCAACAACCGGATTAGACCGGTCAAATGCAGGTCGGACTTCGGTCCGGCTATTTCGCCTCTGCGTGATAGCCGATGACACGCTCAACTTCCTGGCGTGAACCCAGTATCACAGGCACGCGCTGATGCAAGCCTTCAGGTTGAATATCCAGAATGCGCTGACGTCCGGTGCTGGACAAACCACCAGCTTGCTCAACAATCAGGCTCATTGGATTCGCTTCATACATCAAACGCAATTTCCCGGCTTTGGCAGGGTCTTTGGTGTCTTTGGGGTACATAAAAATACCGCCGCGAATCAGAATACGGTGCACTTCAGCCACCATGGAAGCCACCCAGCGCATATTAAAATCACGCCCGCGCGGCCCGGTCTTCCCTGCCACACACTCGCTGACGTAACGCTGAACTGGCGCTTCCCAGAAGCGTTGGTTCGAAGCATTGATGGCAAATTCTTTGGTTTCAGCAGGGATAGTCATGCCGGCATGGGTCAATACAAATTCGCCCACATTGCGATCCAGACTGAAGCCGTTTACGCCATGTCCAGTGGTCAACACCAGCATGGTAGATGAACCGTACAGGGCATAACCCGCCGCCACCTGGCGTGTACCGGGTTGCAAAAAATCAGCAGCAACGGGGTTACTGGCTGTGCCTTCATAACGCAACACTGAAAAAATGGTTCCGACGGAGATATTCACGTCCACATTGGAAGAGCCATCCAGCGGATCGAACACCAACAGGTATTTGCCCCGCACGTAGCCATCCGGAATGGTGTACACATCATCCATTTCCTCTGAAGCCATGCCAGCGAATTGCCCACTGCGCTCATTGGTGCGCAGAAAAATTTCATTGGTAATCACGTCCAGCTTTTTCTGAGTCTCACCCTGGATGTTTTCTGATTCCAGACTGCCCATCACACCGGACAAAGCACCTTGATTGACCGCATTGGAAATTTCCTTGCATGACACCGCGACTTGACCGAGCAGTGCCTGAACATCCGGGCAAACGCTGGCGGTACGGCGGTGTTCGTCGGCAAGAAATTGAATGAGGTTTGTGCCTGTATGCATGGGTTTGCCTTTATCTAAAATAAATTAAAAGTGTCATTATATACCAGAAGCAGGATGTTACTCTCGATGCCCTATTGATGCGTGGTCAACTGGTCGTTGCGTTCAAATGACCATGTACGGGTGATAACAAGTTCGTCATACTTCTTTCGTATCTCTTCCGGAAGCGGGGAAAAAGGTGCGGCAAGGCGCACAATACCTATCGCAGCATTGTCAAGCACCTTGTAACCGGAAGAGCGCGTGATTTCTACGTTGTCCACTGAGCCATCGGCTTTGATTGTTACGGTCAATTGCAATTCACCATGAATGTTCTGTTGGCGGGCTGCATCAGGGTAATTATTTGTGCCAATACGTTCAATTTTAGTGCACCAGTCATCCTCATAGCGGGCACTGGCCGATTCTTGTGTACGAGCGCCCAGGAACAGCTTGTGAGGTCGTTTCTGGTAAGCGTCATACTGCCGGGCAATTTGAGCTTCCAATTGCGCCATTTCCAGGCTGCTCGCATTCGATTGGGCATCCCCGCTCTGGTCGGCAACCAGTTTGTTGTCCGGAGTTGATTTGGTTTGATTAGGCGGCGCAGAAAAACTCGATTTAAATTGCATCATCAAGCGGCGATTTTCTTCTTCCAACCGGTTCACTTGCTGCTGCGCATCAGCCAAATCAGATTGATACTGATCGTGCGACATGGCCGGCAAAGGGCTTTTCGCCTGACGATCTTCGTCGGTATTCCCCCCTCCGTCCAGATTGCTTTGTGCCAACGCGTCAGGATGTTCTGGTGGCGTGGCCGATTTACTGTTAACCAGTACCACATTCAGCGGCGGCGTGAAAAAATTTCCAGATTTAATTTCCGGCAAATGAAAACGTACTGCCAGCAAAAACAGGTGCAGCATGACGGACACCAACAAAGAAATGACCATCAACCTGGTCAAGTTTGACTTGAATGCCAACCAAAATTGCTTTGTCTGATCCCTGTTCATCCGTTTATCCTGCAGCAGTATCCATTAAGCGCTCTTGAAATGTGCAATGCAATTCCACATCCAGGAAATCCACTTCATCAATCCGCAACACCACTTCACTGGCCACCGGCATTTCTGGTAAAGACGACACCCGCGTCACCAATGGTAACCCAGCCAAACGTACCAGGTTTTCTTTGATCACACCGGCATTGAGGACAGTAATCTTTTCTTGTTGCAGCCAGCGCAAGCACCAATAACGTTCCATTTTACGTTGAAACACCGCATAGGCATCATAAGCCATTTCAAAATCGCGCAACACCGTATAAAGCGTTTCTGATTTCGGTGGGTACGGCGGGACATCGCCTTGCACAACAGCGATGAGCTGTCTTTGATTGACCAAATCCACATAACGCCTGAGCGGTGAGCTTGCCCAAGCATATTGCGTCACCCCCAAACCCTCATGCGGCGCCGGTTTGGTACTCATTTTGACCTTGCCATTTTGCTGTGCGCGATAAAGCGCCATCACACTTTGTTCTGCTAACAGCTTTCCCCACTCAGCGTTGACATGAATCATCATCTCCGACACCAACCGGTCAACAGGATTACCGCGTTGCCGATCTGTAATGCTCACGCGATCTTGCTCAACCCGAAATTGATAATCGGGACGCTGCGGTAAATTGGGGTCTGGCGTTTTCCCTCGCCGCGCTTCCATCTCGCCAGACAGTCGCCACAGAACATTCAATTCTTGCTGATAGGGATATTCAGGCTGATCCGACACCGGCGTTAAATCATGGGGTAAATCTTCGTGACGCAAATTGGCCGCCACCACAATTGATTCTACGCAACTGTGTTGCGCCAGCACCTGCCAACCGTCCTCAAGCACTTCCATGTACATGGACAGTACCGGCTTACGCGTGCCCGCATCAAGAGAATAGGCAGCAATCACGCTCTCGGGCAACAGGGTGATTTTCCCCGCCGGGTGATAAACGGTAGAAAGCCGTGTGGCCGCAATCCTATCCAATGCCGAAGCTGGGGCGATCCCCAAAGCCGGCGCAGCAATGTGTATACCGATTCGCCAACGACCTTCCCCAATGGCTTGCACAGAAAATGCATCATCAATTTCCGTTGTGCTGGCATCATCGATACTGAATGCAGACACGTCCGCTGCAGGCAGTTCGGGAGGAAGAAAATCATCACCCACTTCGGTAAATCCCGTACCCCGGGGGAAATATTCCCGTTCAAACAGCCGTAGATGGTAATCATGACTCGAAGCCAACGCACCGCAACGGTCAAGCAAACGCAGCGGCGTCAATCCGGTATGCTTGCAGGCAGACTCCACCGCACGCCAGGGTAATTGTTGTTTGTCCGGTGCATACAACAGATTATCCACTTCATTAACCAAAGCATCCGGCAGACGAAAACAATTTAGTTCTGCGACATATTCGTCCAGTAAAGCGGCTTCGCGCTGTTTGCGCACCACGCTGGCTTTCGCTGCCGCCAGCGCGTCCGCTGGCGCACTGCGGTAACGACCACGCCCCTTCTTGTAAAAATACATTGGGGAATCATGCAGGCATTGCAACGTGCCCGCCAACTCAGTCGCATGCAGCGCATTGCCAAAATAAGCCTTAGCCAATTCCTCATAGGAAAACTCTGCTTCCGGTGCCGTTTCCCACAGAAAATCCACGTCCAGATCCATTCTCACCTGACGGGTGGTTTCCATAAATTCGTTGGGTGAGGGTGAGGCAAAGCGCAAAATAACATTTGCTACTTTCACTTTGGCGCGTTTACCAAACTGGGTATCAATTTGCAGCGATGTATCGTTATCGGTAACGATTGTACCTGCTTTGTATTGGCCGTCTTCTTCGTAAAGGATGTGCATGTGGAAAATATCGTGTCAAGCGAACCGCTGTCAAAACGCTATTATCTCAGGAATATGCGCTGCAAAAGAATTAAAACTGTGATTTCCCCCTTGCACCACCACCCGGCGGCAGCCGCGATAGAAAGTTTGCGCTGTCCGATAATCCAGCACTTCGTCACCTGTTTCCAACAGCACCATCAAGCGCTCAGGGTGCGTAATGGCCGTTAATTCCATGTCAGCCAGTTCCTGCACATGCATCGCAGTAAACTGATAACGCTCACCCGTATTGTAATTGGTGTGCTCACCCAAGGCAGATGCGAGCAAGAGAGCCGGGTGCACAGCCGGATTGACCAGTACTGCACGCACACCCAACCGTTCAGCCAACACAGTGGCGTACCACCCTCCCAGCGAACTGCCCACCAACTTCACCGCCTCTGGCGCATGCCCTTCCAGCATGGATTCAAGCATATTCATGGCTGCGGCAGGTCGATGCGGCAAATCTGGGCACTTAAATTCATCAGGATGACCGATGTGCTGGAAGTAATGCCCCAGCATCTGCGCCTTGGCAGAACGGCCACTGCTATTAAAACCATGAATAAAAATGAGCACGACCAAGCTTTATCAAGGCAATAAATCAGACGCGGCACTGGCCATCTCGTTATGTTTCACATGGGCTTCCACCCACTGCCGAATACGTTTTGCATCATTAATTCGGCCATATTTTCCCATGGAATCAAGTATGACGATAACGACTCGCTCGCTGGCAATTTTGGCCTGCATCACCAAACAATGCCCTGCCTCATTAATATAACCTGTTTTGGACAGGCCAATATCCCACTGACCTTCACGCACCAGTGGATTGGTGTTGTTAAATGCGACTTCCTGCGTCACAGAGCGCCATACCACAGCATGATGATGTGCATGACGTTTCTGGCGCACTTTTACCCTCGCGGTGCGTGTGATCTGGTAATGTGCCGTGGTGGTAATTTCATGGATCACCTGGTAACCTGCCGCTGCCTGGACCATTTTTGCCAAATCTTCGGCCGTGGACTGATTGTGGCTGGTTAACCCGGTAGGGTCTTCAAACACCGTGTGAGTCATACCCAGTGCCTGCGCCTTGCGATTCATCGCCTGGATACATTTTGCTTCCCCGCCGGGATAATTACGCGCTAAAGCGAAAGCAGCACGATTTTCCGATGCGATCAATGCCAGATGAAACATTTGCGCGCGCGTAAGCACCGTGCCCACCGCCAACCGTGAGCTGGAATGGCGCAATTTATCTACATCGGCCTCTGTCACCGCCAATTTTTCGTTCATGGGCTGTTTCGCATCCAGCACCACCATAGCGGTCATCAACTTGCTGATAGAGGCAATGGGCGTTTCCAGGTCCGGGTTTTTATCCAGTAAAGTTGAACCAGTGGTCTCATCCAGCACCAATACCGACAGCGCACTTAATCGTGGCTGATCTGGCAAGGACTGGGGTTCAGCTATAACGACATGCTGAGCACCTACTGTTTCATTTGCCATGGCCTGTACCGAAATTGCCAAACCTGGCAGTACCGACAACAATAAAAAAGTCGATATCCATTTCATGGTGAGTGCCCCATTAATAAATTAAGATTAAATATAACAAAAATAGAATGACTTGGCACGCATTTCTTATAAAACAGTTAAAATAAGTCGGTGTGATGTCATGCGCACTGGTTTATTCTTTGATGAAATGAGACATTGCAGCAAGTATACCCTGCATCATTGCAACAGGTGTCGGGGGGCAGCCTTTCACCACCACATCCACCGGAATAATATTGGAAACTTTTCCGCAACTTGCATAACCCTCACCAAATATCCCACCATCATAAGCACAATCGCCAATCGCCACCACCAGTCTGGGGTCGGGCATCGCATCAAAAGTGCGCCTGAGCGCCACTTCCATATGGCGTGACACGGGACCTGTGACCATCAACATGTCCGCGTGGCGCGGACTGGCAACGAACTTGATTCCCAGGCCTTCGAGGTTGTAATACGCATTATTGACCGCATTGATCTCCATCTCGCAGCCATTGCACGATCCGGCATCAACCAGCCGGATATTCAGCGCATGACCAAATGTATCCAGAATTTTCTGCTGCAACAATTGTGGCTGAATGCGCATCGCCTCATTGGCTTGTGGTGCGGGCTCTGTCTTAATGCCTGTTTTAATGATCTGTTTGAGTATCTGATACATAAAATTAACCTCTACAGATCGTGTCCTGAATAACTCAGATTAAATGATTTATTTATCAGCGGAAAATCTGGTACGACATTGTTCATAATAGCGTGTTCCAGCACTGGCCAGTTCTGCCAGGACGGATCATGCGGGTGCACGCGCGCCAGATTGCCTTGCGCATCGGTATGAATCGCCACCATCACTTCACCACGCCAACCTTCCACCAAACCCAGGCCAAAACCATTGCCCGGCAATTTTTCCAGCGGAAGCATCAATATATCGCTGGGCATCAGTTTACTCACGATTTTGCGCTGTAAACGCAACGACTCGAACAATTCATCAAACCGCACGATCACTCGTGCAGCCACATCTCCGTTGTGATGCACCGCTATCCGTACGTCCAGCTGATCATAGGGCGCACAGGCAAACTGCACCCGAGCATCCCAAACCTGCGAACTGGCACGCCCGGCCAAACCACAAAGGCCCAGTTGCGCAGCCAGTTTCGGCGCGACATATCCAGTACCCATATAGCGATCCTGAATGGATGCATGCTCCTCATAGATATTGCGGAGCAGGTGCGCCTCGCGTTCCAGCATGGCGCATTCTTCGAGCAATATTTGCTTGCCGGATTCCGCCAGATCAACAGAAACACCCCCAGGACAAATGGTATCCATAAGATAGCGGTGTTCAAATAACGCTGCATTGTTACGCAACACTTGTTCCTTCAGTATCCAGAACTGGGTCAGGCCGAACGAAAAAGCGACATCATTTCCAAGAAAACCAAGATCACCCAAATGATTGGCGATGCGCTCGCGTTCCAGAAACAGCGCGCGCAACCACAGGGCACGATCTGGCGGTGTCGTGCCCGCAATGCTTTCTGTAGCCATCGCGTATGCCCAGGCATAAGCCACTGTGCTGTCGCCACTGACTCTGCCCGCAAGCTTTGCGCCCTGCCCAAGACTCATACTCTCAAAACGTTTTTCAATACCCTTGTGTGTGTAACCAAAACGCTCTTCCAGACGCAACACTTTTTCACCGACGACAGAGAAACGGAAATGCCCAGGTTCGATAATCCCGGCATGCACCGGCCCTACTGCAATTTCATGGACGCCATGGCCAGCAACCTGTACGAAGGGATAGTTGTCCAATTCATCCGTGCGGCTTTGAACGGCATCAAAATCCTTGCACAAGGGGAAACTTCCGCTACGCCAAGCCGCATGGCGCAACCATTGACGCTGGTCTGTCCCATTATGCGCAATACCTAACAAATCATATGCGGCGCGCTGCATACGCCCTGCTGCCGGAAAAATTTCACTGACATCAGGATAAGCAGGTTGCACTGCCGACAGTGGCAAATGCAGACAAATTAGACCAGTTTCATTGAGCAGCACCAGATGCAACACAAAGCCAGGACCGGATGCACGCTCATCGCTGCCCCACAGCGCTACTAATCGCCCACCGCTATCGCACACACTCCGGCAAATTGGCTGCAGATCATCCTGTCCGATAAATCCCTGCCATGCTGGTGCCGCACCATGCAGTGGGGTCAGTTGCAAACCGGGATGAATAATTGGCATGTTGTTTCCCTTTAAAGATAATGCCCTGTCACACAACCAACCTCGTTGATTCAGGGTTATTTTTGACTGCGGCGCTGATGGCACTAACCCAGCAAGGCTGCCGCCTGATGATACCAGTTTGCCAGATAAGGCGGCATATACAAACCCAGCATCAACACCAATAATAAATGTATAAAGACTGGAATCAGCGCAGGTGAATGTGGCAATGGCTTAGCGGTGGTTTCGCCGAACACGACAGGCTGTATTTTGCCGAAGATGGCGGCAAAGGCAATACCCAACGAGATCAGCAGGATCGGTGTGACCCACGGGTAGGCGTGCATCGCCGTGGTGATAATCAGGAACTCACTGGCAAATACACCAAACGGCGGCATACCCAAAATCGCCAATGTACCGAGCATCAAACCCCAACCCACAGTCGGACTGACCTGTATCATACCCCGGATATTTTCCATCACTTGTGTACCCGACTTCTGGACGGCATGGCCAACGGCAAAAAAGATCGCAGATTTAGTCAAAGAGTGCATGGTCATATGCAGCATGGCCGCAAACGTGGCAACCGGGCCACCCATACCGAATGCAAAGGTAATCAGCCCCATATGTTCGATAGAGGAATAGGCGAACATACGTTTAATGTCTTTCTGCCGCGACAGGGACAACGATGCCACGGCTACTGACAACAGGCCGAAACCCATCATCAAATTACCTGCGAAATGCGTACCCAACGAACCATCCACCAACACTTTACTGCGCATGACTGCCGTTAAAGCCACATTCAGCAACAAACCGGATAACACGGCAGAAACCGGGGTAGGCCCTTCTGCGTGGGCATCCGGCAGCCAGCTGTGCAATGGCACCAGGCCGATTTTGGTGCCATAGCCGACCAGCAGGAAAACAAATGCCAATTTGAGCACGGTAGGTTCAAGCTGACCCTTGACCTGGTTGAGATGCGTCCACAACAGTGCCGTACCCCCTTCGCCCAGCACGTGCTGGGCGGCAAAATACATCAGAATAGTACCGAACAGGGCCAGCGCAATGCCCACACCGCAAAGAATGAAATATTTCCACGCCGCTTCGAGACTGGCCGGAGTGCGATACAGGCTGACCAGCAACACCGTAGTGAGCGTGGCCGCTTCCATCGCTACCCAAATGATCCCCATGTTGTTGGTGGTCAGCGCAACCAGCATAGTAAAGGTGAACAGTTGATACATACTGTAATACAGATGCAACATGGCCGTCGAAAGTTTGCCGTGGTGCTGCTCGATACGCATGTAGGGACGCGAGAACAACGAGGTGGTGAAAGCGACGAAAGCGGTCAGCGCCACCAGAAACACATTGAAAGGATCAATGAAAAATTGCTCATGGAAAGCAATTTGCGGTCCCGCATCAATGACCCGCATGGTAAGCACCACTGCAGCGATAAAGGTGAAAAAACTCATCAGCGAGTTCAATTCTGCCGCCCAGGCACGCGACCCCAGCAACGCCAGCAACACGCCACCCAGCAGCGGCGTGAGTAACAATGCCAGGAGTTGCGAATCAATCATCTTTGAGCTTCTCCATATGTGAGATGTCCAGACTATCGAAGGTCTCGCGGATCTGGAAAAAGAAAATACCAAAGATAAATGTCGCAACCAGCACATCCAGGGCAATACCGAACTCAACCACCAGCGGCATACCCTGCGTGGCGCTGGCTGCGGCAAAAAACAGACTGTTTTCCAGTGACAGGAAAGCCACCACCTGTGAAACGGCCTTGCGCCGCGTCAACATCATCAATAGAGATAGCAGCACACTGGCCAGCGCGATACCAATCAACCCGCGCGTCAGTCCATGCGCCAGTTGCGAAATGGGTGCCGCCAGATTAAAAGAAAAGATCACCAGTGCGATACCAATCAGCATGCTGACGGGAATATTCAGTAATGTTTCCACATCCCATTTCACGTCCAGTTGGCGGATCAAGCGATGCAGCAACCAGGGCAACAACATCACCTTGAGTAACAAGGTCAGTCCGGCGGAGTAATAAAGATGGTGCTGTCCGGTAGAATAACCCACAACAAAGGTACTGAGTGCCAGCACAGCGCCCTGCAAAGCGAACAGGTTGATCAGCGACAAGATGCGCCGTTGGGCCAGCATGGCGAACACGATCAGCAACAGCAGGGAGGCCAGCAGGTTGACGATTTGCAAGGTCAGTAGCATCTGCATCTCAAGCACTCAACAGAAAATGAATTAACAATCCCAATACCGCCAGCAGAAAGGCCGTGCCGAGGAACTCCGGTGCACGAAAAATACGCATCTTGGCCGACAGCGCTTCAAACAGGGCCAGTCCGACACCTGCCAGCGCCAGTTTGAACAGCAACAGCAGGATAGACAGCGGCAAAGCAGACCAGTGGCCCACTTCGGCAATGCCGTAGGGCAGGAACAGTGCAATGCCGATAGAAAAATAGGCGAACAGTTTCAGGCTGCTGGCCCATTCGATCAATGCCAGATGACGGGCTGAATACTCGAGAATCATCGCCTCGTGGATCATGGTCAATTCGAGGTGGGTATTCGGATTGTCCACCGGGATACGCGCATTCTCTGCCAGCAACACGATCAGGAACGCCAGTGCAGCAAAAGCCAGACTGGGATACAACATGAACTGGTGCCGGGAAAAAGCGGACACGATATAGGGCAACTGGGTAGAATGGCTGAGCATCGAAGCGGTGAACAACACCATCAGCAATGCCGGTTCGGCAAGAAAGGACACCATCATTTCACGCCGTGCACCCATGGTACCGAATGCCGTACCGATGTCCATGGCCGCCAGCGCGCCGAACATGCGTGCCAGTGCAAACACACCGACCAGTGCGATCACATCTGCAGCACGCGAGAAGGGTAAATCCACCGCAATGATCGGGATGATGGTTGCCGCCAGCCACATACAACCGAACACAACGTAAGGGGTCACCCGGAACAACCAGGAAGCGTTGTATGCGATGACCGCATCCTTTAAAAATAACTTGTGCAGCACACGATAGGGTTGCAACACCCCTGCCCCGGAACGGTTTTGCAGCCAGGCCTGGCACTGGTTGACCCAGCCGGTCAGCAAAGGTGCGGCCAGTACCACCAGCAGCAACTGGGTCAGCTGAAAAACCACAGCAGGAATTTGTACCGCGTTAATGATCATACAAACACCAGCAAAACAATGAGCGTAACAAAAGTATAGGCCAGATAAAGATGAATGTGCCCATGCTGCAACAACGAAACCCAGGAAGCCAGTTTTTCGGTAAGGCGCTTGATGGGCAAATACAACAGATACCACAGGCGGTCTTCGCTGCGACCATGGTATTCTGGATGCGTGTCAAATGGCGTAGGCACATCGCTCTCAATCTTGAAGAACGGCTCGAAGATACGTCGAATCGGCTGACCGAATCCTTCGGCCGTGTCCTGCATCCGCGCATTCTGCGCGGGAAAGCCGCAGTCCCATGCCGGGCCGCGACGCAGCCTGCCATGATAATAATGATGCACGACCCATGCCGTCGCCAGCATGACACCCAACACGGCCAACAGGAAATAGACCGGACTATAGCTGGCGCGTTCAGTATCCACCGGCGCCAGCAACATCCAGCCCGTGGCGGCATTACCCAGGTGAGTGCCAAGCAAGCGCTGTGTCACATGATCAATCTGTTGCACCACGAATACCGGTGCAAGACCCAGCAATACGCAAAGCAGCGCCAGCCAGCCCATGCCCGTGCGTTCCCAAAAACCGGCATCGTGCGCATGTTCATCGTGCGCAGCTTCCATTACTTCTCCGCGTGACTGACCGAGAAAAATCACCCCATAGAACTTCACCATCACGTAAGCGGCCAATGCAGCGGCCAATGCGATCACCGCTGCTGCGACCGGCACCAGCATATTGATATAGCTGTTCGGCAAGCCGGGCGAAAGCAGAAAAGCCTGCAACAGCAACCATTCCGAGACAAAGCCATTCAGCGGCGGCAATCCGGAAATCGCCAGTACGCCGACCAGCATCAACGCAGCGACCCAAGGCATTGACCGGATCAATCCACCCATTCGTCCCATGTCGCGCTTGCCAGTCGCATGCAGGATCGAACCCGTACCCACGAACAACAGGCTTTTGAAACTGGCATGGTTCAGGCTATGATAAAGCGTTGCGGTGAGCGACAAGGCCGCCAGAGCGTCCTTGCCATAAACATGGAAAATGATCGTCAAGCCGATACCTACCAGCAGCAGACCGATGTTTTCAATGGATGAATAGGCCAGCAGTCGCTTCATGTCTTCCTGAACGGCAGCAAACATCACGCCAAATACAGCCGTCAACAAGCCCAGGGTCAACGTCAGTACACCCCACCACCAAATCTGGGCATGAAGCAGGTCAAAGGTCATACGCAGAATACCGTAGATCGCCGTTTTGAGCATCACACCGCTCATCAGCGCCGAAACTGGCGAGGGTGCTGCCGGGTGTGCCTCGGGTAACCACATATGCATGGGTACAACACCTGCTTTTGCGCCAAAACCAAACAACGCCAACAAGAATGCGACGGATGACCAGAACGGTGTCGGATGAGATGCACGCATTGCATCGAAGGTGTAGGCGCTGAGCGCATGCCCACCTTGCATCACCCCGAAACTGAGCAAAATAGCGATGGCACCCACATGCGCCATCAACAAGTAAAGAAAACCCGCTTTGCGAATATCGGGAATGTTGTGATCGGTAGTTACCAGGAAATAAGAAGACAACGCCATGGTTTCCCAAGCCACCATGAACAAATAGGCATCGTCTGCCAGCAACACCATGGCCATGCTCGCCAGAAAAATATGATATTCCAGGCACAGTAAACCTGATACCTTGCCCGCCATGGTCTTGAAATACCCTGCGGCATACAACGACACACCAAACGATGCGCCGCCTAACAAAATCAGAAAAAAACCGGAAAGGGGATCAAGACGAAGATGTAGCGGGAGACCGGGCAGGCCTAATGGCAAAACAGCAATATCGGGTATTGCACCCAACGCCCATAAACCGGTCAGAGCCAGCCCAAGTGAAGCAAACGCACTCAACGGAAATATCACGTTGCAAATCACCTGCGGCAAACATTGCAATACCAATCCAAGCAGACCCAACCCGACCAAAAGCGCAATGATCGCACCAGCCACATCTATCGGCAAAATATTTGCTGCATCCATCTTGCGTTAACTTTACCTCCGGTTTACTTGCCCCGCCTGCAATATCAGGTCTTGTTCAGCACGCCAAAAACCAAACTTTCTTACAATGGAAAGTATACTCTATTCTGGCTTTTGACTAAAGCACCCATTCCGGGCCAGACAGGTTATCAATGTACGCGTTGCCCAGTTTTAAGTTTTCGACGCAAATTGCCAGCCGACCCTCACATAGGTCAAAGAGTCGCCTAATGAATTATTCGGATAAATATGAAAGTGTTAGCAATGAGGTCACCGGCCTTCAGGCCGGTGGATATTTAGTCAGGGCGGGGTTCGGCGCTCCTGCCGGCCTGAAAGCCGGGTTTTTAAACCAGCAAGGAAAAAGGATAAAAAACGTCTGGAAGAAATAATTGGAGGCTGTCGCAGAAATACCTGATACACAATCTGATCCGGGTCTGGACCATGTCGGGCGAATCGTCAAACTTGCATGTTCATAATTGATGTGTACGCGGCAACCAGCTTGTCGCGCACCTGCACTGTTTCCTGAAGGGAGATATTTGCCTTTTGCATCGCGATCATCGTGTCGGACAGGCTCACTTTGTCATCACCAGTGGCAAAGCTCTGGCCGAGCTGCTGCGCTTGTTGTTGCGCCTGATTAACATGATCAAGTGAAGACTTAAGTGCGTCGGCAAATCCGGTTTTCGGTGCCGTTGCAGTCTGAACAGAATTATCCAACCCTTGCGCACTTGCCGCAGTCGCTTTTAATTGCGCCAACATGGCCTCAATTTTACTTGAATCTATTCCGCCCGTGATCACGATAGTTCGCCCCCCATATACTACTGGGGATCATTTTAGGGCACAATAGCACAACGCCAACTCGAGATTAACGCTATAAATCCGCCTTTATTCCACTCATTTCATCAGCGCTTGAACCCCGATAATTTAAAATTGGCGTGGGTTCGCATGCACTTGGGCGAGTGTGGCGTAAACATGCGCCGACGTGGTGCCGCATACAGTTCATCAAAAACAAGTTATTTAAGGAGACAGCAATACCATGGCGGCAGATAGCAGACCAATCGCCACACCCCGATTAACGGAATTTGCCCAGTCGGCAAATGGCCGAAAATTGTTCCTGATGTTGGGTATCGCGGCAGTGGTCGCCATCATGGCGGGGATATGGATGTGGAGCCAAAAGCCGGATTACCGCGTATTATTTTCCAATTTCAGCGACAAAGACGGCGGTGCCATTGTTGCCGTCCTGCAACAAATGAATGTTCCTTATAAATATTCCGATGGCGGAGGCGCCATTCTTGTCCCGGCCGATCAAGTTCACGATCTTCGCCTCAAATTGGCAGCGCAAGATTTGCCAAAAGGCGGCAATGTCGGTTTTGAATTAATGGAAAACCAAAAACTCGGCACTTCCCAGTTCCTTGAACAGGTCAACTTCCAGCGCGCGCTGGAAGGCGAACTGGCGCAAACCATACAGGCAATCAGCGCGGTACAGGCAGCCCGGGTGCATCTGGCCTTACCAAAATCTTCCGTCTTTGTTCGGGAACAGCAAAAACCGACCGCATCCGTTCTGATCGATTTGGCACCAGGGCGCGCACTGGACCCCGCACAAGTCAATGCCATCATTCACTTATTGGCCAGTAGCGTACCTGACCTCACTGCCGACAATGTCACCATTGTCGATCAAAATGGCAACCTTCTCTCAGACAACACCAGCAAATCGGGTAACGATGGCCTGGACCCCACGCAGCTCAAATACATACAAACCGTACAACACGAAATCGCAGAGCGGATTGAAGCCATCATCACGCCCATAGTCGGCGCTAACAATGTCCATGCCGAAGTCACTGCCGACATCGATTTTTCTCACAGTGAACAGGCTGCAGAAACATACAAGCCCAATCCTGCTCCTGACACGGCCATACGCAGCCAGCAAACCAGCGAGACGCTTAACGACAACAATACCGCCAGCGGTATACCTGGCGCACTGTCGAATCAACCGCCTGCGCCCGCCACCGCCCCAATAAATGCCCCGGCCACCAACACGCCAGCCACCCCATCTGCCAGCGGGAATAAGACGCCTGCCCCGGACAACTCATCTATTGTACATAAAGATGCCACCACCAATTATGAGGTAGATAAAACCATACGCTATGTTCAGCAACCAATGGGCGGCTTGAAACGTTTGTCCGTGGCTGTCGTTGTGAATTACCAGACCAGCACGGACAAAAATGGCAAATTAAAAAAAACGCCACTTACTGCGCTTCAAAAAACCCAAATCAGCGACCTGGCCAAAGAAGCGATGGGCTACGATCAAAGCCGCGGCGATACGCTCAATGTAGTCAACAGCCCGTTTGCCACGACCAGAGAAGTCATTCCAGAAATCCCCTGGTGGGAGCAACCTGACAATATTGAACTGGCAAAAGAAGCCGGACGCTATTTACTCGCATTCATCGCCTTGCTTTATGTGTACAAAAAATTCTTGCGTCCGATGTTTGATAAACTGATGGCGCCTCCTGTTCATTCTGCTGAAGAGAACGAACCGGAATTCGATGCAGACAGCGAAGTCGAAGGGAGCAAAGTACATCTCTCCCATCGCGACGCTAACTATCACACCAATCTGGAAAAAGTGAAGCAGCTTGCAAAAGACAATCCCAAAGTTGTCGCAAACGTCATCAAGACATGGGTAAATGGCAATGAGTAACGAAAACATTCATCGTGCTGCGGTGCTCATGCTGGCTTTGGGTCAGAACGAGGCCGCCGAAGTCATGAAACATTTGGGCCCACGCGAAGTACACAAGCTGGGTGAGGCGATGTCAAACATGTCCGCCATCGCACATGACGAAATTGCCGACGTGCTGAACGATTTTCACAAGATCACCGCACAACATTCCGGCATAGGTCTGGATTCAGATGATTACATACGAACAGTACTCATCCAGGCACTGGGCAACGACAAAGCGGCATCCTTGTTAAACCGTATTCTGGGCGATAACGATGCCAGCGGCATCGAAAGTTTAAAATGGATGGACTCGCAATCGGTTGCCGAGCTGGTCTTGAACGAACACCCCCAGATTATTGCTACGATTCTGGTCCATCTGGAACGGGATCAAGCAGCGGAGGTATTGACGAATTTTCCCGAGAGGCTGCGCAATGACGTGCTGCTACGTATCGCCACGCTGGACGGCGTACAACCCGCAGCATTACGCGAACTCAACGATGTTCTGACCAAACTCTTGTCGGGGTCAGAAAACAATATCAAAAAACAACCCATGGGTGGCACCCGTACTGCGGCAGATATCCTGAATTTTTTAAATGGCACAGTAGAAACCTCAGCCATGGAAGCGCTGAGAAATTATGACAATGACATGGCGCAAAAAATCATGGATGAGATGTTTGGTTTCGAAAACCTGATAGACATCGATGATCGCGGCATACAATTACTGTTGCGCGAAGTACAATCGGACTCATTGATTATCGCTCTCAAGGGTGCCGCGCCTGACCTGCGCGACAAAATACTCAAAAACATGTCCCAGCGCGCTGCAGACATGCTCCGCGAAGACCTGGAAGCCAAAGGGCCGGTGCGGGTCTCAGAAGTAGATGCGCAGCAAAAGGCGATTCTGCTCATCGTACGCCGATTGTCTGACGAAGGCCAAATTTCTCTGGGCGGTAAAGGCGATGATGCATTTCTTTAAACATGGCACGAGCGGGATGTTCTCATGATCCCCAAGGAACAGCTCACCGCCTACCAAAGATGGGAAATGGCTTCGTTTGAAGATCACCCGGAACAGCAATCCAGTGTTGCAAATCTGGCTGCGGCCGAGGAACTCAAAGTCATCCATGAGCAGGCGCGCCGGGAAGGTTATACGGCCGGACTGACCGAAGGTTATCAAGCGGGTTATAACGAGGGCACCCAATCAGGACTGAACGAAAGTCGCGCGACTACCCAGCAATTGGTCACTCAGTTAAATCTCATCATTACACAATACAACGAGGAGCTTGCACAAGCCGACAAGCAAATTGCCGCCGACTTGCTCACGCTGGCCACCGGCATCGCCCATGCGATGCTTAAAACAGCCTTACCGATACATCCAGAACTGCTCCTCCCTGTGATCACCGCAGCCATTCACGATCTGCCTGCATTGCAGCGCAATACCAAACTCAACCTTAATCCTGGCGACGTGGCTTTAGTCAGGGAACATTTGCACGATGAACTTGCGCAGCATGGCTGGAGCATTGTTGAAGATACGCAAATAGAGGCTGGGGGTTGCCGGATAGAGAGCAACAGCAACCAACTCGACGCCACCCTCAATACCCGCTGGCAGCGCCTGACGGCGGCATTGGGTCAAAACCTGGATTGGCTTGACCCATGAACGCGATTGTCCGTCACAGCGATTTCTGGAAAGCCTACCTTAACAATTGCAACCATCTGCTGGAGACAACGGATTCGGTACAGGTGGCCGGACGCGTGACGCGGGTGGCAGGTTTGGTCATGGAAGCCGTGGGCTTGAAATTACCTGTCGGCAGCGCTTGCGCCATTCCCTTGCCATCAGGCGCACGACTGGAAGCCGAAGTCGTCGGCTTCGATCATGACCGTTTGTTCCTGATGCCACAAAGCGATGTCGAGGGGATCATTCCCGGTACCCTGGTGTTGCCATTAGAGCCTCCGCTGATTACACCAGACCTGTTCACCGGCATAGCACCCAAACGGCGCACAGTGGATCGCACGCGTCACCTGCCTGTAGGCAGGGGTCTGCTAGGGCGGGTACTTGACGGCGCAGGCCGTCCGCTAGACCGCTTGGGGCCGCTGCCGTCCATGGAGACGGCGCCATTGAGCACACGAACGACCAATCCCCTGAACCGCGCGCCCATTTCAGACATACTGGACGTCGGTGTGCGTGCCATTAACTCACTGCTTACCGTCGGACGGGGGCAACGCATGGGCTTGTTTGCTGGGTCTGGTGTGGGGAAAAGCGTTTTACTCGGCATGATGGCGCGTTATACCAATGCCGACATTATTGTTGTTGGACTCATCGGCGAACGTGGCCGCGAGGTCAAGGAGTTCATAGAGCAAATTCTGGGTACACAAGGCATGGCACGTGCCATCGTGATCGCCGCCCCTGCCGACACGCCCGCCTTAATGCGATTGCAAGGTGCAGCTTATGCGACCACGATCGCAGAACATTTTCGCGATCAAGGCCAGAACGTACTATTAATCATGGATTCGCTTACCCGCTACGCGATGGCGCAACGCGAAATTGCACTGGCTATTGGTGAACCGCCGGCAACGAAGGGTTATCCGCCATCCGTGTTTGCGAAGTTGCCCACACTGGTCGAGCGCGCCGGAAATGGCAAAGTGGGTGGCGGTTCGATTACCGCATTCTATACTGTACTCACAGAAGGCGACGACCAACAAGACCCCATCGCCGATGCCGCGCGCGCCATATTGGACGGACACATCGTTCTGGACCGCAATTTAGCCGAAAGCGGCCATTACCCTGCCATCGACATTGAACAATCCATTAGCCGCGCCATGCATAACATTACAACACCCCTGCACCAACAGCAGGCGCGACGATTGAAACAACTCTACTCCAGCTACCAGCGCAACCGCGACTTGATCAGCGTCGGTGCATACAGCGCAGGCAGCAACCCGGTACTGGATGAAGCCATCGCCAAATATCCAAAAATGCAGTCTTTTTTACAACAAAATATCGATGAACAAGCTGGTATTCAAACGAGTTTAGGGCAACTTTCCGCTCTGTTTGAGTGATTGAATCATTAAAATCAGATTACAATAGGCAAAATGTTATTCTGATCGCGCAGGCTCATTTCCTTGGGATATTCACGATGGCGCAACATCTGGCAATTCAAACGCTCATAGAATTAGCAAACAAAGACGTGAACAAGTTCGCCAAACGCCTCGGTCTTGCCATTCGCAACCATCAGGAAAATGAACAGAAACTGACCACGCTACAACAGTATCGTGATGACTATACGCAACGTTACCAACGAGGCCTGACGACTGGTCTGAGTATCAATGACCACCACAACTTCAGGGTCTTTTTGACCAAGCTCGAAGATGCTATTGGTGGACAACAAGCCATTGTGAACCAGTCACTCGCCGCCATAGAGATTGAACGCAAAGCCTGGCAAACAGCCGAACAAAAGCGCATGTCTTTTGATACCCTGGCCCAACGTGCGCAACAACAAACTCACCTGAAAACAGTACGCCGCGAGCAAAAATTAACCGACGAACATGCCAGCAGAATGCTGGCGAACAGACCCCATCCCTACGGCCCGGCAACGGAGCAAAAATGATGAGGTTAAACTCCAGGATAACCCAATGACCATGCCAATTCTCTCTGTCACCCAGGCCACCACGCCACCCGCGACGCAGGACAAGCAATCCGGCGGCGGAACGTCTGATGGGACATTCAATCAGGTACTCTCAAACGAGATGTCGCAGCAGCAGGATGCAAAGGCCAGTGCACCGAATACCAATTCGCCTGCGCCACAAACAGCACCCACTGACAAAACCAAAAAAGCGACAAGCGCTTCTCAATCGCCCGACCCCTCACAATCAGTGACGCCGCCGCAAACCGGCTTGCCACCCATATCTGCCGAACTGTTGGCAATGATGGGGAATTACCAAACGGTCGCACATACCACGCCTGCTGCGACGAGCGACACGGCTGTGCCGAGAAGCAACATTGCTGTGACCGGTAACGCCGCTGTGACCAGCACCCCTGCCGTGATTACCCCCCCTCTGTCTGGCATTGCTCCCTCTAATTTTGCGGCAGCATCTCATTTACCCGTCGAAACAGGACTGCCACAGGGAACAACGGCTGTTTTGGCCTCGCCCACGCCCACGCCCACAAATAACACCAGTGTTGACATACCCACTTTGCAGACCGCGCCGCAAGCCCAGGGGCAACCTACTGACAGCATAAAACCAGCAATACTGACCAGCATCGCCCCACAACTCACAACAACGCAAAAGAACGACGCGCTTCTGCCATTGGCCTTGCCGGTTGCTGCAACAAGTCAACTTTTACCGAACCCGGTAATGATGTCTAATCTGGCGCAAAATACTGCGCCAATAACCGGGTCAGGACTGTCACCGCAAGTCGGCACATCGGCATGGGACCACGCATTGGGCGAAAAAATTGTCTGGATGGTTGGTGGGGCGGAACAAACCGCGTCGCTGTCTCTCAACCCTCCTGACCTGGGCCCGCTGCAAATCGTCTTGAATGTGACAAATAATCAGGCCAACGCGACCTTTATCGCTGCGCAACCTGAGGTTCGATTAGCCATCGAAGCGGCCATGCCAAAACTGCACGAAATGCTGAACAACGCAGGGATCCAGTTAGGGCAAACCAATGTCCACGCGAATATGTCCGGCCATCAGAATCAGCAGCAAAATGGACAGACCGATTCACGTACATTTCAAACTTTGAATACAACCCGGGCCACCGGAATCGACGCAACAATAAATATTTCCGGAAAAACCATTACCGGACATGGTTTAGTCAACACCTTTGTCTAACTTCTCGTTACAATACGTGCGTGAAAAATATCTCTTTCACTGCTCAACCAAGGATTAGAAAATGGCTCAAGCGTCACCCAAATCTACCTCTGCAAAATCCGCTCCAACAGAAGCAGAGACGACAGAAACGTCCGCAGGCAAGCCAAAGAAAAAAATGCTGATTATCGCTGGTGTCGTACTTATCTTGCTGATCGCCGGGGGCAGTGCTGCGGCATATTTTTTTATGCATAAGCCTGGCAATAACCTTGCTGTCGCCAAAAAAGAAGACTTAAAGCCCCCCGTATTTCTTCCGCTTGACAACTTTACGGTAAATTTGTCCCCTGACGACGGAGACAAATATTTACAGGTTACGCTTACCCTGCAAGTTCCTGACGAAAAAGATGCGGACAATATTAAAGCCCATATGCCACAGGTCAGAGACCGTGTTTTGCTCCTGTTATCGAGTCAAAAAGCCTCGGACTTGCTCACCGAAGCAGGTAAAAATCAGCTTACCAGGGAAATTATCAGTGCGATCAATAAACCCTTTGACCCGGCAGGCGATCCGCAAAAAGTCTCCGGGGTATTCTTCACTTCGTTTGTCATTCAATAAGAACTCGCCCTAACGCTATCATGGCAGAAAATTTCCTTTCTCAAGACGAGGTCGATGCCTTACTCAAAGGTGTTACCGGTGAGCAGGATGAGGACAAAGCACCGGCAGACACTTCTGGCGTACAACCGTATAACCTGGCCACGCAGGAACGTATTGTACGTGGGCGCATGCCCACACTGGAAATCATCAATGAACGTTTTGCCCGTTTATTTCGTATTGGCTTATTCGGGTTTATGCGACGCACGGCAGAAATAACAACCGGACCGGTTAAAGTTTCCAAGTACAGCGAGTTTATTCGCAATCTGGTCGTGCCAACCAATCTTAATCTGGTGCAAATCAAACCGTTACGCGGCACTGCATTAATCGTCTTCGATCCGACCTTGGTCTTTCTGATTATCGACAACCTGTTTGGCGGCGATGGCCGTTTCCATACCCGGGTCGAAGGACGGGATTTTACGCAAACGGAACAACGCATCATTCAACGCATTTTGAATATTTTCTTTGAAAATTACGAGAAAGCCTGGGCGCACATTTACCCTATCGAATTTGAATACATGCGATCAGAGATGAATACCCAGTTTGCCAATATCGCCACCCCCAACGAAGTGGTGGTGACCACGACGTTCACAGTTGAAATCGGTCCGTCACAAGGTGAAATTCATTGTTGCATGCCTTATTCCATGATAGAACCCATACGCGACATACTCAGCAGCAGCCTGCAAGGCGAGACGCTGGATATAGACAAGCGCTGGACCCGTTTGATGACACAACAAATTCAAACGGCCGAAGTAGAAATTGTCGCTAACATGGGTGTTGCCGACAGTACTTTTGGTCATATCCTGAACATGCAGGTCGGCGATATCATCCCGCTCAACATTCCTTCCACCATACTCGCCACTGTCGATCAAGTCCCCGTCATGGAATGCACATATGGTACACTGCACGGGCAGTATGCACTCCGTGTGGAAAAACTGATTTCATATACGACATCAGATGCTGTAGGAGGAGATAAATCATGAGCGAAGATACTGACGCAATAATGGACGATTGGGGTGCCGCAATGGCCGAACAGACGGCGGCTGACGCAACGCCGACTGATGCAACACCAGAGACCACTTCGAATAACAATTCCCAGTCCATCTTCAAGGAACTCAGCAGCAGTGGCGGCACAACGGAGACGCATAATGACATTGATTTTATTTTAGACATCCCCGTACAGCTGACTGTAGAACTCGGGCGCACTAAAATCGCCATCAAAAATCTGTTGCAGCTCGCTCAAGGCTCGGTGGTAGAATTAGCCGGAATGGCTGGTGAACCCATGGACATACTCATTAACGGCTTTCTGATCGCACAGGGCGAAGTCGTTGTGGTCAACGATAAATTTGGCATACGCGTCACCGACATCATCAGCCCTGCTGAGCGCATTCGCAAACTGAACAAATGAAACGTCTTACCCCCCTCTTGATGTTGTGGGCCACCAGCTTCGCTCAAGCGGCAACCACCACCCATGCCGAAGGTTCGCTATCGTCTGCATTCAGTCTGTTGCAAGTCGCGCTAAGCTTGCTGGTGATTCTGGTGCTGATTATGGGCATGGCATGGTTCGCAAAACGCTATTTAAGTAGCCACACTTCCACCAATACAGCAATCAAAATGATCAGTGGACTCAACGTAGGTGGACGGGAGCGGGTCCTGTTACTGGAAGTGGGCGAACAATGGGTCGTCATCGGCGTCGCGCCAGGACATATCAGCACTCTGACCACCATGCCGCGCCAGCCTGTTACAACCCATCATCCCAATGAGACGCGCCAGACTTTTTCTGCTGCCATGTCTGCACGCTTCAAACAAATGCGGGAAGCAGGCCGCGAATGAACATTATTCGAGCGGATGATCGACACGAAGTAATTATTTATTAACAATCACTTAAATAAACTTTAATCACCATGCCTCTTTCCCTGCGCCCCCGCCACGGCATTCTTAGCCTTATCATCCTGTTAAGCCTCATGCCGCTGGGCGCCTGGGCAGAACCATCCGCCCTGCCCGCTTTTACCAGCGCACCAGGTGCGGGCGGCGGACAGACTTATTCATTAACGATACAAACGCTGCTGTTTCTCACCTCCCTGTCATTTTTGCCGGCAGTATTATTGATGATGACCAGTTTTACGCGCATCATTATTGTGCTTTCTTTATTACGTCAAGCCTTGGGCACCCAAACTTCCCCACCTAATCAGGTGTTGATCGGGCTGGCATTGTTTTTAACTTTATTCGTCATGGGGCCGGTATTCGACAAAATATACGCTGAGGCTTATCAACCTTTTGCAGCAAATCAAATCAGCTTTCAGGTTGCCATAGACAAAGGCAGCGTGCCGCTCAAAGCCTTTATGCTGAAACAAACCCGTCAAACGGATTTGGCGCTGTTCGTAAAAATTTCCAATACCCCCGCATTACAGGGCCCTGAAGATGTACCTTTACGTGTATTGGTACCCGCCTTCATGACCAGTGAACTAAAGACCGCATTCCAGATCGGCTTTGCCATTTTCATCCCCTTTTTAATCATCGACATGGTGGTTGCCAGCGTGCTGATGTCCATGGGGATGATGATGGTCGCACCATCGATCGTATCGCTGCCATTTAAACTTATGCTGTTTGTACTGGTTGATGGATGGCAATTATTAATGGGCTCTCTTGCCCAAAGTTTCTATTAAAGGATCAATATGACTCCTGAAAGCGTTATGACTCTGGGCCGCCACGCTATGGAAATTACCCTGATGGTCGCGGCACCGATGCTTTTGGTTGCCCTGGTCATTGGCTTGATCGTCAGCGTTTTTCAAGCCGCGACCCAAATCAACGAAACGACGCTATCGTTTATCCCGAAACTGGTCGGTATTTTTATAGCACTCATCGTGGCAGGCCCATGGATGTTGTCCGTCATGCTCGATTACATGCGCGAGGTGTTCACCAGCCTACCGACTCTGGTGGGATAATGAGCATTATCCTGGGTAAGGACTCGTAAATGAATACTCAATCATTCTTATGGTTATCTATGAATATACCACGAGTTGAAGGGCCGATTCCAGGATGATTACCGTTACAGCCGCGACACTTTATGCATGGATGGGTGCTTTTTTATGGCCATTAACACGCATTCTGGGATTAATCAGCACGGCCCCTGTTTTCGGTCACAGCAGCGTACCGATTATGGCCAAAATAGGATTGGGCGTCCTTCTGGCGATCATTGTTGCCCCCAATCTTACCCATCTCCCGGACGTCAACCCGGCCTCACTCCCGGGTATACTCATCCTGGTACAACAATTCATCATCGGCAGTGCAATGGGTTTTGCCATGAACATCGCTTTTATGGCTGTCGATATGGCTGGAGCGATCATCAGCATGACCATGGGATTAAGTTTTGCCAGTTTCTTTGATCCCCAGACGCAAGGTCAAACGACAGTCGTTAGCCAATTTTTAACGCTGCTTGCCACACTGGTATTTTTAAGTATCAATGGCCATCTGGTTTTAATCAAAAATTTGATAGACAGCTTTCACACACTGCCCGTAGGGATGTGGCCCGGCAATCATATTTTCCTGCAAATGGTGGACTGGAGCGGCATCATCATGCATGCGGGCGTGCAACTGTCATTACCCATCATCGCGGCACTGCTGATTACCAACATTGCATTAGGCATTCTTACCCGCGCAGCTCCCCAGCTCAATTTATTCGGTATTGGCTTTCCCATCACCATCGGTGTGGGATTCCTGACACTGGCTTTATCTCTCCCCTATCTGGCGACACCGGTGCAAAAGGTGTTACAACAAGGACTGGAATTCACGCAACAGATCGTTCAGCAATAGCCACCAGAGATGCAACAGTCATCAATTTACGCTCGCAGCAAACACCTTCTTGTACGTCAGGCACGGGATTACGACAACAATCCGTTATAATTGGTACAAGTTTTATTTTTGAAAATGGTTTAACCATGCAAACATTGAATGTTGCGCTGGGCCAGCGCAGTTACCCTATCCACATTGGCTCAGGTTTATTGACGCAAGTGGATTTATTGCTGCCGCATTTGGCTCAGCCGCGGGTGGCTGTTGTCACCAATTCCACGATAGCCCCCTTATACCTGTCCAATTTGGTCAATGCGTTACATGATGCAGGTGTTGCAGTACAGGAAATTATACTGCCCGATGGGGAGATTTATAAAAACTGGGAAACGCTCAACCTGATATTCGACGCGTTACTGGCGGCGCATTGCGAGCGCAAAACCACTTTAATTGCATTGGGCGGCGGGGTGATCGGTGATTTGACCGGGTTTGCAGCAGCATGTTACTTGCGCGGGGTGCCCTTCATCCAAATCCCAACGACTTTATTGGCGCAGGTGGATTCTTCGGTAGGAGGAAAAACCGGCATCAATCATCCGTTAGGTAAAAATATGATTGGGGCATTTTACCAACCGCAAGCGGTGATCGCCGATTTACACACCCTGCGTACTTTACCCGCCAGAGAACTGTCTGCGGGTCTGGCCGAGGTGATTAAATATGGTCTGATTGCTGACATCGAATTTCTGGAGTGGCTGGAAAACAATATGGCCGCTTTGCGGGCTTTGGATATGACATGTTTAAGCTACGCTGTTGAACGCGCCTGTGCCATCAAGGCGGATATCGTGGCGCAAGATGAACGGGAATCCGGGCTGCGCGCACTGCTGAATTTGGGACACACTTTCGGCCACGCCATCGAATCCGGCATGGGTTATGGCAACTGGCTACATGGCGAAGCTGTGGCAGCTGGCACCATGCTGGCGGCAGACTTATCCCGTCGTTTGGGTTGGTTGACTGAAGACGATGTGGCGCGTATACGGGCACTGTATTGCGCTGCCGGACTGCCCGATGCGGCACCGGATTTGGGCGTAGAAACCTATTTACGCTGGATGGGACTGGACAAGAAAGTGGAAGACGGCCGGATTCGTTTTGTTCTGTTGCGCGCAGTGGGTGATGGCGTGGTAAGCGGTGATGTGGCACAGCATTTATTGCTTGAAACTTTGCATTCGTGCAACACATCCCGGATCAAGCCCGCCCTTTCTTAATCCGGATTTCGCGAAGAATTCGAGACCAGACAAAAAAATAGGGAGTGGTAGGGCGTGGTAAAATTTGGTTCAATAGAAACAGAAGCAGCGACTGACAGGCGAAAACTGTTATTACAAAAAATTCAGGATGATCCGGCATTGCCTGCATTAGGCAGTTCCGTCTCCCATGTGGTAAGAATCGCCACATCCAGCCATGAAGCCGTACAGAGTCTGGCGCATTTCATTTTGTCTGACATGGCCCTCACGCAAAAAATACTGAGTGTGGCAAACACTGCGGGTTATCGAACCGCATCCGGCGCGCCGGTAACCACCATTTCCAAAGCAATCTTTCTGCTTGGATTCGATATGGTAAAGACCATTGCCCTGACCATGCTGCTCGCTGAAGGGTTGAGCGGAAGATCGGCGGCGCAAGTACGTCAGGAGCTGGTGCAGGCGGTGGGAGCCAGTCTGGTTGGCAGGAGATTGGCGCGCCATAGCGAATTTAAAGATGCAGAAGAAGCGGTTGTGGTGGGTCTATTCAAAAATTTGGGCCGCTTGCTGGTCGTGATGCATGACCAGGCTTCTTATGATGAAATCATGGCACTCAGTTCAACAGGTGCGTGCTCATTGTTGCAGGCCACCATGCAAGTGCTGGGGTGTGGATTTGATCGTTTGGCGGATTCCATGCTCAGACAATGGCAAATTCCAACAACAATCATCAATGCACTTGCACCATTGCCTGCAACCACGTTAAAGCTTGCCGCCACACGACAAGACTGGTTACAACAGGTGGCCTGTTTTAGCACCGAAGTAGCGATGCTATTGTCTCCGAACAACCAGGCCAACCTGGCATTGATGACACACAACCTGCTCGCGCGTTACGGCACCGCATTCAGTCTGGATCATCAGGCATTACAGGATTTGATCACAAGTGTAGCTGAGGAAACCCAAATCCTGACGAATACAATATGCCCGTTAATCGTTACAGAACCGGCATCTGCACCTGCCACAATGGTCGAAGAGACGAGTACTGGCAATGCACTGGACGCATTTTTATTATTAACTGCTGAGCCAGAAATGGTTCAGGAAAATGAAGTTAAACGACACCCTAGCGGCAAACCTTTGAACGCAAGTCATTTTTTATTGACTGGCGTACAGGATGCCAGCGAAATGGTGGCGTCTGGGCGCTGCAAAGTCAATGATTTAATCATGCTGGTGTTAGAGACCTTATCTCACGGTATGGGATTTCGTTTTGCAACGGCATGCATTAAAGATGTTAAGACGCAACAGTTTCGCGCACGCATGTCTCTGGGTAAAGACAGTGAGTTGCATCAGTCCGGCTTTATATTTCCTGTCACAACAGGGAATAATTTATTTCATTTGGCCATGCAAAACGATGTCGATGTGCTAATTTCAGATGCTGCACAAGCCAATGTTAAGGCGCTGTTACCCACTTGGCATATGCAGTTACTGCCGGATGCCGCCAGTTTTATTGTGTTGCCGTTGATCGTCAAAAAACAGTCATTTGGCCTGATTTATGCGGATCGAACCGTTATTGCCACAGAAGGGGTCTCTACGGAAGAAGCGACATTAATTAAAATGCTGAAAGCACAAATACTGGTTTCGCTGTCCATGCATTAACCCGATATTGCAGGGGCCGGAATCGCTCCCATTATCCTGAAAACGGCAATTGACTGTTTATTTGTTCAGGTCACGTCGCGCAACCAAAGTGTATTTTCACTGTTTTTTCTTTCACCCAATGAGTTAAGCATACTACGAAATGGATTGCGCACTCCTCTCGGCGCAGGACAGCATTTTCAGGATTATGCGACCCGAATCAGCCATGTGATCTTGTCCAGAGCCGCCATCGCCTGTGCAATCACACCAGCGATACCCAACCCGGTTGGACCCATTGCGGAAACAACTGATCGTGCGCTGACACATAAGCGCAAGGCACTCACGGGCACACCATCACGGCTACCACATAAAACCGGCTGACCCAATTGAAAACGCTGTGCGCGCAACGCTGCCGGCGCAACGCCATCCAACCGATCCTGTTCGTGGCTCATATCTTGTTGTAACCGCCGATAAACAGCCGCTGTTTCTTCACGATTCAATGGCACCCGACTATTTCCATATCTGGCACGGCAGAGGAGGAACGGAAAAATAGTCGGCAAGCTGTCCCAACCGGATGCCATCACCAGAGAACTTCGATCCAGTTGGGCACCGGGCAACAACTGGAACAAAGGATCACATTCCAGACGATGCAGTATCGCATCGGCAAATTGTTGCAAAAACTCACCTACCTGTACGGCGGGCATGGCATAAAATGCCCGCATTTCCGTCAATGCGGCTTCCCAGCGCAGTAACAAGCCGACATTGGCAATAACATTCAATCCACAGCCCTGCCAACGTGGCGGCCAATCACCCGCTGCAGAATAATGCAGCAAGGTTGCGGGTATTCGATGCACGCGTTGAGTCACAACTGGCGGCAATAACAATGCGCCCGAAAAACTGGGGCCCGTCATAAATTTGGAACCGGTAATCGCCACCATGTACCCACAGTGCAAATAAGCCCGCAGTGTCGCAGGTGAAATCCGGAACTGGCAAGCATCAACCAACACCGTCAGTTGCTCTGGATATGCTTGATAGAGTGCAGCGACACAGGCCGGACTGGGGGCAATCAGCCCCGTTTTGGAGACATCGACCAGCGTCAACAGCACATGCTGTCCTTGTGCCAAAGCAGCAGACGCGAGCATGGCTATCTCGGCGTCGACTTCCTCGCTTGGGCGCGGACAGCCATTGATCAACCGAATGGATACCACCTTGACCACAATCGTTCGCTCAGCCAGAGGCATCGCTTCCGGCACCAACGCGCCCAGTGCTGTTCGGCTGCTGAAATGCCTGCCGGATAACGCAGCCGCTACACCGCTTCCCGTCTCAGCCGCCTCCACCATAATGGCACACAAAGGCGCCCCCACGGCATGATCAATGATTTGCGCGGCAATTAAATGGGCATCCGTACCGGACGCTGCAAACACCACATCCACACCCGACAGATCCGGAATACCACAAAGCTGCTTCAGTTCGTCACGGAGTCTATCGAGCTCGCGGGCATAAATGCTTGCAACCGGCTCACAGGCGGACCGGCTGAGCAACCTGTCGCGCAAATGGTCAGCGGCAGCAAAGCCCTGTTCGGAAATCACCGATGCCGTAGAGGATCCCAACGCAACCAAACCTGTGTCAGGATAGGGGGGACAACCATATTGATTCAAACCGCTTTGCCCGTCGAGCTGTATCCGGACATCGCCGCCGTCCGTCAACAACTGCGTGGTGGCAGGCAAACCGGTATTTACTTCAAGACTCAATGGCATTCACCAGCATCTCACGGAATGCACCAAATACTTTTTGCATCTGCGGTTGCTTGTAGGGGAATATCTCGACCGGATCTAACGCATGCACGATCATATTGCTGTCAATTTCAAAAATCAGCAGCTTGCCATCTGTTGTTTCACCGCAGTCTATCCCTAAATAATCCAGACCGGTTCGTTCGGCAATTTCGCGAAAAGCTGCCTGGTGTTTCAACGCAAAAGTGTCGTCGAAGTTCGCCATAAACGCTTCTTCCTCAGCACGATTTTCGGGTTTATCCAGCATTTCCGCATTCAGGTAATGCACCATCCAGTGCCGGGATAAAGCCAGATGACACACATAAGGTCGCCCTTTAATCAGAACAATCCGATATTTTCTGAACAAACCATCCGGCTGACTATAATCGATAAAGCGCGCCACATAAAATTTTGGCTCTGAATGTACCAGAAGGTAAGCTGCCATCTCTGCTGGGGTATCCAGCTTCATCAAACCCCGACCGGCATGGGAATCAATCGGCCTGATAATCACCGGAAAATCGCCATCATCGATGATGGCGGTCATCGATAACTGGCCCCTGGCAAGCTGAGTCAAACTCGCCCTGTCTGCACGTACCGTATTCGGCATAACGATGCCAGACACCGATTTGAGTAAGACATAGGCATCATCTCTGGCCAACTGGCTGATGTGTTTGGGCCGATTGAGTATGGGAACCGGCGGCCAAGTACGCATCAACTGATCCACATAGCCTAGCAGGGAGCGATTTTCATCGGATTCGCCGATGGCGACAAATATCAGATCGTGTTCAGGGAGCGTTAACGGAAAAGGAATACCGGGTGACACATAAAGCATAGCCAGTGACACATCGCTGTCTTCCACTAAAAATTCCAGCGGCGTATTGGCCATCAGATCGCCCGGTCCCATGATTGCCAACACACGAACGACCGCTGGTTCATATTTGGCCGGCTGATAATAAACCTGCTGCATCTTCAAGGCTTCAGACTGCATGGTCAGGGCAAATGCCCTGTTTTGCTTAAGCTGGAAAATAGTGGCAATATCCATAAACGCCTCGGCTGCATCGGGATGCATCTTGACATACTCGATCAGGCGCATTCCCAGCGGCGTCAGATCTATCCCTTTCATGGCCATACGCAACAACGATGGCAACCCGATAAACGGCACTTTCGCTGGTTTGCTGACATCGCTGCGCAATGTTGACTCAGAATTCATGCTTAGGGCTCGTTAATGAATAACTTGGGCTTACGTTGTCGTGTATTCGGGATGGATGCAAGGCGCAAAGTGCAGCGAATGGTTGTTTCATTCGCAAGCTTTGCAACGCCGCAGACGCCCGAATACACGGCAACCCTTCGGGCTGGGGTCGCTTTGGGCGCATCCCGGTATTACGATCCGTTTTTTGTGAACGACACAACTGCACGTCTCGCGCCTTGGGCTGCATCCCAAAGCGCCCCCAGCGTAAATCCAAGTTATTCATTAACGAGCCCTTATATTCCCGGTTTTTATCCAAAAAATTGCCAAATTGCATTACAGTACCTATAAAGTTACAGGTTACAAAAAATACCAAAGAACAGGTTGGTTTATGCAAAACATGGCCCAACAATTGCAACAATCCTACCAGAAAAGCAAGCGGGATGACTGGATTTGTTCGCGCAAATTTATGCGGGGTCCAGGCCGGTAATGCGTTACAGTGACAGAAATACGGAATTAAAGAGTGAGATAATCAATATGCACCCAGATAAAAACAATGCTTTCATCGCTTCGAACTCCCGCGACGAAGTTGACAAGCACTACGAACCCGTCATCGGCGTAGCCCGCCTGATGCGACTTGTAGAAAGCGGCGCGGACTTGTCAAATTTGGTCAATATGGCCGCTTATAATCCTGATGACGCCAATCTGCTCATGAATTTGTCCATGGTCTTTCAGCTCACCGGAAACCGCGAGGTGGCTTTTGAAATACAAGCAAAAGCGCTGGCTATGCGGCGGCTTTATTACCTTCCGGCGCAAACAACGCCTGTCACGATCACCATGCTTGCCCTGATGCGTCCGGGCGACATGATGGACAATACACCACTGGATTTTCTGCTGGAAGAATCCGGTGTGGCATTGAATTTACTTTACGTTTCAACCATGCACGCATTGCCTTCTGATATTCCAGAGCATGATGTCCTGTTCGTTGCAATCGGTGAATCCATCGAAAATGCTCCCTTACTGGAAAAAATCGGTGCGCGGCTTGCGACATGGCCGCGCCCCGTCATCAACCTCCCTGACAAAATTATGCAACTGTCGCGTGATCGGTTGCACACCTTACTTGGTACTGCCGACGGTGTTGACTTACCGGTCACAGCGCGTATTCAGCGGCAGCCCCTCATCCAAATCGCTCTCGGCGAACGCACCATCACCGATTTTCTGGGCAATGACAGTTTCCCCATCATCATCCGTCCCCTCGACGCCCATGCAGGGCGCGACCTCAAAAAACTGGCGCAGGCATCCGATCTTCATGACTATCTGACGGGTGCGAAAGAAGACGAATTTTATGTTTCCCGCTTCATTGATTATCGCAGCGCCGACGGACTGTTCCGCAAGTACCGTATTGCCATGATAGCGGGACATCCGTTTGCCTGTCACATGGCAATTTCCGAACAGTGGATGGTGCACTACAAGCATGCCGGCATGTCGGACAGTGCTGAAAAGCGTGCGGAAGAAGCTCTCTTTATGACGAACTTTGACACCGCTTTCGCCGTCAGGCACGCTATGGCGCTGCATGCAATTTATGAACGAATTGGGCTCGATTATTTCGTCATCGACTGTGGCGAAACCCTGGAAGGCCGCTTGCTCATTTTTGAACTGGACAACCGTGGCTTCGTCCACGCCATGGACCCTGTCGAACTATTCCCTTACAAGCAACCCGTGATGAAAAAACTTTTTAAAGCATTCAGAACCATGTTAGTCCAAACTGTGCAGCCATAAGCCGTGAAGGTTTGTTATCACCTACCGTAAAGGATGATAAAACATACCCATATCCTGCGTGCTGACGGGAACAAACTGGCAGTCCGTTGTTGTTCCCATGAAAATTTACTTCTATCCAAAAACCCCGCTTTAATTCTGATACAATCATCCGCTTGTCTCGTTATTGACTGTAATTTTTTTTGAATTAACTGAATATTTACAAGACGATATTAATGAAAAAAACTATTGGGTTAACCCCGGCTAAAATGATGATCGTCGCTAGCGTGACTATTCTGATAAGTGAGCTTGTGATCATGCTGATGATCGGTGCTCTCCAGCCCATCTTTAAAAACAGGGGGCCAGTTTTCTGGGTGATCCTTGACCCTATTGTCCTTTCAGCGCTCATTTTCCCCGCACTCTATGTCCTGATTTTCAGGCCAATGCGTAACCGGCAGTCCGAACTCGAAGATCAGGTTGAAATTTTACGTCACGACGAACAATTGACGGCGTTGATTGATGCCATTCCTGATGCGGTTTTCCTGAAAGATAGTGAAGGGCGCTATCTGGTGACCAATGAATCGGCCCAGCAGATGTTCCAATTGCATAACAGTTCCTGGCAGGGGAAAACCGAAATTGAATTGTCAGCGCTGCAACCGGCATTCTGTGCTGCTCACGAACACCCGGTAACAGGCGATGAAGCTGCCTGGCTGGCCGGACACCTGTTGATCAGCGAGGAACGCTTTGTCGGGAAAGAAGGTCAATATGTGACCACCGAGACGCGCAGGATGCCCATGTTTGAAAAAACGGGGCAACGCAAAAAAATGGTGATTATTCAGCGCGACATCACTGAGCGCAAGCGGTCCGAAGAAAAACTCCAGCTTGCTGCCAGCGTCTTCACCCATGCTCGCGAGGGCATCATGATCACTGCGCCTGACGGCATGATCGTCGATGTCAATAATGCCTTTACCCTCACCACGGGTTACACCCGTGACGAGGCCCTGGGCCAAAATCCGAGCATCCTCAGTTCCGGACTGCAAGGAGAAGCGTTTTATGTCACGATGTGGCGTGATCTGAACGAGAACGGCTACTGGCACGGGGAAATCTGGAATCGGCGCAAAAATGGCGAAACATATGCGGAGCGGCTTACCATCAGTGCTCTGCGTGATGCTCAGGGCAACACTCAACAGTACGTGGCGCTGTTTTCCGACATCAGCGCGCTGAAGAGTCATGCGCAGCAACTCGAACATATCACTCACTACGATACACTGACCGGTCTGCCCAATCGGGTGCAGCTGGCCGATCAACTGCACCGGGATATGATTGAGGCCAAACGGCGTGGACAGCGGCTGGCAGTCACGTACCTCGATCTGGACGGCTTCAAACCCGTCAATGATCATTATGGGCATGATGTCGGCGACCAATTGCTGATGACTGTGGCCACGCGCATGAAACAGGCTTTGCGTGAAAACGACACCCTTGCCCGCATGGGCGGCGATGAGTTCATCGCTGTGCTTGGCAGCCTGGATGACATCGAAGCCAGCGTACCTATGCTGACTCGCCTGCTCGCCGCTGCTGCCCAGCCGGTATATATCAATAACACTTTGCTCCAGGTCTCGGCCAGCCTCGGTGTCACTTTTTATCCGCAAGAAGAAGACATTGAAGCCGATCAACTGCTGCGTCAGGCCGATCAGGCCATGTATCAAGCCAAGTTAACCGGAAAGAACCGTTACCATGTCTTCGATGCCAAACGGGATCGAGAGATTCACGGTCACCATGAAAGTCTGGTACGCCTCCGCCGCGCGCTGACCGAACGCGAATTTGTGCTGCATTACCAGCCCAAAGTGAATATGCGCACGGGGACAGTCGTCGGTGCTGAAGCACTGATTCGTTGGCAACATCCGGAAAAAGGTCTGTTGCCGCCAGCGACATTCCTCCCGCTTATCGAAAATCACCCTCTATTCATCGAAGTAGGGGAATGGGTGATCGACACCGCTTTAACCCAGATGGAGATCTGGCATGCAGCCGGACTGGACATCCCTGTCAGCGTCAATGTCGGCGCTCGCCAGTTACAGCAGGTGGACTTCGTCGAGCGCCTGCATACCCTGCTGACTGCGCATCCGAATGTCAAACCGGGCAAGCTCGAACTGGAGGTGCTGGAAACCAGCGCGCTGGAAGACCTGATTCGGGTATCCCAGATCATTGAAGACTGCAGGAAAATCGGGATATCGTTTTCTCTGGATGACTTCGGCACCGGCTATTCTTCGTTGAGTTACCTGAAACACTTGCGGGTCGCCCTGCTGAAGATCGACCAGAGCTTCGTGCGCGACATGCTCGGCGACCCCGATGACCTGGCGATTCTGGATGGGGTGATCGGCCTGGCAGCTGCTTTCCGGCGCAAAGTGATCGCTGAAGGTGTAGAAACCGTTGAACACGGCGAACTGCTGCTGCAACTCGGTTGCGAACTGGCTCAAGGCTACGGCATCGCACGCCCCATGCCCGCGCATGAGTTTCCCGACTGGTCATCAACCTGGCGGCCTGATCCAATTTGGACTAACCGGCCTGTGGTCAGTCGCGACAACCTGCCGCTACTCTTTGCTGGCGTCGAACACCGCGCCTGGATTGCAGACATAGAAAACTTCCTGAGAGGTGAGCGTGAAACCCCACCCCCGCTGGATCACCACCAATGCCGCTTCGGAATCTGGCTGGACAGTTCCCGCCACACCCTGCAACCCGCTTTCCAGGCCATCGAAGCCTTGCACCAACAGGTGCATGCCCTGGCACTTGACTTACTGGAACTTCATGCCCAGAACCAAACCACGGAGGCACTGGCAAGACTGCGCGAACTCCATGGGCTCCGGGACAGTATGCTTGAACAATTAAAGGGTTGTGTTGCCCAGAGTCTAATGGTTACGCTTGTTTTAGCCGCTGATGACCAGTCACTCCCCAGTGAAGAACAAGCCATCACCACGGCGGACATCTGCCCGCATCATCAGGAAATGGCGCATAAATTATTCCATAATGATGACATGAGTTGATACAGAGTTCGGACTATTTCCCGTGATGAGGCAATGCACGCATCGCACCACGAGCCGTATTCACAGACGGCGAACGGTCCAATTGCATTGCCTGTCCACCGGCGACCAAACGAAACTCGCCCACCAGATGAGTCAATTTGGTGGCCTGCTCTTGCATGGTTTCCGCTGCTGCAGCCGCCTGTTCGACCAGCGCTGCATTTTGCTGGGTTACCTCATCCATCTGCGTGACGGCCTGATTGACTTCCTCTATCCCTGCACTTTGCTCTTTACTGGCGGAGGTAATTTCGCTCATATAACCCGCAACGTTCTTCACTGAAGTCACGATCTCATCCATGGTTTTACCTGCGGCATCAACCAGCTTGCTGCCCAGGTCAACTTTTTCTACCGAGTCGTCGATCAATGCCTTGATTTCTTTGGCAGCATCTGCCGAGCGTTGCGCCAGACTGCGCACTTCAGTTGCCACCACCGCAAAACCGCGTCCCTGTTCGCCTGCACGTGCAGCCTCTACCGCCGCATTCAGCGCCAGAATGTTGGTCTGGAATGCGATGCTGTCAATGACGCTAATAATGTCGGCAATCTTGCGCGAACTCTCCTGGATAGAATTCATGGTGTTGACGACATTACCCACAGCGGTACCGCCTTTGACAGCGATGTCGGAGGTGGTCGCAACGAGTTTGTTTGCCTCGTGTGCATTGTCAGCATTTTGTTTCACGGTACTGGTCAGCTGTTCCATTGCGGAAGCTGTTTGTTCCAGCGAGCTGGCTTGTGATTCGGTACGTCCCGATAAATCGCTATTGCCAGCGGCAATTTCCCTTGCCCCGGTGTTGACAATATCAGCGGCTTCCTTAATCTGACCCACCAGCAATTTCACATTGATTTGTAAAATACGCAGTGCCTGCATGACGTTACCCAACTCATTATCGCTGTCTGATACAATTTTCCCGGAAAGATCACCTGCGCTCATCCGGTCTATATCGTGCCGGACCCGCTCAAGTGGCGTCACGATGCCATGATAAAACGTCACACCGAACAACACAGACAGTAGCAAACCTATCACGGAAATCGTGATCGACCAGACGTCATATTGTGCGCTACTCATTGCGGTAACCAGCAGATTGGCTGCAAATAAAATAGCCAGCAAGCCGGATGACATGATCATCTTTGCCTTGATTGATGCACTTTTTAGAAAATTGAAACGGGCAAACGGGGAACGTCTGACAGCTTCCCCTTCAACCACTTCAAGGCGGGTGTTACCGGCCCTGATTTCCCGGTAAGCACTTTCTGCCGCCTGAATTTGTTCTCTGCTGGGTTTGATCCGTATGGAGGTATAACCGACAATTTGACCATTTTCCAGCATGGGTGCCGCATTGGCTTCCACCCAGTAATAATCGCCATTTTTGCAACGGTTCTTGACCAGCCCAGTCCATGCCTTGCCGCTTTTTAAGGTACGCCAGAAATCGGCGAAAGCCTCTTTTGGCATATCCGGGTGGCGTACGATGTTCTGTGGTGCGCCCAGCAATTCATCTTCTGAAAACCCGCTGATATTGATGAAGTCCTGGTTAATGTAAGTGATATTTCCTTGCAGATCTGTTTTCGAAACGATGGTTTCTGAACTGCTTAATACATATTCAACACCAGTTACCGGCATATTATTACGCATAATGATTATCCATAAATTAATTTAAATAAAATCTTGCCTGCTTATTTTTCCAGTACCTTACGAATCGTAGCGGCAAGTTCCTCTGCCACAAATTTTGCCACATAAGCATCTGCCCCAATGTTCTTGACATGAACTTCATTGGCGGTACCGGTGAGCGACGAATGAATGATCACAGGAATGGATCTGAAACGCGGGTCCTGCTTGATGTTACGGGTCAAGGTGAAACCGTCCATCTCCGGCATTTCCAGATCGGTAAGCACCAGCGCTATTTTGTCATGGATGGTTTTGCCTTCGGTTTCCGCAGCCGTTGCAATAGACTGAAGCTGATCCCACGCTTCCTTTCCGGTCTTGGTCATGATATATGGGATACCCATTGCATCCAGCCCTTGTTCAATCATTGCGCGAGCGACCACGGAATCATCGGCTGCGAGCACAACCGTGCCCGGTTTTAAACTGATTTTCGGGCCAATCATATCGGGATTGATTGCAGACTCGGTTGTTGGCATCAAATTACGCAGTATGGTTTCAACATCCAGTACCTGTACCAAACGTGTATGGTCCGAGTTACCGTCAAGTCGTGCGATGCTGGTGACCATGCCGCCCGCAGCATTCGCTTCCGCCGAAAGAACCTGCCCCCAGTCCAGACGGACGATGTCTTCAACCGATTCGACTGCGAAAGCCTGTGTGGTCCGCGCAAACTCCGTCACCAGCATAATATTCAAACCGGTTTTGGGTTGACGCCCCACAATGGCAGGCAAGTCGATGACGGAAATGATTTGTCCGCGCAGATTGACCACACCCAGCATGTGCGGTGCTGCGCCGGCCACGGTGGTGATTTCAGGCATCGCAACGATTTCACGAATCTTGAATACATTGATGCCAAACAGTTCAACCTGATCGCTGTTGGCGCTGACTCCCAAAGTAAACAGCAACAACTCGAATTTATTGGAACCGGTCAGATTAGTGCGTTCATCGATTTCCTGTTGCGCTGATTGCATCGTGATCCCCTATATAATAATGTACGTCATGCAGGCAAAGATTATGCATCCACCTGTTCGTTGGGTAACAGCCATTCCATTAACCAGACTGGGCGGTGTGTATGCAAGCATGCACTGAATACCGGATATTCATCATCCAATCCCAGGCAAGTAACATGCCCGTGATTGCACCGAAAGACCTTATGTGTAATATTCAGACCCTCAAAAACCCAAACTGTCCAGCAAATCATCTACCTGACCCTGATTCGCAACCGTGTCGCCTGTGGCGCTATGATGAATGACCGGGCCGTTCAACAAACCGGTGTTGACTTCAGATTTTATTTCGGCTGGCGCATATTCCACCAGCAATTGCACCAGTTGCGTTTCCAGGTTGTGTGCGATCTCGGTCACTTTGCG
>JAJYYK010000010.1 GCA_021801025.1 Pseudomonadota bacterium | reverse complement strand
AGCAGGTTAATCGTGCGATCAGTCAAATGGATGAAACCACCCAGCAAAATGCGGCGCTGGTTGAACAGGCGGCAGCGGCGGCCAAATCGATGCAGGATCAGGCCGGACACCTTGAAGAACTGGTTTATACATTCAAGTTGTTGGGTGGGGAGCAACCAGCCCGGACGCCGCCGCAATTGAGAAAAACACGTAATATGATGCCACAAAATGCCCAGATCCAGAGCAATTAAGTCTGTAATGGCCCTTGCCAAAAATAAAGCAGGGAGTTGTAGCAAGCACAAGATTGGGAAAGGTTTTAAGTTTGACTTGGGCTTCGGACAAGATGACGGAAATCAGGGAAAACAATATTGAATACCCACGCAATACCCACCAGCCTGAAGGTCGGTGACCTTATTACCAGAAAAATAAATCGAAACAATTAATAGTAAATTGAGGGATAGCATGATGATTAAAAATCTGAGCATCAAAGCAAAATTGATATTCGTGACAGTCTATCTTGGTTTTTCGATGGTGATCGGAGGCGTGCTAGGCATTTCCATGCTTGAGTTGTCTAATCACACGGTGCAATACCTCTACAACGACAGTTTGGTGAAAGTGGACAAGTTAGGTGAATTGGTGGGTTCAATGAACCATACTCAATCATTGCTTGCGGAAGCCGTGACGGGACAAATTTCCTCATCTCCAGATGATGCGGCCAAAATGGATGCATGGATTGACGAGATCAATCAATATCGAAAACAGAATGGCCAATTACAGGATGCTTTGACAGCCATGTCATGGCAACCGGAAGAACGCGCTGCGCTGGATGGCATCGTGTCTGCGCGCAAACAGCAGCAAACAGATGCCATCGAGCCGATGCTGGCGGCTTTGCGTGCGCACAATACCCAACAGGCAGCAGATATTTTGAGAGGACCTCTGCGTGAACGTGGGTCGGCAGTCGACGAGCAGCTTGACACATTAATGAAGTTGCAACTGGCGTCGGCCAATGACGCTTACGACTTGGCCCAATCGCGTTATCACCAGTTGCGTTTGTGGGCAATGCTGTTAACGACGGTTGGGGTAATTGTTGCCGGGTTGATGGGCTGGCGATTGATTATTGCCATTACCCAGCCTCTGGCACAGGCTGTGGAGGTCGCCAAACGGATCGCCTCCGGTGATTTGAGCCAGGAAATTGTCATCAATTCGCGTGATGAGGCCGGTGCGCTGATGCATGCCATGAAGGAGATGAATGACAGCCTGCTCAGTATCGTTACACAGGTTCGTACGGGTACGCATGCGATAACGCTTGCTTCAGAAGAAATTGCTACGGGCAATATGGATTTGTCCAATCGTACCGAATTACAGGCAAATTCATTATCCATGACGGCCTCTGCGACGGCAGAGATGACCGCAACAGTGCAGCAAAATACTGAAAGTGCACACCATGCACAGAAAGTGGCGGCCACGACCCGTGATATGGCAGAAGCGGGCGGTCAGACCATGACAGAAGTCGTGAATACCATGGCCGAAATCAGTACCAGCTCGAAGAAAATTGTTGATATTATCAGTGTAATTGAGGGCATCGCTTTTCAAACCAATATCCTGGCACTGAATGCCGCCGTTGAGGCCGCACGGGCTGGTGAGCAAGGGCGCGGATTCGCTGTTGTTGCCGGTGAAGTAAGAAGTCTGGCGCAACGCAGCTCTGCCGCAGCAAAAGAAATCAAGACGCTGATTAATCACTCCGTCGCCAATGTGAAAGCTGGTTCTAATCTGGTGGAAGCGGCTGGCGATAACATGGAAGAGATTCTGACAGTCGTCGGTTTGTTTTCGGATTTACTGGATTCGATTTATACCGCTTCCAGTCAGCAAAGTGTGGGCATCGGCAATATTAACCATTCTGTTTCGGAAATGGATGAGATGACGCAGCAAAATGCAGCGCTGGTCGAGCAGGCTGCTGCAGCCGCACAAAGCATGCAGGATCAGGCTATGGCGTTAGAACAGGCCGTCAGCGTATTTAAGTTGGTGCAAGCGCATCGCGGCAGCGGTTCTCACGCGCATATGGAGACTTTTGCCACCGATGAGGTGAAACCCGTTCGGTCCATGCCAAGAAAGGCGACCGATATTGAGGCGGTTGGGGAAGAATGGAATGAATTTTAATGGGTTTTCAGGTGTCGCGGGTCTTGGCGGTGCATGGAAGTCAGACAAACATGGCTGCAGTCGATAGTGTAGCCGTGACAAGCAAGGAGTTTGTTTTTACGGAACGCGACTTTACGCGTATTCGTGTGCTGATTCATCAGTGTGCTGGCATTGCATTGTCCGAGCATAAGCAAGACATGGTCTATGGCCGGCTTTCCAGGCGTTTGCGGGCTGTCGGGGTGCCTTCTTTCTCGGCCTATCTGGATGATTTGGAGCGAAATCCGAATAGCATCGAGTGGTCCGCATTCATCAATGCGCTGACAACAAATTTAACCTCATTTTTCCGTGAACCCCATCATTTTCCCGTGTTGGCGGATTTTTTGAAATCCAGAGATACACCGATTCATATTTGGTGTTCAGCCAGCTCTACCGGTGAGGAACCCTATTCCATTGCTATGACGGCTTGTGAAGCGTTTTCAAGTTTGTCACCACCGGTCAAAATCATTGCCACCGATATTGACACCAATGTATTGGAAACCGCCGCCCAGGGCATTTACGCGATGGACAGGCTGGAGAAGATGACCACGCACAGAGTCAAGCAATTTTTTTTGAAGGGTAAAGGAAAAAATCAGGGTTCGGTACGGATAAAAAAAGCGTTGCGGGATATGATCACCTTTGAGCAGCTTAATTTGCTTGAAAACCAGTGGCCGATTACCGAAAAATTTGATGTGATTTTCTGTCGTAATGTAATGATTTATTTTGATAAGGCGGCACAAACCAAAATTCTTGACCGGTTTGCACCACGGCTAAAAACAGATGGATTGTTATTCGCAGGGCATTCTGAAAATTTCACAAATATCACGAACAAGTTTATTTTACAAGGTAAGACCATATACAAGTTAAATCCAAATAATCCATTAGATGCGAGATGATGTCGAGGCAAGTTGCGAGACGGTTTTTTGGATTGAGAACAGCCTGTAGCGAGCCATGAGCGCCGAACAGGCTGGAAAATGGTTGCTTGTGACCGCCGGCACTCACGCAGGCTCGAAGAGCCTTACAATGAGTCATTTGGGTTAAATACTTCCCAAGCTTAATGATAACAATGAGGGAAACGCCAATGGGCTGGGGAAAGGTAGAAGAGCATTTTGCAACCAATATCTACTTTGATCCGATATTCCAATGTGATGCGGCCAAGTTATTGCCCGGTGAGTATTATTATACGGATAAAAATATGCTCATAGTGACCGTATTGGGTTCTTGTGTGTCTGCCTGTATTCGGGACAAAGTCACCGGCATTGGCGGCATGAATCATTTTATGCTGCCGGATGTGGGGATGAGTGATGTCAATAATCCCGTATCACCCTCCATGCGTTATGGCACCTATGCGATGGAAACGCTCATTGATGATTTATTAAAAGCAGGCGCCAAGCGACAAAACCTGGAAGCCAAGGTGTTCGGTGGCGGCAATGTATTAAAGGGCTTTAGTCAAATGAATGTGGGGGAACGCAACGCGAAATTTGTAAGGCATTATTTGCGTACCCAGCATATGCCTATTATTGCCGAAGATTTGAATGACATTTATCCACGGAAAGTGTATTTCTTCCCCAGGACAGGTAAGGTTTTGGTTCGCAAAATCAAGGAATTACGTAACGACACCTTGGTGGTGCGTGAAATTGAATACGCAAGTCGGCTGAAAACAAGCGCGGTGTAGTTTTGATATCAATTCTTCATGTGGTCGTACATGATTCTTGAAAGAACAGGGTTAATAATATCCGTATCATTTGCGGACTTCATTGCCATGAACAGGTTTTTACACAATACAGGTTAGGGCCCTTGGTCATTAACGGAAAGGAAACATGAAAATAAAAGTTCTGGTTATCGATGATTCTGCCTTGATCCGCAGCATCATGAGCGAAATCATTTCTGATCAGCCGGATATGATGGTGGTGGGTGTTGCACCGGACCCCATTGTCGCAAGAGAAATGATTAAAGCGACCAACCCGGATGTGCTGACTCTGGATGTGGAAATGCCCAAGATGGACGGTCTGGATTTTCTTGAACGGCTGATGCGTTTACGTCCTATGCCGGTGGTGATGGTTTCTTCTTTGACCGAACGCGGTTCAGAAATCACTTTGCGGGCCCTGGAGCTTGGTGCTGTAGATTTCGTGACCAAACCTAAAATCTCGATCAAAAATGGAATGATGGAGTATGCCCAGCTGATCAGTGACAAAATTCGCATTGCAGCAAAGGCGCAGATCACGCGACATCAGCCTCAAACCAATGCTGCAGTAGACACCTTGCCGGTTATGGCTAACCCTTTGTTGAGCAGTGAAAAGTTAATTGTGATTGGTGCTTCAACCGGGGGCACTGAGGCAATTAAAGAGTTTTTAATTCGCATGCCGTCAGATTGCCCCGGCATTTTGATTACCCAGCATATGCCTGAAGGGTTTACCAAATCTTTCGCCAATCGGCTGAATAGCCTGTGTAAAATTGAAGTCAAAGAGGCGGAAGGTAATGAGCGGGTGCTTCCTGGGCATGCATTCATTGCGCCGGGTCATTCGCATTTGCTGTTAGCGCGCAGTGGCGCGAACTACATGACGAAACTGGATCAAAGTGATCCAGTCAACCGGCATCGCCCTTCGGTTGATGTGCTGTTTGGCTCAACGGCGAAATTTGCAGGTAAAAATGCGATTGGCGTGATACTCACCGGCATGGGGAAAGATGGTGCGCAAGGTATGCTGGAAATGAAAATGGCCGGTGCCTATAATTTTGCTCAGGACGAAGCCTCCTGCGTGGTATTCGGTATGCCACGTGAAGCGATTGCGTCAGGCGCTGTAGACGAAGTCGGGGATGTGAAAGAATTGCCAGGGAAAGTCATGCATTATTTGGCCGCGCAAGGAAATCGAAGTTTACGCGTATAGATGATCTTCTGATGTTGAACCAGGTTTGTGTTACACAGAAGTAATGAAGGAGCGATAGATGGCCGATCAGAATTTGAAATTTTTAGTGGTTGATGATTTTTCGACGATGCGAAGAATTGTTCGCAACTTATTGAAAGAACTTGGTTATTCAAATGCTGATGAGGCTGAGGATGGCGTGATTGCGCTGGCAAAGTTACGAAGTGAGCATTTTGATTTTGTGGTGTCCGACTGGAATATGCCTAATATGGACGGTTTAACCTTGTTGCAGAGTATTCGTGCTGATGCAGCACTGGCCAGTTTACCTGTCTTGATGGTAACCGCAGAGGCAAAAAAAGAAAATATTATTGCTGCAGCGCAGGCTGGCGCCAATGGCTATATTGTAAAACCTTTTACAGCCGCGACACTGGATGAAAAGTTAGTGAAAATTTTTGAAAAACTAGGGAAAAAATAAGGGCCGGTTATGGACGATAATAGTGTGGCGGGATTACAAAATAATGGGATGGCGTCTTCTGATGCATTGCTTTCACGAGTTGGACACCTTACCAGAACCTTGCATGACAGTTTATCCGCACTTGGCTTGGATAAAACCATACAAGATGCAGCACAGGATATGCCCGATGTGACGGATCGTTTAAATTATGTCGTTGAAATGACGGAAAAAGCTGCACAACGCGTTCTGAATGCAACAGACATGGCGATTCCGTTGCAAGAAAGGATAACGGTTGGCGCAAGTAGTTTGCTCAATACGTGGGAATCCTTTTCCCAATCGCCTTTTAACGAACAGGCCTATCGCGAAAAAATGGAAGCCACGATGTGTTTTTTGCGTGAAACCGTCTCAGATTCCGATGCAAGTAAACGGCAATTAATGGACATCATGATGGCGCAGGACTTTCAGGATTTGACCGGGCAAGTCATTCGAAAGATCATTCAACTGGCCCATAATCTGGAAGTTCAGTTGCTGCAATTGTTGCTGGATTATGCGCCGCTAGAAATAAAACGGGAAACCAATACCGGATTATTAAATGGGCCGCAGATCAATCCGCAAAACAAAGAGGATGTTGTGTCAGATCAGGGGCAGGTGGATGATCTGTTGAGTAGTTTGGGTTTTTAGTCTGCATTTCGTCATGTTTTGAAAAACTCATCCTTCGGGAATGAATGGGATTGAGCGCTTGTACCGGATGAAAGGTCGGGGCTTTAAACCAGCCATTAACGGGGGATTATTCAGGTTAAATCATGCCAGTCAATCGTGCATTGCGCTCACGTTCCAATTGCATGATGTAGCGTTGTACCAGAGTGAGCATGCTCGGTGACAGGCTGTTAAATTGGCAGCCCAGGCGCCGATTGGTTTTGCCGTGGGCCAACGTCAGGTCTTGCCAGTTGCGGACTTGCAAGCCTACATGCAATACACCAATTTCAGGCAGTTGAATTTGACAGTCCTGATATTCGTATCCGGGTTCTATTTCCAGAATTTTCTGATTGTCCAGTATGGCAACGCCGCCGCCGCTGATATCGACCATGGGAACATGGTACGCTCCATCTGCCAGCGGAATCGTACAATGGCTGGCTGGACCGGCTGGAATATTGACGCGGAAATGCTCTCGTCGTTGCAACCGGATTAATATTGACGGTATTTTAATACAAAGCGCAGGTTGCCCGGATTGAAGGCATTCGGTGACTGCTGACGCGGAAAAAGAGATGCGTACCCGGTCCAGACTGGATTCAAACTCTACATTATCGGATTCTAAAATTCGCCGATTGAGTGAGTTATTTTGGGCGCGGTCCAAAAAGACCCGGTTGTCTTTATCGTCAACCTCCAGGATAGAGGTCACCACGACTTCCTCCCCACCATGAATAATCATGCTGACCAGTTGGTGCCGCTCCCCAATGTTACGGAGCAGGTTGATGATCTCACGGCGCGAGTGGACTTGATAAAGCGCTTGATTTTCTGTACCAAATTCCGGTTGAGTGGGTTGCATGGTCAAATAAATTCAAAATAAGGAGTAAATTATAACGCAGATGCATGAACATCTGGAGGGTTTTGTCCATTTTCGATTTGATATAACCAGGCCAGCAATTCTGCCACGGCACGATACAAGGCAGGCGGTATGTCCTGATCCAGATCGACTTGTGACAACAGGGCGACAAGTTCTTTGGATTCATGAACAAAAATCCCGTTTTCTCTGGCGCGAGCGATGATTTCTTCGGCAATCAGCCCTTTGCCTTTTGCGACAATTTTTGGTGCGGTGTCGCCGGTTTGATAAGCCAGGGCGACAGCGGACAGTATGGGTGGCTTATTCACTGGTTTTGACCTGCAAGGCAGAAAGTGAAATGCCTGCGGCAGCCAGGGCATGATCCAGTGCCGGTCCCTGTGCCTGCAATCGCTGGACCACGGCAGGGGTATCCGCATGAACCTGCATCGATACGTGCTCGCCCATCAAGTGCAAATGCGCAGTAATCGCGCCCAGTTGAGGCAATTCAAAGCGCACTGTGCTGCGCCACGATGGGGATGCTTGTGCCGCAGTGTGTTTGTTGGCATCATCCTCCCTGATTTCCCATTGAAGCGCTTGTCCGGGCCACAGTTCACCCTGCCAGATAATACGATTTTGTTCCAGTGTTTGCAGTTGCTGATGCACCAGTTGTCCCAGCACCGGATTGTTGATGGGTGCGGAGGTCAATTGCGTATTGATAAGACTGTTCGTTTCGCTACCCCCCACAATCTGACTGGTTTGCGAGGCTTGCGGTTCCTGTTTGATTTCGGCAATCGTTCGTTGTCCAGAGGCCCATTCGTTTAAGTGCGATTCGTAAAACAAGCCAGACAACGTCACCGTCTGCTGCAGTGCATGGGCCAGTTGGGGCGTTGGCACGTTGGCTTGGGCAACTATTGGTGTCTTGCCCAAAAGGGGCAGCAATGACGTGGGTGTATCTGGTTGCAATAAAGAAGCAATTAACTTGCCTGCGCTGCTCAATGCCATGATGCTGCTGTCAGTCGTGCTGGCGGACTGATTTGTATTGAGCAGAGGATTGGAGGATGCTGGATACTCAACCTGAGTGAGTGGACTGGTTGTGTTGCTCAATGTCACGATGCTGCTGTCAGCTGTGCTGGCCGCTGGGTCTGCATTGAGGATGAAAGTGGGAAGTGGCGATTGCTCGATCAGGGTGAGCGCAAGCTTTTCTCCCACCGTTGTCGAAACAGGTAAATTCATCCGGCTGATTGTGTCGCCGATTTTGACCAGAAAACTGCCATCACTTAATTGTGCCTGAACATCCGCTATGATGCGCTGCCCTGAACTAAGTTGGCTCAGCCCTGATTGAGCAGTCGCCGATGGCGATGGCGCATCGGTAAGCGTTGCCGTCGGCGATAATGGCTGAATCAGCGCTACCGGTAAAAGACCCAGAGAACCGGGCGGAAGCGGTGTGATGGCCAATCTGGTTAACGGGACACACCGTAAGTCATGGACAGTTTACGTTCAGTCAGGTTGCTGTGCATGAGATGAGAAAGGTGTTGCATCCACGGTTCGGTAATAAAGCGGATCTCCCGGTCATCGGCAAGAATTTTCTTGATCACCGCAATTTTACGATTGCGTAACTCACCCGTCAATTTCACCGGGGTTTTGTCTTTTTGCAACGCTTTCACATGGCTGGCACAGTGATTTTCCAAACTCACCAAATCATCCCAAGCCCCTTCACGCGCAGCACTCAGCATTTGCCCGGTAATTTGCGCAACGGATTCATAAACCGTGATTATTTCTTCGCTATTCATAATTATTCATGCCCTGATAAAAGAGGATGCACGGGGTGTTAACGCATCAAGCCGTGGTCTGCTCACCGGTGGGTTGTTAACTGGCGCACTGGCGGTACTGGTGCTGCTTTCTATCTGCACCCACGCGAGTCTTATTGTATCAACCAAATCAATTACTTCTGCCATAATCGCCGCGTCATTATGCAGATTCGCCAAAACCAGACGATTGCACATGTAATCATACAGGGCATCCAGATTCAACGCCAGTTCTCCACCGACTTCTTTGTTTAAGCTGGCACGCAAGCCGTCATTGATAATCCTGATGGCGTGAGCAATTGACCGGCCTTTGGCGGCAGTTTGACCCTGATTCATATGCATTAGAGCATTGCTGAGGGCAAGTTTTGCGCCGTCAAACAACATCACGATCAATTTATGCGGCGAGGCAGCAAATACGCCCGTTTCCATGTCTACGGCCATATAAGCGTTTACGCCGGGTCGGGTTGTGCCAAACATGATGATTTTCCTTTATCTTAAAAATGGCGGATTTATGTACTTGCAGTCATCGCGCTTAATTGTTGCGTTAAAAATGTACTGGTCGCACTCATGCTGCTAATCAGGGTGTCCAGCGCAGTAAATTGCGCCATATAACGAGCCTGCATCGCCGCCAGTTGTTTGTTCATCGCCGTTTGTTGCGCCGCATTGTTTTGCAGCTGCGTGTTAATGTTGTTGGTGGCGGTAGCGATGTCGCCAGTAGGGCTAAGAAATGATGTAGCCAAGGTATTGAATTGATACGCATAACCTTGAGAATAACTGACTGTGCCGCGTGCGCCCAGTGCTCCGCCATTGACCTGTACAGCCAGCCCTGCCGAGGCATCGCCCGTTGCACCGGTCAGGGTTTGCCCCGAGCCGACAGCGGTAACGCCGTTGATGGTGCCGGCCACATCCAAACCACTGGTCACGGTTGCACCGGAAAAATTAAGCGAAGACAGCCCGTTACCACCGGTGAGGTTGACAGTGGATGCCGACCCGTAACGATTGGAGGTTAGTTGCAAATCCCCGCTTGCGTTTACCGTCGCGGTCACGCTGGAACCCGCTGCGGAAAAAGTGCTGTTGCCATTGATTTGCGATTGTATTTGAAGAGCAAGGGCCGCTGGGGTATAGGTGCCTGGCGCCAAAGTAATGCTGCTGCTGTTGCCATCCAGCAACACCTGCAGGGTATCGTTCGATCCGGCGGTGATCGTGGTGCTGGAGGACAACGCTGTGGTCGCCGCGGCTGTGCCCTGAGTGGCCAATTGGCTGATACTGAGGTTATAGACACCAGGCTTGGTGTTGGCACCGGCACTGACGTAATTGACCAAACTGTCCGAAGCTTGCCCGGATACCGCAAACAATCCCGCAAATCCGTTGGGGTTGGCTGCAATGGCGGCGTTTAATTTGGTGGTGTCCACGCTGAGCGTGCCATTGCTTTGCAGGCTTACGCCAGCCTGATAGAGCATGGTCATTGCGTTACTGGTGCCGCCAGCGACGGGTTTCATCAGCAAATTCTGAAGTTGGCGCTGCATGTCTGTAACGGTCGGATCGCCATTGAACAGGGCAGCTGTCTTGGTGGAGGCATTATAGGCGGTCGCGCTTTGCAGCGTCTGTGTTAAGGTATTGTAAGCCGTCACAAACTGATTGACCGCCGTACTCACTGCAGTGGGGTCGGATGCGACGGAAATCGTGGCTGGGCTACCTGCCGGTGTCGCGCCCAACAAATTTAAGCTCACGCCTTGTATGGCCGTAGTGACCGTGTTGCTGGCGCTGGTAATGCCAACACCATTAACGGTAAAATTGGCATTTTGTGCGGCGGTATTCTGGGTAAGGTCTTGTACGGACGCCGGGTTATAGCTTAGCAGGCTGGACAATGTGGCGTCGCCCGATACCGAGATATCCATGCTGCTCGCAAGACCGGTTTGGGTGGAAGTCAGTGAAAGCACATAGGGGTTGGTTGCACTGCCAGTGTTGATAACGGTTGCTGACACACCGATACCGGCACTGTTAATGGCATTGGCAATGCCGGCGAGCGAATCATTGGTCGAGTTGATGGTTACAGTTTTGATGCCGCTGCCGCTGCTGGTGAAACTGGCGCCGGTATAGATGCCGCCACTCAGTGTACCGCCGGAAATCGTGCCGAAATCAAAACTCAGCGTGGTGGTGGCGCCCGACCCGATGGCAGTGGTGGTGCTGGCCTGTCCAGCCGTGACCAGATTCTGCGCTTGCGCCAAATTGGTCACGCCCAGAGAATAGCTGCCCGCCACCGCACCTGTACCCAGTGTCGCGGTCACTGCAGCAGTGTTGCTGGAGGTTGCGGTCAGGCTGTTATATTGGGATGAGGCAGCCAATCCGCTCATCGCCGTCTGAAATTGCGACACATCGCTTTGCAGTGTGCCATAGCCGGATATTTTTGCGTTATAACTGGCTTCCGCTTGCGTCAGCAGATTCAATGGTTGCTGTTCCACTGACATTAGCTTGGCCACAATGCTGGTGACATCCAGACCCGAACCGATGCCTGCAGATGAGATGGCGGCATTGGTGGTAGCGACAGCGGTAAGTGTCATGACGGACTCCTTTTGCTCAATTTACCCGTTTTTTATGGTGAAAAAATCGGCGTGACAAAAAATATTTATCCTGATTTAATATCTGGTTACATAATCACACTAATTAAGCTTGGGTTTTAATTAACAGACCCCGTGGGTTGTCCTGTGCCAGTGCTTGAGCAGTGGCGACTGCCTCTTTGCTCGGGGTTTGCATCAACACGGTCTGGGTTTGTGTGTCGACCACCTGTACCACCACCTGCCCTGTAGAGGAATTGACGCTGAATTCCACACTGTTGTTGCCGATACTTTGCAGGTGAGCGTTCAAGCTGGACACGGACTGTTGCAGTGTAGCGCTGCTTGGTTCCGGGCTGTTGGCGGAGGTGGACGTGGCTTGAGGTGCAATCACGGGCGCTACCGGCGGTAAACTGCTTTGCACGCTGACCCCTGCGTTGGGAACGGAATTGCCGGAAGCGGCCGCCGCAGGCAGTTGTGGCGCGGTAATGTCCGGTGCCGTAATGGGTCCTATACTCATAATCATACTCCTCAATACTGAGGCGGAAGGTGAGCCAACACCCTCCGCCACTTCTCACGCTATCCTGTGACCGAACCGGTTAACGCAACAGCGTCAAGACCTGGTTAGGCAACTGGTTGGCTTGCGCGAGCATGGCCGTGCCGGCTTGGGCCAGCACTTGCTCTTTGCTCAAGTTGGCGGTTTCTGCTGCATAGTTGGTATCCTGAATTGCACTTAGGGACGTAGACAAGTTTTGTGAATCGGTCTGAATTCCCGTCACCACCGCAGCAAAACGATTTTGTAAAGCACCCATCTGCGCTGCATTGGCCGTGACCGTGTCGATCGCGCCCTGAATAGCCGTCATGGCGTTCTGCGCGCTGGTCTGGGTGAGCAAGTTGGTGGTCGACAGTGTTTGTTCCGTGATCGTAGCTGCTGTAGTGCCTGCAGTAAAGCCGGCCGATCCAGGATGTGCGCCGCTGATGTTAATGCTGGCAGAACCGGCTGAAGCCAACGAGATCGTACCAGTGGTGTTGGCAGCAGTCAAGCCCGTATCGGCAGTCAGAGTTGTATAAGTGCCGTTTTCCGTCACATTGATGTCGCGTCCATCTGAAGCCGTCAGGGTTACCGCGCCTGTTGTTGCATTGGCTGTCGCGGTGACACCCGTTTGCGATGAGAGCAGGTTGATGGCGGCAGCGGTGTTGGCACCTTCGCCCGTGACGGTACCGCCTGCTGCAACTGCGCCGATGATGACGCCGTTGATGCTGAAGCTACCTGCTGCTACGCCGGTAAAGGCAGTAGCGGCAACGCCGTTAGCCGTTGTCGCATTAGCTGTGGCTACCACGCCCGATTGCGCCGAGATGGCGTTGATGGCATTCGCTATGGAATACGCGCTGTCAGCGGTTTGTCCTGCACTCGTTCCCGCAGTGGATGCACCTACCTGAAAACCATTCAGGGTCAAATCGCCTGCAGCCAGCGCGGCCGTGGTGGCTGTGCCCGTTATTGCAGCCTGGTTAGAGCTGGTGCCCAGCGCAGAGTTGAGCATGCTGGAAATGCCGGAAATCGAAATCTGGTTGCTGGCGGAGTTATTCGCACCCACCTGGAAGGTTTCGCCGTTAAATGCACCATTCAGCAGACTCACGCCGTTGAAGTTGGATGACTGGGCGGTCAGGTTGTTTTGCTGCAGCAACTGTTGCATCTGGTCATTCAGTGCAACGCGGTCAGCCGAGGTGTTGGTGGCGTTGGCGGCCTCCACAGCGAGGCCATACATGGTTTGCAGGTTGGTCAGAATGGTGGACATGTCACCCTGAGCGGTTTGTGCCAGTGACACACCGTTGCTGGCATTTAAAGAGGCCTGGTTGTCGCCGCTGATTTGGGTGGTCATGTTTTGCGAGATGGCATAGCCAGCAGCATCATCGGCTGCGCTGTTGATCCGCAAGCCGGAGGACAGGCGCTGGATCGAAGTGGCCACGGAGGACTGCGATTTGCTCAAGTTATTTTGAGCATAAAGTGAGGCCATATTGGTGTTGATGGAATCCATGATGATACTCCTTGACTAAGTTTAATTGAAACGCCGTGCAATAAATAAATACAACGTCAGGCTTGCTTTGGTTGCTCCGGATGGCACCATTTTGCCGCCGTTGTAACAGTTATCGACAGGTTGCAAAGAAAATTTAGCCTTTTAAATCAAATAATTTCTCGTGCATAAGCATTAAAAAAACTTCCCTCTAACTTTATTAACGGCTGTATTTGCCGTGACTTGAGGGGTGTTGAGAAGATTGTTGGTGAATAGCCGGGTCGCGCTAGAAACATGGTAGATAGCCGTAGCGCATCCACCGGGCATTGCGCGCGAATGACGTTATTGGTGCTTGTGCGTTAATCCGCTGCTTCCACCCGGTTTTTGCCCGACTTCTTGGCGCGATACATCGCGGCGTCCGCACGTTTAACCGTGTCCACCAAGGCTTCATCCGCTGTGCGTGTGGCCACGCCTGCACTAAAGGTCATAAAGAATTTTTGGTTGTTGTACACAAAAATGCGTTTGGTCAGCTCTTTTTGCAAACGGCTTACGACTGAAATGGCTTCATTGCTGGGTGTGTCTGGTAAGATCACCACAAATTCTTCGCCGCCGAAACGGCCGATCACATCCATGGAGCGCAAGGTATCCTTGATGATTTTGACGACATGTATCAGTGCTTCGTCACCGGCCTCATGACCATGCATATCGTTAAATTTCTTGAAATCGTCCAGATCCAGCATCGCGATGCTTAACGGTGTGTTGTACCGTTCTGCTCGTGCCTGTTCGCGTTCGAATGCTTCATCAAGCCCGCGTCGATTCAGGCTGTTAGTGAGCTGGTCATGACTGGCCAGAGCGCTGACTTGGGACAATTCAGCCTCCAGTGCATGAATTCGCGCCTCTGCATTTTGTGCTTCCTGTCGCGCTGCGAGGATTTGATTCCTGGTTTGGAGAGCCTCGGCTTGAATTGCACGTGTGTCGCGCATGACATCATTCAATATGCTGCCTAATTCGCTAATGTGTTCGGCTTGGGCAATTTTTTGTGAGTAAGTGTCTATTTTAACGTGATAATCGTCGGTAGTGATTGCGATGGCGCTCAGTCGATCAATAAAAATCGCAATCATATTTTTAACTGTAATTTTGGCTTCCGACAGGCTGTTTTTTAGCGTGCCCTGTTTGTAAATCACCTCTTTGAGGCTTTGCGCGGCGTCCTCCAGTGCGCGATGATTGATGGGGCCGCTAATTAAATTTTGAACGATGTCGAACTGGCCGTGTAGCCAGCTGTCTTCATCCAGCAGGTCGCTGACATTGTCGAGTAATAATCTGAATAATCGCAGCAGCATTTCTTGCTGCTCGCTAATGTCACCGCTTTTCAGTTCAATGCGGAAGCACAGTTGCTTGAGCCGATTGCCGATTTCGTCCATTTCCCTGTCGGTCTGAACTGCTTTGATGGCGTTGCTGATGGCTTCGGATTCTGCCGCAAGTTCAGGAATGTTGACCAGTAAAGTAGATACTGCAAATGTTAATGTGCGCGCAAGCAAGTCGCGCAGCAATTTGGCCGCTTCGGTATTGACGGATTCAACGGGTGTTGGTGTCTTTCTCGCCATGGCTGCGGGGGGCGGCGTTGATTTGAGTTGTTCATCAACAAAGATCGACAGATTTGCGCCGTATTCTTGCCAATTGTTTGCCTCAACTGCACTGCGCAGGCGTTTGCCGAAAATGGATGCCTCGCCCGGGGCCTGGATAAGTTGGTTGGCGAGCCCAGTCAAAATTTGTTCAGGACCTGGTTCGGTGGTGACGCCTGCAATTTCGTTATAAGCGTCCCGGTAGGCGTCCGGCGTTGGTGCAGTGCGCTGGACGGCCAGGAGCCTGATGGCTTCCCTCGCGATCTCCGCAGGGTTTTTCGGAGTGGGGTGATCAGATTTTTTATTCATGAAAGGTGCTCTTTTTATTTTAATTCACAACGTATTGCTCTCTAACGTAAAGAGAATAATACGCGTGAACAACAAGAGTTATCCGCGGAATAACGGCACAAAAATGAATTACTTTAGTGCTTAGAGTAAAATAAATGAATAAAAATGATTAATCTATAATAATCAAAAAACTATATGTGGTTATGCTAATTTATTTTTTATCGCGTAATGCATAAGCTCTGCATTGTTTTTTAATTTCATTTTTTGTAGCAATCGTGCGCGATACATGCTGACCGTTTTGACTGAAAGATTGAGTTCTTTGCCAATATCGGTGACACATTTACCCGATGCGATCATGGTGAGTGTTTGGTATTCGCGATCCGACAGGATTTCATGTGGCGAAAGGTGGTGGTTACCGCTAATTTGATTTGCCAATGCCTGCGCCAAGTCGTCGCTGATGTACTTGCGACCGACCACCACACCCCGAATCGCGCTCACCAGTTCTTCAGGAGCGCTCTGTTTGTTCAGATAACCTGAGGCCCCTGCCTTCAGTGAACGAATCGCATACTGATCTTCCCTGTGCATGGATAGCATCAGCACGATAATATGGGGCGCCTCCTTTCTGATTTGTTTTAATATCTCGATACCGTTTCGGTCTGGCATGGAAATATCCAGTAACAAAACGTCATAACCGTCTTGACGCGCGAGTTTGATGGCCTCATGCCCGGCATCCGCATCGCCTGCCACCATGAGATCCGGGGTGTCGGCAAGTATCTGTTTTAACCCTTTGCGCACGATGGCGTGATCATCGACAATAAAAACTCTGGTTTTTTTTAAATGAATCATGATTAATTTAATGGAATCTGAATTGAAATAAAACTACCGACATTTTTTTCGGTGGTGATTGACAAGGTGCCCTGTAAAGATTCGACACGTTCCAGCATGCCGCGCAGTCCAAATGAATTGGGTTTGAGTCTGTCGGACTGTTCCATCCCTTTGCCATTATCAGAAATGCTCAACATAACATTCCAACCCATTTGTTTGAGTTCTACGGTAACCTGCGAAGCTTGGGCGTGTTTGCTGATATTGGTCAATGCCTCCTGAAAAACACGAAATAGCGTGGTGGCCTGGTCGGGATTCAGGCTGATATTGTCTGTGGTGCTGGAAAATTGACAGGGAATACCGATATGTTGTTCAAATTCCTGTGCTTGCCACTCAATGGCTGCAACGATACCGAAATCAAGTATGCTCGGGCGCAGATCGCTCGCAATGCGGTGTACCGATTCAATGGTGCGATTCGTCAGGTCATCAATATAACGCATTTTCTCAAGTAATTTCTGGTCATCGTCAGGGATATGCCGCTTCAGCAATGCGAGCGCCATTTTAATGGCCGTTAAATTACCCCCTAAATCATCGTGAATTTCACGTGCGATATTCGTTCGTTCCTGTTCTTTCACCAGTTGAATATGGGAGGACAATTCGAGCAGTTCTGCCCGGGACTGTTTGATCTCTATTTCTTCAAGTTTGGTGTGGGTAATATTGGTGATTACCCCATCCCATACTGTTGTATCATGCGCTAATTGAGATGGTGTAGCGCGTATGCTTATCCATTTAATGTCCTGCCAATGCTCAATCCAGATTCTGCCTTGCCAGTTCCAGGTCCGTTGTCGTTGCATCGAGTCTATCATGGTGTCAAGATAACCCGATACATCTTCAGCCATGATTAAATTCATGAATAATTCCGGATTTGCTTGCAGGTGTTTGGCTTTTATCCCCAGTACCTTTTCGCAGCGTTCACTCACATAGGGGAAAGTCATTGTTCCGTCCGGCGTACGTAAACATTGAAACACCATGCCTGGAATATTGGATACGATGGCTCGATACCGGAACTCGCTCAGTTGTAAAGCATTCGCGGTGGCGTGTGCACCAGACACATCATTGCCTATGGCGATAAACACCGGCATGTTTTCAGCAGGTGAATGAAACAGGCGAAACGAAATCGGGTAAGTAGATCCATCGCGGCGTTGATGTAGTGTTTCAAAACCGACATGGGGCACATGCGCTTGTCTCAACGGTTCGAGGAGATTGGTTAAAATAGACGACGTTAACTGCGGTGCAATATCTGTTGGGGACAGATTTTTTAATTCTTCCTGGGTGTACTGCAAGTTGTCCAATGCGGCATGATTGGCTTGAATAAAATGCAGCGTCACGCAGTCAACGAAGTAAATCTCGCTAAAAGAACCATCCAGGATGGTTAGTAGCCATGTGATGTTAATAGGTTCATGCATTTAATTAAACATTGTGCCCCATTTGTGTTCTGTGAGACCGTTCCGCAATGTCTTCGCTATTAAATGGACAGTCTCTCACGAGATGGATCGTCCACTAAACGCTTGTCTCGAAGTGGAATAAATACGGATTGGGTACTTGTGTTAGTCGCTTCGCCCTTTATCCTTTTTCCTTGCTGGTTTAAAACCCCGGCCTTCAGGCCGGCAGGAGCGCCGAACTCCGCCCTGAAGGCCGGTGACCTCATTGCTGGGTCTTCTACCCTTACTCTGGGACGTGTGATCCCGTATCGCTTCAATTCTTTAACGCGCTCATTTTACCTGTAAATTATGATAAATTATGTAGTTAAAAGTGTTTTCGTATTAATTAAAATGAATGCCAAAATATGAGCATTAAAAACTACTCACTTTCATCCATCTTCTGTTCTGGAAGTGGCTTGGACATGTCATGCGGGGAAGTGTAGTATGCGCACAATGAGTTGATTGCGCGATAGTGCCTGAATAAAAATATGTTTAAAAAATTTAAAAAACTGACTGTGAATACAACCCCCTGCAAATGTTGTAGCGAAACGGCGACTTTATACGGCGTCGTTGATTTTAACAAGAATTGTGAAGTGCAACGAAACAAACATGTGTTGCCAATTTCCGGGATCCCTGTATATTATTTTCGCTGTCCCGCTTGTCAATTGATTTTCACAATACTTTTTGACAATTTTACGGAACAGGATTTCCTGACTTATATTTACAATGGTGATTATATACTGGTGGATCCTGATTATGTGTCGGTACGCCCGAAAAGCTTCGCTGAAGGCATTACTGCCTTGTTCTCCCAACAGAAGCATATCAGTATTTTGGATTACGGCGGTGGGAACGGGTTGCTGGAAAGATTGCTGGAAGCGTCAGGTTTTTCAGATGTCGATACATATGACCCTTTTTCATCAGCTTACTCCGTGAAGCCAAACAGACGTTACGACTGTATTTTTAGTTTTGAGGTATTCGAACACAGCGTCAATCCCTATCATACGCTGCAAGAAATTGATAGCTTGCTGAAACCAGGTGGTATTGTTATATTTTCCACCTTGACCCAACCACAGGATATTGATGATATGGGACTCTCCTGGTGGTATGCCGGACCCAGGAACGGGCATGTCACCATCCATTCCCTCCAAAGTCTGCAAGCGCTGGCTCAAAAATTCACCTTCACGCTGGCGCATTTCAATAGCGGCCTGCATCTGTTATTCCGGGAAATGCCGGAATTTGCCCAGCACCTCATTCGCACTAATTCAGTACCTTAATTTGTGTGCGAATGGTGAGGATGCATGTCGAAATTTCACCAGCATATCAGCGAGTTGTGCCACAACTTCGTCCCAATTTCCCTTGTCCGTTTGACGAAACAAATGCATCGAGCCGGGATACCAGGGAGAATCTTTACGGGCTTTCAGCCAGCGCCAATCCGTACCCGTGCTGGGTAACAATACCCAGCATGGTTTCCCCAGTGCGCCGGTAAGGTGAGCTATGGCGGTATCAACACAGATCACCAGATCGAGTTGCGACACAATGGCTGCGGAATCGGAGAAATCCTTGATTTGTGACCCCAGATGAATCAGCGGCTGCCCGGCAGGCGGATGGGATGCCTCATCCTCCCCCTGTCCCTTTTGCAAACTGATGAAGCTGATTTCGGGTACCGACCAGAGCGGAGCAAGCGTAGCAAGCCCGGGCAGCGAGCGCTTCGCGTCATTTGGGTGGGTTTCCGATCCTTTCCACACCAAGCCAACTTTCAGACCGACGGCAGGAAGCTGTTCAGACCAGTATTTCCGTTTGATTTCATCTGCGGCAAGGTACGGCAGCCTGTCTGGAATGGTGTCGAGGTTCGTTTTGAAATGCATGGGAAGGCTCATCTGGAATTCCCAGAAATCATAGCCCACAAGCTGTGCTGCTTCAGATTCAGCGATGACCAGATCGGCATCAGGCAAGGAATGAAAAAGTGCTTTCAACGGACTTTTGCAGACCAAAGCAACCTTTTCTGCGCCGAGCTTCTTCAAAAGCGGGATAAATCGAGCGCTCTGAATTTCGTCCCCCATCCCCTGTTCCGGCCAGATGATGATCGATTTGCCGTGCAGATCCTCACCTAACCAGCGCGGGCAGGGCAAGTCAGGTATTTCAGTGCTGCGGTTGGGCTTATTTTTGTCAAAACGGGCTTCATAGCATATCCATCCTTCATCAAACTGTTCAAGCTGAAGCAGGATAAGTGCAAGATTAAAGCGTGCCTGGGCATAATTCGGCTGGATTAAGAGTGCCTGTCGGTAGCAGGCAATCGCGTCGTTCAGCCAACCCTGGTCCGGGAGAACCGTTCCCAAATTATAATAGACCTTGGCGTAATTTGGTTTGATCAGCAGTGCCTGCCGAAAGCAGGCGACTGTCTCGTCCAGTCGACCCTGAGCCTGAAGAGCTACGCCCAGGTTGCTATATGCTTCAGCATAATCTGGCTGGATCGAAAGCGCCTGCTTAAAGCAGGTAATTGCTTCTTCCAGCCGGTCTTTGGCCTGGAGGGCAAGGCCAAGGTTGCTGTATGACTTGGCATCATTGGGACGGATTGAAAGTGCCTGCAGATAACAGGCAATTGCTTCATCTGGTTGGTTCTGGGCCTGAAGCGCAGCCCCCAGATTGGGGTAAACCTCGATATAATCCGGCTGGATTGCGAGTGCCTGCCGGTAACAGGTAATTGCATCTTTTACCCGGTCATGGGCCTGCAACACAACCCCCAGGTTGTAATAATAATGTTGATCCGATGGTTTTGCGTTGATTGCCCTGGTAATGAGGTGAATTGCAATGTCGTTATTTCCCTGTTGATGGGCAATGAGACCGGATAAATTTAGTGCATCGGCATGACCAGGTTCTTCTTCGAGTATTTGCTGATAAATAATTTCTGCTTCTGCAATTCGTCCGCCTTGATGGTGTTTTATCGCAAGATTAAGCTTTGTTGTGATCGTTGCACCCCCTGTTTCAATGGAATGCGGATTGACTGCGCTGATAAGGTTTTTATGCGCGCAGCAAAGTTTATACTTTTTTCCGCTGCCGCAGGGGCACAGTTCATTACGAGAAATTTTTTTCAATTACTGAGACTCACATCACAAAGTTTTCGACTTGGAACGCTTTATTTTTACTGGGTTATTTGCAAATATAGCGACCAGCAATATTGGGGTAAATGCCTTAACTCGCTTCCCAAAAGAGCGGGGATAAAAGCGTAATACTTTAAAGTTGATTTAAGTCGTTAAGTGTATCAACCCACCAACGTCCCCGTATTCGCTCCTGTCAGTTCTCAAAAAATTACGAACTGGTCGAGTACTAAAAAGTTGCCTGACATCCTATTTCGCCGGTGCCGACAAACCCACTTTCAGTGCTTTTTCGTCTGTAGCCGATAACCCGCCGTTGTCATTAACAATGGCGTCTTCCGTTCTCTTATTCATGACGATAATGCTGATTCGGCGATTGATGGGGTTAAACGGGTCCACATTATTGTACGGAATCGCTGATGCCAGACCCACCACACGAAGCATCTTGTCCTCATCCATCCCGCCGGTGATCAATTCGCGCCGTGCAGCATTGGCCCGGTCGGTAGACAGTTCCCAATTGCTGTAAGCGGTTCCGCCATTCGCATAGGGTGTCGCGTCGGTATGACCGGCTAAACTGATTTTATTGGGTACCGTATTAAGCATTTTACCTATGGCGTGTAAAATGACCTTGGTGTAGGGTTGCAATTCTGCGCTCGCAGAGGCGAACATGGGCCGATTTTTTTCATCTACGATCTGTATTCGCAAGCCTTCCGTGGTGATGTCGAGTAACAGCTGGTTTTTGAATTGCTTCAGCATGGGATTGGCGTCGATCGCTGCGCTAATCTGCGCTTTCAGGCCTTCCAGACGCTTTGCTTCCAGACGCTCCAGATCGGCCTGCGCACTTTTTAAATCAAAAGTTTTCTTTTGTAGCGGATTGGTCGCTTTGGTGACCTGCCCCTCTTCCCGCGTTAAATCCTTACCGCCGCCTCTGATGACGCTGGAACTGTCTCCGCTGCCCGAACCACCGGACATTGCCACCCGTAAAGGTGTCGCAAAATAGGCGGCAATCCCTTGTAAATCGCCCTTGGATGTTGAACCCAATAACCACATGAGCAAGAAAAAGGCCATCATCGCAGTAACGAAATCCGCATAAGCGATTTTCCAGGCACCGCCATGGTGGCCACCGGCAACTTTATTGATCCGCTTTACAATAATGGGACGTACTTCAGCCATCATTTATTCTCACTTATGCTTGATTATTTTGCCTTGGTCTGCTTAACATGGTCTTCCAGTTCTATAAAGCTGGGGCGTTCTGTGGAATACAGTACTTTGCGTCCAAATTCTACTGCCAAAGCGGGTGCATAGCCGTTTAAGCTGGCAAGCAGGGTGATTTTCACGCATTGCAGCATTTTGCTCGACTCATCCAACTTTTGTTCCAGTAAACCCGATAACGGTCCAACAAAGCCATAGGCCAATAAAATACCCAGGAAAGTGCCCACCAGCGCGTGAGCGATCATTATTCCCAGTTCGCTGGGCGGTGCACCGACTGACTCCATGGTGTGGACGACACCCATTACCGCAGCAACGATACCGAAAGCGGGCAAACCATCCCCCATTTTCGAGATGATATGCACAGGCACAGAACCTTCGTGATGATGCGTTTCCAGTTCATTGTCCATCAGGTTTTCGATTTGAAAGGCATCCATGTTGCCCGATACCATTAGGCGCAGATAGTCTGTCATGAATTCGATGACGTGGTGGTTATGCAAGACAGCAGGGTATTTACTGAACAAGGCGCTGGATTCCGGGTTTTCGATATCACCCTCGATCGACATCAAGCCTTCTTTACGTACCTTACCTAAAATTTCATAGAGTAATGCGAGTAAATCCAGGTACAGTGCTTTGGTATAGCTCGACCCCTTGAATACAGACGGCAGGGCTTTCAGGGTGGCTTTAATGGATTTGCTGTTGTTGCCTACAAAGAACGCGCCGCCTGCCCCGCCTGCGATCATCAGCAGCTCTATAGGCTGTAATAATGCTGCTAAATGGCCGCCTGCCATCGCAAAACCACCGAAAACGGCGCCCAGTACTACCAAATAGCCAATAATTACTAACACCCACTACTCCTCGTCATCATCGAAGGCCAAATTCATCATGATTCAAATCGCTCGTTTTAACCCATTGTCATTATAGCGGTTATTTATTGGCGAACTTGACACGGTTTCCCGGAAACTTACATATGCCATGCATAAAGTGGCACACGCATACCCTCGGTCTGGATGATGGCATCAGCTGCTTTTTCCGAAATAAAAAACTCATTACTCAGCAGTATGGTACCCGGACGCATTTCCCGATGCGCTTTTTGCCATAAAGTCGGCATGGCAGCCGGAGATAAATAAGCGAACACAATATCGAATTGGGAAAAATCGAAATGATGATAGTCTGCTCGTATAAATTGCGCCCGACTGCGAGTGAAGCGTGCCCGCAATTTACTGAACAGCCAAAGTAGCGGCGCTAACTCCACGCCGATTATCTCACTATTCGGATATCGTGCGGCTAAATTTAACACCAACCCCCCTGTTCCGCTTCCTGTATCAATCAGTTTAAATGATCGGTCTGCTGGCAGAAATTGCACAATGGCGTCCCATGTTGCGCGATTTGAAGGGTAGTAAGGGACCTGGGTTCGAAATGTGTGCCCATATAAAACCAGCAACAATAAAAATCCGGACAGGAACAGGAATGCGGGTAAATGGAGTGTGAATGTGACAAGTAAAGCCAATGGGAGCAGGAATTGAATCAACCACCACCAAACCGCCAGCTTGAACCAGCGGCTAAACAAGGCAGCCAGTAAACCCTGCGCCAACACTGCCATGCCAAGGGTAAATGACGGTGAGGGAATCAAATATTCCCAAATTTGCCAAAGTATCCCGACTGACAGCAATGCAAAACCTTGTGCTGCGAATGCTCGCGTTGCAGGTAAATGACGAATCGAGGCTATCCAGTTAAAGCTGGAAAATAAATTGAATTTTAACAAAAATAGACTTGATAAACATGAATGGCAGGCCGGAAGCCTTGTTGTTAAGAACTAAAGTAAAACTGTGCGTGCTGTTTCTTCACGTAATTTTTTGGTTTTACCTGCGCGTGAGGGTAAATGGCATAAGCCGCAGACATAGTGGCTATTTAAATCAAAGCGATCAATCACAAAACGCCCGTGACACTTTGTGCAAAGGGTGGTGGTCAGCATATTGCGTTCAATAAATCGTACCAGCGTCCAGGCTCGGGTTAATGAGAGGAGTGCTTCATCAGTTTCATTGACGGTTTCCAGCTGCTCCAGATACAGTTGGTATGCGCGCATGATCGCTTGTATGCCCTGGATTTCCGCATGCTGTATCAGATACTGGTAGATATTAAGGAATATCGAAGAATGTATATTGGGTTGCCAGGTTAAAAACCAGTCGGTTGAAAATGGCAACATGCCCTTTGGCGGTGAGGCATGTTTCAGTTCTTTGTAGAGTTTCACGAGACGTTCTCGTGAAAGTGATGTTTCGGACTCCAATAGCTGGAGACGCGCACCCAGTTGTATCATTTCAATCGCCAGTTGAATTTCCTGGGCTTCGGTCACTACGCTGATTTTTGCCATATGGAAGGGTTTCCTGTGAAGCTGTGCTTAAGCGATTTCTTCCACAGCCTGACCGGCCATTAAAATAGCCGCATGGGAATGTGCCAAAGAACGGTCTTTATTGTAGCCGGTGAGCATATTTAAAATCGCGCTGTCATCAAAACGGAATCGGGCCAGCATCATGTTGGTGCTGGCTAACTTAAGCAGTTGCGAATTACTCAGTCCTTCAAGTAAATCTGCAATTTGTGCATCGACACCCAAGCGAAAAATAGCAGTTGGTTTGTCGGCGCGTATCATCTGTTGAGCCAGCATCAGGTAGCTTAAATTGGCGTCACGAATTTCTGCCAATATATCGTTTATAGTCATTTGAACTCCTTGAAAACCAAATTAAAAGTATCGTGCAACCTGGTTAGCATATTGAATGGAGAACAGTTTTGCGCAAATAGGAGGCGATCTGTATTTTATGTGCGTAAAAGGCGGGCTCAATAAGACGGCGTCTGTCTTACAGGCGCGCAAATACAAACCAAAAATACTGGATGATGAAATTAAGATGTGAAGAATCTTAAGCCACGCATGGCTTATGGCGGTATGCCAAAAAAAACTTAAATAAATCCTGTAAGAAAATAAAGACCTCGCAACTAAAATTTAAGCCCTCACAAGGGGCAACAAGGAGCAGGGCTTTTTTTAGCCAAGCTTCGCCGTGATGTTTATTGTGATGTTTTAAAAAATTTATTCCTTTATCTTGCCGGGATAATCGCCCTCATGTTTATTGGTACGCTAAGCTCATTCCTGAATGCAGATCATCATCTCAATCTCGCGTTCTGAGGCCTATTTGGGTTAAATATTTGACGTTGCGTATTGTCGTGACAGATAAACTTGTCGCGCTGGCCATATCAAAACATCACTAATTAATTAAGCCAGCAAGATAAAACCTGATCCAAATGGTTTTAACACCCGCAAAAAATAATTAGCTGGTTGTCTGTTAACGCCAGTATTTTGTAAAACTTTAGGGTAATTTTCAATTTAATTTAAATTTTTAATGAAGTGTGTTTGATATGGTGCGGCTTTCTGATTATTTTTGTATTATCATTTTGTTTATAAAGTAATATTATTTGGCGGATAAGGTATTTCATAAGATGAAGTAGTCGGTTCGGTGTTTTTAAGACAGATAAAACGGGTGCGGTTTTCAATGCGGAGATTCTAGTCATTGTATTTTGCCGACTGAAAAGGATACTTCTTTTTCCGGTTGAGGGAGCGTAGACAGGATGATCAGTTCCACCCGGCGATTTCTTGCGCGGCCTGCAGCGGTGTCGTTGGGAAGGATGGGTTTATTTGAACCATAGCCTACGACCTTCAAACGGTTTTCTGCAATGCCATCGGCGACGAATTCGCGTGCGACACTGCTGGCGCGTACTGCAGACAATTCCCAGTTGGACGGGAACAGTGGGCTGTTAATCGGCACGTTATCGGTATAACCGTCTATTTCCATGTTATTACGCTGGTTTTTCAGGACTTGTGCAATTGCATGCAATGCGGTGATGGATGCCGCCGTCAGTTGGGCATTACCCGGCGCGAACAGCAGGCTGGCATTAATTTCGACATTGACGCCGCGAGAGGTTTGCGTCACGTGTACTTCACCCGTGTTGACCAGCGGCGCCAAAAGTTGTAACAGGTTTTTAGCGATTCCTGTCATTTGAGTGTTTTCCTGGCGCACCACGCCACTTACTTTCGGTCTGCGTGCGGTCACCTCCAGGCGGTTATCCTTGAGATTGATTGGTGTTCCGGCTGTATATCCAAAGGCATTGCCTAATACATTGGACAGCACCTTGTATTTGCCTTCATTCACTGCCGAAATGGCGTACATCACGACGAAAAAAGCGAAAAGTAAGGTGATAAAATCTGCATAGGACACCAGCCAGCGATTAGGGTCATCATGTTCTTCTTTGAGGGGTTTGCGAGCCACAGGGTTTACCTCAAATAAGCAGCCAGGTGTTCTTCGATAATGTGTGCGTTTTCACCGTTAGCAATGGCGAGCATCCCATCGGCGATCATTTCATGCTGACGTACCTTTTGATTTACAATGGCCCTAAGCCGATTTGAAACCGGCAAAAAAATAAGGTTTGCAAATCCCACGCCATAGATCGTCGACACAAAAGCGATGGCGATACCGCTGCCCAGCTTGGACGGATCAGATAAATGCTCCATCACCTGGATCAGACCCATCACTGCGCCTAAAATACCGATGGTCGGTGAATAACCGCCCGCTGCTTCCCATATTTTTACCGCCTGCCGTTGCCCGGTTTCAAATGCATTAATTTCGGCATCCAGTATTTCCCGTAATTTGGCTAAATCGATACCATCGATAATCAGGCGCAAGCCTTTCATAGTAAAAGCATCTCTGCTGTTTTTCATATGGGGCTCCAGACTTAACAAACCTTCTCGCCGCGCCGTGTTACTCCAGATCATGATGTCTTTTACAATCTCTTTGCGCTGGTCTGGCGGTGGTTGAAATACCCATCGCGCCATTTTGATACCACGCAGAAACACAGGTGCGCTGGTCTGTAACAAGACTGCACCGAAAGTCCCTATGACAACGATGACAAATGCGGCTGGCTGAAGTAAGGCGGTGAGATGCCCCCCGTCCAGCTTGTCCGCAGTCAATATGCCAACGAATGCCAGCAAAAGTCCGATCAGGCTGCCCCAGTCCATCATTGCCCCCTGAGATTTGCTCGTATACGTGAAATGGCTTGGCCGTGCAATTGGCAGACACGAGATTCAGACACGCCCATGATCGCACCAATCTCTTTAAGGTTCATTTCCTGCTCGTAATACAAGCCCATCAGTATTTTTTCGCGCTCCGGCAAATTTTCAATTGCTCCGATCAATGCGCTTTTGAAACCGTCTTCCAGCAGGCCGGTGAGCGGATCACCTGAAATATCGGTGCAATATCGATCCAGAAAATTGTCATGGTCTTCGTCGTGATAATCCTCGTAATACACCAATTGATGACCGCTTCCTTCATTGAGCATGTCCTGATATTCGACCAAGGATACTTTTAATGCGTGAGCAATCTCAATTTCACTGGGCATCCGTCCCAAACTTTGTTGTAATGCAGACATGGCCTTTTCTATCTTGCGCATATTTTGACGCAGATTTCGCGGTAACCAGTCGGTATTGCGCAGCTCATCCAGCATTGCGCCGCGAATGCGCTGCACGGCGTAAGTTTCAAACTGTGCGCCATGTGTATTTTCATAGCGGTTCACCGCATCCAACAATCCCATCATGCCGGCCTGTATCAGGTCGTCGACTTCCACACTGGGCGGTAATTTCGCTTTAAGCTGATAGGCCAGTCGTTTGACCAGCGGCGCGTGCTCGGTAATCAAATGATCTTTATTGGCTTTCCCGTTAATTGTGTACATGTGTCAGGATAAGGGCTCGTTAATGAATACGCAGCAACCCGCTGGGCTGGTGGGGCTGTTTTGGACATATCCCGCCGTTGCAAGCCGCTTGTTGTGAATGACACCACCACGCGCTTTGCGTCTTGGTCTGCGCCCAAAGTGGCCCCAGCGTATGTGACCGTTATCCATTAACGAGCCCTGACCCCAATTGTCCTGCAATGCGCCTGAATGCCACTGAAGCTGTCGCCATGGGAAATGCGTCAATCACAGAACGTCCGAGCCCTGCTGCACGACTCAAATGATCGTCAGAAGGAATTGACCCCATGAAATACAATGAAACGGCTAAATAACGACTGGCTGTTTTGGCCAGGTTTGCATAAACCAGACGAGCCTGATCTTCTTCGCTATGTGTCACCAGAATGCCGAAAGAACGTCGTCCCAGCGTCGCGTTCAAGCGCTTGATCAGACAATAACCTGCTTTGATCGATTCCGCCCCCCCAGTAATATGGATGCCTATCATACCGTCATCCAGCACTGTTACCGGGAGTCTGTCGTTTTTATCCAGTTCGGCATCTACCAGCATTGTCCCGTATTGTTGAGCCAGTACCGTAAATACTTTGGACAAGCGCTGGTTTTCTGTGGCATTTTCACGTACAGAGGTAACTCGTTCACCACTCATTGCGACAACGCTAAACCCCTGTGGCACGGACGTGATGACTTCGCTTAGTAAACAGGTTTCTCGTGCCACCTCCAGCAAGCCATTTTTGCTTGCCAGGTTTAAGTGTATGCCCACGCCATCGAAATATCTTGCATCCACTAAGATCGTGTCGCTTCCCACATGAGCCAGTGTGGCGGTTAAATTGGTCAACATGACGTTTTTTTCTGCGACGCCCAAAGTAGATAATAAAGTCACTATGCGGGGTTTGGGTTCGGCCAGCATGCGCCGCAGGCCGTCTGCCTGATCCATGTGAAAATTAGCCAAAATTCACCTCGCGCAAAGTATGGTCCTGTGATGCGCGTGCGGCACCGGAAACCACCAGTGACAATTCCTCATCACGAAGCTGAAAACCGGTCGATTCACGCAGTGATCTGAATGCACGATCAATTAACAGTTCCCGGTTGATCAAATGTAAATCCTCGGGTACTCGTTGTCCATTGGCGGAGTAATACAGGTTAAGTTTATGGCGTACAATCACATCGACCACGTTACCCGTGGTGGCGGCTTCGTCAATCTTGGTGATAATGCATCCTGCTAATCCGGAACCTTGATAGGCGCGTACCACTTCGGTCAAGGTTTCGCCTGTCGACGTTGCATTCAAGCACAACAGGCGTTTTACCTCTTTTCCTGCACCGGAAAGCATGGCAACCTGTTCAGCCACCATCTGATCTCGCTGATTCATGCCCACAGTATCGATCAATACCGTATGTTTGTTTTTAAGTTCGTTCAGGGCAATCCGCAGATCGCTTTCATCTTTGACTGAGTGCACCATGACACCCAGAATTTTGCCGTAAATGCGCAATTGTTCGTGCCCGCCGATACGATAGCCATCCGTTGTAATCAAGGCCAATTTGCTGGGGCCATGCCGCATGACGCAACGTGCAGCCAGTTTTGCTGTGGTGGTGGTTTTTCCTACTCCGGTAGGCCCGACCAATGCATATATCCCGCCATTTTCCAGGATTTCATCTTCATTATTCATGACAGTTAAATTGCGCGTTAACACCGATTTGACCCAGCGAAACCCTTCCTGCAAGGTTTTGATGGCAGGAAGATTTTCGACCAGATGGCGTGACAGGCTGGGGCTAAATCCAGCCGACAATAACTTGCGCAAAATGTCGGCGCGATGCGGGTCGCGATTTTGCGTATTCCCCCAGGCAATTTCATTGAGTTGTGTTTCCATCATTCCGCGCATGGAACGAATTTCATCCATCACCTCGGCCAAGGCTTTGGCTGCGCCTGCGTTGGCTTTTACTGATGCCCCTTCATCCGTAGGGCGTGCCGCATGTATCACGTCTGCGGGGTTTCCCGCCTGGTTGTGCCATGTTGCAGCGGCGGCAGAAGAAGAAAAAGCCATCAAATTGGGTTGTGGTTCTGCTTCTTTTTCCACTGATGGTGATACCAGCGAAGCCATATCCTCCCCGGCCAATGCCATAATTTCTACCCCTGCGGGCACGTTGCGATTGGATAAAATAACAGCGTCCCCGCCAAGTGCGTCGCGTACCATGCGCAACGCTTCACGCGCGCTACCCGCAATAAACTTTCGTACGTTCATGCTTGACCTCCTACTAAATTAGTCACCCTGATGGTTTTTGAATCAGGAATTTCAGAATGTGACAATACTTTTAACTGGGGAATTGCGCGCCGCAAAAAATGTGCCAATAACACCCGTAAAGGATGGGGCACAAGTAAAACTGGCGGTAATCCCATTTTTTCCTGTTGCTGTGTAGCTAAATTTGTCTGGGTGGCGAGCGTATCAGCCAATCCAGGTTCCATTCCAGGATCGGGCCCACTCGCCTGAATGGCCTGCATCAGCAAGCGTTCAAGCTTGTTATCCAAAGCCATCACGGGCAATTCGGCTGCCCCGGGATATATCTGCTGCACAATGGCGCGTCCCAGCGCAATCCGTACCAACGCAGTGAGTTCGTTTGTATCCTGAATACGGGGCGCATGTTCGGCCAGCGTTTCGATGATGGTTCGCATATCCCGAATGTGCACCCCTTCACTCAATAAATTTTGCAATACTTTTTGCAATGCCGACAAAGTCATGGCCTTGGGCACCAAATCCTCAATCAATTTTGGCGATTCGCTTGCCAAATGGTCCAGCAGTTGTTGTGCCTCCAGTCGCCCCAACAATTCCGCTGCATGCTGGGTAATCAGATGGTTGAGATGCGTTGCGATCACCGTTCCCGCATCGACAACGGTGTATCCCATCGTTTGCGCCTGATCGCGTAAACCGGCATCTACCCAAATGGCAGGCAGGCCAAAAGCAGGATCAATGGTTGTAATGCCGGGGAGCGTGCCGCTGACCACGCCAGGATTGATTGCCAGAAATTGCCCGATCTGCGCCTCACCGCTGCCGACCTCAACGTCTTTTAAGGTGATGCGATAACCTGACGGTTTAAGCTCCAGGTTGTCGCGAATATGCACAGAAGGCGGTAAAAAACCAACTTCCTGTGCAAATTTTTTCCGTATCCCCTTAATTCTGCGCAATAATTCACCGCCTTGGGCCTTGTCTACCAGAGGGATCAGACGGTATCCGACCTCCAGTCCCAACGTGTCGACGGGGATAATGTCGCGCCAGGACGCTTCATCTTCTGTTGAGGTGGTCGGCGCAGCGGGTTCAGGTGCAATGGTTGCCAATTTGTTTTTTTGCGTCTGCGTATAAGCGCTACCGGCTAACACTGCGGCTAACATCATAAATGCCAAATGAGGCATGCCTGGGATCACACCCATTCCGCCGATGATGCCTGCAGCAATATACAGCACATTGGGCTTTGCAAAAAGTTGATTGAGTAATTGAGCACCAATATCCTGATCGCTTGCTACTCTGGAGACTACGATACCGGCTGCAGTTGAAATAATCAATGAAGGAATTTGTGCAACGAGACCATCACCAATCGCCAACAGGGTGTAATCTTTAATAGCGACATTGAAACTTAAATCATGTTGTGCCATACCCACGATCAGGCCGCCGACAATGTTGATAATCGTCACCATAATGCCGGCTATTGCGTCGCCGCGCACATATTTGCTGGCACCATCCATTGCCCCATAAAATTCAGCTTCCTGCGCCACCTCGGTGCGTCGTTGACGCGCCTCTTTTTCGGCAATCAACCCAGCATTCAAATCGGCATCAATGGCCATTTGTTTGCCTGGCATGGCATCGAGGGTAAAGCGTGCGCCGACTTCTGCAATTCGGCCGGCACCTTTGGTGACCACCATAAAATTGATGATGGTTAAAATGATGAATACCACAATACCGACAGCGTAGTTGCCGCCGATCAGGAAGTGTCCAAATGCTTCAATGACTTTGCCTGCTGCGTCGGGACCGGTGTGTCCTTCCGTCAGCACCACACGGGTGGATGCGACGTTAAGTGAAAGCCGAAGCATGGTGCTCACCAGTAACACCGTTGGAAATGCAATGAAATCCAGTGGCTTAACGGTGTATAAACTGGTAAGCAATACGATAATCGCCAGGGCGATATTGAAGCTGAAGAAGATATCGAGAATAAAAGGAGGTAATGGCAACACCATCATTGACAGCATGATGATGATGATAAAAGGCGCGACTAATATTGCCCCGCTGGGTAATGGCAACCATGCCGGAAATTTAAACCCGTTCACAGCAGTATTTCTCCGTTCCCGGCTTGGGTTGAAATCTCATCATGCAAAGGGTCCAATTCGGTGGGTACTTTGATTTCGCCCGGCGTAATCGGGGCAATCCCTCCATGTTGACGGTAGGTGCGTAATTGAAAGACGTAAGCAAGCACTTCGGCAACGGCGGTATAAAGCGCCTCAGGGATTTCGTGTGTCAGTTCCGCGTGTTGATACAGGGCCCGCGCCAGTGGCGGTGCTTCTAAAATAGGGACGGCATGCTCAAGCGCCAATTCGCGAATTTTAGCAGCGACTTCGTCCGCGCCTTTCGCGACGACAATCGGTGCGCCCATGGCGCCGTCTGCATATTTGAGTGCCACGGCATAGTGCGTAGGGTTGGTCACCACCACGTCAGCATTGGGCACTTCCGACATCATTCGCCGTCGCGCCATTTCACGTTGTTGCGCACGTATCTTGGCCTTGATTTGGGGATTCCCATCCGACTCTTTGGCTTCTTGGCGCACTTCCTGACGAGTCATTTTGAGTTTGTTTGCGTAGTGCATCAATTGGTAAGGCACGTCCATCATGACGATCAAACCCAGCGCAGCAGTCATGGAAATAAACGCTATCCACAACATGTTGGCCATATGTGTGATAGCGGAAGGCAAGGATTCCAGACTGAGCCCCATCACAGCTTCTTTTTGTTGTATCACCACTAACCATGCGACTGTACCCACTAATGCAGCTTTGGCAATGGCCTTGACCAGTTCCATGATCGATCGTGAAGACAGTAAATTGCCAATGCCGGTAAGTGGATTGATGCGGGCAAAGTTTGGTAATAAAGCGTTTGGACTAAAGAGCCACCCCCCAATCAGGGCAGGGGAAAACATGGCAACTAAAAGTAAAAGCCCGGCGACGGGCGAAAAGGCAAGAAACAAATTCCATAAGTTGTGTGCTAAATGGGCGTAGAGTAATGAGAAATCAAATGCTTGGGCACGATCAAAACGCATGCCATCCACCAAATTGGTCTCAAGTTGGCGAATCAACCGGTCACCTGAGAGCCAGATGCCGCTACCCGCAGCCAACAATCCGGTAAAGGTCGCCAATTCGCGTGAGCGCGGTACATCGCCTTCCTCACGTGCTTTTTCCAGGCGCTGTAATGACGCCTGTTCCGTTTTTTCAAGACCGCTGTCTTCAGCCATCGTTTGTTGCTCTTTTCCCTGCCTGGTCCGAGACGGAATACCCTTTCGTGATTATCAGCGAAAAATGTTCTGTGCCATGGGTAGAATAAAGCAGTAAAACTACCGCTTTTCTATTTATTAAACAGGAAAGTGGGAAATGAATATCATCTTTAATATCACCTTTTTGCTGATTGTTTTTATTGCGTCTGTTACCGCATATTTTATATGTAATTTCACATGATAATCTTATAATAACTTGTTTTATATATATTTATTTTTTTATTTTTCTCGTGGTGTTCATGGATTTCTTTCAGAAACAAGCGGTAAGAAATATGATTAGAGGCTAATCGGCCTAAAAACGGATACTGTGGCGCGCTTCAAAAACATTTTTTTTGTCGCCGTAAGTGCGTTTTCAATGGCTTCACGTTTGTAATCCCATTGTGCATCGGCGCTTGGCGGGTTAATCGCCATCGTTGCGTTGGCTTCGTAAAGTAAAATATGTCCGTTCGCATCGAATCCGAAATCCATGCCACAAAAATCCAGTCCGATCGACCGACTGATTTGCTGGAGTGATGTCAGTGCACCAGGCCCAAAATATGTCGAAAAATTATTTAAAAACAGCGATTCTTCGTGGCGATACGCTGGTGAATTGGCCATGTCCGAACTGAAGTAGTGAACTTTCCATTGGGTAGAAATTGCCATATGTATGGGGTATAGGTGGCCATTAATTGACATCACCCTGTATTTTCTGAATAAACCATCTTTCGATTGTGAATCGAGAAATTCAATGGCCAATAAATTCTCCCCTGGTAGTGCTGCCATGGCAGCATGGAGTGCGTGGTGGTTTTTTACAGGCAAGAAATGGTTTCCACCGTGAAAACCTGGCGTACGCAGCAAAAACGGAAAGTGGATGTGTGCTTGTGCCAAAACTTCTGGTACCAAGGCTGTTTCTGTATTCAATTTTGAAAAAAGTACCATGCGGGGAAAAATAACACCCGGTACGGTTTGACGTTGCATCGCATTGGCCATTCGTCCGGTTTTTAATACGGTTGCCGGTTGGTTGATGATGGAAGCGTGTGATGATTCAAGAAGGTGTTGAGCCCTCTTAAGCCCGTCATGGCAGAGGTCTGCATCACCAATTGCATTGAAAACCAGTGCGTGAGCAGGAAGCGGTGTTACGTTGTCAAAATATTCTACTGCGATGATCGTCGTTTCAAATACATTGCGGTCAATCAGGAAACGCCAGGGGATATTTCCTTCTTGGGCAGAGGCCAAAATTAACAGTGGAACAGGTTTGGTTGGCCCACCGTATGACAATCTGGATATGGGTTGGGCAGAAAATCCCCGTTTTCTGTGAAAACAGGCTTTGTCCTCATCGTGCAACCGGTGAAAAACAGAAGCAAGGCCTTGATGCGCTTCAGGCAGATCGGGATTAAACGACAGTGCAATATGAAAATGTATTTGGGCTAACGACAGGTTGTCGAGAGATAACAGCACATGCCCAAAATTGACATGTGCCGTGACTTCATCCGGATGATGAGTAACCAAAGCCGCATAGACGGTATGTGCCGCCGAAACATACCCTGTTTGAAACAGCAATATCCCCAGATTGTTTAATGCCTGTAAATGGCTGGGTTCGGCTTGTATTATTTCAAGAAATAAAGCTTTTGCTTCTTCCTTGTCTTCATCCCGGCTGGAACCGGCCAACAAATTCGCCAGATTCAAACGGATTGCAGTGGCTGTTTGATCCAGTAGCAGCGCGTTGCGATGGTGTTGTTCCGCTTGCGTCACATATCCCAGTTTTGATGCGCACACACCTGCCAAATCACACAATACTGCGCTTTGCGGATGCATGTCCAGCGCGTGGTTTGCGGTGTCCAGTGCCTGTTGATATTTTTCGTTCGCCAGCAGCGCAGATATCTTGATCGCTAATCGCTGTGTGGTTGTGTCATTCAGCGAATTCATCAAAATTCCTTGCTGGTCTGGAATCCCGTCCTTTGGCGTGAAATTGGCACAGGGAAACTTCGTCCTGCTCTCCCCATAGCGTGAAACTCGCGTAGCGAGATTTCATCCCTCTTTCCCACCAGGGGAGAAAGCAGGAGGTAAGGAGAAACGGGCATAGTAAAGTGCTGTTTCATCATTTGGGGCGGCAACATCACCATGACGGTTAGAGCGATGTGTGCTGATCTGCCTGTGAAGGCCAAGTTGGTGCGAAATTCGGGTCAGGCTTCAAGCCTGGGTGGAAATAACATTCCCAGCGGGTTTGGCACCTTGCATATTTTGTGACAGGTTTTGCAGGAAACTGCTCAATGTGGCCCCAGTGCCTGACGCGGCATCTGCCGACAATAGATTGTTGAAGCTTTGTTGCAGCAAATTCAGCGAAGGGCTAGATGAGCCTGATGAGGTTTGGCTTGATGAGGAGGGGGCTGAGAGTTGCTGCAAGAGATTTTGTAAACCGTTTTCAAGCTTGCTCATGCCGCCGCCATGGTGAGCATGATGACCCGAGGTGCTGGCAATGGCATTGGTGCTGCTGCCGTTGCCGCCTGAATTGCTGGCAGAGGTACTGGATGCCTGCGTGCTCATTTGAGATTGCATTGCTGCAAACAAGTTTTGCATGAAAACCGACAAAGCTTGCTGCGGGTTTTGTGTTGTTGATGTCGCTGGTGTATTGGTGGCGCTGCTGGACGAATTGATGCCAAGTTGTGAGAGGGCCTGATTGATAGCAAAACTGAATTTCCCAACGCCTGAGGGGGTTGATGTGCTATTGAGATTACTAATCTGGTTGTTTTGGTTGACCGCTGTCAAACTTGTTGGGGCTAAGTTACTTATTGCCAGACTGCTCCCGCTGAGTGCTGAAATAGACATGATATTTCCTTTTTATAACTGATAAATTGGAATAATTCGGTGCGCATTGTCCTTCGCGTCATGCGATTTTTACGCGGCGTTGCGATATCGAAAATGCCAATAATTATATTATAATTATATTAATAACATATTGATTGTAAAATAATCAAATATATTATCCTAAACCAGATTGAGTCATCTTGCCCGTAAAATTTTGATTTTTCTAAAAACTATGTTTTAAATTATGCTACAAGATTCTGTGTATTGCAACAACATACTGTATTTTGTATCACACTAAATATCTGTTCTGGATGCTCCGATTGCTGTCAATCCATGGCTGAACTCGGCAAGTAATGCGTCAAATGCCGCATAAATTCGCTCGACATAGACATTCTTGAACATCAACCGTGGTTCGTCCTGCTCTGGATGGACCAGCATTGTCGCGTTAGCCTCAAACAGTAGAATACGTCCATCCGGCAACAGGCTGAAATCTGCCCCGGCAAAGGCCAGACCAAGGCGCTGGCCGATGGCCGTAATAGCCGTGAAGGCTGACTGGCCCAACACGGACACAGGATCAGCCAAAAATTGTTGTTCTTCCGCAAGCTTCCACGCTTCCAGCATCTCTGCAGTGGCATAATGAACCATCCAGTGCGATGAGATAGCCAGATGATAGGGGTAAGGTATGCCATTGATGAAGATCATACGGTATTTGCGAAAATAACCATCGGTTGAGCAATAATCGTGATACTGGCTCAGATAACAGGTCTGCCCGGTATGTATGGACAGCCACCGTTTTAGTGCATCGGCATCGTCCAGCCGCATCATGCCTTCGCCGCCGTGGGAACCCGCCGGACGGACAATGGCAGGCCAGGCCAATTTTTCCGGCCAGGTTGTTTCATCTGACACGCGCCATACGGTCGGCACCAGTACACCATCCAGATCACCAAATAATTCATCCATCCGGTCGCGTGAAGTTCGGGCAATTGCAGAGGGCGGGTTCAATACCGGTCGCTCACAGCCTTGCACAAACTGCCGCACGTATTCGGCTGCTGCACTTGTCATATCGGGTTCGCCCAAGGCATTGAAGACCAGATCATAATTCGGCAAGTTTGGGCTGGAGGGATCAGGCGCATAATCAATGATCCATTCCACTGTGTTGTTGCGTTCGGGCGGGAACAGGTGCGTAAAGGGTACATTGCCTTTTTCCACACCCAATAAAATTAATACAGTGCGCGCTACCCCGTGACGGTGTTCATGGAACCAGCACTGTTGCCGGTAAGCGCGATCCATGTGTTGTCTGGCCTCGTCGATACGTCCGTCCTGCGCCAGCAATGCAGCCAAATTGCGATGGGCTACTACCATGTCCGGTGCCAGGGCCAGTGTTTGTCGATATCCACGCTCAGCTTGCTCATAATGTTTTTGGGTTGAATCAAGAATAGCCAGATTACAGCTTGTTTGCGCTGATTGCGGATCGAGTTCCAGCGCACGCTGATAACAGCTCCTCGCTGCGTCAAATTGTTCCAGTGCTTTGAATACATTGCCAAGGTTATTGTGCGCTTCGGCATAATCAGGCTTGAGTTCAAGCGCGTGGCGGTAGCTGTCTACGGCTTCATCCAGTCGCCACAGAGCCTGTAAAGCACCACCAAGATTGTAATGTGCCTGGGCAGAATCCGGATAAAGCGATATGGTATTGCAATAACAGTTTACTGCCTCATCGATTTGGCCCACACTAAAGAATGCGCAACCTAAATTGTTCAGTACCTCCAGGGCATCTGGTTTAAGCGCCAGAATGCGCTGATACAGTACGATTGCCTGTGACGTTTTGCCCTGTTCCTGCAATATTCCGGCCAGACTTGTCATCGCTTCTACATAATTGGGATTGAGTGCGATTGCGCGCATATAACTGATCACGGCATCCTCCACTTGCCCCAGTGCTTTGAGTACATGCCCCAAGTTGTTATGGATGCCTTCATCGTGTTCACGCAAGGCCAGCGCATCACGGTAGCAGGCCGCTGCCTCGATCAGCTTGCCTTCTTCCTTCAATGCATTGCCCAAATTATTGTGCGCCTCGGCATAATCCGCGCGCGAGGCAATTGCTTGCTGATAACAGACAATTGCCTCGGCGGTGCGTGAACTCCGTTGTAACGCGCTACCCAAATTCCCCCATGCTTCGGTATAGACCGGGTTGAGAGCGAGTGCCTGCTGGTAGTGATCGATAGCTTGATCCATGTTCCCGCGTTTTTGCAACATATTAGCCAGATTGTAATGAATGACCGGGTCAGCCTGTAAGCGCAATGCGGTATGGTAGCTGATCAATGCTTCATCCTGTTGCCCCAATTCTTCGAGTGCATTACCCAGATTGTTGTGTGCGCCAGCATGATCCGGTTGGCTGGAAATGGCCTGACGGTAACGCACTTCTGCTTCACCGGGCCTCCCCATGGCTTGCAAGACAAGTCCCAGGCTCACGCAATAAGCCGCATTGGTGGGTTGGTACGCGACGGCCCGGTCCAGCATGGCTTGCGCCTGCGTCAGTTCCCCGCGTGCATGCCAGAGCAGCCCGAGTAAATGCCAGACATCGGGCTGTGCGCCAGGGTATTCCAGCATCTGCTGATACAGTATCTGTGCCTCGGTCAGATGCCCGGCACGATGGTGTGCCAGCGCTTCCTGCATCCATTGTGCGAGATTTATTGGCGATGCTGGTTGAGCATTTGTGCGCTTGAGGCAACACTGTTTGTATTTTTTACCACTACCGCATTTGCACAGTGCGTTGCGTCCCGGCTCGTTTTTCATCAATCTGTTTCCCGCCAGAAATGTTCTGCCATAAATTTATATCATGATGATTATCTTGCATCTCGCCCTGCGCTACGATGAACGCATTTTTCACTTCATGCAATGACCGTTTCCAGGTTAAAGTGTCTTATATTTGTTTGCCAATTCAAGATACTGGTCGCGTTTGGCTAACTCGTGCAAGGTTTCCGCAGCGCGTGCGGCGAGCAGTGCCGCGAGTTGCGGTTGGTAATCCAGTTCGATGGCCCGGCGGGCAGCCAATTCAACCACTTTGGGTTTTTTTTGAATGTCGGCACGCAAGGCGTCCAACAAGGCGGTTTCTCCCTCCTGTCGGCGTTGGTGTTGCCGATATTCGCGTGCATAACGCGGCAGGCTGAGAACCGTGGTCGCGAAGCGAAGAAAACCAGCACCCAGCACGATGACACCCAGTAACAATAAAGTAAACAGAATAAGTGAAAGCTCAATCCGGTAGGGTGGGTACACCAGGATGGCATAACCCGGATCAAATTTCCCCGCCAGGGTAAAACCCACTGCCAGGGTAAAAATGAGTAAGATCCAAATTAACAAGCGCATAATTTAACCTGGAAACGGTAGTTGGACACGTTGAAATATGCGTCCATCATGGTGTAGGGCAAGGCGCTGCAAGCGAAGAAGGGTTATTACTCCCTTCAGGCGCGTAGCAACACAGCCTGCGCCGTGAGGGGCGTATAATTCAACACGTAGCGGCCTCACCAATTGGGTGAAAGGTGAAATGGCAAAAATGTCCTTTAATCGCATAGTGTTATCCTTTTTCCTTGCTGGTTTAAAACCCCGGCCTTCAGGCCGCTAGGAGCGCCGAACCCCGCCCTGACTAAATATCCACCGGCCTGAAGGCCGGTGACCTCATTGCTAAGCAGTCAACTGCTTGTTTTTAGGTTTAAGGCTCGACAGGAAGATGGCTGGCTTTCAATGCGGCCAGACTGGCATCCAGGTTGAGCGTAGGAATATTGATTGGGGTTCGCAATAACTCATCGATTTGCGCCAGTGCGTGTTGCGTCGCGCGGTCATCACGGTTGAAATAATGGTTGATCCAGCGTTTTGCCGCCTGTAAATCAGTATCAAAATCAGCTTGGTCATGTGAGGACAAGGCAATGTGCGCACTCAATAACCGCAATTTTAAATTTTGACGCAAAAAATAGCTTTGCTCGGGTAGCAGTAAGGCGGTGTCCGGGGTGTCAAGCCGGCGAACTTGCACCAATCCTTTTATTTCTAACCACAAAGCTTGTGCGAAAGCTTGTGTTCGGTTCATCGGCAGGACAGGGCGTATGACAGGAGGATGTAAGGCAGGATGTTCAGGATCGCTTTCCAGTGGCAGTTGGTCAATTTGTGCAATCAGGTTGTCCAACCGAAAACTTATGCCCAAAGCGTCAACAGGCGGCAGCGATTGCAGGCGTTGCATATCGGCGTTGAGCGCGCGGCGTAAAGGCGTATATTGTGGGCGATTGATGGCCTGTAATCTGGCGTCAGCATCTTGTAGCGCGATGAGTGCGGCTTTTACATCGCCATCCAGTTGGAGTTGCTGGTTGGCGGTGAGTAACAATTGTTCAATGTCGGTGAGCGTCCACTCATCACGGTGAGCCGACATGCTGCGATACAATTCGGTTAAAGCGAGTTGTTGACTTTGCGATTCGGCGAGACGGGTTTGCAGTTCGGCAATGCGTATTCCCATGTCGCGGGTGCTGTCTGTTGCTTGCAGGCTCATCGTCTGCGCCTGCTGTGCCAATTTGTTGGCTTCAGTTAAACGCTGGGCTGTTTCGTCACGCAGAGTATGTAATTCACTGCGCGTCAATCCCCATTGCCATACTGCAAAAATAAATGCCAGCATCGACAAGATCAAGGCCGGATTTAACCAGATGCCGAGTTTATCGAGAAAATCAGGTTGTTCATTTTCAGTCATGTTCGTGCTCAAACCAGGTTGTCATGCCTGCCACCAAGCCTGCGTCACCCGCCTCTGTCAGAATGCTACGTTGCAGTCCCAGTTCCTGTGTCACTGCCAAAATATGCTCGTGGGTAACAAAAATGGGTGTGGATTTAAGCCATTGCCTTCCCAGCTTTCCCACCATTTCATAAAGATTGCGCAAGCCTTCCGAGCTGGTGACAGTGACTGCATTGATTTCTCCCCGCGACCACTGGCGTAACAATGCACCGGCATTTGCGGCAGGACGGCCTCGCCGGTAGCATTCAGCATAATCAATCAGGGCGCCGCGGCGAATTAATTCATCACCCAGCAGTTCACGTCCACCATCGCCACGAAAAATCACGACGCGCTGACCCTGAATATTTTGTAGTTGAGGCATGGCCAGTAATGCTTCGCTGTCAAAGCGTTGCGTGGGCGCAATCACATCGCTCAGCCCAAAATGTTTCAACTCGCGGCGGCTGCCCTGTCCTATGGCGGCAATGCGCAGATTGACAGGCAGCTCGCGGCGCACCTTAATCAGGTTCATGGCTTTATTGACAGCATTGGGGCTAATAAAAATCGCTATCTGGTAATCATCCAGACGGTCAATAATGGCATTCATGGGCGCTTGGTCAGCTGCATCGAGAATTTCCAATACCGGGAATGCCACCGGGCAGGCTTGAGCCGCCAAAATGAGGTTTGTCAGTTGTTGTGCCTGGTGCGGAGCGCGCGTCACCAGGATACCTTTGCCGCGTAAAGGCGAATTGGTCATGCTAAAGCAGCCATAATTTTATCAGCACCTTGCGCAAGTAAGCGCTCACCTACAATACGGCCTAATGCCTTCGCGTCCTGGCGTGCCCCGCTGATTTGCTCACGCAACACTAAACTGCCATCGGGTTGGGCAATCAGACCCCGAAGAGTAAGCGTTTCACCAGATATTTCCGCATAGCCGCCTAGCGGCACCTGACAACTACCACCCAAACACAGACTTAAGCTACGCTCAGCCATCACACAATCGGCAGTGTCGGCATGGTTAAACTTTGCGAGGAGGGTAAACAAATCGGTGCGATGTTGCAGACATTCAATACCCAGCGCGCCTTGTCCCACTGCGGGTAAACTGGTGTGAATCGACAGTGATTCGCGTATGCGTTCACCCAAATCCAAACGCTTGAGCCCTGCGCTCGCGAGCACAATGGCCTCATATTGGCCTTCATCCAGCTTGCGTAAACGAGTTTGCAAGTTTCCCCGCAAAGGGGAAATATTGAGATGAGGAAATTTGGCGCGCAACTGGCTTTCACGGCGTAAGCTTGAAGTGCCTACGCGGGCACCATCCGGCAAACTGGCGACGTTGGCATAAAGATTGGACACCAGCGCATCGGTTGGGTCTTCGCGTTCACCAATGGCTACCAGCGCGAAGCCATCCGGTAGCGACATCGGCACATCCTTCATGGAATGCACGGCGATGTCTGCACGACCCTCCAGTAAGGCAGCTTCCAGTTCCTTGACAAATAATCCCTTGCCACCAATTTTGCTCAGCGACACATCTAAAATTTGATCCCCGCGTGTAGTCATACCCAAAATTTCTACCTGCAGGCCTGGCCAGTCGGCGCGCAATTGTTGCGCAACATGGTGGGCTTGCCACATGGCTAAGGGGCTTTCGCGGGTAGCAATCACCACACGTTCAGGAATCGGCATTGAGGACATAGTGAAATATTGGTGGGTGGATATGGATGTTATTCTAACCCAAAATGGATGCGAGAGGCTTTAGCATATGATCGCGCAGGTCCAAAATCGTCTCAATTATTTGGGTCTGACAGGGTGAGATTGTCGCAACAAGGTCGAACAGGCGGAATGAACGAGTCCTAAGCCGCCCAAATCTTGTCGGCGACATATGTCAAAGACCAGTCCAGCACTTGCGCGGCGGGCATGGGCCTGGCAATACTGTAACCCTGCGCCAGGTCACAACCAAGATGCATTAACGCTACCCCCTGTTCGGCTGTTTCTACGCCTTCTGCAATAATTTTTCGACCAAATACGCGCCCAATGCCGATAATGGACTCAACCAAAGCCAAGTCGTCTTTGTTATCCGGGATGTCATGTACAAAGGATTGGTCGATTTTAATGGTTTCAGCCGGCAGACGTTTTAAATAACTCAGGGAGGAGTAACCCGTTCCAAAGTCATCCAGAGAGAAACTTACTCCCAGCGCCTGACAATCGCATATCAATTGATTGATCTGGTTGATATCACCCAGGGCAACGGATTCCAATATTTCGATTTCAAGCAAATGAGACGGTACATCGGGATAACGGGCCAATGTGTCTTTAAGATGTTGCGAAAAATCACCATTCTGAAAATGCAGTGCTGCAATATTCACACTGACTACCCACGATTTGCCTGCTTTATGCCATGCGGAAATTTGTTGCATCGCTTGATCCATTACCCAAATCCCAATATCAATAATCAGGTCAGCTTTTTCTACCTGGGGCAGGAAATCTAATGGAGGAATCAGGCCTTGCGTGGGGTGTTGCCAACGCAATAAAGCTTCCATGCCCGTGATGACCCCAGTCCTCATGTTGACTTTAGGTTGGTAATACAACATCAGTTCATTGTCGTGCAGGGCTTTTTTTACCTCTTTGATGGTCTTGTGCCTGGCGATGATTTGTGTGTCCAATGACACATCAAACATCTGGTGCTGGTTACGTCCATGTTGTTTGGCTTGATACATGGCCTGATCAGCGTGGCGCAGCAGTGTGTCCGCATCCGCATCATCCAGCGGATATAACACGCTGCCGATGCTGGCGGAGAGCGTAATATGTTTTTTATCGATGACGTAAGGTGTCGCGAGTGCGGTGAGCAAACGTTCCATAATGACCTGCAGTTCATCCACATCGGCGATATCACTCAACAGCAATACAAATTCATCACCGCCCAAACGTGCGGCTGTGTCTTCGCTACGAATCACATCGTTTAAACGTTTGGCTGCTTCGATCAGCAGCAAATCCCCCACATCATGCCCGTATTGATCGTTCACGGGTTTGAATTCATCCAGATCAATCATGCACACGGCCAACAGTTTTTGTTGCCGTTGTGCGTGGGCGATTGAACGATTAAAACTATCTGTCAGCAAGATGCGGTTGGGAAGGTTGGTGAGGGGGTCATGTGCTGCTTGCCAGCGCATGGTATTTTGCAACCGGTATTTTTCTGTGACATTGTAAAATACCAGTACACAGCCTATCAATGTACCATCGGGGAGGAAAATAGGCGCTGCCGAGTCTTCAATATTGTATTCCGTGCCATTTTGTGAAATCAGCAGGGTTTGACCGGTTAACATGACGGTTTTTCCGTTACGCAATACCTCATCAACTGGGCTGACCACTTTTTTGCGAGTATTTTCATTCACAATATTGAAAACTTCAGACAATGGCTTGCCCAGCGCATCATTGAGCGCCCAGCCTGTAAAATTGACGGCATCCCGATTCAGAAATGTAATCAGCCCTGCTGCGTCTGTGGTAATTACTGCATCGCCTATGGATGCCAGTGTCATTTCTGCGCGTTCTTTGGCCAGGGAAAGCGCATGCTCCAGTTTTCGTTTTTCGGTGATTTCTCTGGTATTGATTAAAATGCGTTGCTGGTTGGGCAGTAAGGCGATAGATGTGCTGACATGGATGTGCTGACCGTTCTTGGTGATACAGGTTTTTTCATGATTTTCGACATAGCCTGTCGCCAAAACCCGTTTTAACACCGATGTCGATCTCAGCACCTCCTCTGGTGCACTCAGGGCGATGCATGTGGTTTTAAGTAATTCTGCTCGGGAATAGCCCGTCATACGTTCATAAGCAGGATTGACCGCCAGAAATTTGGAATCCAAATCCAGGAGCGCAATACCGTCTCTGGTAGTGTGGTAGAGGGTTTCAAGTTCTTCTTTTCGTTTGTTTAATTCCGTCGAGAGTAATTTTTGACCGGTAATGTCGGTGCGAATGGACAGGTATTGGATGGGCAAGCCTTCCTGATTCAGCATGGGCTTAATCGAGACACGCATCCAATAAATATCACCGTTCTTGTGTTGGTTACTCAAATCCCCAAACCAGGTTTTACCGCTTAATAGCGTGTTCCACATTTCCTGATAGAACAAAGACGAATGAATGCTGGATTTCAATATGCGATGATTTTTACCGATTAACTCAGATAAGGTATAACCAGAAATATCAAGAAATTTTTGATTGGCATAGATGATGTTTCCAGCGGCATCAGTCATGCTCACGATGGCATGCTCGTTTAATGCTTCTTCAAGAAACTCTAAATTAATTTGAACTTCCATCAGTACGACCCTGTTTTTAGAGGTAGATTTTTTTGAGTTTTACTGATTTTTTTAGCCTCGCAAGGTTTCGTTGTAACAAGATTTGCATGCAACATTTAGAACAAAGTGCAAAGTGTCTATTCTAACATATTGTAGTTTGTGTGTTCGAGTCAGGGTATGGATTTCTCAATAAGTAAGGTTGAATCCATGTCGCAACATGGGCTGAATGATGTTTTACTTATGTACCATTCATTTGTGCCGCTTGTTCCAAATCTACTGAAACAATGCGTGATACACCTGCTTCCTGCATGGTAACCCCAATCAGCTGTCCAGCAGCTTCCATGGTCATGCGGTTGTGCGTAATAAATAGGAACTGCACGCTGTCCGACATTTCTCGTACCAGCCTGACATAACGCTCGGTATTGCTGTCATCCAGCGGTGCATCGACTTCATCCAGCATGCAAAACGGCGCTGGGGTCAGTTTGAATAAAGCGAATATCAAGGCCAGGGCGGTTAATGTTTTTTCGCCGCCAGAAAGTAACTGGATAGAGCTGTTCTTTTTGCCGGGTGGTTGAGCGATCACCTGTACCCCTGCATCCAGCCATTCATTGTCGGTGAGTACCAAAGCGGCCTGTCCACCGCCAAATAAAGTGCCAAATAATTCCGCCATGGATGCATTGACCTGATCAAAGGTGGCTTTAAATAAGGTGCGTGTATCTTCATCCATACTCTGCATCGCCTGTTGTAACGTGGCGATGGCTGTTTCCAGATCCAGTGTTTGCGTGTTGAGATAGCGCTCACGTTCCTGCGCCCGGTCCAGCTCTTCCAATGCCAGTAAATTTACCGCCCCCAGTGCCGCAATGTCGGTATTCAATTGTTTAATATCCTGGTTAAGCTGGGTCATTCGCGCAGTTGGCAAGCGAGTTTCCAGTTCCGCTTCATTGGCTTGCAGAGCGTTAAGCTGTTCCTGACATTGTGCTGCCAGCAAATTGGCTTCCTGCTGCATCAGCCGCAAGCCCTCTGCTTGCTTGTTTAACGGTGCGATGGCATGTTGCAGGGACAGGTGTTGCTCTTCCAACTCGCGCATAACTTGTCGGGTGCTGTCCAGTTCTGTGCGCCGCACCGCCAAATCTTTTTCTGCCTCATGCCGCGTTGTCACTGCCGCAGCCAGTTGTGTTGCAGGCGTGTCCTGGTCCAGGGCCGTCAATTCTGTTTTCAGGGCTGTCAATTGCGCTGTTAACTTCGCTTTGCGTTCATTGAGTTGCTGTAAACTTTGTACTTGCGTTTCGGTACCCGCCTGCTCCAGACGCAGTGTGTAATGCAATTCCTGGACTTCGCGCTCTAATTGATGCTGTGTTTTCTGCTGGGCGGACAAATGGGTTTCGCTTTCACGCTGCGTATCACGCAGGACATTTAAAGTTTGTTTTGCTTGTGTTGTTTTTTTGTGTTCTTGTTGTAAGCGGCTTTCTAAATATAGATGTTCTTGTTGGGCGCTGATTAAATTGGCTTGCAGATTTTCCAGTTCCGCAATAAGTTGGTGACGGCGTGCGGCGATTTGTTCGGCCTGCTGTGTTTGTTTCTGCCACGTTAATTGTTCCTGATGCATGTGCTGCCGCAGGCGGTTCACGGCGCTACGCGCATGCTGCAGTTGGTGCTGCCATGCAGACATCTGTTGATCAATCTGCATCAACCGTTCACCCAGTTCTGATCGTTGTGCCTGTGCCTGCACCAGTTCATGCTCTAATTTTTGGATGAGTTTTTGTTGTGCCAGCACACCTTGCCCATGTGTTATCCGTGAGGGATGTTGTGTGCTATATCGAGTGAATATATACCCTTGTGGGGTGTAGCACTTTGCGCCATGGGGGAGTTTGGCACGAATTTTTTCCGCTTGTTCAGGTGTTTCTGCCGCATAGGCATGTAGCAGGTGATCTAAAATGGCGCCAGCTTTGCGCGACTTGAATTCAAGTTTACTGCCGAGGGGTGTCAAACCCGATTCGGGTGTGTCTGATCGCTGCACCTCATCCCACGGCACATCCTGCGCTAACCATACCAAGCCATCCGGTCGCGTGTCGCATGCTGCATTCATGAGCGCTTTGTCGATCACCAGGGCTTGCAGCCAATCGCCCAAAGCTAATTCCAGCGCATGTTCCCAACCATCCGCTACCCCCACCATTTGCCACAAACGGGGGCTTGTTCCCAGTCCATGCTGCGTAAGCCAATGGTCGAGCGTTTGATTGCTGGAGGCCTGCTTGACCACACTGCGCAAGCCAGACAGTTGCCCTTCATGCCGCAGGCAAAGCTGGTTTACCTGTTCCCATTTCGTCTGCACCAGTTTGCGCTGTTGTATGGATTGGGTTAATTGGCTGTCTGTGACGCTGATTTCGGCATCCAGGCGCGTACATTCCGCAGACAAACCCGCCAATTGCTCACCCATGTCTGTCAATGCGGCGGTATCTTGAACCGGCAGTTGAGTAAATTCTTGCTGGAAACGGGTAATTTGTGCCCGCACCTGTTGCACAGATTTTTCGGTGCCTTGCAATTGGGCCTGGCTTTTGGTAACAGCTTGCTCTGCCATGACCAATTGACGTTGCGCATCGGATGCACGGGTACGGGCTTCGCGGGCGTGTGCGTCGTATTGCGGCAGGGTGGCGAGGTGGGTATCCAGAGCCCGTTGGCGCGCTATCCATTTTTGCGTGATGTCAGTCAGACGGGTACGCCGTTGCGTTAATTCAAGCTCTGCGGACGCAAGCTGGTCGTCCAGTTCCAGAACTTGCGTGTGTAACTGGCGAAGTTGAAGTTCGATCCGTGACTGGGTGTCCTGAACATGCCGGACAGACTGCTCCAGATGTGATACTTCGGCTACCGCTGCAAACAATATGCCTTGTGAATGATTGAGCGCATCGCTGGCAGCATCATGTCGGGTGCGTAAATCCAGCAGGTGAATGTCCAGTCCGCGCAGCTTGTCGTCATGGGCAGTCAATTGTTGTTCAATTTGCAGAATCTGCATGTTGCATTGACGGCATTTGTTCTGTGCGTCACGCAGCTTTAACAGCCACAGCAACTGCTTTGCCAGAATCAAGTCTTGCTGTAAACCTTGCCAAATTTGTGCATGCCCGGCTTGCGCACTTAAATGCGCAATTTGCTCTGTCAGGGCACGTCGGATGTCATCCAGACGGAGCAGATTTTGCCGAGTGTGTTCCAGCCGAGTTTCCGTTTCTCGCCGTCTTTCCTTGTAACGGGAAATCCCTGCTGCTTCTTCCAGAAAACCACGCAATTCTTCCGGGCGCGCTTCAATAATGCGAGAAATCATGCCTTGTTCGATAATGGCGTAAGGCGTTTTTGCACCCAAACCAGTGCCTAAAAATACGTCCATCACATCACGGCGACGCACCTGAGACTGGTTAATGTGATAACTGGATTCCCCATTGCGCGTCAGTACGCGCTTCACCGAAATTTCGGCGTATTGCGCCCACACACTGGGTGCGCGGCCTGCACTGTTGTCAAACACCAACTCTACGGAAGCGCGAGAAATCGCTTTTCGGGTGGCAGAACCATTGAATATCACATCGCTCATGTTCGCGCCGCGCAAATGCCGCGCCTGCGATTCGCCCAACACCCAGCGCACTGCATCAATCACATTGGATTTGCCGCAACCATTCGGTCCCACCACACCCACCAGCTGGCCGGATACGGGAATCGTGACGGGGTCCACAAAAGATTTGAAACCGGCTAATTTGATGGAAATAAGGCGCACGTTGAATAGAATCAGTAAAAACAATTGTTAGGGTGTGTTTTGCAACTGTTCTGCTACACTACAAGCTTTAATTGTACCGCATATTCATCCATGTACGCTCTCGGCATCGACTTTGGCACCTCTGGCGTGCGTGCCAGTCTCATTGATACACAACGGCTTGAACATTGGTCTGCCCGTATCGACTGGCCGCCTGCCATGCAGGAAGCCCATCACTGGCAGGCGGCATTGATGGACCTGATGCAGCAAGTGCCTGAAACGTATCGCCAGCAAATAGATTGTATGGCGGTAGATGGCACTTCCGGCACCGTGCTATTGACCGATGCTGACTTGCAACCGGTCACGCCCATCATGCCATACAACCATACGCTCAGCCATGATCCCACAAAGAAACTGTCCTGGCTCACACAGCACGATGCCCACAACCGTGCGCGTTATTTGATGCATCAAACAGATTATTGCAACAGTTTGTTGCTCGGCAAGCCAGCTGCCAGCGATTACCACAGCGCTTTAAAAAGTGGCTTCAATCCGCATACCCTGCAGTGGGATGCGGATTTGTACACGACAAAAGACCGGGATTTGTTGCCGGAGGTGGTCGCGCCGGGCAGCTTGTTGGGCAAATTGCGCAGCGATTGGGCACGGCAATGGGGGTATTCGGCAGTCTGCGAAATTCGTGCCGGCACCACAGACAGCATCGCGGCATTCATTGCGGCCGCCCCAGACTACCTGCCCGGTATGGCGGTTACCTCACTGGGCAGCACGCTGGTGATTAAACTGTTGTCCAGTACCCCTGTTTTTTCGACGGAATGCGGCGTGTATAGCCACCGATTCGGCAATTTATGGCTCACCGGCGGCGCATCCAACACCGGCGGTGCAGTGCTACGCCATTATTTTAACGATGCTGAACTGGAACAGCTGAGTGCCCAAATTCAGCCTGAGCAACCCAGTCCGTTTGATTATTATCCTTTGTTGCATGCCGGTGAACGTTTTCCTGTTAACGACCCGCAGCTTGCACCGCGCTTAACCCCGCGTCCTGCGGATCCAGTGTCATGGTTGCATGGCTTGCTGGAAGGCATGGCCGCCATTGAACAGCAAGGTTATGCCCAATTGATTGCGCTCGGCGCCACGCCACCCAGCAATATATTAAGCAGCGGTGGTGGCAGCCGTAATCTTGCCTGGCAAGCCATACGCCAGCGCCGCTTGGGAATTCCCGTTGCGCGCGCGCGATGCAGTGAAGCGGCTTACGGCAGTGCGCTGCTGGCGATGGGCCTTAACATCGGTGCAAAATATGGACAAATCCTTTAAACTTGGCCGGATTGCAGTTTTTTTCGCCTCTCCGGGTTGAAAGCCATGGCCTTTAGGCTAGTGACCCAAGAGCTAACCTTTTTTAGTGGAATTAATCATGAACTTCGGTACGCCATTATCTTCCAGCGCGTTGCGTGTGATGCTGCTGGGCAGCGGAGAGTTGGGGAAAGAACTGATCATCGCCTTGCAACGTCTGGGGGTAGAAACCATTGCGGTGGACAGGTATGCCCATGCGCCGGGCCAGCAGGTGGCGCATCGTGCTCATGTGATTGATATGAGCGATGCCCATGCTTTGCGTGCCCTGGTCGAGATGGAAAAGCCGCATCTCATCGTGCCGGAAATTGAAGCCATCGCCACGGCTGAATTGTTGGCCATCGAATCGGAAGGGTTATGCCAGGTGATTCCCTCGGCACGTGCTGCGCACCTGACCATGAACCGTGCCGGCATTCGTCGGTTGGCTGCCGAGACACTGCATCTGCCTACTTCGCCTTACCGGTTTGCAGACAGTCTGGACAGCTTGCGTGATGCCATTCATGCCCACATTGGCTTGCCCTGCATTGTGAAACCGGTTATGTCTTCTTCCGGCAAAGGCCAGTCGCGCATCACCCGGGAGGAAGACATCCCGATCGCCTGGGACTACGCCGCAGAAGCCGCGCGCGTTGATTACGGTGAGGTCATCGTGGAGGGTATCGTTGATTTCGATTTTGAAATCACTTTGCTGACGGTGCGGGCACTTGCTGAAAAGGGACAAATCCACACCGCTTTTTGTGCGCCCATTGGGCATCGTCAAGTGAATGGCGATTATGTGGAATCCTGGCAACCGCAAGTGATGTCAGCCGCAGCCCTGACGCGTGCGCGATACATCGCCCAGCAAGTCACGGATAACTTGGGAGGGTATGGTATTTTTGGTGTGGAGTTGTTTGTCAAAGGTGACGAGGTGTGGTTTTCTGAGGTTTCGCCGCGTCCGCATGATACGGGCATGGTTACTCTGTGTACCCAGTATCAAAACGAGTTTGAATTGCATGCGCGCGCCATATTGGGTTTGCCTGTGGATACCCGTTTGCGTGAGCAGGGCGCGTCTGCGGTCATTTATGGTGGTATCACAGCCGATGCCCCAAGTTATCAAGGTCTTGCAGAAGCATTGGCCGTGCCGTGCAGTGATGTGCGCCTGTTCGGTAAACCCAATGCGCTGCCTGCTCGGCGGATGGGGGTTGCGCTGGCGACTGCGGAAAGCACGGGCATCGCCCGTGAACGGGCGGGATTGGCAGCCAGCAGGGTGCATCTGTTCCAAACCCCGAGGTAAACGGTTTGTGTTTTGGAGGTGTTTCTTGTGTCAAAGTGTGAAGATCGCCGGTTAATCCATTCTGTCGTATAGGGATTTTAAAGTTACGCACATTATCTGTGGATAACTTTGTGGATAAAGTGTTTAACTTTGCTTCAAGTCTCCTCTGCGCAAGCATTTTTTCTTGTCGCCTATTTTTTATCACTAAATTATAGTTAATAAAAACAATCGGTTATTATTTAAATCTGGATGTCAATATTCATCATGAATTATTTTTGTTTGTTGTGTGTGCGCTTTCATCCCCTGTGGAAAAAGTCAAGAGCCGAGGCAAAATGATTGCCAAATCCGAGCTTATTCACAGCGTGAGTGCCTTCAATCGACTGATTCAACACACCTTAAGCAGCGTCATTCCGCTTAGTTGGGTGACCGGCGAGATTTCCAACTTCACCCTGGCTGCATCCGGGCACTGGTATTTTTCTTTGAAAGATGCTCAGGCACAGGTGCGTTGTGTGATGTTCCGTAGCCGCAATCAATTCGTTGACTGGCAACCTAAAAATGGCTTGTACGTTGAGGTGCGCGCCACGGCTGGTTTATTTGAAACGCGGGGAGAGTTTCAACTTCAGGTAGAGCATGTGCGTTTGGCGGGGGCGGGTACGCTTTTTGCGGCGTTTGAACAGCTGAAACAAGACTTGGCCGAACAAGGTTTGTTCGACAACGCACGCAAGCGCCCCATTTCTCAATTGCCCCGTCAGATTGGCGTCGTCACTTCACCGCAAGGCGCTGCATTGCAGGACGTACTCAGTACCTTGCGCCGCTTGATGCCGGCCTTGCCGGTGATCATTTATCCCTGTCAGGTGCAAGGTCAGGGTGCCGTTGAACAAATCGTGAGTGCACTGGAAATCGCAGGTCGGCGTATGGAATGCGACACCCTCATCTTGTGTCGCGGTGGTGGTAGCCTGGAAGACCTGTGGTCGTTTAATGATGAAAGGGTGGCGCGCGCTATCGCCGCCAGCCCTATCCCTGTCATCAGCGGCGTGGGGCATGAAACCGATTTCACGATTGCTGATTTTGTAGCGGATTTTCGGGCACCTACGCCGACAGCTGCTGCCAGTGTGGCCTGTACGCATCAGGAACAATTGCGCATGATTTTTGATGGGATGTACAACCGTCTTCAGGCGCAGCTTCAACGGAGCTTGCAACACCATCAACAAAATTTACGTCTGCTGCAATCCCGTTTGGTTCACCCGGGTGAAAAATTGCGTACCCAACAAGCGTATCTGCAGCAATTGGGCTTGCGTCTGCGTGAGGCTTTGCGTCATCCGCTGGAGCGGCAACGCTTCCATCTTGAACAGTTGACCACTGCCTTGCTTCGCCAGTGCCCTCAAACAAGCCGTGTGGTATTGGAAGCCTTGCGTCACCGGCTTGATCGAGCCATGCACAATACCCTCCAATCGGCAAAGTCTCGTATGGCATATCAAGGTAATCATCTGGAATCTCTCAATCCTCTGACGGTGTTGGCGCGTGGTTATAGTTTAACTACTGATATGGCAGGGGAGGTTGTACGTGATGCAAGTGCATTACAGGTGGGCGATGCGATTCAGGTGCGTTTTGCGCAGGGAAAGGTCAATGCTGTGGTGCAAGAAATTTTCCCGAAATAAACGAAAAATTTAATTTTGACTCAGTGCCATTATCATTGGGCAGATTCAAGTTAAAATACAAATTACATTGAATATACATTGAAATGCATGTATGATACGACCCCTCAGGTTGGTGAGCGCGCTAGCCTGATATCAAGAACGGAAAATTTCTTCAGCCGAAACTTTCCGCGATTTCTATCTCAATGTTAAGGAGAATACCATGGCTGTTACAACTGAACAAAAAGCACAAATCGTTACCGAATACCAGCATGCGGCGGGCGACACCGGTTCATCAGAAGTGCAAGTGGCATTGCTTACTGCGCGTATCAATGGTTTAACACAGCATTTCAAAGCCAATATCAAAGATTTCCACTCGCGTCGCGGCTTGTTGAAAATGGTCAGTCGTCGTCGTAAATTGCTTGATTACCTCAAGCGCACCAATGATGAGAGCTACCGCAGTCTCATCAGTAAATTGGGTCTGCGCAAATAAGACTTTGCCTGTGCAGGTATGGTTGGTCTTTGCCCCCTGTGCTGAAAGCAGGGCGGCTTTGCACGCTAAATTAAAGGATATTCATGAAAATTACTAAATCGTTTCAATTTGGGCGTCATCAAGTCACGCTTGAAACGGGTGAGATTGCTCGCCAAGCCAGTGGTGCGGTGCTTGTTAATATGGATGACACCATCGTTCTCGTTACGGTGGTGGCTCAAAAAGCAGTGAAAGCAGGACAAGATTTTTTCCCGCTTACTGTTGACTATCAAGAAAAAACTTATGCTGCCGGTCGCATTCCAGGTGGTTTTTTTAAACGTGAAGGCAAACCAAGCGAGAAAGAAACGCTAACCTCACGTCTGATTGACCGTCCTTTACGCCCTCTGTTTCCAGATTCTTTTTATAATGAGGTGCAGATTATTGCTACGGTGTTGTCCAGCAATCCCGAAGTGGATTCCGACATCCCTGCCTTAATCGGTGCGTCTGCTGCGGTGACTTTGGCTGGCCTGCCGTTCGCCGGTCCGGTGGGTGCCGCGCGCGTGGCCTTCATTAACAACGAATTTGTATTGAACCCTAATGCGACTGACCTGGCTAACTCCGCCTTGAATTTGGTGGTCGCAGGCACAGAAGATGCGGTATTGATGGTGGAATCTGAAGCCAACGAATTATCCGAGGACATCATGTTGGGTGCTGTGGTGTTCGGACATCAGCAAATGCAGGTGGCGATCAATGCCATCAACGAGCTGGCAGATGAAGTTAATCCTGAGCCTTGGGGTTGGGTTGCCCCGGTTGCCAACCAGGAACTGATCGCAAAAATTGCTGCATTGGCTGAAAATGACCTGCGTCAAGCCTATGATTTGCGTCAAAAGCAAGCGCGTGCGCAACAAATTGATGTGGTACGTTGCGCCGTGATGGCTGAGCTGCTAACCCCAGCGATGGGCACATTGGAAGTTAATGAAATCAATGACCTGTTCCATAATCTGGAAGCTGGCATTGTACGTAACCGTATTCTGAGTGGTGAACCGCGTATTGATGGTCGCGATACCCGCACAGTTCGTCCGATCAGTATTCGTTCCGGTGTGCTTCCGCGCACCCATGGCTCGGCACTGTTTACCCGTGGCGAAACTCAGGCACTGGTGGTGGCCACGCTGGGCACTGGGCGCGATGAGCAGAAAATTGATGCCTTGCAAGGTGAATACAGCGACCGTTTCATGATGCATTACAATATGCCTCCGTATGCCACAGGCGAAACCGGCCGCGTTGGTACGCCAAAACGCCGTGAAATTGGGCATGGTCGTTTGGCCAAACGCGCTTTGTTAGCGGTATTGCCTGACCGTGAATCCTTTGCATATACCATGCGCGTGGTGTCCGAAATTACTGAATCTAATGGTTCTTCTTCCATGGCGTCGGTGTGCGGCGGTTGTTTGGCGTTGATGGATGCTGGCGTGCCCTTAAAAGCTCATGTGGCAGGGATTGCCATGGGGTTGATTAAAGATGGCAATCGTTTTGCTGTCTTGACAGACATTTTGGGTGATGAAGATCACTTGGGCGATATGGATTTCAAGGTGGCTGGCACAGAGGCAGGGATCACTGCACTGCAAATGGACATCAAGATTACCGGGATCACCAAGGAAATCATGAAGGCTGCATTAGAGCAGGCCAAATCAGGACGCATGCATATCCTTGCTTTGATGAAGCAGGCCGTGGATGCGCCCCGTCAGGAAATGTCTGCTTATGCGCCGCGAATTATCACGATGAAAATTAATCCGGAAAAAATTCGTGACGTGATTGGCAAAGGCGGTGCTGTGATTCGTGCGCTCACCGAAGAAACCGGTGCGCAAATTGAGATTGGTGAAGATGGCACAGTCAAAATTGCTTGTACCAGTGTGGAATCAGGTGAGGCGGCCAAACAGCGGATTGAAGCCATTACTGCGGAAGTAGAAGTGGGTAAAACCTATGAGGGCACAGTGATTAAATTGCTCGATTTTGGTGCTATTGTGAGTGTGTTACCCGGGAAAGACGGCTTATTGCATATTTCGCAGATTGCCCATGAGCGGGTGAATGCTGTCACGGATTACCTCAAAGAAGGTCAGCAAGTCAAAGTGAAAATCCTGGAGGCCGATGAAAAAGGTCGCCTGCGTTTGTCCATGAAAGCTTTGCTTGATGCGCCAAAAAAAGAAGAAGACGCTGTCGACGCTACGACGGAAGCATAATGCCGGACGCCTCACTTCACCCATTCTTGGGTAAAGTGAGGCGTCTCATATGTCTTCGTTTTATCCTTTTTCCTTGCTGGTTTAAAAACCCGGCCTTCAGGCCGGCAGGAGCGCCGAACCCCGCCCTGACTAAATATCCACCGGCCTGAAGGCCTGTGACCTCATTGCTACCGATTTTTTGCGGATTTAAACGTTTGAACTGGCGTTTAAAAACTCATTCCACCAGCGTTTACGGTTATTGGGTACTACATGCGTGTTTAACGTATCTGGACGCATCCGGCTCATCACCCAACCTGGCATGACGCGATGTTTGCTTGATCCACAAGAGACGCCCAAATTGCTGGGGTCATAGATGACAACAAAGTTCGGTGTTTGGACGTCGTCGGCATACACAATCCCGCAATACCGTTCCTGGTGTTCCGCGTGTAACAAGGTATCAATGCGTGAAATGAAATCAGTTACCTGTTTGGCGTCAGAAGGCTGTTGGGGTGTTTCTTGCCCAACTGCGTACACATACCATCCGGCTTCAGTGTCCAACCGTTGCCAGAATGCAGTTAATTGTTCCCACGATAGCAAGCTGTAGAGCATCCCGTCCATTTTGGCCTGAAACTCACTCATTTACGTTGCTCCTGTGTTGTTTGCCCAAGGGCCTGTCGGACTTAAAGGGATTTCATCATAAATCCGCCCCGTCGATCCATATTTCACTATTTTTTGGTCAATAAAACAACTGTTGAACTGCAAAACGCTCAGGTGGCGTAAGCAGACATTTCGCCGTAAAGTGAAAATTTGCAAAATCCGTCCTCGCTCAGGCGAACTTTTTGAGCATCTGCTACGCGGGTCGCTTGCTTGAGACACCACGCCTGGAATTTTCGAATCCGACAGGTGCCTAGCGTGCGACTTGCTTTTCACGAAATTCATCCAGGGTTTTACAGTCGATGCACAAGGTTGCTGTGGGCCTGGCCTCTAAACGTTTCAGTCCAATTTCAATTCCGCAGGCTTCACAATAACCATATTCGTCATGGTCAATTTTATTAATGGTTTCATCAATTTTTTTAATTAATTTTCTTTCGCGGTCCCGGTTACGTAATTCCAGAGCCATGTCTGATTCCTGGCTGGCACGGTCGTTGGGGTCGGCGAATAAAGTGGCATCTTCTTGCATGGCATGTATGGTGCCATCGATATCATCTGATAATTCAGCTTTCCATGCTTCAAGAATTTTGCGAAAATGATCAGCTTGTGCTGGATTCATGTATTCCTCCCCTTCACTGGGGACATAGGGGGTAAATTGAGTGAACTCTGATGCTTTCATAATAATGTGTCGTTTCTAAAATTGAAAGTAAGTGGTGCGTAAAATAATTCTTTCGACTTAATATCAGAAATATGTGAGAAGAGCAACAAACAAATGAATATGACACCTTTATCTGCATTACTCTTTGATGTCGATGGCACACTGGCCGATACCGAGCGTGACGGTCATCGCATCGCTTTTAATGCCGCGTTTCAGGCGCATCATCTTGACTGGGACTGGGATGTTGCTTTGTATGGCAAGCTGCTTGCCGTCACGGGCGGCAAAGAGCGTATCCGTCATTATGTCAGTGATTACCTGCCTGACTATCAACCGCCCAAGGATTTTGATGACTTGGTGATTGCTTTGCACCGCAGCAAGACCCGCCATTATACCGATCTGCTTGAACAGGGTAAAATTCCTGTGCGTCCCGGTGTGAGGCGAGTGCTGACAGAAGCGCGTGCAGCTGGTTTGCGTTTGGCTATTGTGACCACCACCACGCCTGAAAATGTCACCGCACTGTTACAATTCAGTTTGGGAGCAGAGGCCATGGACTGGTTTGAATTGATTGCTGCCGGCGATATTGTTCCTGCCAAAAAACCAGCTCCGGATATCTATCAATGGGCTTTGGAAAAACTACAGTTGCCTGCCAGCGCATGCATGGCCTTTGAAGACTCTTTTAACGGGTTACGATCCAGCATGGGTGCTCATATTCCTACTTTGGTCACGCTCAATGATTATACCTGTGACCATGATTTCAGTGGTGCTTGTGCGGTGATCAGTGATTTGGGGGAGCCGGACAGCCCTGCTCACGTGTTTGGCGGTAACCTGCATGGGTCCGGTTATGTCACACTTGACACGGTGCGAGCGCTTCACGCCTCTGCTGCAGTGTCATCCACCGAAAGTTCATTTTGAATCTTACTCCATTTCGAGCTACATTACTTGCTGTAAACGTCCTTGCGCCGGGCATCAAGGGGTTTTTACTCCATTGCACGCAGCCTGAATTTCATCGTTTACCTGGACAATGGATACACGTCGGACGTGAAATTGATGGGGAATTTCAGACTGCAAGTTTCTCGGTGGCGTCATCCACCGCAGAGATGGGAACCTTCGAACTGGCCATCAAAGCCAGCGCTCGTCACCCGCTTACCCGTTGGTTGCATGATGCGGCTCAGGCTGGAGATGACTTGCAAATCAGCAACGGTCAGGGTGATTTTTTTTATCGTCCGGAAATGGGTAAGCGAGTGGTGTTGATCGGTGCGGGTACCGGCATTACGCCACTGATGAGCATATTCCGTTATATTGATGAGCAGGGCGTGCAAGCAGATGCCACTTTAATTTATAGCATCGCACGTCCAGAAGAGTTTTTGTTTCGCGCGGATATCGGGCGACTCAGTGAGCACCCGCGTTTGCACAGCTTGGTCACCCTGACAAAGACTCATCCAGACTGGAGTGGATTAAACGGGCGTATCAACGCAGACCTGTTGCAACAAGCGGGGATTGATGAGCACACTTTGTATTATCTGTGTGGCCCCCAGGCGATGGTGGATGAATTGAGCGAACTACTCTTGCGCTTGGGTGTTCCCGCGCAGCACACCATTTATGAGAAGTGGTGGTAATTGTGAGTGCGGTCTTGCAAAGATGACAGTTATCGGCAAGCCGTCTCACCAATATAGACAAGTCGTGCTTTAGTCTACCCGGAAGTGACGTCTGTTTTTTTTGCGGGCGGTAAAAACAGCGCAGCTACTTGCTCATTGGGTTTTGGTCGCAATTTGACTGTTTGACCCGTTGGTAAGCTACTGATGTAAGGCTGGTCGTCGGGTTGATGTGTGTTGACCGATGCTTCATGATGGCTTGCAGGTTTGATTCGTGGTGCGGGTCCCCGTACCACAGGCACAGTCAAAAAGCCTTCGACCACCTCAGAGGGAATCGATTTGTTGAGCAGTTTTTCTATGGCGGCAAGTGATTCCAGTTCCTCATCACACACCAATGACAACGCCTCGCCCAGCGCACCAGCACGACCCGTGCGTCCAATTCGGTGGATATAGTCCTCCGCAACGCGGGGTAAGTCAAAATTGATGACTGTGGGAAGTTGATCAATATCGATGCCACGGGCTGCGACATCTGTCGCCACCAGGACGGTAATTTCACCGCGTTTGAATTGCTCCAAAGCGTCCACGCGTGCCTGTTGGGTTTTGTCGCCATGGATGGCGTTCGCTGGAATTCCGCTACGGGTTAAATGTTGCGTTAAGCGGTTAGCGCCCAGTTTGGTACCACAAAATACCAATACCTGTTTCAGCTCGCGTGAACGGATTAAATGGGTAAGCAAAACATGTTTTTGTGCGCGTTCTACAGGATGAACGCATTGGCGTACGGTTTCGGCTGCGGTGTTGCGCTGAGCCACCTCAATCAAGCGTGGGGATCGCATGATGGCGTCCGCCAGTTTCTTGATTTCACCAGAGAAGGTGGCGGAAAACATCATATTTTGTCGTTCTGTTGGCAGCAACTCAATGATCCGGCGCAGATCCGGCATAAACCCCATGTCCAGCATTCGGTCGGCCTCGTCCAGCACAAAAATACCCACCTGCGACAAATCGAGTGTTTTGTTTTGCACATGATCCAGCAAACGTCCTGGCGTGGCGACTAAAATATCTACACCTTCACGCAAACGCTGAATTTGTGGCGCCATATGAATGCCACCGTATACCACAGCGATACGTAAGGGCAGGTGTTTGCCATATTTATGAACGCTTTCTTCTACCTGCATCGCCAGTTCGCGAGTTGGCACAAGAATCAATGCTCGCACGGGATGTCGTGCAGGAGATGGACTATGCGTGGCGTAGGGCGCCAAACGACATAACAAAGGCAGCGTAAATCCGGCTGTCTTGCCTGTGCCTGTTTGCGCACCAGCCATCACATCACAGCCGGTCAGCGCAACAGGAATCACCTGCGCCTGTACAGGCGTCGGTTCACGATAACCACACTCAGACAATGCCTGCAACACTTCTGGCACCAAACCGAGTTCAGAAAACCCCATGCACCGCTCCAACATATCATAATTGTTGTTATTCTACAGCATTCTGTAATGTCTTGTGATGTCGAATCTAAACTTGGTCTTGCGAAATTGATATAAATTAGTATATAATTATTTTCTAATATATCGATCAAGTCGACATTGAGAGACCTTTGCCTGATGCGCAGATGTAAGCATCGTGTAAAGGTCTCAATTAGTTTAATATGGACGCATGGTCGTATAAAGATGTTATTTCGTCATTTCTGGGTCAGTGAGTATGATATGAAATCAAATGGGCAGATTCATGCTCGCGCAAGTAATGACGTATTATTCCAAAAATGGCAGTTGACAAAGGTATTTACAAATAATGACTAAATTATTTTCATACAAGCCTGTGTTACTTCATGCGCTGATGCTGTTGTTGAGTACGGCATGGTCTGGATATGCGGCAGCTGAAACCTTGAGCTTTGCCGAGTGCGTCAATATGGCGCTGAAGCAAAATCCTGATCTGATCGGCAGCCAGGAACGTGTCAATCAGGCCAAAGCCGGTTTGCGCCAAGCGCAAGGTAACCGTATTCCCAAGCTCACTGCGTCGGAAGACGTGGTAGGTACCAATGATGCACTCAGTGCCTTTGGCTTAAAGTTGTCCGAACGCCAGGCGACATTTAATGATTTTGGTGCGGGTCAATTTGGGCAGGGCTTGGGTGTTGCGCCCAGTAATCTTAATTACCCGGGATTTGTGCATAATTTTGATACCCGTTTGGAAATTCAGGCACCTATTTACACTGGCGGGTTGATTACAGGTGGTATTCAACAAGCACGCGCTTATGTGGAAGCAGCGCAGCAGGGCGATCTGTCCGCCCGCCAACATGTGATTTTTCAGGTGTTGCAGGCCTATGAAGGTGTTCATGCCGCCCGTGCGTTTGTGGGTGTGACCCAACAGGCTGAAACCGCAGCGCGCTCATTGCTGACCATGATGAACAACATGCTTAAAAGTGGCACCGTTGTCAAAAGTGACTTATTGCTGGCGCAGGTTCGGTTGCAAGATGTACAAGTGCAACATCTTCAGGCACAAAATGCATTAGACGGCGCACTGGAACAGTTACATGTTTTGTTGGGCGTGCCATTTGAACATCCGCTGGATGTTGGCGAGTGGGCTGAAATTAAGCCGATTGCTGCGCCAATACAAACCTTGCGCCAAACAGCGCTTGAAAATAACCCCGGTATTCTGGCTTTGCGTAAACAGACACAAGCGGAAACTGCCAAAGTAGATATGGCTCGCGCCGCATGGATGCCCCAAGTGGGTTTGATGTTGCGTCAGGACTGGAATGATGCCCAAATGGGGTTGGGCGCCAGTTCCTACACCATAGGCGGTTCGGTGTCATGGGTCGCTTTTGATGGCGGTGTCACGCATGCCAAAGTGGATCAGGCGCAAGCCAGTAAAAATGAAACGCAGGCGCGTTTGACCCAAGCCGAAGCCGGGTTGGCCTATCAAGTGGATGAGGCAGTGCGTAAAGCCGATGAAGCTGAAAAACAATTAGCTGAACGCGAAGCGGCTTTGTCGCAAATTGAAGAAGCCGTACGTCTGGTCAATAAACGCTATGCCAACGGTTTGACGACCATTACTGAGCAACTGGGTGCTCAGGCGCAACTGGACAAAGCGCGTGCCGATGTGGTGACTGCGCGGTATGCGGTGGCTGTACAACGAGCCAATTTGAAACTTGCCTTGGGACAACTTGATCCCGATGCACTTTAATTTAATGAGTACCAGGAGTTTGCTGTGAACAATTTCCCCATTCGCTTTGCTGTTTTATTTTTAACCTTGCTGTTAGGCGGTTGTGGTGACCATCAGACTGGTGATTCTGCCACCATTGTGTCACCGGTGAATTCGGTGAAGGCCACCCTGTTCACCACGCAAGCCAGTGAGTTCCCCGTTGTTGCAGGTTATCCAGGTAGTGTGGTGGCGCAACAGCAGATTCAAATTGCCTCACGCATCATGGCTTATGTCCGGCACATTAACGTGGAGACAGGGCAGCAAGTGAAGCAGGGGGATTTGCTTATCACGGTGGACCCAAGCGACATTCAGGGTCAAGTCAGCATGTCTGGTGCTAACTTGGCCCAAGCTGAGGCGGCGTTGGCCGATGCAAAATCCGATTATGACCGCTTTGGCGATCTTTATCGCGAAGAAGCGATCCCCAAAGCGCAGTGGGACAAAATCCGCCTTCAGTATTCCGTTGCTCAACAGCAGGCCAACGCAGCCCGTGCCGGTCACGCCAGTGCCAATGCGCAAATGCGTTATGCTGAAATTCGCGCACCATTTCCCGGTACCATTACCCAGCGTTTAACCAGTGTGGGTGCCTTGGCTGCCCCAGGTCAGCCACTGTTAACTTTGGTGAATCCCGCCCAACTGGATGTCGAGACGCAGACATCGGAAACGATTTTTGGCCAATTAAGCCTGCACGAAGCAGTTACCCTGCACGTCAATCAGATGACATTGACCGGCACCATTACGCATTTGGTTTCAGCCGCAGATCCTGTGACGCACTCTCATTTGGTCAAGATTAGTCTGCCTCCTGGTGTTGCGTTGCAAAGTGGTATGTTTGTCCAAGTGGATTTCTCAACAGGGAAGCGTCAGGGTTTGCGTATTCCAGCCAGCGCGGTGATTGAGCGCGCGGGAATTAGTGGCGTTTTCGTGGTGGATCAAAACCATGTCGCTCATTATCGCATGGTGCGTGCCGGTGACACGGTATCAGGCCAGACGGAAATTCAGGCGGGCCTGTCAGCGGGTGAACAGGTGGTGGACAAGCCAGATGCCTCGTTGCAATCAGGTGACAAGATCGTGGCAGGGGATGGCAATGTCTGAACACATTCCGCAGAAGCTGAATATCGCCGGCAAACTGGCGAAAACTTTTCTTGAATCAAAAATCACTGCCATGATGATGCTGGCGGTGACACTGGCTGGTGTGATGGCCTTGCTGGTGACGCCGCGAGAATACAACCCGCAGATTGTCGTGCCCGCTGCCAATATTATCGTGGCCAAACCTGGCGCATCGGCAGATGAAATTGAGCATCTGGTGGTTCAGCCACTGGAAGCGATTATGAACGCACAGTCTGGTGTAAAGCATACCTTTGGTTACGCCGTGGCGGATTATGGCGTGGTCACCGTTCAGTTTGATGTGGGGCAGGATCAGGAGCGCAGCCTGGTCAAGCTCTATAACCAGTTGATGCAAAACATGGACCGTATGCCTGCTGGTGTGATGCAACCCATCGTCAAGCCGATTAATGTGGACGATGTGCCCATTATGACGCTTACCTTGAGCGCCACGCAGTTGTCCAGTGACGCACTGCGTTTAGTGGCTGCGCATGTGCTTGAACAATTGCGCAATATTCCGGGTGTGTCATTTACACAGTTGACGGGTGGAACAGAACATGCAGTCAATGTCTGGATCAACCCGGCCAGACTTAGTGCCAGCGGTATCAGCCTGGACCAGTTGGGTCAGCAATTACAGGGCGCCAATGTGTCTTTGCCCCTGGGCACACTGGTCAATAATGATCAGTCAAAGCCAGTGCGCTTATCCGGATTTTTGGGAGATGTGCGTGAAGTCGGGCATATTATTATTGGTGCGCCCAATGGCAAGCCGGTTTATCTGAAGGATGTGGCCGATATTCGTGATGGCGCTGCCGAAACCGATGAGCAGAGCCGGTTTGCTTTCGGCCCGGCCGCTGAACACCCCGCTTACCGTGGCGAAGCCCCTGCGGTCACTATTGCCATTGCCAAAAAATCAGGTACCAATGCGGTGGTGGTGGCCAGTGCAGTATTGAGCAAGTTGGATGCGCTCAAGCGGGATGCGATCCCGCAGGGGGTGACTGTCAGCGTCACCCGCGATGATGGCGCAAAAGCCAATGATGCCGTCAATACCCTGATGGAACATTTGGGTATCGCCATTGGCTCTGTGGTGGTTATTTTGGTGATATTTCTCGGCTGGCGCGAAGCGGCTATTGTCACACTCACCGTTCCGCTTATTTTGTTTGTTGTGCTGACAGTCGGATTGTTTGCAGGTCAGACTATCAACCGTATTACCCTGTTTGCGTTGATCTTGTCCCTGGGTTTGCTGGTTGATGCCGCCATCGTGGTGATCGAAAACATACACCGCCACTTGCACCATGGCGACACAAATTTCAAGGATGTGCTGGTGATTGCGACCAACGAGATCGGCAACCCCACCAATGTGGCCACCATCGCAGTGATACTGGCTTTTATTCCGATGGCCTTTGTGACAGGCATGATGGGCCCCTTTATGCGCCCCATCCCGTTTAATGTGCCCATTGCGATGGTGGCTTCTCTGGTGATCGCTTACATGGTAGTGCCTTGGGCGGCAAATCGCTGGCTGGCGGGCAAGGCAGCCAAACAAATGGCAGACACCCCCGCATTAGAAGACAGGGCAACCCGCCCAAAAGATCCCTTGTATCGGGCTTATGTCGCCGTGATTACCCCTTTTATTCACAGTGCGAGACATCGTCATATTCTGTTTATGGTGGTGATTGGGCTGTTGTTTGCTGCGATGTTGCAACCTGCATGGCAGTTTATTCGGCCCTCAGGATTGAACGGTCCATTATCAGCCATGGGCGTCGAGTTAAAAATGTTGCCCAACGACAACACCAATACCCTTTTACTGCAAGTCGATACCCCGGCTGGCAGCACGCTGGCAGAAACCGACAGGGTTGCCCGCGCAGTCGGTGATGTATTGGGCACAACCCGTTACGTCACCGACTACCAAACTTTCCTTGGCACGACGGCGCCGATTGATTTCTCTGCCCTGGTGCGTGGCGACATGCTCAAACGGGGTGACAATCTGGCGCAGTTACGTGTCAACTTAACCAGCAAACATGAGCGTTCAGTCCCGTCGCATGAGATTGCCCAGCGCCTCAATCTCGCGCTAAATGCAGTGCGCAAAGATTTTCCCGGTGCAAAAATAAAATTGTACGAGACCCCGCCAGGACCGCCTGTTCAGTCACAGATTTTGGCTGAGTTGTACGGTCCGGATTATGACAAGTTACGTTTGGCGGCAACCACAGTGGATCGCGATTTTAATGCCATTTATGGCATTGTTAACACCGACGATTCCGTCACCAGTTCTGTGGCATCCTATACCCTTCACGTCGATCGTCAAAAGGCGGCACTTTCGGGTGTCGCAGTAGGTCAGGTGGCTAAAATGCTGCACGACTATCTGTCGGGCTTTACCGCCGGTACCTTACACGTCACAGGGAGTCTTGAACCCATTAACATTACGGTTCGATTGCCGCGTGATCAACGGCAGATGCCGGAACAAATCCTGGCGCTACAAATCACTAACCAAATGGGGCAATCTATACCGCTTTCCGCGATTGCAACCATTGACCGTACCATACAAGACAAACCCATTTACGACAGGGATCAACACCCTGTGGTGATGGTAGGTGGTGAGTTGCTGACGTCAAGCCCTGTTTACGCTGTGTTGGCGCTGGATAAAATGCTGGATGGGAAATTGCTGAGTAATGGTGTGCGTTTCAAAACAGGTAATTTGGGGTTTGTCGAAGCACAACCCGACGACATTCTTCATAATCATCTGTTATGGGGTGGAGAAATGCGGCTGACGCTGGACGTGTTTCGTGACCTGGGTTCTGCCTTTATTGTGGCACTGGTGTTTATTTATTTGATGCTGGTGGGATATTACAAATCGTTTATGATGCCTTTGATTGTGATGGGCGCTATTCCGCTGACATTGGTGGGCGTGTTCCCGGGGCATTGGTTGACCCACCAAGCCTTTACCGCAACCTCCATGATTGGTGTGATCGCTCTGGCCGGTGTGGTGGTGCGTAACTCGCTGTTGCTCATTGATTTCATTATTGACTATCGTGCGCAAGGTTACTCACTGGAACATGCTGTCATTGAAGCTGGTGCGATACGTTTTCGTCCCATCATGCTGACTGCCTTGGCAATCATACTCGGCTCTGCGATAATGGTCACTGATCCCGTGTTTGGCGGGTTGGCTGTGTCGCTTATTTTTGGTACTTTTGCTTCAACCATACTAACCTTGGTGGTCATCCCGCTGCTGTATTTCCTGTGGGAAGGCAAGCTGGAACGCAATGTGCACCTTAATTAAACAATTAAACAGAACGGAATAATTATGACTGTAGAACGCATCGTTCGTATCATCGCCGGGACATTTATTTTACTGTCACTGGCTTTGGCCCAGTTCACTGGTCAAGTCGATCTTACCCATCCTACCTGGCTGTGGTTGACTGTCTTTGTTGGTTTCAATTTGTTTCAAAGTGGCTTTACCCGTTTCTGTCCTCTGGACAGCATTCTTTTGAAATGTGGTGTTAAATCAGGTTGCGGCCTGTAGGAGTAAGCATTGGATTTTGTACATCAAAATTTTTGGTTGATTATCATGACGGTGACTTCCGGTGTGATGTTGGCCTTTCCCAAACTGCTGGGTTCAGTTGGTGGCGTGCCTGAAGTCGATGTGACCCAGGCAGTGCAAATGATTAATCATGAAAACGCGGTGGTGCTGGATGTGCGTGAGCCCGGTGAGTTTGCCGCAGGACACATTGCTAATGCACACCTTGTGCCATTGGGTCAGATGAAAGACAGCATCAAGACGCTGGAGAAGTACCGTAATCAGGCGGTTGTGATCAGTTGTCGCTCAGGTAACCGGTCTGGTACTGCATGTGGTATTTTGCGTAAAGCTGGATTTACCCGTGTCTACAATCTTTCGGGTGGCATGATTGCCTGGCAGAAGGCACAGATGCCAACGGTTAAATGAGTCGATGAGGTAAGAGTAAAACATGGCTGAAGTCACGATGTACTGTACCGCGGTTTGTCCTTATTGCACGATGGCAGAACGCCTGCTTTTAAATAAAAATGTCACCGTCAACAAGATACGTGTTGATTTGGATCCTTCATTGCGTGAGGAAATGATGGCGCGTACCGGGCGTCGTACTGTGCCGCAAGTTTATGTGGGGCAGACCCACGTGGGCGGATTCGATGACTTGTCGGCACTGGATAAACAGGGTGGTTTGGATGTGCTGTTGTTGGCAGGTTAATTTATTCTAACGCGCTTAATGCGCGCCGCCCCCACCTGCTGGCGGCGCGCCAAACGGTGGTTTTGCCAGCCAAATCAAGCTGATCAGGCCAAAGAAAATCAGTGCGGAAATAAAAAATACATCATTCAGGGCCAGGATATAGGCCTGTCCACCCAATTGTCTTTGTATCAGTGCGTGGGCGGTTGTCGTGGGTATTCCCTGTTGTTGAAAAAGCGTCATGGCTGCATGGGTGTTGGCATTGTAAGTGGTCACACTTTCGGCAAGTCGGCTGTGATGGAAAGATTCGCGTCTGTCCCAGAGGGCGATGCTGAGTGAGGTGCCGAAACTGCCTCCCAGTATACGCAGAAAATTGGATAAACCTGATGCGCTGGCTAACCGGTTGTGTGGCAGACCGGACAATAAAATAGACATGAGTGGAATAAAAAAGAAAGCCATGCCCAAGCCCTGGACGAAGCGTGGCAAGGTTAATTCAGCAAAGGTGGCACTGGTGTTGAAATTGGAAGCCCACCATGCCACACTGCCGAACACCAGAAAACTGAAGGTGACCAGTATACGCAGGTCGAATTTGTGCATGTTCTTGCCCACAAAGGGCGACAGGAATACGGGCAAAATACCCAATGGTGCCGCAGACAGCCCAGCCCAGGTGGCGGTATAACCCATTTGAGTCTGTAACCACAAAGGATAGATCACTACCCCGGAAAAGAATGTCATGTAACCGATACTGATGGCGGTGGTGCCAACGGTAAAATTCCGCTCTTTGAATAAACTTAAATCTACAACGGGATGCTGATCGGTCAGTTCCCAAATAATGAATGCGGCGAGTGCGATCACCGAGATCACAGTCAGCGTCACGATGAAGTTCGAATCAAACCAGTCCAGCTCGTTGCCTTTATCCAGCAATAATTGCAAACTGCCTACCCCAATGATTAACAAGACCAAACCTACGCCATCAATCGGTTTGCGCTCGGTGGCCGTCTCACGTGCATGCAGGAGCCGCCAGGTCAGGTAAGTGGCAATGATTCCCACCGGCACATTAATATAAAAAATCCACGGCCAACTTAAGTTGTCGGTGATGTACCCACCCAAAATAGGGCCGAAGATAGGGGCCAGCACCACCGTCATTCCCCACAATGCCAGGGCCAAGCCCTTTTTTTCTTGCGGATAGTTGGATAACAGCAAGCTTTGCGATAAAGGGATCATGGGGCCGGCAACGGCACCCTGTATCACCCGAAACACGACCAGCATCGGCAGGCTGCTTGAAAGCGCACAAAACGTGGACGCCAGCGTGAATAAAAGGGTTGCGACGATAAAAAGACGTACTTCGCCGAACCGGCGGGCCAGCCAGCCGGACAGGGGTAAGGCAATGGCGTTGCTGACAGCAAAAGAAGTGATGACCCACGTGCCCTGATTGGGGCTGACAGCCAGATCTCCCGCAATACTGGGTATGGATACATTGGCAATGGAGGTGTCCAGCACCTGCATAAACGTTGCCAGCGACAAGCCCAGCGTCAACAGCGCCAGGGATGCGCCCTGTATGGGGGGAAGCTGGCTCATGTACCGCTGTTTTGCCGCACGATATGGGTGATGAGTTGTTCGACTGGCACCTCATTCTGCTGATATTCCAGCGTCTGGTAGGTGGTCACCGGGGCAGTGGTGAGCGTTTTGCCATGTTGATCGTGCACATCCACCACCGCAGTGGCTGACAAACCCAGCCGTAAAGGGTGTCGTGTGATTTCGGCCTGGTTCAGATTGACGCGTACCGGCAGCCGTTGCACCACCTTAATCCAGTTGCCGGTTGCATTTTGAGCCGGTAACAGGGAAAACACGTTGCCGGTGCCTGCACTCAATCCGGCTACGGTACCATGAAAGATCAGGTCTTTGCCATACAGGTCGGTGGTAAAGGATACGGGCTGGCCGATACGCACTTGATCCAGCTGGTTCTCCTTAAAATTGGCATCCAGCCAAATTTGTGTGGGGGGTACAATGACCATGAGCGGCGTTTCGGGCGTCACCCGTTCGCCGACTTGCACGACACGTTTTGCGACAAAGCCCGATACGGGCGCACGGATGATCAGGCGTTGCACACCCAGCCAAGCCTGTTTTAATGTCACTTCAGCGTGGATGACGGCAGGATGCTGCGTCAGTGTGGTGTGGTTGACCAGGGCTTGGGCTGCGTCACGCTGGCGTTGTGCAGTCAGTAAATCGGCTTGGGCATTGGCGACAGACAGTTTTGCATGTTCGACATCCTCACGGGCAATGGCTCGTGCATCCACCAGCTCATTGCGACGGGACAAGTCGCTGAGTGCGCGGTTTAGTGCGACTTGTTTTGCAGTAACCAGACTATTGGCTGCGTCAGCTGTTTGATACTGTTGTGCAACGTTGCGCACCACTTGAGCCAAATTGGCTTCTGCCTTGTCGAGCGTTAACCGGGCATCGGCGCCATCGAGCATGACCAAAGGCGCACCAGCATTCACCCATTGCGTTTCGTCTGCGTACACTGCCTGCACGTTGCCGGTGGTTTGCGACATCAGTTGCACCAGATTACCCGAAACATCTGCATCGTCAGTACTGATTTGATAGCGCCCTGTTGTGAACCAGTGGATGGCATAAAACGCAGCCACAACCAAAATCACCAACCCAAGCAGGGCCAACATTCCCTTGCGTTTATTTTGCATTGTCATTATTTTTTCCATCTGAAATAGGGCGTGGCAGGCCGCCCAAAGCTTCTATCAAAGCCAATGAGGCGTTCAAGTTCTGTTGTGCCAATCCCGTTCGTGTTTGCTCAGCAGTTTGCACAGCCAATGCGGCGTTCAGAGCAGGTAAATCGTTTTGCAAACCTGATTGATAACGCAAGGAGGCCAGATCTTGTGATCGTTCGAGTGTATGAATTAATTGTTGTTGGGAATTTTCCTGATCCGCGACAGCGTGTAAACTGGACAAAGCCGCTGCAGCCTGACGCATGGCTTCAAAAATGCTCTGATTGTAGGACTCTACGGCCATATCGTATTCGGCATACTTCGCGCCTAAAGTGGCGCGCAAGGTGTCACGATTAAAAATAGGCAAATGAATAGCCGGACCGAAACTGGCCATTTCGCTGTTACTTTGTAACAGGTTTGAAAAACCGATACTTTGGAAACCAAAGAATCCAGACAGGTTGATGTCAGGGTAAAACTGAATTTTTGCCAATGCAGATTGCGCCAGTGCTACCTGAATATTGGCGCGCTTTGCTGTGATGTCGGGGCGCATCCCGATTAAATCGGCAGGCACCTGATTGGGCAAGGTCAACGCCGGTGTCAGCGGGGCAATGGTAATGTGGTCGCCATTTTCTGGTGTTTGTCCCATGAGTGCGGCGATTGCAATTCTGTCCAGATGTTCGCGCTGGGCCAATGCAGATTGTTCGCGTTCCAGATCGGCAATGGCACCTCCAGCGGGATAAATCTCACGATTGGAAGCCAGTCCAGCGTTTGCTTGCTCACGCAATAAACCCAGCAATGTATGCCTTGTGATCAACATTTGCTTCACACGTGACAGGCGTTCGTCATCGGCTTGCAGAGAAAAATAGTGTTGTGCGAGGGAGATGCTCAGTGCCAAACGTGCGGCTTGCGCCTCCGCATTGGCCGCTGCCATGGTGCCCAAAGAAGCTTGATTCACAGCCCGATGTTTTCCCCACCAGTCCAAATCATAATAAAAATCGGGTGTGATCTGTCCCAAATTGAAAGTGCTGCCACCGATGGGCGGTGGAAAATAACCTTGCGCACTGAATTTTTCACGCACGGCCGAACCATCAATGTTATAGCTGGCTTTCAGTTGGTCTTTTGCCAGTTGCGTTTCGTTGTGCGCCTGACGAATGCGTGCTTCAATCATGGCAATGTCCGGCGAATTGTGCAGGGCCGTTTTCATCAATCCATTCAATTGTGCGTCATGAAATTGCTGCCACCACTGCGTATCGATCTCCCAGTCAGTGGGCGGGTTGACGTTCACAATATGGGATTGCGGTGCCAACCCGGCATCGCTTGCACATGCGGATAAAAACAAAACCCCCGTTAAAATTGCCCATCTAAACCACATTTCTCTGTCCTGGTGTGCACAGGATACAATATCCTGATAATGGTTTTATGCATTGGTCAGGCAAAGTAACTTGATGCGATAAGAAAGATATTCCCATGAATTTATTGCTGACATAGTTGATGGCGGAAGCCAGTCAATGTAATTCACAGGATAATTGTAACGGAGTAAACTATTTAGGTCAATTGAACAAAGTGGGTGGCGTTAAAGTGAGGGAACTACGGGTGGATGGCTGACCAGTTTCCACCCAATGCCGTCACCAAGCCTGCACTTGCGACCAGTTCGCGTCCCAAAACATCCAGACGTGCTTTGTTTGCGCTCAATGCGGCGGTTTGTGCTGTGAGCACGTTGGTGTAGCTGACCATGCCTGCCTGGTATTGATTCAGCGCAACATTTAAACCTGTCTGGGCCGCAGCTACGGCTTCAGTCTGTACGCGGTCTTCCTGGGCCAATATGCGCAAGCTGGCCAAATCGTCTTCAACTTCCTGAAAACCGGTTAGCACAGTTTGGCGATAAGTGGCCACACTGGCCTGGTACGCCGCAACAGCCTGCGCTTTTTGCGCGCGTAAAATTCCGCCATCAAACAGCGTGCCAGCCAGCGCGGGGCCCATTGACCAAAATTGATTGGGCGCCGCGATGAGGCTGGGAAAATTAACCCCTTGATAACCGGACTGTCCCGTGAGCGTCAGCGTGGGGAAAAAAGCAGCTTCTGCTACGCCGATTTGCGCATTGGCAGCAGCCATCTGTCGTTCTGCGGCAGCAATGTCCGGGCGGTGTTCCAACAGCGCCGAGGGCACTGTGGCAGGTATGTTTGGTAATTGTGGCACGATATTGGTTTCGGGTAAGGAAAACAGGGCCGGGGCTTGGCCGATTAACAAAGCAATGGCATGAACCAGTTGCGCACGTTGCACACCCAAATCTACTCGTGTGGCTTCGACAGCTTTGAGTTGGCTGACTGACAAGGCCACATCGGCTGGCGTGGATACCCCAGCATGGTAAAGATGAATGGTAATGTCCACCGTACGCTGATCTGCTACCAGCGTTTGAGCCAGCATGCGGGCATCGTCGTCCAGCACCCGCAATTGCAGGTAAGATTGTGCCAGCGTGGCCTGGGCGCTCAACAAAGCAGCTTGCAACGTGTCTTGGCTGGCCTCCGCTGAAGCGCGATTGGCTTCAGCCGTGCGGCGTAACTTTCCCCAGATATCGATGGTCCAGCTGGCATTGCCGGATAAGCTGTCCAGCGTGTTGGCCCCTTGCGCTGTGAACTGCGTACTTGCATACTGGCTAATGTTGGAGGATGCTTTCGCACCAATGGTTGGCCAATATGCAGCGAGTGACGCATCCAGTAATGCTTTGGCTTCCTGGTATTGTGCTTCGGCAACCTTGATATTCTGGTTGTTGACGGCTACCTGCACCTCCAATGTATCCAGTACATCGTCGTGATAAATTTCCCACCATGCGCCGCGTGGCATGTGGTCTTTCGGCACAGCAGGCTGCCAGTTTCCAACCGCTTCGCCATAATTTTTTGGCGTTACCACGGCAGGACGCTGGTAATCGGGACCCAGTGCGCAAGCGCTCAGGCTTGCCAGTGCCAGCAAACTTATTGTGAAACGTATTGTTTTCATTGCATCACTCCGTATGATGAGCCCCATTTGTCAGGCCGGATTTTTTGTCGTGAGCGCATTGTTTTTCCGCCATTGATTCACTCGATTGCGTACATTGTCCAGTTGCAGATAAATCACTGGTGTGGTGTACAAGGTCAGTAGCTGACTCAACACCAGGCCGCCCACGATGGCAATCCCCAAAGGTTGGCGCATTTCCGCGCCTTCGCCGGTACCCAAGGCCAAAGGTAGTGCGGCCAGCGATGCCGCCACGGTGGTCATCATGATGGGGCGAAAACGCAACATGCAGGCTTCCAAAATCGCATCGCGTGGGCTCAGGCCGCGTTCACGTTCCGCTGTGATGGCGAAATCCACCATCATGATGGCATTTTTCTTGACGATACCAATCAGCAGAATGACACCAATCAAGGCAATGATACTGAAATCGAAGTGGAACAGCATCAAGGCCAACAAAGCACCTACGCCGGCTGAAGGAAGGGTGGATATAATCGTCAGTGGATGAATCAGGCTTTCATACAGAATGCCCAGCACGATGTACACCGCGAGCAGGGCAGCTAAAATCAACAGGGGTTCATTGCTTAAAGAGCTTTGGAAGGCCTTGGCGGTACCCTGAAACCCACCATGTATGGAGCTGGGTGTGCCGATGCGCACCATGGTGGTGTTGATGGCGGCCAGCGCCTGCGATAAGGACACCCCAATAGGGAGATTGAAAGAGATTGTCGTGGCAACCTGTTGTCCCTGGTGATTAATTTCCAGCGGTGCGGTGGTCCGTTCAAAATGCGCGAAAGCAGACAAGGGCACGCTCGTGCCAGTCGGGTTGGAAATGTATACCTGGCTGAGGCTGTCAGGGTGTTGCCAGAACGCGGGTGCGGCTTCCATGACCACCCAATATTGGTTGAGGGGCGTGTAAATCACCGATACGGGGCGCTGTCCGAATAAGTCATTTAAGGTGTTATCGACTTGTTTTTGCGTTAAATTGAGCCGCGCCATGCTGTCATGATCAATATTGACATACGCTTCGGCGCCTTTGTCTTGCTGATCGGTATCGATGTCGGTGATTTCGGGTAAGTGGTTCATGGCCTGGCGCAGCTTGGGTTCCCATTGGCGCAATTGATCCAGGTCATCCGCCTGCAGGGTATATTGATATTGTGCATTGCTGCTACGTGCGCCCACACGCAAATCCTGTACGGGTTGTAACACCAGTTTGACCCCCGCAAAATGTACCAGACGGTGACGCAGACGGGCGACCACTTGATCGGCAGAAACATTGCGTTCTGCCAGGGGTTTCAATACCACAAACATGTGGCCGGAATTGCGCTCGCTGCCGGTAAAAGCAATCACATTTTGTACTGCGGGGTCTTGTCCGACAATTTTAACCAACTCATTAATTTTCCCGCGCATGGCCTGAAAAGAAATGCTTTGATCCGCCTTAATGCCGCCGAATAATTTTCCGGTATCCTGCTGAGGGAAAAATCCTTTTGGGATAACAATGTACAAATAGACATTCAGTGCAACCACTGCGGCCAGCACGCATAACATGAACCCGCCATGGCGCAGTACCCAATTCAATGAGCGTTCATAGTTATTTAAAACAGCCAGACGGCTGTGGTGGATCCACTGCGACAGATCTGTTTGCGGGGGAGCCGGGCGGTGCGGGCGTAACAGCCAGGCACTCATCATCGGGGTTAAGGTCAGCGAAACCAGTAAAGACACCAGTACCGCTGCTGATAACGTGACAGCAAATTCACGGAACAGTCGCCCAACGATGCCTCCCATGAGCAGAATAGGGATAAATACTGCGATCAGGGACAAACTCATCGACAGCACCGTGTTACCTACCTCGCGTGCGCCCAATATCGCCGCTTTGTAAGGCGCCAAGCCATTTTCAATGTGGCGACTGATGTTTTCCAGCACTACGACCGCATCATCCACCACAAATCCTGTGGCGATGGTGAGTGCCATTAAAGACACCGTATTGAGGCTGAATCCGGCCAGATACATGATCGAAAAAGTACCAATTAATGAAACCGGCACCGCCGCACCGGGGATCAATGCGGCACGCACATTGCCTAAAAAGGCCCACACAGTGAGCACCACCAGTACCACGGCAATAATGAGCGCACGTTCAACTTCCACCAGCGAAGCGCGTATGCCGGGTGTGCGATCCATCACCACATTCAGGCGCATGGCAGTGGGAATGGAGGCTTGTAAAACCGGCAGCAATGATTTGATGCTGGCCACAGTGTCCAGGATGTTGGCGCCCGGTTGACGGGTGATAATGAGGATCACTGCGGGTTGACCATTTAACAGACCGATATTGCGCACGTCTTGCACCGAGTTCTGCACGCTGGCGACGTCAGTCAGCCTGACCGGCGCACCGTTGCGGTAGGCCACAATCAGTGGAGCAAAAGCCGCAGCGGTTTTGGCCTGGTCGTTGGCATAAATCTGCCAGTGGTGCGCATCGTTTTCAATAAACCCCTTTGGTCGATTCAGGTTGTAGGAGGTGATGGCTGTACGCACCTGTTCAACATCGATGCCGTAATGGTTCAAGGCCAAAGGGTTTAATTCGATGCGTACCGCAGGCAGGGCGGAACCACCGACGGTTACCTGTCCGACCCCCTTAATCTGATCAATGCGTTGCGCCAGAATGGTCGAAGCGGCATCGTACATTTGTTCACGCGGCAACGATTTTGAGGTCAACGCCAAAATCATGATCGGCGCATCGGCCGGATTGACCTTGCGGTAAATGGGGTTGTTTGGCATCCCGGTCGGCAACAAACCCCGTGCGGCATTGAGCGCGGCCATCACATCGCGCGCAGCACCGTCGATATTACGGCTTAAATCAAATTGCAGGTTGATGCTGGTGGCGCCCAAAGAACTGCTGGAGGTGATTTCATTCACGCCCGCAATTTGACCCAAAGAGCGTTCCAGCGGCATGGCCACCGTGCTGGCCATGGTTTCCGGGCTGGCACCGGGCAGCGAGGCCTGCACGGAAATCACCGGAAAATCAATTTGTGGCAGGGGCGCAACCGGTAAGGCAAAAAACGCCAGGCCGCCGGAAAGCACTACCCCCAACATGATTAAAGTGGTGGCGACGGAACGTTGGATGAACCAGCCAATAAACCCCATTTTATGCGTTCTGCCAGCGCAGGCGTTGTGCTGCCAGACGTTGAGCGAGTTGGTCAAACATTAAATAGATGACGGGCGTGGTGAATAAAGTCATGACCTGACTCAGCAGCAAGCCGCCCACCATGGTGATACCCAAAGGCGTGCGCAGTTCCGCACCCATGCCCGTGCCCAACATCAAAGGCAAAGCTGCCAGCAATGCCGACATCGTGGTCATTAAAATGGGCCGTAAACGCAACAGGCAAGCTTCATAAATGGCTTCCTGCGCGGTTTTCCCACCTTCCCGTTCTGCATGCAGGGCAAAATCAACCATCATGATGGCGTTTTTCTTCACGATACCGATCAGCAAAATAATGCCGATGATGCCAATAATATCCAGTCCCTTGCCAGCAATCATCAAAGCCAGCAGTGCGCCCACCCCGGCGGAGGGCAGGGTGGACAAGATCGTGATTGGATGGATATAGCTTTCATACAGGATGCCCAGCACGATGTACATCACGATAATGGCTGCTCCAATCAGCCACACGGTGCTGGATAAAGAGGCTTGAAACGCCAGTGCGGCACCCTGAAACAAGGTTTGTACGGTGAGTGGCAGTTGCACGGTATGTTCAGCTCGTAATATGGCGTCTACGGCGGTGCTCAGTGCGCCACCGCGCGGCACATTAAATGAAATGGTCGTGGCGGGAAACTGTCCATTGTGGTGAATGACCAGGTTGCTGGGGCGTTCGATGACCCGTGCCACCGCTGAAAAAGGCACTGGTGTCCCTGTTGTGGATAAAATATATAGCTGATTCAGTGCGTTGAGGCTATTCCGGTAGGGCGGGGCGGCTTCCAGTACCACGCGGTACAAATTGGATTGTGTAAAAATGGTTGAAATTAACCGTTGACCATAGGCATCATACAAGGCATTGTCGATGGCGGCGACGGTAATGCCCAGTTGTTCGGCACTGTCGCGGTTAATTTCGATATAAGCTTGCAAGCCTTGATCCTGAATATTGCTGGTCACATCGGTTAAGGCGGGCGACTGTTGAAGGCGGCTGAGTAACTTGCCTGTCCACAAGTGCAGTTCATCAGGGTTGGCATCAATCAGGCTGAACTGATACTGGGTGCGGCTGACCTGGTCTTCGATACTTAAATCCTGCACCGGTTGCATAAACATGGAAATGCCCACCACCTGCGCTAACCTGGGTTGTAAACGACGGATGACCTCCGCCGCACTCACTTGCCGCACGGACAGGGGTTTAAGCGTCAGCAACATGCGCCCGGCGTTCAGGGTGGTGTTGACGCCATCAACGCCGATGAAAGAGGATACGCTTGACACGGCGGGGTCCTGTAGCACCACATCCACCAGCCGTTGCTGGCGTTCTGCCATTGAGGTGAACGAAACATTTTGCGGTGCTTCGGTAATGCCCTGTATCGCACCCACATCCTGCACCGGAAAAAATCCTTTTGGAATGAAGACGTATAAGGCGACAGTCAGCAGCACCGTCAACGTGGCAACAACCAGAGTCAGTGTCTGGTGGCGCAACACCCAAGTGAGTGCGCGGGCGTAGCGCGCCACGACCCAATCAAAAAAACCGGGGCGGTGGGGCGATTTTGCGGTGTGTTGTTTTAACAGGCGGGCTGACATCATCGGGGTAAGCGTGAGCGACACCGCAGCGGAAATGAGGATCGCTACAGCGAGCGTGACGGCAAATTCACGGAACAAACGGCCCACGACGTCGCTCATGAACAATAGGGGGATCAGTACGGCAATCAGCGAAAAAGTCAGCGAGATAATGGTAAACCCAATTTGATGCGAACCTTTTAATGCGGCTTGCATGGGGGATTCACCCTGTTCAATATACCTGCTGATGTTTTCAATCATGACAATGGCATCATCCACGACAAAACCGGTTGCCACCGTCAGGGCCATCAAGGTCAAATTATTGATGCCAAATCCAGCCAGATACATCACCCCGAAGGTGCCTACCAAAGACAACGGCACGGCTACGCTGGGAATAATGGTGGCGGGTAGACTGCGCAGAAACAGAAAAATAACCATCACCACCAGGGCGACTGACAACAACAACTCAAATCGCACATCGTCCACCGAAGCCCTTACACTGAGGGTACGGTCATTCAATATCCGGATACTCAACGCAGACGGCAAGTTGGCCTGCAATTCAGGCAATGCGGCTTTCAGACGATCCACCGTTTCAATCACATTGGCACCCGGTTGACGCTGGATGTTCAGGATCACGGCAGGGGTTTTGCCGCTCCATCCAGCCAGATGTTCGTTTTCAGCGCCATCAATCACGGCGGCGATATCGGATAAACGTATCGGTGCGCCATTGCGCCAGGCAATAATCAGGCTGCGGTAATCACTGGCGGATTTGAGTTGGTCATTGGCGTCAATGGTTGCCGAACGCGACGGCCCATCAAAACTGCCTTTGGCCATGTTGATGTTGGCATTGCTTACTGCGGTACGCACATCCTCCAGATTTAATCCGTCGGCTGCCACGGCGGCGGGATTGATTTCCACGCGGACTGCCGGGCGCAAACCACCGCCGATGCTGACCAAACCTACGCCGGAGACTTGCGACAGTTTTTGCGCAAGACGTGTGTCGATGAGGTCTTCAATTTTTGATAGCGGGAGGGTTTTGGATGTGACGGCCAGCGTCAAAATGGGTGCGTCGGCCGGATTGACCTTGTTGTAAATGGGCGGCATGGGTAAATCGGTGGGCAAGTAAGTGCCTGTCGCATTGATGGCTGCCTGCACTTCCTGTTCAGCCACATCCAGACCCAAACTCAAATCAAAACGCAGGGTAATGACTGACGCACCCCCCGAGCTGGCGGAAGTCATCTCGTTGAGTCCCGGCATTTGGCCGAATTGTCGCTCTAACGGTGCGGTGACCGAGGAGGTCATGACATCGGGACTCGCGCCAGGATAGAGCGTGGTGACTTGTATGGTCGGGTAATCTACTTCGGGCAAAGCGGATACTGGTAAAAACCGGTAAGCCAATATTCCGGCCAACATAATTGCCAACATCAGCAACGATGTGGCAATCGGTCGCTGAATGAACAGCCGGGAAGGATTCATGTGCCGCTGGCCATCTGTGCAGAAGGTGCTTGATGGGGTGTGTTGCCAAGCACTTTTATTACCTTGTTTTTTCTGTTGATGTAGACAGTGCTACCTTCTCTTAAACGGTCTGCACCGTCAGTGACCACTTGCTCACCTGTTTGTAATCCTTGTAATACAGATGCCATTTCTCCCGAAACGGTGCCTTCAACCACTGGGCGCATGTGAACCGTGTTTGCCTTGTCCACCATGAAGACAAATGGGCCCTGCGGCCCAGTTTGCAAGGCGCTCGCAGGTATCAGCACTTCATGACGTTGCGCAGGCATCTGTAAGCGTACGTTAACAAACTGATTGGGAAATAATTGGTTATCTGTGTTGGGAAATGTCGCTTTTAAGTTGACGGTGCCTGTGGTGACGTTAATCAGGTTATCCACAGCCAACAATTTACCAACGGCCAGTTGCTTCGTATTGGCGCGATCGTAGACCAGCACAGGCACAGCGTTTTCATGCCGAAAAGCGTTTAAGACAGCCTCAAGACTGTCTTCTGGAACGGGGAAGATCACGTCAATGGGCTGGGTTTGTGTGATCATCACCAGACCGGTCGTACTGGCCGCGTGTACCATATTACCCGCATCCACCAGACGCAAACCCACGCGACCGGTAAAAGGCGCTGTAATCCGACAAAAAGACAGTTGCAAACGGGCATTTGCCACTTGTGCCTGATCAGACAATACTGATCCCTGATCTTGATGCACCAAGGCCTTTTGCGTGTCCACCTGTTGGCTGGATATGGAATCTTTTGCCAACAATCCCTGATAACGGGTCAAATCAAGTTGTGCGTCATCCAAAAGGGCCTGATCGTGCTTCAATTGCCCGATCCATTGATCAACCACCACCTGGAACGGGCGCGGGTCAAGCGCTTCAAGTACCTGATTGATTTTTACCGCCTGACCTTCATGGAAATACACGTGCTGCAGCAGGCTGTCTACGCGTGGCGTAATGGTGATGGTTTTGCGTGCCGTCACGGTGCCCAATCCATCCAGTTCGATGGGTAAATTACCCAGTTTGGCGACTGCCACCTGTACAGGTACTGCCTGGTTAGCCAAGTCACCATGTTGTGATTTGGTACGAACCGTGTTGGCCTCCATGAGGTACCAGCCAAAGGCGAGCACTGTCACACACACCACACCGCCAATGACCCAAACTTTATTACGCATACCTAACCTCAAGAGTTTTTTGGAGTGTAGCACGGCTGTATATTGCCAATCGCTACACCTCTACGCCACACTCCAAAAATCCGTGTGAACACACAAGTACCATTTATTATTGCCAACCAACCTGTCGCTGAACCTTTACATTGCAATTGCACTGAGGGTCGTACTCAATGACTTCCTTGTACAATGGGCGCGGTGGTGGTCCAGCGTATGTGCCTTGAGGCGCGACGGTCACGGGAGGCGGCGTTTGTACATAGACAGTTTGTGGTGGTGGCGCGTACACAACAGGAGGAGACTGCACATAAACCGTTTGCGGTTGGGAGACCATGTAACCCAAGGCGGCTCCGCCAATTAGCGCAGGCAGAAACCACCCATCTCCTCCGCCATGCCAGCCGCCGCCCCATCGTCCATCTGCATGGGCAAGGCCAGCACTGAGGCACAATACAATAAACAGACTTGAAAGCACTTTTTTCATCATTTTACCCCATTAGAAATGTTATTGACCGGCAGGTGTACTGTTACCGTGAACTGGAGTCGCCCGCTTGTTCATAGGTGCATGTTCCATGCAGTTGTGCATCATGTGATGAAATTTGTTCGCTTCCTGTTCGGTGGTGTTGTCAAAAGCAGCACGCTGTTCGGGTGTGAGTTTGTCATACAGCATTTTGGTGGCATCAGCCATTTCCGCCATATCTTGAGCGCGCGCTTTCATGTTGCCCGCGATTTCTTCCATGCGGTCTGGTGTGGTCATCGTCTTGTCAAGATGCTCATGATGCATTTGTTCACGATTTTCAGTCATTTTTTTGACTTGTATGTTAACTTTTCCTGCATAGGCCTGCCACGCCGGTTCTTCGTCAGGGGTAATCCTGAGCACGGATTTTAGGTGTTCCAGATGCTTTTGTGCCATGGCGAGAGGATCCATCATCCGGTATTTCCCCATGGGTGCCTGCTGCGCTGGCGTGGAAGCGGCGGGTGGATTGTTGGTGCTGGTTTGATCAGCCTGGACGATGGTGATGGTCAGTAATGAAGCGGCAAGAACGGATAAGACAGGTTTTAAAAAGTTCATGATAGTCCTTTCGGTGGTTTGTTTTAAGACACGAAATAAAACATGATGACACATCAAACAGAAACTTTGTACATCGGGCATTATGCCGCAAAAATGTGTGGGAATCTTTTCGCTCATGGATAATGTTGTAACACTTTATGCGAGAGTAAGGCCTGTTTTGTATCACTATGTATCCAGTACAGCAATTGACAGATTATTTTACAAAAATACTTTTCCTTTATTGCCCGCTGTGGTGATAATTAACTCATGGACATGACTTCACATATTTTGGTGGTGGATGACGACCACGAAATTCGCACTTTGCTGGCCGAATACCTCAATGCAAACGGACTGCACGCCTTTGTTGCCAGCAATGGCAGCGACATGCGCCGCGTTCTGGAGCAGACGCGAATTGACCTTGTCGTGCTGGATCTAACGTTGCCAGGCGAGGATGGGCTGACTTTGTGCCGAAATTTGCGCGCACACGCGGTTCATGGGGCCATCCCAGTGATTATGCTTACTGCACGCGGAGAGCCGCTGGACCGTATCATTGGTTTAGAAATGGGGGCAGATGATTATTTGCCCAAGCCATTTGAACCCCGTGAGTTATTTGCCCGCATTCGCAGCGTGTTACGACGTACGCAGGCCTTGCCAACGCATGTGGGCGGGGCAGAAACACGCCAAATCGAGTTTGCCGGTTTGACGCTGGATCTGATTGCCCGTCATTTACTGAATCGGGAGGGTGTAGTCATCGCTTTGTCGGGGATGGAATTTCGGATGTTGAAAATATTCCTGGACCATCCCAACCGGATATTGAATCGCGATCAATTAATGGGTTTAATGCAAGGACGGGAATCGGACCCGTTTGACCGTTCGATTGATATACAAATTAGCCGGTTACGGCAAAAATTGGGTGATGATGCCCGGATGCCCAGCATTATTAAAACCATACGCAATGAGGGCTATGTGTTAACAACCCAAGTCACAGTCGAGTTATGAGGCGATTTTTTGATTCGATAGCCAACCGCGTGTTTCTGATTTTATTGGCGGGAATGTTGTTCGCTGTGGGCATTACCAGTTGGCTGGCAGATCACACACATCGTAATATCTTATCAGAACTGCATGACTTTCGCGTTGCAGATCGTGTTGAACAAATTGTTTTGTCGCTGGATCAGGCGACGCCGGAAATGCGTCAGGCTGCCATGCAAACCAGTGCAGATTTTGGTCTGCAAGCGCAGTTTGTACATGATACAGGGCATGTGCAGCCTGAAAATTCGCCACTGGCGATGTTATTGAAATCACGCCTTGGCACCAACCATCAGGTTATGGTCTCAACCCAGACTGGTTGTCATTTGGATATCAATAAGCGACTCAGGGCGGAACCAGGTATTGCACGAGAATTTCCACACATCAATCAATGCCAGGTGGTGTATGTCAGCCTGAAAGACGGCGCATTACTTGAGATTAAATTCCCCATGATACGTGAGCTGTGGGAGCGCGAACATCCACTGTACCTGCCGTATTTTACGCTTTTTTTAATGTTAATCGCGCTGTTGGCTTATGTGGTGGCCAGTATGGTCGCTCGCCCGATAAAGCGCTTGTCGGAAGCTGCCGCTGAGCTTGGTCACGATATTGACCAACCACCTTTACAAGATGCCGGCCCCTTGGAAATACGTCAGGCAGCGCACGCATTTAACGCGATGCAGGCCAGAATTAAACGACAGATTCAGCATCGTACTCACATGCTGGCAGCGATTACCCATGATTTGCAAACACCGTTAACACGCTTGCGTTTACGGATGGAAAAAGTCAATGACGAGGATTTGCGCCACAAATTGATCAGTGATTTGGCCGGGATGCAAAATATGGTGCGTGAGGGCCTGGATTTGGCGCGTAGCATGGATTCGGCAGAAATGATGCAACGGCTGGACATCGATTCTTTACTCGACAGTCTTTGCGCTGATGCTGTTGAAACGGGGCAAGATGTCACTTTGGAGGGGCATGCGCATGTTTCTATCCTGGCGCAGCCTCATGCACTTCGCCGCTGTCTGACTAATTTGCTGGATAACGCGGTGAAATATGGACATTATGCCCGTGTGCACATCGAGTATGGCAATCATGGTGATCAAGGTTATGTCGAGATTCGGATACGTGATGGGGGAAAAGGTATTCCGGAAGAGCAACTGGCCAAAGTATTTGAGCCTTTTTTCCGGCTGGAAGTGTCCCGTTCACGAGATACTGGCGGCACGGGATTAGGGTTGACTATTGCGCGCAATATTGCAGAAAATCATCGCGCGTCACTGATATTGAGAAACCACCCCGAAGGTGGGCTGGAAGTGATTTTGCGGCTGTTGTCGGCATGAAGGCACTGCCTCGCCGTGTTGACATGGGTACTGACTTTAATATAAATTGAACCAGTTGTTTTTTGCGCTATGCCCCAGATTCCCTGAAGGCAGACGCTGATTGTCGCCGAGTTTTGCCATGGTCCCCTCATCGCATATGAACAGCACAATATTTGAAACCCCGGACAGGTTCGCCATCCAGACGGTTGCACTCACACGCCAGTTTGGCCGTTTGACCGCAGTAGATCACATCGCGCTAAAGGTTCATTATGGCGAAATTTTCGGATTGCTCGGTGCAAATGGGGCAGGGAAAAGTACCATGATCAAAATGCTCACCACACTGTTGCCGCCTACTTCCGGGTCGGCTGAAGTTGGCGGGTTTGATATTGTGACCTCTCCCGCAGAGGTCAGGCGGCGAATCGGTTACGTGTCACAACTGCTATCAGCTGATGGCGCGCTGACCGGTTTTGAGAACCTGCAGTTGTCAGCGCGTTTATACGGGCTGGATAAGAAAGAAGGAAAGGCTCGCATCAGTGATGCACTGAATTTTATGGGGCTTACCGATTCGGCAAGCAAATTGGTGAGAACCTATTCCGGTGGCATGATTCGCAGACTGGAACTTGCCCAGGCCATGTTGCATCGACCTGCCATCCTGTTCCTGGACGAGCCGACCATAGGGCTCGATCCTGTGGCGCGGCACACCGTGTGGGACAGGCTACTGGATCTGCGCCAGCACTACGGGATGACTGTGCTCATCACCACGCACGACATGGAGGAGGCGGAAATGCTGTGCGACAACCTGGCGATACTGCATACAGGTAAAGTGAGTGTGACAGGTAAGCCTGGCGAATTGCGTGCGGGCCTCAGTCAGGACGCCACCATGGATGATGTGTTTGCTCATTATGCGGGTGAGGCCATCCATGAAAACACCATGTTCGGCGATGTGGCCAGAATCCGCAGAACTGCACAACGTTTAGGCTGAGCAGGCATCCATGTTGCGATTTATTCGAGAAACTTACGCCATTGTAGCGGTAGAGCTGATCAAGCTCATCCGTGATCCTACCGAGCTTGTTTCCCGTGCGATACAACCGTTACTGTGGTTAGTGGTGTTCGGGCAGGTGCTCGCCCATGTGCGCGGGATTCATACGGGGCAAGTGAACTATTTGGCTTTTATTACGCCAGGTATTCTTGCGCAAAGCATTCTGTTTAGTGCCATTTTCTATGGTATTGCCATCATCTGGGAACGCGACCTTGGTGTGGTGCATAAAATGCTGGTGAGCCCGGCCTGGCGCGCCTCGCTGGTGTTCGGCAAGGCATTCGCAGCAGGATTTCGCGGCATCATCCAGATGGTCGTGATTTACCTGGTTGCGCTGGTGATGCATGTGTCAATCAGGCTTGACCCGCTGATTATTCTGGCCGTGCTGGGCAGTGTGATGCTGGGTTCCGGCATCTTTGCCACCTTCTCGCTCATTATTGCCTGTATCGTCAAGACGCGCGAGCGCTTCATGGGCATTGGTCAACTGCTGACCATGCCGATGTTTTTCGCCAGCAATGCCATCTATCCGATAACCATGATGCCGGGCTGGCTGCGTATCGCTGCACAGTTCAACCCGCTTACTTACCTCATTGATGCGCTACGAGGACTGGTCATCACGGGCGGCACAAGTGTTTATGGTTTCGGCGTCGATTTTGCGGTCATGATCTCTATATTCGCTGTCCTGCTATTCATCGCTGTGAAGCTGTATCCAACATTGGCAGAATAAAACAGCCACGACAGCAATGAGGTCACCGGCCTTCAGGCCGGTGGATATTTAGTCAGGGAGGGGTTCGGCGCTCCTGCCGACCTTAGTTCGACTAGCTCACCAGGCTTAAACCAGCAAGGAAAAAGGATAAAGGAGAGTGTCTTGTTTTCCCTTCCCCATCCCATCCGCAGGAATCACATCTCCCCCTGCGGAGGCAAAAGACTCACCCATTGTGACATTGTTCAGGAATGCTCAGAAGTAGGGTGACCAGTCAAACCCCGATGGCATAAAGAAACCTGGAGTGATCCAGCCTGTTGGCAGCGGTGGGAAGAAAACAATATTCCTGGTGTTGAGCGCTTGCAGAAGTTGATTGCGCTCGGCAACCGGAATGCCCGGTTGTTTCATGATCTGCTCCCGAATTGCATCGGTGGAGCCAGTAAAGTCCTGCTTGACCAGCTTCCCGTCCTTGCCAAAATACTGAACTTCAGCCCTGGAGTTACCGTCCTTCAGCTTCATCAGCGATATTGAATCGAAGCTCTCACGGTTGCCTGCGGCAGAGCCGGTATTCATCGAAATTTCCATGCGTGGATAAGTGGGTTCCGCTACAACCCGAACTGCATCCAGTTTGGTCTGAATATCCTGCGCTGTTCCGTTACGCACGAGCTGCAGTTTGACAGTTTTGTCGGGGTTACTCGCCCATACCATATGACTTAGTTGTTCAGCAGAAAAGATCTTCTGATCGTTATAAGCTGTCAAGATGTCATACATTCTCAACTTCGCCCTGGCCGCAGGAGAGTTGGGCGCCACTTCGCGAATCATGACTCCCTCGCCTGAAGGCAGGACACTTCCCAATTGCGCGCGCAACGCATCGGAAACAGGTTCCAGCAATACCCCGAGGTAGCTACCAGCAGCTTGCACTTGCGCTGGCGCAGCATGTGTCGGCTGGTCGGCAGCAACAACCATATTGGCAATCGGCATGGTCAGCACGACGGCAAACAATACAAACAGCTTTGTGGTCTTCATTTTTTAATCCTCCTTATCTGTTTAATCCACAACAAATTTTTACACCCCACAGTTTGCTCATTGTGAGGTGCTTCCTTAACATGAAAAGTCAATCAATCAATAAGGTTGCGGTGATGATCACTGGTTGCAGTGTAAGCAACGCAACCTTGAGCGATTTGAGTTCTCATATTTACGTGAGTTCCCGTTTTTTTGATTATGCGTATGTTTTGAATGCATGCTGAATGTGCGGAAAAGTGTGCGCAGCGACTTGAAGTTTGTTTGCTGCGACCAACAGGTCAATGATTCGCCCGCCATTGAGTTCCGTTGGCGTGCTGTGTATACAGATTTGGTATCAGGAAAACACTGGGTAGATATCTCACTCTAACCTTCTCCCCGACGGGGTGATGGAGCCAGGATTGTAGGCGGGGCGCCTGTTGGAGTGCCCCATTTTATACGGATTCAAGAATAATATGACGGCCCAGATTTGGGTGCCTGCAAATATGACCTATTGTTTGGCCGGTTTGCCCGTCTTCAGTTTTTCGACAGATGCAATAGCCTAAGTAAAGCAGCGTCCGACATTTTGGATAAGCTGAGAAGGCCTACCCGTAATAATTTACTTTTTTTGACGTGAATCCTGGACTGCAGACTCTTTTTCTTGAGTTCGGCCAACCGCGAATAATCAGTTTCCGGCATGGTGAAGCTGTTGCGCACCATTTTTATTTTTTGGGTTTATCCATTTTGGGTGGACTTGCTGTTTTGTCAGGGCTGGATTTTTCGACCGACACAACAACTTTTGCGGCAGCGATTGTGGGGGGGCTTTGATCTCACTGCAGAAGCTGTGTTGGCAGGTTTGCTAACGGATTTCCCGGCAGTCACCTGAGACTGGCTACCAGAGGTCTTTATCCTGGTGATCATGTTGCCCTCCTTAATTTTAAGAATATATACATACATTGACCCATGCGTCACAACCGATACAAACGGCATATACCATGTAAATGGTATATGCCGTTTTATTCATGTGTGCAAGGAAGATTACGTGGGAGACGACAGCACCTGGCACAGTGAATTAACCTTCACACCGCAGTACAGGGAGATCGGAATATGGTAATCTTTTGGTAAACAGGCTTGCTTTTTGCCCGGCAATCGCTATAATGCATCCCTCAATTCCCTGATAGCTCAGTTGGTAGAGCGACGGACTGTTAATCCGCAGGTCCCTGGTTCGAGTCCAGGTCGGGGAGCCAAAAAATCAATTAGTTAGCTCATGTAGCTAACTATTTTTTTGCCCAAAATTCAGTTTTTGCTGCAATTTTGCTGCAGTTCGCTGCAAACCCCCTGCAGCGGTAGCTATACGGATGTGTCAACTTTTTTTGGAGACACTACTATGGCTACAATTACCAAGCGCGGTCCGTATCAATTCCAGGCGATCATCCGCCGCAAAGGCTATCCCAGCCAAACCAGGACTTTTGAATCCAGACGAGATGCTGAATCGTGGGTTCGATCTATCGAATCGGAAATGGATCTCGGCAAATTCGTTTCGAGCAAAGAAGCCGATCAAACCACATTGCATGAAGCGCTAACGCGCTATGCAGATGAGGTCACACCATACAAGCGTTCCCGAGAATCTGAATTGCGTCGCATCACAGCATGGCAGAAGCATCCCTTAGCTCGGCGCTCGCTGTCACAGATCAGAGGTGCCGATATCGCCAGCTACGTGCGCGAACGCAGATTATCCGTGCAACCAGCCACAATCAGGCTTGATCTGGCTGTCATCAGTCATTTGTACACGGTTGCCCGTCAGGAATGGGGGCTGGAAAGCCTGGATAACCCTGTCCTGAAAATCAAAAAACCTGCACCCAGCAATAGCCGGGACCGCAGGCTGGAGGCAGGAGAAGAAGATCGACTACTTAAAGCCTGCGCCAATTCAAGGTCTGCCCCCTGGTTGGGCGCAGCAGTTGGTTTGGCAATCGAAACCGGCATGCGGTCAGGCGAAATTCATTCGCTCGCTTGGTCGCAAATTCGCCTAAATGAACGTTCAATCCGACTCGATTTAACCAAAAACGGTGATTCACGCGTTGTCCCATTAACCAGGTGCGCCGTAAAAATTCTTGAAAACTTGCCTCGACCAATCAATGGACGCGTGATTCCCGCCTTCTATGATCCTAACGGCATGGGCAACGCTTTTCGCACCGCACGGGAACATGCAGAAATTACGAATTTCCGCTTTCACGACCTTCGACACGAGGCGGCATCACGGTTTGCCTGTATTTTTAGTGCGCAGGAACTTGCACGCGTGATGGGCTGGAAAACGATGCAGATGGCGCTGCGATATTACCACCCCCGGCTGGAAGATTTGTTGGAAAAGCTTGGGTGACCAGTTTTACAGCAGTTTCAGGGGATCGCCATGCGAAATTTTCTGCATGTAAAACAAATGCGGCAATTCGCCTGCGTATCCCCGCCGCCTTGCCTCCTGACAGAGTTCCCAGCTCTGCGTGCGAACGCCATGAAAACCGGGTTGATTGGCCAACCGTGCAAGTAGATCCTTAACGCTATGCCCTGCATGCTTGTTGGCCAACTCGGCCAGCAGCACATAGTGTTCTGCCATTTCAACCTTGGGTCGTTTCCACGTCCAACGTGTACGCCCATCATGGGCGTAACGGACCAGTTCATAGCCAAGGAATTGCAGGCGGCGGCGGTCAGTCACATCCGCCAATGTTTCACCAGTCAGACCATCACCGGCGGTTGCCAGAAGCAGCCACTCAACCCGGACAGCGCCATCCGGCCAGTACATCGTCAACACGGTATTCGCTGTACCATGCTTTTTGCGGGTGATGCGCTGCGCGGGCGTGCAACCGATTCCGTATAGTTTGTGAAATTTATTGGCTAACTGCTCGGCTTTTGTAGCAATGACGGAGCCAGCTGTGTAGCGGGTATACCCTCTACCCACAACATCCAGAATACGGGTTAAGGCTTGCGACTTCGTGCGGCTGATCGGGGTGGATGCGGTCATCATGGAAACCTCCAAAGTTACGATATACAGAGGTATAGCAATCGAAGGGAACCCCCGGCGGCATTGTGTGATTGGGCGGCTCAAAGCGGCACATCATGATGTTCCTTAAAACTACCAGAAGAGATTGCTATACTCAGGTAGGGCAAGCTCAAATGGTGGGCAACCAGCAGCCGAAAGTCTGCTGACATCGCAAGCTTCGGCGTCTGCCCGGTGTCCCTTCGCGAGAGGGGATACCGGGCAGACGCCAAGCTGCTAAAACGCCACGGGGGAAACCCCGCGTTCGAGATTGCCAGTCTCGAACAAACTGCTGAAGCTGCGTGCCGGGTAATTCTGGCTGGCGCGGCTACGACGGGCGCTGGAAGGGGACACCCTTCCTTCGACCCAATCCAAGCCGGCCAGAAGGCCGGGTTGTTGGGCGACGTGGACACGGGAGGCGTGGTAACACGCATAAACCCTGTTCGCTGTGAAGCGGTGTGAATCCGCGTCAGGGGGCGTTCGGAATACGAACGGCGCAACCTGAATTTGGCAGGTGGGCTGATGAGGTCACAGAAATGTGACAGGGGCATGAGGGGAAACCTGGATTGCCCGGCACCATGCGGAAATGCATGGGTCTCTGGATAGCTTAAGCCTGTAATTGGATGTGTGAGTCATCCATTCGAGTAAAAACCCTTGGATATGCCCTTGTTGTAGAGGGTGATGTATTAATGACTGGTTCGGGCAGGTAAGCCGATCTATGGAACATCGTAAGCCGAAAGTGGCGCAAGCCATGAAGCGTATGCGAAGTTCGAACCATGAAATACCATATTCTCAAATCGTGGGTTTGACACAGTGAATTAACACGGGAACCTCTGACGGCTCTTGCTCCGGGTGGCACCGGGGAAGATGAGTACAAGAGGGGGAGATTCGGTGAGTAGCGTTTGAGCAACCTTCAAGCCCTAATCAGGCAAGCGGGAAGCGAGCGAAAGCCGGAAGCAGTTGAAAAGTGGTGTGTTTTGACCTGGCGGTCAATAGCAGCTGTAAGCCCATGAATGCGCCTGGCAGCGTGTTCATGGAAAACCCTGTGCCTGACAGCACGGGGAGCGATTCATGAAATTCTTTTATTATAAGGACAAGGCCGTTTGGCCGCAGATTCAGGCAGACGCCTTTTATTCAAGTCTCCTGATGACTCACCCACCCGCTTGTCGGGTGGGTCCTATTCCTGACCATCGCCGTTATGAAACGGCGGTGGGTATGTTTTTGACATTTTGTTGTTATATTGCCAGTTTCAGGTAATGCCTCTCTACTCAGGCGTTTTTCAGGTTGGTTGTTAATCAGCGTTGAATTTTTGCCAGTAACTTGTATGTTCCAGTAATGAATTTCAAGAGCAATTATAATATACAAGCTCCTCACGGAGTTTTACAGTATGCTGGTAACCCCCCCATTTTTAGCTGAGGCTAAAAGTAGAGTCACGCGGCCATGGCCAGCCGCTGTTTTGGTGTGATACCGCCCAAGGCCATGTGTGGGCGGTCATGATTGTAATCATACATCCACTGCGTGGCAA
>JAJYYK010000009.1 GCA_021801025.1 Pseudomonadota bacterium | reverse complement strand
CTGTTGCTGAAGGGGATTCCCTTCAAAGACGGTGAACCGGTGCAGGACGATCAACCGGTTCAGCAGGAACTCGCCGCCTGACGCATCATGTTACAGACTGGCCATACACCAGATTTGACTTTATCTCCCTCACCACGATATGCACGGCGCACCGCATCGATGAGATCATTCGCCTCGCATGCTTTAAGCAGATAACCGCTGGCACCCGCACGCAATGCGGCACCCAAATCCGCAGTGTCATCACCGACTGTTAGCATAAGTACTCGTGCAGAAGGAGCGGCCTTGCGCAGGCTTTGTACCGCATCGACGCCGCGATTTCCCGGCAGGTGGTTGTCAAGCAGGATGACGTCGGGTTGAAGTTTGGAGGTCAGCCGCAATGCCTCTCCCGTATCACCTGCCTCGCCAACAACACGCAGATCCTGGGTTTCGGCGAGCAGGGCCGTTAAACCGCGACGAAACAGCTTGTGGTCATCGACTAGCAGAATGTGAATTTCAGGTGACATGTGTTCGCTCCAAATCACCTTTTTGGGTTAAAGTGGCCAAGGATTTCGACTCGGGCAGCTCAAGGGTCACATGGGTTCCCTCACCGGGTCGCGACTCAATCCACAAACGTGCACCAATAGCGTTGGCGCGCTCGCGCATGATTTGCAGTCCCACATGCATTCGCGGGTCATCTCCAAGCTGTTGTGTATTGAAACCGCATCCATCATCGTGAATTTCAAATCGCCACTGCGGTAAACTGCTCACTATCATATCAACATGGCGTGCTTGGGCATGTTTTCGAATGTTTGATAGTGCCTCTTGCAGGACATGCAGGACTTGCACCTGAATATCCGAGTCCAGCGGCTGACCAAAGCCATCAAATTGCAAGTGTACGGGTACGCCGCTTTGAAGTTCAAATTTCTGTAGCGTGCTGCGTAAAGCAGGCTCGATGTCCTGTTCTTGAGTACGGGTACGAAAGTGCAATAGAAGTTCACGCACATCGGCCAAACTTTCACGTACTCCGATGTCAAGTTCATTTACAACGATATCGATCCGCGCGCTGTTGTTGGATTTCAATGCCGAGCGCAACAATTGCAACTGGATTTTCATGAATGCCAGTGCCTGGGCAATAGAGTCATGTAACTCGCGTGCAAGCAGATTGCGTTCTTTCGCTACGACGCTCTCGCGCTCCAGTGCTGCACTACGCAGGCTTTCCATGGCCGCAGCAAGATGTGCGACAAGCGCTTCAAGCAGAGCGCGTTGTGCTTGATCCATGGTGTGATGGGCGCGATAAAACAGGTCGATTTCACCGAGTAAACGGTCTTGGGTGGACACTGGCACTTTGAGCAGGGTAGAAAATCCTTCGTTTACGCAGGCATCATCGGGAAATTTCCCCGGTTCCCCCGATTTACGGAATTGTATGACCTGCGGTTCAGTATCAGCGTGCATTTGTCCACAATGACAGTTGCCAGCGATCAGGCAGCGCTCATCGTCGGTAATAATCTGTGGCACCCCTTCGGCTGCAAGCAGCAGGTAGCGTCCGGTAGCATCGTCGGTCCAACGCATCAATGCAGCGTCTGCTGCGGTGATGTGCTGTACTGCCGCAGTGAATTCATGTGCCAACTCGTCCAGGCTTTGTGCTTTTGACACCAAAGCACTCACTTCATAGAGTGCTGTCAACCGCTGCTGCTCAGCCTGTAAATCCGCAGTCTTTTGTCGCACACGTTCTTCCAGACCGGCATGGACAGCCTGTAATTGTTCAGCCATGTGGTTGAAGGCTTGAGCCAGATCACCCAGTTCGTCGGTAGAGTTGACCTCGACGCGAGTACTGTAATCTCCTTCTTTGAGTGCCGACACACTCCGGCTGAGCCGACCCACTGGATTAAGTACAAACAGGTAACTGGTGTAGAACATCAGCATTGCACCGATGATGACAAGGACTGCCAACCCCATTTGCAGCAGATGTAATGTGGATGTCCAAAAGTTCAGCCGATTGACGATTGCAGCCACAAAGGCATCAATCTGCTCAACGAAGCCGCCCAGTTCAACTTGACTGACTGGTTGGGTTTTCATTGGATCGCGCCACCGTTTTTGAAGTTGTTGCCATTGCGACTCGACAACGATGAAGCGCTGACGAATCGTTGCATCCCAGGGCGTGAGCAATGGTCGGGACGGATTGCCGGAACGCAGCAAATTAAAATTCGCCTGCATCCGATCTATTTCATGAGTAATTTCCCGGTTTCCGTGGTGTGTTGAGCCAATCAATGCAATACGATAGGTTTGCATGCGCAATCGACCTGCTTCGTTGACGGTTGCCGCACCACCTTCCAGCTTTGAAGAGACCCATAATGTTCCGCCGACGCAGAATAAGGACAATATCAAATACACCCCGGTGAACAGGGCGAGTTTGGTGGAAAGTGACCAGTGATATCGCATAATTTGGTGGAAATTAGCCCAGTTTATCTATCGCATAGGACGCATGTTTTGTCATGACAGCCCCGCGAGATAGCTTCATTCTAATGAATCAATTCTTACGCCAACTTGACCAAGATCAAGGTATCGTTGCTATTTTCTCTGTAAAACATAACTTGTACAATTTTCCAACAACCAAGGAGTCGAACATGCAACAAGTGTTTACCAAGGCCATGGCCCGTAATATTTTTCTCGGCGGAGCAGGTTTTTTTCTCGTTATTTATTTACTGCTCGCGTATGACTCATTTCAACAAATTCCTATTCGTGATCATGCGGTGAACTTGACGCCGTCCGTACTTCGCGGCAAGTATTTGTTTGATACGAATGACTGCATCGGTTGCCACACCGTTAATGGCGAAGGTGCCTATTATGCGCCAGAGCTCGGAAATGTCTACAAACGCCGGGGGCCCGATTTTATCAAGGCGTGGATACGCTCACAACCTTCAGGTGCGCCAGGAAGGAGGCAAATGCCCAACTTCCATTTCAATGATGATCAGCTCAACGACGTCACCGCTTATCTGCAATGGCTTTCCAACATTGACACCAATAAATGGCCGCCCAATATCGAAGGTTAATTGAATAACATACCCACGCCATTAAATTAAGGAGTAATCATGAATTATCAGTCTCAACGGGTGGCAAAACCGTATTTTATTGCCGCATTGGGCTTGTTTGTTGGCCAGATCGTATTCGGTCTGATCGCAGGCTTGCAATATTTAAATGGTACTTTTCTGTTCCCGGCACTGCCTTTCGACGTGGTACACATGAGCCACACCAATCTGCTGATTGTCTGGTTATTAATGGCCTTTATGGGAGCGGCCTACTTTATTGTTCCAGAAGAGGCGCAGACTGAGCTGTATAGTCCAAAACTTGCGTTGATCACTTTCTGGGTATTTCTTGCGGCGGGTGCGGTGACGATTTTGTCGTATCTTTTTGTGCCCTATACACAACTGGCCGCGATGACAGGCAATGCTGTACTACCGACAATGGGGCGTGGTTACCTGGAACAACCGTTGCCGATCAAGGTTGGTATTGTTCTGGTTGCCCTGTCACTGCTGTTTAACGTCACCATGACGCTGATCAAGGGACGAAAAACCTCTATTAATTTTATTCTGGTCGGTAGTTTGTGGGGTTTGGCGCTGTTGTTTTTGCCAGCTTTTTATTTTCCGCAAGACACAGTAAAAGCCAGTTTCGGCTGGTGGTGGGTCGTGCATGGTTGGGTTGAAGGTGACTGGGAATTGATCCTGGGTGCGCTGCTGGGTTTTATTCTGATCAAAATGACTGGAGTGGACCGCGAAATCATAGAAAAATGGATTTATATCATCGTCGCCATGACCCTGATTTCCGGCCTCGTCGGCATCGGCCACCACTATTATTACACCGGTGCGCCAGCATACTGGATATGGCTCGGTTCCATCTTTTCTGCACTTGAACCTATTCCTTTCATGCTGCTGATTGCTTTTTCGTTCAAAACGCTGCTGCAACGCCGCCGCGAGTACCCGAACAAAGCGGCCATGTTGTGGGCAATGGGTACACCCATCATGGCCTTTCTTGGTGCGGGGCTTTGGGGCTTCATGATCACGCTGGCTCCTGTGCAATACTACATCCATGGCACCAATTTCACTGCGGCGCATGGACACCTGGCGTTCTTTGGCGCTTATGCCATGATTGCCCTGGCCATTATCTCCTACGCCATGCCCTTGCTGCGTGGGCGCATAGCAAACAGCATGGTTGCGCAACGCTGGGAGATGACAGGGTTCTGGGTCATGACCACCAGCATGATCGGGATTACGCTGGCACTTACTGGCGCTGGTATTGTTACTGCCTTTTTGCAACGCGCTGCAGAAGACCCTATGGGTTTCATGCAGGTTCAAGACAAAGCACGCGTCTTTTTCTGGATACGGGAATTTTTCGGTGCGAGCTTCTTTTTAGGCTTATTGATTTACCTGCGAAGCTTTTTCTTTGCGGGTGAGTATGAGTATGCCAATGAGATGAAACAGGCATTGTCCAAGTAAGCATATATCGTGTAATGGGTAGAGATGTTTCTGCCCATTACACTTTTATGAGTTTCAATGTACTTATTTTAATCTGGTTCATACCATGTCTCTCCATATCAACGATGATGCCGATGCAGCGCAAAGTTTGCCGGGGGACTTGGCCATCTGGATTTTCATTTTTGCTGAATTGGTGGTGTTTGGTATTCTCTTCGCTGCATATGCTTTTGCCCGGAGTAGCCATGTGACGTTGTTTAATGTATCACAGCTCACGCTTAATCGCGACAATGGCTTTGCCAACACCTTGATTCTGTTGACCAGTAGCTATTTCGTGGTGCGCGCGAACCAGGCAATCAAAGCTGGTCTTAACAAGGCCTGTGGATATTGGTTGAGTGGTGCATTGGGTTTGGGCGGCGGCTTTTTATGGCTCAAACTCGCCGAGTTTCACCAGGATTTTGTGCATGGCATCAATTTGTCCACCAATCTGTTTTACATGTTCTATTTGTCACTGACCTTTTTTCATTTCATGCACGTGGTCATGGGCATGGTGATTCTTGCTGTCGTGGCTTACAAGGCTTATACCGGACGTTACAGCGCCGAACACCATACAGGCGTGGAAACCGGCGGTTCTTACTGGCACATGGTGGATCTGGTTTGGATCATTCTGTTTGCGTTGGTGTATGTTATTCATTGAATCCGTGTATCTGAATTTGGTTAATAACCACTTATTTGTAAAGGGAGGGATATGTCGGGTATTTTTATAGTTTTATCTGTTACTCAGCGAATGAATGCATTACACGTTAAATTATCCTGTTCAGGTTAAAAAATGGAACTGTCACGCACCGCACCACAGGACAAGGGACGAAGGCATTCTGCAGGGGTGATTCGTCGCGCCACCCTGACCTGGCTTATCCTGCTCGGGCTCACCACTCTTTCGTTCAGGCTGGGTGCAACCGTCTCGGGTAATGTGCTTATGTTCACGGTACTGGGACTCACGCTGATAAAAGGTCATCTTGTAACCAGCGAATTCATGGGCTTGCGTCATGCGCACTGGGTGTGGCGCCTGGTCATGGCCCTCTATCTGTTGACTGTTGGCAGCATTATTGCCTTCGCCTACCTTCGCGCATAACCCAAATCAGGAGTATTCACAATGTCCGCCAATCCGACCCTCCACACCGCCAGATTACCAGAAGACATCCCGTTTTATACGCCAAATGGAGATGAGATCACCCTCTTTGAGCTTGCGTACCGTAACCGCCTGCCGATACTCATCAAGGGACCCACCGGCTGTGGTAAAACCCGCTTCGTCGAACACATGGCGGCACGCCTTAAACGCCCTTTGTATACCATTTCCTGTCATGACGACCTGTCTGCTTCAGATTTGGTGGGACGTCACCTGATTGATGCATCCGGCACCTATTGGATGGACGGTCCGCTCACCCAGGCAGTGCGTCACGGTGGTATTTGTTATCTGGATGAAGTGGTGGAAGCACGCAAAGACACCACCGTGGTACTTCATGCATTATCTGATGACCGAAGAATCTTGCCCATAGAACGCACGGGGGAAATTTTGTCTGCACCGCCTGAGTTTATGCTGGTGATTTCTTATAATCCCGGTTATCAACACTTGCTCAAAGGGTTAAAGCCCAGTACCCGCCAACGCTTCGTGTCTCTTGCTTTCGGTTTTCCGGAACCCGCCCGTGAAGCCGAAATTGTGATGATGGAATCTGGCATTCATCAAGCTGCGGCCAAACAGCTTGTTGTTCTTGCCAATGCCTTGCGCAACGTTGCTGAACATGATCTGGAAGAAGCGCCAGGTACACGTTTAATTGTAGGTGCGGCAAAACTGATCGCCAGCGGTTGCGACCCGCAAACCGCATGCCGTGTGGCGATTGTGGAATGTTTGTCCGACGAACCGGAAATTACCCGTGCATTGATGGTGGTGGTCCAGGCAGTCTTCGATCGCCAGGTTCGCTGCGATTCATAACAGGAGTCCCTACACATGGAAGAGCAGGTCGGCATCGCGTGGCACAAACTGATCAATCGCCTGGCGGCACGCAACCATCCGGAAGCGGCCGTTGAATTGTCTGACATCACCCGCGATGTCGCACTGCTGTTCCGGGCACTGGGCGGTGAAGCTGGCCTTGCGGTCCAGGCGGGCGCAGCAACGCGTCATGGTGCCAAACGTTCATTACTTGAGCGCCTGGCGGGACGCGCCAGCAAAGCTGATCTGGCCTGGGTGGACCGTGAAGCGTTGCGACTACCCGCTTTAATCGACGTTTATCCCACAACAGCACTGAACCTTGATCTGTATTTCTGGCTAGTTGCGCTGTGCGCTGTAGACCCGCAGCCAGATCAAGTTTGGTTGATCAGAAACCAGGCAGCGGTGCTGGCTATCACGCACACCTACCCCGGGTTAGCGGCACGTTATCATCGTTTGGTTGAAGCCGAAATTGCACGTCGCCCAGACCCCAGACAGTTACCGCCCGATGAGGCGCAACAGGAACAAGCCATCCGTAATGCCTTACTCCAACCGGGAAGCATCATATCGCTTCCGCCCGCACGCTACCCGCCACATCCTGTTTTGCTGTGGTTGCGCCCTGACCAGACCACCGCAGTATCCGGCCGGGCGCATCCATCGCCCGAGCAATCATCCCAAACTGCTAGCACGCTACAGTCTGATCAAAAACGCAGGCTGGCCCAGCACGAAGAACTTCCAGCCCGACAAGGCGGCCTCTTGTTGTTTCGTCCCGAATCCATTTTCAGTTGGACCGAATACGCCAAAGTCGAGCATGAAACCCAGGACAACGAAGATCAAAACCTCGCTCATGCTGCAGATGATCTGGATGTCATCAGCATTGCCCGCGACCAAAAAAGTATCGCCAGGAAGTTGCGCATGTCGTTGGACTTGTCCGCTGCCGAACGCAACACACATTCGTTGAGTGGCGACAGCGTGCAGCCCGAATGGGATTACAGAACACATACCCTGAATCCGGACCAATGCCGGATTCACCACATCCCCATGACGGATGCGCCACCCTGTGCATTGCCCGAGTACCTGAAACGCGACAAGCAACACATGCAGCGCCAGTTCAGCGCTTTACAACCTGTTCGTCTGCGTTTTAAGGGGCAGACGGAGGGGAAAGACATTGATATTGAACCATACATTCGGCATGTCGCACACCGTTCCGGCACCGAATCCCGTTTTTATATTGATCAACGCAAGCGTGAACGCGATCTGTCCTGCCTGCTGCTGGCCGATCTGTCTTTATCCACCGAAGCATGGGTTAGTGAAGGAAAACGCATCATTGATGTGATTCGGGATAGCCTGTTTCTGTTTTCCGAGGCACTGTCTGTCAGTCGCGACCGCTTTGCATTATATGGTTTCAGCTCCAAACAACGCACCGATATACGCTTTCAGACCTTAAAAGCTTTCGACGAAGATTATGATGATGTCGTGCGCGGTCGCATTCAACAGGTCAATCCGGCTTATTACACTCGCATGGGCGCGGCCATACGCCAGGCATCAGATATTCTGGGACAACAAAAATCTCGCGAACGCCTGTTATTGTTGCTCACCGATGGCAAACCCAACGATGCGGACCACTATGAAGGTCGTTATGGCATTGAAGACACGCGTAAAGCACTCATCTCAGCCCGACAACAGGGTTTACGACCATTTTGCGTCACCGTCGATCAGGACGCACAGGAATACCTGCCGCATATTTTTGGCAAGGACAGTTTCATTATTATTCGTAAACCGTCGGAACTGCCCACCAGATTGCCTTTGCTGTATGCCCAACTGACACATTAATTCTGGTGATTAGCAATCAAACTCCAGATTCTTGTAAAACAAAAAAATTACCATTCTTGACCCAGATCAAGGACAGGGTCAAATCGGGCTTATAGGCTACAACCAGTATTGAGGTAATTTATCTTAACCCTCGGGGAGCCGCATATCATGAAATACACAAGACACTTACACACTGTAATAGCCTTGGCAGTGATGACTTTGATCAACGCCGCCTCACCACTCACTTTTGCGAGTGATGACGCAACAGCCAAATTAACGAATGGACGTGAGGCCGGTGATTTGGGTCCCCCACGTGGCGCGCCGATTGAAGAAATACTGGTCGCGCCACCAGGCGTACCGCAGCCTATCCACCGCACTTACCCTGCGCGTGTGATTGTGCGCCTGGAAACCAAAGAAGTAGTCAAGGAAATTGCCGATGGCGTGCGTTACAATTTTTGGACCTTCAACGGCAGCACGCCTGGGCCAATGATACGCGTACGTGAAGGCGATACAGTAGAGATGCACTTGAAAAACGACCCTGGCTCGCACATGGCTCACAACATTGACATGCATGCGGTCATGGGGCCGGGCGGCGGTGCAGCGGTGTCGGTGACCCCGCCTGGGCATGAAAGCGTCTTTGAATTCAAAGCGATGCGTTCAGGGTTATACATTTACCATTGCGCAACCGCACCGGTTCCCATGCACATCGCCAATGGCATGTACGGTATGATTCTGGTTGAACCACCACAAGGTTTGCCAAAAGTGGAACATGAGTATTATGTGGTACAAGGCGATTTTTATACCGAAGGTAATTATCATGCTCCCGGCTTGCAGGCTTTCGACATGAAAAAAATGCTGCTGGAACAACCCACCTATGTCTTGTTCAATGGTCGCGAAGGGTCTCTGGTGGGCGCTAACGCACTGACTTCCAGGGTGGGTGATCGTGTACGCCTGTTTGTTGGCGATGGTGGACCTAACCTGGTGTCCAGTTTCCATATCATCGGCCAGATTTTTGACAATGCCAATGTCGAAGGCGGCACGCTGATCAACCACAATGTGCAGACGACCTTGATCCCTGCGGGCGGCGCGACCACCATCGAATTAAGGACACTGGTGCCCGGTACCTATCTGCTGGTAGACCATTCAATCACACGCGCTTTCATGCAGGGTGCGCTGGGTCAATTGGTCGTACAGGGTGCGGCCAACCCATCGCTGTACAACAAAATAAGCAGCGGACCCTTCAACAACACTTCCCCGATTGCAGCACTGCCTGCACATGAAATGCCAGCGGAAAATGATGCCATGGCTGACGGGAAAAGAGTATTCGGACAAATTTGTGCTGCCTGTCATCAAGCCGATGCCATGGGTTTGCCAGGTGCTTTCCCACCATTAGCCATGTCGGACTTCCTCAATGCGGATCCAAAACGCGCAATCGGTTTCGTGTTACATGGACTGAGCGGCAAGATCACCGTCAACAGTACAGGCTACGAATCACAGATGCCGTCTTTTGGAGCCCAGCTCAACGATGACGAAATCGCACACGTACTGACCTATGTGCTGAACAACTTTAATAACAAAGGCGGCACTATTCTGCCCGCAGAGGTTAAAGCCGTTCGTACCAATACTGCAGCGAAGCCATAATCGCCTGGCAACAAGGGGATGGGGCATATGCATCCCTTTCTGACCGTGCCTTGCAAGGCACGGTTCAATGCTGCCAACCTGAAGATTGGCGGATTTTAAACCAGCAAGGTAAAGGAATATCACGACACTGGGGTGAAAGCGATGCGCGCAATAATTGTTTGTTTGCTGTGGGCATATGCCGTGTGCAGTCTCGCCGCAACAGATGCTGATTATCGCCCGGTGCCTGGTGGTGTATTGATCAGCGCCCTGAGCCTCGATGGCTCACATATACCTGTATTGATTGCCCCGTTCGCCATGCGCGCGATGCCCGTTACCGTACGTGACTACATCGCTTTCCTTGACAAACACCCCGAATGGCGACGTGATCGCGTATCCAGTCTCTACGCCTCCAAAGATTATCTCGCTTCCTGGACCGCTGCCCTGACACCCGGCCCAACCTTTGACCCGCAACAGGCCATCACCGAAGTGAGCTGGTTTGCCGCACGTGCTTATTGCGCCAGCGAAGCGGCCCGCTTACCAAGCTGGTACCAATGGGAGTTCGCTGCAACGGGTGCGCACCGCACTGATGTCAACGGTCAAGCAGATCGAGAGGAAAGTATTTTGCAAACGTTGCTGGCGCGCACTGGACATAGGCCCGGCAAAGTGGGCCTAAACCCTGGGAACCCATATGGTCTGCATGATATGAACACACTGGTCTGGGAATGGGTGGACGATTATGAAGCCATGTTTGTCAATGCAGATGCCCGTGATCCTGATCAGAGTAATCTGCTGCAACTGTGCGGCGGCGCCGCGCTGGCGTTTGAGAATCACGCAGACTACCCTTTAATGATGCGTGTGGCGGCACTTTCCGCCATGAAACCGACGGACGCATCCGGCAACATTGGTTTCCGGTGCGTACGTGACATAAAACAGGGAAATACACCATGATAATACGCCAGTGGATACGGTTATGCCTGCTATTGCCGGTGTTCTGGATTGTAACAGCCCACGCGGACTCGAATACACAGACCTTACCTGCTGATTCAGTCTATCAGACCGTACTCAGCCTGCGCGATCAGAATGGGCAAGCTTTTACGCTTGCCTCGCTACGCGGTCATCCTGTGTTGATCAGTCTGTTCTACGCCTCATGTCAAAGTGCTTGCCCGCTGAATATTCAGGCTATTCAGCATATCCGTGCTGCAGTCAAAGTACGTACCCACCACAGCGCGCCACCAGTCATACTGATCAGTTTTGACCCTGACCACGACACTGTTCCGGCCTTATCCATGGTGGCAACCATGCACCAACTGACTGCGCCCGTTTGGCGGCTGGCGCGACCAGAGCATGGAGATGTGCGTGCCTTTGCTGCTACGCTCGGCGTCTCTTACCGCAAGCGTCCTAATGGTGATTTCAGCCACAACATCGAAATCGCCCTGCTCGATGCCGATGGACGTCTCGTGGCGGAAACAAGTGAAGTGAATGCGCCTGATCCAACTTTCGTTGCAGCGATAATCCATGCAATGCGCCCGGAAAAAGATCACTGAGTGTATGCCGTCATCATTATGCCAACCCATCGACCAACTGAAATCGCGATTTGTGCAACTCCGGGGCAATGTTCCAAATATATGTTGCACCCACGGCAGAGTTAACAGTCAAGGCTACGAAGGCTATATATATGACGGAAAATAAAAAAATACACGCCCTACTGGCAAATATACCTCTCTTCAGTGCATTGCAGCCACTTGAAATAAAGCATATCTCACGGGGATCGAGGGTGCTGAAGGTGGATCATGGTGAAATTCTGTTTCATAGCGGAGAAACCGCTAGTGGCTTCCATATCATGGTATATGGACAAATAAAACTGGCTTTTACATCGTCTCAGGGCATGGAAAAGGTTGTGCGCCTGGTGGAGCCTGGTGAGTGTTTTGGAGACGAATTCATGTTTTTGGATAAGCCTTATCTGGTATCTGCGCAAGCGATCACTGATTCGTGTCTGATTTATGTCGAAAAAAAGGTGCTGCTTGATGCAATTGAACAGAATCCTGGATTCGCTCATAAAATGCTGGGAGGATTGAGTGAGCAGCTTTATATTTTGGCTCAAGATATGGAGGCTTATTCCCTGCGTTCCTGTGTGCAGCGAGTGATCGGTTATCTGCTCCAGAGCAAGGAGAGGAAAGGCATCCTTTATTTTAATTTCCCAGCGACCAAACTGATTATTGCTTCATACTTGAACATCTCGCCTGAGACTTTCTCCCGTATCTTGCGTGAGCTCAGTGCGGCAGGCTTGATCCGTGTCGAGGGCAAACAGGTTGCGGTTCTTGATATCGATCGTCTGCGCGTCTATAGCTAAAATCCGCTGTTCGCGATTTATTGACCATAGGTGAACGTATAAGGTCCAGCCCAATAAATTTGTACAGGTATTTCTCCCGTTCTGAAGCGCGAGATTTTATTCTGGCAAGGAATTTTGATCGCTCTGTAATGCAACCCAATTTTCTTGATATAGGTCAAGGAATATAGTATCTGAAAGTCTTAATATTGGGCTCGCACTGCGACAAATTGTCGCGGTGACCAAATGACGCAGTTTGCGTTGTGGTTGGCCTGATAATTAAGGTACAGGGGTATTTAACTGAGGGGTGAAATAAAATGATTTCAAATGACGGAAAAGACAGGGAAATAACAGAGACTCAAGACACAGAAATAACAGAAGTTCGAGATACAAGCAGGCGCAAGTTCTTGAGTACGGCCGCATTTGTCAGTCTGGCCGGTACTGGACTCGCGATGGGGTTGACATCGTGCAAGAAAGAGGCTGAAAGCGGCGCAGCGGTAAGTGCGGGTAAATCTGGCGAAGTTTCGACCAAAGTGGCGTCAGCTGTGACCTATGGAGAGTTTGAAGTTCCGCCCGGGCAACTTGACGAATATTACATGTTTAACAGTGGGGGTCACTCTGGCGAGGCCCGCGTGTACGGTCTTCCTTCCGGTCGGCTCATTAAACGCATTCCCATTTTTAATCGGGATTGCGAGAGTGGATGGGGGATTACCAACGAATCCAGGGCGATCATCGGTACCAATCCGGATGGTAGCTTAAAATCCACTACCGGAGATACCCATCATGTACATGGTTCCTATACTGATGGCACCTATGATGGAAAATATCTGTGGACAAATGATAAGATCAACAGTCGTTTGGCACGAATCCGGATGGATTATCTGGTGTGTGACAAGATAACCGATCTTCCCAACGTACAGGGATTCCACGGGATATTCCCTGATAAGCGCGACCCGGTCGACCCCAAGATCAATCACACGACGAGGATATTTTGCGGCATGGAATTTCATACTCCGCAACCCAACGATGGGCGGAATGAAAACGATCCGAAAAAATATTACTGTGTTCTTACCTGTGTCGATGCCGAGAGCATGAATGTTCGCTGGCAGTGCAAGATTGATGGCAACCTTGATCTGATTGCGACTTCTTATGATGGCACTTTGGTCGGGTCTAACCAGTACAATACCGAAAACGGCGTGACTTATGAGCAGATGATGGCCTCTGAAATGGATGCTTGCGTGTTGTTCAATGTCGCCCGTATTGAAGCTGCGGTCAGCGCTGGCAAGTACTTCACCATCGGGGAGTCAAAGGTGCCTGTTGTGGATGGTACCAAGGACGCAAACAAGAATCCGAAGACCAGTCTTACCTGCTATGTGCCGGTTCCCAAGAATCCTCATGGAGTCAATGCTTCTCCGGATGAAAAATATTTCATCTGTTCCGGCAAACTCTCACCCACTGCCACGGTTATTGACCTCGCTCTGGTTCATAAATGGTTCAACGGAGAATTGAAAGGTCCTCGCGACACGGTGGTGGCGGAACCGGAGATCGGCTTGGGGCCGCTACACACCGCATTTGATGGCAGGGGCAATGCATACACAACCCTCTTTCTGGACAGTCAGATCGTTAAGTGGAATGTCGACAAAGCGATCGCCCAATTCAAAGGCGATAAACAAGTCGATCCAGTGCTGGATCGCATCGATGTGCATTACCAGCCGGGTCATGGCTTTACCTCCATGGGCGAAACAAAAGAGCTCGATGGGAAGTTCTTTATTTCAGACAACAAGTTCACCAAAGATCGTTTTTTACCGGTAGGGCCGAGGCACCCAGACCAAGATCAGATGATCGATATAAGCGGCGACAAGATGCGTCTAATCGCCGACCATTCCGTTGATCCAGAACCTCACGACGCCATTATCGTCAAGCGAGACAAGGTCAGAACCCGGCAGGTTAACGACTTGAACGAGCATCCACTTGCAGTGAAAGATGCAAAGGACTGCCGCGTGGAACGTAAAGGCAAGAAAGTTACGGTCCACTTAACTTCTCAAGCACCGGCATTCGGTCTGCGCGAATTTACGATCAAGCAGGGCGATGAAGTGACGGTTATCCTCACTAATCTGGATAAAGTTGAGGATCTTACCCATGGTTTTGCGATTCCGAAATACGACATTAACTTTGTTGTCAATCCGCAGCAGACCAAGTCGGTAACTTTCAAGGCAGACAAGGCAGGGGTTTATTGGGTTTACTGTACCAATTTCTGCCATGCTCTACATTTGGAAATGCGTAGCCGCATGATCGTGGAGAAGGCTTAGTCAGTATATCGTGCAGAAGGTAATTGATCTGTCAAAACAGGCTGCATTGGCGGCCTGTTTTGAATCATCCAGAGATCGGACGTGGCTTTTTGGCATGCCTTGTCAAGGTTATGGTGGATAATTTTGTGACAAAACGAAATCCTGGCAATAAGGAATTTTAATGAAACACAGTTGTATCCGGTTTTTTGTGGTGTTGTTGTCGCTTTTTGCGTGCACGGGCGCACGGGCTTCAATCTATTCCGCAGAGCTGCCGCCCCAGCTTTCGAGCGCCGCAGACATGTGCGACTATGCGCCTTGTGGGGATGTGATTAAAGCCGATACCTTTTCTAACCGCATGGGTAGTCCAAGTTATGTTGAAGCCTACAAAATACATAACGGGCAAAAAAAACTGACCGGTTATGTTTTTTTGTCGACTGATGTCGTGGACATTCCTGCCTATTCCGGCAAGCCGATTGTCACGCTCATCGGCATGGATACCCATGGTGTGATTACCGGGTTACGAGTTTTAAAGCACAGCGAGCCAATCTTGCTGGTGGGTATTCCGGAGTCAAAGCTGACTGATTTTGTCCGGCAATATGTCGGCAAATTTGCTGGAAACCGGTTCGAAATTGGAAAAGCAAGCGATGCGGGCGATTATATTGGGCTGGATGCCATCAGCGGAGCCACCGTCACCGTTATTACCGAAAACCAGGTCATCTCTCGTAGCGCCTATGAAATCGCCAGGGAAGTTGGCATTATCAAAGCCGTTCCGAGGCCACAGGCGAAATTAACGTCTATTGCCGACTGGTTAGACTGGGGATCGTTGCTCAAAGAAGGCAGCATCCAGAGATTGACAGTACAACCAGAAGAAGTTGGCATCAAGAATACCGGTCAACCCTATATTGATCTTTATTTCGGTTACCTTAACGCACCGGGTATCGGACGCAGCATCCTGGGCGACAGCGATTACCAGCGCCTGATGGAGGAACTGAAACCTGGAGAGCATGCTATTTTCGTTATCGGAAGCGGAACGACGTCTTTCAAGGGCTCAGCTTTTGTGCGCGGGGGGATATTCGATCGCATTCAGATCAGGCAGGGAATGGATACATTTACATTCCGCGATACCGATTACCAGAATTTGTACGGTGTTCACGCCCAGGGCGCTCCGCATTTTACAGAGTCGGGCATTTTCATTCTGCGCAGCCCGGTTTTTAGTGCAGCTTACCCCTGGAAGCTGGTATTTCTTGCTCATAAGCTCAATGCTGAAACTGATACCAAGACTTTCGTCAATTTCGAACGGGAATACTGGCTTCCAGCACGATATCTGGAAGGTGGAAGACCAAAAGTGAAGAAGCCGGAACCCGTCTGGTTACGCGTGTGGGTTTCCAAGCGATTCGAGATTATATCCTTTGTTCTGTTGCTGGCTGTCGCGTCGGCAGTTTATGCCTTTCGCGACAAACTGGTGCGCCGTTCAACGCGCAAAGACAAGCGCTGGGTATCCATACCAAAATACTTGATTTGGGCTAGCAGCATCGGATTCGTTGGATTTTTCGCCATGGCACAGCCAAGCATTACCCAGGTGCTGACGTGGTTCCACGCGCTGCTCTATCAGTGGAAATGGGAGCTCTTCCTGTCGGATCCGCTTATTTTTATTTTCTGGTGGTTTATTATCGGTATTGTTTTTATTTGGGGGCGCGGCCTGTTTTGTGGCTGGCTCTGCCCTTATGGCTCGCTGAGCGAACTCGCCTACAAATTCGCCCAATTGATCGGTCTCAAACGTTTTCAGTTCAAGTTGCCCATGCGATGGCACAATCGCTTGAAATGGGTTAAGTACGGGGTGTTTGCCGGTTTGTTGGCAGTTTCATTCTATTCCATGGTGCTGGCGGAAAAGCTGGCGGAAGTGGAGCCATTCAAGACCACCTTCCTTGTTGGTGTGTGGAACAGATCCTGGCCATTCGTGCTCTATTGGTTGGTACTCTTTGTGCTGTCGCTGTTCATGGAAAGACCTTTTTGTAAATATCTGTGTCCCCTCGGAGCCAGTCTGGCCATTCCATCCACCTTTCGTTTTTTTGGCTTGAAACGAAAAGCGGAATGCACCAGTTGCCACGCCTGTGCGGCGGGTTGCGGGCCCCAGGCTATCGACGAGCGCGGGGTGATTGACCAACGCGAATGCCTGCTCTGTCTCGATTGTCAGATTCTTTATTATGATACGCATGTCTGCCCGCCGCTCTCCCAGGAACGCAAATCGCGGGAAAAGGCGGGGTTGCCGCTGACTCTCATCTCGCCAGAAGGTTATTTCATTCCGGTGGAACAGATTGGCCATGCTAAAAAAACGGGAGCAATACAGTGATATGCATTGCTCAGGGTGTGCTTGTTGATCATCTGCACTGGTAAGGGGGATTAAGTTATGCTTATGCAAAACAGGCGGAAAGTGCTTTCAAATTATGGAGGTAATTAAGCCGAGCGGACGCGAGCGAATAGTACGTCCCGGCGAGTCCGTTGCCGCGGCGGTTTCGGCTGCCTGGCCGGGCGACATCGTCAGCGTTGAGCGAGGGCTGTATACGGAGCATGTGGTGATCGACAAGCCGATGACGTTGCGCGGGCTCGGAAGGCCTACTTTAAGCGGCGGAAATTTTGGCGATGTGATTCGTGTGAAGGCACCTGACGTCATGATAGAAGGGTTAATCATCCGCGATAGCGGGTCGGACCTGACAGCCCAGAACGCGGGCATTTATGTGGAACCAGGCGCTCATCGGGGCGTGATCCGGAACAATGTGCTTGCATACACGCTGTTCGGCATGTGGTTGCAAGGAATCAGGGACATTCAGGTGATGAACAACCTGATCACGGGTAAGCGGGACTTTATTTCGTCCCAGCGCGGCAATGGCATCCAGCTTTACGATACCCAAGGCGCGCGGATTGTCGACAATGACATCAGTTTTGTTCGCGACGGTATTTATGTTGATGTTTCTCATCATGCGCTGTTCCAGGGCAACAAAATACATCATTTGCGATATGGTACGCACTACATGAATTCCTACTATAACACCTGGGAAGGGAATGAATCCTATCTGAACCGAGGCGGACTGGCACTGATGGAAGTGCGAAATCAAATCGTGCGGAACAACAGGGCATGGGGCAATTCCGATCACGGCATCATGTTGCGTACTCTGCAAGATTCGGTGATTGAGAACAACGTCGTAGCGGGAAATTATAAGGGTTTTTTTATTTATGATGCGGAATATAACAGCATCAAAAATAACCTGATCATCGACAACCAGATCGGCGTGCATCTGTGGGCCGGATCGACACCTAACGAGGTGGAAGATAATGATTTTATTAGAAATCGTGACCAGATCAAGTATGTGGGCGCAAAGGACGAATATTGGGACGGTAATTATTGGAGCAATTATGTCGGCTGGGACCGGAATGGTGATGGTGTCGGGGATATCCCCTATGAGGCCAACGATGTCGTTGATCGTCTGACATGGAAATATCCTTTGATGAAGTTGTTGCTGGATAGCCCTTCCGTTCAGACGCTGCATCTGGTGGCAGAACAATTCCCTGTTTTACGGGCGCCCAGCGTCGTGGACCGGCATCCGCGCATGAGGCCATATCACACCGACTGGAGGAAATGGATTGGAAGAAAAAGCGATGATTGAGGTGAGGCAGGTGGTAAAGCGCTTCGGGGATATCCTTGCTGTGGACGGTATTGATTTGTCGGTGCGAAAGGGAGAGATATTCGGGCTAATCGGCCACAATGGTGCAGGGAAAAGCACCCTGTTCAAAATGATGCTGGGATTGGAGTCGCCGACTTCGGGAGAAATCCTCGTTGATGGGCAACCCCCGCGGGGAGAGGCCTTTCGGCAGGTGCGTCGCGCACTCGGTTATCTGCCTGAAAATGTGGTGTTTTACGATAATTTGACGGGGTTGGAGACGCTCTGGTTCTTTGCCGATTTGAAGCGGGCCAACAGGGCGACATGCCCGGATTTATTGGCGAAAGTTGGACTCGGTGATGCTTCCCGGAGGCTGGTGCGCGGATATTCGAAGGGCATGCGTCAGCGCCTCGGATTCGCGCAGGCCCTCTTGGGGCAACCCAAGATACTGTTTCTGGATGAGCCGACCAACGGCCTCGATCCTGAAGGAATTCGGGAGTTTTACCGAATTCTGGAGGAGCTCCGCGCGCAGGGCGTGACGATGATCCTGACGTCCCATATTCTGGCCGAAATTCAGGGGCGGGTGGAGCGACTGGCAATTATGAAGATGGGTAAAATTTGTGCAATGGGGTCGTTGCAATCTCTGCGAGAACAAACGGCTCTTCCCCTGCGGTTTCGGATCAGTTGTCCTGACGATAGTGCGGAACCCTTGCGGCTGATGCTTGGGCAGGTGGGAGGGGCGATCGTGTATGAAGGCAGCCGGGGGATGCTTATCGTCGAGTGCCCCAGGATGTTGAAAATGGAGGTGTTGCGCGTGCTCGCATCTGCCACAAAAGAAGTTACTGATATCCAGATCGAAGAGCCCACTCTGGAAGATGTATTTTTGGGTTATGGAATTGAAAGAGATCAAGCGAGTAAACCAAATTCAGGATTATCGGAGGGGCGGCAATGAGGATTGACTTTCGGCAAGTGGCGACGATCGCCTCCAAGGAATTTTGGGATCGTATTCGGAATCGTTGGGTGCTTGTCACTGCAATTGTATTTGCCGCATTTGGTCTGGCTATTGCCTATTTTGGCGCGGCGCAGCAGGGTGGCGTGGGTTTTATGGGGATTGAAGTCACAATTGCGAGTCTTGTGAGCTTGGTCATTTATCTTGTCCCACTGATCGCATTGATCTTGGGGTTCGATGCCATTGTCGGAGAGCGCGAGCGTGGGTCGCTAGACCTCCTTCTGTCGATGCCGATTACCCGGTTTGAGCTGTTGCTCGGAAAATTTGCCGGTCTTTCCGCAGCGCTGGCTTTTTCTACGCTTGCAGGGTTCGGTTTAACCGGAATATTGTTGTCATCTCAACAGATAGATCTGTCAGGCCTTTACCATTACTTCGTCTTCGTGCTAAGTGCTCTTTTAATGGGTATGGCATTTCTCAGTATTGCCGTACTGACTTCCGTGCTGGCATCTGACAGGGCGCGGGCGAGCGGTGCAGCCATCGGCGTATGGTTCTTTTTTGTATTGGTATATGACTTGGTGTTGCTCGGTATTTTGGTGGGAACGGGCGGTGCAATAGGTGCAAAAGCGTTTCCTTTTCTATTGCTACTTAACCCAGCGGATGTGTTTCGTATTCTTAATGTGTTCAGTTCCGAGCAGGCAAGAACATTTTATGGGCTGGCAACGGTGTTCCCTCAAACCTTGTCCAATCTATGGTTTCTCAGTTTAATTATGGTGTTATGGATTGCTGCCCCTTTGGGTTTGGCAGCTTGGAGGTTCAAATGAAGATTAAAGTATACCCGGTTAGTCATTTATATCGTGCGGCAAAAACAGGGGTTTCGGTTCTTGTCGTGCTTTCGGTGGTAGCTTGTCATGGGGTTGACAAGCCGATTCCGCCAATAGAGCCGACATCGCAGACCACCTGCGCCCTGGATGGTATGCTGCTCCAGGATTTCCCCGGACCGAAAGCGCAGATTCGCTATGCGGACGGGGAAACGGATTTCTTCTGTGACACGATGGAAATGTTTTCTCTTTATTTGAAGCCGGAACAAAGAAGGAGAATTAAGGCTGTTTTCACTCAGGACATGGGTAAGGCGAATTGGCGGGCACCGCGAGGACAATGGATTGACGCGAAAAAAGCATATTATGTTATTGGTAGCGATATGTCGGGAAGCATGGGCCCTACATTCGCGTCCTTTGCCAAGGAGGAAGATGCACAAGTTTTTGCGAAAAAACATGGTGGCAAATTGCTGCGTTTCGATCAGATAACCCCGGAAATGGCCACCCTCGGTGGGGGTGTGATACACGACGAAAGGATGTGAAATGAATGACTTTTTCAAGGGCGTTTCCTACGAAGATGCGGAGCATATTAATAGCATCACAAAATTATCGTTTGAGTTACGGGAAAATCGTTTACAAGTGCTTGGGAGACATGGCGTAAGTGGCGAGGTGCAGCTCAAGGGGGCAATTATTGAAGGTGTGGTGCCAGAGCATCCAGGCTACGAGGATTACTTAAGCGCAAGCATTCTCAATATGGCCAGGGAAGCCATTCGCCAAGATCTGAACGCCTATCTGAAGGAGCTTTAATCATGTTACTGCATCTTGATCTGAAGAACGAAATTGCAGCGCGATACACGGACGAGCTCGCGGTGGATCCGGCAATCGCACAGGACGCACTGACGGTCACCTTTCTTAATGGCCTTGTGGTGGAGCTGCGTTATTTGAACGCCGACGAATATTCCGCGCAATGGTTATGGCGTGAAGCACTACTACGCATTGATACCGCGCCCATTCATCCAGAGCTTGCGACATTTCCCAATCATTTTCACGATGCTGAAGGTGTTGTGAAGGCAGATACGCTAACTGTCCCAGGTCGTGAACCGTGGGAGAATGTGCGCGTATTGCTGGATACAATTATCAAGAAACCATTATTGTGTTGAACCGCTACGGTTCTTTAAACATTGCTGATGGATTTACCGGGCTTTACCCAATTTAGTAGCTATTCCTCAGCTTCGACGACTATTCAGCCACCCTGACAAAGCATTTGTGAATGCCATATTAAAATGACGGAAACAGTTGTGCCAGTGGAAAGAATTGGCGCAACTCACTTCATTCTTCGCTGTTTTTCTCACCTCACGTTCAGTATCAGCTTGTTTCTATATCCCGGCAATCCTTGATGCAGATCAAGGACAGAAAAGATTCGGTTCTATATCCTGCCACCTTGGATGGGTTGCTATTGCTCTGCACAACTGTTCTTGCAAGGAATAGCTTCCTCCGATAAGTTGTTCTTTATTGATATTATGATCATTATGGAGATTGTTATGATTACAAAGCATTTGTTCGCAGCTACGATTACTTTATTGTTGTTATCCAATATTGCACATGCAGCGGGCGATCCAAAGGTAAAAAGCGCAATGGCTAAAAGCGACTGTTTCACTTGTCATTCGGTAAATGCTCAAGTAGTCGGCCCAGCATACAAAGAGGTTGCCAAACGATATCACGGTACCATGGCACCTGCTTCCACTATCGCCACTCTTGCTGAGAAGGTCATTAAGGGCGGGAATGGAAACTGGAACAAGGAAACCGGCGGTTCACCCATGACCGCACATGCTAATTTGTCAAAGGTGCAGGCAACAGATATGGTTAAGTGGGTGCTCGCTCAATAAAGCACGGTGTCTGAAATCAGGTGCAGGAAAAGCTTCCAGGCCCAAATTCGGGTTTTTTGAAATCGTTTATTCCGGCATGACAGTAAATTCGTACTGGTTAGTATAGCTTCCATCTTGATTGGATGGTGATTGTCGCGGAATGTGTAATGACCCCGGAAGCGGATGTGCTGCCAGGCGATGGGTGGTATTCGCCTCAGCATATCCAGCACCTTCCGGTTTTTCCCTCGTGGTGTTTTAGTAGCCTTGAGAGCAGAGTGGGAATGTTTGCGACCGGATATCCGCACTGCTTGCTGATTGCTGCGTTCAGGCCGGTGTGTTTGATCATCTTCTTCCGTCAACTGACTTGCGCGAGCATGAACCATAGTTGGTAATTGATGATAAATAACCGGCATTAAAATTATTGTGCGTCATTATGTCACATGGGTCCTGCGATGCTGTTTTGTTAAGATATTCCCGTTGTACACTTTATTCAGGGGAAATATAAAATGATCAAAAAATTATTGTGGGTCAGTGGGGTGTTTAGTGTATTTTTTCCTTTGTCTGCCATGGCCTGTGCCACATGTGGGTGCTCACTGACCAGTGATGCGACCAGCGACTACATGAGCAGCGAAGGTTGGCGGGTGAATATGGAATATGATTATATCGATCAGAGCCAGTTGCGCACGGGCAGCTCATCCGTTTCACCGGCTCAGGCTGCACAGGTCAATTATGCCAATGGGGATGCGCAAGAGATAGAGCGGCGTACCATTAACCGTTACTGGAATCTGGATGCAACCTATCACCCTGATGCCTCCTGGCAGTTCAGTGTGTTGTTGCCGTATCTGGATCGTACGCACGGTACCTATGGCAACGCTTACCCCAATCAAATCAATGCGGCTCAAGTCAGCGATGTCTCCAGTTCGGGTATTGGTGACATGCAGCTGGTAACAGGTTATCAGGGGTTTTTGCCCACGCATAATTTGGGCGTTCAATTGGGTGTAAAATTGCCGACGGGTAACTACGGTGGGCAGGTCGGCGCCAGTCCGCTGGTGGGGCGTAATCCAGTGATGTTTGCAACCGGGCCCAATGCGGGCGGGGCTTTGGACACCAGCTTGCAGCCTGGGACAGGGAGCACCGACATCATTGTGGGCGCTTACTATTATGTGCCGGTCAGTCAAAATTTTGATGCATTCATCACCGGACGTTATCAGGTCGCAATGTTTGAAATGCTGGACCAGTCGGGTGCAAATTTTCGTCCCGGCAATCTGGGCGTGGTAAGCGCCGGCTTGCGATATGAAAAAGATCCGCTGTGGACGCCCCAGTTACAAATTAACTTTTCGCAAAAGAGTCATGATCAGGGTGCGCTGGCTGACACCACTGATACGGCAGGCAAGGTGGTGTATTTGAGTCCGGGACTCAGCCACAGCATCAGCCACACGACATCCGTTTACAGTTACCTGCAGTTGCCGATTTACAGTCAGTTGCAGGGTTATCAACTATTTCCGCGCTGGACGATGGCGTTGGGTGCGAGCATGAGGTTTTAGTCTGAGTTTAAATGGTGTGAGACGCATTTGAAAAATCTTTTGTCACACAGGCTGCATCGCTGGGCTTTAGTGGGTTTGGTGTGGTGGTTGTGCGGTAATGCAGGCATGGTATTTGCCAATGATCTGGTTCCCGGCAAGCCTGCACCGGATTTGGTGTTGCATGCACTGGACGGTAAAAATTATCAGATTTCCGCTTTGCGGGGCAAGGTGGTCATTGTGGCATTTTGGGCCAGCTGGTGTCCACCATGCCAACAAGAATTGCCCATCCTGTCAGAATTTGCCGCGCAACACGCCGCACAGGGAGTGCAAATTTTGGGTTTTAGCCTCGATGACCCGGATAATCTTGCCCAAGTACGTGCCATGGCCGCCCCATTGCATTTTCCGGTGGGTCTGATGGGCAGTGCCTGGGCGGGCGGTTATGGCAGGATCTGGCGGCTCCCCGTCAGTTTTATCATCGACCAGGCAGGCCGTTTGGTGTTTAACGGCTGGGACAACCCGCAGTTGGGGTGGAGCCGGGAGCAACTGAACCGCACGGTATTGCCATTACTGGGGCCCAACCAGAATGATACGCAGGGAAAATGAAGGTCACGATGGATTTTTAAAGCAGAAATAAAAATTTCTCAACAAAACAATGTGATGTGTGATTGGTGCATGAGTCGATGCAAATTCCTGATGAATGAGGGCTTAGCCGGGATTATCTGACATAAATTTTTTGTTTTAACTCCATCCAATTTATTCTGGCAAGGTCATTAATCAAGATAAACGTTTGGTGTTAACTGCCCTTACGGTTTTTGGGTGTTCGTCTATGTCTTAATGATCGGACGGATATAGGGTTTCTCGCATGCTAATAAGCAAGTGTTGCTGTTCTTGTGTTGACACTTTGTTCAATGCAATGTCCCACTGCGGGAATAGGTTTTCTTCTTCCCTGTGTTCATGTTTAGCCATGGTGCCAGACAAAATCGCCATGTAAGGTGCCATTTCAATCGATTGGGTATTTGTGTGGTCTGCAAACAGCGTTTCGATATGCGCTACCTGATCCAGAATATCATCGTGTTCACGCAGCATAATGGTTGCCGGTTCATCGTTGGGGATGTGAATGTGTGGCGCCAACATATCGTTTTCGACATGAACATGCCGCTTTAAATCATCCGCAAAGTGTGCAAAGTATGCTGCTGCTTGGTCAATCTGATTCGCGTTGATACAATGCAGCGCCAATCCAAACTGCTCGTCCAGTTTTTGATGTGCGCGGCTGAGCAAGTCTTTGATGCCGTTCGGTGCAACGTCATCACGGTGACGAATCTGTGCCTGCCATTGACCAGATTCTATCGTGTCGAGTTGCCATCTCAATCGATAACGAAATTGCAAGTTTATGCTCAACAGCAAGATCGATGGATCTTCCTGAAAACGCAACGTTATGCAGTCACCGCGTTTTAATGGAGCAAGAATATGGAGCATGGCCATTTGCAGCTTGCTGGTTGGGATTAGACTCAAATCCGCCACGTTTTCCTGTGCAGTCATCATTATCGAAGTGTCCATTCTGTCATTTACAAATTTTAGCGTGCCGTAACGACGTACCTTGATTTCGGGAAACGGTGTTATTTGTCAGTCCATCAACGAACCTTGTGCAGCATGAGGCTGAATCGGAAAGCTGTCCTTGATGTATGTCAAGGACGATATTCATTATCTGGAATAGTATCGCCGATAAAAGAGCGAATTAGATTAAAAGAGCGAATTAGATTATTAGCACAAATTGATCATTATTCGTCCCATCTATTTGAATATATGTGTATATTATAGGGGCGCATTGTAGCCCATCAACATCACAGCAATCTAACGGACATAATTAAACAAGCGGCAGAAAATCCTCATTGAATTTTGCGTAATATGCCAGGTGGACGAATATGGATGTGCAGTTGGTGCGCAAAACACATTTATTGTCATTAGCCGAAATTCTTTTTTTACCTAAATTCAGTGCGTTACATATTTTACAACGGGGTAATTGATTATCGATTACCACAGTCACTGGTGCAACGTTCGCTTGTATTTGCATTGCTGCGCTGTTATCTGACTAATTTTGGGAATACTGTTATGACTTTTAATGAGTTGCTCCAATTTGTTCTCCAACACAGTAAGTATCCCCTTGCACAAGGTGATGTGCATGCGACTTTGGAAGCTGCATTACATGAACGGCATCACAATAGCTTAGTCGGGCATGTGATTGCACAAATGTATTTAAACAGTGAGTTAACCTCACCTGAGGGTAACTTAGACCGTGCTCAAGCTATCAAAGCATTGGGACCGATACGTTTGTATTACATGAAAGATGATGCCCCTGTGGAAGGATTTCGATTGGTGGAAGATATTGTGCATAAAATTGATGGCGCTTACAATGATGAAGCCTTGCGTTTAAAGTGAAGGTTGTATAGATCGCGTAGGGCATATGTAAATGGTGTTTTTGTGAATTTTATTTTGGCCATTTTATGTTTTATTTTTCATCGCCAGGACAAGTTATGCTTTGTTTCCCAGACGAAATGTGACACAAAATGTGCCATAACGGACAGGATATATTTTATTTTTGGCCAGTTTACAATTAATGGCAGATGCTGGGTAAAGCAGATTGTGGGCAGAGAGTCGATCACATTCTTTTTCCAAGTAGATAAATGGCCGCCATTGGCGGCGAGTAGCCATTGTGATGGTAGTGGCAGCAATTTTAGCTGCCACCAGTAGCCTGTTGCATGCACATTTTTAGGGTGTAGTTTGAGTATATAAGGGATTCATTGCACTCTTGCACCCTAACTTGTTAGTTGCGCCACATCAAATAATTCTTGGTCTGCTTGGTTTACCAGTAGTTCATATTCGTAACGGCTGTTTTCACCTGACTGAGATTTTATCCATCCTTTTTTCCGAGATTCTCTGATTATTTGTTGAGCACGTCGTTCTTGGACATTTTGTGTTTTCATCAAATGAGCAAGAAGATGTTGAGCTGCGCATGTCCGTTTATTTCCTGAGAAGGCCAACTTAACTGACTCCAGCAGGAGATTGCTATCGTGTGCTAACGTCTCGAAGAAACAGAGATTTTGATTTCGATCGAGAAGTAGCTCATCCGGCGTTTCAACATTTCGAGCGCTGAACTTCAAACTGTATCGTGCTCCCTGACCAGACCGCGTATGTAGTGTCATGATCAGATCAGCCTCTCCGTGAATCGAACTTGCGCCACGCATGCCCAGCGCCCCCATATTGGTGTTTTCAGAACCGCTGGGTGGTTTGCGCAGGTGATGCAGAATGATATGCGCGCGATCCCCGGAAGCAACTCGGATGGCGTGCATTACCTCACGCATCGCGCCATTGTCATTTTCATCACTATGGTGCATCCTGGCCAAGACATCCCAGATTACCAATCTCACATCTTTTTCTAAAATATGTGCAGCAAACTCCTTTTGTTCATTTTTATTCAGAATATTCAAAGTTCGAAGATTGTTGCCTATCAGAAAATTCTGATAATTTGTGAGGTTATGCGCGCCTCTGACCTGTGCAATTAGGCGTTTACCAAAATTCTTTGGACGCAGTTCCAGGTTTATATACAATACATTTCGAGGCGTGTTGGCCTCCCATGAAAGAAACTTGCCACCGGAAGCGACTGCCAATGCAATTTGGCTTGCCATGAGTGTTTTTCCGGATTTGGGTGCGCCAGCCAAAATCACTTGATCGCCCTCCTCAATCAACCCTTGCAGCAACCAAAAGTCGGGTTGATTTGCGGCAGCTATCATAGAGTTCATGTCATCAAACAAGAGTTGATCGTTCATGCGCATTCTCCATATAACTGTTGGTTGGACAAATGGCAAAGAACCTCATTCCAGTCCTTAAATTTATCTGGTTGATTCCGCGTAATAATTAGGCTGTTACAATTTAAGCTAGCCGCTAATTTTTTTGCATTATCATTACCATTACCTGCATCATCATTGTCGTAAGCAATAACAATATTAGAAATGTCATGGTTTTTGGCAAGATCAATCAGTTTTGGACAAAAAGGCATGACTCCGGCGGTGGACGCTATTATCGCTGGCTCACATGGGTGGAGAGCCCGGTATGACAGTGCATCGATAGCACTTTCAACGACGACAAGGCAAATTGGACTTGGGTGGGGAACAGTAAAAAAGCCAACTCCACGTTTGCTACCTTGGGCCATTCCATTGAACCGTTTGCCTATTGTGCCGCGGATTTCTGCTCCGGTAGTTTTTTCATTAAATTCACATAAAAAAACAGCATTGCGTCGGCTATCTGCAAAAACCTTACCCTCATTTGTGAGCGCATCAACTATAGGTTTGGAAATGGCTCGTTCTTTGGTCAGGTATTGCTTAACATCCAAGCAATATTTGTCAACGCTTTGGGGCGCATGAAAATCCAATACCCCTTGGTCAGATGATTTGCAGGCCTCCAACCTTGGGGTTTTAGCCGGGGAGGCATTTTCGAAAGATTCATCCAGCCACATGGTCGCAGCCTTGAAATCAATTTGTAAAATGTGCATCACAAGATCGATAGCACCACCACCTCCGGTTCCATTAACATGATCAAAGAATTTTTGCGAGTCCTTGCCCTTCCCAAGCCAAACCGTACAATTGGGAGTTTGCCATTTTTGCTTGTCGCGCTGATCTACGACTCCGCCAATCCGGATGATGACTTGATCAAAAGACAGAGATCGATATTTGTTAGACAATTCACGCCAGTTTTTCATACTCTAGTCTCCTTCCGGAATTGAGTGTTTCTGGGGCGTCCAGGCTTTGCTTTAGATAGTTCTTTTTTTGAAGATGATTGTAGACCGGCTTTTTCTTGAAGCCAGAGATTGATGGATTCTTCAATCCATAGGGCCCGTCTAGAAATGTAAATAGGCGCAGGAATGATGCCCTGAGCTACCCAGTTTTCGACGCTTCTTGTGCTGGCTTTTAACTTCGCAGCGGTTTCTTTTTTTGTTAGTAAATTCATGCTGATACTCCGTTTTTATTATTATTGGAATCGGGTGCGCAAAACTACGCACCTACAGAGTATAGTCACCAGAGTAAGTAGTGCCAGTGAATTTGATGGTTTGATGGTCTGATGGTCAAGTTAAATGATGGGGTTTGAATCGTGGGCGCCACCCTAAATTTCGCATTTCGGGGCGGCAGGCTAAAAACCTTCAGCCGTCCAGAGCCGAAGCGTATTTAAACCAGTTGCGGCAAAGGATCGCTTCGCTCGCATTCCTTACCAGTTCGGTGCTCGCCCTGAAGGCTTATGCTCCGCATGTGGCTTCCAGATGCGCTTTTGACTGCGTTCATAATAATGGAATAAAAAAGATGTCCGGCTTAGATTTGGCGATTTCAGCTGCAATATTCTGCGACTGTGGTTTCATGTAATGTTCAACTAGCGTTCGAGTTTCCCTGTGACCCGAGAAATTCATGATTTTTTCCAGCCCCAGATTATAAATTTCCACGAGCCGAGATATTGCTTCGCGCCGTAAATCATGTAGACGTGCGTCTTTTAATCCCGCCCGTTCCTTCGCTCGCCCAAAGGCTTGGGTGAACGAGGCAGGTGACAGCGGCCAGATTGTTCCTGCATCTTGTAGACCCAATCTTGTAAGTATTTCTATCGCTGCGGGAATTAAGGGAACCTCACGCTCTTTTACCTTTGATTTTTTTGCGTATCCTGATCTATGTAGTTTGATCACCCGTCGTTCAATATCGAGATCTTCCCAGCGTAAGGTCAAAATTTCAGTTCTTCGTAGTGATGTGCATGCTGCAAAGGTGACGGCCGCTCGTGTGCTTGGGTTGTGAATAGAAGTCACCAGCCTGATCAGTTCATCGTCAGTAAAGCGCCGAGTGCGAGCAGCAGCTTTATCGGGCAAAGGGACTGTCATGATGGGATGGTCGAACATGCTTTGGCCGTTAGGTAATCTTATCTTCCGCGTTCTGCCCCAATATGTGACGGCTCTACGAAGTAAAGCAAGTTCATGCCTTACTGTTTGAGAGCTGGGGTTTTTTACGTTTCCTCCAGATGTGCCAGGTTTTCGTGTATTGGGGTGATGATTTTTCAATAAATAGACAGTTCCGTTTTTTCGGCCGCGACCTGCTCCCAATTTACCAGCGAAGCGCAATGTTTTGAAGTTCTCTAGATATTGTTCTGTCACTTCATGCAGGTGTTTTTTCCAAAAATACGCGATAAGGCGTTTGATGCGCCCTTTTTCTTGATCGCAACTTGCTTTATTGGGTAAAGCCGTTCTCCAGTAATGTTTTAATATGGATGAAATAAGGGGTGCGTATGCTTGTTTAGCCATGGATGACTCAGATGCGTGAGCCAATTTTGGATTTGGGCACTTCCCACTCTTTATCTCGGCAAGATATTCGCCCTGAGTAATTACTGCCCAGTCGTGCGCCTCGCGGTGTGTATCGAATGTGGCCGATTTAGTGGGATATCCATATGCACGAACGCGAGCTCGCCAGGCTGAACCGCGTTGTTTGACATCAATTGACATAACAGTAACTCCAAGGGGTAGAGTTACATATATAGCAACCGCTCGTATCTGCTATGCTGACTTGGACCAAATTGATGGACCAAACTAATATATTAAATCGGCAAATCAGTTGAAACCATTATGGGCATTGGTGCGCCCGACTGGAGTCGAACCAGTGACCCTTGGCTTCGGAAACCAATACTCTATCCATCTGAGCTACGGGCGCGTGTGAGGTTGCCATCATAGCGAATTTCTGCTGATACGTCTATGCACACATGGTTGGATTCAGTGTTAAGGTATTCTTTGGTTACATTAATTTGTCATTATCACCTTGTGTAATAGCCTTAATTTGTATTAAATTTGCATTTAGGGTTATAATTCAAAAAATTTTTTTAATTTTTTATTGAGGATACAACAATGAGTGATGATCACATCAAAATGAGCAAAACCACACCGATGCAAGTTGTATCGGCAGTGCTGGGGGGGTTATTGCCGCCCTTGATTGCAATTATTTTAATTGTCGTTTTGGTCATTAAGATTCAGATGAGCCATTCTTCTGCCGCACCCTTAAATATGGATCCGAAAGTGGTGGATGCGCGCATTAAACCGGTGGGTGATCTGGTTGTGGCTGACCTCAGTAAAGTGCATGTGGACATGACTGGCGAGCAGGTGTTTAACGCCGTATGTACTGCTTGTCATACACCGGGTGCTTTGGGCGCACCGATATTTGGCAACAAGGCATTGTGGGCGCCTCGTATTAAACAAGGTTATCAAACCCTGATCAGTCATGCCGAGAATGGCATTCGCAGTATGCCTGCTCGTGGCGGTAACCCTGATTTGTCTGATTTGGAAATAGCACGTGCAGTGGCTTATATGGCCAATGCCGGTGGCGCGAACTTTACACCGCCTGCTGCGCCCAGCGCACCTGCGGCCACCGCAACGCCTGCAGCCAAATAAAACTTGGTTCGATTGAACGCTGGACAAAAAGCCCCGGAAACGGGGCTTTTTTAATGAGGGTGATGAGGAGAAAAAAGTATTGCAGGGGATGGTAAGCACAGAGGGGGCAGGGGCAGGGATTAAGTATTTTGTTCAGGTACCCGCTGCGCGCGTGCGCAAAGCAATTCATAATTTAGCGTGCCCGCAGCTTGTGCCACCTGTTCGACAGGCAAACCTTCCCCCCACAGCACCACTGGACTGCCAATTTGTGCATTGGGGATACCGGTTAAATCGACGCACAGCATATCCATGGAAACGCGACCCAGCGTGTGGGTGCGCTGATTTTCTACCAGAATGGGAGTGCCTGTTCCAGCGTGACGCGGGTAACCGTCCGCGTAACCGCAGGCGACAATGCCGACACGGGTGGTGCAGTTGGCGATCCAGTTTTGGCCGTAACCCACGGCTTGATTCGCCTGTAAAGTTTGTATGGCAATAATGCGGCTATGTAAAGTCATGACGGGTTTGAGCTGTAAGTCTTCTGCGCTAATGCCCTGAAAGGGCGATGCGCCATACAGTGCGATACCAGGACGAACCCATTGGCGATGCGTGTCGGGGTGACGGAAAATGGCGGCAGAGTTGGCGAGACTGATGGGGTAAGGGTGCGCGGCGAAATGGGGCGTAATCACTTGCATTTGTTCCGCCACGCCATGGATTTCATCAGCTGTGGCGAAATGGCTGATTTGTGTGAGGTGGCTGAGCATCGGAACCTGGCGTAGGGCCTGGATGCTTGCATGGTAGTCTGCGGGATTAAGACCCAGGCGATTCATACCGCTATTCAGTTTCACAAACACCTGCAAGGGTGCTGAGAATTGGTGTGCCAGCAGCATTTGAAGCTGTTCGCGTTGATGCACGACAACAGAAAGTTGCTGCGCGATACACTCGTTTAATTCGCTGGCTTCAAAGACGCCTTCCAACAACAAAATAGCTTTATTCCAACCCAGGTGACGCAGTTGTAAAGCTTCTTCCATACTGGCCACCGCCAAACTGTCCGCCGTTTCAAGTGCTGGCAGCACGGCTTGCAGGCCATGACCGTAGGCATTGGCTTTGACCACCCCCATAATGCGGCTGTTGGGCGCCCGTTGTCGGATAATATCCAAATTATGCCGCAGTGCCTGACGATCTATGTGTGCAAAAATGGGGCGGCTCATACTACAACCAGTTAATATTGGCCATTGGCAAAATTTTCAAATCGCGTATGCTCCGCAAGGAATGTTAAACGGGTCATGCCAATGGGGCCGTTACGTTGTTTGCCGATAATGATTTCAGCGCTGCCTTTGTCTTGAGAATCGCTGTTATAGACTTCATCCCGGTAGATGAACAAAATTACGTCGGCATCCTGCTCAATAGCGCCCGATTCGCGCAAGTCGGACATGACGGGGCGTTTGTTCGGGCGTTGCTCCAGTGAGCGGTTGAGCTGCGATAAGGCAATGATCGGAACATTCAGTTCTTTAGCCAGTGCTTTGAGTGAACGCGAGATCTCCGAAATTTCCGTGGCGCGGTTTTCTCCGCTGGTCACGCTGGACATCAACTGCAAATAGTCGATGATAATGAGGCCCAGTTTGCCGCATTGGCGATGCAGTCGCCGTGCGCGTGCCCGGAGTTCCAGGGCGTTGAGGGCAGGGGTTTCGTCAATGAAAATGGGTGCTTCATTCAGTTTGCCCAAGGCATAGGTCAAACGAGGCCAATCGTCATCCAGCAAGCGCCCGGTACGCAGACGCTGTTGATCAAGCCTGCCGACTGAACCCAGCATACGCATGACCAGTTGTGAGCCGCCCATTTCCATTGAAAATATGGCCACAGGCATCCCGGTATTGATAGCGACATTTTCTCCGATGTTAATTGAAAAGGCGGTTTTACCCATGGAGGGCCGTCCGGCAACAATAATCAGATCACCCGGTTGCAGGCCAGCTGTTTTTTGATCCAGGTCCGTGTATCCCGTTGGAATGCCCGTGACATCGCTTTGGTTGTCGCGACTGAATAATTCATCAATACGTTCAACCACAGTGCCCAGTAATGATTTCAGGTCAATAAATCCACGCTGGCCACGTGCACCCGCTTCGGCAATGTCAAAAACCTTTTTTTCGGCTTGGTCGAGTAATTCATTGGCTGATTTCCCCGCGGGCTGGTAGGCCGAATCAGAAATGTCGGTGCCAATTTCGACCAATTTGCGCAAAATAGCCCGTTCGCGCACAATTTCTGCATAGCGCCGGATGTTTGCGGCAGAAGGTGTGTTTTGCGCCAGGGCCACCATATAAGGCAAACCGCCCATATTGCCCAGCTCACCCAGTGTGTCCAAACTTTCACTGACTGTGATGACGTCAGCCGGTTTTCCCTGTTCAATGAGTTTGCTGATGGTTTGATAAATCAGTCGATGGTCATGACGATAGAAATCATGATGGCTGATTAAGTCAGCAATTTTATCCCATGCATTGTTTTCCAGTAGCAGTCCGCCCAGAACCGATTGCTCGGCTTCGACGGAATGGGGCGGCAGTTTGATGTGTGTCAGTTGTGGGTCGGCAGTAAATTCCATGCGGGTGAGTCAATATGGTATTGCAACAGGACGTTTATCATAGCATTATTTGATGGGCTCTGATGGGGCTGCGTTGAAATTACCCACGAATATCCGATGCAAAAATGACAGGATTCATTCACAATATGCGTACATAAATTGTGCTTATGCTCAGAGGTCGCTACAATTACCGGTATGGACACTATTGACTTGACTGGACACTTCCTGATTGCCATGCCGGGCATGGAGGACACACGCTTCGCACGCACCTTAACTTTTGTCTGCAAACATGATGAAGACGGCGCGCTGGGCGTGATCGTTAATCGCCCTATCGATATGCGGATGTCGGATTTATTTTCTCAAACCGGTTTGACTTCCGGTGATACAGTATTGAGCGAACGGCCCTTGTATTTTGGCGGGCCGGTAGAAACCGAACGGGGCTTTGTGTTGCATCAAACCAAAGGGGACTGGCAGTCCACATTGATGGTAGGGGATCAGCTTGCTTTGACCACGTCGCGTGATATTCTGGATGCTTTGGCACAAGGTGGTGGTCCGGAGCGATTTATGGTGGTCTTGGGTTACGCGGGCTGGCATGCCGAACAGTTGGAAAATGAGGTGGCGCAGAATGCTTGGCTCACGGTGCCCGCGCAAGCCGATGTGATTTTTGATTTGCCTGTGGAAGCCCGTTTGGACGCCGCCACCCATTTGCTCGGCGTCGATTATTCGAGTTTATCCAACGACGCTGGACATGCTTGACCGCCAAAACGGGACGGTGCTGGCCTTTGATTTTGGGCTCAAACGGATAGGCGTGGCGGTGGGCGATGGAGAATTGGGCTTGGCACATCCCCTGGAAACTATCCATGTGGAAGGGAATACGGCCAGGTTTGCACGTATCGCCGCACTTATTGCCGAGTGGCAACCGGTTTTAGTGGTGGTGGGAATGCCGACGAAGGATGATGGGAGTGAACATGAATTGGCTCCCACATGTCTGCGTTTTGCCCGCCGGTTAAAAGGGCGTTTCTCCTTAAGGGTTTTTTGGGTAGATGAACGTTACAGTTCGACGGCCGCCAGCATGGCCTTAAACGAAAGTGGTGTGCGCGGACGCAGCCAGAAACAGGTGCTTGACCAAATGGCCGCGCAACAGATACTGCAGCTCTATTTTGATGAGCCGGAATATGTACATGAAATGTAGCCCTGGGAGTTCTGTTTTTATTAGAACGATGACGCAGGCAGTTGTATGGCCGCTGCTGAGAATGAAGTCAATATGATGGCCGATCTTATTTTAAATTTTAATTAAATGAATAATTTGTCATTACCTGATGCGGATACGCTGATACGGCAACTTGCCGACAGAATGTTGCCGGATATTACAGACAACAGCGTGCTGGTGGGTATGCACACCGGCGGCGTGTGGGCAGCGGAAAAGTTGCACCCCTTGCTGAATCCCGATATGCCACATGGCAGTTTGGACATCTCATTTTACCGTGATGATTTTGAAAAAATAGGCCTGCATACGCAAGTGAAGCCGACCCGCTTGCCTTTTGAGGTGGAGGGGCGGGATATTTTGCTGGTGGATGATGTGTTGTTTACAGGACGTTCAGTGCGCGCAGCCATGAATGCGCTGTTTGATTATGGTCGTCCGCAGCGGATACGGCTTGCAGTACTGATTGATCGTACCGGTGATCGTCAATTGCCTATTGCAGCCGATTATGCCGGTCTTGCTCTGAAAGTACCCGGCACACAGCATATCCATTTAATACGACAGGAAGATGGGCAATTGATGTTGAAACGGGTTGATTTGTAATGGGCGCGAATCCACAACTGAATGCGCAAGGTGAGTTACAACATTTACTGACTATCGAGGGTCTTCCGCGTAGCCTGTTAATTCATATTCTCGATACTGCAGAAGGGTTTGTGGCCGTGAATCAGCAGGAAGTACGCAAAGTGCCGCTTCTGCGCGGGAAAGCAATTTTTAACCTGTTTTTCGAGCCCTCTACGCGCACTCGCACGACATTTGAAATCGCGGCCAAACGCCTTTCGGCGGACGTGATTAATCTTAATATCAGCGCCTCCAGTCAAAGCAAGGGCGAAACTTTGCTGGATACCGTGGATAACCTCGCGGCGATGCAAGCTGATATGTTTGTGGTGCGTCATGCACAGTCAGGTGCGGCGCACATGATTGCCCGGCATGTGGCGCCGCATATTCATGTGGTGAATGCGGGAGATGGTCGTCATGCGCATCCGACGCAAGGTTTGCTGGATATGTTCACGATACGCAAGTATAAGGGCGAATTTCATAATCTTCGTGTGGCCATCGTGGGTGATGTGTTGCATTCGCGTGTCGCGCGTTCGCAGATTCATGCTTTAACTACCTTGGGGGTGCCTGAGGTGCGTGTGATTGCGCCGAAAACATTGTTGCCCGGAGACATGAGGCAAATGGGCGTGCAAGTCTATCATGACCTTGCGGCAGGTTTGCATGATGTGGATGTGGTGATTATTTTGCGGCTACAAAATGAGCGTATGCGTGGTGCGCGCCTGCCCAGTTCGCAAGAATACTTTAAATATTACGGCTTGACTGCGGAGAAGTTGGCTCATGCTAAAGCGGATGCCATTGTGATGCATCCGGGGCCGATGAATCGGGGGGTAGAAATTGATTCTGCTGTGGCTGATGGTAAGCAGTCTGTTATTTTGCCGCAGGTGACGTTTGGGATTGCTGTCCGGATGGCTGTAATGAGTATATTAGCGGGAAATCAAGGATGAAAATCCAAATTAAACAAGGGCGAATTATTGATCCGCAATCCGGGTTCGATCAGGTGGGCGATCTTTGTATTGCGGCGGGGAAGGTGCTTGCTATCGGTGAAACCCCGGAGAGCTTTCATCCGAACAAAGTGATTGATGCGAAGGGTTTGGTGGTGTGTCCCGGCTTGGTCGATTTGGCTGTCAGACTACGTGAACCAGGTAATGAATACCGGGCTACGTTGGAGTCTGAATTGCTGGCAGCCTGTGCCGGAGGGATAACCAGTTTGTCGTGTCCGCCAGATACTGAGCCGCCACTGGATGAGACGGGGTTGGTGGAAATGCTCAAGTTCCGGGCAAAAAATCTGAATCTGGCTAAAGTGTATCCCATTGGCGCCCTGACGCAAAAATTGGCTGGTGAACGTTTAACGGAAATGGCGGAATTACGCGATGCGGGGTGCGTGGGATTTTCCCAGGCTGACGCAGCCATCACGGATACACATGTGTTGATGCGTGCTTTGGAGTATGCCGCCACCTTTGATATGACGGTATGGTTGCGCCCTCAGGATGCCTGTTTGGCTCGTGGCGGCGTGGCGCACGATGGGGTGGTGGCTGCCCGTTTGGGGTTGCCTGCAATACCGCCCACCGCAGAAACCATCGCTGTGATGACCGCATTGCTGTTGGTGCGCGATACCGGCGCACGCGTTCACCTGTGTCGGCTGTCTTCTGCAGCCGCCATTGATATGGTGCGGCAGGCTAAAGCGCAAGGTCTACCTGTCAGTTGTGATGTGAGCACACAACACTTGCATCTGTCGGAAATGGACATCGGTTATTTTGATCCCAATTGTCACCTGATTCCCCCATTACGCAGTTTGCGCGACAGGGACGCGATTCGTCTGGCGTTGGCGGAGGGAGTGATTGATGCGTTGTGCTCTGATCACACGCCGGTGGATGATGACACAAAACAACTGCCATTTGGCGAGACTGAACCTGGTGCTGCCGGTGTGGAATTGTTGCTTCCATTGAATTTGAAATGGGCTGAGGAACAGGCGCTGACTCTGGTTGAAGCGCTGGCGCCGATTACCTGCGGCCCAGCGCGTGTACTCGGTTTGGATGTGGGGCGCATTGCATTGGGACTTGCCGCAGATATTTGTGTGTTTGATCCGGATGCATGGTGGCGCATTGAGTCCGGTGCACTCAAGAGCCTGGGTAAAAACTCACCGTTTATGGGTTATGAGGTTCGGGGTAAGGTGCGTTACACTTTGGTGGATGGGCAGTTGGTGTTTGAACAGAGTGAAGTGAGTACTCCCGCTTACAATACCCACAAATCATGACTATCCTGGAAACGGCAGTCGGCCATTTCCAGGATAATGTTATACAACAAAAGCCTGTTTTACTTTTTGTTGTTCACTCAATTGGGGCGACCTCATCATCCAAGTCTGTTGGGGCGACGATGGCTTTCACTTCAGCAGCGGGCAGATGTAATAATTCACCGATCGCGAGATAATCATCGGGCAACGCTGCATTGTCCCAGTTGTTTGCAGAATGGCGGGCCAAATTGGTAGCTAATACAATAATTTGCATTTTGCGTTGTTGCGCATTATTTTTTTCCATAAAGCTGATCAACATCTCCGGCAGTACCCATGACTTAGCCAATGCGAATTGCAAATCAGACAATTTGAAGCCCAGTACCGCCTGTTGTGCTGTGCGATGACGCAAATCACTGTCTTTTAATTGCAATTCACGTACTTGTAGCATAAGTTGCGGCGCATAGCACCACATCAGTATCTCGGCAAAATTATGCAGGAGTGCCACGATGTGAACTTCGTCAAAATGGGTGTCTTTTAACCGCACCGACCAATCACGGGCATAATAAGCAGCGCGGGTTGCGCGGCGTATCGTTTGCAACGCCCCCACCAATGCAAGGGTCTGGCCTCGCAAAAGGTCTTCAATGATCAGGGAGGGTTGTACTTTGGCAACCACTGTGGGAATGCCGAGCATCATCAATGCCTGCTCAATTTGTATGACTTCAGATTGCTGACTGCTGTGTTTATGGTGTTGTAAATAACGCAATAATGCCACGACCATCAATGGATCTGCGCTAATAATGTCCGTCACGCCACGCGCACTTAACTCATCGGCTTCCATATCCAAACGCCCCAGTTCGCGTGCGGTTCGTTTTAGTATGGGAATCCCGGCTGTTTTGAAAAATGCTATCCAGCCATCCAAATCTAATGATGATTCAACCATCGTCACCTCCTGATGCAGTGTATACGTTCGCTGGACGCATATCATTATTTTTAAGACAACAATTTGTTGGTTGTACTATTCAAGCAAGCAGATGGTTTTCTAGTGTATCACTTTACCTCGCTATGGACGCCAAGCTGTTGGCTTTGAGCATGGTAAACAGGGCCTTAATATTGCATCGTATATTTCAAATTTTGTGTTTATCCTAAGCAGCCTGAGCCAAAGACATTTCGGGCCGTAACGCTTGTTCGATTTCATTTTTGATCAAAGTGAGTTCACTGATCTGTTTATTGATGTTGTTTTTAATTTCTTGCAATTCGGCAATACGGTCTTCAAGTGTGTCGGTGGCTTGATGAATGCGTTTAACGCTTTCTAGCCGCCGTCGCAGCTGCATTTGATGCTCACGCACCTGTGTTTCCATGGGTGACATCACTGCTTTGAGCCAGCTGTCAGCTTCGCGGTTGGCAACTTCATACAGGGTGATGACGCGACTGGCCATCGTTTCGAAAAATTTCGTTGTCAGGGTATATTGTTCCTGAGTGAGTAAGTTGTACAGGGTATTAAAGTGTTGGTTGTAAGTTTGTTCCAGTCTTTTCATTTCTTTTGTGTATTTAAAGGTGGAATACAAAGGGGGAGTTGTTTCAGTTAAGCCATGCTCCTGCTGGAATTTTGTGTACATGGCCGTCATCATCAACGTAATCTCAGCAATGGCCTCTGAAGCCTGTACAAAATTCTGTTTCGCCTCACTGAAAAAACTATTCATTGCATGTTGAAGGCCGGTGGAGAATTTGCTTTTTTCCATGGCAACGCGAGTCTGACGTACTTCCTGTTTGATGTGCTCCATACCGAGGTGACTGAACAGTTGGCTGGACTGGTTCGAAAACACGCTGCGCAAGGCATAAAACTGCTGCAAACCGCGTTCAAATTTGGATTTTTCCTCTTCGATTTTAGTCATCATGTGCTGCACGACTTCTTCATTTTTGCCACGCAGACCGGTGAGCTCAGCCAGTTGTTCATTGACCCCCTTCATTCTGGCGTTGAGCAATTCATGTGTATTGGAGATCAGATCGTTGATTTCGGAAGCCGTGTTGTCGCGAACAATATCCAGCTTGGATGGGATGAGCTGTTCGCTCAAAGCCGCTTCGAGTTGAGGCAACCCGCTTTTTATGAGTAATTCATCATCATCAGAAATTTTTGCCAACAGCGCTTTTTGTGCAGAAACAGGGTAAATCTGGTCGGCCTGCAAGCCAAGCATGCTGGCTGTGCTGGACACCTGTTTGTCAATTTCGGCAGCGATTTCTTCAGTGGTTTTGAGCTCATCCCACAAACCATCAATTTTATTGAGTACCACCAAATGACCACGGTGGGTATTTTGCATCGTGGAGATATGATTCCGCCAGATATCAATATCGGATTTGGTGACGCCAGTGTCCGCAGCCAGCATGAAGATAATGGCATGCGCGTTAGGCAGTAAATTTAAGGTCAGTTCAGGTTCGGTGCCGATGGCATTGAGGCCCGGCGTGTCAAGAATAACCAACCCCTGTTTTAACAGCGGATGTGGAAAGTTGATAACAGCATGTCGCCATCGTGGAATTTCTACCCATTCATCCGGGTGAGGTGGCGCACCAGATTCATCAGGGAAATACAGTCCGTACTGCGCGGCATCAACCTGGCTCGCCTGTTCGGTTTCACTGACTTTGCCCAGTGCTTCCGACATGGCTTCAGCGGAGTCCGTGTCCAGCGGTAATGTTACCCATTCGTCAGGATAACGTTTATATTCTGCAATTGTCGTGGACGTGCTGCGCGTGGTGATGGGAAGTAATTGAATCGATGGGGGGCGATCAGGGTCGTAAAGCAGTTCCGTGGGGCACATGGTGGTGCGTCCTGCCGTGGATGGCAATAAACGTCTTTTGTAATCGGCGAAAAAAATCGCGTTAATCAGTTCTGATTTCCCTCGGGAAAATTCAGCCACAAATGCCAGATTGAGTTTGTCTTCAGACAACCGTTCTTTCAGGTGTTGCAGTCGCACATCGATTTGCCAGTCACTGATCTCCTCGTCGCTCAACCAGGTGTGGTAGCGATTGATATTCAGTAGCAGGTTTTCACGCCAATGGGTGTACTGTTTAAAATGCTTGCTGAGATGGGTGTCAGACATGGCGTTGCTCCTGGAAATCAGCGGCGCGCAAGGAGGCCATAAGTAGAGCGCGCACCAGCTTGGTAAAAACTATACTGCAAATTAAACAGTTTGTCGCTGAATTTCTTGGCACTTTGGACAAAAAAAGCTACTTCGTTGGGATTGTTTGATATGTTGTATGAGGTGACCGCAGTACAGACAAGGCAGTCCTGTTCGGCCATAAACAGCATACTGTTGCTGAAAATAACCGGGTTGCCCCTCGCTGCCCACAAAATCACGCAGGCTGCTGCCACCGGCAGCAATGGCACGAGTGAGCGTATCACGTATGCTTGACACCAAACGCAAGGCTATTTCCGGGGTGAGGTGTTGTGCACTTGTTTCCGGGTGCAGGCCAGCGTAAAACAAGGCTTCATTGGCGTAAATATTCCCGATACCGGCAATGCGGCGGCTATCCATCAACAGCGATTTGATGGCGGTACGACAGCGAGTGAGGTGATATAAATAGTCTGCATCAAAGCCTGTAGAGAGCGGTTCAATGCCTAATTTGGCGAGCAACGGGTGATCAAGGCTATCTCCTGTGTGCCACAATACTGCACCGAAACGACGCGGATCCCGTAAACGCAGTGCCATATGATTGTCCAGGACGATATCCAGGTGTTCGTGAGGATTGGCTGGCATGTTGGCAGAGACGATGCGCAGACTTCCTGACATGCCCAAATGTACAATCAGGCTGCCATTTTCGCAGACCAGAATCAAATATTTTCCGCGACGATCAAGTTGAAGAATGGTTTGACCACAAGGCGCGCTGGAAACCAGTTTATCTACCGGCCAACGCAGCCTGGGGTTGCGTACCACGACTTTGGTAATGACATGTCGGACGGCATGCGGCATGAGCCCGCGACGAGTGGTTTCGACTTCAGGTAATTCAGGCATTTTTTAAATATTGGCGTAAATGCTTTAGCTTGAAACTTGCGAAGCGAGACTGTCCGGCTTTCCCCCTGAAAGGAGAGCGTAAGGCGTGAGGGAAAACGGACGAGCGACTGTGCTGTTTCATCATTTTGGGCGGCAACGCCGTCATGTTCATTAGGGTGTTGGGCATGGTACGGCTTGCATGGCGGATATCGTGAAGTGATGGGTAATCGCTGCAACAGCGGTTTGTTCTGTTGGGTTTAATTTAATGAATAAAAATTGGCGGTCAGGACTCTTAAAGGCTTCGATTTGTCCGTTAAGTCCCATTTTTTTGAGCTGGTTCAGGCGTTGTTGTGCGCCGGACGCTTTCCCATATAAACCCATGGATAAAGCGTTTTGCCACGGGCCGTTGCGCACGATCGCGATGTCCTGAATGCCCTGGTTTTTTAGCACAGCCAATTCGGCATCCGCTGCCTGTTTGTTAGCCAGGGGCGGATAATAAACCCAAAAGGGTCCTTTTGCAGCGCTGTCGTCATTCGAAAGCATCCGCTCACCGAGGTGGAGTTGATTCAGTTGCGTTTGGGCATCGACAAGATGTGCCGCATCAATAGGCCCCCATGCAAAGCAGGCAGGTGCCAAGGGGGCTGTTGTTTTATCCGGCGCTTGTGACGTAACAGCGGTTTTGATTGCAGAATTGTTTGAAGTGACTGGATTGTCTTTTACCGGCGCGACGTCGTGTTGTAAAGCCTGACCCTGTACCAAAGCGAGTGACGCGGGTGTGGGTTGGGCGACCGAGGTCGGGGGTAACGATTGACTGATCAATTGAATGCGGTCAGGATGGTATTCACTGGGGACAGATTGTGGTGCAGCGTGTTGCGAAATTGTCCAGGCCAGGAAAATCGCATTGACGAGTATGAGTATGATGACAAACAGTTTCAATTAAATAGCTCCTGTGCGATGCAATAAAGCCCATGCAGTACGAGATGCTCTTCCAGGCGGGCGTTGAGGTGAGGTGCCAGGCGTGGCGCATCGCCGCCAGACAGCCATAGTGTGGGTTGGATGGAGGTCTGCTGCGCTAAATGCGTATGCATGCGGGCGATGCTGCCTAACAGTGCATTGAGACAACCATTGTCGATGGCTTCTGCTGTGGTGTGAGGGAATTGAACGACGGGGCCTGCGGTGTAGGCGTGAGGTAAGCGCGTGTGTTGTGCGAGCGCGTCGCGCATCAGGCGATAACCGGGTGTGATGGTGCCGCCCATGAATTTTCCTTGGTGCAGGGCATCAACCGTCAGCGCCGTGCCTGCATTGATGATGAGTGCGGTACCGGCGCCCAGGTTGCGCGCCCCAATCAATGCGGCCCAGCGATCGCTGCCCAGTTGTTGTGCGGGTTGATACGAGTTGTGTACGCCGCACTGCGAATGTGTTGCGTGTACAGTTTTGTGCGGCAAATGCCCGAATCGCTGCAACCAGACCTCATCGGGAAATGTGCTGCTGACATTGCTGACAATGAGACGATCAGGCTGGGCCGTTAATGTGGCTGCAACGGCAGCAAGGTCATGGATATTGTGGCTACGTTGCAACCAGTCCCGGCCGTCATGGAGCCCCCACTTTAAGCGGGTATTGCCAATATCAAGCGCCAGCAGCATGGCGATCCCCGGAAAAATTCTGGCCTGGGCGCGCCAACTGAACCTCTCCACTGTGTACGGTGATGATCTCGCCGTTGGCTTGTTTGAGCAGCAGTTCGCCCTGATGGTTAATGCCCTCAGCACTGCCGTTGAGTGTGTTGCCGTTGGCCAGCGTAACACACAGTGATCGTCCGGAATACGCATGGGCTGCATTCCATTCTTGACTGAGATGAATCAAACCATGCGCCTCAAACTCTTGTAGTGCAAGCACCAATTGTTGAATCAAAGTGCCTAACAATATGTTTCGGGGCAGCGTGTGGCCAGCGATTTCCTGAAGATCGGTCATCGGTTGATCAATGCGCTCACGGGTTTCATTTGGGATGTGGAGGTTAATGCCGATACCGATGACGGCTATGGATGAATCATTGGCGTCACCTTGGGCTTCTATCAGAATGCCAGCCAGTTTTTTTTCACGCCACAAAAGGTCGTTAGGCCATTTGAGCTGTATTTCAGTCAAGTCAAACTGGTGCAATGTGCGCAGTACTGATACACCGACTGCAAGGCTCAACCCGGCCAGTGCGCCCATACCCTGATTAAATCGCCAGCGCATTGAAAAACTTAAGCTCCCCCCCAAGGTGGCGAACCAGTGGCGTCCACGTCGTCCACGCCCAGCGTATTGGTATTCTGCCGCCAGACAATGGCAATGCGTCGTGCTTTCTCGCAGCAGGGTAGAGTTGGTGGAGCCTATGGCGTCAACGACTTCAAGCCGCACATCCTGCGCAAGTAAACCAAGTTGTTGACGCACCGCTTCGGCATCCAGCCATTCGGGAGGGTGGGGCAATTGGTAGCCGCGCCCGCGTACTTTGAAAACGGAAACGGATAAAGTATCCGCCGTTTTAAGGGCGTTGCTCACGGTGGCCCGTGAAACCCCCAAATTTTGTGCCAACTCAGAGCCCGCATGGAACTTTCCATCGGACAGAATACGCAACAGGGGAATAAGCAAAAGATGCACAGTAATTTAAGGGCTCATGAATGATTTGTTCCAAGGCGAATCTTACCGCAAGAATGGATAGAATCAAACGCAGAGATACACAATTCAGATAGAATAGTCTTTATTTTTTGGTGGCGGTGGTGTTATGGGGTATAAACGTCGGGCTCAGGTTGTGTTTTTATCAGGACATGCGGACGGATTGGCGGAGTTAGCCATGCAATGGACGGATCAATTGGCATCGTCGTGGATGGAGGCACGTGGGATGGCACCCTTGAGTGAAAAGGAACAGCAAGTGTTAAGTGATGAAGACTTGGCATGGGCGGATGTGCTGGTTACTTTGGACGCTGCCGCTTTGGCAGATTTACCCCTATTGCCAAGTAGGGTCCAACACAGGCATTATCCGTTTGAGCGGAATGGGGAAGATGAGGCGTCGCTACACCAGCGGTTGCGTGCACGTATTCTGGGTATGGCCGGTGGAATGCGTTTGTTGGAAAATGCGGCACAAATGGAAGATTGAGAAAGGGAATAGGATGGTCATGACACAATTGGGGCAGCATGCTGATTTGGCACAGTTTTTAAGTCAGCAATACCTGTGCGAGTCGCTGACAGTGGCGGAAGTCAATATCTTGCTGCATTATTTGACTGTATTGCATTTTGATAATGGGGATGTCATTTCCGATGTGGGCGATGTGGGCGATGAGTTGTATTTTGTGGTGAAAGGCGAAATCGCACTCGTGATTCCTGACGGACAGACGGAATATGAAATTGTGCGCAGTGGCGAGGGTGAAATGTTGGGCATGATGTCTTTCTTTGACAAGCGTGCGCGCTCAGTACGTATGGTGACCCGTGCGAATGACACGCAAGTGTTGCGTTTATCTCGTGCCATGTATAAGCGCATGCGGGTTGAACATGCTTACATCGCCATTAATTTGGTGGAACAGGCCGTCATGAGCCTGGATCGCTTATTCCGTTCGGTAAGCAGTGATTATGCACAGTTTTCTCATTATTTGTACGGCGGTGGCGCAAAATATCCGGAAGGGTCATGATGTGAAAACCGGGATCAGCGGGTCGCATTAATCCAGTTGAGTAAAGCTTCTTGAGCGATAGCACCCTGGTTAGCATGTTCGTCATTGATGAACAGCACGACGACAACAGTCGTGCCATCTGGTCGGTGCACATATCCAGCCAAGGTTTTGACGCCGTCCAGGGTGCCGGTTTTCAGGTGTGCGCTGTCGGTGACTGCGCAGGTATGCGGACGTTTTTTGAGCGTGCCATCTTCCCCCCAAATAGGTAAACTGCTGGTCAACTCAGGGTAAAGCGGGCTTGTGGCGGCATGGCGCAACAACATCGCCATGTTCTGTGCGCTAATTCGTGCCGTGCGAGACAGGCCGGCACCATTGTCCATTACCAGTTCAGGGAAATGAAGGCCTTGACTGGACAGCCAATGCAACACGGTTTGATTGGCCGATGCGATGTCTGCAGGCCGGTTGTTCGCCAAGCTTAAAAATACATTGCGTGCCATGATGTTGTTGCTGTATTTGTTCATGTTATACAGCACGTTGGTCAATGGTAAGGATGAGAATTCAAACAGTGATTGTGCATTGTCCGGCGTAGTGCCCTGGTGCCAAATGCCATGAAATTGCCCCCCCTGTTCTGACCAATCTGTCAGAAAAGCGCCCGCGAGCAGGGCGCTGGGCACATTGTCGGTCAACGCAAATTCCTTGGTGCCGCATTGCGCAGAATAGGTGCCACTCAGCATTAATTTTCCTGCTCGCCAGTCTGTGTGCAAATGATCGCGCCAATTGGCATCACAGGGTGAGTGATCTGCGGCAACTTGATTAATGAGTTGTGTGTGCGGCGGCAGGGGTTCAGCAGAAAGAAAAATCTGCTGGTTTGTGATGCGTAAGCTGATGGTAGTGGCTGAGTAATCGTATAATGTGGCAGCGGGCAAAGCGTTGTAGGCACGCCAGGGGTGATCGTCGAATGCGGCTTCAGAGGGTGCCGTTTGAAACTGGCTTTGGTCGATAATTAAATTACCATTGATGCGGTTCAGGCCGCTTACTCGTAATTGGTGCACCAGCAAAAATAAGCGTTCGTCTGTGAGGCTTGGATCGCCATCACCACGCAGATAAAGGTTGCCATTCAACACCCCATTTTGGAGCGTACCGTCGTTTAACACGGCTGTTTGCCAGGTGTAAGCGGGACCGAGCACATTCAGCGCAACATAACTGGTGACCAGCTTCAGTGTGGAAGCCGGGTTAAATACATTGTCGGGGTTAAGTGTCAGGCTGGGGGCGGGCGCATTGAGCGGCCAGACGATGAGACCCACATGTCGAAGTGAAATGTCGGCCTGATGCAGTGCCTGAATAAACTGAGGCGGCAGCGGTGCGGCAGTGACCGAATGGCTGAATAAAAAGAACAACGGCAACAGACCGGTTGTTGCGAGGCGCATGACATCATCAGGTGAGAATAAATGAAGTGGTATTGTGGCACAATACACGTCTGTGTGGACGAATGGATAGAGAGGTGTGCGCAATATGTTACGAGATGAAATCATTGCGACAGTGGATAATGCGTTACGTACTTTGTTTGCCGCAGCGCACACGGTACGTGCTTTGCCCGGACGGGATTTGCCTGAAGGGGCGCTCACCCAGGCCGAAGCGCGCCGTGCTGCGGCATTAATGCGCGTGAATCATGTGGGTGAAGTGTGCGCGCAGGCCTTGTACCAAGGGCAGGCACTCACGGCGCGTAACCCTGAAGCCAAACGGACTTTGGCACAGGCCGCACAAGAAGAAGTGGAGCATCTGGCCTGGTGCGAAGCGCGTATAGCTGCTTTGGACGGCAGAAAAAGTCTGCTTAATCTCTTATGGTACACCGGTTCCCTGACAATGGGTGTCGCCGCTGGCCTGTTAGGCGACCATTGGAATTTGGGCTTTTTGGCTGAGACTGAACGGCAGGTCGGCGCACACCTCGAATCGCATTTGGGCCAATTGCCTGCCGAAGATGCCAAAAGCCGTGCTGTGGTTGAACAAATGAAAGATGATGAGGCCAGGCACGCCGACATGGCGGTTGAATTTGGTGCGGTAAGCTTGCCTGCTCCCGTACGAGGGATGATGCGGGTGATGGCTAAAATGATGACCAGCACGGCGTATTGGATATAACTTGGATAATGGCGCAAAATCCCGTTATGCCTGCGCAGACAGGCATAACGGGTTGACGGGTGATCAGGATAATAATATTTCTCAAGCTTAAGGATGAATGATGAGCACATTTACTGAAAACCTGACACGGTTGGACAATGCAGACAGGCATGTACGGATGCGTTTATTCGATGATCAGGGCAATGCCTGTGCGGAAATACTTAACCAGCCCGGTAGCAGCGGTTCATTCCGTGTGTATTACCATTTGGCAGTGAAATGGGGCGGAATAGGTGCTAAAGCTGCGCAAGAAGGGTTGGAGTTGTTTGCCGAGCACACTGAGGATGCGCGCGCTCATCCGGGAAAACACCCTAACATTGATCGCTTGCTGGCAGTGGTGGACAGTGGCGCAGGGTATGCCGTGCGCTGTTATTCGGCTTAGCCAGTAATCAGGCCACCGGCCTGGAGCCTGGTGGCCTTTCGTCGTCCCCGCGCAGAAATACATCATCTCAAAATGCTCTCATCCGGGAGTGGATAAGTAAAATCAATATGTTGCAGAAATAAAAATTACTCGCTGTTCAATCCGGGGTGACTGTGCGACGTTTGGATTTTTGCACCTTGGGCATGGTTAATTCCAGGACGCCATCCTTAAACGTTGCTTTGACTTTGTCCGGATCCACATTTTGTGGCAAGGTGACAGTTCGGGTGAAGCATCCGCGTGAAATTTCGCAACGATAGTAATTACCCTTTTCCTCTTTTTCTTCGTGGCTGGATTTGCCTTTGAGGCTGACCGTGTTTTCTGTCACGGAGATATCCAGATCTTTCTTGTTCACGCCTGGCAGCTCGGCGCGAACCAGGATATCCGCGTCACGTTCGACAACGTCGACGCTTGGCATCTTGCCTCCTGACGGTAATACCAGTTCTTTCCATGAGGGGTGTTCCCAGTGAAATGGGCGTAACCAGTTGCGCTGGAGAAAGCCCTCAAACAAGCGGTCCATTTCCTCAAATGGGCGCAAGGTACGCACCGGCGCTACATTCTGAATTTCCTTGTTTTTTGTCGTGACTTCAGCTTTGGTATCCATGACTTCTTCTCCTGTCCGTTAAATTAAAACAGCCGATCACAGCAGTCAATCACACCAGTAATCACTACCGTGCCTCTGGTAGATGGGGGCGATATCAAAAAATTAAAGTCTTAATATCGCTTTTAAATTTCCTCAAGATAAAAACGATTAAAACTGGCTAAGGGTCTTTGCCTCAAATCAAGTTTAGCGAAGCAGCGTGGGTAGCCCGACAGTAAAATTGGCACGGAGGTGGTACCATATCCAACCCAGCCCCTCATGCACTGCCAGGCCAAGATCGCGCACGGCGCTGAAATGGGGTAAAAAATCAGTCCAGCGGGTAGCGCGAGTGAGGTTATAGCCGGTTCCGGCTGGGATGACGGTGAAGCCAGCCTGCTCGAAGGCATATTGGGCACGCGGAATATGCCATGCGTGGGTCACTAAAATGATGGTATGAATGCTTGCTGGCAACAAAGTGCGACAATCGTACGCGTTTTCAAAGGTGGTGTTAGAGCGGGGTTCTACCCAGGTGACCGGCACATTCAATTCTTCATTCAGCACTGTTTTCATGATGACTGCTTCCGGCGTACCGCCATGTGGATTGCCACCACTGACAACAACTGGCAAGTGATGGATTCGCCATAATTTTGCGCCATAACGCACCCGTTCCAGACTCGCCCCGCTGAGGGTGTCGCCACCATATTCTGGCGCGTTGCGCCATCGGCCTCCCCCCAGTATCACCAGTGCGTCGGCATGTGCCAGTGTTTGAGGCAAGAGCGATGGCGTGTGTTCAAATTGGACGAGCAGGTGGTCTGCAACAAAGGGGGTGAAGAGACTGTACAGGACAAATACTAACAGCACACGCTGTAATATCACATATTTATTCATCAAGGTGGGGGGGGGGGCCGATATGTGCATATCAAAGCCCGGATTGAATATCTTGCTTTGACATGAGATTGGGTAATAGCGATCCCAATATCATTCCGGCCACGCTCATCAGCAAGCCAAACAGTTGTGGCGGCCACAGGCCGTCTGGTTGTGTCGTTTCCAGCCAAACCCAGGAACTGGCACCGGCAATAATGGCCAGTAATGCCCCCTGATTGTTAGCGCGTTTCCAATATATGCCGGCAGTTAGCGGCACGAAGGCGGTGACCAGAGTGATTTTGTATGCATTTTCAACCATATTAAAAATCGTGGTATTTGCACTCAGGGCATAGGCAGCCACAACGCCTGCAAAAATAACCACTATGCTACGCATGACCAACAGCAGATGACGTTCCCCCCAATCACCGATCAACGGTTTGATGACATTTTCGGTAAAGGTGATGGAAGGTGCCAGTAGCGCGGCACTGGCCGTGCTGAGAATGGAAGACAACAATGCGCCAAAAAACATAATCTGTGCAAAAATAGGCGTGTGGTGCAAAATCATTTCCGGCAAAATGTGCTGCGGTTGGGCGTTGATCAGACTTTTTACCAAATTGGGGTCAATTAAATTGGTGGAATAAGCCAGAAAAATAGGTATGAATGCAAACAGGAAATACATACTGCCGCCCAGTACCGAACCTTGCACGGCGACCCGTTCATTTTTGGCCGACATAATGCGCTGAAATACATCCTGTTGCGGGATAGAACCAAACATCATGGTGACCCACGCACCGATAAAAGCCAGCACATCGGGTAGGGAAAGTTTGGGCCAGAAGGCAAATTTCCCTTCCGCATTGGCGTGTGCGATGACGTTTGAAACGCCCCCGGCATCCCCGCTGATAATCCAGGCAATATAGAGCATTCCGATGAGGATAATGTTCATTTGCAGGAAATCATGCAGTGCGATTGACCACATGCCGCCAAATATGGTGTAAATCAGCACAATGGCGGAACCGATGAGCATACCGTTGTGCGGAGTGATTTGCCCCTGGCTGACCAGAGAAAATACCAGGCCAATAGCGGTAATTTGCGCGGACACCCAACCCAGATATGACACCACAATGGCTATACCGGTTAAGGTTTCCACCGCGCGGCCATAACGTATCCGGTAATAATCGCCGATGGTGAGCAGGTTCATGCGGTAGAGTTTGCGCGCAAAAAACAGACCCACCAAAATCAGGCACATGCTTGCGCCAAACGGGTCGGCGACAATGCCATGCAGGCCTTCTTGCAGGAAAGTGGTGGAAGTCCCCAATACGGTTTCCGAGCCAAACCACGTCGCAAACACCGTGGCAGTGACCATATACAGGGGCAGTGAGCGACCGGCGACTACATAGTCGCGTGCATTATGAACTTTGGTGGCGGCATACAGACCGATGCCAATGGCGATAATCAGATAAATGATAACGAACCAGATTAACATGGTGGAACGTCCCAAAAATTAAAAATTAAAAATTAAAAATGGAAATGAGGCAGGGCAGGATGGGTTAAGGCAAGGTAAATCAGTGCACCAATACCCAATAACAGCAGTAACAGCACTGCCCACAGCAGGCGCTGAGTGCGATGTTGTTGAATCAAAATATGTTCCATCATGGACGAGCTGTTAAGTTGATTCTGTTTGAGCCAGCCGTGCGCCAGGCGGGGAAGTTGGGGCAGCATGACCGCCCAGTTTGGCGCTTCATGTTTGGCATTGTCGAGCAGGCCGCGCCAGCCGAATTGCTCGTTCATCCAGCGTTCCAGATAGGGTTTTCCTGTCTTCCATAAATCCAGATCCGGATCGAGATCGCGCCCTAAACCTTCAATATTGAGCAGGGTTTTTTGCAACAGCACCAATTGCGGCTGGATTTGCATATTGAAACGGCGTGAAGTCTGGAACAGGCGCAGCAGGACTTTGCCAAAGGAAATTTCCTTGAGCGGCCGGTCGAAAATCGGTTCGCACACCGCACGAATGGCTGCTTCAAATTCATCTACACGGGTATCGGCGGGTGTCCAGCCTGCATCAACGTGCGCTTGCGCCACAGCACGGTAATCGCGTTGAAAGAAAGCCAGAAAATTACGCGCCAGATAATTTTTATCTTCTTCAGTCAAGGTGCCCATGATGCCGAAGTCCAGCGCAATGTATTGACCGCGCGGGTTGACTAAAATATTACCGGGATGCATGTCTGCGTGGAAATAAGCATCTCGAAATACTTGGGTAAAAAATATTTCCACCCCTTCGCGGGCCAATTTTCGGACATCAACTCCCATTTCCAGCAGGCGGTTTTTTTGATTGATCGGCACACCTTCCATGCGTTCCATCACCATCACGCCTGTTTCGCAAAAGTCCCAATAGACTTCTGGCACGATCAGAAGAGAAGATTGGGCAAAATTTCGCCGTAATTGTGAGCAGTTGGCAGCTTCGCGCATTAAATCCAGCTCGTCATGCAAGGTTTTTGAAAACTCTGCCACCACTTCACGCGGTCGAAGCCGTTTGCCATCAATGAGCAGTTTTTCCAGCAAACCCGCTGCTGCTTCCAGCAGCCCCAGGTCGTGGTCAATAACGCGGACAATATTGGGGCGCAATACTTTCACTGCAGCTGGTGTGCCGTCATGCAACTCGGCAAAATGTACCTGCGCCATGGATGCGCTGGCGATGGGGGTTAAATCGAAATGAGCAAATACTTCATGAATGGGTTTGCCATAAATTTTGTTCAGTGTGCTTTGTACCAGTTCTGCAGAAAATGGCGGCACACGATCCTGCAATTTAGCCAATTCATTGGCGATGTCACCGGGTAACAAATCACGCCGGGTGGACAGCATTTGGCCAAATTTTACAAAAATAGGCCCCAGCCTTTCCAGGGCCAAACGCAAGCGAACGGCGCGGGGTGCGCTTAAATTGCGCCAGAACAAAAAAATGTTGATGGTGGTGCGCAAGCCACGCACACGCTCGTGGCCAAGGAAAAATTCATCCAGGCCAAAGTATGCAGCCACCCACACAATTGTGATTAAACGGGTAATACGCATCAGACGGTTGACTCGGCTCGGGTTGAATGAGGGGCAGCCAAACTGTGTTGGTGCGTTAAATGATTTAGACGTTTGTTCAAACGTGCGCAGGTGTCGCGCAACGTGTTGACGTCTTCCACCCATGCTGTCAATTGATAGCGGTGCACCAGCAGGGCGGATTCCTCAGTAGCAAATTCCACCCAGACACGACTGATGTCTAAAGGCAGGTTCATTTTCCATTGTGTGAGATGACGCGCCGCTTGGCTCATGACGTGTGCCGGGGCATCACCTACAAAGCGCGCAAGGTCTGCTTCGGCATCCCAGGACAGTTGACTCAAGACTGATGCAAACTGGTTAGCCAGCTGCGCATCACCTTGCAGCGGAATATCATAGCGTGCACGGGCATCGTTAGTTGCCAAACGCAACAGCAACAACAAAGACAGATTGATTTGCGCTTGCGGTTCCGTTTGCACCGCACACATCCAGCCTTCCGGATTAAATGCCCAATTTAATTGAACGCCAGGCACATTCAAACGTATGGTCTGTCCAGCCAACGACCTTGCGTTGCGCCGTGCCCACGGGGCTTGGTCAAGCAGGTGGTTCACAGCAGCAAGCAGCAATCGCTCGGACAGGTTGAACACGCGGTTGCCTAAAATTTGAAGGCTTTGTGCAGTGCCACCACGCCGCCAGTCAGGTTATGGTAACTGACTTGGTCGAAACCGGCGGCCAGCATCATTGATTTCAGGGTTTCCTGATCCGGGTGCATGCGTATGGACTCCGCCAGATACTGATAGCTGTCAGCATCTTTGGCGATGAGTTTACCCATCAGGGGAAGCAACCGGAAAGAGTAGAGGTCGTACAAAGGTGTTAAAGGTTTGTAGATATGTGAAAATTCCAGAACCAGCAGTCGTCCACCGGGTCGCAGTACACGGCGCATTTCCGCCAGTGCGCGGTCTTTGTGCGTCATGTTGCGCAAACCGAAGGCCACGCTGACGCAATCAAAATAATTATCGGGGAAGGGAAGTTGTTCGGCATCGCATTGCGTCACGGGAACCAGTTGACCCTCATCCAGCAAACGGTCACGCCCCACAGTCAACATTGAACTGTTGATGTCGGTCAGCCAGACCTGACCACTTGCGCCGACACGCTTTATCCACAAACGGGCAAGGTCTGCGGTGCCTCCGGCCACATCCAGCACCCTGTTTCCGGGGCGCACACCCGAGGTGCTCACCGTAAAGTGTTTCCACAAGCGATGCAAACCCAGCGACATGACATCATTCATCACATCGTATTTGGCCGCCACTGAGTGAAAAACCCCCGCCACCCTGGCCGATTTTTCAGCCTCAGGAACCGTGGAATAACCGAAATGTGTCGTGTTGTCCATAATTGTGCGCGTTTATCTGAAAATGGGTGTTTTCACCTGTATCCTGTTCACCAAACTGAGGTACAGGCAGATGAAGAAGGTGGCGAGTCCGACCCCCGGCACTTGCAGCCGACAGCTGTGGCTGCTTCCTTCCGGATCTGACCAGGTTCACCGCCTTGCAATGCGGGGAGACCCGCCACCTCGCATTCTACGCCAGAAGATAAATGCAGGCAAAATTTTGTCGCAGTGTGGGTCGCTGTTGTGTTTCGGTTTTAACTGTTCGACCAAGCTTTGTTCGCTTGACTTCGGGGGCCAAATAGCGTCTAATGCTCGACTGTTGTGGCTGGGTAGCTCAGTTGGTAGAGCAGCGGATTGAAAATCCGCGTGTCGGCGGTTCGATTCCGCCCCCAGCCACCAATAAATCAAAGGGTTCATCCTGCCCTGTCAATATAGATGTCGTTTTTCTTCAGTTAGCAATTTCAATGTCTCATTTTGATGCGGTATTCGATCTCGCTGGGGTCGTCATTGGCATCGCGTTACACCTGTTCGCACCACCCGCCGGGATCGTCACGATCTTGAAACACATTGACTCTGTTTAAAAATTTGCTGTGGGTTGCTTCATTCATCATTGAGTACGTCTGTAAAAAGGGGCTCTGCCTGAAGCGGGAAGGACAATCTGTTCGATATGCTGCCAAAGTAAATAATCAGTACGGTGCTACGTGTTGATGATGTGGATCTTACGTTCCGACGGTGGATAGTCTATGCCATCCGCGCAAATTTTTTCGACGATTGCACGATTAATCTCGTCACATGCTGAGCCGTAATCGGGAATTTTGACCCAGGGCTTGATGGCGATACCGATTGATGTGACGGTAAGTGTCATTACTCCGATGAATGCCACTGGTTCTCTCAGTACCCGAGGATTAGCCTTGACCACTTCGTCAATTGCCGTAAGCGCCCGCTTAAGATCGCTGGCTTTTGCAATGGCAATTCCCATATCAAGTTGCCGTATCTGACCATAGTTATGCAGTATCTCTCCGACAATTTTACGGTTGGGGACAATAATTTCAGAGTGATCCGTATGGCTGATCTTGGTGGAAAAAAGGTTGATTGCCTCAACCTGACCCTCAATTCCCACGATGGAGATATATTCGCCCACCCGAAATGGTCGGGTAAAAACAATAGTGAGTCCCGCTGCAATATTGCCCAATACTCCTTGCATTGCAAGCGCAACACCAGCTCCGGCTACGCTCAACCCGGCGATGAGTGGCAGCAGGTCGACCCCAAGATTTTGTAGTGCCATGATCAGGGAAATGCCCAGTATCATCAGGCGCACAATGCGCACCAATAGCGATTGTACTGGTGGTTCCAGCCGAATTTTTCCAAGCCAGCGATCAACAACTGTCCCGATCCAGCGCCCGGCATAAAAGCCTCCTGCCAAAATAAGGATCGCGACAACAATTCTGGGCCCAAATTTGATGCTTAAATCGATTAGCGTACTCTGGGCTTGTTCAATGGCAGCAAGTTGATTCGGCATGGCTGGATTCCTCTTGGCTGAATTGCGTTGCGCGGGTTGTCGCGCGCTCTTTTTATTATTATCCAAAACATTGTGATTGAAAACCGGAATTTCATTACCGGATACTGGAACAGGGACACTCACTACAGGAGCGAGATAGGTATACAATTTTCAAATGTCTATGACCAAAGAGGTTAAACATGTTTAATGCCAATACGGATCCTAACGATATCATGGGAAAAATGAATACCCTTATTCCCACGCTACATCAACATATGGTGGAAACGCATAAATCGATGCTGGAACGACGTAATCAGGCACCGCTTCCAGGCGAAGTCATTAAGCAAGTCATCGAGACGGCAACCACTTGGCAACAACTGGCCAAAGAAGGCATGGAACTTGCCGCGCAATTTGCGAATCATGGCATGGATCTGGGCTTTGTTTTCGCTGAACACGGTATGGACCTGGGTTTTGAGTTTGCTTTAAAGGGCGAAGCGGTAGGCCCCATGGCAAACAGAGTGTTATTTATGGCTGTGCAGATCGGTGTGATGGCCGACCGTATCGGCGAAATGTCCGATCGCATTTTATTCATGGCCAATAAAATTGGAGAGTTTGGCGACAAAATACTCTATGAATCGCAACTAATTGTTTATACAGAACAGTTGATCATTAATGAGAGTGTCTTGATTGAGGATACAATCAAACTATTTTCCGGTCTGGTGCTCGATATTGTTGCGATTTTGAATAAAAATGATGCTTATTTTGAATATAAAAAGGTGAATGTTGTTCAGGATGGTGATGTTTATCATCATATCTACGAGAACATGAATCTCATGTTGAGAAACATGCACGAATATTCTTTGGCGATGCTTCAGAAAGAGGAACGTGACCGAGAGAGGGAAAACAAAACCAGGGAGTTTGAAATAAGGTTAAGGGAAGCGACGATGAGCGCCAATCAGTGCTATTGCCCGTGTTTTTGTGCGGACAAAGAACATTTCGCTCCGCCAGGTGGCGAGGTGGATATTCCCCCGGAGCCGTCAGTCCCGAAATCAGAGCCTTTGGTTCCTGAAGTTGAGTGAAACGCGATAGAGTTCGGTAAAAGTAGACGTTACCTTATGTTTATGCGGATGCCTGACTATGCAGGGATTACCCGGAACGGTTTTTGCTGGACTTCCGCGCCATCTTAATCCGGCGAGAGTTGCCGGAGGAAAGGCAAGCCACATTTTCCCTGCAGCAGTGCCAAATTTATTTGTTATACTGACTGCGGCTCATTTGCGGCGAGACCAATGTGCATGGCGAACCGAAAGGAAATCAGCTGCAAATTTGCACAAACTGGACAGCAAAAGATTTTTTCGCTCACCAAGTCTTTTCCTCCCTAAAACCATACTGCTATATTGACGCGAATTTCATTTGCTATTCACAATAAATTAACCCTATTTAAAATGATGTGTTCCCGTTTTTTTTATACTTGGCTATTCAGTTTCTTTTTGTTGTTCAACTTAACGGCTTGCTCAACGCTGCCTAAACATGCCGGGCCGACTCCGCCCCAACTTCAGCCTGTTGTCACTCGTCACGTACCCAAAATCGCCCTTGTGCTGGGCGGTGGTGGCACGCGCGGCTTTGCGCATATTGGTGTGATCAAAGTACTGGAAGCCCAGGGTATTGTGCCAGACATGATTGTCGGGACCAGTGCAGGGTCGGTGATCGGTTCCCTGTATGCTTATGGGTATAACGGCTATGAATTGCAACAATTTGCGATTCCAATGGAAGCGCAATCTCTGATTGATTGGACTTGGCCCAGTCGTGGTGTTTTCAAGGGCGAGGCCTTGCAAAAATTTGTCAATATCGCTGTGAAACAAACGCCGATTGAAAAACTTAAACGTAGTTTTGCCGCAGTGGCGACTGATTTAAGCACTGGTGAAATGGTGGTGTTCCGCACGGGGAATACAGGACAGGCCGTCCGCGCTTCCAGTGCGGTGCCTGGCATATTTCAACCTGTCGTTATCGCGGAGAAAAGTTATGTGGATGGTGGCTTGGTGAGCCCGGTACCTGTCAATGTTGCCCGGTCGCTTGGAGCTGATTTCGTTATTGCAGTGGACATTTCCAACAAGCCCAGAAATAACCACACCAACAGCACCATTGATGTGCTGATGCAGACGTTTGATATCATGAGTCAGACCATCAGCCGTTATGAACTGCCCCAGGCCGACATCGTCATCCGCCCACGCATACAGGATATTGATGTGAGTAACCTGGATGGACGGCACCTTGCCATATTGGAAGGTGAAGAAGCCGCCACGGCAATGATGCCCGAGATTAAAGCCAAATTGGCCAATCTGGGCAGGTAACTTAAAGCGATGCGCGAGTGCTTTCTCTGTATTAATTTGGAGCGAGGCGCCAGAGCGAGGTGGTTTCTGCCTGGCGTGCAAGGTGTAGCGGGTCGGTGTCATCGCGGGTTTTGGGGTGGTGTGGCTTGACATCCAGCCGTTCCAGAACTTTCAATCCTGCTGCCGCGATCATTTCCAGCAATTCCTCGCGCGACCGCAGGCCCAGATGTTCGGCGAAATCAGACAGGATCAGCCAGCCCTCGCCTGCGCGTTCAAGATGTTCAGTCAATCCATTGAGAAATTTGCGTAACATCTGGCTGTCGTGGTCGTAAATCGCGTATTCAATCGCTGCATTGGGGCGTGCCGGTATCCATGGCGGATTGCAAATCACCAGTGGTGCGCGTCCTGCCGGAAACATATCCGTTTGCACCAGATCGATTTGTTCGCTCCATCCCAGTCGTGTGATGTTTTCACGGGCGCAGGCCAGTGCGCGCGGGTCATTGTCCGTGGCGACGATATGCTGAACGCCCCGGTGGGCCAACAGTGCCGCCAATACGCCTGTGCCGGTACCAATGTCGAACGCGAGGCTGGTGGAAGGCAGCGGTGCCTGTGCCACCAGTTCCATATATTCACCACGCACGGGTGAGAAAACACCATAATGCGGGTGAATGCGTTCTCCGAGGACAGGAATTGCCACGCCTTTTTTGCGCCATTCGTGCGCCCCGATCAAGCCGAGTAGTTCGCGTAGCGAGACGATGGTGGCGACAGTTTCCGCGCCGTAAGCTTCGGTGCAGGCTTCCAGCACATCCGGTGCGCGCCGCAAGGGGATAGTGTAATCGGCGTTGAGCGGTATCAGCAACATCGCCAGAACACGGGCACGCAACGACTGTGCCTGACGGTGAAAGTTGAAGGCTTCGGTAGGCGAAGTGGCTTGCCTGACTGATTTTCTGTGTGGTGGTCGGTCAACACGGCGTCCTAGCGCCTGAAGTAACTGGCGCGCATTGTGGAAATCACCCCGCCAAAGGAGTGCATTACCTTCACAGGCTAAACGATAGGCCGTATCGGCTGTCATGGTGTCATCCGCGATCGCAACGCGTTTGGGTGGCGGTATTTTATTTTCTGAGCGCCAGATTGCTGAACGGGCAGTATTTGCTTCAGTCCAATTGATGGTGGGGCGCCCGGTCACGGGCACGGGTTTGCCTGATGTTTTCCCCATTGCCAAAGGTAGTGCGGTATTGCTTGAGTTTTGTTTCATGGTTGTTGCATCCAAAAAATACACATAGCGCGGGTGCGCCCAACGTATTTTACGCGCATGTTTGATTTAAAAATTAATTTTTACGGACCGTCACCGATAGAGCACAGGAAATAAAGAGTGAACCGGGTGTGCTGGGATATTGCGATATTTTTATGTGCGGTAAAGTTTGCATTTATTCATTATGTAATCAATCGGTTGATAAAAAAATTTCCTGAATAATGCAAAATTGGGTATAGTAGCGATAATTTTTTAGTGAGGCTTAGCTTGGTCACGGAATTGGCAAAACCAATAACGTGGTGTTCAGCTCTGTGTAATGATGATACGTAAAAACCCCAGCGGTGATTTGCCGGTGATTGATGAATCTGCTTTTGTTGATCCGACAGCCATTATTTGCGGCAAAGTGGTGATTGGTGCGAATGTGTTTATCGGCCCCTATGCGGTGATTCGTGCCGATGAGGTGAATGAGTCAGGCCAAATGGAGGCCATTTTTATTGGTGCAAATTCCAACATCCAGGATGGTGTGGTGATTCATTCAAAATCTGGCGCAGCAGTGCAAATCGGCGAACAAACTTCCATCGCCCACCGTTCTATTGTGCATGGCCCTTGTGTAGTGGGTAACCATGTCTTTATCGGTTTTAACAGTGTGTTATACAATTGCAGGGTGGGTAACAATTGTGTGGTGCGGCATAACTCTGTTGTCGAGGCGTGCTCTGTGCCGGATGGATTTCATATTCCCTCTACCACCAATCTTCATGCCGATTCTGACCTCAGCATGATTCCGCAAGTAGGGTTCAGTGAAAAAGATTTTTCTGAAGATGTAGCACAGACTAATATACGGTTAGTCAAAGGATATAAGCGGTTGCAGAACGAGTTTTAGCCCGAAATTTTTGCATGACGGTAGCGTTCGTCGCATTGTATCAAGATCGCAAGTTCAATGTGGGGTGACAAGGTTGCCGAAGTAAAATCAATGCGGTTGAGGTGACACGTCTGTGTTGAAGGTGGTGCAGCTGCTTCACCAGACGTTTGTTCGTGATGTGCCTTACGGCACTTTGTTGAATACCAAATCCCATACACCATGTCCCAGTTTTAGGCCGCGTTGCTCAAATTTTGTTAATGGACGATATGCCGGGCGCGGTGCGTGGGTTTTATGCAGGTTGATGAGGCTGGACTCGTTGCGCAAGACAGCGAGCATGTGTTCGGCGTAAGCTTCCCAGTCAGTGGCAAGGTGTAAATAGGCGTTAGGAGCCAGTTTTTTTGCCAGCAAGGCAACGAAATCGGGCTGTATCAAACGACGTTTGTGGTGCCGGGCCTTGTGCCAGGGGTCGGGAAAAAAGATATGGATGCCCGCCAGACTGGCGTCCGGGATCATGTGCTTGATCACTGCAACGGCATCGTGCTGAATGATGCGCAGGTTACTGAGTTCGTGTTGTTCGATCAAGCTGAGCAGACTGCCGACGCCAGGGGTATGCACCTCGATGCCAAGGTAATCATTTTCTGGGTGTTGGGCTGCGATGTGTGCGGTAGCTTGCCCCATACCAAAACCAATTTCCATGATTTTTGGCGCGCTACGCCCATATAAGGTCTGCAAATCAAGTGGTTGCTCTTCGAACGGGATGCCGTATACAGGCATCATCTGGCTGAGTGCCCGCTCTTGTGCCACAGTGAGGCGTCCTTGACGCAGCACATAACTGCGTATCGGGCGGTGTACGGGTGAAGTTGAAGTCGTTTCCATTAGCTGCCAATAATGCCCGTGCCGGGTGATGATGGGCTTGCGGTGTAGATTTTTTTGGGCATGCGGCCAGCCAGATACGCTTGGCGGCCTGCGGTGACCGCCAGTTTCATGGCGCCCGCCATGCGCACGGGGTCTTGTGCTGCGGCGATAGCGGTATTCATTAACACCCCCGCACAACCGAGTTCCATGGCAATGGCGGCATCGCTGGCAGTGCCAACGCCTGCATCGACAATCACCGGAACTTTGAGTTCGTTGATGATAATCTGTAAATTCCAGGGGTTAAGTATCCCCATGCCTGAGCCGATAAGTGATGCCAAAGGCATGACAGCAACGCAGCCCATTGCTTCAAATTCCCGTGCCACAATCGGATCGTCCGATGTATAGACCATTACTTTAAAGCCTTCATGGATAAGGGTTTTGGCCGCTTTGAGCGTTTCGATGACATTGGGGTACAGGGTGTGCGGATCGCCCAGAACTTCCAGTTTGACCAATTCATGTCCGTCCAGCAGTTCACGCGCCAGACGCAGGGTACGTACGGCTTCGTCTGCAGTGTAACAGCCGGCGGTATTAGGCAGGTAGGTATAACGGTTTGGGGGCAGTGCATCGAGCAAGCTGGGCTCACCAGCGATTTGTCCAATATTGGTACGGCGGATGGCCACAGTGACAATTTCTGCACCGCTGGCTTCGACGGCTTGCCGGGTTTGATCAAAATCGCGATATTTCCCTGTGCCGACCAGCAAGCGCGAAGTGTATTCGCGTCCGGCGATCCCTAATTTGTCCATTTGTTTGGGTTCCTTAATTTAATATTTAATTAACCGCCACCAACAGCCACAACAATTTCCAGTGCATCGCCATCGGCCAAATGCGTGGTCTCATGCAGGCTGCGGGGTACAATTTCACCATTTTTTTCGACAGCAATGCGCTTGCCGGCCATTTGCAGGGTATTGAGCAGCTGTCCAAGCGTGAGTGGCGATTCAAATTGTTGCGGGCTGCCATTGATTAACAGTGTCATCACCTTCAAAATTCCTGAAAAATAGCGTATGATTGCAACGCAATTCTACCACAGCGGGTGTAGTTCAATGGCAGAACGAAAGCTTCCCAAGCTCTAGACGTGGGTTCGATCCCCATCACCCGCTCCAGTTTAATTCCCCGTCGGAGCAATATCGCTGGCGTAATCATACAAGTCAGCCAAAATTGCCTCATCTCGCTCATTGGCCGTTTCCGCCAATTGATCAATCTCATCCGAAAAACTTTGTAGAGTCAGTAAGCCGTCGCCGCCGTGGAATAGCCGGTTTTTGCAATGTTGTTGCCAACGTTCCTGTTCCACGAGGGTTAAGTGTTGCGGGAAGTTGCGTGCACGATAGCGGAACAGCAATTCAGGCAAACGCGCATCGGCAAACACGGGTCGGCTGTGCATTAACGCCTCGCCTTCCAGCAGTGATAATTTTTGCAAGGCGCGGCGGTCTTCATTGTTGACAAAACCATTGTACAGCGCTTGCTCGATGTCCGTATCGGCCACAGGGCGAGGGCGATAGACTTCCTGCCACAGTGCGTCGAGTTTAGGGGCCCGTCGCAGGGTTTCTGCATGACGCAATTGCTGATCAAGATTCATGTCCCAGCGTTCGGCCTGAACGGGGCTGAGGGTTTTGGTTTGTCCGATGACAATGGGTGCCCGATTGAGGTGTATGCTTTTGATCGGCAGGCGAGACTGTCCTGCTGGCAAATCTTCGGTTTTGCTGAATAGCCGGGCGCGCACGCTGTCGGCATCCATGGCGAATAATTCTTCCGGATCGTAGGCCAAGTCCCAAACAATGACTTCATTTTTGTTAAAAGGGTGTGCGGCCAGTGGCCAGGCCAGCATCAGACAGCCGCGTTCGGCAGGTACCATACCCGATACATGTAAAAAAGGACGCGGCTCGTGCAAGCTGATTTGTGCCGCAACCGTCGCTTTGTGGCGCAGCTCCAGGCAGAAATCATATAAACGGGTCTGGTGTTGGCGCAACAGACGAGCCAGTGCGATGGTGGCGCGCACATCTGATACGGCATCATGAGCGTGGGTGTGTGCCAAGCCATTGGCGGCACTTAAATGTTCGAGTTTAAAACTGGTGCGTCCTTCATCGTTGACGGGCCAAACAATGCCTTCTGGTCGCAGTGCGTAAGCCGCTCGCATCACATTGAGCAGATCCCAGCGGCCACAATCGTTTTGCCATTCGCGCGCATATGGATCGATCAGATTGCGCCAGAACAAAAAACGCGTGACCTCGTCATCAAAATGGAAACTGTTATAACCTGTACCCACCGTGCCGGGCTGGCTGAACGCCTGTTCGATGCGTTGCGCAAACTGGTACTCCGGTATGCCATATTGCAAGCAGTGCTGGGGTGTAATCCCTGTAATTAGACATGCTTTGGGTTGGGGCAGGTAATCCGGTGTCGGGATGCAAAATAATTCAATCGGTGGCTCAATTTCATTGAGTTCAGCGTCAGTGCGAATGGCCGCAAACTGGGATGGACGGTCACAGCGCGGGTTGGCGCCAAAGGTTTCATAATCGTGCCAAAGAAAACTGCGCATACGTGGAAAGATTTAGGGTGTGAAGTTACTACAATTATGCCAGAATCGGGGGTTTAGAGGTTCGTTAATGCAAAGCTGCGCATGCTCAGCCATGGATTAATGAAACCCAAACTGTTATTTTTTGGAGCAGTGAATGTTAAGTTATCGTCACGCTTTTCACGCGGGCAACCATGCCGATGTGCTGAAGCACTTTATTTTGTTGCAATTGCTGGATTACCTGAACCAGAAAGACAAGCCTTATATCGTGATCGATACCCATGCCGGTGCGGGGTTGTATTCGCTTGATACAGGTTATGCGCAGCAAGGCGCTGAATATATGCAGGGTATTGCAAAATTGTGGGATGTACCGAACTTGCCTGCACCTTTGCAGACCTATGTTGCAGCAGTCCGTCAATTGAACCCACAAGGCGCGCTCAAAGCATATCCGGGTTCACCCTGGCTGGCCTTGCAAGCCATACGGGAATCAGACCGTTTGCGCCTGTTTGAGTTGCATTCTACAGATGCGCGTTTGTTACATGATAATTTCGCAGCGGCCGGACGACGAGTTAAAGTGGAGTTTGGAGACGGTTTTGCGGGAATGCGCGCGTTGTTACCACCCCCTTCGCGGCGCGGACTGGTGCTGATTGACCCTTCGTATGAAGACAAGGAAGATTACCGGACGGTGCATCAGGCCATCAAAGACGCTATGCAACGTTTTGCTACGGGCATGTATGCCGTGTGGTACCCGTTGTTGCCACGCCCGGAACCACAACGCATGGTGGACAATATCATGCGGCTGGAAGGGGTGAAATGCCTGGATGTGGTGTTGCAAGTGCGCGCACCGACCTCGGACGGCCTGGGCATGTACGGCAGCGGCATGCTGCTGGTTAACCCGCCGTATACTCTGGCACCCATGCTACGCGCCACCTTGCCTACTCTGGTGAAGTTAATGGGGCTGGATCGTACTGCGGGTTACCGGTTGCAGGGTTCGAAGTGACTTTTGTCCTGCCGGGTTCAGACGGACGGCAGTTCCACAGGGCGAAGAACGAAAATAAGCAGCTCCGAGTCCACGCCGCCCTGAATATCAATCGCCGTTTCGTCACGCAGACGAGCACCGTCGCCGCCTTCAAAATGGATTCCATTAATCGTCACAGCGCCGCGAGCAATATGAACGTAAACAAGGCGCCCCGGTGGAAGCATCAGCGATGCGCGTTCTTCACCATGGAAGCATCCCGCATAAACTCGCGTATCCTGATAAACCGACAGTGAGCCATTTTCACCATCGGGCGAAATAATCAATCGCAGCTGTCCACGTTTTTCTGCATCCGGGAAATGCACTTGCTGATATCGCGGTTTCACACCTTTCCTGTCTGGCGTGATCCATATCTGAAGAAAGTGAACGAGTTCGTTCTGCGAATGGTTAAATTCACTGTGTTGGATACCGGTTCCTGCGCTCATCATTTGTATGTCACCCGGCCGGATCACCGATCCTGTTCCCATAGAGTCTTTGTGCTCAAGGGCTCCCTCCAGAACATAGGAGAAAATTTCCATGTCCCGATGCGGATGCGTGCCGAAGCCTTGCCCCGGTTGGACGATGTCATCGTTGATGACCAGCAGGTCGGAGCATCCAACCTGTTGCGGGTCGAAATAGTTTCCAAAGGAAAAAGTGTGTCGTGAATACAGCCAGCCGAAGTCGGCAGTCCCCCGATCATTTGCACGACGCATTTCAAGCATAGTAACCTCTTGCAGAATAATCCCTGAAACAGGGTTGATGTCAGTACCTGAACCAACAAAATGCCGGTGCCGGCACGGCGCATCAACTGGCCGAAAACATGGCCGGGATTATTGCGCTGCTGCCGGGGAAGGTGCAGGTGAAGCCCCCCCAACCTTTCCTGCGACGGTCTTGGCAGCGTGGGCCGTTGCTGTTGCGCCGCGTTCGACGCCCCTTGCCGCAGCGCTCACGCCACGTTTTATGCCTTTGTCAGCAGCTTGTGCACCACGCTTAACCCCGTGTTCACCTGCTGTCACGCCTTTTTTGATGCCGTTGGCGGCGGCTTTTGCACCGTGTTCTATTGCCTTTTCGATCTTGTCTACGACAGACGGTGATGAATTCGTGGCAGGTTGGGGTGCCTCATCTGCGCTGACTGAAGTACAGCAGCACAACACAGAGACCAGTAACGCCAGTTTAATTCGAAATAGAGGTTTCATAAATAAGGAGTTAACTACCTGTTTTTCAAGTTAATTTATGAAAAATCCGGATTAGGTTAAAGTGCTTGCATCACCCGTTCCAAACGTTGTTTGACTTCGCCGGCCAGCGTGACAATTTCCGGTTTGTTCACCAGTTCCAATACCGCTTTGGGATCCATAAATTCCACATGAACTTTCCCCGCGGCATCCTGCCGCACCACGACATTGCAAGGCAAGAGCAATCCGATGGAAGGGTCTGTTTCTAAAGCACGGTGAGCTAAAGACGGATTGCAGGCACCCAGTATCCGGTAAGGGGGCATGTCCTGATTGAGTTTCTTTTTCATGGCGCCGGCGACGTCGATGTCGGAGAGGACACCAAACCCCTCGACCTGCAGAGCCTCGGTGACATGGGTAATTACCTCATCGAACGGTAAATTTATGGATTTTCCAAAGCCATATCGGTTCATGTTTGTTCCTTAATATTGAAAAGTGGTAAGGTTTATTTACTGGCGTTTCAGCGCATCGCGTATCTCGCGCAGCAACTGAATGTCTTCCGGTGTGGTGGCAGGCGCTTCCGGTGCCGGTGCTTCTTCGCGTTTGAGCCTGGAAATCAAGCGCACCATCATAAAAATAATGAAAGCGAGGATGAGGAAATTGACGGATACAGTGATGAAATCGCCATAGGCGAGCACGGGCACACCCGCTTTTTTCACCGCATCCAGCGTGTGTGCGGTGCCGGCAGGAATGTCGCCCAATGCGAGAAAATAATTAGAAAAATCAATCTTTCCTATCACCGCGCCCACCACCGGCATGATGACGTCGCCCACCAGACTGGTGACGATTTTACCAAAAGCACCACCAATAATGACGGCGACTGCCAGATCCATCACATTGCCCTTGAGTGCAAAAGCTTTAAAGTCTTGCATTAAACTCATCATTGCCCCTTAAATCATTCACTGGTGAATAATGCGTTGTCGGCCAGTTCAGCTGCACGCAATACGGCGCGTGCTTTATTGCGGGTTTCGGCCCATTCGTTTTCGGGTACAGAGTCTGCAACAATACCAGCACCGGCTTGAACATACAATATGTGGTCTTTGATGAGTGCGGTGCGTATGGCAATCGCCAGATCCATGTTGCCGTGAAAATCCAGATAGCCGACCGCACCTGCATACAGACTGCGTTTGCTGGGTTCGAGTTCATCAATAATTTCCATTGCGCGAATTTTGGGTGCGCCGCTCACTGTGCCGGCCGGAAAGCTGGCACGTAGCACATCCATGGCGGAAAGCCCCGGTTTGAGTTGACCCTCTACGTTGGAAACGATGTGCATGACATGCGAATACCGTTCAATTTGCATTTGTTCGGTGACTTTGACACTACCAATTTGGCTGACTCGCCCCGTATCGTTGCGCCCGAGGTCGAGTAATTGCAGGTGTTCAGCGCATTCTTTGGGGTCGGCAAGCAGTTCGTCGGCCAATGCCTGGTCTTCTTGCGGTGTTTTGCCGCGCGGGCGCGTGCCTGCCACCGGGCGCAATGTGATGGTATTTTGTTCCAGTCGCACTAAAATTTCGGGTGATGTGCCCACCACATGGAAATCAGCCATGTCGTAGTAAAACATGTAGGGCGATGGGTTGATGGTGCGCAAAGCCCGATAAAGTGTGAGTGGTTCAGCATGAAAAGGCCGGGACATGCGTTGGCTTAATACCACCTGCATGATGTCACCGGTTTTGATGTACTGTTGCGCACGCAACACCGCTGCTTTGAAGGCGATCTCCCCCATTTCGGATTGTGCTTCAACCGGCTCGATGGCCAGCATCTGCGGGGTGTGAAGCGGCTCATTCAGACGGCGATTTAATTCGTTAAGACGTTGTTGCCCACGTTGAAAAGCGTTTTCTGCACGGGGATCAATGTAGAGGATGAGGCTCAATTGACCGCTGAGGTTGTCGATGACCACCATTTCTTCTGTTAACAGCAACAAACAGTCAGGGATGTTGAGGGTGTCATGGGGGTGATTGTGTGCTAAACGCTGCTCAATATATCGCACAGTGTCGTAACCAAAGTAGCCTGTAATGCCTCCCGCAAAGCGGGGTGCATCAGGCAAGGGCGCGACACGAAAATGCTTCATGTAATCAGCAATAAATGCCAAAGGATCTTTGCAAAAATGTTGTTCGCTGATGTGTCCGTCGATCTCGATGTTGACAGTGTGGTCAGTGATGCGCAACACGGTGTGTGCAGGTAAACCGATAATGGAATAGCGGCCAAATCTTTCGCCGCCTTGCACCGATTCGAGCAGGCAGGAATAAGGCGCGTTGGCCAGTTTAAGGTAGATGGCCAAAGGTGTATCCAGATCCGCAGGCAGCTTGCGGACTAAGGGAATTCGGTTATAGCCAGCTTGTGCCAGGGTTTCAAATTGTTGTGGTGTCATGGTACGCGTCCTTTTTGCCTCTTCTTGAGTGTCGGGCAGAGATGGTCAAGAAGAAGGTATCATGCGGTAGAGAAAAATTAAGCAATACGAAACGATGGTTTTCACCATCGCCAATTTAATTTCTCACTTTGAAACAAGGACAAAACAATCATTTACGCGGCCCTGACAATCAATTCGGTCGCCGCCAGCAACGTGGGCACCACCGCATCCGGGTTAAGCTCAGCAACAGGCTTGCCCCGGTTGTAGCCATAAGGCACGCAAAATACCGGGCATCCGGCTGCACGCGCCGCCTGGGTGTCATTCAGCGAATCTCCAATCAGCAGCAACTGACTGGGTTCGATGCCAAAATGCTGGCATGCATGCAGCAGTGGTAAGGGGTCAGGTTTGCGCTTGGGCAAGCTGTCGCCGGAAAGCACCAGGGGGAAGAAGTCCAACAAGCCGGTGTCGCGCAACAGGGGCAGTGTGAAACGGGCTACTTTGTTGGTAATGCAAGCCAGTGGCATTCCCATTTCACGCAAGCGTTCCAATCCCGCCACCACACCCTCAAAGGGGCGTGATTCGCGTGAAACATGTTCGCTGTAATGTTTTTCATACAGCGCATAGCCCCGGGCAAATAACTCGCTGTCCGGTTCTGCCGTCATATCACCCGTGAGCACACGTTTCACCAGGCGCGAAACGCCGTTACCGATATAAGTTTCCAAAGTGGAGAACGGTGGCGCTTCACGACCCAAGTCAGTCATCATTAAGCTGGCCGCATAAGCCAAATCTGAAGCAGTGTTTAATAAAGTGCCATCCAGGTCGATGACGACGGCCTTGACCGCAAGTGGAAATTTCACTTATGCAACCCCCGCAAGTTCTGCACGCAATGCTGCAATGACGCTGTCATAGCGGTGTGCATCGCTGTCTTTTCCTGCACCGAATACGGCTGAACCAGCCACAAACACATCGGCGCCCGCACGTGCGACTTCAGCGATATTGTCAATTTTCACGCCGCCATCGACTTCCAGCCAAATGTCCCGGCCTGAAGCATTGATGCGTTCACGTACGGCACGAATTTTATTGAGGGTTTCAGGAATAAATTTTTGTCCGCCGAAGCCTGGGTTGACCGACATCAGCAAAATCATGTCCAGCTTGTCCATGACGTGATCCAGGTAATGCAGCGAGGTGCCCGGGTTGAACACCAGACCTGCTTTGCAACCGCATTCGCGAATCAGTGCCAGGCTGCGATCAATGTGCTCGGACGCTTCAGGGTGAAACGTGATCATATTCGCGCCCGCTTTGGCAAAATCGGGAATAATGCGGTCCACCGGTTTGACCATCAGGTGCACATCGATGAACGCATCGGTAACTGGACGCAGTGATTCGCAGACCAATGGGCCGATGGTCAGATTGGGTACATAATGGTTATCCATCACATCAAAGTGGATGATGTCTGCGCCGGAAGCAATGACATCGGTCACTTCCTGGCCCAGTTTGGCAAAATTGGCAGAGAGAATGCTGGGGGCAATACGGAATGTTTTCGACACAAAAGCTCCTTGGTAAATAGCGATATCTAATATATTGATGAATTTTACCTGTATTTATGCCTGCTTGACAGTGTATGGCATGCGTTTTTTTTGCTCATGAACGATTTGCCTGTTGCGACGAGCGATCATCATTTTTGGATAATTAGCTCAAAATTCTGATGGTCTTGTTGTACACTTCAATTTTACGTTACTTTTCGCCGTATTTGATTTTAGGGCTCATTAATTTATGTTGTGCAAAATCATCATAATCGAAAATTGAAAGATATTCATGGCCGACGTTCGAAAACATCACATCACGATCACAGTCCATACCGCTTACCTTCCCGAGCAATCAGACCCGGAGCAGGAACGTTATGTCTTTGCCTACACGATTACGATTCTCAATTCCGGTAGCGTGGCAGCGCAACTGGTATCGCGCCACTGGATCATTACCGATGCCAATGATCTCATCCAGGAAGTGCGTGGATTGGGAGTTGTGGGTGAGCAACCTTTGCTTAAACCGGGCGAAGCATTTGAATACACCAGCGGCACGGCGATTAATACTCCGGTAGGTACCATGCAAGGCAGTTACCAAATGGTGGCTGAAGATGGCGTGCACTTCGATGCTGAAGTCGTGCCATTTATGTTGGTGATGCCAAGAATTTTACATTGAAAGGTTTCTCCCAGTAGCGACTTGATCAATTTTTGACATGGCTCGACATGCTTACTTGCGTGAACCTGAACTGTCGCCAATGGCAAGGCGCATTGTCGGCGCAGTGTTATTGTCGACGGGTTTGCACGCGGCGATTTTGGGTTTGTTGGGCATCGGCGGTTCTCATGCCCGGTTGGTGGTATCCCCCAAATCTTTTCAAGTCAGTATCCAGTCTGTACAAACTTACCCCCATCAATCGGCGCTCACTGCGCCTGATTCAGTCAGGGTGCTGCCTTCACCTGTGATTGACCGTCAGCCTCGCCCATCCACCTTGCCAAAACTTGACAGCCCTGCCCGGGTTTCAACGACGCATGTCCCGGATAAACATGAAGCCTTGCCTGTAATGAATGTTCACCCTTTGGTGGACATGACTTACTATACCGCGCGTGAGCTGGATGTGCTGCCTCAGCCTGTACATCCCGTTTTGCCAAATTTTCCGGAGCAGGCAAGGCTGGCAGGTCTCTCAGGTTGGGTCGTGTTGACACTGAAGCTGGACGATACGGGCGCAGTCCGGTCTGTTGTCATGAAAGAGGCAAATCCCCCCGATGTCTTTAATCAAAGTGCCTTAATTGCTTTTCAGCATGCGCATTTTTCCCCGGGAATTAAGGCGGGCCGGGCGGTTTATTCCAAACTGGAAATCAAGGTTCATTATGGAGATTAAGCATAGAGAAAAAAATAAGTCGGCAATATTAGTCGCCCTGACAAGCTATGCGGCAATATTAGTCGCCCTGACAAGCTATGCGGCAAGCGACAGGGAGGCAGCCGTAGCGGCCCACCAGCGTAGTCTCGGGGCATTTAAGTGACTGTTTCCTGGCTTTCTGGTGTCAACGTACGAAATTCGGGTTAGAATGGCGATGAAGCTGATTAGACAATCGCCGCCTTGCATCTTGAGGGGGAGGAAAGTCCGGGCTCCATAGAGCAGGATGCCGGTTAATGGCCGGCCGCCGTGAGGTGAGGAACAGGGCCACAGAGACGAGTATGCCGAAAGGCGGACGTGAAACGCGGTAACCTCCATCCGGAGCAAGGCCAAATAGGCAGGCTGTGACGTTGCTCGCTGAGCCTGCGGGTAGGCTGCTTGAATGTACGGGTAACCGTGCATCTAGAGGAATGATTGTCCACGACAGAACCCGGCTTATCGATCAGCTTCACTTTAATTTAAAACGTGAATTTAAAACTCGCGTTTCTTCTGCATTCACCGAAAAACCATTCCCGTATGACATTTTTTCAAAAATTTAAATTGAGTTAAACTGCCTGTGCAAAGGGCAGTGCAAGGAGTAACCCATGCGTGTGCTGATTGTAGAAGATGACGATTTGTTGGCAGCCGGATTGCTTAAGGTCCTGGAGCAATCGGGTTATGCGGTGGATTGGGTCAATAACGGCGAACTTGCCGACCGCGCGCTGAATGATGGCGAACATGATTTGGTGGTGCTGGATATCGGGCTGCCCGGTATGGATGGCTTGCAGGTGCTAAAGCGTTTGCGCTCACGGGGCCAAACGATTCCAGTGATGATCCTGACAGCGCGTGACGATGTGTCCGACAAGGTGCGCGGGCTGGATTTTGGCGCCGACGATTATATGGTCAAGCCTTTTGAGTTAAATGAATTTGAGGCAAGGTTAAGGGCGCTCATCCGGCGCGCTGTCGGTGTGAGCGGTGTGCGGTTGAGTTGCGGAAATTTGGTGCTGGATACGATTTCACATCGCGCCTGGGTGGGTGACGCCGAAGTTGCCTTTACGGTGCGTGAATGGGCCGTGCTGGAGTATTTACTGATTCACCAGGGTCAAGTGTTGAGTAAAGACAGAATTCTGCAGGCGGTGTGTAATTGGGATGACAGCATCAGCCCTAATGCGATTGAAGTGTACATGTCGCGTTTGCGCAGCAAACTGGAACCGCTGGGCGTGAATGTGCGGACCATACGCGGATTTGGTTATTTGTTAGACGCCCAAGACGCTGAAAGCGAACGCTAACATGAGGGGCGGGGCGGACAGTTTGCATGGCTTGCTGTTGCGCTGGCTACTCCCACCCTTGTTGGCTTTGTTGATTTTGGCCAGTTGGGCGTCCTATTTCGGCGCGCATGTGGCGGTGACGCGTGCGTTTGACCGGTCCTTGCTGGATCCTGTTCAGGCATTGAGTCAGCACATCGTTTTTGAGCGCGGACATCCCGTGTTGATGTTGTCGCAAGACACCTTGCGTCCTTTGTTTACCCATGTCTATGACACGGCCTATTTCCAGATTTCCGATGAACACGGACATCAATTTGCAGGTGACTTGACCCTGCCCGTTCCGCCGAAGATCAGCAATAAACCGCAGTTTTATGATGCAACCTATGACAATCAAGCCGTGCGTGTGGTAGCGATGCGCGTGGATTTGGACAGCGATCCGGCGGTTGAAGAGGTGCCTCATTTCGTCATCGTACAGATTGCGCAAACCCTGATTCGTCGTGATCGAAATCTGTATGAATTGATGGCCTTGATGGTGGCACCCGCGCTGGTGATTGCCATAGCAGCCGGATTGCTGGTGTCTGTCGGCGTCACCAAGGGTTTAAAGCCTTTGCACGCATTGCAGCAGGAAATCGCCAGCCGTTCCCATCTGGATTTGCGGCCTGTGCCGGTAGACCACGCGCCGCTGGAAGTTCGACCGGTGGTGGTGTCGCTGAATGCGCTGCTCGGTGAGTTGGCGGCGGTGATGGAAGGCCAGCAGCGATTCTTGGCCAATGCGGCGCATCAATTGCGTACCCCTTTGGCGGGCCTACACACCCAGGTTGAATTGTTGTTGCGCGAGCAGATGCCCGAGCACACAGCGCAGGTGTTGAATACTTTGCTGGATGCCACACGGCGCGCCACCCACCTGGCGAACCAACTCCTTACGCTGGCGCGTGCAGAACCGACGACCGAACATCTGGTGAATCGGCAAGCAGTCGATTTGTCCGTGATGGTCGAGGCGGGAATGGTTGCCTGGCTGGCGCGTGCGCGCAGTAAACATATCGATTTGGGTTTTGAGTTGTTGCCAGCGGTTTGTGCAGGGGATGCTCTGCTGTTGCCGGAATTATTTGCGAATTTAATCGACAACGCCCTGCGTTATACGCCAGATGGCGGCGTGATTACTGTGCGTACCTATGCGGCGGGTGGCGTGGCTATGCTGGAAGTGGAAGACAATGGCATGGGCATTCCGGAGGCGCAACGAGAGAAAGTGCTGGAACGTTTCTATCGTGTCGCAGGCAGTCCTGGCAATGGCTGCGGGCTGGGGCTGTCTATCGTGGCGGAAATCGTGCGCCAGCACCAGGCTAGCTTGCAAATTTTAACCCCCGTGCATGGGGCGGGGACGCTGATGCGAGTGAGTTTTTCTGTTTGTACCTGATCCCTAGCAGGTTTCTTCCGAATTTATTCCAATTGCGCGGTAATTTTGTAACATCCGAATTGATTGGTTAAATCAATTCATTGTTTTGTTGTGCCGTTAAAAATTCACTTGTTACTAATTGATATTTGTTTTATTATGAGTACAATTAGTAGCGCGTATATGGAATATGACGGTGGATAATCCCATTTCAAATCAGTTGAAACGTAACCTTTCTCCCCGGTTGGAGGCGAATCGGATGGCGATGCTGTTGTCCGCATCAGTGTTGGCAAATGTTGTGTTGTCCTTCTGTTTTGCAGTATTAATGCCGTTAAAAGAGCGAATTCCTTATTTTGTTTCCAGCAACAAAGACACGGGTTTGGTGCAAGTGTCTTCGACTGTGGCGCAAAAATTTACGCCCACAGAACAAAATATAAAGTATTTCGCAGCTAAGTTTGTTAGAGAATTATTAATAATAGATCCATACCGCACCAAATCAGAATATCTGCCTGCGGTAAAAACAGTGGTGTTAGGCAAAGCCAAATCGCAAGTCAATGAATTTTTGACTGTGGATACGACACTGGAACGCATGGTCAAAGACCCTTCATTGGAAAGAAATATTGAGATTCAGCGCATCACTATTTTACCCAGTGCGGAAAATGTGGTGGAAGCGGTCGTCAAACTCATTACCCTTAGCGGAAACAATGCGGTACAAACCGAGACGAAAGTGGTCAGCATGCATTACGCACTGGAGCCGGTAAAAAGCGACGCAGAAGCACTGCTTAATCCCATCGGTTTTTATGTTACCCAGTTTGTGATTGATGATGAGTTGGGGCAATGATGCGCGGTAGTTGTGTAATTGTTTCTCGGCTCCTAAGTGTTGGCATACTGGGATGGGCAGGAATTTTGCCTGCAGCTGATCAGGTGTTTGATACGCCATTGCTGGTGGATCAGGGGGTGACGCCTACACTATTCAACGACACCCGTGTAGTGGCATATGAGTATGATTCCAATCGTACTTATCCAATCAAGGCACGGGTGAAAGTGTTAAGTGAAATTGCAGTACCTGATCACGAAAAAATTATTGCCTGGTATCCTTCAGCCGATGAAAAACGTGGTTGGCCTTATACCATTTCGGCTGATAAGCGGCATGTGTTTATCATGCCCATGCAAGCTGGCACAGTAAATACCGCCACTTTGCTCACAGACAAGCGTTCTTATTTATTGACGTTTGAAGCGGCTAATACGGGAATTTGGTTTCAGCGGGTCAGTTGGATAGGGGGTGATGACGACAGCGCAGGCTTACCCGCGCAATATGAAGCCCAACCTGAGACAGTTGATCAGCAAAATACTGCTCCAGACAACCCAAATGTACCCGGAGGGTCTGGCCCTGACCTGCAGAATATGTTTGTGGATTATGCTATTCAGGGTGATGAGGCATTTACCCCGACGCTGGTGGCCGATGATGGAAAATTCACCTGGTTTCGATTGCCGCCATCTGTACAAGAATTGCCAGCACTGTTTGTGCTGAATGATAAGAAAGAATCTGAGTTGGTAAATTATACCGTGGATCAAAATGGTTTGATGAAGGCGCAACGAACTGCTAACGCATGGTTACTCAAATTGGGTGATGAGGAAGTGCGCGTGACAGTGAAGCCCGCTCAATCGAAATCCTGGTTTGGATGGTTGCGTTGATGGGAAATAAAGTGATGGCATCAAGAAAACTCAGTAAACACATTGTCATCGTGTTGTCGGTCATGATGATAGGGGGGTTGATTGGTGTATTTATCCTGCAATATGGCACAAAAGGCGGTAAACCAGGTGGGGTGAGCGCACAAAAAACGGCCGAAACAGTCGCTGCGCAGGTAGGTAATGATACACCCGAATCAGTATCGATGGCCAAGGCTGAAATCGCTGAGGCAGATCAGCACATCAAGCAGGACATTGCTCGGCAACAAGAGCAGGCACGCAAATTCACTCCGGTTTATCCGCAAGACAAGTTGCCTTTTGAAACGGGAGAAATTACGCCTGAGCAATTAAGTCGCTATCAATCAGCCAAAGAGGCTTTAGGACGGGCTTTTGACAGCGTTCGCGATAGCATGACGCCGCAAAGCGTTTTACCCAGCAGTTTCGATGAGGGTGGTGCCGTTGTCAGTCCTGAGAAGTCAGATGAGAGTCAGCAACATTCAGGGCAGACAAGCTTAAGTGGCAACACAGTTTCAGGGAAGGGCTCTGGCGGGACATTGACTTTACCCGAAATGAAGAATTTGCAACAGCATGCCGACCGGGTATCTGGTATTGCTGCATCAAATCAGACTGTGCCAGGCAATGCGATGCCTGCAACAGATCATTCTGATTCGGCAGATGAGAGCACTGGTGATGCACGAATAAATGACCCTGCCCATGCCTTGGTCAACGGGTTGGCTGTTAATACAACAAGCCAACTTGTGCCTGAAGCGGCGAAGAGTACGGATGCAATGGGAAATCAACTGATTCAAACGATGTTGAGTCGTCAAACGCCTCAAATACAACGCGACCCCAATGAGGTGTGGCAAGAAAAACAGGAAAAGACGGCAAAATCTGCACCTGATAAGCCGATCGCTATAGGTAATCCGCCCCAAAATCATTTGTTACAAGAAGGTGCGGTGATACCGCTGGTGTTGTTGACCGCCTTGAATAATGCGTTGCCAGGTCATGTGTCCGCGCGGGTGACCAGCAATGTGTATGACTCTATCACCGGCGATGTGTTGATTATTCCTGCAGGATCAAAGTTAGAAGGCAATTATAACTCGTCGACACTGTTTGGACAGAATCGCATGATGTTCGGATTTAAACGGATTATTTTGCCGTCAGGTGCTTCACTTAAGATCGATGCCTGGAATGGTGGAGATGCGCAAGGGCGTGCTGGGGTAGCCGGAGATCTGAACAATCATCTGTGGCAACAATTTGGTACTGGAATCTTGTTGGCCACTTTGGGCTGGGCTTTGCAGCCGCCCAATTCGCCGAATGGTGTAATTGTAAATACTGCAGGGGGTAATTACTCTCTGAGCAGTGCGGCGGGGCAAGTCACGTCAGATACTGCCGGCGGGATTCTGGCACATTATCAAAATATGAAACCGGAGCTCAATGTGGCTGCAGGCACGAAGTTGTCGCTCATCGTGCTGCAAGACATTGTCCTGGCTGCTTTATCTACTGCAGGAGGGAGGTAAGATGAAACGAGAGTTAAAACCAAAAATCTGGATTTGCCTCTGTGTAGCAAGCCTCATAGTCATGAGTATGCAGGTGGGAGCATCTGAATTGCCTGGATACGACTTTCATTATGCAGTCAGCGGTGATGCAGCGGTGGCACCTATACAGGTGTTTGACGATGGACAATATTTGTATTTGCAATTTAAAAGTCAAGTTGACATTCCTGCCGTCTTTATTCATGAGGCAAATGGAATGGTGCGCATGGATGTGCATCCTGAGTTCCCATATTTTGTCCTGAATAATCTGTCACCTGAAGTCGTGCTCAAATTTGGTGGCAAACAGGCTATGGTGACCTATACGGGCGGGCGGGCTTTAGTGGATGGTGGGCAAAGTCATGGCGTAGCACAAACAGGGATACAAAATACGTCAGCCAGTATTCCAAAAGACACCTTCCAAAGGATGAATGTCAGTGCGATAAAGCAAATCAGCCATTTCAGCGGTGAATTGATCTTTATGCAGAATACGGGCAGCACGCCAGCTGTCACAGCCCCCTGTGTTTTGACTGCGCCGGTCCCAGCCATAACACTCGGCACGGTGATACACAAACGTATACCGCAACATCATGTCCGTCAAAATCATAGTGGTGCCGCCGTTGCGGCAATCATGGCAGGTCAGCCCGTAATGGGTAAGGAAAATCAATAATGAAGCGATCAAAATTCGGGCTAATGGGGATAGGCCTGATTGCAATGGGGTTATCGTTTGTGGTGAAAGCCGGTGAATCTGGCGAATGTAATTTGCAAGTACCCTTTGGCCCGGTTAGTTTTGAAAAAGAACAGCCCGTTGCTGCGTTGAGAAAAATACTTGCAGGAACAGGTATTTCGCTGGTGCAGTCTGGTGAGCCGGGTGGGGTAAACATTACCGCAAACAATGTGACCGGCACAGTGGATGAGGCAGTGGTGCGTCTGGCTGAAGGAACGGGTTTGCAGTACAGCTGCCGTAACGGTGTAATGCGTGTGGCACAGTCGTTGTCAACAAAGGTCGGCCCAGACCTGTTCATGCCTGTGCCTGAGGTGCGGGCACTTCACCCCAAAAAAATATTCATTCAGCTTCACAGGGGCGATAGCCTGAAAGAAAGCTTGATGGCATTTGCGCAACGGTATCACTGTGTTGTGCATTGGGCGGGTAATGATTTATTGGCCCAGCAAGATGCACTGTTTACTGGGGACAGTATTGAAGATGTTGCCAACGCATTTTTATTGGCGGAAAAAATGAGGACAGATCCCCATGGTCAGTGATTGCAAAAATTGGTTTTTCTGGGTGCGTACAATCAGTCAAGCAGGTTTTGTCAGCTTAAAGACGCGGTGGTCCGGTTTGGTCAGAATGCCATGGAAGTGGTGGTATCAAACGAACCTCAGTTGGGTGGAAGTAAGTACCTGCCTGGCGATAATCATTTTTGCCAGCATGTTTGTAAAAGTAGTTATTCGCAGCAGAGAAGATGCCAGAGTGGAAGCTGCCATAACCGAATTGGAAGAAATCGCCAATGCCGTGTCTGTCTACCGGCACAATACGGCTTGCGTGCCCAATAAGTTGTCCGTTTTGTTCAGTAAAGGGATGGCCAGTGCGGCGAATAACTTCTGCGGCGCAGACACGACTGCACAGTATGGTAATCATGCTTATTTGTCACCAATGCCTACTGACGGTGATCCGGGGGTGTTGCTGCTGCGAGCGGGGTTTCCCGGTACCAGGATTCTGATTCGCCGGAATTTGCCGGGTACGGCATCCAGGAATTATGCTCTGGAGGTTTATCATTTTGGTGGGGCGCTGTATCCGGTACTCAGTGCGTGCAATGGAGTGGATTACAGCGCTGTACCAGCCGGTCGCTTACCTCATGATTTTAGCAAAGGGGTAGGTTGTGTGTATGTGGCGGCACACAACAGTTTAGGTATGTTGATTTTTAAAGATTGAGCATAGTCAATGAAACCAATGATTCTGAAATTATTTTTCTTTATAACCATACTGGCCTTATCGACTCATGTCATGTCGGATGACAACGCACCGGGAATTTTTGATCCCGTTACAAGGGTTGCAGTTCAGCCAATGCCAAGTATGGCACCCTTGCTGCCGGTCACCAATACCGGACACAATGAGAAAACTCCTGTCATCGATGTTGATAGCAACAGAATGGTTTTTAGATTTAAAGAATCGGTGTCTCAAGGAGAGTGGGTGCTTACTGCTGGTGATACGATTAAAAAAGACTTGCGTATGTGGGCGGCAAAAGCAGGTTGGAATGTCGTCTGGAATGTATCAAGAGATTGGGTGATCCCCTCTAATTCATTGTTTTATGGCGAGTTTCAGAATGCGGCTGAGCAGGTCATCAAAACACTTGCGGGTAATGGTGCATTGGTGCATGCGCAATTGTATCTGGCAAATCAAACTATGGTGGTAACAGGAGCGCCAGAATGATGGGCAGGCAGAAAAATAAGGCCGATATGCGAGGTCAATGTACAGGGTGTATTTGGTCGCTATGGATGGGCGCGATGCTGTGTTCAGTACTCGCAGGTTGCGCGGAGCAATCGGTAGGGAAACAAGCCGCTAGCCTGCAAGATCAAGCCATACGAAACATTGCGACTCAGCATTTACCGGAAGTCAAACCAGTGGTCACTATAGTGGACAGTGCTTGGCTGATGGGCGATGCGATTGCCGTTACAAAACCAGCATCCCCTTTGCTTTCCAGTCCGATTCTTTACCATCCGGCGCAGCGCGTGTCGCTGGCGGATATTGCAGCATACATCACCTTATCAAAAGGCTTGGTGGTGGATACCGCTGAAGTGATGCAAACCATGCCAATGAGCGGCGTTTCGGGTGTGCAAGGCATGGCCGGTTCGCTCAATGTACAGCAACCGCCCGTTTCTGGTTCTGTATTTCCTGCTCAAACTGGTCTGTTGGCTGGTGTTGGGATGCCTGGCGCAGGCATGCCGCTGCCACAGAGCTTGCAATCGATGGCCGTCAGTTATGAAGGTACGGTATCGGGTTTGTTGGACATTGCGGCCAGTAAAGCAGCGGTATGGTGGCGATTTGATGAAGGTAAGGTGGTGTTTTATCGGACGGAAACGAAAACCTTTTACCTGCCCGCCATTTCCAGAAAATCCTTGGGCGACAGTACCATCACTACCGCTACTGCAAACAGTGGCACTGGCGCGACATCATCAGGTGGAACCAATACCTCAGCCAGTTCAGGTGCCACGATTACCAGTGATTATGGGGTAGATATGTGGGGTGATTTGGAAAAAACGGCCAAAGCGGTAGGTAGTGGGGCGCAGGTGGCGGCGAATGCCTCTGCAGGCAGTGTGACCGTAACTGGCACACCAGCACAGGTTCGCGCCGTTGAAAACTGGATAAAGGAATTGACGCAACAGCTAAGTCAGCAAGTGGCGATTACCGTGCAGGTTTATCGGGTAAAAATCGCCCAGGAAGACACTTACAACTGGGACCCTGGCATCGTGTTCAAAAAAGCAGCTGGCACAATAGGCTATAACGTCAGTTCGCCCACAACGTTGGTACCCATCAGTGGGAATACCCCTTTAGGTATTGCCGCCAGTGTACTGACACCCACAGCAGGTCAAGGTGCATGGGGGCAGTACACCGGGTCTCAAGCAGCATTTCAAGCTTTATCTACATTGGGCAAGGTGACTGAAACTTTGCAACAAACCATGGTGACACTCAATGGCGAGCCTGCTCCAATACAAATTGCGAATCAACAGGGTTATCTGGCCAGTTCTTCGACGCTTACTCAAACGGTTGGTGGTGCCATTACTACTTATACCCCAGGCACAGTGACCACAGGTTTTACAGCCACATTCATTCCCCGTGTACTGAATGGGAAAATAGTTCTTGGTATGACGATGACCAACAGCACCTTGTTGGGAATTACCACGGTTGGTAGCACCGCTAACGGGATACAGACCACTAATGTGGACCTCAGCACCTTCCAGCAATCGGTGTCATTAACCCCCGGCGATGCGCTGTTATTAAGCGGTGTGCAGCAAGATAACGGTAGCACGAATCATGAGGGCGTGGGCTCGCCTGCCAACGCCATATTAGGGGGTGGGGTCAATAACCAAATCGGCAACGCCATGATTGCAATTGTTGTTTCAGCAAAGGTATTGTGATGAAAATGAACCTGTTGTTTTTTCTCATCGGTTTATGGGTAGTGCCGTTAACTGTGGCACATGCCGATGCCGGGAGCGGTGAGGTGGCTACCCAAGCGCAACTTGACGCATTGAACGCAGAGAATGCTTTACTGACTGTTCAGCTCAAAAACATCGAGTTGAAAGAAAAAATCAGGAATAACAGCCAGAATAACTCTGCGCTTCCCTTATTTCCCGTGCCCCACGGTAAGCGTTTGAGTGGAGCAGAGACATTGCCAGAAGCCAGAGTAGTGTTGATTTCCGGCGACCCACAACATCCCATTGCGACGATTTTGCTGGATGGCGCACAAATTAAAGTCAGGGTGGGACAAATTATTCCAGGTTTGGGTATAGTGAAATCAGTGTCTTTGGACGAAGTGCTGATTCAAACCAGACAAGCCGTTATGAGTCTGCCTTTTGTGGCTGACCCCTATTCGGCACCTGTGGGGCTTGGTGGTATGGGAGATATGAATGGCAGTGGTACGAGCCATGTGCCTTTACCACCACTGCTTGAGAGTAATCTCAATGGAAGCCATGCATCATCAGGATTGGGGGCGGATTAAATGTCCCTCACCCGTATCGTCAACATTAACAATACACCGTGGTTATTGGGTTTAAGCTGGCGTAGCTTTGAAGAGGTGCCCACCCGGTCAGATATCAAGGCGGATGCAGTGCAGTTGGAAGCCGTTTGGTATGCTACCCGCATCGGCAAGTTTGCCATTCAATGTGGATTCGGTAACCCACCACCGGAATCGCCAACCTATGCAAAGGGGCTATACAGTCTGGCGGCATTACTGGCAGATACGGAACCGCAACCCTGGCGTGGAGTGTTTCAGCTTGAGGAAAATATTTGGTGGTACATCGCAGTCCGTGATGGACTTGCCATCTTGCCAGATGGTGACCAGGTTGGCGGTCAGGATATGTTGTTTGCTGCACGTGAGAAGCATGCCAGCTATGGTGATTGGCATGAAATAGAAGGTAATATCCTGAATTTAAGCGAACGGATTGCGGCACAGAAGGGTAAAAGAACGTATGTGCGCTCACTGAAAGGAGCGAGGATTACAACCGGACAAGTGGTTGTGTTGGCGATGTTGCTGGTGTTTTCTGTGGTTGGATATAGATGGTGGCAACACCGTGCCCAAACCGTGTTGAAAGAACGGCTAGCTGCAATTGCGTTGTTGAAATCCAGCATGGCCGCACAACAGAATTTGGCGCGTTCGTCACCTTTGTTTGCTACGCCAGATGCTGAGCGTTGGCTATGGGCGTGCAAAACCATCATCGATGCCACACCCTTGTCCGTTAAGGGTGGCTGGACATTGTCCGGGGCGGTTTGCATATCCAATGCAGTGAATCTGGTCTGGAAACGGAAATGGAGTGCGACGGTTGCAGTACGGCCAGACGGTGTGTTAAGCGATAATGATACGGTGGCAGGTGCAATAAGATTACCGGTGTTACCTGATGGCAGGAGCGAAACACTGGATTTGACGCAGGCTAAAATCCGATTGATGGCGAGTTTGCAAAAAACAGGTATTGATTTACAGACGACTTCTTCCCCTGCTGTGCTGGCGTTGCCCGGGCAGGTATCTGCTCCGGCAGCTGCTGTGACACAGGCGAGCTTGCCATTCTCTTTTGATACGTTGATTCCTGTATTTGATTTGGATCTTGATGTGCCTGGCTTGCGCTTGAGTAAAATCAGTACGACGCCGACAGGGTGGCATGTTGAAGGGGTGCTGTATGGACAATGAGCTGCCAGCACTTACCATTTTCCCCAGTAGCTTGAGTCATGTGGTGGCAATTGATGCCTCAACGGGGCATATTCATGTTGAAAAACGTCTGTCAGGGGATCCGGTGTTGTTGACATGGTTGGACCGTAATCGGCGCAATGGTCATCAACTCACACTTATTCCCACCGAAGTGGATGAGATTTCCAGGTTGCGCAACACTGGTTTGCGCCTGGAAAAACACCTTGACATCACTTTGGAGGTGAAGAATGAGGCCATCGCCATAATACGCACCGCATCGCAATATGGCGCGTCAGATTTACATCTCATGATGCGGGGTACGCACACTGAAATTCAAGTTGTGGTGGACGGCCATTTGTTCACCTTGCGTAAATTATCGCAAAAAGAAGGTGAATCATTGGCGCTGGCCATTTATCAAGGGTTGGCAACCACAAAAGACGCCAGTTTTAATCCACTCGAATTCCAGAATGCGCAAATTTCAGGCGAAGATTTGCCTGTGGATGTAGCCGTTACTTCGTTGCGAATTGTGCGCGGCCCATGTTATCCACAAGCCAAAAATGGTTCGTTCATGACGCTACGTTTGCAATATGCCCGTCATCATCGTCAACTGGACATGCCCGCACTGCCTTACCCTAAAGGACCAGAAGGAGAGTTGCAATTGAGGCATATGGGCTATTCACCCCGGCAGGTTGAAAAACTCAAGATGCTCATGGATGCCCCCAGTGGTTTGGTGGTGTTCACCGGGCCAACCGGTTCCGGGAAAACCACGGCCATGCATGAGGCTTTGCAGGAGTTGGCACGCACCAAACCTTATCGCCGTTTGGTTACAGCAGAAGATCCTGTGGAATATCCGATGGATTGGGCAGTGCAAATTCCGATTACCAATGCCAAAACCAATATTGAAACGGCCGCCGCATTCGCTGCCACAGCACGAGTTATGTTACGCATGGCTCCTAACACCATACAACTGGGTGAATTACGCGATGCCGAGGTGGCGGTAACAGCTTTGGAAATGGCCGTTACCGGACATCAAGTCTGGACAACGCTGCATGTGGATGATCCTTATCTCATTGTTGAGCGGCTGGAATTTATGGACACGATCAAGCTGAATCGGCGTGTTTTCTGCGATCACAAAATTGTACGTGGGGTCGTGGCGCAACGATTGCTGCCCAAATTGTGCCCGCATTGTAGTGTGCCAATGAAAGCCAAGTCTTCCCATGTTTCTGAACGAATGGTTTTAGCATTGCGTAGCTGGGGCGATGTGGACAAAGTTCGGGTGCAATCTGCGCACGGATGCGCATTGTGCGGAGGACGGGGCACAGCAGGGCGATTTGCAGTTGCAGAGGTGGTTGTCGCCTGTGCAAGCTTGATGACGGATTTTATTGAGCACGGTTCGGAAATTGCCCGCCGTAATCACCGAAAATTACCGGATTCAGATGCATCTATGTTGGAAACGGCCATTCAGTACGCATTGGATGGCGTGGTTGATCCGCGCAGTATCGAGGATAAAGTTGATTTGATTAAGGTCCGCAATGATCAATAAATCTGCAATTGTGGCGAAATTCCGTTCGCCTGCCCAAGGTTTAACCTGGTTGATACGCGAAAAGCTGTATCGGCATTTGTCGACGCAAATTACCAATGGCGTGCCGATTGACATCGCTTTGGTCAGTTTCAGAAAACGACTGCGTCGTGCGCATCAAATAAAAGCTTGTGCCATGATTGCTGAGGTAGAACACCGGATGCAGGATGGCGCGACGATGGCGGAAGCACTCAAGCCATGGATACCGCTGAATGAGTATGGGGTGGTGAGTGCGGGGGAGTTGTCAGGAGGATTGCCGCGCTCACTGGAGTTGATTATTGAATCCAGGCGACGCATGACGCGCGTGTATATGGCTTTCAAAGCGGCATTGGTGAATCCGGCGATTTATGCAGCATTGACTTTCGGTATGCTGTGGGCAATAGGCAAATTTGTGACACCGGAATTGGAAAACTCGCTGCCAAAATCAAAAGTACATGGCATGGTCTATGTCTTGTATGCAATGGGCGATTTTGTGACCAGTTGGTGGGTATTGATACCGCTGGTTGCAGGGGCATTCGTCATTCTGGCATTTGTGTGGTCGTTACCACAATGGACAGGCAAACATCGTATTGCCGCTGAAAATCTGTTTCCCTATGCATTTTATCGCGACATGCATGGTTACCTGTGGTTAATGGGTTTCGCCCAACTTTTGCGTGCGGGTTTACCGGATACTGTGATATTGGCACGTCAAAAAAATCAGGGTTCACCCTGGTTGCGCGAACGCTTGCGGGCTTATTGGTTTCGAATGGAAAATGGCGCCAATTTATCTGATGCCTTGTTAGAAAGAGGCGCATATGGCATGCCTGCCTTCGGTTTTCCTAATCCGGGTATTGTGGATGACATTGAATCTTTGGCTGGTTTCCCCGATTTTCCGGAAAAAGTCACCACGCTTGCAATGCAATGGGCCCATGAACTGGAATCCACAATTTTAATTGTTGCAAAATCATTTGGCAGGACAATGGAAATGATGATGTATGTGTGGATGGGATTTTTAATGATGGCGATCAATGAATTGACCTCTCAACTTAGCGCTCTGCACGGTGGGTAATTTTGATTTCCAGCAAGAGCATAGTGGCAAGGACAGGATGACGGAGGCAGGGCGTGGATAGAGGAGGAAAACGAAGTCAGCGCAATGATTGATGTTATTGGAACTGGAGTGAAGTGGTGATGCACAACTGTCAAAATAATCTTTTGTTTAAAGTAAGTTAGTTCATTAAGTTAAGGGATAGTAACGATGGATAATATTTTGGGTTTGTTGTTTTCAAAACTGGGCATGTTGTTGGGCTTAATCGCAGTGATGGCAGTAAGTTATGCCTTTTTCCAGAGTAATAAAACCAGCACCGCCATGTCGGATTTGGCTCAAGTATCGCAGGGAATTCAAACCTTGTATGGTGGCAATCAGTTCACTTCATTGAATAATACCGTGGTCACCAATGGAAAACTGGCACCCACAGACATGACTACTGGTACGGGTGTGCTGGTCAACCCCTGGAATGGCAGTGTCACGATGATGGTGAATCCCGCTAATGCAAGTCAATTTCAAGCCACAGAAACCAATGTGCCGCCAGACGGTTGTGCAAAGCTCGCTCAGGGCATGACTTACGCAAGTGTCATGATTAACGGCACTGCAATCACGCTGCCTGCTGACCCCGGTCAAGTGACCACTGCGTGCGCTGCGAGTAATCCAGCGACCATGGTATTGGCTTTTGGTCATTAACAGGCGTTTGGCCCGGACGCTATATACATTTGTGCATTATGCGGGTCAATCACACCAGGAGTAATAAAATGGGCTTCGCATTACCAGTGATTTTATTCGTTGCATATTTGGGACTCAATGCCATCATGGCTCGTTACGCAGACAACCTGATTCCAGCCGTTTCACAATCTATGGCGGTTATCCAGGCGCAAAATATCATCGCTTATCGCAACGCCGTGATGAATTTCGCAGCGGCCAATCCAGCATATGTCGGAACAGTGCCCATAAATGTATTACAACCATATTTACCGCCTGGTATGTCACCCGAGTTCCTGGTCAATAACGCGGGAAACAATATTGCACAAGTGCAGGGAGTAGGGCATGCAATCATGGTGTATGGGCAAAATCTCATGCCCGGCGTGACGGCAGCGATGCAAAATGTCGAGCATGGCAATGCAGGCATGGGCAGCACAAGTGCGAATGGGGTATGGAACAGCAATCAGTCTGTGCTCAATGGCGGCATTACTCAGCCCAATTGGACGGCCATGCCAGCCAGGCAGTTGGTTTTTGTGGTTGTCAGTAATTAAGAAAGAATAAAATCATGGGTGAAATTGTTGGTGTGCTGATTGCCGCTTTAGTGGCAATGTTCGGCGTAAAAACTTACTCAGATTATCAAGTGCAGAGTAACAATAATCTTTTGGCAGCCACCACTGCATCGCAGTGGACACAGATCAGCACTGCTGCCACCAGTTACATTCAAACCAATGCTGTCGCAATTCAGGCTGTGGCGACAGCCACAACGCCAGCGATAATTACGATAGGTATGTTGCAGACGCCTGAGGTAAGTCTATTGCCTGCCAGCTTCACATCAACCAATCCATATCAGCAAACCTGGCAAATTGAAGTGCTGCAGCCCACCGCAGGCAACCTGCAAGCCTTGATCATGACCATCGGCGGCACAGCACTGCCGGACAAACAGGCCGCCAATATTGCCAACCTTATGGGTGCAACTGGCGGTTTTATTCCAAAAAATGACACTGGACTTTATGTGACCAACACCGCGTATGGCACGGCAGGCAGCTGGCAAGTGCCGACGACCAGTTATATCAATGCCACTCCCGGTGAACTGGCTGCTTTGCTGTATTTTAACAACGGACAATTGCAAAGCCCCTACCTGTACCGGAACGCCATACCCGGTCAACCGCAACTGAATGCCATGAACACGCCGCTGATCATGAATTCTGTACAAACCGCAACACAGGCTTGCGCAACCAATGGTGCGATAGCCCAGGATGGTAATGGTGTGGTGTTGTCATGTCAAAGTGGTGCATGGCAACAGCAAGGCTCTGCTTATTGGAGGGACCCTGTAGCAAATTTTGCCAGTTTACCCGTGTGTAACACAACAAGTGCATGGCAAACACGGATTGCGCAAATGTCTAGCGTGGGTGTGGGGCCACGGGCATATACCTGTAACGGCACCAGTTGGCAGCCGTTATCGCTGGATGATGGTGGGAATTTGACCGTTGCTGGTACCTTGGCGGTTGGACAACTCAGCACGAATACCCTTCAGCTTAACGGAGTCGCCACAGCCGGTACGTGGTGCGGCTCAAAAGGGAGCCAAGCGCGAGATGCGGCCGGAATGGTTTTGTCTTGTGTGAATGGGGTGTGGCGTTACCCGAATCCGTTGGCAGAAATCGCTGGGAAAAGCGCCTCGTGTGGATTTAGAGATGGTAATGGTAATTATCATCAGGCTAATGCAACAGTAACGACAGGACTGCAACCCTATACAGCTTATTCTGTCAGTGGTAATAGGGGTTGTGCTACAGGTTGGGTGGCAGGTACAGCAGCGACAGCGTGCTGGCAAGGACAGGCATATTGGAGTGACATTGGTTCGATGCCCCCACTTTTGTATATATCTAGCCCATTTGGATATTGTTCGACGAATTCGTGGTGGTAATGTTTGTAACCTCTTATTACCAAAATGTAATAACATAACGCACATTTTGACGCGGGACATATACATAAATGTTAGATGCTTTAAGCCCATTCTATTATTTTTTTGTAATTGGGGTTTTGCTGGTTTTTGTCAAAAGTCCGCTTTTTAATTTGGCGGACGCATCTTGGCATAGCGCTACAACCAGAACGATCAATATCGATGGTTTACGAGGGATTCTTGCGCTTAGCGTTTTCACCCAACACTCAGCATTACTACATGGTTCTCTCATCGGATTAAGCTGGCCATACCCAATTTCCAATCTTTTTAATCAGGCTGGGCAAGCCAGTGTATCGCTTTTTTTTATGATCACTGGTTTTTTGTTTTGGAGAAAAGCAATAGAAACTAATGGACGCCTAAGTTGGGGTAAGTTGTACATTACCCGTTTTTTTCGAATCGCTCCCGTTTTCTATCTTTCAATATCTATTGTACTGTTTGTTGTTTTTTATGAAAGTCATTTCCAGTTGAGGGAAGCACCAAGTATATTGTTCACTGAAATTGCTCCGCTTTTGTTGAGTGGATTTTATAAAATTGGACACCTAATTAATGGCTATCCTTTCCCAGGTGAAATTAATGCAAATGTGACATGGACACTCCGATACGAATGGGAATACTACTTATTGATATTGCCAATCTCAGCCATTTTTGCAAGGCGGGCAGGTTGGCATATTTGGTATGCAGTGGCGGGATTTGTCCTGTTAACCATCATCACTATCAGATTACCTTCAAGCCACTCCGCTATTGCTTTATTGGAGTTTTTTGGTGGGATGTTGTGCGCGTCAATCCAGGAGCGTTTTGCGTTTGTAATGGGTAAACGTTTAAATTTTATGCTTTCATTCGCGGTGCTTCTTTTGTTGATGCTACTTATGTTTTTTGAAACAGCCTATCAAACCGCACCTTTTTTAATTTTATGGGCGATATTTTTGCTCATTACTTCCGGTTGCTCTATTTTTGGCCTTCTTTCATCCAGAGCAGCAAGAAGATTAGGGGAACTGAGTTTTGGTATTTATTTATTGCACGGCATCGTTTTGCATGCTTTTTTTAATTCTCAGGGCGTGAGTCATTTCGCTCGGTCATCAACGCCTTATTTTTGGATGATGATTGTGCTGGTGGGGATGGCTTCTGTACTGGTTGCCATGGCCGCACATTTGCTGGTAGAGGTACCGGGGATAAATTTCGGTCGCAATTTGTCTCGTCGTGTGGTTTATCGTCATGAGGTGATGGAATGAACCGGATTCAATCGATAAGCGTATCGCACACCCATGAACCGGTTTCCATTGCCATGATTTGAAACACGCGTTACTGCCGGGTGGATATTATTTCACTTCAGCCTTGGGCGTTTTGCTAACCGCTTTTGTTTTTACGGTGGTTTTAGCCTTTGACGCCGGTTTTGCTGCGGCAGTTTTTTTGGCACCTGGTTTCGCAGGTGTTTTGGCCGCTGTGGTTTTTTTGGCAGGGGATTTCGTTGTCGTGGCGGCAGGTTTTTTCTTGGTGGCAGGTGTTGCTTTGCCACCTGTTTTGACCGTGGTTTTGGCTTTGGCTCTGGTTTTTTTGACGGGTGCTTTTTCAGCGCGTTGTGCCAACAAAATCAGTGCATCGTCCAGGTTGATTTCTTCACTGCTCACATCTTTGGGCAGGGTGGCGTTGAGCGCGCCATGTTTGACATACCAGCCATAGCGCCCTTCATGCAAGGTCACTGGCTTTTTGTCTTCCGGGTGTTCGCCCAAAAGTTTTCCGGCCATGGCCTGCGCGCGCGGACCTGCGGGCTGGCTGAGGATTTCCAGTGCGCGGGGCAATTCAACGCTGTACACGTCATCGGTTTTCGGGATCGATTTGAATTTTCCGTTGTGTTGCAAATAGGGGCCGAAACGGCCAATGTTGGCAACAATTTCCAGTCCGGTTTCCGGGTGCACTCCCAGGGTTCTTGGCAGTGAGAGCAGGATCAGTGCCTGGTCTAATGTGGCTTGTTCTATGGGGATGGCTTTAGGCCAGCTGGCGCGGCGCGGTTTAATGGTTTTGTCTTCCGGCGTGGCGCCTACTTGCACATACCAACCGTAACGTCCATTGAGCAGATGAATATCTTGTCCAGTGGCGGGGTCTGTACCCAACATCATGGGTTCCTGCTCGGCCGTTTGATTGAATGGCCGGGTAAAATCACATTCCGGGTAGTTGGAGCAACCGATGAATAAGCCGCGTTTGCTGGCTTGCAGGAACAGTTTTCCGCCGCATTTCGGACACACTTCGTCCTCGATGGGACAGCCTCGTGCGACATCGGCCTTGGCTTGCAAGGTGGCGGAAAATTCACGCCAAAATTCCCCCAGCAGTGGGATATAGGGCATTTCGCCGTTGGCGACATCATCCAGCTTGTCTTCCAGCCGGGCGGTGAAATCATAGTCCACATAATGGGTGAAATGGGTAGTCAGAAAACAGTTCACCAAACGCCCGGTGGGTGTGGGGATAAAACGTTTTTTGTCCAGATCGACGTATTCACGGTCTTTGAGGGTGGAAATAATGCTGGCATAGGTAGAGGGACGGCCTATGCCATATTCTTCCAGGGTTTTGACCAGGCTGGCTTCAGTGTAACGTGGTGGTGCCTGGGTGTGGTGTTGCTCGCTGTACAGCTTGTCGATGGGCAGCGTTTCACCTATTTCCAGAGCAGGCAAGCGGGTATCGGTTTCCTCTGCGCTGTCATCCAGATTTTCTTGATACACCGCGATAAAACCGGGGAATGCCAATACTTGCCCATTGGCACGAAAGCGGTGTTTGTCTTGCCCAACGGCCAGATCCACGCTGACGGTATCGAATTGCGCTGGGGTCATTTGGCAGGCCAACGTGCGTTTCCAGATGAGCTCGTACAGCTTGGCCTGGTCGCTGGTTAAGAAAGGGCGCAGCGAGTCCGGGGTGCGTGCTATCGCCGTAGGACGGATGGCTTCGTGCGCTTCCTGGGCATTTTTGGATTTGTTGCGGTAGTACACTGGAGCATCCGGCAGGTAATCGGCGGAAAAATGACTGTCGATGTATTGGCGAACATCTGCGATGGCATCTTTGGCCAAATTGACCGCATCAGTACGCATGTAGGTAATCAGACCGGTTGCGCCTTTGCCGGTGTCGATACCTTCGTACAGCTGTTGTGCAGTGCGCATGACGCGATCTGTGGTCATACCCAGTTTGCGCACGGCCTCCTGTTGCAGCGTAGAGGTGGTGAACGGTGCGGCAGCATGCCGTACCTTGCGCTTCTTCTCAATGTTCAGCACGCTGGCGGTGCGGGCAGTCAGCAATTGATCCAGTACAGCCTGCATGGCGGTTTGATCCGGCAGGCTGAATTGTTCCAGCTTGTTGCCATCGAATTGAATCAGACGGGCGGAAAAGGGCTGTTGGGCTTTATGGCTGTCCAAATGCACGGACCAATATTCACGCGCAACGAAGCGTTCAATTTCAATTTCACGCTCTACAATCAAACGTAAAGCCGGGCTTTGTACCCGTCCAGCGGACAAACCGGGGCTGATTTTTCGCCATAACAGGGGCGAGAGGTTAAATCCTACCAGGTAATCCAGAGCCCGCCGCGCTTGCTGGGCATCTACCAAAGGCATGGCCACTTCACGCGGGTGAGCCACCGCTTCCCGAATGGCTGTGGGGGTCACTTCGTGAAACTCTATCCGGGCGATGGGTACCTTGGGGGTAATGCGCGCCTCACGTAAAATTTCGGACAAATGCCAGGCAATGGCTTCCCCTTCACGATCCGGGTCAGTTGCCAGCAGAATGCGGTCAGCTTTGCGTGCGGCTTTCAGAATGCTCGTTACATGTCGTTCATTGCGCTCAATGAGTTGGTACTGCATGGCGAAATCGTGTTCGGTATCGACCGCGCCGTTTTTTGGCACCAAATCACGTACATGCCCGTAACTGGCCAGAATTTCATAATCATCGCCCAAGTATTTTTTGAGGGTTTTGGCTTTGGAAGGCGATTCGACAATAACGAGTGTTGACATGTACAGGGCTCAGTGCAGGGTAGGTGTGGCGTCTTGGTTAAACAGCAGGTCTTCTAACAGCAAGATACTTTGATCAGGGTGTTGGCTCCAGAGCGCAACCAGCGTAATCCAGCGTAATTGTTGTTCAACGTGTTCGCTTTCTTTCAGCGCCATGACTTGATGAATAATCCATTCGCGCTGCACGGTATTGATCATGCCGGACTGCTGCATGAATGCCAGGAAACTCAAACCAGACAGATCCAGCCGGTGCAACTCTTCGGTGGTATAAACCCGTTCGGCATGGCTCTCAAGCAGTTTTTCGGGGTAAGCCGGTGAATTGATTTCGTTTAAATTACCCAGCCAATCAAGGATCTGTTCAATTTCACTCATTTCAAAGCCCGCTGCGTTAAGTTTAATCGCTAGCGTATTGCGGTCTGGGGTCGCTTCAATTTGCGCGTAGTGCCCAAACAAAAAAAGTAAAATTTCAAACATTTTTATCGTGTCCTCTGGTACAGGCCGCCTGGCAAGGTTGCCACTTGCCCAGCAAGCTCTCTGTCCAACAGCATGGCGGAAAGTGTGGATGCCGTCAACCCGGTGCACTCAATTAAGCTGTCTAAAGTCATCGGTGCATGGCCCAAATGGATCCAGATGGGGTCGTCGGTATCCTCTTGCACAGGCGTTTTTTCAATATCGACGTGTACGGCCCAATTCAATTCGTCCAACACATCTTGTGCTGACTCCACCAATTTGGCACCCTGTTTGATCAGTGCATGACACCCTCGTGAAAAAGGCGAATGAATGGAACCCGGCAAGGCAAAAATCTCACGGCCTTGCTCTAATGCCTGGCGGGCGGTGATCAGCGATCCGCTGTGCAGGGCGGCTTCGATGACCAAACAACCTTGACTCAACCCACTGATAATGCGGTTGCGTCGGGGGAAATTGCTGGCCACAGACGGTGTGCCGGGCGCGAACTCACTCACAATCACCCCATAATCGGCAATGCGTAACGCCAGTTGCCGGTTACGGGCAGGGTAAACAATATCCAGACCGGTTCCCATGACCGCCACTGTGCTGGCGGATCCCGCCAATGCGCCTTCGTGCGCTGCGGTGTCAATACCCAGTGCCAAACCGCTGGCAATCGTGAGCCCCGCATCGGACAGGCTGTGGGCAAAGGCATGTGCGTCACGTATGCCTTGTGCGCTGGCATTACGACTGCCTACCACGGCCAGCATGGGGCGGGTGAGCAGTTCGCGGCGGCCTTTCAGATACAGCACGGGTGGGGGATCGCTGATTTGTAACAGACGTGGCGGATAATCGGAATCGGCCAGGGTCAGAAGCTGGTTGCCCGCTTGTGCCAACCAATCCAGTGCGGGTTGAATGCGCGCCTCATCAATGCCTGCGGCGATCGCTTGCACAACAGGCTCGGCAAGGTATTGCCGAAGCAAAGCCGATGGCGCGGCATAGATGGCTTGCGGACTGCCCAATGCCGTGAGCAGTGCGCGTATCTGCACATTACCCAATCTGGGTGTGTGCGTTAGACCCAGCCAGGCATTACGCTCTTCGGTGCTCAGAGCAGTCAAGGGTACACTCAAATTTCGCCCCTATGGATTGCGAACCACATCCAAAGCGCTTACCGGATAGGTGGAATCCATAATTAGCGCATAAGAGACCTTGTTAAATACGCGATAAATCATACACAAAGCACTGCGGGAAGGGGGGATTTTTAAGCCATCTTTTTGTCGTGGGGCGCGATAAATGGCCAATACATCGCCTTTTTCAAGGCCATCGCGTGCGCCTTTGTTGATCATGATGCTGTTGTAACGTCCCGCTTCGGTCATGACGCCCAGGGCCGAGATGACGCGCCCATTGATGATGGCATCTGGCGCGTGCGGAATATAACGAAAAGTGTAGTCGTCTTCGGCAGGCACCAGGCGGTCTTTATCCTGGACCTCGCTGATACTGGAAACGATGGCGATGCGCTGGGGATTTCCGGGTGTGACGGTGCGGGCCTCGCCCATATAGTCGGCACTGTAACCTAAAATTTCCTTGCTGACTGGATCAATAATTGCCTGGCCTGCGCGTACAATTTTCCAATGTGTGGTGTGACTGTGATCACTGGTAGCATAGACTTCATCGCCGGTACCTACCACAATATGCGTGTCTTCAAATTCAATGATTTTCGGGCTGTTTGCCAAGCCGTCTTTATCCAGTACCAGTGCCTGGTTCTCAAAGCTGCGCAGCATGTCAGCGGGAATGGGCAAAACACCACTGCGGTTGAGCGCTTCGCTATGCACGGTGGGCGATAATTTGACTGTGACCAGGTCATTGCTGTTTTCGTTTGGTGTTTCCAGTGTCAACTGGGGTACGCCGTCATGCATGTTGAGAACAATAATATTGCCTGGATAAATCCAGTGTGGGTTTTTAATTTCAGCTTTGTTCATTCCCCAGATTTGTGGCCATTGCCATGGGTCTTTCAGGAATTTTGCAGAGATACCCCACAACGTATCACCTTTCACCACGGTATATCGGGCAGGTGCATTGTCTTGCAACGGTAAATCATCAGCCCGGCTGGCGACAGACAAAAGGCTAAGACAGAACAGCGCGATAACGGGAATTCTCATAAGGCCTCTCTAGTGATAGGGTGGATCAATCGATGCGCGTTAACGCCGTTCATCAACCTGGTTGGTGTGACAAAACGCGACATGATGACCCTGCACACGTATAATATGCCAGATTGAACGAAATTTTGCGAGGCTTTTGCGTTTAATTATTCAGGCAGACAAGTGTAATTATGGCTAAATTAAATATTTTGCGTTACCCGGATGAACGCCTTTATACCCGGGCAAAACCCATTCAACAGGTTGATGACAGTATTCGCCAATTGGCCGCTGATATGGCTGAGACCATGTATGCCGCACCGGGCATTGGTTTGGCTGCTACCCAGGTTGACCGTCATATCCAGCTGTTGCTGATTGACATCAGCGAAGCACAAAATGACCTGCACGTGCTGATCAACCCAAAACTAATCGGTTCGACTGGAGAGGTTGAACGGGAAGAAGGCTGTCTGTCAGTGCCGGGTATTTATGACAAAGTGACCCGTGCGGAGCGTGTGCGGGTCCGTGCTTTGGACTTGAACGGAAAGTCTTTTGAACTGAATGCCGAAGGTTTGCTGGCGGTGTGCGTCCAGCATGAAATGGATCATCTCTTGGGGAAAGTGTTTGTCCAATATCTTTCCACATTGAAACAGAACCGTATTCGTACCAAACTCAAAAAACGCCTGCGGGAAACCATGTAATGCGTATTGTTTTTGCCGGTACCCCGGAATTTGCGCGTACCGCTTTGCTGGCTTTGTATCAGGCGGGACATGAAATTATTGCAGTGCTGACTCAACCCGATCGTCCTTCCGGGCGAGGCATGAAACTGGTGCCCAGCGCAGTGAAACAAGCCGCATTAGCGCTGAACCTGCCAGTATGGCAACCCACCACTTTGCGTGATGCAATGCTTCAAAGCGAATTGCAGGCGCTTTCGCCAGATGTCATGGTGGTGGCGGCTTATGGGCAAATTTTGCCCCTTGCGGTATTGGAAATCCCCCGTTTGGGTTGTCTTAATATCCATGCATCACTGCTTCCTCGCTGGCGCGGCGCAGCACCCATCCATCGGGCAATTGCTGCAGGTGACACGCAAACAGGTATTGCCATCATGCAAATGGATGCGGGCCTGGATACGGGGGCGATTTGTTTGCAGCAAGCCATGGACATCAGTCCTTCCGACACATTGGGTAGCCTGCACGACAAGCTTGCTGTTCTGGGCGGGGAATTAATCGTCGAAGCTTTGCAACGGGCTGCTTCCGGCACTTTGACCGCCCATATGCAACCCTTAGAAGGCGTGACCTACGCCAGCAAAATCAGCCGTAGCGAAGCGCAGATTGATTTTCGTGAAACTGCCGAACAGATTGAGCGCAAAGTACGTGCTTTTAACCCTGCGCCAGGGGCGTGGTTGCTGTGGCAAGACAAGCCGGTTAAAGTTTGGCAAGCGAAAACTCTGGCTGATAGCGGTGCGCCGGGTAAAGTGCTGCGCGCTGATGAGCAAGGTATCGTGATTGCTTGTGGGCAAGGTGCATTGTGCATCACCGAATTGCAAATGCCTGGGGGAAAAAAACAAACGGTTGCACAGTGGCTGGCCGGGCATACTGTGCCGGATGGTTTGACCGTGTAAACGGCAGCAGACTGGTTATTGTTTAATCAATATTATTCGCAGCTCATCGCCATTCCTCAAGCTGGATAAGCACAGCGCATCTATACCCGTAACACTAATGCTCCTGAACAGGTCGTTTGAACAGCTTGCGCTGCAAGGTGCGTCGATGCATGTTGAGTGCCCGTGCGGTCGCTGAGATGTTGCCATCGTGCGCGGTCAGTACCGCTTGAATGTGTTCCCATTCCAGGCGGCGCACAGAATGAGGTTGATGCCGTGTTTCAATTTGCGCATCACCCTGGTCACGACTCAGGGCAGTCACAATATCGGTCACGTCCGCAGGTTTGGCTAAATAATGTGTGGCACCCAGTTTAATGGCTTCGACTGCGGTCGCAATGCTGGCATAGCCGGTCAACATGACAATTTGCACCTGACTGTTGGCTTGTTTTAATTGTGGTATGAGCACCAGTCCACTGTCTCCCGGCATGTTCAGATCGATGACGGCATAATCGGGAGTGTGAGCGCGCAGCAGTTCCAGTGCCTGGCTGACATCGCTTGCGCATTGAACTGTAAAACCGCGTTTGCCCAGTGCCCGGGCCAGTACCATAGAGAATGTCGCATCGTCATCCACCAGCAATAAGGACGCATTCACGGGTTCCAGGGCGCTGTTCATGTCTGTTCCTTGCTGACAAATATCGGCAGACTTACCTTTACGCGGGCACCTCCGTCATTGCGTTGATGAAGGCTGACCTTGCCGCCGTATTGTTCAATACTGGCATTGGCCAACATGAGTCCGATACCACTGCCGCCCTGTTCATGTTTGGTGGTGAAAAACCCCAGTCCCAGCGGCCATGCCGAATCAAAGCCTGCGCCACGATCAAGAATGTCAATGTGAATTTTTTGCGCATCCCAAGTCACTTCCAGCTCCATCTGGTTATTCCCTGCATCGGCGGCATTGTTGCACAAATTTAACACGGCTTGCCCCAAGGCTTCACCGACAATTATTTCGGGTGCAGGCAATGCCGATAACCAGCGAATTTGTAGTTGTACTTGAGGGCGCATCAATTGCCATTGATCCAGAACAGACAATAACCATGCATCAACAGTTTGTAAATGGCCCGAATTGCTTCTTGCGTTTTGCGCTTGTTGGGTCAGGCGGGTCAGAATGTTTTTGCACAGACCAATTTGTTGCTGTAGCAATGCCAATGACGGTTGCAGTTCAGGGTCTTCAGTAAAATCTTCCAACAATTCACCCGTCACCACATTCATCGTTGCCAGGGGGGTGGACAGTTCATGTGCCGCGCCTGCGGCAAGGCTCCCCAACGCCACGATTTGTTCGTCACGCAGGCGCTGTTCGCGTATTCGCACCAAGGCCTGATCGCGCACGCGGATGGAATGCGCCATCCTGCCGACAAATCCAGTAATTAATACCGCGCTCAAAATAAAATTCAACCACATGCCCAGCAGGTGCAAACGGAACGCAACCGCGCCACTGGGTAGCACCATCGGTACATACCAATGAGATAACAAGGTGTAAGTCACTATGCTTAATCCACTGATTGCCCAGGCGAAACGTGTGGGTAATACGGTGGCTGCAATGATCACTGGCAGCAAAAATAAGGAAACAAAGGGATTACTGGCTCCGCCAGTAAAATACAACAGCATGCCAAGTATGCTCATATCGACGAGCAATTGACCTGAATACGTCCATGCCGTCACTGACCAAAGACGGGTTAAGCGCCAACCCGTCAGAACCACCCAAACCATTGACAGCGCAAGCACCCACAGCAGCGTAGCCAATGGCAAGAGAATATGCAGTTTCCATTGGGCCACCGCTAATACGCCGATCTGTAACATCAGTCCACAGAGCCGCAGTATAAACAGATTATGTAGCCAAGTGTCTCTGGGGGACATCGTTTGTAAAGGGATAGTCATTCAATTTCCTTGGGGTTACACGAGGCAATTTATAACATAAACAGTCTGTATTGAATTTGCTGTGCGTCATTATGTCACATGCGCCCCGCGATGCTGTTTTGTTAAGATATTCCCGTTGTACACTTTATTCAGGGGAAATATAAAATGATCAAAAAATTATTGTGGGTCAGTGGGGTGTTTAGTGTATTTTTTCCTTTGTCTGCCATGGCCTGTG
>JAJYYK010000018.1 GCA_021801025.1 Pseudomonadota bacterium | reverse complement strand
ACCACCTTCAACCCGTTTCAACGCTTCAATGATCTGGCTATCCGTAAATTTCGATTGCTTCATGTAGAGCTCCCTCAATATGAGAAAATTCTACTTCAAACTCCAGCTTTTTGCTGGGGGGATTACCGCATTAAGACCGACTTTAGGTGTGCACTGAACGGTAAACCAGACAGATTAAATGTGAGTATTGCTATTATAACCTTAGGCAAGTACGCATTTTCTTGACTTACCATGCCATTTTTTAAATTAACTTCACGCATTACGTACGACACTCAATAATGCTTTGCGCTCACTGGCAGTTAATAGCAATACACTAGCAAATACTGCTGAGATTAAAAATGAAATGAAAGCAGATATAATCAATGTAGATAACCCATTCACCAATTGAACATATTGACGCAATAAAGTATTTGCCAATAATGACATGGCTAAAACGACCAACACAGGCATAAAGACTTTCAAAAAGTAGTCGCCAAATTTAATTTTGAATAACTTAAGGGTTACATAAGGTGCATACCAGTTGTTGGTCAGAATCTGTGCAACCATCGTACCCAACGCCACACCCCAAAGCCCCAAATAGTTTACAAATAACACTGAAAAAACAATATTAAGGATGCCTGCAAGAAGCGCCATAGGAGCAAACACAATTTTCCCTGTTGCCATCGTCGCAGATGCGAGAATCACGTGATGCACTTCTAACAATGTCATCACGAGCAAGGTCCACAATACTGGAAAACCGACAAAATGACCTTTACCAAGCCAAACATTGGTCACCATATCACCATAAACCCCGATAAATGCAACAAGTGCTATCATCAAGGCCATTCCATACCGCACATTTCGCAGCATAAGGACATTAAATTGTTCAAAATTATCCGCTGCAAACAATCCCGACAGAAATGGGGTTGAACTGTTTGAAAGCATTAAAGACAGTGTCATCAGAAGTGTAGTAATTTTTGCAACGGCAGCATAGTTTGGTATAGCTTGGGTACCTATCATTTCTGCGATAACAATATTATCTGTCTGTAAAATAAGAATCGCCCCAAAACCCATGGCTGCCCATTTCAAACTTGGCATCACGATTTTTTTTGCAATATTTTGTTGAAATTTTACTCCCTTAATTTCTCTGAAAAAAGGGAAATTTTTATTTAACAAATATTTCGCCACAATTATTGAAATAATTTTTTGTATAAGCCATGCCAAAGACAGGCCAATGATACCAAAACCCAGTTTAAGAAAAACCAACATACAAATAAATCCGGCAATAAGTGCCAGTGTTCGAGTAAGCCGTTCACTGGCAACATTACCCATACCATAAAGCATTGCAAGATTAGCGCCCGACACAATATCGAAAGAACAACCCAACGCAAAAATACCCCAGGCAATATTGATGACAGCATGATCGATATTGGGCGCAATACTTTGGAAAAAGAAATGGCCCAATAACAATGACAGCAAAAATGCAAGACCTGCCAATATCTGCACCAATCTTCCGCATGTTGTGGCGAGGTTTACAATTCCCGTATGTGTGCGTGTTTCATTGATATCATTTGCACCAGTGAGTAAACTCAGTTCTCTACCAATCGTGGGGTTTAAACCCATATCAAAAAACGTGATATATGCACCAATGGTTAAAAACAGAAACCATATTCCAGCGACTTGATAATTTAAAAAAACGAACACCAAGCGAAACTGAAAAAGCGCTAACAAAGTGGTTACTAAAGTTAACAAAAAAGCGCTGGTCACACCATGCAAAATTTTTTGTGCAATCGAACTACTCTGGGTTGATTTTAGTTGGGTATTAACGAGCATCTGTAATTTTTAAATCTTTGGGCAATGATCTGATTAAACCCTCCTCAAGGGAAATTGTTGGACACCAACCCGGCAATTTTTCAAATTTATTCCATGTCAACATCACTTCACGTTCACGGTATGGTCGGCCACCCCAATTAATTTTCAATTTATAACCTGTAATCAGTTCAAATTTGTCTTTAATATCCATCAGGCGCAGAGTGTGTCCAGAGGAAATGCCAAATATTTTTTGTCCCTGTGTTTGCAAACACAACTGCTCAGCAGCCAATATAAAAGCCGCCACCACATCATCGATGTAGACAATATCTATCACCTGTTCACCGGGAGACATATGCAAAACTTCTTGTGAATGCGCTGCTTTCCAAAACAAATTAATTAATTTAGCCCTCGTATCATTAGGGCCATAGGTATCAAAAAGTTTTAATGTAATCACTTTAAGGCCTTGCGCTTCAACATAGTAACTTAGTATGTCTTCAAAGGCTTGTTTTGTTGCCGCATAAAGATTCACCGGATTGTAATCTTCATTGTGATAATGTTGCCAAGAGGTACCCGTGTTCACAAGAGACTTAACGCCATTTGCAATCATCGCTTCAACAAGCTGTGTTGAAAAAAGTAGATTACTTGTGATCAGCGCTTCAATATCTTCAGGCTTATGTTGAACCAAAAATAATGAAGCAAGATGGAATACAGTATTAGGCTTAGCTTGAGCAACCAAATCAATCATTCCCTTTGTGCTGCCATCGTGCATGTGTTGAATAATTGAAGATGCAAGCGGATTAAGCACATCTAAATTTGATTTGGTACGAACGATGATGTGGACAACCCAACCCTCTAAAACCAAACGTTTTACCAGGTTAGATCCGATATAGCCCGTAGCCCCAGTAACCAGTGCTACGCGCACATTTGAATTCAGTGGCAATGCTGTATCACTCATAACGAAAAGGGCTCTCGAATTGATCCAGTGTTGGAAAAGCTTGGTCTCGTGCTGACAAAATAGCCACCGTTGCCGGCCAAGGAATTCCTGCAGAGCTATACAGCACACCAGCATCATGCTCGGGTGAATACATCGAACTGACCTTGTACACCATGATGGCTTGCTCGCTTCGCACACAAAACCCATGTGCCATGCCTTTAGGGATATAGATGCTGTTAGCTTTGGCGGCACTCAGCTCGAACAAAGCAAATTGGCCATAAGTTGGCGAACCCACTCTTAAATCAATGACGGCATCCATTACTTCACCTTCAACGCAGTACACTATTTTGACATGATCCATGGGCGGCAGCTGAAAGTGCATGCCTCTAATGACATTTTTGTAGGAGAATGAATAGTATTCTTCGACGAAGTTGGTTTCCAAACCATGCGCCGCAAATGATTGCTCGTGGAAAACTTTTACAAAATGCCCGCGCAAATCTTTATGGAGCTGTGGTCGTATTTCATAACAACCGGAAATTTTACAAGAAACCAGTTCAAACATCATTACCCCAAAAAATAAACTTTAATCCAAATAATAATCAATCAAGTATTTACTTAAACCGTTCCTAATGTATATCCAATTTATGAATTTGGTAAAAGTGTCTATGTGAATTTTGCTGGTGGTCATTTAGTACGTTTGACCTTTTAATCACTGCATGCGAGAATAATTTCGCATCAAAATTCTTTGATAATATAGGTTATAACATGAATATTAAAGTTATAAGTATGGAAACTTCTAACGAAAGACGCAAAAACTTCATTAATCTTAATAAGCATATTAAATTTGATTTTTTTAATGCTGTTGATGGTAACCAGTTTACACAAGAGTTTATTGCCTCTACAAATTTATTTGAAAAGGGTCTCCCTTATACTGCAGGGGCATATGGGTGCGCTCTATCGCATTTAATATTATGGGATGAAGCCATTAATTTGGACAAAGTAATCACTATCGCCGAGGATGATGCGATTTTTCGTTTTGATTTTGAAAATTTATACAAAAAAAAATTAAATTCCTTACCGCCAGATTGGGATATTGTATTGTGGGGATGGAATTTTGATAGCATTCTCTCTTTAAATGTAATGCCAAATATCTCCCCTGTAGTCATGGTTTTCAACCAAGACCAATTGAGAAACTCCATTAAAGAGTTTCAAGAATTTGCTGAGGATACTACCTTACTGAGATTAGATAAATGTTTTGGCACTATTTGTTATTCAATTAGCCCATCAGGCGCGGCCAAATTCAAATCTTTATGCCTCCCAATGTCTAATTTTCTATTGTTTTTCCCCCTTCTGAATAGGCAGTTACCCAATAACGGCATAGACATTGCCATGAATAAAATTTATCAAGCAACCAATTCTTATGTTGCTTTTCCACCGCTGGTAATCACTAAGAATGACCACACGATAACAACAATTCAAAATCCACAGTCAAACTGATTAGAAAATTTGGTCGTAATAAGGTTATCGGCCCTCAATCCAAAACTGACACACGCCCTCGCTTGCCTCTTGATTGATATGAAGTGGGGTTGGCAAGAATGGCGCATGGTGCCAACTCGCAAAGATTTTATTCGGGCGGGCATGCGAATAACCACGCCACCTCTTCTAAAAACTTACATATTAATCGATATACTGTATGATAATTATATGAATTTATGCAAAATCCAGGTTAACACAGTGATAAGTTTTTAATGAGGCCGCCACAATCGTCTGTATTGGTGGGGATAGCATAAAGTTCACGCAATTTGATATCTTCGATTATGGCATTGCCTCGATCATAATTCCCCCCAACTGGTCGGGTATGCACCACGATGACATCATCAATAATCGCTACTTTACTGGAGACCCCGCCAAGTAAATGAGGCCAGATATAATCAAGCCCCCAACCAGAAATCGATCCGTTAAACACGGGATGGCAAATTTGCAACCCCTCCCTTGAGAATAAGGGACACATTACCTCAACAAAATTTGTATATCGCAGGGAAAACACAGGATTATGCACTGTCACTTGATGTGAAATATTCCCATTCATTAAGAGGGCAGGTTGCGCGAGATCGAGTTCATGGCGACGACATATTGCAAACAAGCGGTTAATGTCGGCCCATGATGTCATGATGTCGTCGTCCGGCAACCAAATTTGATCATAATTCCATAATGGGCTATCGCCAAGAAACAGAGCGTGAATAGCGCCGAACTTTCGATCTTCTGGTTGGAACGTAAAATATTCACATTCGGGTATTTTAGCCGGCATAACATTCCCATACCAACTGATGCATAAATCCCAAGATCTCTCTATGATGGGAATATTTTGTGGCCATTGGGTGTGCAACGATTGGTCATTAGCCCGCAAGACGACTAAATTACGGTTCTTTAAGGACTTGGTTCTATCAACCATCCTCAAAAAGTCTGGTGCTTCTTGCCGGGATTGCTGCCCGAGATCGATCCCTGAAGGAAGATTAATTCGATCCAATACCCGTACAGCATTACCCTCCTGAATACATTTTCCTGTCATTCGAACAGGGTCGCCTGCGTCAAATTCAATCTCAGAGAAGACTGTTGTGGCAACATCATTGCTATTGAGAAACACTAAGCTATTTTCACGGAGTTCCCAAGACTGTTCATTGCTATTGAGGTGGCCGCCTATCACTCCCTTGGGTAGTAACAGTAAGACTGGTGCGATCTGGCTTGTATCACCATGTGAAAAACGCCATGCACTTCGTGTCAGTAAATTTATCAACATTTTTGACTCCGTTTGCCTATATGATGCGGCGCTCATCTATCTGTTTGTTGACTTCGGTAGCATTAAAGGGGACGCTACCCTTTTCTGTCATCTTGAGGTTTTTTTGGTCGGCCTTGTGGAAGGCACTCCAACCGGCGTCCCACCATTTCCCCCAAGCGCTGAACAAAGCCTTCATTACCACAAGGCAATCCTTTTTCCACATTTTGCCTCAATATCCGAATATTCTCCATTTCGCCATCTTCGGACAGCCACGCTGACCAGTCATCAATCATCGCAAACTGCTTGACCCAAGCTGATTCGAGATTCAACACGCCATCCAACCTGTTTCCACAATGTGCGGCAGCGCTTGACCAACGATAATCCTCAGCCCGTTGCACCATGCCTGCCCGCACCGGGTTTCGTTCCACATACCTAACCGCCGCCATCAAATAAACCTCATCCAGCGCAGATGAAAAAAACCGTCCTTGCCAAAGGTGCCCTTTCCAGTTTCGCGCCCGATTGATACGCTGGGCATATCGCATATGCAGTGGTTTGAGCACCCGCTGCAAACCATCATCGCTTGTCGGCACAACAATCAGGTGAATATGGTTGGTCATGAGGCAATATGCAAGCACCTTAAGCTCGTGTTTGTCACAGTACTCTTCAAGCCACAATAAATAGGCTTCACGATCTTCGTCTGTAAAAAAAACGTCCTCGCGCCGATTGCCTCGTTGGGTGACATGGTGAGGAAGTCCTGCAAAAACTGTTCTGGGTAATCTTGGCATAATCCAACATTAGCACAAACAAAGTGATCAAATAAAGGATACCGTCCCCTTTTTTTTACACCAGCACTTCGAGACCGTGCTTTTCAATGACGTGTAACAACCTCAGTGCCATGCCACTCGGCCTCTTCTGTCCCGTTTCCCATTTCTGCACAGTAGATTCACTGGTATTCAGGTAACGAGCAAATACAGGCTGGCTAACATGAACATGCTCGCGAATGCGCTTAATATCTTGCGCATTAATTTCAGCAACCAAATTTAAGCATAAGTCGTCATACTCACGCATGGTCGTTTTACTGATAACTTTTACCTTGTGCAAACCTTTCGCAGCACTGTGAATAGCTGAAAAAGCGTCACTTTTAGGTTTTGCTGTAGCTGTTCTAATTGTCATGGCAAATCTCCAATAATTCCATTACTTTCAATAACTCGGCAATCTTAACTTCACTTGCACTACTGTAATCCTTCGCAAGACGTTTAAATCCAGCCAATTCATCCGGCGCGATATTGTCTCGATCTTTCTTCGTAAAAGAATTAAAGGGAATTAAAGGGGCCGCTACCTTTTTCTGTCTCAGCGCCGCTTCCTCATGCTACCGCAAATAAAGGGTACCGTCCCTTTTTTGCGAATGGTATCATTTACTTGAACACGCCAGGATCAAAAGACTTGCTATGCATCAAAACCCTATCCCAAAATATGCCTCAATCTTGCTCACCACGAATTCCAGCATTTCTTCCGTCAAGCCCGGGTACACGCCGATCCAGAAGGCGTTGTTCATCACTTCATCGGTGCGGGTAAGTGCGCCGCTGACGCGGAAATTCCTGCCCAGCATGTAAGGCTGGCGGGTCAAGTTGCCCGCAAACAGCAAACGGGTGCCGATTTTGTTCTGGTCCAGGTAATTGATCAAGTCCACCCGGTTCACGCCAGCACTTTCACGGATGGAGATGAGGAAACCAAACCAGGATGGATCGCTGTTGGGTGTGGCTTCGGGCAAAATCAGGAATTCTTCGCAAGATTTCAGGCGCGCTTTAAGGAAGGCGTAGTTGTGTTTGCGTGCGGCGATGAACTCGGGCAGGCGGTCCAGTTGCGCCAAGCCGCATGCGGCTTGCATGTCGGTGATTTTAAGGTTGTAACCCAAATGACTGTAGGTGTATTTGTGGTCGTAGCCTTCGGGCAGGTCGCCCAACTTCCAGCAAAAGCGCTTGTTGCAGGTGTTGTCTTTGCCGGGCGGGCAGTAGCAATCGCGACCCCAGTCGCGGAAGGATTCGGCGATCTGTTTGAGTTCGGCGTTATTGGTAAATACGGCGCCGCCTTCGCCCATGGTGATGTGGTGTGCGGGGTAGAAACTGAGGGTGGCAATGTCACCGAATGTGCCGACCATTTTCCCGTTGTAGGTAGCGCCCAGCGCGTCGCAGCAATCTTCCACCAGCCAGAGATTGTATTGCTTGCACAGCGCAGTGACCACATCCAGATTAAACGGGTTGCCGAGGCTGTGCGCCAGCATGATGGCTTTGGTTTTGGGACTAATCGCCGCTTCGATCAGGCTGGCATCGATGTTGTGGGTGGCGATGTCCACATCCACGAACACCGGCACTGCGCCGAATTGCAGGATAGGGTTCACCGTGGTGGGGAAACCCGCCGCCACACCGATGACTTCATCACCCGGTTTGATGGCGCGTTCGCCCAAACGGTGCGAGGTCAGCGCGGAAAACGCCACCAGATTGGCGGAGGAACCGGAATTGACGGTAATGAGATGCTTCACGCCCAAATATTTGGCCAAACGGGCTTCAAATTCGGTATTGAATCGACCTGTGGTGAGCCATGCATCCAGCGAGGCTTCCACCATGTTCTGCATTTCGGCCATGCCGACGACTTTGCCGGAGGGCGGGATGACGGTGGTGCCGGGTTGGAAAGGCTTCTTTGGCTGCGTGGCTGAGTGAAATTGTTCAACTTGATGCGCCATAACCAAACGCATGACTGCTTCCAGAGTTGAGGTGTTTATTTCCCCGATTTCACCAGCAAAAAACTTTGTGGAAAACATCATTTGTTTACTGACTGGAAACACAGTCGGTTTATCTAAACCACTGGACACCATCTCTTGCGGGTCAATAATGACTTGATGAATTTCGTTCCACTGGTGCACCTGTGAGCTGCCAGGAATACCCATCACATCACCCTTGCTATTAGGCAATGAAGTAATGATCACAGGACGTGGCTTGGCAGCATGCCCTTCGACAAAGGGGACTTTATACACATGAATTGTGCCAGGACGAAACTTAAGATTATTTGACATATTTTTCCCAGATTGCATCTTCTTCGGGGTCGTTATCAATCACTGCAGAATAAGCAGCAAGCATAAATTGCTCATCGTCACTCAGTGCACTTATCGGCGATTGAGGTTGTAAAGGCATCACAATCACTTCAAATTCATCCCCCATGTCTGCGGGTACGTTAATGTGTAATTGGTGGTTTTCATCTACACACAAATTTTCTCTTAATATTACTTGTCTCATTTACATTTCCTTTTAGTGGACCCAGTTACCCCGAGGCTCTGCCTGCCACATGCATGATCGCAGGTCGGGGTTAACCTGACAATTCAACTTATCTTTTACCACCGCGTCAGGCTGAAGCCTGACCTACCGCATGCGTGATCGCCCGACCTACCGCTGACCTCAGTTCACCTGCACACATTATATTGGACAATCTGCGCCAAGGTCACCTCACGCATGTCTTCGTTATGTTGATGTGCTTGATGCCACGCCACTATTTTACTGAGTGTTTCATCCAGATGCCATCTGGGATGCCAGTCTAGCCGCGCTTGCGCTTTGGAGCAATCCAGTTTGAGGTAATGCGCCTCGTGTGGGTGTTCGCCGTCATCCAGTACCCAGCTTGCGCCTTCGCCCCACGCCGTGGTAAGTTTGTCCACGATCCATTGCACGGGTTTCGCGTCCTGGTCGTGCGGGCCGAAGTTCCAGCCTTCGCCGAATGCGGTACCTTGTTCATACAGTTGTTGTGCCAGCATCAAATAGCCCGACAGCGGTTCGAGCACGTGTTGCCAGGGGCGAATGGCGTGCGGATTGCGGATATGGACGGGCTTGCCTTGAGAGATCGCACGCATCATATCGGGAATCAGCCGGTCTTCCGCCCAATCGCCGCCGCCAATCACATTACCTGCTCTGGCGGAAGCCAGCGCCACACCATGCTCTGCATATTTTTCGGGGTGGAAGTACGAGTTGCGATAGGCAGCCGCCACCAGTTCCGCACACCCCTTGCTGCTGCTGTAGGGGTCGAAGCCGCCCATGGCTTCATTCTCCCGGTAGCCCCACAGCCATTCCCTGTTGTCGTAACATTTGTCGCTGGTGACGTTCACCACGGCTTTCACGCTGCCTGTGCTGCGTATGGCTTCCAGTACATTCACCGTGCCCATGACATTGGTGGAATAGGTTTCAACCGGTGCCTGATAGGAGTAACGCACCAGCGGTTGCGCGGCCATGTGGATCACGATTTCGGGCTGGTGTGCGGCGAAGGCGGCACGTAATTGCTCCAGATCGCGGATGTCACCGATGATGCTGGTCATGCCCTTAGCAACTTCGGCGACTTCAAACAGGCTCGGGTTGGTCGGTGGGGCAAGTGCGTAACCCACGACTTGCGCACCCATGGATTGCAGCCATAAGGACAGCCAGCTGCCCTTGAAGCCGGTGTGTCCGGTCATCAATACGCGTTTGCCGCGCCAAAATTCCGCATCAATCACCATATTTAATCCCACATTTTCCATGGCGCTTTGCCCTTGGCCCATAGTTCTTCCAGTAAATGTTTATCGCGCAAGGTGTCCATAGGTTGCCAAAAACCATCATGCTGATACGCCATCAATTCGCCATCTTCAGCCAATTGCGTCAGCGGTTCTTGTTCCCAGATTGTGCTGTCACCACCGCGTATGTAAGGCAATACTTTGGGAGACAATACGAAAAATCCGCCATTAATAAAAGCACCATCGCCGCGCGGCTTTTCCTTGAAGCTTTTCACCTGCCCGTTTTGGATGTCCAGGGCACCAAAACGACCAGGTGGGTAGGTGGCGGTCAAGGTTGCCGCTTTGCCGTGTTGGCGGTGGAAATCAATGGTCGCACGAATATCCACGTCAGCCACCCCATCACCGTAAGTCAAACAGAAAGTTTCTTCGTCTTTCACATGCTGCGCAACCCGCGCAAGGCGGCCACCAGTCATGGAGTCATCACCGGTGTCCACCAGTGTGACCTTCCATGGTTCGGCACGTTTTTGATGAACATGCATGCTGTTGGATTGCATATCGAAAGTAACATCGGACATGTGCAGAAAATAGTTAGCGAAGTATTCCTTGATCACATAACCTTTATATCCGCAGCAAATGATGAAATCGTGGATACCATGCGCAGAATACATTTTCATGATGTGCCAGAGAATAGGCTTACCGCCTATTTCCACCATCGGTTTGGGGCGCAGCGCGGTTTCTTCACTGAGCCGCGTGCCAAGGCCACCTGCTAAAATCACTGCTTTCATGTTACATGTTCCAATATATGTTAAATAAATTGTGTTGTGTGGCTTGGTGGTTCGTTACCCTTTCCAAAGAAAGGTGGGGATAATTCTACCAACTTTATAAGTCTTCTATACTCGCCCATATTTATCATCAAATCGGACGATGTCGTCTTCACCCAAATACCCGCCGCTTTGTACTTCGATCAGCACAAGGTCAAGCACCCCCGGGTTTTCCAGACGATGCTTGTGCCCGGCAGGAATATAAGTAGATTCGTTGGTGTTCACAAGACGCTCCTGGTCGCCATTGACGACCCTGGCCATGCCGCTCACGACTATCCAGTGTTCGCTGCGATGGTGGTGCATTTGCAGGCTGAGGCTGGCACCGGGCTTGACTTCGATGCGTTTGATCTTGAAACCGTTGCCTTCTTCCAGTACGGAGTAGGTGCCCCATGGGCGGTGTACCGTACGGTGAAGTTTGTGCGCTTCGTGGCCCTTGGCTTTTAGCTTGGCGTAAATGTGTTTTACGTCTTGCGCACAGGCTTTGTCGACCACCAGCACGGCATCCGGTGTGTCAATAATAATGAGGTTGTCCACACCTGCCGTGCCAATCAAGCGATCATGGCTATGAATAGTGCAGTTGCGGGTATTGTGTAACAGCGTATCACCTTGCGTGCGGTTGCCATCCGTATCGGGCTCGGCAAGATCGCCCAAAGCGGTCCAGGAACCGATGTCGCTCCAGCCGATGTTGCACGGCACAACGGCGACCTGATCCGATTTTTCCATCACGGCGTAATCAATCGAATCATCTGGAACGCTGTTGAACGTATCGGGATCAAGCGTGAGCTGTGCAAAGCCATTGCCTTCGGCAAATTGCGATTGTGCGAGGCAGGCTTGGGTGGCGGCGAGAATCTGCGGGCAGTGCTGCGCCATTTGTTGCAGTATCACTCCTGCAGTGAAGCAAAACATGCCCGAATTCCACAGAAACCGGCTGGAGGCGAGATATTGCTGCGCTTTTTCCAGCGTGGGCTTTTCAACGAAACGCAACACCGTATTGCCATCGGCTTCGATATACCCATAACCCGTCTCAGGCGCATCAGGCTGGATGCCGAAGGTCACCAGCTTGCCTGTCAGTGCTAATTTGGTGGCGAGGCGAACGGCTTGCGCAAAAGCGGGTTGGTCTGCGATCAAATGATCGGCGGCAAGCACTAACATCAGCGCGTCATTGCCGTATTTCTGCTTGATCTGGAGTGCTGCACCAGCGATGGCTGCGGCGGTATTGCGCCCGAAGGGTTCCAGAATAAAGCTTGTTGCCAGCTTCGATTGATTGATCTCCCGAAACTCGTCTTCCGTTTTGAAGAACAGTTCACGATTGGTCACCGTCAGAATTTCTTCCACATCCGGCAACGCAGCACCGCGCAGAAATGCCTTCTGCAACAGGCTCTGCCCATCAGCCAGACGTATGAAGGGCTTGGGATGCAATTCACGCGAAACAGGCCACAACCGGGAACCTGCGCCACCACAAAGAATCGTTGGAATTAACCGCACTGAGCTACCTTGCCTTGCCGTTTAAAGTTGGTGCGAGGGTAATTGATTTGAATGTTTTTAGCAATAGCCTATCCATTCGCTGTTAGCGAAAATGAGTTAGAATCATGGCAATCATTGCAACAGAGGGTTATCATGCCAACAATCAGTATGTTTTACGGTATCATCATTTCAATGTTTCTCGAGATCCAGGAAAAACATCATCTGCCGCACATTCATATTCGCTATCAAGGTTACATGGGCATCGGTTGCTATTGAGGACGGTACGCTGCTCGCAGGCGAGTTGCCGTCCAAGCAATTGCGCATGGTGCAGGTGTGGATTGATTTGCAGGGGCGCGGGGTCAGGCCTTACATTTGACATTTTCGGGGGCGCGGGGTCAGGCCTTACATTTGACATTTTCGCAACATTAATGGAGTCAAGCTTGCGCACTGTTTCCACCTCACGACTTGCCTGAGTTAAATATGTCAAATGTAAGGCCTGACCCCGCTTACTTCGGTTTTATTCTCAAATCCGGGTATGCATTATCCATCGTTTTGGATAATTCACGGATAAGGTGCTTCCCAACTCAAATGCACCTTGCTCTCTGCGCAACTTTTTCTCTATGGATGCCAACATCAAGCACATTAACTCAGCGGCTTCACTGGCGACATTAATGAGTGCAGCGTTTTTTTCTGCATCGTCAGGATAATCAGGGGTAAATTTGTTTCGGGTATGACGTATGCCCTGCCATGCTTCTGTACTGATGAGATATCCCAATTTTTCCAAACGGTTCAATTTATCCAGCATGGGGCGATCTTCGTAGGGCTCTTGCAGATATTCCAATATTGAAGGAAACAAATGATTACCCATTGCATCCTGTAATTTGGTAAATCTCAAAATAAACTGGTCAATAATACGCACCTGTTCATCTGTGAGTTGTGTGTATATCTCGCCCGTCATCGGCATAACAGGATCAAGCAGAACAATGGCCAGGCAAAGATGATAGGCATTTCCCTCACATTCACGCCACGCATCCTGTAAGCGCAAAACAGACACGTCGGCAGTCATAGCACAACACCCGTTTGTTTCGCCACCTGAAAAATAGGCGGGTAAGTAAGGCGTGAAGGATAATCCAGCAATATGTCTATCTTTTGCTCTCCCAGTTTGGCTTGTAGTATAGTTTGCAAGTTAATTTCAGCACGCATCACGTTCATTGCATCGCCAGTTTGGGATTTAATCAGCAAGTCAATATCCCCCCCACGCTGGTGGTCATCCACCCTTGATCCAAACAGCCACACCTTGGCATCAGCACCGAAAATTTCCATGACTGCTGCACGAATGATCGCTCTTTGCTGTTCTGTTAATCGCATCGTGCCACCTTTCGGTTCTATTGAGTAAAAGCATCAATGGGGTCAGGCCTTCCCCCCCGTTTTTCTACCGCTTTCACCGTACGACTCGCCGTAGCATAACTCACCCCGAAATGCTCACCGACCCGAGCAACGTATAGTACCCCTTAGTTAAATATCCCATTACCACACGCGTCACGAGATCAGAACACCTGCAAATTCAATACGTAAAGGCCTCGCCATCTGACCATTCCACCCCAATCCGTACGGTACGCGGACTAAAACGACAGCAGAAAATGTCAAATGTAAGGCCTGACCCCACTATTTTGCGCTATTTGCTATTTCTTCATCCCCTGCGGATGATGAAATTCCATATGCCGGGTCCGCTTTCATGGGTGTCCAGCAACATGTTTCTGGTCGCGGTGCACCAAGCGCCGATTTCGTCTTTGGCGGAAGGGCATGTGCTGACCAGCTTCATGATTTCTCCCGCAGCCATGGTGTTGAAAATTTTCTTCGCTTCGATCACCGGGCCGGGGCACACCAAGCCGGTCACATCCAGTGTCATATTGGGAATGATCGCCGCCTTTTTCCCCTTGCGCACGTAATATCCGGTCGCGCCGTCAGGGCTCTTCCCGGAATGGGCGACCTCATTTCCCGTCGCATTAGCCCAAGAAAACAAATCATCCCGAATGCTGGGGCAATCCGACTTCAGCAGCAACACTTCGCCGGTTTTCATGTCCTCCAGCACCCGTTTCACACCCAACAAGGGATGGGGGCAAACCAGCCCCGTCATGTCCACAATAATATTCGGCTTGATCAGAGTTTCGGTTTCCATGTTCGCCTCCTTCAATCAGGTCTCTATTATCGGCCGCTATTGTCAATTCAGGCGACCGAACCATTACGACTATGCACTGCGGCTCCAGGTTTCTGTTTCAAAACACATCCAACACTGAAATGATACCCGAACTGGAACAGATGTCGAGCGCATTATTCGCCCAAAAACAAAGGGTATATAAAGCACGAAAGCACGGGGTCAGGCCTTACATTTGACATTTTCGCCCCGTTTTTCTACTGATTTCACCGCATACCCTATCATGAGTTAAATATCCCCGCGTGCCTTGCCACGCGTGTCACAGGATCAGAGCACTTGCAAAGTCTATCCATAAAGACCTTGCCATCTGACCATTCCACCCCAATAAAGCACGGGGTCAGGCCTTACATTTGACATTTTCGTCCCATTTTTCTACTGATTTCACCGCATACCCTATCATGAGTTAAATATCCCCGCGTGCCTTGCCACGCGTGTCACAGGATCAGAGCACTTGCAAAGTCTATCCGTAAAGACCTTGCCATCTGACCATTCCACCCTAATCCAGGTGGCCTGCGGACTATGACGACAGCAGAAAAATGTCAAATGTAAGGCCTGACCCCGCTATTTTTCCAAAGTCTATCCATAAAGACCTTGCCATCTGACCATTCCACCCCAATCCAGGTGGCCTGCGGACTAAGACGACAGCAGAAAAATGTCAAATGTAAGGCCTGACCCCGCTATTTTTTAAGGCCTGACCCCGCTATTTTTCTTATTGCTCAAAGCGGCTAAGTGGGAGCGTTTGGGTAGGATGGTTGTCCGGAATGGAATGCGCGTAAATGGAACGGGGTTGAATAATCGACGAGATGTAATAGGCAGACAAACTTCCCATGACCAGTGCCGGCACCAAATCATAACCCGAAGTCATTTCGCTGACCATCACCACGGCGGTGAGTGGCGCGTGGGTGACCGCCGACAGTAAGGCGCTCATTCCCACCAGCGTAAAAGCGCTCACCGATTCTGAGGGGAAAATGGCATGCACCCCGCCACCGACCAGAGTTCCCAATGCTGCACCGATAAAGAGTGTCGGGGTAAAAACGCCGCCCACCGCACCCGAACCCGATGTCAGCAAAGTCGCTATCACTTTTAACGCCAGGATCAACAACACATCTTGCCATACCCAGGATTGATGCAATAAAGAGTTGATCACCGAATACCCGTTTCCCCACACTTCTGGACGCAACAACGACAAGGCGCCTACGCCCAGACCTGCCATGCCCATCTTGAACCAAAGCGGGAAGCGCATTGCCGCAATGCTGTCGCGCGACCGGTTTAATGCGTTAATGAGCAGCGGTCCTGCCACACCGGCCAGAAGACCAACCAGCACAACCAGCAGCAATTCTGACCAACTTTCCAGATTTCCCGGTCGGGACGCATAAATCGGCCCCACCTTGGTAATGTGTCGCACCATCAAATCGGACACCGCTGCAGACAGCAGCAGGGGGGCGAAGCTGTTGAGACTCACACCGCCCAGTACAATTTCCGCGACAAACAGTGCCCCGGCAATGGGTGTGTTATATGCCCCGGCCAATCCGGCTGCCGTGCCGCAAGCCACTGCAAAGCGGCGCTCGTCTTCCGTTAACCAGGGCAGTTTCCCCATTAACCCGCCAGTCAGTGCCGCCAGTTGCACCATCGAACCTTCACGTCCGATGGATCCGCCCGACACCACAGTTGCCGCAGAAGACAACGATTTCACCAGAGACACCCGCACAGGCACATCGCTGCCCGCCGTAATCGCCTCCATGTAATCGGCGCCTTTTTTGTTTTTGCCCAATAAATAGCGCAGAATCAAACCGGCCAGCACACCCCCTAGCGCCGGCATCATCAAGCGCTGAACAAAAGGCAAGCGCGCCGACGCAGCCACCAGTCCATTATTTTGGCCGTACAATTGCGATTCCAAAAATTGCAGCAGTGCATGAAAGCCCAACACCGCCCATGCACCCAAAATGCCTGCGATGATCGCCACGCCCAATAACCGGAGTATCTGTATTTTCCGGTTTACGGTGGGTGTGGTTTGGGGGTTGGTCATGCTTTATCCTGTTGCCCTCAAGGGGCGCATTTTAACCTGTTGATAATCATCTGCGCAGGTCGGGTATTCACCCGACAAACCGACGCATCTTTCACCACTCCGTCAGGCTGAAGCCTGACCTACCCGGCAGGTCGGGTTTAACCCGGGGAGGCCGTTCATTTAATGTCGGGTGTGAACAGGAGGCACGCTGTTCTCCAGCCAGAGTTGTGCGGCATCTATGGGATCGAAATGGTACAGTTTCCCGCAAAACTCGCACTGCACCTCAATCAGGCCCTGTTCTTCCAGTACGGATTCCACTTCTTCCTGTCCTAACAGCTTGAGCATGTCGGCGACCCGCATGCGTGAGCAACTGCATGCAAACTGTACGGGCTGGGGTTCAAACACGCGCAGGTCTTCTTCATGAAACAAACGGTGAAGAATGAGCCCTGTGTCCAAATGAAGCAATTCTTCCGCCTTCAAGGTGGCGCCCAAATGACTGGCGCGCGCCCAAGTCTCTGCGTCGCCATCGGGCCGATCGGGCAAACGCTGTAACATCATGCCTGCAGCGCACTGCTCATCGGCTGCCAACACGATCACACTGTCAATTTGTTCCGATTGGGTCATGTAATGCATCAAGGCTTCCGCCACACTGCCGCCAATGAGCGGGACGATGCCTTGATAGCTGCGATGCGATTCGGTGGCGGGGGTCAGCGTAATCACCAGCTGTCCATCGCTCATCATATTTGAAAACGTGGTTTCGCTGGTTTCGGCATCCCACTTGGCCGTGGCCCGCACCTGCAGGGAAGACGTCATTTCGACCACGAGCAAGCGCACTGCTTTGTTGCCCTGCATTTGCAAGGTCAAGTTACCCTCATATTTGAGGGTGGCAATCAACAAACCTGCGGCGGCGGTCAATTCTCCCAGCAGCGTTTGCAAATAGTCGGGGTATTCCGCCCTGGACAGTACTTCACGCCAACTGTCATCAAGGTGTATCAATTCCCCACGCACAGCGGCATCTTCAAACACAAAACGTGTCAATGCATCAAACGCAGCCATAAAAACAATACCCCCAATAAAAAACCAGCGGCATTAAAAAATAACGCCGCTGGTTTAGTTGTTACATGGAATCAGCTCTTGGCCGAGTAAGCCAGGCACCAACCCTCAGGGCTGATCGATCCATCGACCACTTTGCAAGTGCCACTGGCTTTTGCAGATTTGCCGGGAATGAACTGCATACAAGTACTGCACTGCGCACCATTTTTAGGTGTGTCCTGGTATTGCATGGAAGCTTTGGCTACCTTGGCGGCAAATGCTTCACGACTCATCAAGCTCACAGGCACAGCTGCAACGCCCGCCAACACTGTGGCGGTTTTCAAAAACGAACGACGGGAATTATCCATAAATGACACTCCTAAGTTGAGGTTGAACAAAAAACCAAAACCATTATATGCCAAAATTCGGCAAAAGAAACTAAAAATGACAGCCAGATTTGAGACCTAATTTTTTTCCATAAAAAACTTAATACGTTATTTCATGTGGATCAAGACTGCGCCATAAATACCATGTTGCGACCGAACGCCAGGGCCGCCACATCTCAGCCTGTTCGCGTAGCGCCGCCAATTTCATGTTCGCCAAATGAGGATACTGCAAAATCATGGCTTTTTGCAGGCCAATGTCTGCCAGCGGCAAAACGTCCGGGCGCAACAAATGGAACATCAGGAACATTTCCGCACTCCAGCGACCGATTCCGCGCACTTCGGTCAATGTTCGAATAATGTGTTCGTCATCCATCTGTGCGAACCGCTTTTCATCCAGCAGACCTTCATTAAAGTGCCTTGCCAAATCGTGCAAATATCCGGCTTTTTTGTATGAAAATCCGCACAGGCGAATTTCTTCAATGGATAAATTCGCCAGGTCCGGCGGCGTCGGGTTCGCGGTCGCAATTAGACGCTGCCAAATGGATTCAGCCGCTTTCACCGAAATCTGCTGACCGGCAATCGCCCGCGCCAGGGTCTCAAACGCATCGCCGCGACTGGATAACCGACCTTGCGGGTAATATTGAATCAATCGCGCCAGTGTCGCATCTGCGGCGGACAATTCGGCAATGGCTGTATTCCAGTAGGTGGCTTGAGCACTCATTCGCAACGTCTTTCAGTATCGCACATGTAAAAACAAGCCCCTATGTGAATTGGTGTCAAACAATTATCCATTGCAAAACACATGGCACCAAAAATAATCTATACTCCAGATGACAGCGATCAAATTTTTGCTGTGTCATAGCAGACCTGATGTAAAGTGCTAAGGGCTCGTAAATGAATAACATGGACTTGCGTTGTCGTGTATTCGGGATGGATGTAAGGCCGCAAAGTGTGGCGAATGGTTGTTCCATTCGCAAGCTTTGCAACGCCGCAGACGCCCGAATACACGGCAACCCTCCGGGTCGGGGTCGCTTTGGGCGCATCCCCGCGTTACAAGCCACTTGTTGTGAACGACACAACCGCTCGTCTTGCGCCTTGGTCTGCATCCCAAAGCGACCCCGGCGCAAGTCCATGTTATTCATTTACGAGCCCTAATCATGCCATGGTTTTCTGAAATCCCGCCTTTGTTCGTTTCCTTTTTCGCCACGGTACTGCTTGGTTTCGTAGTGGGTCTGGAAGTGCATAGCTATCGCCGCGCCAATGACAAAGACCTGGGATTCGGCACCACGCGAACCATGACGCTCCTTGCTTTGTCGGGATTTGTACTGGCTGTGCTTGATCCCACATTACGCCTTTTCGGGACGGGTTACGCCATACTGGGTATTTTACTGGGTCTGAAATACTGGAATTCGCTTTCCCATGACGAATACAGCCTGTTGCCCACCCTGATTGCTTTACTCATTTTCCCCATTGGAGCTTTAGCGCTTCTGCATAACGCGTGGTTACTGATTCTCTATGCCGTCGTGATTTTACTGGTGCTGGGAGAAAAACCCGGCATCCGTCATTTGTCCGACCAGGTGCGCAACGGCGAAGCCGCGACCCTGGCCAAGTTCATGATTATGGCTGGCCTTATTTTACCCATGCTGCCCAACCAAGTCATTATCCACGGGCTGAACATCACCTGGTATCAATTGTGGTTGTCGGTGGTTGCAGTTTCAGGCATTTCCTATCTGGCTTATTTGATTCAGACCTATGCCTTGCCTGAAGGGGGTATTTTGCTGGCCGGTTTGCTGGGTGGTTTGTATTCCAGCACCGCAGCCACCATTGTATTGAGCCGTCATGCGCAACAATCATCCCATTCCGCTCAATTACCCTATGAAAGCGCCATTGTTCTGGCCAGTACCATGATGTACTTGCGCTTGCTGGTTCTTATTGCCGTACTGGGCCATTTCAGCACCGCACAACAATTGGCGCCACCTTTTATTTTGGCCGTCGTCCTTGCGCTGGCCGCCGCCTGGAGATTGCGTCCCCACACAAACCGCGCACCCACAGAAGCGCTCAACGACCCAAACGATATCAAACACCCATTAGAGTTTTCTACCGCCGCCCTTTTTGCTGCGCTGTTTGTCATTTTCGCTTTTTTAACGCAACTTGTGGTCAGCCATTATGGCAGTAATGGTTTACACTGGTTGGCGTTCATGGTCGGTTTTAGCGATATTGATCCTTTTATCCTTTCTTTATTGGCAGGACATTTTAACGTCAACGACCATGCGGTGATTGAGGCCATACTGATCGCCACAGCCAGCAACAACCTGCTCAAAGCAATTTATGCTCTGGTGATTACACGCAACACCCGTTTGCTGCGCGCCAGTTTGGCTTTATGCGCAATCAGCCTGGCATCGCTGGCTTATTTCTACATCACCTGAGGAGTGAAAGAACGACATGGAATTCAAAGACTACTATGCCACCCTTGGGGTGAGCAAAACAGCGACGCAGGAAGAAATTAAATCCGCTTACCGCAAACTGGCGCGCAAATTTCATCCCGATGTCAGCAAAGAGACTGATGCTGAGCAGAAAATGCAAGCAGTCAACGAAGCCAATGCGGTGCTCTCCGACCCTGAAAAGCGTGCCGCATACGATCAGGTCGGACAAGGTTACCGGCCGGGACAAGACTTTCAGCCGCCACCCGACTGGGGTGCCGGATTTGAGTTTTCTGGTAGTGGATTTGACACGGGCGATCTGGGCGGAAGCAGCGATTTCTTTTCGCAGTTGTTCGGTCACGCTTCCCGAACCAGACACAGTACACATCAAATGCGCGGTGAGGACAGCCATGCGCGTATTTTGGTGGACTTGGCTGCGGCCTATCAGGGTGCCAGCCAATCCATCTCCCTGCGTGTACCGCAAACCGGCGCCAATGGCCAGGTAACGCTTGCTGAGCATGTCATTCAAGTGACTATTCCGAAAGGTATCAAACCCGGCCAGCACCTGCGCGTCGCCGGTCAGGGGCATCCCGGCTTCAATGGCGGACCGGCTGGTGATCTGTTTCTGGAAATACAATTCAAACCGGATGCGCACTACCGCGTTGATGGCATTGATGTGTATGCCACCTTGCCGCTCGCACCGTGGGAAGCTGCCCTGGGGACCAGTATTGATGTGCCCACACCGTCAGGGAGTATTCAGGTCAAAATCCCGCCCAATTCCCAGGGAGGGCGAAAATTGCGTCTTAAAGGCAAGGGAATTCCTGCTTCGCCTCCCGGTGACTTTTACCTGCTACTGGAAATTGTCTTGCCCCCGGCAGACAGTGAACGTGCGCGCGAACTCTACACTGCGATGGCCAGGGACCTGGCCTTTAAGGTTCGTTAACCCCGCCAATATTTTGGAGTATTAACATGACACATAGGATAGATTGCCTGATTGTCGAAAACATCAACCCCGCCCAATTGGCGCAAGCATGCCATGTGGAAGTCGAATGGGTCAACACGCGCCTGCTGGCAGGTTTATTAACACCTGAAATACCACTTGGTTTAGAAAACATGCTGCTGAACGGTCTTGTTTTGCAACGCGCGCGCCGTATGCGGGCCATTGAACGCGATTTTGATGCCAACCCGGAATTGTCTGCGCTGGTGGTGGATATGATTGAAGAAATTAGCAGTTTAAAACGCCAGTTGCGCGCTGCGGGTTTACCGGCAGATTAAACCTGAAAACGGTTTAGAGACTGTTTATTGGGTTAAACCCAGCCAGTTTGTCGGGTTAAAATCCGACCTACAACAGGGAAAGTGGCGAGTTTTGGTAGGTCAGGCTTCAGCCTGACGGGGTAAGTGAATTGCGACAGTTTGTCAAATTAAACATTGCTGTTTCGATCATTTTAAAGGGGTAGACAATGGAAATTTCATTTCACGGTGCAGACCGCAATGTGACGGGTTCCTGTCATCTGGTGACCTGCGGTGGCAAACAAATTTTGATCGACTGTGGTCTCTATCAGGGCGGGCATGAACTGGCTGAGGAAAACAGCGCACCTTTCGGTTTCAATCCTGAAAAAGTGGATTTTCTGCTGCTCACACACGCCCATTTGGACCATTGCGGCCGCATTCCATTGTTGACAAAACAAGGCTTCAAAGGCGAAATTATTACCACTGCTGCCAGTCGCGAACTGGCGAAACTGGTCATGCTGGATTCTGCGCATCTGCAGGAAGAAGAGGCTCGATGGCAGACTCGCAAGCTGGTTCGTCACAATCACAACGCAACAGAAGTGACACCGCTTTACTCGGTGCTGGATACCCTCAACAGCCTGGATTTTTTCGGCCGCACAGCAGAGTACGGCAAGGAATTAAAGCTGACTGAGGGCATTCGGGCAACTTTCCTGGATGCTGGACATATCCTGGGCTCTGCCTGCATTTTTCTGGAACTGGAAGAAAATGGTCAACAGCGCCGACTGCTGTTTTCGGGAGACCTGGGTTACAGCAACCGGGCTATTCTCCGGGATCCCACCCCACCTCCTCACGCCGATGTAGTGGTCATGGAGACCACTTATGGTGACCGGTTGCACAAAGCATTAAAACCCTCCATTGAAGAACTGTATGCCGCCATCACCGACACCTTCCGCCGTGGCGGCAATGTCATCATTCCCAGCTTTGCCCTGGAACGAACGCAAGAGATTCTTTATTACATGCGGGAAGGCATCAAATCCGGACAACTGCCCGCGTCAATGTCGGTATTCCTGGATTCGCCGATGGCCATTTCTGCCACTGAAATTTTTCAGCACCATCCCGAATGCTATGATAAAGAAACCAATAAGTTATTCCACAGCGGTCAGGATCCCTTTCATTTTCCCGGGCTGCATTTTACCCGTGAGGTGGCTGAATCCATTGCATTGAATCAAATCGGCGGCGGCGCGGTGATCATCGCCGGTTCCGGGATGTGTACCGGAGGGCGAGTGCGCCACCATCTCAAACAGAATTTGTGGCGAGAAAACAGCAGTGTGATCTTTGTCGGCTATGCTGCCCGGGGCACTTTGGCACGCAACATTGTCGATGGCGCCAAAAAAGTACGGATTTTCAATGAAGAAATCGCGGTACGTGCCCGCATTTACACCATTGGCGGCTTTTCTGCCCATGCCGACCGGGATGAACTGCTGGCTTGGCACAAACAGATCAATCACCCAACCCGCACCTTTCTGGTTCATGGCGAGGAAGATGTGATGCAGTCTTTTGCACAACAGTTGCATGGCACCGAAGCGATCATGCCGAAGTTGCATGAGGTGTTTTCTTTATAACTGACAGAGGGGAAATTCGATCAACCGTCGGGTTTAAACTCAACCCGTGCAGAAACCGGGTTCAATTCCGTAGGTCAGGCTTCAGCCCGACGTGACTTTTAAACTCCCTCGCCCCTTTGGGGAGAGGGCTGGGGTGAGGGGTAACGCAGCAGGTTGTCGGGTTAAAACCCAACCTACGGCAGGCCCCACCGAAAAGGGATCACTCCCCTTTCGGTGGGCCAAGTGCCGCCGTACTTCAACTGGCTTAATCGGGATTAGCGCCTTCTGCCTTATTTTCCAATACCGCACCGGACTGCGCATCAACACCTACTTCGTGCGTGACCTTGCCTTCACGGATATCAAAGGAATAACGCAAACCACTACCGCCAGCTTCTTTTTCCAATTCCTCATCGGTAATTTTACCGGGGTGCGCTTTCAGTGCGATAGCCCGTGCTTCAGTCATCGTCACCTTGGCATGCTTGGCCATCGCTTCGCCTGTATAAGCCTGCGCCCCTACTGCACCAAACAACATCACCAATGCCGCGATGGCTACGCTTTTATTTTTAACCATGATTTGCAACTCCTTGAGTACAACAGCGCAACGAAATGTTGCGCCGTGTTCACAGAGTAAGCGATCAATACTTAACAGAGACTTAACGATTCAAGAAGAAGCGAATGGGGTCAAATAGCAATCAGGCAAATTTCACCGTGACAACCAGCCCCGGGCCATTCATATTATCCGACAGCGCCAGCACTGCATGGTGTGCGTCAGCAATATTGCGCACAATGGCCAACCCCAAGCCGCTGCCGGTCGCTTCCGTACCTTCGCGCCGGTAAAAGCGATCAAACACACGCTCCCGCTCATGCGCTGGAATTCCGCTGCCCTGATCAATCACACGCAGCACAGCTTGCCCTGCTTCACGTGTTACGCTGATGCGCACCTGGCCTGCATCAGGCGTATAACGAATGGCATTGTCGACCAGATTACTGATCAGGGTACGTAAATCCGTTTGGCGTCCCAATACCAGAACATGGGGCTGTACATCAAGTTGCAAACCGGTGTGATGCGCTTCGGCCAAGGGCATCAAATCCTGCACGGCTTCCTGAACCAAAATGGACAAATCCACTGACGTAAAAGGCAGGACTTCCAATGACGACTCACTGCGCGCAAGGGTGAGCAATTGCCGGACCAGATGAATACTGCGGTCCAGACGTTGATTCAGCTTGGTCAACGCAATAGAGCGCTGCTCGTCGGTGCTGGCGCGTTCGGTCAATTGCAATTGCAGTTTGAGCGCGGTCAATGGGCTGCGTAATTCGTGTGCGGCATCGGCAATGAATGCGCGTTGCGACTGCATAGCCTGATTCAGGCGCACAAGCAGTTGATTGAGCGCAATGACCACAGGTTTAATTTCTTGCGGCAAATTCTCCTCATCCAGCGGTTGCATGGCGTCGGCATGTCGTGCAGCGACCGCAACAGTCAGCGTTTGCAAGGGACGCAAGCTCCGTCCCACCGACCACCAAATCAACCCCGCCAACAAAGGGATCAGCACGAAAAACGGCATCAGCATCCGCACAGCCAGGGCCGCCGCCAGATCATTGCGTACCGCCATGGATTGCGCAACCTGCACATATCGGCCATGCCGCTGGATGTTGTACAAGCGCCATGATTGCTGCTGGTAAGTCACGGTATGCAAGCCGGACATGGCATATCGCGGTAAAGCATGCGACGGATAGGACAAAAACAACGGTTTGCCCTGCGCATTCCACACCTGAATGATATTGTCTTCTTCAGGATCTTCATCCTCCGTCACAATATCCGGTAATTGACTGTGCCCGGGCAAGGACAACGCAATTTGCCTGATCTGATAATCGAACAGCTCGTTCACCTCATCCTGCGCCAACCAGTAAATGCTCAAGCCTGCAATGCCGGTGCTGATCAGCATGCCGACAATGAGCCAGAGCAACAGGCGTTGCCGGATTGAGTTCATGTTGCGGCCACTTTATAGCCCACGCCCCGCACATTACGGATAAAGTCAGTGCCGAGTTTTTTTCGCAGGTGATGGATGTAAACTTCAACGGTGTTGCTGTCGATTTCCCGATCCCATCCGTAGAGTTTTTCTTCCAGCTCTGCCAGCGACAACACCCGTCCCGGTGGATCGAGCAAAGCGTATAACAACGCAAACTCACGCGCTGACAGGCTTAATAATTTCCCACCCAAAAATACCTCATGACTGGCGGGATTGAGCGTTAACTCACCAGACACAATCACGGGCTGAGCGCGCCCGGCATGACGGCGCAATAGTGCACGCACGCGCGCAAAAAGTTCATCGAGATCAAATGGTTTTACCAGATAATCATCCGCCCCGGTGTCCAGTCCCGCCACCCTGTCTACCGTCGCATCGCGTGCGGTGATAATCAATACCGGCAACATACCACCTCGTTGCCGGTATTCGCTTAATACCTGCAAACCCTGCTTTTTCGGCAGACCCAAATCCAGCAACAGCAAATCGTAGACACCATTACCCAATGCCAATTCGGCACTGCGTCCATCGCGGACCCAGTCCACGGCATAATTTTCGCCAGTAAGCGCCTCATGCATACTCTCACCAATCATGGGATCGTCTTCTACCAACAGTAATCGCATGAATCGCCTTTATTTTTTATTTTACTGATTTAAAAACCTCGCCATTACGCTGCCAATGGGGTCAGGCTGCCAATCGTCAACGGGGTCAGGCCTTACAATTGACATTTTCGTTATCATTTAACTAAAATGTCAATTGTAAGGCCTGACCCCATCACACCGGTTTCAACGCGATGCTGCTTCCCGTCATTTCTTTCGGCTGGTCAATACCCAGCAGATCCAATACCGTAGGTGCGACATCGGCCAGCCCGCGTCCAATACTCAGTGCGGTTGCCGCTGTGCCCAGCAGCAAGAAAGGCACGGGGTAAACCGTGTGCTGGGTATGCGGCTCACCGCTCACCGGATCCACCATTTCGTCACAGTTGCCGTGATCAGCGGTGAGCAAGATAGCAAACCCGTGCGCCAGTGCCGCTTGCGCCACACGATGAAACTGCAGGTCCAGCGTTTCCACTGCACGAAGAATCGCCGGAATCACGGCCGTGTGACCCACCATGTCGCCGTTGGCAAAATTCACCAAAATAAAATCATATTGTGCGCTGTCGATAGCGGCGATGATGCGATCCGCCACCTGCGCCGCACTCATCTCCGGTTTCAGGTCGTAAGTCGCCACCTGCGGGGAGGCAATAATTTCGCGGTCCTCGCCCGGGAAAGGGGGCTCGCGGCCACCGTTAAAAAAATACGTCACATGGGCATATTTTTCAGTTTCTGCGCAATGAAATTGCTTTAACCCGGCATCGGCCAACACTTCCGCCAGCACTTTGACCGGGATATCATCATCGAACAACACCGGGAATGGAAAGCGTGCATCGTATTCGGTCATGGTGACCACGCGCCGCATACTTTCTCCCTCTCGATCGAAG
>JAJYYK010000008.1 GCA_021801025.1 Pseudomonadota bacterium | reverse complement strand
TAGCAAATACCCACTCTTATCAGTCGTCGAATTTTTAAAGATCTGCCTTCTTCCACCTTCACATCGCGCTTCGCCCGCTTTCGCTTGCTCTTCACTGGTGCTGGTGGAGAGGTCCGCATTATACAGACGGCCTCATGCGTGTCAAGCATTTTTAAAACCAGCCTGTAACGCCGGACCTTATACCAGCTTATGCGAAGCTTTCACATCGCATTTATTTTCCAAACAGTTATTTTATATTTTAAAGCAATGAGGTCACCGGCCTTCAGTCCGGGGTTTTAACCCAGCAAGGAATAAAGAATAAATTTCATTAAAAAACACCTTAAATCACTTATGCATTTTCCGGCTTCCAATTCTGATCGCGCTTCGCATTGAAACATGCTGATGCAGGCCGGGCCGCATCGAACACTACATTTTTGCCATTTTACACCTCATCTGAGCTGCGCTTACTACTTCGCGCGACGTTCTCAAAGGACATTTCCTGACACAAAATTACATACCCCACTTGCATTAACGACATATCTGCCTCATAATTGACAATCTTTTGCGTACTCGCCGCAAGTCATTACAGGACATATGCATCATGAAAGCAAACATTCACCCAAAATACGATGAAATTAAAGTTACCTGCAGCTGTGGCAATCAATTTGTGACTCAATCCACAATGATTAAGCCTTTACATGTTGAAGTCTGCTCAGAATGCCATCCGTTTTACACTGGCAAACAGAAAATTGTCGACACAGCTGGCCGTGTTGAGAAATTCCGCCAAAAATACGGCATCAAATAATTTTCGAACAGCCTCTTAAAATTACATTCCAAAACAGGCGGCCATGCCGCCTGTTTTCTTTTTTGCGGTAGAATCCAGTCTTTAACCTGATCGATCCGTCCTTATCGTGTCCGAACCGTTACGCGAATCACAGTTTGCTCCCTTCCTGCTAACACTTATTTTGTGTCTGGCATGGCTTGCGCCTGGCTTGGTCGGACATGACCCATGGAAAGGCGACGAAGCCGAAACCATGGGTTTGGTACACAGTATTCTGTCAGGTGCGCCAGCGTGGCTACCCACATTAGCCGGACAAGCCAGTGCCTCTGCTACCCCACCTTTATACCCAATTGTTGCCGCGCTGTTTGCACAATGGTTATCACCTCTATTCCCAGCGCATGATGGTGCCCGACTGGCTGGTGGCACTTTCATTTTGCTCGCATTGGTATTTGCTTCACTGACCGGACGTGAATTGTACGGCCGCAAGCATGGCCGATTGGTGGTGCTTACCCTGGTTGGCAGCATCGGCCTATGGTTAAGTGCTCACGAATCCATTCCTCAATCCGCAATGCTCTGCGGTGTATCCATGTTTGGTTACGGTGTAGCCACCTCCACGCGGCGAGCTTATCTCGGCGGCGCAATAGCAGGCACTGGTTTAGGCATTACCTTTATGAGCAGCGGACTGGTAGAGACCATTGCTTTAATTGCCACATTGTTGACACTACCATTGTTTAGCCGTGTCTGGCGACACATCACCACACTCCAGTCGGCATTCACCACCATCATTGCTGCCACGCCCTGGCTCGTACTTTGGCCATGGCAGGCCATGCACGCTGCACCGGACTGGTTTGTACTGTGGTTACACGCCCAATGGCAACAATTTGTTTTCTGGTCACCTTTATCCGCTCATCCCACCTGGTACTATATCAATTTCTTACCCTGGTTTGCCTGGCCCGCATGGCCTCTGGCGCTTTGGACGCTATCACAAGGACTTCGCCGCAAACAGATGCACAGCGCGGGTATCGCTTTACCTTTGGTCCTGTGGGTATGTAATACGCTGGTCCTGAGCTTCGCCACCCAACCCAGGGCAGACCTCGGCTTACCTTTACTATTGCCGTTAGCCTGGCTAGCCGCAGGAGACAGCACCACACTGCGTCGTGGTGCAGCCAACGCACTGTACTGGTTTGCCATCATGACCTTTGGCGTATTGGGCGCTGCGGTATGGCTTTATTGGAGCGCACTGGATTTGGGTTATCCTTCGCAACTGGCGCACCACTTGCATGCCTTGCAACCACGCTATCAAGGCCAATTTCGCCCCTGGCTCGTTGTGATGGCCTTGTTGTACAGCGTATCATGGCTGGCGCTGCTATCACGATTAAGGCGTTCCGCTCATCGCCCTTTACTTGCCTGGGCTGCAGGCATGACTTTGTCCTGGGGTCTGGTCGCCTTTCTGTTTGTCTACCCCATTGATCAACGACTCAGCTATTTTGACATGACACAGTCCCTGGCGCCACATTTGCCCGGGAATGATTGCATCTCAAGTTTAAACATCAATGCCAGTGCACGTGCGATGCTGGATTATTACCTTGACGTACAAACCCTGCGCGAATCGCGCCCCAATCAATTCACCTGCCCAGCCATGCTGGTCGAATATCCGGAAGATGTCATCACACCAGTTTTGCCGGGTTGGCACCTGACCTGGCAAGGCAAGCGCGAAGGCAATCATGTGGAACACTACGCCCTCTACCGGCGCATCACTTACAAAAAGACCGCTCGCAAATTGCCAAGATAAATCTTTTACGATGACGGATATTCGGAAAACGGCAGTCGGGCGTAATGAAATGCACGCTCTCTCATGATGCGAAGCGTCGCCACCATGCACCTTATCAATTCGGCCCGCAATACCTTGCCGCGCTCCTCTGTTCACATACCAACCCAGCAATCTCGATCAACTCAGACAGTCTAACAAGCAATGCCTCCATTTATCGGGGCGCACTCACCTGATTCATCCGCGCCATAATGGTATAAGTGCGGCGTTGTAATTCACGGCTGCCGCGGTGGTCGTCGTAGTAACGTGGATTGGGCACCATGACGGCGAGTTGTGCGGCCTGTCTGTCGCTAAGGTGATTGGCACTGACGTGGAAATAATGATTTGCTGCAGCCTGCGCGCCAAACACACCATTGCCCCATTCGATCACATTCAGATACAACTCCAGAATACGGTGTTTGCTCATCGTTTTTTCCAGCATCATTGTAATAGCCACCTCTTCAAGCTTGCGCCACGGGGTCCGATGATCTGACAGCAGAAGGTTTTTTGCCAATTGCTGGCTAATCGTAGAGCCGCCCGCCACAATTTTTCCATGCTTGAGGTCTTTTTCCGCTGCGGTTTGTATACCTTCCCAATCAAAGCCATGATGAGATAAAAAATTCGCATCTTCAGAAGAAATAACTGCCCGTTTCAATTTATCGGAGATACGATTGTAAGGCACCCATTGGTATTGGAGTTGCGCATTGGCCTGGGTCGCGCGCATTTGATTCAAGCGCTCGTTCATCATGGCGCTGGAAGTGGGGTTGTGATTCACCCACCACCAAACGTGTCCAAATAACCAGAGCTGATAAGTCAATACCACACTTAAGCCAATGAACAAGCCCCGTAAAACGATGCGCTTCATGCTGCTTGCAATTGAGTGCGCAACATTTGAAGAACTGGCTTCGTCTCCGGCGTGATCCCACGCCAAATCGAAAAAGCAACTGCGGCCTGCTCCACCAGCATCCCCAAGCCATCGACACAGCGGGTCGCACCATATTGTGCAGCAAACGTCATAAATGCGCTCGGTTTTGATGCATACATCATGTCGTAGGCCAAGCTATTTGCAGAAAATAAAGTCTGCGGCAACTCAATCGTGTCATGATGAAGACTGGCCGAAGTCGCGTTGATCACGCAATCAAATGACTGCCCGCTTAGCGCAGCATAGTCACAGGCACTGACTTGGCCCAAGGCGGAAAATTGTTGTACCAGCAACTCCGCACGCGCCACCGTCCGGTTGGCAATCACCAATTGCAAGGGAGATTCCGCTAACAAAGCTGCCGCCACACCTCGGGCAGCACCACCCGCACCCATCAGCAAAATACGCTTTCCGACCAAAGAAAACCCCAAGTTGCCTCGCAGATCATTCACCAATCCGGCACCATCCGTATTATCGGCTTCGATACCCCGCTCAGTGAAACTCAGCGTATTAACGGCCTGCGCCTGCCATGCGCGCGGACTGAGGTGGTCGGCCAACTGCCATGCGATCTCTTTAAACGGCACCGTGACATTGACGCCACGTCCGCCTTCAGCACGAAATTGATTGAGCACAGTTTCAAAACCGTCCAATGGCGCAAGCAATCGGGTATATGACATATCCTGCCCAGTCTGGGCAGCAAATGCAGCATGGATCACAGGCGATCTGGAATGGGCAATCGGATTGCCGATCACGGCATAATGATCGGTCACAATAAAGGCGCTCTACAAGGCAAATAAATCATATTGGTCAGATTCCTCATCGAAAAACAGCGCGGGATGATACAACCCATGTCAACTGAGCACAGTTTCAGTGAAGAGGGTTAATTTTTTGTCGCTCACACTTATCAAGAAATAAATGTTTCAATTTAAAATCAATAATATTTAACCGACTAACGTCAAAAAAACAAAACTTGAATCAGTAACATAAAAACAATCCATTAAGACGCAAGATGATGAGATAACTTGTGAAACAGTTCTTGACTGGGAGAAGCCCACAGTGAATGATGGGCGCCGAATAGTCCAGAAAATGACCGTAAATTGCCACTCAGCATCCGCATAAGTCCAAAGAACCGCTTAATGGATTACATGGATAATCAACCCGCCTCTACATTATCAATCAAACGCGTATTGCCAAGTTTTGCTGCAGCCAGTACCACAAACTGCTGGCTAGTCTGCGCAGGCAAACGCAAATCACGTTCGCGGATGCTGACGTAATCGACTTGCCAACCGGCATGGTTTAAGGCTTTACTTGCTGCCGTTTCCAATTCAATATAGTCACGATGTCCATGATTAAGATGACGGGCGATTGTTTGCAAGTTGGCGTAAAGCTGCGGTGCAATACCCCGCTCGGTGAGGCTTAAATACTGATTACGGGAGGAGAGTGCCAAGCCATCGGCGGCACGTTCTGTTTCACCACCTAAAATCTGGATAGGCATAAGAAATTCTTCACTCATGCGGCGGATCAGCGTGAGCTGCTGGTAGTCTTTTTTACCGAAACAGGCGACTGTGGGTTGGGCAAGATGAAAGAGTTTCATCACTACCGTGCATACGCCCCGAAAGTGTCCGGGGCGATGTTGCCCGCACAGTTCATCGGCCAAAAAAGAGGGCTCGATAAAACATGTTGGTTCGGTGGGATAAAGTGCAGTCACTTCAGGGATAAACACGGCACTGACACCAGCGGTGTGCAATAAGGCCAAATCGGCGTCCAAAGTGCGCGGGTAGCGCGCAAAGTCTTCATTCGGCCCAAACTGCAAGGGGTTCACGAACAAGCTGACCAATACCTGTGGTGCGTGAGCCTGCGCCAAGGCAACCAGAGACAAATGCCCTGCATGCAAATTGCCCATTGTAGGCACGAAAGCCACTTGAGGGTGAGTGGCTCGCCAGGCGCGAAGACTGTCCACATCGTTAAATTGCAACATGGGGTTAAATTCCGGCGGACATGAAACTGTGTGCCTCAGTGGGAAAATGTCCCTGTTTGACGGCCTGTATATACGCGCCCAGTGCATGTTCAATATCGGCTGATTCCCGCAGAAAATTGTGCGCAAAACGAGGAACTTTCCCCAAGGTGATCCCAAGCATGTCATACAACACCAACACTTGTCCGGAACAACCCGCCCCCGCACCAATGCCTATCGTGGGAATGGGCAAGTGCTCAGTCACTTCTTTCGCTAGCGGCGCAGGAATCGCTTCCAGTACCAACATTCCGGCACCGCATTGTGTGAGCAATTGGGCATCTTCATGTAATTGCTGGGCTGCATCCTGATTTTTAGCCTGGACTTTATAACCCCCCAGTGCATGAACGGATTGCGGCAGCAAACCCAGGTGTCCACAGACCGGAATACCGCGCGCAACCAGAAATGCCACAGTTTCTGCCATGACGGCACCGCCTTCCAGCTTGACGCAATGTGCGCCAGCGGCCAGTAAACGTGCGGCCGATTGCAGCGCTTGCGCCGGACTCCCCTGATAGCTGCCAAAGGGCAAATCCGCGATCAAAAAAGTATGACGTGCGCCACGTGCAACAGCGGAGGTATGGTAAGCCATTTCGTCCAAACTAACCGGCAGGGTGGAAGTTTGACCTTGCACCACCATACCCAGCGTGTCTCCCACCAGAATGGCATCAATACCAGCCGCTTCCATGCGTGCAGCAAAGCTGGCATCGTAGCAGGTCAGCATAGCGAGTTTTTCGCCGTTTCGGGCACATTGTTGCAAACTAATCAGGTCATTCATTATTTTGGGGCCTCATGTTGATTGATTGAGAAATTCCCGTGGTCCACGCATGTTTGCGATTTTCCGCATCAACAGCGCGAAGTGCTCATCATTGTCGACAAAATTAAAGTGTTCGCAATTCACAATCAACAAGGGTGTGCTGTCATATTGATGGAAATATTGTGTGTAACGCTCCGCCAACCGGGTCAGATAACTCGTACTGACGGAACCTTCATAGGCGATGGCCCGTTTGCGTACCCGTTCAAGCAAGACAACCGGTTTGGCTTGCAAGTAAATCACCAGATCCGGGTGCGGCGCCTGAAGCTTTAGCTCGTGATAAATGGTTTGATACAAACGAAACTCATCATCATTCAGATTCAGTTCAGCAAACAAGGGGTCTTTATCAAGCAAAAAGTCTGACACCAAAGTTTGACTAAACATATCTTTTTGGCGCAAGCCATTCACTTGCGTACTGCGTTGAAACAGAAAAAACAATTGGGTGGCCAAGGCATAACGTTGAGGATCACGGTAAAAATTGGCCAAAAAAGGGTTTTCATCCGCATTTTCCAATAGCAGTTCCGCACCCATGCTTTCCGCCATACGTCGACACAAGCTGGTTTTCCCAGCCCCGATTGGGCCTTCAACGGCAATGTAAGCTGGCTTTTCGTGAGGACTCATGATGAGAACCGAAAGAATTTTGAGCAATTCGCTCTATAGGTTGCTGAACCACTGCTGTCAAAAAATCACGCGCCAAACCGCGTCCGGGTATTTCAATATTGGGTGCGATTTCCAGTAGCGGCATCAGGACAAATGCGCGTTCATGCATGCGCATATGTGGCAAAGTAAGCGTGTCACTGTGTGAAACGACCTGATTGTATAATAAAATATCCAAATCGATTTCGCGTGGCGCATTGCGAAAACTGCGAACCCGGCCAAATTGCCGTTCCAGCTCTAACAGCGCAATGAGCAATTGTTCCGGCGACAAGCCACTGTGCACGCAAACCACGGCATTAATGAAATCGGGCTGATTCACGAATCCTACAGCCGCACTGCGATACAACGATGAACAAGCATGTAACCGGGTTTCCGGTAACTGCCCGATAGCTGCCATCGCCGATTGAACTTGATGGACAGGCGCGCCCAGGTTACTGCCCAAAGCGAGATAACATACAGCAGGAAAGGTATTAGGCATCTATCGTCCCGGGTACCGTGGTGTTGGCGGGTTTCTTGCGTTTACGGCGCTTTTTCTGCGGCAGTGGCGCCAGATTTTCAATCATTTCCGTGCGTAACACATCATCGGCAGTTTGAAACTGTGTCCACCACTCCGCCAAATCTTGCTCAATTTCACCTGCTTGAGCACGTAGCAATAAAAAATCGTAGCCTGCGCGAAAACGCGGGTGAGCCAATAAACGCAAAGCTCTGATCCCTGTTCGCTGATTAAATCGCGGTTGAATGGCCCAAATTTCTTTCATGGTCCCATCCAGACGGCGGGGTATTGCCAAGCGCTCACGTTGTTGATCAAGGGCATCGTGCATGGCATTGTACATGGCAGGCGTACTGTCCTCCCCTGCCTCACATCGTCTGCCATGTTGTGCTTTCACTTCGTACCACAACAAACTGGCGAACAAAAATGCTGGAGAAACTGTTTTGCCAGTCTGGATGCGTTGATCGGTATTATTCAGTGCCGCCATCACAAAACGGTGACTATACTCATTTTCAAGCATAGTATCCAGCATGGGTAATACACCCTGATGCAGGCCTTCGGCACGCAATTGGTGAATAGCGCGCACGGCATGTCCAGACAACAGCAATTTCAACATTTCATCAAACAGACGCGCCGACGGCACATTTTCCAGCAAACCCGCCAACTCCGGAATTGGCGCACGCGCAGCGGCATCAATACTGAAGTCCAGTTTGGCTGCAAAACGCGCAGCACGTAACATGCGCACAGGGTCTTCGCGATAACGTGTGGCGGCATCACCAATAATCCGCATCGTTTTGTTACGGATGTCTTCCAGGCCACCGCAATAATCAAAAATCTCTTCGCTACTCGGATCATAATACAGCGCGTTGACGGTAAAATCGCGCCGCTCCGCGTCACTGGCCTGACTACCGAAGATATTGTCACGGACGATCCGTCCAGTTTCATCTGTGGTTTGCGTATGGCTGTGTTCAGGTTTGCGGCGAGTACGCCTGGTTCGCGAACCTGGCTGAATGGGTTCGTCATCAAGGTGGGGATCGGATAACGTATCTTCATTCGTCAGCCTGACTTCATGACCGGTTTCCGTTTCAAACACCTCATTCGAAATTTCGTTTGCTGAACTGCCTTCCGCATTCGAACTCGCACGAAATGTCGACACCTCGATCGTTTCATTGCCACACAAAACATGGACAAGGCGAAAGCGGCGTCCGATAAGATGTGAGCGGCGAAACAAAGCATGTACCTGTTCCGGCGTAGCATTGGTGGCCACGTCAAAATCTTTGGGGGTTTTGTCGAGTAACAAGTCGCGCACCGCACCGCCCACAACAAAAGCCAGATAACCGTGCTGTTGCAAGGTATCGGTTACTTTCAGTGCACAGGGCGCAATTTGCACACGGCTCAAGCCATGCCGACTAACAGGAATGCGTTTCAAACGTGGCGTACCTGGCTTGTTGCCAAGCAATCGCGCTATGAATCGTTTAATCATAGTATTAAATTAGTCAGCATGCAGATCAAGAATGGGCCAATGGTGTGTTAATGCGTGTTGCCGTAGCACGGCATCCGGGTTAACGGCTACCGGATGAGTCACTTGCTCAAGTAAAGGCAAATCATTACGTGAATCGCTGTAAAACCACGTTTGCTCAAACTGATTCAAATCGCGGCCCATACTGTGCAACCATTCATCCAAACGTGCGATTTTACCAGACTGGAAACAGGGCGTACCTTCAGACTTGCCGGTATAACGACCATCACGCAACTCGGCTTCTGTCGCAATCAAGTGTTTTACGCCAAACTCTTCAGCAATGGGTGCTGTCACAAAACGGTTGGTAGCAGTGATAATAGCCACTAAATCGGCATCATTTAAGGCATTATCGACCAACGCACGTGAACGTAACGTCATCATCGGCAAGATATATTGAGACATAAACTGCCGATGCCAGGACTGCAACTGCTCAAGACTGTGCTCGGAAAGCGGTCGTAACTGGAAGTCAAGAAAAGCATGAATATCCAATGTACCTTGTTTGTATTGCTGATAGAAGCGCTCATTCTCACGTTCGTATTGCTCACGATCGACGAGACCCTGCTCAATCAAAAACAGACCCCATGCGTAGTCCGAGTCGCCCGCCAACAGCGTATTATCCAAGTCGAATAGCACCAGCTTCATACAATCAAGTCACCCAAATTTTCCACCAGGATTTTTTGGGCACGGTGGCACCGTGCAACACCAGAACAGTTTTTGGATTGAGATAAGCGCTATTGGGGAAATTCAGTTTCAATACACGCAGACTGTCCGCAGCAAGGTCTGGCGCGCCCACGGCGTTGTAGGCGCGAGTCATAATTGCCAGAGAAAGTTCATTCGTAGGTGATTGGGGGAAGTGTGTCAAAGCATCCTGGGAACGATCAATAGCGGCCACCCAGGCTTTGCGGTCATAATAGTACAAAGCAATATGCACTTCATGTTCTGCCAGCAAGTTAGACAGATATTTCATCCGTTCCAAAGCATCTGGTGTATAGCGACTATTTGGGTATTTGGTCGTCAGTTCGCGAAAGGAATCAAAGGAAGCAATCAGCGGCTTGGGGTCGCGCTCTGATACATCCTGAGACGAAATGCGTGAAAAAACGGTCTGATCAGCAACGAAGTTTGACAGACCTTTGAGGTAATAGGCATAATCCGCATCAGGGTGCTTGGGGTGCAATTTAATAAAACGCTCGCACGCCTCGACGGCAGAAGTTGGTTCGCCATCTTTATAGTAAGCGTACGCCACTTCCAGTTGCGCTTGTTGGGCATAACGTCCATAAGGGTAACGCGCTTCAATATCTTCCAGTAGCTTGATGGCTTTGCCGTAATTAGTCGCTTGCATTTCATCCATCGCCTGGCCGTACAAACGCTGCGCAGACCAATTTTTGGTGGTATCCACGGCAGGTTGATGGGCACAACCACTGAGTAAAAATGCTAAAGTTAGAACAACAAACAGACCATGCTTCATGATTTCTTCCGAAAAACAGTTGACTGATTATACATTAAACCCACCAGACAATCGCGTCATCCGCATCGAAATTCCATTGATCAATGCAGGTGAGCGCCTGGATGCCGCTTTAGCCTCTCTGTTACCGGACTATTCCCGCAGCCGCATTCAAACCTGGATTCGGGACCAAGGGGTACGCGTGAATGGGAAACTGGCTAACGCCAAAGACCGTTTACGCGGAGGTGAGCAAATTGCTCTTGAAATCGAACCACACCCCTCAGAAATGGCAGCAGAGCCGGAAGCCATGCCTCTGGATGTCGTGTATGAAGACGACAGTATTCTGATCATCAACAAGCCGGCAGGTTTAGTCGTTCACCCAGGTAGCGGTAATTGGCATGGCACGCTCATGAACGGATTGCTGCATCACACCCCGCAATTGACACATATTCCCCGGGCAGGCATTGTCCACAGGTTGGATAAAGATACCAGTGGATTAATGGTGGTGACCAAAACATTGACCGCACAAACCCATCTGGTACGCCAATTGCAGGCCCGCACGGTCAAACGTGAGTATCTGGCAGTCACGGAAGGTTTAGTCGCGCAAAATGGCCGGATTGGAGCCCCCATCGGCCGACATCCCGTCCAGCGAACCCTGATGACCGTTCACCCTCAGGGACGCGAAGCCGTGACTCATTATGTCGTGCTGGAACATTTTGAGCGCCACACACTGCTACGCTGCGTATTAGAAACAGGACGTACCCATCAAATTCGTGTGCACATGCAGCATATTGGGCATCCCCTGGTCGGTGATCCAACGTATAATCGACACGCCAAACAAGCCTTACCGGGTGGGCGGACCTTTTCACGCCAGGCGCTGCATGCGATTCAGCTGGGTTTATTGCATCCGGAAAGCGGTGAGTTAATGCAATGGCAACGCGATCCCCCTGCAGATTTTTTGTTGTTGCTGGAAGACTTAAGAAATTCAAACCACAAAGACTCTCCATTTTATTAATCATGAATTCAAACTGGATTTATCCTGATTGGCCAGCACCGAAATGTGTTAAATCACTGGTCAGCACTCGCCAGGGTGGCGTCAGTTGCGGTAGTTATGCCGGGCTTAATTTGGGTGATCACGTGGGTGACAATATCGTTGACGTAATAAAAAATCGGGAGTTGTTACGTGAACAATTACCTAACGAACCCGCATGGATTCAACAGGTACATGGCACAACCGTATTCAATGCAGATGAAGTATATGGAGTAGTGAAAGCTGATGCCACCGTGGCACGCCAAGCCCATCATGTATGCGCCATATTGACTGCCGATTGCTTACCTGTATTGCTGTGTGCCCATGACGGCAGCGTTGTCGGTGCTGCCCATGCCGGCTGGCGCGGATTGGCTGCCGGCATTCTGGAACAAACCGTATCGGCAATGACGCATCCCACAGGCCAGATCATGGCTTGGTTGGGACCGGCCATAGGGCCGGAAAATTTTGAAGTGGGAAATGAAGTTCAACTGGCTTTTGTGAGAAACTTGCCAGAGTCAAGCCATGCATTTCGGTCTCATGGTAAAGGAAAATGGTTAGCAGATTTGTATCAACTGGCGCGCTTGCGACTTCTGCGCGCGGGCGTCACACAAATTTTTGGCGGTGGCTTAAACACCTATCGCGATAGCGACAGATTTTATTCTTATCGCCGTGACAAAACAACGGGGCGTATGGCCAGTTTAATCTGGATTGCGGAAAACTGACGCTCACTCACCCGGGTTCGGCAGCAATGATGTCACCGGCCTTCAGGGCGGGGTTCAGCGCTCCTGTCGGCCTGAAGGCCGGGGTTTTAAACCAGCAAGGAAAAAGGATAAATCCAGGCTGATTAATCCTCGTCCTGATGGCGACGTAACCGTCGTCGTGTGGGGGTGTTAAGCAGGTAATAAACCAGCGAGATCACCATACCTCCCAGAAAAAACGCAAGGAAAGCATCCGCCAGGTTTGGTGAAGCAACAATCAGCATAAGCCAAATATAAACAAGTGCAATCAATACAATATACATGGTGAGCAATGTGTCCAATACAAATTTAGTGCCGCGTGTCGGCTTCGTGTCCCTGGGTTGTCCCAAAGCAACTTCAGATTCAGAACGCATTCTGACGCAATTGCGTGCAGAAGGCTATGTGATTTCGCCCGATTATCATCAATCGGATTTTGTGATCGTCAATACTTGCGGTTTCATTGATGATGCCGTAGCGGAATCTCTTGAAGCCATAGGCGAAGCCCTGGCAGAAAACGGCAAGGTCATTGTGACAGGTTGTTTGGGCGCAAAATCGGACATCGTGCGCTCAGCTTATCCTGATGTTCTGGCGGTAACGGGCCCTCATGATGTGGATGGCGTCATGGCTGCAGTTCACGCACACAAACCTCGACCCCACGACCCTTATATTGATTTGGTGCCGCCGCAAGGAATCCGCCTCACGCCCCCTCACTATGCTTATCTGAAAATTTCTGAGGGTTGTAATCACCGTTGCAGTTTTTGCATTATTCCCGGCATGCGTGGCGATTTAGTGAGCCGTCCAATCGGCGATCTCATGCAAGAAGCCGAGCATTTGGTTGATGCAGGCGTAAAAGAATTATTGATCATTTCTCAGGACACCAGTGCTTATGGCGTGGATGTGAAGTATCGCACCGGCTTCTGGCATGGTCGCCCGATCAAAACCCGCATGACCGAGCTGGTAGATGCCCTGTCACAACTGGGTGTCTGGGTGCGTTTACACTATGTTTATCCCTACCCCCATGTGGATGAAGTATTGCCTTTAATGGCACAAGGCAAGGTCTTGCCGTATCTGGACATCCCTTTTCAACACGCAAGCCCCCGAATTTTACGTGCGATGAAACGCCCCGCTGCCGCCGAAAAAGCCTTGACACGTATACGAGCCTGGCGAGAAATCTGCCCGGAATTAGTCATTCGTTCGACCTTTATCACTGGCTTTCCAGGTGAAACCGAAGCTGATTTTGATGAACTGATGGATTTTATTGATGAGGCACAATTAGACCGGGTAGGTTGCTTTACCTACTCACCGGTCGAAGGTGCCACGGCCAACGCACTGCCGGATCACGTTCCTGACGACATTAAGGAGGAACGCAAAGCACGTTTGATGGAGCGACAGGCAGACATCAGCGCAGAACGCCTGGCGCAACGCATTGGTCAACAATTAACCGTGTTGATTGATGAAGTCACCCCTGAAGGCGCCATTGCACGCAGCTATGCTGAGGCCCCTGAAATTGATGGTGTGGTCGTGATAGAATCAGCAAAAAATCTGGAGGTGGGCCAAATGATCACTGTACGCGTGATTGACAGCGGCGAGCATGATTTATGGGCTGAATGTGTGACAGAACACCCATAATGCTTACTTTTTCAAATCGATTATCCTGTTTAAATTGACGCCTGATGAACCCATCAACATCTTGATTAAAAATAACCAATGATACATAGCGATCTCAACACCCTGGAATTTGACGGCATTCGGCGCATTTTAGCGCGCTTGACGCTTACACCCTATGGCGATGAAGCAGCACGCGCTCTGGCACCTGCGCCGGATTTGGCGATAGCCCGCCGGATGCAACTGTCGGTCAGCGCAGCCAGACACATTGTTGATGCGGGAAATCAACCCCGCCTGGGCACGGTGCCGGATGTTCGGGCCGCATTGCGACAAGCCGCGCAAACTGGTGCTGCCTTATCTGTCAGCGCATTGGCTCATTTACGGACATTAACGCATGTGGCTGGAAAATTATCAGTGTTGGCGGCTTCTTATCCGGACGTGTGTCCAGAATCAGGGGATTTATTGGCACCCCAAGCTTTCACCGAGACCATAGACCACATTATTAATGAGCACGGAAGATTGCGGGAAGACGCCAGCACGCTGCATATAACGCTATACCGTCAATTCCATGCTGCGGAATCGGAAGTCCGTGTACAACTCAAGGCAATGATTGCTTCACCTGAGTACGCGGGTGCATTCAGTAATCAGGAACCAATACATTGGCAAGGGTTCCGGGCGGTGTTACTGGTCAAACCAAGCTTTTCGGATCGGATTAAAGGCGTGCGACGCGGTACGTCGTCTGGTGGTCGTGATGTACTGATTGAGCCCGTTGCGGTGGTGATGCACAACAACCGTCTGGAAGCCATTAACGGACAAATCGAAGCACAAAACCAGGAAGTTTTACGACAAACCACCGACATCGTCCGCGAGCACACGCCTGCCATTCAAAAATTAATTGATGCCATCGCCTGGACAGACCTGGCATTGGCTGGAGGGCAATTTTCTGCTGCACTCAATGCGATTGCGCCTGAACTGGTCGACACGCCCACACTGGCCCTGACTCAAGCTTATCATCCGCAATTGTTATTACAATTTCAACAACGTCAGATCACACATGTGGTGCCACTGAGTTTGGTATTGGATGACAGTCAAGCCATGCTGGTCATCACCGGCCCCAACACCGGGGGTAAAACCGTGGTACTGAAAACAGTGGGCCTGTTGGTGACCATGGCGCATTGCGGCTTGCATTTGCCTGCAGAGGGCGCTTGCATAGTGGGTAATTTTAACCGGGTCATCGTGGATGTAGGTGATAAACAAAGCCTCCATCATCATTTATCTACCTTTGCTGGTCATGTTACGGTATTGCGCCGTTTGCTGGAAGAAGCGGACAGTCACACTTTGGTGCTGATGGATGAATTGGGAACAGGTACGGACCCTGAAGAGGGTGCCGCGCTGGCGATGGCCGTACTGGATGAGCTGGCGACGCGCAAAGTACGGGGTATTGTGACCACACACCTGTCGCCACTAAAATTGTTTGCCAGCGAACACCCTTACCTCCATAATGCGTCGATGCGTTTTGATTACACCACATTGACACCGACATATCAAATTGAAACGGGACAAGCTGGCTCATCACTGGGTTTGATTATCGCAGAAAAAAATGGCTTGCCCGCTACACTTTTAGAACAGGCTCGTCATCATTTGGAACGTATCCGACAAGGTCAGATATTCAATTAACATACCGATTACCCATTTTATTTAGCACCATTTTAGTGCGCTTTTTGCTTGTTTGCACCATTTAAGTGCAAAATTATAAATTGGTGCACAACCGAGTGCACAGAAAGTTTTTTTGCATCTGGCAAATTAAACAAGCATAATCGCGCTGTTCAAGCCATGTCAGCAGATTCACAAAAGAAATGGTACATATTGTGCTTGTATGACTAGCCGCTATGGGCTGGATTGATGTTTTTTATTTTTCGCGTAAGGAGATACTTATGGCAGTCGCCGCAGTAATGCAGATGGTTAAGGACAATGAAGTACGGTTTATCGATTTTCGTTTCACCGACACCCACGGCAAAGAGCAGCACGTCAGCATACCCATTTCACAATTTTCCAAAGAGAAATTTGTTGAAGGCCATGCTTTTGACGGTTCGTCGATTGCCGGATGGAAAGGCATTGAAGCTTCCGACATGATTTTAATGCCTGACGCAGGCAGTGCTTGCATGGACCCATTCCGTGACGAATCCACCATGATACTGACGTGTGACGTGATCGAACCTTCAAGCATGAAGGGTTACGACCGGGATCCACGCTCTATTGCCAAACGTGCTGAAGCATATCTAAAATCAACCGGCATTGGCGACACTGCATATTTCGGCCCAGAGCCTGAATTTTTCATTTTTGATTCAGTGTCATGGAAAACCGACATGTCTGGCAGCATGTGTAAAATCAGTGCTGAAGAAGCCGACTGGAGTTCAGATTCAAGCTATGAAGGCGGTAATATGGGGCATCGCCCCAGAGTAAAAGGTGGGTATTTCCCGGTGCCTCCCGTTGATAGCCTGCAAGACATTCGTTCTGCCATGTGCATGACCCTGGAAGAAATGGGTGTTGAAGTTGAAGTGCATCACCATGAAGTGGCCACAGCAGGACAATGTGAAATTGGTACACGTTTCAATACATTGACCAAACGTGCCGACTGGACGCAGATTCTGAAATATGTCGTGCACAATGTGGCGCACAGCTACGGCAAAACAGCAACATTTATGCCTAAACCTATCGTGGGTGATAACGGCTCCGGTATGCATGTGCATCAATCCATTTGGAAAGACGGCAAAAACCTGTTTGCTGGTGAAGGCTATGCAGGCCTGTCCGACTTGGCGCTGTATTATATTGGTGGCATCATCAAACATGCCAGGGCTTTGAATGCCATTACCAATCCGGGCACCAACTCCTACAAACGTTTAGTCCCCGGTTTTGAAGCACCCGTCATGCTGGCTTACTCCGCGCGCAATCGCTCTGCATCAATTCGAATCCCTTTCGTTCAAAGTGCAAAAGCGCGCCGCATTGAGGTACGTTTTCCTGACCCTTCCGCCAACCCTTATCTGGCTTTTACAGCTTTGATGATGGCAGGTTTGGATGGTATTCAAAACAAAATTCATCCTGGTGAAGCCTCAGACAAGAACCTCTACCATTTGTCACCGGAAGATGAAGCAAAAATTCCGAAAGTCTGTCACTCACTTGACCTGGCCCTGGAAGCTTTGGACAAAGACCGCGAATTTCTTACACGGGGTGGCGTGTTCAGTAACGAAATGATTGATGCTTATATTGAACTGAAAATGGAAGAAGTCACTCGCTTGCGTATGACGACACACCCTATCGAATTTGATATGTATTACTCGCTCTAAATTTACCGGAATCCGATCACGACGCCATTTCAAGTATGCTGTCGCGACTGGAAATTTCGATACCATGTTATGACAAAAGGAGCGGTTTTCCGCTCCTTTTGTTTGCTACAGTGTGTATGCGCAAGCATAAATTTAAAAATCGCCACCAAAGGAAGTGCTTGCAACGAAAGTCCATTTTCACGGTTTCATCTCCCACCCAATTTGCGAACATGCGACGAATTGAATTGCCATTTATTGAGTTAAACTGCGTTTTTGGTGTAAGCTAACCCGATCTGTACAATGATGAAAGCGCTTATCACGCCCCCCATACCGAATCAATCAATATTTTAGAGATGCCCTATGGATTTTTCGATGAAACGATGGCTCCTGCTTGCCTCGTGCTGTGTTGCTTTGCATGCACAGGCGGAAATTTATAAAAGCGTGGATGCTTCCGGTAATGTGATGTACACCAATTATCCAGGCAAAGGCGCGAAACCACTCCACATTAGAGAGGCTACGACCGCAGAAACAGCGCCTCACAAATCCACGCACAGTGCCAGCGTCGAGCATCTGAATATCCCGCACATTGATGCGACAACCCAGGAAAAACGTGACAGCTTACGTCGAACCGTCATTGAATCAGAACTAAAAACCGAACAACAAGCACTGAATGATGCGTTGCTCGCTCAAAAACAGGAAGCCCCACATGCCGGTGAACAACTCAACAACCCAAACTATTTACAGCGTGTATCCAAACTGGATGAGGCCGTCAAATTACATCTCGATAATGTCACCGCTTTAAACAAAGAATTGGCGCACCTCAAACAATAAACCCATCAGCACTCAGTAAAATTTGGCACGCCTGCCGACCCGACAGCGTTTATAAACCAGAAAAATAAACGCCCAAGCAAGGGTGGTGCACCACATCAACTCGCAAAGCCATGGTTTGATACCATTGGTATAACAATTGCTTATTTGAATGTATAAACATTTCTTGACATCCTTTTCGCTCTATTTTGGTGCAAAGCGCCATAAGCGTGACGTGCAAAGACGATGTAATGAGCATCATGATATTACCCAGATATTTTTAACAACCTGTACAAGATAAAAAAGACGAAGGGGCGATAAAGTTTTGTCTTCCGGCCACGGCAGCTTTCTTGGCTTGCAGAAATTAAATTTCACCCGCTTCTTTCATAAACCTTAAGGTAGCTATGGATTCAATTAATTTAAATTTTGCGGGTTTAGAGTATTTGGCTACTGCAGTACTGGTCCTGGACCAAACTCGTCGGGTAATGTATATCAATCCGGCAGCAGAAAATATGCTGGCTTTGAGTCTGGGAAAGGCATTCGGCCTAACGCTTGACACCTTGTTTCACCAAGCAGCGCCGCTGCATGCGGCGCTGGATTATGCTTTGGCACACAACGCCAGCTTTACCGAACATGGGCTACAGGTGCATACAGATGATACGCAACTACAAATCAGCGCAACCTTCACTTGGCTGGAAAGCCCAACAAATCTGTTCATGCTGGAATTTCACCCGATGAACCAGCAATTAAGGGTTGTACGTGATGAACAGCGCTTGTTGCAACAGCAAGCCAACCGTGATTTGTTGCGCAATCTGGCACATGAAATCAAAAATCCTTTGGGGGGTATTCGTGGTGCAGCGCAATTACTCGAACTTGAATTGCCACCCGAGACACGTGAATACACCAATGTCATTATTCACGAATCAGACCGTTTGCAATCACTGATGGACCGGTTGTTGACTCCGCACCGGCTACCAAAAATTGGCGCATTAAATATCCATGAAGTTTTGGAGCGCGTACGCAGCGTAAGTTTGGCCGAAACACCCCAAGGATTGATCATTCACCGTGACTATGATGTCAGCCTCCCTGAAGTCATTGGTGATTATGAACAACTGATTCAGGTTGTGTTGAATATTGTGCGTAATGCAGTACAAGCGCTGTCCGGCCATGGCGAAATCAAACTGCGCACCAGAGCAGTGCGTCAGGTGACTTTAGCCATGAAGCGGTATCTCCAGGCAGTGCAGATACAAATCATCGACAATGGCCCAGGCATCCCGGCGACAATTCGCGACAGGATATTCTTTCCACTGGTATCTGCACGAGAAGGTGGAAGTGGGTTAGGTTTGACCCTGGCACAAACTTTTGTGCACCAACATCATGGTGAGATTGACGTGGAAAGCAGACCCGGACACACCGTATTTACCATTTTATTGCCATTAGGGATGATGAATAATGAATAAACCCGTTTGGATTATTGATGATGACCGCTCCATCCGATGGGTGTTTGAAAAGGCCCTTCAACGTGAAGACATCGCTTTCACCAGCTTTTCCTCTGTACCCGAAGTGGAGGCTGCATTGGAATACGCCACCCCCCAAGTGGTCGTCAGCGACATTCATATGCCGGGTGGTTCAGGATTGGGGTTGTTGCAGCAATTGAGCACCCGCTTTCCACGCGTTCCAGTGATCATCATGACCGCATACTCTGACCTGGAATCGGCCGTTGCCGCCTTTCAGGGCGGTGCATATGAATATCTGCCCAAACCATTTGATGTGAGCTATGCCGTGGAGCTGATTCGTCGCGCAATCGATGAAAGCCTGCGCACCGAGCAAACCGAAGATACCACCCTACCCACTGCAGTACCTGAAATGTTAGGGCAAGCGCCTGCTATGCAAGATGTATTTCGAGCCATAGGCCGCCTGTCACAATCGCATACCACCGTGTTGATTACTGGCGAATCCGGCACAGGAAAAGAATTAGTCGCTTCAGCTCTTCATCGGCACAGCGTGCGTGCTGACCGGCCATTTATTGCAATCAATACCGCAGCCATACCTCGTGACTTGCTGGAATCAGAGCTGTTTGGTCATGAACGGGGCGCATTCACCGGCGCAGCAGGACAACGTCGTGGACGCTTTGAACAAGCCGATGGCGGCACTCTGTTTCTGGATGAAATTGGCGATATGCCCTCAGAACTGCAAACCCGTTTGTTACGCGTACTGTCGGATGGCCAGTTTTATCGGGTGGGTGGACAGCAACCTGTTAAAGTCAATGTACGCGTTATTGCAGCCACACATCAAGATTTGGAATCCCGGGTTCAAGCAGGTTTATTCCGTGAAGACCTGTTTCACCGCCTTAACGTCATCAGACTACGCTTACCCGCTTTACGCGAGCGCAAAGAGGACATCCCTCTTCTCATGCGACATTTTTTACAAAAAAGCGCTAAAGACCAAGGCGTAGAAGCAAAAAAGCTTTCTGAAGCCGCGATGCAAAAACTCAGTCAATTTCCTTGGCCGGGTAATGTACGTCAGCTGGAAAATGTATGCCACTGGCTGACCATTATGGCCGCAGGGAATACGGTTGATGTCGGCGATCTGCCACCAGAGATTTTGAATGGTGCGGCGCCGGAATTCATTGTAAACAGTTGGGCACAAAATTTGGCGCAAACTGCAGATGCAGCGCTCAAACGTGGCGAAACCGGTATTATTGATGGGCTCAATGCAACATTTGAAACCACACTGATCGAAGTTGCGCTTGCCCACACAGGGGGACGACGTATTGAAGCGGCGCAGTTGTTAGGTTGGGGGCGCAATACCTTAACGCGCAAAATACAGGAGTTAGGACTGGGATCGGAATAAAGTGAGAGGCTTTCTCTACGATCAGAAAGCCTCTCCACCTTCACCAAATTTTCATTGGCTCTTTTTAACGCGCCTCAGAATTGAGTTTCGACGTTAAGGTTTGTTGATACGAGTAATTTTTGTACCTTCAAGACTGAGACTCGCCATAAGCCCCTGCTGGTCGAAGATGAAAGCATAAGCGTCGTCTTTCAGTGTCGTGGTTGTCAGGTTCTTGGCTGCCCCATCATTCATTACAACGACCGTCGGTCCCACACCCACTTCCCAGCCCTCTGATTTATGAAGGTATTTCATAGCTTTATTGTTCATAAGAAACACCACATAACTGTATGACTGAGCGCCAGCCTGCCAGCCCCAGGAAGCCGAAACGGTATTGTAGTAGCCAGCGACTTTCGAGCCCTTGAACAAAACGCCTTCACCGTACCCCCCCCCGAACACCAGACCCGCCTTGATCACTTTGGGAAACACAAGCACCGCATCTGCATGCTTTGAAATATCTTTTGCAACAGGATGGGTCTTATATAAGAGTTCTAGCGCCTGGGTGGAATCCCTGGTCAAGTCCTCTGTGGTCGCTGCATTCGCAGAACCAGTTAATGCGCTCAGTGATAAAGTGGCGACAGCCACAAGAAAGAGGTTACGTAATGTATATCGTATATTAATCATGATAAATCTCCCGACATAAAAACCAGGGTTAAGAAGCAGAACGCTTAAGAAACAAATACCGCTACGCTCACGGCAACTAATCATCCTACGCAGACAAATCCAGTTATTCTGTACGCTAACGCACAGAATGCAATGAACCGCACACAAAAGCAGCACGGTTTCAGTGCCAACAGACTTTCAGCGCTCTAACAACACCCATTTGCGCCAAAATGAAACACTGTTCAGCAAGATTATGCATAGGCCCATTGCTTTATTCGCGCAGCCTAATCAGACAACAAACGCGTCATGGCTTCCCGGTATTTTTCAGCAGTTTTCAGGGCGATTTCTTCTGGCAAGTCGGGAGCAGGCGCGACTTTGTTCCAGCCAGACTGTTCTAACCAGTCACGCACAAATTGCTTGTCAAAGCTGGGCGGCTGATGACCGGGCTGGTACTGATCCACCGGCCAGAAACGTGATGAATCGGGCGTTAATGCCTCATCAATCAGATGTAATTGCCCAGACTGATCAAGGCCAAACTCAAACTTGGTGTCCGCAATAATGATTCCGCGAGACAGTGCCCATGCTGCCGCCTCGGTATAAAGTGCTAAACTGGCATCACGCACGCGTGCCGCCAGTGATCTGCCCAACAACAACTCTGCTTGGGCATAAGCGATATTTTCGTCGTGCTCACCCACTGCCGCTTTGGTTGAAGGTGTGAACAAGGGTTCCGGCAATTTATCCGCCAATTTTAATCCGGCAGGGAGTGCTATGCCACACACACTGCCCTGTGATTGGTATTCTTTCCAGCCAGAACCAGCCAAATAGCCCCGCACTACGGCTTCGATGGGCAACGGCGACAGGCGCTTCACCACCATGGCACGTCCTTTCACCTGCTCAATTTCATTGGGTCGCACAACTGACTCGGGTGTGTCGCCGGTCAAATGGTTGGGTAACAAATGGGCCAACCGGTCAAACCAAAATTGCGAAATCGTGGTCAACACACACCCTTTTCCGGGTATTGGTGTCGGTAAAATCACATCAAATGCCGACAAACGATCCGTTGCCACCATCAACAAGCGTTGATCATCGATGGCATACAAATCACGCACTTTGCCGCGTGACAACAATTGCAGGGAAGGAATTTGAGAAATAGAAAGCGCAGCAATCATGGTATAGAAAACTGTTGGATGAAATAGAGTGCCAATTATAACCGACTTGCCAATAATATTTATGTCATTGAAACGGCTCCCTTTGGCGTAAAGGGCTCAAACAGTACAAATATGCGGTAGAATATCGGCTATATGTCACAGAATAATGGATTGGTCAGCAGATGTTAAAAAATACGGGGACAGGTGCCCTTTCTTACCGGGATGCCGGGGTTGATATTGACGCGGGCGACAGCCTGGTGGAACGCATCAAACCGTGGGCAAAGCGCACAATGCGCCCCGAAGTATTGGGCGGAATCGGCGGATTTGGTGCATTAACCCGTCTGCCAGAGCGCTACAAAGAACCCATACTGGTGTCCGGCACTGATGGCGTAGGGACCAAACTTAAATTAGCCTTTACGCTTAACCGACATGACACCGTTGGCATCGATTTAGTGGCAATGAGTGTGAATGACATTTTGGTTCAAGGGGCAGAACCGCTGTTTTTTCTTGATTATTTTGCATGTGGCAAATTGGATGTGGACATCGCCGAGCAAGTCATTCGTGGCATTGCCGCCGGTTGCGAGCGTGCGGGTTGTGCCCTGATTGGTGGCGAAACCGCTGAAATGCCCGGTATGTACCCTGCTGGCGAATATGATCTGGCCGGTTTTGCCGTGGGTGTGGTAGAACGCGCTGAAATTCTCGACGGCAGTCAAATTAAACCGGGTGATGTCTTGCTCGGTTTGGCCTCAAGTGGTGCGCATTCGAATGGCTATTCCCTCATCCGCAAGGTCATTGAAAGAACCCGGATGGACTGGTTGGCTGATTTTAATGGTCGCCCATTTGCCGATGTCGTCATGGAACCCACCCGAATTTATGTTAAACCGCTGTTGGCCCTGATGCAAGCGATGCCGGTTAAAGGCATGGCACACATTACTGGTGGCGGTTTAATCGGCAATGTGCCCCGCATTCTGCCTGAAACAGTGGCGGCAAAAATTGACGTCACAAGCTGGGCAATGCCTCCGTTGTTCACGTGGCTGGCACAAGAGGGACAAGTCGCATGGGATGAAATGTACCGCACTTTCAATTGCGGTATCGGCATGGTTGTCGTTGTGGCTGCTGAACATGCAGAGGCAGCGATGCAGCACCTGACCGTAGCGGGTGAACAGGTTTACCGTTTGGGCACTGTCGTGCCACGGAACAATGATGAAGCAGTATTAATTCGATAACGGAGTAAAACATGGCGAGAATGGTTAATTGCATCAAATTGGGTCGTGAAGCGGAAGGTTTGGATTTCCCCCCTCTGCCAGGCGAAATGGGACAAAAACTGTACGCCAATGTTTCCAAAGAAGCCTGGGCGGCATGGTTGCGCCAGCAGACCATGCTGGTCAACGAAAATCGGCTTAATCTGGCTGAGGCACGCGCCCGCAAATACCTGATGGAACAGGTGGAGCAGTATTTCTTCGGCGATGGCGGCGACAAGGTTGAAGGTTTTGTGGCACCCAGCCATTAAGCAATTTGATCCGCTCACCCGCTATATCAGGCTAACAAACGCGCAAGATATTCATTGAAAAAAGTTTACATCAAAACATTTGGTTGCCAAATGAACGCCTACGACTCGGACAAAATGGCCGATGTATTGCGCGAATCCGAAGGTATGACGCCTACTGACGACCCGCTGGATGCAGATGTCATTCTGTTTAACACTTGCTCGGTACGCGAAAAAGCGCAAGAAAAAGTGTTTTCCGATTTGGGACGAGTGCGTGAACTAAAAGACCTCAAACCAAATTTAATCATTGGTGTGGGGGGCTGTGTCGCCAGCCAGGAAGGTGAAGCCATTTTCAAACGCGCGCCATATGTTGATGTGATATTTGGCCCTCAAACACTTCATCGTTTGCCTGATTTGATTGCACGACGCCGCGCAACGGGGCAATCACAGTGCGATATTTCTTTTCCGGAAATCGAAAAATTCGATCAGCTTCCCGTCACGCAAACAAAAGGTGTCACCGCATTTGTCTCCATTATGGAAGGCTGTTCAAAATATTGCACGTTCTGTGTGGTGCCTTATACACGCGGTGAAGAGGTATCGCGCCCTTTCGACGACATCCTGGTTGAAATAGCAAGCTTGACGGCACAGGGAGTGAAAGAAATTACGCTGCTCGGGCAAAATGTTAATGCTTATCGCGGATTGCTGGCGGACGGCGAACAGGCTGATTTTGCCCTGCTGCTCGAATATGTTCATGAAATTCCCGGGGTTGAGCGCATACGCTTCACCACCAGCCATCCGCGTGAATGCACGCAACGCATGATTGATGCCTACGCGCGTTTGCCCAAATTGGCCGCGCATTTACATCTGCCTGTGCAATGCGGTTCCGACCGGATATTGGCCGCCATGAAACGCGGCTATTCGGTGCTGGAATACAAATCTGTCGTGCGCCGCCTGCGCGAAGCGCGCCCGAATCTCAGCATTTCTTCCGATTTTATTGTCGGTTTTCCGGGTGAAACGGAAGCCGATTTCGCTGCCACATTGCAGCTTATCGCTGACGTGGGTTTTGATATTTCCTACTGTTTTTTATATAGCCCGCGTCCCGGCACACCCGCTGCCGAGTTAAAAGATGATGTCGACCCCACTCAAAAACAAAGCCGTTTATTGCAGGTTCAGGCCGCGCTTCACCAAGGCGTGATTGCCGTATCCGGGCAGATGCTCAACACGGTGCAACATGTGCTTGTGGAGAGTGTATCAAAGCGGGATGAACGAGAATTGATTGGTCGCAGCACCAACAACCGCGTGGTCAACTTTACAGGCGACAAAAGCCTGATTGGGCAGTTTATTGAAGTGCGCATCACCGCAACCAATGCGCACTGGTTGCATGGTGAAAGGGTGTTGTGATGCACCTTACCTTGTCTCCAGTTGACAATCATCGGCTGGCTAATTTATGCGGGGTACTTGAAGAAAACCTGCATCAACTTGCCAATGCGCTCAATGTGACCATCACACGACACAGTGAGCATTTTAAAGTTGATGGCACTCAAACTGCCATGCGACAAACCATTACCTTATTGAAACGTTTTTATCAGCAAGCAGAACACAAGCCCATTAGTGTGGAAGATATTCAACTTGCACTGGTTGACATCGCCTACCCTGAAAATGATGATGCCGCCGTGATATTGCACACACGGCGCAGTGATTTACGTGGTCGTACACCGCGTCAAAACACTTATCTCACCCAGATACAGTCTCACGACATTACCTTTGGCATTGGCCCTGCCGGCACAGGGAAAACTTATTTAGCCGTAGCCAGCGCAGTGGATGCTTTAGAACGGGATGTTGTGAAACGTCTGATTCTTACTCGCCCCGCAGTGGAAGCGGGTGAACGGTTAGGTTTTTTACCTGGAGACTTGGCACAAAAAATTGATCCGTATTTGCGCCCTCTTTACGATGCGCTGTATGATCTGATGGGTGCAGAAAAAATGGCGCGTTTATTTGAAAGTGGCATCATTGAGATCGCCCCACTGGCATATATGCGTGGGCGAACGCTGAACCAGGCATTTATCATTCTGGATGAAGCGCAAAACACCACATCCGAGCAGATGAAAATGTTTTTAACCCGAATCGGCTTTGGCTCACGGGCGGTCATCACAGGCGACATGACGCAAGTGGACTTGGCCAAAGGCATTAAAAATGGCTTACTGGATGCCAGCGAAGTACTGCGCGATGTACGCGGCATTGCATTCAGCTGGTTTCAAAAAGAAGATGTCATGCGTCACCCATTGGTGGCGAGAATTGTCCATGCGTATGAACAACGAGATCAGGAAAAAGCCAACTAACATGGGATTGCCATTAAATTTGTCAGTGCAGCGAGCAGTGCGCGCACCCGGCGCGCCATTGCGGCCACAAATAATGCGGGCGGTGCGCGCAGCGCAGGAGTGTGCGGCAGTAATTACCATACGCATTGTGGGTGAAGCTGAAGGACTGGAATTAAATGAAACGTTCCGTCATCAAAATCATGCTACAAATGTGTTATCGTTCCCCTATACTGATGCGCCCATGGTCAGCGGCGATCTGGTGCTGTGTGCTGCAGTGGTCACGCGCGAAGCCCGGGAGCAGCACAAGACTTTACAGGCACATTACATGCATTTAATTGTGCATGGCGTATTGCACTTACATGGTTATGATCACGAACAGAATGAGGACGCAGCACGTATGGAAGCGCGAGAAATAGAAATCATGACCGGTTTGGGTTTTGCCAATCCGTATTCAGAAATGGAGCCGCTGTCATGATCGATGAACCCCCCAAACCGAACTGGTTTGAACGTTTAGGCACATGGTTAAGTCCTGAACCAGAAACCAAGGATGAATTGCTGGATATTCTACAGGGCGCATTCCAGCACAACCTGCTTGATGCAGAGGCTCTGGCGATGATAGAGGGTGTACTGGATGTTTCTGAGCGCCAGGTGCGCAGCATCATGATCCCACGCGCCCAAATGGATATGATTGACATCAACGATACCGTCGACGAAATCATTCCTGTCATCATTGAAACCGCACACTCAAGATTCCCTGTCATTGATAAAAACAAAGATGATGTCATTGGTATTTTATTGGCCAAAGATTTATTGCAATATTATGCCAACAGCGGATTCCATCTGCGGGAAATGCTGCGCCCGGCAGTATTTATTCCCGAGTCGAAAAGATTAAATGTGCTCTTGAAAGAGTTCCGCGCCAGCCGTAATCACATGGCGATTGTGGTGGATGAATATGGTGGGGTATCCGGATTAGTCACTATCGAAGATGTATTGGAGCAAATCGTAGGTGATATCGAAGACGAATATGATTTCGACGAAACCGAAGACAATATCATTCAGGACAAAGGCGGGCGTTATCGTGTCAAAGCCCTCACTGAAATCGAAGATTTTAATGCATCCTTTGGTACAACCTTCGCGGATGACGAATTCGATACCATCGGTGGTTTGGTACTCAACCATTTTGGTCACATGCCAAAACGTGGTGAATTCATTGCATTTGCGGGCTTACGGTTTGAAGTTTTGCGTGCAGACAGCCGACGGGTACATACATTATTAGTGGAAAAACAGGCTTAAATCCAGACATTCACTGAACACAAGACACGGACGTAAAAATGGCAGCCTGAGCTGCCATTTTTACGTCCGTGCAAGCAATCACCTCTTACAAGACCCTCGCACAATATAACTGTCCAACAGGACAAATATACATGCAACAGTCTGTTTTGGCGTTTACTTTACCACAGCGTTCAATTCACCCTTGACATATTTACTGGCCATTTTTTCGAGATCAACAGGTTTAATTTTTGCTGCCTGACCGGCCGAGCCGAAAGCCTCGTAACGCAATCTGCAAATTTCCTGCATGGCTTTCGTTGAGGCAATCAGGAATTTACGCGGGTCAAATTCTGAGCGGTGTTCTGCCAGAAATTTACGCACCGCACCCGTAGAAGCCATACGCAGATCGGTATCAATGTTCACTTTACGCACGCCATGTTTGATACCTTCAACAATTTCTTCCACTGGCACACCATAAGTTTCGCCCATATCACCACCGAACTCATTGATAATTTTAAGCCATTCTTGTGGCACTGAAGAAGAGCCATGCATCACCAAATGAGTATTGGGAATACGCGCATGAATTTCTTTGATGCGACTGATGGCCAAAATTTCACCCGTAGGCGGACGAGTAAATTTGTATGCGCCGTGAGAAGTTCCGATCGCAATCGCCAAAGCATCAACACCCGTTTTTTTCACAAAATCAGCGGCTTCTTCCGGGTCGGTCAACAACTGGGAATGATCAAGGGTACCTTCTGCTCCAACGCCATCTTCTTCGCCAGCCAAGCCGGTTTCCAATGAACCCAGGCAACCCAGCTCACCTTCCACCGAAACACCCACAGCATGAGCAATTTCAACCACGCGACGGGTAATGTCCACATTATATTCGTAACTGGCGGGGGTTTTCCCATCTTCTTTTAGCGAACCGTCCATCATGACCGATGAATAACCATCGGCAATCGAACGCACGCACACAGGCATGCTTGCTCCATGGTCCTGGTGCATCACAACAGGAATATGTGGATAAGCTTCCACAGCGGCAGTAATCAGATGCCGCAAGAAACTGCCACCCGCATATTTGCGTGCGCCAGCAGATGCTTGCATAATCACAGGGCTACCACAGGCATCCGCAGCCTGCATAATCGCATGTACCTGTTCCAGGTTGTTCACATTGAATGCGGGCAGACCGTACTGATGTTCTGCTGCATGATCCAAAAGTTGGCGCAATGAGACGAGTGCCATGTAGTTCTCCTTAATAAAATTAGATATAGATAGACGGAATTAGTGAGTGGTCTGTTTTTTATAGGCGCCCACTTTAACTATTTTCATCGTGTTAGTGCCACCAGACTGCCCGATGGGTTCACCAATGGTCAACACAATCAGATCGCCTTCACGCACAGCGCCGCGACGACGCAATTCTTCTTCCGCAGCAATCAACAGCGCTTCGCGGTCATTGGTGTCCTGCTGAAAGTTAACAGGATAAACGCCGCGATAGAGCGTCACTTTACGGCGAGTCGCCACTTCTGACGTTAACGCGTAAATCGGCACTGCAGTGCTCATCCGGGACATCCACAAGCAGGTAGAACCAGATTGCGTCAAGGCAGCAATCGCACGTACATTGTCCAAATGCGTCGCGGTAAAAATAGCCGCCAACGCAATAGATTCATCGACTTTTTCAACATGACTTTCTAAACGTTTACTTTGAAACTCCTGTTCACGATCCTTCTCTGCTTCCAGGCAAACCCTGTGCATGGCTGCTATGGCCTCAACCGGATAACTACCCGCTGCAGTTTCTGCCGACAACATCACGGCATCCGTACCATCCAGCACTGCATTTGCCACATCCGAAACCTCGGCACGCGTGGGAATGGGACTTTGTATCATGGACTCCATCATCTGTGTCGCGGTGATGACCGGTTTGTTGTGTTTATGCGCCATACGAATAATTTTCTTTTGCAATGCTGGCACCGCCGCATCACCAACTTCCACGCCCAGGTCACCGCGTGCCACCATCACTGCATCGGAAGCCATCACCACTTCTTCCAGCGCAACAATGGCTTCAGCCCGTTCAATTTTTGCTACCAACATGCCATTACCACCGGCTTCGCGCAACAATTTTCGGGCATAATTCATGTCATCGGCAGAACGCGGAAATGAAATGGCAATATAATCTGCTTGCAAAGCCGCTGCAGTTTTCAAATCCTCTTTATCTTTATCGGTCAAGGCATCCGCAGACAACCCGCCACCTTTACGGTTGATACCCTTATTGTTCGACAAGACCCCACCCTGTACCACGCGGCAGAAAATTTCAGCACCGACCACATCTTCCACCCACATTTCAATACGCCCGTCATCCAGCAACAAAGTCGCACCGCGCTCCAAATCATTAGGCAACTCTTTGTAATCCAAACCCACCCGTTCCTGGTTACCCAAGGCACAATTCGCATCCAGAATGAATGCGTCACCGGGTGCTAAAACTATTTTTCCGTCAGCGAACTTCCCCACGCGGATTTTTGGGCCTTGCAAATCTGCCAGCACACCGATGGCCCGACCTCTTGCCCGTGCCAGAGAACGCACCAGTTCAGCACGATCAATATGGTCTTGCGCTACACCGTGCGAAAAATTCAAACGAACAACATCTACCCCGGCTTCCATCATTTTATCCAGTGTTTTCGCATCAGAAGAAGCGGGACCGAGTGTGGCAACAATCTTTGTTCTACGTATCATATTATTAACCTGAGTCAGTCTAAGAGGGGGAATATCCCCCGGTATCCCTGTTATTTATTTTACGGCGCGTTGTTCCAAAATCTCGACTGCGGGCAGTTTTTTACCTTCCAAAAACTCAAGGAAAGCACCACCTGCTGTTGAAATATAGGAAATTTTGTCATAAATACCATATTTTTGTATGGCCGCGATGGTGTCGCCTCCCCCTGCCAAAGTAAATGCCTTGGTGTGAGCAATCGCGTGAGCAATGGTTTTTGTGCCCTCTCCAAACTGATCAAATTCAAAAACGCCCACTGGTCCATTCCATACCACAGTACCGGCTTTCATAATAATATCAGCCAATACTTGCGCGGATTGTGGGCCAATGTCAAAGATCATGTCATCGGCTTCAACGTCATCCGCAGATTTCAATACCGCAGGCTCATTGGCATCAAAACGCTTGCCACACACCACATCAGTGGCAATAGGAATACTGGCATTACGCGCATTCATTTTAACCATCAATGCCTGCGCTACAGGCAACAAATCATCCTCACACAGTGATTTTCCCACAGACCTGCCTGTGGCACGAATAAAGGTATTGGCAATACCGCCACCCACCACCAATTGATCCACTTTTTCTGCCAAAGCTTCCAGCACGGTTAATTTGGTGGAGACCTTCGAGCCCCCAACAATAGCCACCATAGGACGGGCAGGGTCTTTCAGAGCGCGGGTGAGCGCGTCCAATTCTTCAGTCAACAATAACCCGGCCGCAGCAATTGGGGCAAATTTTGCCACGCCATAGGTGGAAGCTTCTGCGCGGTGTGCGGTGCCAAAGGCATCCATCACGAACACATCGCACAAAGCCGCATATTGCTTTGCTGTGGCATCAAGATTTTTCTTTTCACCGACATTAAAACGTACATTTTCCAACAACACCACTTCGCCATCAGCCACATCAAAACCGCCATTGACCCAATCTTTGATCAGGCGCACTGGACGGTTGAGTTTTTTTCCAAGCACGTCGGCAATGGGTTGGAGTGAATTTTCGACCGAGTATTCACCCTCTGTTGGTCGACCAAGGTGTGAGGTCACCATCACTTTTGCGCCCGCTTTCAAGCAGTACTCAATCGTACGCAAAGAAGCGGTGATCCGGGCATCAGAAGTGACTTTACCCTCGCTGACGGGTACATTCATATCAGCACGAATAAAAACTCGTTTTCCCTTCAGGTCGAGATCGGTAATGCGGATGACAGACATTCATTTCTCCAATGCAGGTAACTATTCAGGATTAAAACAATTCAATCCTGAATAGTCACGACAACCGCGCCCTGCACAAGCAGATTCCCCTGTGAGAGCGCGGCAATCTGACTTTTATCTGGCAATAACGCGAACCATTTCCAGCACTTTGCTGGAATAACCCCATTCATTGTCATACCAGGCAATTACTTTAATGAAACTGTTGTCCAACGCGATGCCCGCATCGGCATCAAACGTAGAGGTACAGCTTTCACCACGAAAATCCGTAGACACGACTTTCTCAGTGGTATAACCCAACACGCCCTTCATTTCACCTTCCGAAGCAGCTTTCATTGCAGCGCAGATTTGTTCATAGCTGGCTTCTTTAATCAGTTCCACGGTCAAATCGACCACCGAAACGTCAGAAGTAGGCACCCGGAATGACATACCCGTCAATTTCTTGTTTAACTCAGGAATCACCTTACCCACTGCTTTGGCTGCACCGGTGCTGCTGGGGATAATATTTTCCAGAATACCCCGACCACCGCGCCAATCTTTATTGGAAGGACCATCTACGGTCTTCTGCGTCGCCGTTGCACTGTGCACCGTAGTCATCAAACCACGCTTGATACCAAACGAATCGTTCAACACCTTGGCCACAGGTGCCAAACAATTGGTGGTGCAGGAAGCATTCGAAACAATCGCTTCACCCGCATACGTTTTGTGGTTCACGCCATAAACAAACATCGGCGTGTCATCCTTGGATGGCGCCGACATAATGACCTTCTTGGCACCTGCGGACAAATGCATTTCACAAGTTTCTTTGGTCAAAAACAAACCGGTGGATTCCACCACAATGTCTGCGCCCACTTCGCCCCAAGCCAGTTCAAGCGGATTTTTAATCGAGGTCAAACGAATACGTTTACCATTCACAATCAACGTGTGTCCCTCAACGGCGATATCCCCTTTGAACAGGCCATGCACAGAATCGTGTTTGAGCATGTAAGCCAAATAGTCAGGCTCCAGCAAGTCATTGATCGCAACAATTTCAATATCAGAAAAATCTTTTATTGCTGCGCGAAATACCATACGGCCAATACGGCCAAATCCATTGATACCTACCTTAATTGTCATAATTGCTACTCCGTACCAAAATTAAAAAATGGGGCAAGCCGTAGCCCGCGCACCATCCGTGCGCACATGGCTACGACTGACAAGATTTACAGCACGCTCTTGACAGCGTTGACTACGTTTTCGGTTGTGATGCCAAAATGTTTGTAAAGATCGCTGGCCGGGGCCGATTCGCCAAAAGTATCCATACCGACTACTGCGCCTTCCAACCCCACGTATTTGCGCCAAAAATCGGTCACGCCGGCTTCAACCGCAACGCGAACAATGCCTTTAGGCAATACGCTGACTCGATAAGCCGCATCCTGACGGTCAAAAACATTGTTGGAGGGCATAGACACAACGCGGGTAGCGATGCCTTGTTCAGCCAGAGCAGCATGGGCCTTCAATGCCAATTCGATTTCTGAACCGGTTGAAATAATAATTGCCCGGAAATTTTCCATGTCTTTCAAGACATAGGCACCACGAGTGATGTTTTTAATTTGTTCATCAGTGCGTGACACAAAGGGCAAATTTTGCCGGCTCAAAATAAAGCAGGTAGGGCCATTCATGCGGCCAACGCCCTCACCCCAAGCCACAATGGTTTCAACTGTGTCACAAGGGCGCCACACATCCATGTTAGGAATCATGCGCAAGGTTGAGGTTTGCTCAACAGGTTGATGAGTAGGACCATCTTCGCCCAAGCCGATCGAATCGTGGGTAAACACAAAAAGAACGCGTTGGCGCATCAGCGCGGCCATGCGCAAAGCATTGCGTGCATATTCCGAGAACATCAGGAAAGTACCGCCAAAAGGCAATACACCACCATGCAGCGCCATGCCGTTCATAATGGCTGACATGCCGAATTCCCGCACGCCATAAGAAATGTAATTGCCAACAGAATGACCGCGAATTTGATGACAACCGGTCCAATTGGTCAGGTTAGAACCGGTCAAATCAGCAGAACCGCCCAGAAATTCAGGCAAAGCCGGTGCCAATGCGTTAATTGCAATTTGGGAGGCCTTACGCGTCGCCACGGTTTCACCTTTGGCGTTGATGGCGGCAATGGCCTGTGCAAGAAAAGCATCCCAGTTTGCTGGCAATTCGCCCGCCATACGACGGGTGAATTCAGCCGCTTCATCAGGATATGCTTCGGCGTAAGCAGAGAATTTAATATTCCACAGACTTTCCAGCCCTGCCCCTTTAATGCGACCATCCCAACCCGCGTAAACATCAGCCGGAATTTCAAACGAAGGGTGATGCCAGCCAATATTTTCGCGTGTCGCAGCGATTTCAGCCGCGCCCAAAGCCGCGCCATGCACGTCATGGGTACCCTCTTTATTTGGAGAGCCCTTGCCAATAACGGTTTTGCAACAAATCAGACTGGGCTTGTCTGTCACAGCCTTGGCGGCCTTCAGTGCAGCATCCACAGCCACAGGGTTATGTCCATCTACATCAGCGATCACATGCCAGCCATAAGCCTCAAAACGCATGGGCGTGTTATCGGTAAACCACCCCTCAACATGACCATCGATAGAAATACCGTTGTCATCCCAGAACGCAACCAGTTTACCCAAGCCCCAAGTCCCCGCCAGCGCACAGGCTTCGTGAGAAATGCCTTCCATCAGACAGCCATCACCGAGGAACACATAAGTGTAATGATCAACGATATCGTGGCCGGGACGATTAAATTCCGCTGCCAGCAATTTCTCGGTCATTGCCATGCCGACTGCATTGGTCACGCCCTGGCCCAGCGGGCCTGTGGTGGTTTCCACGCCATCAGTATAGCCATACTCCGGGTGTCCGGGCGTTTTGGAATGCAACTGGCGGAAGCGTTTGATTTCTTCTATCGGCAAATTGTAGCCTGTCAAATGTAACAAGGCATAAATCAGCATGGAACCATGTCCGTTGGACAGCACGAAACGATCACGGTCCACCCACTTGGGGTTAGAAGGATTGTGCCGCATATGGTGATTCCACAGCACTTCAGCGATTTCAGCCATCCCCATGGGGGCGCCGGGGTGGCCGGATTTGGCCTGCTCCACCGCATCCATTGCCAGCGCACGGATCGCATTCGCGAGATCTTTACGAGTTGCCATACTCAATTTCCTTGGAAGTATAAAAAAGTTTTTGCTGCCACAGACCGTGGTCCCACCAACACCACGCAACAACGCTATGGCGATACCACGCCAAATGACGACGTAAATGTATAATTATCGCTGAGCGGCGCCATTTCGGCAAGCACACCCTCATATTAATGTCATCGATGCATCATGGATATTGACAATATCGACACAAAAGCCGGATAATGCGCGGCTTCGTAGTAATGTTGGTGATGTAGCTCAGATGGTTAGAGCGATGGATTCATAACCCATAGGTCGGCGGTTCGACTCCGCCCATCACCACCACAAGCCTGTTTCAAGCCTTCCCCACCATCGCAACCTGTTGAAAGCAAACCTGCCAACATCAGCGACTGCCTTTTGCCGCGCGATAAACCGCCGAACTCACCCGCTCTTTCAAACGCGGATCAGTCAACTTGGGCAGAATATATTCGCGACCAAAGGACAGTTCAGTCAAGTGATAAACCTGCAGCACTTCAACAGGCACAGGTTCATGCGCGAGTTGGGCAATCGCATGTACTGCCGCCAGTTTCATTTCATCCGTAATCGCCCTGGCACGCGCATCCAGCGCGCCACGGAATAAATACGGGAAACACAGCACATTATTGACCTGGTTCGGATAATCCGAGCGACCGGTTGCGATAATCACGTCATCGCGTGTGGCTTTGGCCAATTCCGGCGTGATTTCAGGATCGGGATTCGCCATCGCAAACACCACGGGGTTTGTTGCCATACTGGCTAACATCCCGGGCTTGAGTAAATTTGGCGCAGACGTGCCGATAAACACATCTGCACCGACACATGCATCCGCCAGCGTACGTGCCTCGGTGTCCGCCGCAAAAAACGCATGATGGGGCGGCAAATCCGTCATCCCAGTATGCAACACCCCGACCCTGTCGACCACCAGCAACTTGGCTTTGTCCGCGCCCAGTGCCAGCAACAGGCGCAATGACGCCGTGCCTGCGGCACCGGCGCCCACCAGCACAATCCGCACATCCGCCAATTTTTTCCCTGCAATTTTCAGCGCATTGATTAAGCCTGCCGCAACAATGATCGCTGTGCCATGCTGGTCATCATGGAACACAGGAATATCGAGCATCGCTTTGAGCCGGGTTTCTATTTCAAAACACGCGGGCGCTGCAATGTCTTCCAGATTAATCCCGCCAAAACTCACTGCAATGCTGGCTATAGTGTTAATCACCATCTCGGTGTCTTCGCTGGACACCTCGATATCTATCGCATCAATGCCTGCAAATTTCTTGAACAACAATGCCTTACCTTCCATCACCGGCTTGGATGCCAACGCGCCCAGATTACCCAGACCTAAAATCGCCGTACCGTTAGAAATCACCGCGACCAGATTACCCTTCATGGTGTAGCGATACGCATTTTCAGGATCAGCTGCAATCTCCCGCACAGGTTCGGCCACACCAGGGCTGTAAGCCAGCACCAAATCACGCTGCGTTACCGCTGATTTTGACACTTCGATCGATAACTTACCCGGGGTTGGAAACTCATGATAATACAAGGCATCTTCGCGTAAATTGCCCGTATTACCCGATTTTTTTACGTCATTGCTCATCTTCATTATTCCTGATCCATCTTTGTTGTCCGTTCAATCAAAACCCGCTATTTCACATAATCCATAAAATTCTCATAAGGCACTTCGGCAATTTTGAACCACTGTATCTCGCTTTCCAGAAATGGCAGCCATGATTTGTAAATGGTATGGAATATCGGGTTGCGCGCCGCTTCCTGTTCAAAAATCTCATACGCCGCACGACGGGCGGTGAGCATGACGTCTTTGGGGAAAGCATGCAAGGTGACGCCCTCCTGCACCAAACGCATCAAAGCCGGCGGATTTTTGGCATCGTATTCCGCCACCATCAGCAGGTTGGCTTCGGCGGCCGCCACCTCAAATGCCTGCTGGTATTGAACGGGCAAAGCATGCCATTTTTGCAGATTGACCATAAAAGACAATTGCGGCCCACCCTCCCACCAACCGGGGTAATAATAGTTTTTGGCGATTTTGTGAAATCCCAATTTCTCGTCGTCATACGGGCCGACCCATTCCGCCGCATCGATCGCCCCGGTTTCCAGTGCAGGATAAATATCACTTCCCGGCAAAGTCAGTGGTATCACGCCCATGCGCGCCATTACTTGCCCACCCAGGCCGGGGATACGCATTTTAAGCCCCTTCAAGTCAGCCAGGGAATTGACAGGGTGCCGAAACCAGCCTCCCATTTGCGCCCCCGTATTGCCGCCCGGAAATTGAATAATATTGTAATTTTTAAATAAATCGCGCATCAATTGCAGTCCGCCGCCGTAATACATCCACGCGTTTTGCTGTCGAGTCGTCATACCAAACGGCATGGCGCAATCGAACGCAAATGCCATATTCTTGCCGACATAATAATAGCTCGCGCTGTGGCCGCATTCCACTGTGCCGTTTTGCACCGCATCCAGCACCTGCAAGCCCGGCACCAGTTCACCCCCCGCAAACGTGCGGATTTGAAACCTGCCGCCCGTTAAGGCCGCCACGCGCCTTGCCAATTGCTCTGCAGCGTTATAAATTGTGTCCAGACTTTTAGGGAAGCTGGAAGCCAAACGCCATGATACCGCAGGCAAATCTGCCGCTAAACTGGGCGTACTCACGGCCAATCCACCCAAACCCACCCCTGCAACCCCTTTGATAAATTCTCGCCGTTGCATTACTATCCCCACTACTGTGTCAATATCCTCCAATTATACGTTTTTATGCCCAACTCCACCGAAAAACACGCACCCGCTAACTTTATCCGCCACATGATTGACGAAGACGTCAGTCAGAACAAGTGGGGAGGGCGTTTTGCCACCCGTTTTCCACCCGAACCCAACGGCTATTTGCATTATGGTCACGCCAAATCCATCTGTTTAAATTTTGGTCTGGCACGCGATTATGGTGGCCAGTGCCATATGCGTTTTGACGACACCAATCCGGAAAAAGAAGAACAGGAATATGTGGATGCCATCCTCGACGCCGTGCGCTGGCTGGGCTTTGACTGGGGAGAGCATCAATTTTTTGCTTCCGACTATTTTGACCGGCTTTATGCTCTCGCCGAATTTCTGATTCAACAGGGCATGGCCTACGTGGACAGTCAAACCGCTGAAGCCATGCGCGAACACCGCGGCACACACCTCATTCCCGGCCAAAACAGCCCTTTTCGCGAGCGCAGCGTGGTTGACAACCTGGATTTATTTCGCCGAATGAAAGCCGGAGAATTCCCGGATGGCGCACATGTGCTACGCGCAAAAATTGACATGGCTTCGCCTAATTTCAACCTTCGCGACCCGGTTCTTTATCGCATTCGTCATGCCGAACACCACCGCACAGGTAATCTGTGGTGTATTTATCCTCTGTACGATTACACCCACTGCATTTCCGATGCGCTGGAACGCATCACGCACTCCATTTGCACTTTAGAGTTTGAAGACCATCGTCCGCTGTACGATTGGGTGCTCGACCAATTGGCGCCACAACTCGGCTGGCATCCGCAACAAATTGAATTTGCACGACTTAATCTCACTTATGTGGTCCTGTCCAAACGCAAACTCATCCAGCTGGTGGAAAGTCAAGCCGTAGACAGCTGGGACGACCCGCGTCTGCCAACACTGGTGGGTGCACGCCGACGCGGTTTCACCGCTGCCGGATTTCAGCTGTTTACTGACCGTATCGGTGTTTCCAAAGCCGATTCCTGGATAGACATGAGCGTACTGGAAGAATGTATGCGTGAGGATTTGAACCTTAATGCCGAACGCCGCATTGCCGTGCTCAACCCAATCAAACTGATCATTGACAATTATCCGGAAAACCTTCAGGAAGACTGCTTCGCCCCCAACCACCCACTCAAACCGGAACTGGGTAAGCGGGCCATCCCATTATCAAAAGAGCTGTGGATTGAGCGCGAGGATTACATGGAAACGCCCAGCAAAGGATTTTTCCGGCTGTATCCCGGCAACCGGGTTCGACTGCGCTATGCCTATGTGATTGAATGCACTCACGCAGATTATGATGCAAACGGTCAATTGCTGACTGTACATGCCGAATACCTGCCCGACACCAAATCGGGCACGCCCGGTTCAGACAGCGTCAAAGTCAAAGGTAACATCCATTGGCTGCCAGTAAAAAGTGTCGAAGCGTGTGAAGTACGCCTGTATGATCGACTGTTCAGCGTACCGCATCCGGGAACCGAACAGGATTTCATGCTCGACATTAATCCCCACTCGAAACAAATTATTCAAGCCTGGATAGAACCCGCACTGACAGGTGCCCAAGCTGAAGAGCGCTTTCAGTTTGAACGTCATGGATATTTTGTGGCAGACCGGGTTGACAGCCATGTTGGCAAACCTGTTTTCAATCGCACGGTAGGATTAAAAGATACCTGGGGGAAAACCCATGCTTAACCGGAGTAATGTGTTGAAGTGCATCACGCCACGCCCGTTACCCTGTATGCCACCAATTATTCGACCTTGGGTAGCAAAATGGATTTAATTTTATGGCGGCATGCGGATGCCGTGGATGGCGAACCCGATCTGTCGCGCGAACTGACGCCAAAGGGCCGCCAACAGGCGAAAAAAATGGCGGAATGGCTCAAGCAACGCATTCCGAATAACACCCGCATTTTGGTCAGCCCTGCCGCAAGGACACAACAAACTGCTGCGGCTTTACAACGCAAATATCAAACGATAAATGTCCTGTCACCCAATGCCGACGCCATGACACTGTTATTGACCGCTGGCTGGCCGGATGGCGGCGGCACGGTGTTATTAATCGGACACCAACCCAGCCTTGGTCGAGCGGCTATGCTGTTGTTGTCTGGACAAGAAGCAGAATTATCCATAAAAAAAGGGGGCATCATCTGGATCAGCAACCGGGTCAGAAAAGCAACTCAACAACAGCATATCCTGCGTGCGGCACTGTCGTCAGAGATGATTTGATACCCATGCATCCATGACTTACAAACGTCCCGAGTCAGTACTGGTTGTGATCCACACCCCAACACTTGAAATTTTACTTTTGGAGCGGGCTGATCACCCCGGTTGGTGGCAATCGGTCACAGGCAGCCTGGAGAATGATGAAACGCCCAGCCAGGCTGCGCAACGGGAAGTTCAGGAGGAAACCGGCCTGACGATGCCGTATGCTCACCTGCACGACTGGCAACAGATTAACCGCTATGAAATTTATACCGAATTTCGTTACCGTTATGCATCAGGGGTAACACACAACGTAGAGCATGTTTTCAGTCTGCAGGTACCAACAACCCTGGAGATTATCATCGCTCCCAAAGAACACCTCCATTATCGCTGGATGACTGCAAACGAGGCCGCAGAACGCTGCTTTTCGCCCAGCAACGCCGCAGCCATCCGTCAATTACAGAAAACCTGTTATGGATAAGCCTGATTTAGTCCTGATATCGTCCAAATTAATCTTGAAACAGTAATTGTCTGCGGATTTAACAGGCTCCCAGATTCCAGCTACAACAGATTAAGCACTTTTCCAGCCGTTTCTGCATCCTCCTGCACCAGACCAACCAGGCAATTTAACAACAATTGACTGGCCTCCTGATTTTGTGGGTCTGTGTGAGTATGCTCATGCCAGTGCGCACACACACTGTCTTGCAAGCCACGTTCCACTAAAAACCGGGTCAAAGGACAGTCCCCGTAATTTTGCAGGTGCATGGTTTTGTCATGAAGCCTTTTCCAGTGATAGGCCAAAGCACCAATCGATGTTTGGATGCGATCGGGGGTATAAGCCAGTTTAAAATTCTGCTGCCATGCCTTTAAATCCTCCGCCAGCATAGGGCGCGCCAAACCATATCCCTGCCCATATGAGGCGCCCATCAGCGTGGCCGTTTCAATGAGATCGGCATTTTCCAGCCCCTCAATCACCACTTCACAATCAAAGTCTCGCCCCATTTGTACGATAATACTCAGCAAACTGAGGGTTTGAACCGGGTGTAAATAAATCTTGGCAAGCAAACTCTGATCCATCTTGATGCTGGTAAATCGGGTTTGTGACAGGCGTTGCAGGCTGCTAAAACCGGACCCAAGATCATCCATGGACATACCTACGCCCAACTGGCGCAATTGCACGAAATGCTCATCCTGAGTCGTGTGTTCGATGCGGTCTGTTTCCAGCAATTCAAGCGTCAAGCGCTGCGGAGCCATCCCATGCTGATGTAGCGCTGTTTCCACCCATTGCACACAATGCCCATCGAGTAAGGTACTGGGTGGCAGGTTGACGGAAATACCCGGCAAGACACCCTGTCCCTCTAAAATAGTCAAGATGTTCAATGCCTGATCCAAACCCAGACGAAACAATTGATTCAACTCCACACTACTCAACAAAGGCAGAAACACATTCGGCAAAACCACTTCACCGTCAGGCAATTTTAACCGCGCCAAGGCTTCTATTTTGACCAGGGCGCCGGTATGCAAATTCACGATGGGTTGCACCAGCATCAGCAACCCGCCGGAAAACAACTGCTTGCGGTACAGTGCGACCGTTTCCTGCGACAACGTCATCGTCAACGGTTGGTTCGCCTGCTGCCACAGGGCAAACCAGCGCTGTTGTAATCCCAAAGTAAATTGACGTGCCCAATGGGTAGAAAACTGATTCGGATAGCTGCCTTGAACCCCGAGTATGAAGCGGGTAATGCCATGCATATCCACAACCGGTATCGCCACCATACTGCGTATCGACAAGGCGCGTAAACCTTCGTGCCAGGGGCTGGTTTTTTGATCCTCAGCAAACGCCTCTGAGGTCACGATATGTCTACTGCGCCAAGCCGTGGCCACCAAACCTTGCCCCGCTGCTTGGCGCTCATCCAAAACCGGCGGTATCGCACGCACCGCTTCCCGGTATATTTCTGCGCCCGAACCGGCACTGGCTTCAACCGTGAACACGCCTTGCACATCAGGACGCAGCACCTCGCATACGCATACGCCAGGCAGATCGGCAATGGCCTGCAATTCCATCTGCTGCAATTCCAGCCAGGGCAAGTTGCTTGATGCACTCGTCCGCATCAACAATTGTTGATAGGCTAACTGAGTGGCGTCGTTGGCTTGCAATTCAATTTGAATATCGTGTTGAATGCGCACATCAATCGTTTGAGCCAGGTAATAGCGGTCCTGCGAGCGTAAAGGCACCGTCAGAAAGTACTCGTTCACCAGTTGGCGATACCGTGTGCCTGCTTCCAGCAGTGCAGCCCCATTGATACCAACCAGGCTGTGTACCACACCCAGGCGTTGCGCTCGCACGGTGATCATTTCACGCGTGGTATGGGGATTCAGCAAAAAGCAAACATGTTCAAACTGCCGCGTTTTCAGCGCCTGCACCTCCGTTTCAGACAGCGTTTTTAATATGTTTTGGGCTTGCGGGCTCAATTCGGCATAGAAACGCTCGACAAATTGACTGGTGATACCATGGAGATAATCCTGCAACTTATTCAACAAAGCCGTTGCCTCGATGCCAAAAGGATCAAAAAGCTGCCCCCGTTTGAGTAATTCTTGTGGTGGTGCAGCGGCCATTTTGCCCACACCGACTTGCCACCACTGTGTACGCTGGGCCTTGTGCAGTTTATTTTGGTACATCGCGGCATCAGCCTGACGCAACAGCGCATCGGCTTCTTGCGCGTCGTGCGGAAACAAGGCCAACCCCATGGTCATCCCCACCATCACCTGCGCCCCGGAATTCAGGGTGAAGGCAGATTCTACTGACTGATGCAGACGGTTCATACTCACGGTAATATCCATCTGGATTTGCGAAGCATCAAGGTCTTCCAGCACCACCACGAATTCATCGCCACCCAGTCGAGCAATGAAATCGGACTCACGCACGTCTGTGCGCATCCGTTGCGCAAATTCCCGCAACAACTGATCGCCAGCCTCATGGCCATACTGGTCATTCACCGGTTTAAAATCATCAATATCCAACAAACCCACTGCCAACATTTTATCGGTACGACGCATGCGTGCAAGGGCTTGCGGCAAATAATTTTCCAGCGCAAACCGGTTGGGCAAACCGGTTAACGAATCATGACGAGCACGATAGGCTTCTTCCGTTTGCAAGGTGCTGAGTGCGTGTTTGCGATCCAGTTCGTCCAGTCCATGGCCCAAAAAATCAGCCACGCGCTGACACAACTGTTGCGTTTCACTGTCAAACGCTTCGGTATGATCAGCCACAAAATCAATCACTGCCCACGGTTTGTCGCCACGCCAAACAGGAATCGCCAATGAAGACAACCAGCCTTGCGCACGCAAATAACCGTACCAGGCGACCATACGGGGATCGACGAGGTTGTCATGGTTATAGGCTGTTTTGTGCTCTTCCCATGCCTGTGCCACCAGGGGCACATCAGTTAAAGTCAGATTGGTGAAGCGTTGCAAAGCACTGGCACCTGCGCCTGCTTGCGCCAGGATACTGATCGCGCCTTGTGCATCCGGTTGGCTAATCCACACCGCATGAAAAACATTATTCTGCGCAAGCTGGGTGCAGGTGCTGGCCAGCATGTCAGCTTCGCCGCGCGATTGCAGCACCACGTCACTTTGTGCCAGCAACGCCTGATATAATTGGCGTGTACGTTCTCGTGCCGTCACATCCTCTATCGTCCACACGGTCAAATTATCGTCTGCGTCCGACAACAGCGTGCCCGACATATCAACCAGCATCACAGTGCCATCCTGACGCATAAATTGCTGCGCACTGACATGCGTGGCGCCGTGCGCCAGCAATATGTCATACTGCTCACCAAAACGTTCAAATTCTGCTGTGCTGGTAAAAAACATGCGCGTATTCTGTCCGCGCAAATCCTCCGCCGAGGTATAACCCAACATTTTTGCATAATACGCATTACATCCTTGTATCATGCGCTGGCGTACCAGGATAATTCCCACTACCGAGCTGTTAAGTAAAGCATTTTGTACAGATTGAATCGCAAGCGTATCCAAACCACGCGACACGTCGTCAGCCAGATTTTGCAACACGGTTTGCAATTCGTTATCGTACAAATTTTCCTCGCCGTGGAATAAACACAGCAACCCCCAAAGCTTGTCTTCGCGATGCACCGGCAAGCATGCTGTCGAGTTTAAACCAGCAGCCAACGCACGCCCTCGCCACGGCGTCAAATGTGGCTCGGAGTAAGACGACGCATAGATCGCGCGATTTTCACGCCACGCGCGCCCCATACCACCTTGCCCCTCTTTCAACGCGGGATCAATGGAGGTTTTCAAACCATTTAAATAATCTACAGCACCGCTGGCTATGGGAAAGTAAAATTGCCCTTGCTCATCCGGGCGTGCAAAACAGACTAATCGGGCAGAGGTAAACTGGATAGACAGATCGCACAGGTGTTTTAAAAATTTGGATTCTTGGGTAGCATTGACAACAGCTTGATTGACCTCGGCCAACAGCAAACGAAAAGCGCTCAAACGTTCAATGCGTACAGTATTGGCCTGCAACACCCCATGCTGAAACACCCGCATCAAGGCCAAGCCCAAAAATTGCACCAATTGTGCCAGCAATTTTTGGATTTCCACCGTAAAATCACTCAGCGTGTTAGCATGAACCACCAGTACGGCTACTGGCGTTACCTGTGTTGCCAGAACAATGGGGAAGGCCATGGCGACATTTAAACCTGCCAGCGCCGGGTACGCCGCAATAATCAGCGAATGTGCGGGGCCGTTATCCAGGTCTTCAGGACCAACCGGTCTGTTTTCCCGAAAGGCCCGGCTGGGTGTCATCGACGCATAGGGCCCATGTCCGCCGTCGAGAGAAGGTGTCAATTGCCCCAAAGCGTCACGCACATCAGGTTGCTCGGCTCCGACTGCCACCACCCTGAGCCATTCACTGCCATTTTCCGGTACGGCCACAAACGCACTCTGTAAAGACGTATCAACCACAATAGCTTCCACCAGATATTGATACATTGCCTGTGGCGCATCCAGGCCCATCAATGCTTGCTGAATACGTAAAACGGCGGATTGATATTGCTGCAAATTGTGCAGTTGCACATCAAGTCGCCTACGAACGCTAATGTCGTGTTGCACCCCCACATAGTGCGTAAGCTGGCCATTTGGGTTAAAAACCGGACTGATGGTCAATCTGTTCCAGAAAGGCGTGCCATTACGGTGATAGTTAAGAATTTCGCCCCGAAAACAGCCGCCTTGTTGCAATGCAACGCGAATAGCTGCCACAGTTTCCGCACTGGTTTCCGCTCCTTGCAATAGACGGCAATTTTTACCAAGCAAATCGTCCAGCGTGTAACCGGTAAGTCGGGTAAACTCCGCATTGACATACACTATTTTCTGCTGAGCGTCAGTGATCAACACCCCTTCTGACAGAGCATTCAAGGCACTGGCTTGTGAACGGGCCGCTTCGTCAAGCGCATCACGCACCCACATTTTCCCAATCGCTACAGCAATCGTCTCCAGGACCGCCTGCTGTTCATTTGTAGGCATGCGGTGCGTGGGACTGGATAATGCGAAGGTTCCCATAACATGTTCATCGGTATCACGCACGGGCACTGACCAACATGACATGATATGGAAATCAATGGCAAACGATTTAAGTTGCTTCCATCTGGCATCATTTAAAGTATCCGCAACAAAAACGGGCTGATTCTGGACCACGACATTGCCGCAAGACCCCGACTCCAGTCCCGGTTGCAGATTGGCCAATTGAACTTGCGCCGCCACAGGAATACTGGGTGCGGCATACACCTGCAACAGGCCATTACCATCGAGACGCATCACAGAAGCCACGGCTTGCGGCAACACCTGTTCACCCAGCAGGCAAAACGCTTCGATCACTTTGTGCGCATCCTGCTCAGCGAAAAAAATTTCGTGAATATGATGCCGCAAATCAGTCAGGGTGTTGATGGGTGGCTTGTCCAAATGAGGCACCTGATAGTTATTCTACCCATAAAACTCAAAGTAAATGCACACGGTCACTGAGACATCATTTTCGCCTTGCCGGACTCCTTTGCGTGATACATACGCGTATCGGCCAGATTGACCAATTCCTGCCAGCTGTAAACCGAATCCCGTGGCCATTGGGCAAGGCCACCGCTCCACGTCAGGGGAGTCCCGTCCGGACGTTGCAAAATACGGCTGCGCGTGATGTCAGTAAGCCGTTTCTCTGCCTGTTCCAGTGTGGCATAAGGCATGACAATGAGAAACTCTTCTCCTCCCCAACGGATCAACACGTCCCCGTCACGCACTGCCGATTGTAATTGCTCAGCAACATGCAAAAGAATCGCGTCACCCATCTCATGACCATAGAGATCATTGATCAATTTAAAGTTATCCAAATCGATAAACGCAAGGGTTAACGGAAATTTTTGTCGTTTGGCCTGAGCCAGCTGCAACTGCAAAAACTGTTCTCCACTGCGCCGATTGAGAAGCCGGGTCAGCGGATCCACAGAAGATCGCTTGAACAAACTTTTCATGAGCTGAAGCTGACTCAGGGAAGACATGCTGCTCACCGCAGAAATCAACAAAAGCAACCAAAAAACAACGAGATCATTCAGACCCGGCAAGATACCATGTCCGTGCACAAACTCGGAAATAAGGAACACGACCAGCATGGGCACACTGAAAAGCATCGTTTCCAGTGCCACAAAAGGGAACAGTGCCAAACCGGTGGCTAAAACGAAAGGAAGAAAAGTATAACCCGATGCCAGAGCCGTACCGAGTGCATTCAGTTGCACCCCGGCAAGCAGCCAGCGGCTAAAAAGAAAAAAACTGGTGGGGACAGCCAAAAGAATGCCGACAGCGAGACGAGCATTGCCCATTTTCGGGCCACAACGACAAAAAAGGGCCAAAAACGCAAACAGGACGGTCGCAACAATGCGCCCCCCCGCCAAAAAAAATGCTACTTTTCCGGGAAAAACACTGAAATCAATCGCCATCCACAACGGAGTCAGCACGGCAAAAACAGCTGCCATCATCCGTACTCGAGAAAGAATAAAACGCGCGCGGTAATGAGAGAACAACGCTGAATGTCGTGCACTGCTCAAAAAATCCCTTAATTCTCCCGGCCCAACAAAAAAGAATTGGCCCAATTGAATTTTGACGTATGACCAAAAATCCATCATGTGGAATTGCTCCATTTATGAAAAAGCTAACCACAATTTTACGAAATCAGCATTCAGTATTGCGTGGATAACCGTAATAAGGTCAATGCCATAGGCTAACACGCATGTGAAAGATTTATTCAGAAAGAAGTAGCCTCCTCATTCTCAACCAAGTCATGTCAATTCCGATTCTCGCTGGAATGCGGCATTTTTCTGCATTGAGGAAGAGTGGACTTTAATGTCAGCAGCAAGTTTTACTAATGAAATCCTGTGGTAAGTTTATCATAAGTCGGCGGTCTTTTAACAAGCTGTATCGATATCCTCTCGCGAAGGATCAAGCCTCATGCACACGCAGGACAATACCATCCTGTTTGGTAGGCTTTGGCCACAATACCGGCCATAACCGCCACACAAATATCCACAACGAGGCCCACACAGCAGTACCGCCTGCCACAATCAACCCATGCTGGGGAATCAAAAAACCAGCCACGTAGGCAATCACGCCGCAATGAGCCAAGCCCATCTGCAACCAGGGCCAAAATCCCGTCCGGATTGGGTTAACGGTAAATCGCGGCAACATGTGCGCACCCAAACCGTAGATCAGCATCAACATAAAACCGATCGTCACCAAATGCAATGCAACCGGCCTGGCTGGTCCATCCGACAACAAAGCACCATTCATGACCAAACCCAATCCACCCAACATCAGGTACATCATCGCAGATACCACAAACCAGCGATTGTCGACTGACATCAATATTCCCACATTTTGACCTTGCTGCGCAGTGCGCGCCGGCGATGACGCCGTCCATTCACGCGCTTGAGCCAAAGTCGTCACCCCCACGCCCCTCAATTCACCGTCAATGATCAGCGCAGGCACTGTTTTGATTCGCAACCGGCTCACAATTTCCCGACCTTCAGGTTGGGTAGCATCCACTACCGCAAAATCTATTGATTTTTCCGCTGCAACAATCTGCCACACCTGTTCTGCCTGGCGGCAGGATTGGCACCAGGCCGACGCCAACAATTCAACCTTCATGATTGATCTCCTAAAGAAAATCTCTAACATTAAGTTTTATAACGGATTCTAATCCTGACACCGCATACACTGCACATCATACCTCTCTATCCATTGACGCATCGCCACTTGCGCCTCGGTGCCGGTTACCAGTTTTGCCATGCATTCGGCATAATGATCAGGTCGAAACCGCACCAACCACGCATCATGATAGGGGTCAATGTTGATTAAGTTTGGTCTGCCCAATACCTCTTCATTTCGCGCCTCGATGGTCCCTGAACAGGGTGCGGGAATGCCACCTGCCCATTTGCCAGATTCAATCCGTGCCATGGGTTTCTTCTGTGCACGGTATGTGTCAGGCTCTTTAATCCAGACATACTGTACTTTGCCCGCCATAGTTTGGGCCGGATCGGTCAATCCAATGGTCAACACACCATTTTCTTCAGGGCGAATCCACACATAATCCAGGTCGTAATACAAATCTTCTGGTAATTCACAACCACGGTATTCACTCATGATGACCTCCGTTTACCTTCAATGCGCTGTTAAAATGTACGCATCAATGCGCAACATCCAGATTAGAACAGCCCTTTTGGTCTCACCGTCATAACAATATTAATACCAAATAACGCGATGCCCACGTAACTCAATGTCCCACCGATCAATACCAACCAGTTGGCCAGCAATAACCACCCCACAATCATGAGTGGTAAACCTGCATTGGCCAGATACAATTGCCAGTTGGCCATGCGTTCCGAGTACAGGGTTTGACCGGAAAATCGCGGCAAGACATGGAGTGAAACACCATAAATAAACATCAGGATAAATCCCAACAACATAATATGTCCGTGAATACGCGGCACATTGCCCGGGATCAGGGTTGGTACACTCAGGAAGGTCAAAGCCACTGCGCCACCGATCAGACCATAAACGAGGCCAATGGTGACAAACCAACGATTGCGCTTATGCATAAAACACCTCTGTGTGATGAGAGGTTACCAGTCTAAATTGCTCATATCCAATGCGCCTTGATTTGGATCAATTCAGCGCTACGCCGCGTGCACTACTGCCAATTCTGACCATCGTGTTGTATAGTTAGGTGTTTTTTGTCCCTGTTTCATCATCCAGTCACGTCGCTCGCTCATCCCTGCCACGCCCGCACCGATGGCATTTGGGCCATACTTGCCATTAATCCTGTCCATCGTATGCATCAGCGTCGTGCGTCGTGTTGCATGTTCGATATCAGCCAATAAATCGATTGGTGCCCGGGTCTCGGGCAACAATTCCAGCAACATCACCCCCGCTTTGACATAGGCATAACCCGGTTGAAATATTTGTCCCAACCCATGTACCGCAACAGCATTCAGCATGAGCGTATCTGCCGACGGTCGAGACAGCGGCACAATGATACTGGGGTTATATTGCGGTGCCTTGAGTTGATGCGGGTTGGTTTTTATTTGCACCTGTATTGCCCCAGCGAGACTGTTTTGCTGGCGTAATTTCAACGCCGCTCGCGTGACGTATACGGTCACGGCTTCAGCCAAATCCGCAAATGTATAAACGGATCGGCCAAATGATCGGCTTGACATGATTTGTTGTTTGGCACAGCTATCCCAGCCCAACGACAAGCAAATCACCCCTCGCAATTCTTGCACGGTGCGTTCCAATACCACAGAAAACCGTTTGCGGATAAATGGGCCGTCTGCATCACGCAAATCCCGTACCGTGACTATCCCCAACTTTATTAAAGCCTGCGTATGCTGCTGCCCTACCCCCCATACCGCCGAGACGGGGATCTCCGCCAACAAGGCATCCAGTGCCGACTTGTCCAGTGTAGTCAAATCACATACCCCTCGCCACAGAGGTTGTTTCTTGGCAACATGGTTGGCCAGTTTGGCCAGTGTCTTGGTAGATGCAATCCCCACGCAAACAGGCAACCCCAACCATTTCGCAATCTGCGACCGCATGGTTTGTGCATATTCCGTTAAATGAGCGTGCCCATGTTCTGTCAAATCCAGAAAACATTCATCAATCGAGTACACCTCTTGCCGTGCGCTGTAGGTGGACAACAACGACATAATGCGATTGCTCATGTCCGCATACAGCGGATAATTGCTCGACAGTGCAACGATGCTGTGTTGGCGGGCAAACCCTTTCAATTTAAACCACGGCATCCCCATGACGACACCTAATGCCCTCGCCTCAGCAGAGCGTGCCACCACACAACCATCATTATTGGACAGTACCACCACCGGTTTATTGAGCAAATCGGGACGAAATAAACGCTCACACGACACGTAGCAATTATTGACGTCCACGAGCGCGATACGTGACATTGACACGGCCACTACACCTTGTGCAACACCCGCGTCACCACCCCCCAGATCATCAACTCTTCATCAGCTTTGATTACAATATCAGCGAAATCAGGGTTCTCAGGAACAAGACGAATACCTGATGCCGATTGATGCAAGCGTTTCACGGTCAATTCATTATTTACCACAGCGACTACGATGTTACCGTGGCTGGCGTTGAGCGCACGATCCACGATGATTTCATCCCCATCATGAATCCCGGCGTTAATCATCGACCAGCCAGAAACCCGCAAAATAAAAGTCGCCTCACGATGGGTGATCAGATGCGTGTTGAGATCTATTCTGTCTTCAATGTAATCATCAGCAGGGCTGGGAAACCCTGCTGGTACCGTGTGCGACATCAAGGGAATGACTGAGCGCGACGGTTCCATCATTACCGGGAAAATGCCTTCAATGTTGTGCAATGCCAGTTGTGATTCCACCGGCACCTGTTTGCGCAGGGCGCGAAGATAACCAGACACCACCGCAATCTGGCTTATGGGAATACGAACTTGCTTGGTTGGTTCACCGTAGGTGGTTTTACGTCCTGCACCGGCCCGCTTTCCACCCCGCCCGGGTTGATTGCTCATAAGATATTTTGAATTCCGTGACGAATTCAAAACAGGATAACATATTTTGAAGGTCTGATGTGAAATCGTAAAGGTAATGTGGAAGATGGAATGTTGGGCCAAACCGCTGTGTTATATTGACGCTCCCCAGCGCATGTTCATTTTTCACCAACACCATCTGGTGACTGCAGTTCAAATCCGGCCATCACATCAAACAATTCTTCATCAATGTTTTCTTGCCGTGCACGATAATAATCCCGCCTGAATTCGCCCAGCAGTTCATCAATATTTTTATCTGCCCGCTGCATGGCCGCCAACCGGCTGGCATTCTCACAAGCCATGGATTCAGTACTGGCCCGGTATAAGGACACAAATAAATATTCACGAACCAATGCACGTAAAGTCAACAAGCGGTCACTCATCACTTCTGGCAGGCGACGGCTCGGCCAGGGCGTTTTAATCAATGTCTTTTGCCAAACATCATCCAGCGGTAAAAGCCTTGATTTAACTGGCGCATGTGCCTCACCCACCCCCTTTCCGTGATGAATTACCCACAATGGCGCATGGGGAAAGGCCAACAACCAGGGCGCCATTTGCAACAACAGCTGTGCGACCAAACCCGTTGTCGCATGTGTGGTAGTGGGCACTTCAAACTGCGCAGCGAGAGAAATGCTACTGTCCAGCAAACGGTCTGCCACACGTTCGCCCACTGCCCACACCTGATATTGTGGAATACCTGTCACCAGTTGACTGGCGACGGCAGACACCTCATCGTTAAATTGTCCGACCAATCCCTGATCCGATCCCACCACCACCACGCCCACACGGTCGGTCTCAACATTCACGTCCAGCACAGCGTACCGCAATGCGACCGCCAACCCGCGCCGTACGGTTTCATCGTATACATCCATTGCCCGGACCGCTTGCTCGTAACGGGCAATATTCGATGCCGCGATCACTTTCATGGCGCGTACCACCGTTTTCAGCTCATCCGCACTGCCAATACGGCGTTGCAGGGCATCCAGTGAATCGCTCACGCCAGCCAGCCCGCAGCATGCAAGGTGTCGCGTGCACGTTCCAGCACCAGCTGTTTATCTGTTGCGGTTAGCAATGTCTGACCATTCAATCGCTCCGACAAATCCTCAGGAAGTCCCGCTACCGAAGCGCGCACGGCTTGTTCAGCCTCCGGCATCCTGTCCAGGGAAACGTCATCAAACAAAGATTCTACCAGCACGATCAACACAACAAGTTGTTCGATCAATGTCACGGGTTGGTGTGCGTTTTGTTTTAAACAGGCGCGTATCCGTTCACCATGCGTCACAATCTTGCGACTGGCTTCATCCAGCCGTGCGCCAAAACGGGCGAAATTTTCCAGCTCTTCAAACTGGGCATAGGCCAATTTGAGATCACCGACCAGTTCACGGTAAGCAACGCGTTGCGCCTTGCCCCCCACCCGCGACACTGATTTGCCCACATCTACTGCGGGCAACACGCCTAACTCAAACAAATCCGGCGATAAATAAATCTGCCCATCGGTAATCGAAATCAAATTGGTCGGGATATACGCCGATATGTTTTGCGCTTCGGTTTCAATAACAGGCAATGCCGTCACTGAGCCGCCGCCCAGCTCCGGCCGCAAACGTGTTGCACGTTCCAGCAGGCGCGAATGAATATAAAAAATATCACCCGGATAGGCTTCACGCCCAGGAGGTCGCCGCAACAACAATGACAGTTCACGGTAAGCCCGCGCATGAGCCACCAAATCGTCATACACAATCAGCACATCACGCCCTTGCGCCATAAACCATTCTGCAATACTGGTCGCCGCATAGGGTGCAACATAAGACAAGCCTGGCGCGTCATTGCCCGCGCTCACCAGCACCACACAATATGCCAATGCGCCCTGCTCACGCAACGTGGACACCACACTCGCCACGCTGGCAGCCCGCTGCCCAATCGCACAATAAATGCACAACACATTCTGATCGCGCTGATTGAGGATGGCATCCACCACGAGTGTGGTTTTACCCGTTTGGCGATCGCCCAAAATCAATTCGCGCTGCCCGCGCCCGACTGGAATCAGTGCATCAATCACCTTCACGCCGGTTTGCAAAGGCACCTCAACCGGTGCACGTTGCATAATAGCGGGGGCCGGGCGTTCTACCGGCCAACGTTCGGCTGTGGTCACCGCCCCCAACTCATCCAGGGCTTCACCTAACGGATTGATCACCCTGCCAAGTAATGCCTGACCCACAGGAACGTCCATGACCCGGCCCGTGCGTTCAACCGTATCCCCCACTTGCAAACCAGCGGGATCACCCAACAACACTACACCGATTTCTTGTTCTTCCAGGTAAAACACAATGCCATACAGGCCGTTGGGAAATTTCAGCAACTCCTCATAGGCAGCACCTGGCAATCCCCCAACCATCACCACACCTGTGGTGATGCGCGCCACTGTGCCAGATTCACGCCATTGCAATGCAGGCTCATGTCCATTTTGTGCAGTGGTCAAAGCATGAAACGCCTGATCAAATACAGGCTGCAACCCGGTCATGGGTTCTCACCCACCGGAGCAGACACGGATTCTGACCAGGGAGGTAAGGTCAGTAAATTTTGTCTGATCTGCGCCAGATAATCTTCTGCATTCCACGTCAGCTTGTATCCGTCCGCCAACAATTCCATTCCACACAACAGACTGGGCACCACTTCAAAAGTTAGCGTTGTCACAAGAGGAAATACCGCTTTTACACCCGTCATCAAGATTTGCTGTTGCTCTGTTGACAAAGGCAGGGCCGAGTGCGCGGACCATGGCGTTGACGCATTCAAACGGTCAAATGGCACGCGCTGAACAGTATCCATCTGTCGCAGATGTCCCAGAAATACAGAAATCATATGCGATTGCAAGTCGTCCTGTGCCAAATCGCTCACCACACGCCGCGCCAAATCCAGTACTTCACTGCAGACACGTTGAACGATGAGGTCGCTCATCTGCTGAAATTCCGCCTGCATAGCCAAACGGCTATCGTCCTGAATACGTTGCGCCGCTTCATGCGCTTGCGCCAACACACGATTTTGCTCCGCCAAAGCAGTAGCTTGCGTTGTAGACAGCATGGTTTCACGCTGTCGTTGCAATGCCTGACGTTCCTGTGTCAATTGTGCCAACTCTGTTTGCGCCGTGATCACTGCGTTTTTTGCAGCTAGCAATTCCTGCGCGATACGTTGTTCGCGTGCCGCAATGGCATTTAAAACTGGCCGATACAAAAAATGCTTCAGCAACGCGATCAACACCAAAAAATTGATCACCTGCGCCAAAACAGTAAACCAGTCGATCAACATGCGCTATTTTCCAACCGCAGTTGAAATCGCATGGTCCCAAAATGGATTGGCAAACAACAAAATCATCGACACCACAAAACAATAAATGGCAATAGATTCAATCATGGCCAACCCCACGAACAGGGTGCGCGTAATCACCCCTGAAGATTCAGGCTGTTGAGCCAGAGAGGACAGCGCCGCCGCCACTGCTCGCCCTTCCCCCAGAGCCGGGCCTATACTGCCCAACCCGATAGCCAAACCGCTGGTCACAATTGATGCCACGGCAATCCATGTTGCACTGTCCATACCTGCTTACCCTTTCGTGATAACTGCTTTTTCGGTTTCGTGCGAACCCACAGCCGCAGCAATGTAAACTGTGGCCAAAATACTAAAAATATAGGCTTGTACCATGCCTGTCAGCAAACCCAGCAATTTCAGTGCGACAGGAAAAAACAGCGGGGTGACCATCAGCAGTATGCCCAGTATCATCCCGCCACTCATCATGTTGCCAAACAGGCGCACTGCCAGAGCCAAAGTTCGCGACAATTCACTCACTATATTGAATGGCAACATAATCGGGGCAGGTTGTAAATAATTCCGTAAATAGCGCCACATACCCTGTTCCCGTATACCGAAATAAGGCACAGCAAAAAACACGCAGAGAGCCAGAGCGGTGGTGGTTGAAAGCGAACCTGTTGGCGGCTCATAACCTGGTAACACTGTACACAAACTGGCAGTGGCCACTAACACAAACAAGGTACCGATAAACACCAAATATTTTTCTGAGCGCGGCAAACCCACCTCAACGATTTGCTGCAACACCAGGCTTATCACCCATTCAACCGCACTACGCCAATGAGATACTGCCCCATCCTCACGCACAGTGCGTCCCAACCCCCGTGTTGCGAGGCAGGACAACCCCGTAATCAATGCCATTAACACCCAGGTGGTTACAATGGTCAAATTCAGTTTGACCCATCCCCATTGCCAAAATATCACTTGATCCGGACTCAGGTGCATCACTTATTTCCCCCCGGCATATTCACCCGTTGGGCGCAACCAGCGTATGCTCATGCGCTGAACGAACATAAACCCCAAAACAGCAGCCAGCCAACGCGTTGCGTCGTGACCTGCTGCCCAATAAAACCCGACCAAAACCACCCCCACACGCACCAACCCGCTCAGTCCCAACCAGATCGCCGGCTGTTTGGACACCAGACTGCTGCGCACTGTCCACCACAACCCACCAAAAAAAAATACACCCAAACTTGCGCCAGCCAGAAATACCGCGCCGCGCATCAGCCAATCACTCATGATTTTCCACTGCCCTTGTCATCAATCCATCCTGTTTTCACCACCCAATGCCAGGCGTTGGCCACACCGATCACCAACCCCAACAACAACAATGAAAGCGTCCACAGGTAACTGCCTGGCGAGTGACTATCCAACCAGCGTCCCAGCAGCACACCGAGCAAAACCGGCAAACTCAAGGTCCAGCCGATCATGCCCATAAAACCCAAGCCTGACCACACTGACTCCTTCTGTTGTGCAGCGAGTCGGCGCGCCAACACCACATTTACCCGCTGTGCCAAATGTTCTGATGGGGTTTGGCGCCCAGTCAAGTTCAACTCTTTCTTTTTACTCATGACGCAAGCCAACCAAACGGCGTATTAATCCGCTTTCCACCCGAGCCATTTCCACGCGCGCATCGCGATCTTCCGTGTCCTTTCGCATTTGCATGGACAGCAATGCCGCCTGCAGATGGTCCAGGTCTTCGCCCGCCAAAGCGTTATGAACTGAAATCAAAACGGTTTCGTCCATTTTCACCAGTATTCCTTCATCCACTGCCACATACTGCCGCCCGCCCGCAGCCACATCATAGACCAAAATTCCCGGCACCAGTGCAGCCACACCATCCAGACGGCGTGGCAATATCCCCACACTGCCACGGACAGTTTCAACGATCACCTGCGTCACATCCTTCACATCCAGCAACACCATTTCGGGCAGGGACAGTTTCAGATTCATTCATGAATCCCAGGCACATCGGCAATACTGCCGATCATGTAGAGAGCGCTTTCCGGGTAGTCCTTGAATTCGTCGTTTAATATGCGTTCGCAACCATCCAGCGCGTCAGCCAGACTGACCAGCTTCCCCGTTACACCGCTAAATTGTTCCGTGCTGAAAAAAGGTTGCGTCAAAAAACGCTCTAGCCGACGCGCACGGCCCACGGTTTTTCGGTCTTCGGATGACAATTGCTCCAATCCTAACATTGCAATGATGTCTTTTAATTCCGCATATTGCGCCAAGGTACGCCGAATCTGCTGTGCCAGGGCATAATGCCGTTCGCCGATGACCGCGGGGGTAGCCAATTTGGAGCTGGACTGTAAAGGATCTATCGCCGGGTACAGTCCTTCGCTGGCACGTTTGCGCGACAACACAATGGATGCTGACAAATGCGCAAAGGTGTGAACGGCAGCAGGATCGGTAAAGTCGTCCGCAGGCACGTACACGGCCTGAATGGAAGTGATAGCGCCATGCACCGTGTCTGCGATGCGCTCTTCCAGTGCAGCAAGCTCCGTGCTCAACGTTGGCTGATAACCCAAACGTGAAGGCATCTGCCCTATCAAAGCAGACACTTCTGCCCCTGCCTGCACAAAACGGAAAATATTATCGATCAGCAACAACACATCCTTCTGCTCGTCGTCACGAAAATATTCTGCCATGGTCAGCGCCGCATGCCCAATGCGAAACCGGCTGCCCGGCGGCTCATTCATCTGCCCATACAACATCACCATATTGGACAACACCTTGGCATCACGCATATCGCGATACAACTCCTCCCCCTCGCGACAGCGTTCTCCGATACCGCAGAATATGCTCACCCCGTGGTGTTGACCCATCATATTGTGTATCATTTCTGTCAACAATACCGTTTTTCCTACCCCTGCACCCCCAAACAGACCCGCTTTACCACCACGCTCCAAAGGTGTCAGCACGTCGATCATCTTGATGCCTGTTTCAAACACCGCCGAATCACTGACGCACTCGCGCAGCGCGGGTGGCGCACGATGCACTGAACGCCACGTCACCCCTTCAGGTGGGGGCAATAAATCAATCACTTGTCCAAATACATCAAACATTCGGCCCAGAATGGCTGGCCCGACAGGTGCTTGCAAAGGTGCGCCACTGTCCAAAACAGCCATGCCCCGCACCAGGCCCTGTGTAGGCGTCAAGGCAATGCCGCGCACATGCCGCGCATCCAGCTGCATCAGCACTTCGATGGCAATTTCTCGTGCCCCGCCCGTACGCAACAGGGTATGAACGATCGGCAAACGCGTATTGAAACGCACATCCACCACGCTGCCGCGCACTGCCGTCACCACGCCCAGGTTTTCTTCCACGACAGCATTCATCCGCCCTCCTTATCAATTGGCTTATTCTCGCAGAGATATCTCACAGCGACAACCAGGAATCTGATATCCACCAGCGAATACCGGGGCATTTAAAATACAACCCAAGTACAAAAAACAAGGGAAAGCAGGTGTGGTATATCTTGCACTTGTCAACAATACGCTTAATCTTCATGCGAAGAGGGAATATTACATACTGACCAACATATTATTTATATAACCATATGTTGTAATTGATAAAATATTGTTACATCCTGACGAAAGCCACAATTTTCACTACACTGAGAAAGCTAAAACATCACATGAGTACGAACACCAAACACCTCTACCGGACCACGCTGGGGATTGTAGGCAGGATTTGCAATATGCTGATAGTCGATACTCATATCCAAATGCATATTGATTGCCCATGAGTAATACATTTCTGTGATCGCTTCGTTCGCGTAATAAGGCAATTGCCCATCTCCAATCAAAAGCCCCATCCCGCCGGCAGCAAAATAATCTCGCGCTGCATGTGAAAGTCTGTTCACAGCAAGTGCCACGCCTATTTTGTCCTGACTACGTCCCCATTGCTCGCCCTGCAAAGAAAAACCGGTTGAAACAGATTGATTGATTTCTGTATCATAAGTTTCCAGTGCGCCATCATTGGCACTGAAGCGACCAAAAACGCCAAGACCCTCACCCAAAGCTTGTTCCAGGTTCAGTTCCACACCAGGTCGCCAGTTCATCTCTCTGACCAGTGCCGTATTGGGTATGCTGCCTGTTTGTGCTGCCAATTGGGTTGCCTGGCTGTAACTGCCCATGCGGGTATGATTTAAAAAGGCCAGCACTTTCAACTTTCCAGGAAATCCGCGCCAATGATCACGCAATTCCATCTCCGTAACCAATTGATATTGGCTTAAATTTTGAGTCAGTTTTTCACTGTTCGGCACGGTGGAAAAATCAAACACCCCTCCCCGAAATGTCCACCAATCTTGTGTCCATTCCACACTTGCGCCATAGCTGTAACCCCACGCGTCGGCAGCATAATCAAAAGCGCCCCCATCGATTATCGACCAGTTCAAGAAGTCCGTGCGGGGATCGTGGCTATAACTGTTGGTATCAAACACATCAACAACTGAAAATTTACCGATAGTGAGCACCACATTGTTGTGGGTGTGCTTACCCGCCATTTGATTTATTTGAGCATCCGTTTCTTCTTCTGCGCCACCCAGATTGATGGTATCCCGAAAAAACATGCGCTGAAGACGGTAATACGGGTTGTCCATCCCTGCCTTGTAGGCTTCACCGCTTGGGAACCCTGCAACACCCAATGTATTGCTCAACCCGAAACCTTGATCATATTCTGGATTCACCCAGAATTCCATACCGGGCGAAAATCGGCACCCCAAATACAAGGTTGCATCATTGGTTTGATCGCCGCTATTCCCTGAATACAAACTATTCACCCCCGAGTAGGGGGAAGTAAAGGCAGGGTGCCATTGGTAGGTATTGGTGTATTGGCCATACCCTGCCCAGGATAAATTCGTTTGCACTGCATTTTCCAAACCTGCATTCTGCACCGAAGATGCCACTGCCATCGTGTCTGATAGCGGTGCCGCATAAACGGATACCACACCCGAACAACATAACAAAAATACAACCGCTTTTAAACAAATACGCACAAACAAATTATTATATAAAAACATGTCGCACTCAATTTTTATTGGCACGCCATCCATCCGAAGAACAATATCACCCCCAAATAACGGCAAATACAGTCGAACCGGACAGAATATCCTCCCCCCTTTCACACACAGCCCTGCTTAATGCGGAATAATTTCCGTTTCCCCAACCCCCATCTCATCAAACCTGTTCACTTTCCAGAACAGTGTCGACCCCCCCCACACCAACAGGAAAATACCCACGATGACGTACCCCAGTACACCGAAGTTAAGATGGCTGACATAATCGTAAAAGGGTCCCTGGAGACGTAACAAGTGGATGAAAACCTGCAGCAATTCAATGCTGCCGATGACTAACGCTACCGCGATCGACAAGCTTGTGGTCGTGAGGTTGTAAAAAATCTTGCGCAGTGGATTGACGAATGCCCAGTGATAGGCCTTCACCATCAACACACCATCGGTGGTGTCCATCAGCGACATGCCTGCCGCGAACAAAACTGGCAATGACAACACCGCACCAATCGGCAAATTACCACTGGCGGCGCCTGCAGTCATTGCCAGCAAAGCAATTTCCGATGCGGTATCGAAGCCCAGGCCAAACAATAAACCCAGTGGATACATTTGCCAGCTACTCTGGATGAACCGCTGTAAACGACCGCCAAACAACCGGTTCAGCAGGCCACGCTTTGCCAGTAAGGCATCCAGATGAGCGTGGCTATGCTGGCCGGTTTTAGCAAGTCGCCAGACCTTAAGAATGTCTAGCAGCAACAGAAAATTAAGGATACCGATTAGCCACAAAAACAGCCCCGATACACTGGTGCCAATCAGTCCACCGAAATGCTGCAGTTCAGGCAACGCTTGTTTGGCCGTATTGGCGGCGAATGCAATGACCAATGCCAGAATGAACACCACAGTGGAATGCCCTAATGAAAAGAAGAACCCAATACCAAGCGGTTTTTGACCTTTTTGCAGTAAATAACGCACGGTATCGTCCACTGCCGCGATGTGGTCGGCATCGAAGGCATGGCGCAAACCAAACATATATGCAGCAAAACCCAAGCCAAATAGCGCCGGATAGCGCACTGAATAGTAGAGAAACAAACCAAAACCAAGTAAATGCATCAGCAGGATCGCGCCGTAAAACCCACCCAGCCGCAACCATTCGGTAGCACTGAAACTGAAATGACGCGCAGCGCTGGCACCAGGTTCGCCATACCGATACTGCTCAGACAAGCGGTGTCCACCGTTTCTGACGTGATTTACCAATTCTGGCGGCATGAATTTCAATGCAAAATTTGCACGCTACGCGACTGCACAGTAGCATGCGTTGATAGAAAATGAAAAACGCCTGTTAGTGCATATGTGTAGCAGGTATCGATAGCGAGGCTCCTAACGAATTTTAACTTTGATAAGTTCTTCACCCTCAGGGTCGGTAACATGCACCGCGCAGGCAATACAGGGATCAAAGCTGTGGATGGTGCGCAATATTTCCAGGGGTTGTTTGGGGTCATGCAGCTGTGTGCCTTTGAGCGCGGCTTCGTAAGGCCCCTCCTGCCCTTGCGCATCGCGCGGACCTGCATTCCATGTGCTGGGTACAACAGCTTGATAGTTGTCAATCTTGCCGTCCTTGATAATGATCCAATGTGCCAGAGCACCGCGCGGGGCCTCTGTGTAGCCCACACCTTTGGCCGTAGAAGGCCAGGAAGAAGGTTCCCATAATTTTTCATTAAAGGTTCTGACATCACCGGATTTGATGTTAGCGATCAAGTTGTCATACCAGCCTTGCATGCTGTCGGCGATAATTTTACTCTCCAGCGTGCGTGCGGCAGTACGTCCCAGCGTGGAATAAAGCGCAGTAACGGGCAGGTCAAGTTTTTTCAATGTCATGCCCACCAGTTCCTTCGTCTGCGCATGTCCTTTGGCATACAGCATTAACACGCGCGCCAGCGGCCCGACTTCCACAGCATGCCCTTTCCAGCGCGGAGATTTGATCCATGAATAGGATTGGTCCACATCCAGTTGGGCATAGGGCGGCTTGGGTCCAGTGTAATCCAGGTTGGTTTCGCCCACATAGGGATGCAAGCCCTTATTCTTGCCGACACTGTAGTCATACCATGAATGGGCGACATATTCCTGAATTTGATCCTCGGCATTCAGATCGACTGGGTGAATGACAGACAGATCTCGGTTGAGGATCACACCGGAAGGAATCAGAAAACTGCTGGGGTCAGACATGCCTTTTTCCGGAAAATCGCCATAGGTCATGAAATTGCCTGTCCCCTCACCCAGTTTGAACCAGTCCTTGTAGAAGCTCGCAATGGCCAGTGTATCCGGCACATAAACCTGATCGACAAAATCACGCATCTGATGAATGATGTCTTGTACTTTTTGCAGACCTTCAACATTCAGCGAAGTGGTGCCCGAACTGGCGCCCTGACCTTCAGGATGAATGCTGATCGCACAAGGCACACCGCCCACCAAAAAATTGGGATGCGGGTTTTTGCCACCAAAAATTGCATGCAGTTGTGCCACATTACGTTGCCAGGTCAGTGCGTCGAAATAATGCGCGACAGCCATGAGATTGGCCTCAGGCGGCAATTTGTAGCCAGGATTCCCCCAGTAACCATTGGCAAAAATGCCCAGCTGACCACCTTCGACAAAACCTTTGAGTTTCTTCTGCACATCAGAAAAATAACCAGGAGAAGATTTGGCATAACCGGAAATACTTTGTGCCAGCGCAGAAGTGGCTTTCGGGTCGGCTTTGAGTGCAGAAACGACATCCACCCAGTCCAGTGCATGCAGGTGATAAAAATGCATGACGTGATCATGCACAAACTGCGCGCCGATCATCAAGTTACGAATCAATTGTGCGTTGGCCGGAATGTCATATTTCAGCGCATCTTCCACAGCGCGCACCGACGCGATGCCATGGACCAGGGTACACACCCCGCAGATACGCTGGGTGAAGGCCCAGGCATCACGCGGGTCGCGGCCGCGCAAAATCAGCTCAATACCGCGCACCATGGTGCCAGCACTGGAAGCGCGGGTAATCATGCCATTGGCATCGGTTTCTGCCTCAATGCGCAGATGTCCTTCGATACGAGTAATTGGATCGACAATAACTCGATTGGTGGTGGGTGCGTTCATTTCTCCTCCAGATTGTCGGCGACCAGCTCTAACAGGCTGAGCATGGTTTTGTCCCAGTGAAAGTGATCCTGACCATCATCAAAAGTTTGACGGCAGTTGGAGCAACTGGAAACCAGCAATTCTGCGCCTGTGTCATCCACCTGTCTCATTTTGATCTGGAATGCCTTGTAACGAATCGGGTCTGCCCGATGGATGGTGACCACACCACCGCCACCGCCACAGCACCAGTTCAAACCCCTGGTATCTTTCATTTCAATCGGCACCACACCCAAACCATTGAGCACCTCACGCGGTGCTTCAATGGCGCCACCGCGCCGCGAGATCTGGCAAGGGTCATGGAAAGTCAGCGTCTTATCCAGTGGTTTGGTTTTTATCGCACCATTTTGGGTATTTTCCGCCAGAAATTCGGAAATATGCAACACCCTGAAAGGCAAGGGCTTGCCGTAAATATTTGCGCCCTGCCAGCGTATTGCACCATAGGCATGCCCGCATTCGGGCAAAATCAGTAATTTCGCTCCAGCAGCGATGGTGGCATGAATCAGCTTCATACTCGCTTCCTGTTGCCATGCACTGTTGCCGGAGAGCATACCGAAGTTGGTGGCTTCATAACCATCACTGCGGAAAGTCCAGTTCAGCCCGAGGTGATTGAGGATTTTAGCCGTTGCAACAATGGAATCCGGGTATTTCATGATTTCTATGGAAGACATGGTCGCCACGACATCCGCCTGGACTTTATCCACAGGGATATCAACCTGATTGTCATCGGCGAGCCATTCACAGCGATCTTTGAACACTTTGGGTGTGGCACCAAGCGGACTGCCTTCACGTTGGGCCCGTTCCGCCACCGCCCAAAGCTCATGCGGCACCAGTCCAGCCTGATTCATGCCGTGACGCGCCAACCCAACCAGCGAGGCGATGTCAATGCCCATTGGGCAAACCAACGTACAGCGCCCACACATGGTGCAACTGTCATAGATCAGCTCCTGCCATGCTTCGAGCTGTTCTACAGTGACTTTTTTCTTCAGATTCAACACCCGATAAATTGCGGCGAATGGCCCCGCTTCCCGCTTGTAAGCCTGCTTGAATGGTTCCAGTTTCCAGATCGGCGTGTATTTGGGATCTTCAGTGGCAACATAAAAATGACACGCGTCTGCACACATACCGCAGTGAATACACGATTCCAGGTAAGTCGCTGCGACGGCACCGAAATCCTTCACAAAAGCACGCATCGCCAGTTCCACCCGTTGTACATCGGGCAGTTCACCTTGCTTATCGTAACGCACCGCAGGGTTTTTTACCGAAAAGCGGGGTTGATCAAGTTCCAGAGGGTGTATGCTGTCAATATCTGCCGTGCTCATATTGATGCTCCCTTGCGTTCAAACAATGCGCCAGTCGTACCGCGCGAAATAAAGACCAGCGCTGAATGCATCAGCTTGCCAAAAGGAAACCACACCAGCAGCAGCGCGACGGACAAAATGTGAATGGCCAGCAAAGTTTCGTAACGCGCACCGAAGTGGGCAACGGTCAGCATCCCGGTGGCGACCGGTGCAAAGGTGACCAACCAGCTGAAATAATCGTCGAAATTCGATAACAGCCGCAGCACCGGATGGCTGAGTCGCCGTACCAGTACGACAATTAGAGCGGCAAGGGTAATGGCGCTGGTCAGATTAATCACTGCGCTGGGCAAATTAGGCCAAACAAGCCCGGTCAATGCCTTGAAAAACAGGATATGGGGAGCAAAACCGAACACAATAATCACCAATCCAATGTGAAAGATATAACCCACAGATTGGGCAAAAAGGGTACGTTGCCTGAATTCGCGGCGCGGCCAGGATCGGGTAACAATTAACTTGATGGCGCCCAGCCAGCTGGTGGCGTTGCGTGCCTCTGAAAAATCAGGACTGCGTTGAAGCAGAAGAATGCCCACCAGGCGCCAGGTGATACCAAAAACAAACACCGTAGCGGCCCACGTCAGGGCAGGACCACGGGCAAATTGCAGCAAGTCCATGTTATTTCTCCTCACCAATATGGGTCTGATGTTTGCGTGACAGGCCTGCTGCGACAGCACCTGCCGCGATGCCGCCCAGTGTGCCGGCGGCAATGATATGGGCATTGTCTGCAAGTGGTGTCGATAACGGCCGGTAGAAACTGCCTTTGTCCCAGAAATTGGGTTCGGAACAACCCAAACAACCGTGTCCGGATTCAATCGGATAGCTCACACCGCCATTCCATTTGATGGTAGCACAGGCATTGTAGGTGGTCGGCCCCTTGCAGCCCAGTTCATAGAGGCACCAGCCGTTGCGCGCGCCTTCATCGTCAAAAGTTTTGGCAAATTTGCCCTGATCGTAGAAGGGCCGCCGGTAGCAACGGTCATGGATGGTGTCGGCATAAAACACTTTAGGACGTCCGATGTGATCCAGTTCCGGTAATTTCCCGTAGGTGACGAAATAAGCCAGCGTGCCTGCAATAACCGAAGGAATGGGCGGACAGCCCGGCACATTCATAATCGGCTTGTCTTTGATGATGTCGGACACCGACACTGCGCCAGTTGGATTAGGGTTTGCGTGCGGAATACCGCCATATGAAGAACAGGTCCCCACCGCCACGATGGCCGCTGCACCCCTGGCGGCATCTATCAGTCTGTCATGGTTGGAAACACCCGCCACGGTGGAATACACCCCACCGTCTTTGGTCGGAATGGAACCGTCAACGATCAGCAGATATTTACCATAAGAAGATTTCATCGCCTCATCGCGTGCCGACTCGGCAGCTTCGCCGGCAGCCGCTTGCAACGTCTCCTGATAATCCAGTGAAATCATTTCGAAGATCATCTGCTCAAGCGTTGGATCAAAGGAGCGGGTGAGCGATTCCACGCAACCGGTGCATTCCTGAAAAGATAACCAGATAACGGATTGACGTTTCGCCTGGCTGAGTGCAGCAGCCATGGCCTGAGCGGCTCCCGGCGGCAATGCCATCAGTGAGGCCATGACCGTGCAGAATTTGAGAAAGGAACGGCGACTCACGCCGCTATGCGCCAAACCAGCGCCCAAGGTATCAGGTTCGTTCATGGCTTACTCCATTCATTCATGGCTTACTCCAACGGACTAAATTTCTTTCCAGCCGATCAATATTCGGGTAAAAACCTCACGCCATTACCCGGTTGCTCCCAATAAATCACCTAAACGGACCAGCCCTTCGCGTACATCTTCCGCAGGCGCTTTCAGAATTTCCGGGACGGTGGTGACTTCGAGCAAATCTGCCACAACATTCCCCTCATCACTGTAATAAGTCAGCCACCACACACCGGGATAAGTCGTCTCGCGCACCTCGGTATTGCCAATGACATGAATACGCGCAGACACTTCACCATCACCCAGTGTGGCGCGAAGCAATTCGAGGTCAGCAGCGGTAAGGGGAAGACTGTGCAGATCTATGGCACCGTTTTGCCCAGTGCTTATAAACGCTTCCAGTAGTGCAAGAATTTCGTGCAGAATGGCATCGGCATTGCCAGACAAACCGGCTGGCTGGAATGGCAAGGGATTAATTACTTTGACATTGATATGAGTTAAGTTGTTCATGTGCGCCACGCTTCGATCAGTTCAAGGGTCAGATCGCAGGCTTGGGGAATGGCCTGCGCAACAGCCGCGGTTGGGGCATCGCCCCAATCCACAACATCGGGTTGTATGCCAATCAGCGCACGGCGTTCCGGCAAGTGCCCTGCAAGATGTGCAACAGCCATCAAATCAAGCAAGCTGACTTCATGTACGCTGCGTTTGCGATTGACACCAAGGAAACGATCCATGTCCGCACCAATAAAAGTACGCACTGTGCCCGGAGGGCTGTCCAGTTCGGCGGCATCGATGACAATAAGTTGACTGGCGTCTTCGACATCGCCAGCAAGGGAAAAACTGAGCGTGCCGCCGTCCATAAATTCAACGTCAGCCAGATGGGAATGATTTTGCACCAGTGCACGTACCGTGTGCACGCCTACGCCTTCGTCGCAGAGTAGGGTATTGCCGATACCGAGCACCAGAGTAGTCATGAAAATTATACCAGGATAATCTAACAATCAAACTTGGAATATTACTCACATTTCTAACAGGGTTAATACTACCACACCCACCTTAAATTAATACTAGCACACTGTGTTTAAATAACAACCCACTGAATTAGTATGGTATTCAAGCTGAAAAAATATCGGCATGGCAGAATGCCAATCCGGGTTTATACTACTCGTATCTGGAATTCAGCGAGGTGCGTCATGTGTCTGGCCATACCCATGCAAATTACCGTCATTGATGGTTTTGTCGCGCAAGCGTCTGCCAAAGGCGTAGCACGCGAGGTCAATCTTTTCCTGTTGCAGGACGAAATGCCTGCCGTGGGTGATTACGTGATGGTACATGTAGGTTATGCGATCCAGATCATGAGCGAAGCCGAAGCGCAAAGCTCCTGGGAACTTTACGACGAAATGCTGGCTATCGAGTCGGACACCCATCGTGCATGAACTGTCGGTATGTCAAGCACTGGTCATCCAGGTCATTGAGATTGCGCAAGAAAATTCAGCGCGTGAAGTATTGATGATCACGCTGCATATTGGCCCTCTGTCCGGTGTGGAACCTGCGTTACTGGTCAGCGCATTTCCGCTGGCAGCAGCCGGTACGCTGGCCGCCTCTGCGCAACTGGTAATTGAGTCGCAGCCGCTACGGGTACACTGCCAAACTTGCGGCGCCGATACTGAAGCGACCGCCAACCGTTTGCTGTGCGGGGTCTGTGGGGATTACCATACGCAACTCATCAGCGGCGACGAATTGCTGCTGGCGAATGTTGAATTAATGACCAGTTTAATGACATAAAAAGGATTGCTCATGTGCGATAGCTGCGGCTGTAATGTGACGCCAGGCAACAAACATCTGGCATACAAACCGGTAAAAAATGGCACGAGTGCGGTCTCTGTACTCAAAAAGCTGCTGGCACACAATGATGATCAGGCAGCGCATAACCGCACGCATTTTGATGCACGCGGTATCCTCACCATCAACCTGATGTCTTCCCCTGGGTCCGGCAAGACAGCCTTGCTGGAAGCAACCATCGACGCGCTCAAGGACGAATTCAAGCTGGCCGTGATCGAGGGTGATCTGGAAACCGAAAACGATGCCGCACGCATTCGTGCTCGTGGCGTGGCTGCTTATCAGGTTACCACGGGCAGTGCCTGCCATCTGGATGCGCACATGGTGCACGAGGCTTTGCATCATCTGGACCTGTCCGGCGTGGATATCCTGTTTATCGAAAACGTCGGCAATCTGGTGTGCCCGGCGAGTTTCGATCTGGGACAGCATCGTAATGTCGCGCTGCTGTCTGTGACGGAGGGTGACGACAAACCCGCCAAATACCCAGTCATGTTCCGTGCTGCCGGTGCGGTGATATTGAGCAAGACTGATCTGTTGCCGGTACTGGATGATTTCGACCCTGCGAAGGCCGAGTACTGTTTACGCCAATTGGCGAGCACTGTGCCGCTGTTACCGCTTTCTGCACGCAAGGGGCAAGGCATGGCGGCCTGGTACGACTGGTTGCGCCATGAACTTGCCGCACAACGTGCTCGCGTGCAGGACGGGGCAACGCTCAAACCCCACATTCAGCCCGAGGGTATCCGCCTGCACACTCACGCCGGGGTTTAATCATGGGACACGATGCAACTTACTGGTTACAAAAAATTCGCGCACTGGCACTGCCCGCCCGCGTCAAGATCATGAATGTATGCGGCGGTCATGAGCGTTCCATCACCATGGCCGGTTTGCGTGGCGCATTACCGGACAATATCGAACTGATTCCCGGACCCGGTTGCCCGGTGTGCGTCTGTCCGGAAGAGGATGTTTATCAGGCCATACAACTGGCGCTGCACGAAAAAGTCATCCTGGTGGCGTTTGGCGACATGTTGCGTGTACCGGTCAATGTACCCAAAAACGAACCCCGCTCACTGGATGCTGCGCGTGCTGCAGGTGCGGATATTCGTCCTGTTGCCAGCCCGATTGAGGCGGTGCAAATTGCTCACGCCAATCCGGATATGCCTGTGGTGTTTTTTGCTGCTGGTTTTGAAACCACCACCGCGCCGGTCGCGGCGATGCTGGCAGCGGGTGTGCCGCCAAACTTGTCTGTACTGCTGTCTGGCCGGCTTACCTGGCCAGCTGTCGCCATGTTGCTGGAAACCGGTCAACCGGGGTTCGATGCACTCATCGCCCCGGGACATGTCGCCACCATCATGGGCGCGGACGAATGGAATTTCGTGCCTCTTCGGCATAGTCTGCCTGCCGCCGTCGCCGGGTTCACACCCGAATCGCTGCTGGCGGCAACTTACTCGGTATTGCGACAATTGCTGGCTGATCGTCCTTTTCTCGATAATTGCTACCCGGAACTGGTACGCCCGGCCGGCAATGCCAGTGCCCGTCGCCAACTGGCGCAAGTGATGGATGTGGTCGATGCCAACTGGCGCGGCGTGGGCGTCATTGCGGCTTCCGGCTTCGGCCTGAAACCAGCGCTGGCCGCCCATGATGCCAGACTGCATTTCCCCGCTTATGATGATCCTGCGCGCAAACGCGCCGGGCAAATGCCGCCCGGTTGCGATTGTGCGCAGGTCGTTCTGGGCAAAATCTACCCCGACCAGTGCCGGTTGTACGGCAGTGCCTGCACACCACGCGCACCTGTCGGACCTTGTATGGTATCGGATGAAGGGGCTTGCAGGATTTGGTGGGCAAGTGGCGTCCGCGAGGCCAAAGTCGCTTGAATCCAATGCTGGCTACCCATTTCGTGGTATCCGGTCGGGTTCAGGGCGTAGGTTTTCGTCCCTTTGTGTACCGTCTGGCGCAGCATTTCAGATTAAACGGCTGGGTACAAAACAGACTGGGTCAGGTAGATATTCTTGTCGAAGGCACAGCGCAACATTTGACTGCGTTTGCCAGCGCCTTGCTGGCTGAAGCGCCACCGCTGTCGCAACCCCATATTCTCGAACAGATACCCGTACCTGCCACCGGCATCATCGACTTTACTATCCGCCCCAGTGTCAGCAATGCACAACCCGACATTCATGTGCCGCCGGATTACTTTACTTGTGATGCGTGTCTGGCCGAATTGTTTGACCCGCAAGATCGCCGTTACCGTTATCCGTTTATCAATTGTACCCAGTGTGGCCCACGCTACACGTTGATCGAACAACTGCCTTATGATCGCGCCGCCACCAGTATGCGCGATTTTGTATTGTGCGCTGCCTGCCGTGCAGAGTATGACAACCCACAGGATCGTCGATTCCATGCCGAACCGGTTGCCTGTCCGCAATGTGGGCCGCAATGCCTGTTCAAAAATAGCGAAGACACATTCGTCAGCGAGGCCGCACTGGCCGCTGCGGTCACGGCATTGCGCGCCGGTCTGATTGTGGCGGTGAAGGGTGTGGGAGGCTACCATTTCATGTGTGACGCCGGATCTGAAGCGGCAGTACTGCGTTTGCGTGACCGCAAAGTACGACCGCATAAGCCCCTGGCGGTGATGTTCCCTGATCTGGCAAGCGTGCGCCGCACCGCAGTACTGAGTGATGACGAAGCGGTATTTTTGTCCAGTCCGCTGCGTCCTGTACTTGTACTAAAACTACGCGCTGACAGCCCGCTTGCGCCACAATTGGCCCCGGGACTGACAGAAATCGGGGCGATGCTGCCCTATAGCCCATTGCACCATTTGCTGCTCGCCGATTTCGCTGCACCGCTCGTGGCGACTTCTGCCAATCTCAGTGGCGAACCGGTGCTGACCGACAACGCTGAAGTTGAAACAAGATTAACCGGGGTGGCCGATGCATTTCTGCATCATGACCGACCCATTGTGCGCCCCGCCGACGATCCCGTCTTCCGGGTGAGCGCAGGTGTAGCGCGACCATTGCGGCTGGGACGCGGCACAGCCCCGCTGGAAATGAGTTTGCCGTTTGCGCTGGAAACACCACTACTGGCAGTGGGTGGACACACCAAAAATACCATCGCACTGGCCTGGAATCAGCGAGTGGTAATTTCACCGCATATCGGCGACCTGGGTTCATTGCGGTCAATGGCGATATTTGAACAGGTGATTGGCGATTTACAGAAACTGTACCGCGTCACGCCCACCCGCGTGGTATGCGATGCGCACGCCGGCTATGCCAGCTCCCGCTGGGCGCGAGCCAGTGGCTTGTTGCTGACCACGGTTTTTCACCATCGCGCCCACGCTTCGGCATTGGCTGGAGAATATCCCGACATCGACAATTGGCTCATATTCACCTGGGATGGCGTGGGTTATGGAGAAGATGGCACAATGTGGGGCGGCGAGGCACTGTTCGGCAGCCCGGGCAAATGGGTACGGACAGCAAGCATGCGCCCTTTTTATGTGTCCGGTGGCGATGCGGTCGGACACGAGCCATGGCGTGCTGCGGCAGCGCTGGCATGGGAAACCGGAACTGGGTGGACAGGTTTACCAGCGAACCCGGAACTGATACATGCCGTCTGGCAGCGACGCATCAATACACAACAAACGTCAGCGGTTGGCCGTTTGTTTGACGCCGCAGCAGCCTTTACTGGCCTGATTCACCATACCAGTTTTGAGGGGCAGGGACCGATGTGGCTGGAAGCCGCGTGTCGCGACGACACGTGCGATGCAATCCCCCTTCCGCTGAATCGCGATGAACAGGGTGTATGGCGCACCGATTGGGCACCGTTAATCCCGATGCTGATCAACCGGGCGTTAAGCACCCATCAGCGTGCGGATTTGTTTCATACCAGCCTTGCACATGCACTGCTGGCGCAAACACAGGCCATACAGGCGACGCATACAATACAATGCATCGGGCTGGCTGGCGGTGTATTCCAGAATCGCAGGCTCACCGAACAGGTGGTCAGTTTACTTACCTCCGCTGGTTTGCAAGTCAGACTGACGCAAAACATACCCATCAATGATGGTGGGATCAGCTTTGGCCAAATTATAGAAACGGGATACCGACATGACTGATACTTATATCACGCTGGCACACGGCAATGGCGGACGCTATATGCGCGAGTTGATCGAAGATGTTTTTGCCCGTCATCTGGGCAACCCGCTGCTGGATGTGAATGCCGATGCAGCGCGATTACCCTGGGATGCAGGTGAGCTCATGTTTACCACTGACGGTTTTACCGTACAGCCGCTGGAATTTCCCGGTGGGGATATCGGCAGTCTGGCAGTGCATGGCACCGTCAACGATCTGGCGGTCTCCGGTGCAACGCCGCGCTATTTATCGCTGAACGCCTTCATCGAGGAAGGCCTGCCGCTGGTACAACTGGATCGCATCATTGCCAGCTTGGCACGTGCTGCCAGAGGAGCGGGCGTGGTGGTTACGGCGGGCGATACCAAAGTGGTGCGGCGTGGCGAAGGCGGAGGACTCTATCTGGCGACTGCAGGTATCGGCGTGCGTACGCGGAATGTGGAACTGGGTATGCAGCATATCCGTACGGGCGATGCGATATTGGTATCCGGACCGGTCGGCGACCACGGCATCGCGGTAATGCTGGCACGAGAACAGTTTGGACTCAAAGGGGAACTGACTTCGGATTGCGCCAGTGTATTGCCGTTGACGCAAGCATTACTGGGTTTGCCCGGTCTGCGTTTCATGCGTGATCCCACACGTGGTGGTCTGGCTACTGTGGTGCACGAAATGAGCCGTGCTACCGGATTGCAAGCCGACTTGCAACAGACCGCCATCCCGGTACGCGATCAGGTGACAGCGGTTTGCGAAATGCTAGGTTATGACCCCTATTATCTGGCTTGTGAAGGTCGGGTGGTGGCCGTCGTGGCACAGGATGATGCCGTAGCAGCACTTGCCGCATGGCGTGCATTGCCTGATGGGCAGGATGCTGCGTTAATCGGTCACATGCGGACCGGTCGGGTACAGGTGGTGCTGCATACACCTTTAGGCGGAACACGCATACTGGACGAGCTGGAAGACGATCCCTTACCGCGAATTTGTTAAAAACGGTTGTCTGTATCAGCACTTAAAACCCGCAGATTTTTGTCCAAGGTGCTAAAATCGTCACTCACCGCCATCCCTGAGCGCATGAAATAACTCAATCAAACCATTGGTGGAGGCGTCATGCGCCAGTGTGTGGCCCGATTCGAGCAGGTCTTGTTCAATCGATACAGCCAACTGTTTGCCCAATTCCACCCCCCATTGATCAAAAGAGTTGATCTGCCAAATAACGCCCTGCACAAAAACCTTATGCTCATACAAGCAGATCAAAGCACCCAGAGTATACGGGTCGAGCTTGCGGTAAAGCAGTGTGCTGGAGGGTCGGTTGCCCGGAAACACCTTGTGCGGGAGCAGTGCCTGCAAGACTTCGCCACTGAGGCCCGAGGCGCGCAATTCGATTTCAACCTCCTCTGCGGTTTTGCCCAGCATGAGGGCTTTACTTTGCGCAAAACAATTGGCCAACAAGGTTTCATGTTGATGTCCCAATGGACGCCGGGATTCCGCTGCCGCCAGAAAATCTACCGGAATCAATCGGGTGCCTTGATGCAATAATTGATAAAAAGCATGTTGTCCATTGGTGCCGGGCTCGCCCCAAACCACGGGCCCCGTGGTGCAACGAACTGCTTTACCATTGCGGCTGACGCCCTTGCCATTGCTTTCCATGTCCAGTTGCTGCAGATAAGCCGGGAAGCGTGCCAGATATTGATCATAAGGAAATACCGCGTGGCATTGCGCACCCCAAAAATCGTTGTACCAGATGCCCAGCAACGCCATGATGACAGGCATATTCTGATCCAGCGGGGCGGTGAGGAAATGCGCATCCATTTCGCAGGCACCGGCAAGCAATTGCTCAAACCTGTCCATTCCCACCATTAAGGCCACAGACAACCCCACTGCCGACCACACCGAATATCGCCCACCGACCCAATCCCAAAAACCAAACATATTGGCAGCGTCAATACCAAAGGCCTTCACTTTTTCAGTATGGGTAGACACCGCAACGAAATGACGTGCAACAGCTTTTTCATCTTGAGCCTGTTCCAGCAACCACTGACGCGCCACCTGCGCATTCAACAGCGTTTCTGGCGTACCAAACGACTTGGATGCCACAATAAATAACGTGGTTTCCGCTTGAACTTTCGCTAACGTTTCAACGATGTGGGAAGGATCAACGTTAGAAACAAAATGGGCTGTCAATCCCGTTTGCCAGTAAGGTCGCAGGGCTTGCGTGACCATGGCCGGACCGAGATCCGATCCACCGATGCCGATATTCACAACATCGGTAATACGTCGGCCCGTATAGCCCAGCCAATGACCGTCACGTACGTGCTGCGTAAATGTGCGCATATGGCTCAGCACTTCACTGATCTGTGGCAAAACCGCCTTGCCATCGACCAATACATCGCGTCCGGCGCATTGACTGGCACGCAAAGCGGTATGCAACACGGCCCGATTTTCCGTTGTATTGATTTTTTCACCGTTAAACATGGCACGCGTTGCTTCAGTGACGCCGGATTCTCGCGCCAATGTCATCAACAAGTTCATGGTTTCCACATTCACCAGATGTTTGGAGTAATCCAGGAATATCCCGCCGACCATCAGGCTAAATTGCTGAAATCGCTCCGTATCCCCGGAAAACAAAGTCCGCATACTCACAGCACGCATCACTTTCTGGTGTGCAACCAATTCTCCCCAAACATTCAGTTCAGTACAATCAGGCATTTTTCCGCTCCATTTTAAGCCGTTTTTACAGCGAGATCCCAGCACATCAAGTTTATCAGATCATATTGTGGTTATCGTGACACAAATAGCGCGCTCAGTACACGCCATTGATGTAAAAATCAGGTTAAAATAGTTGCTACACTTAGTCAGCGTCCAAATCGCTCCAATCGGGTTACTCATGATGATTATTACAAAACCAAATAAATCTAAAGCGTTATTGCTCCAAGACCCTTTTTTGAACAGTTTGCGCAAAGATCAAATTCCGGTATCAGTCTATCTGGTCAATGGCATTAAACTGCAAGGACAAATTGAATCTTATGATCAATATGTGATACTCCTCAAAAATATGGTTACACAAATGGTTTATAAACACGCTATTTCCACCATTGTTCCGTCGCGGGCAGTGCCCTTAAATAACCATCAGGACATTTAGTCAAATTTTCAGGGTGGTATTGCGTGTATTCCGTTTTCCTGTCTTAACCTGACAGCGCTTCACCATGTTAAATTGCCGCTCATCCATTTCAGTTCACCATATAGTTAGTCGAGGATTAAAAATTTGTACCTCAACATGAAGTGAATGCCATGATCGTGATCTGTTGAGAATTGGAATAATGAATCTATCACACCGTCACCGCTCCCTGCTCCAACACGACACTCCAGGCAGTATTTTTGCCATTCAGTTCGGGGTTTGTGCCCATGTTTGAACGGCACAAAGGTGGCGAACGCAGCTTGATTGCCAGCATTGATACCGGCGAAGCAAATTACCAGGACAGTTTGACTGAACTCATTTTGTTGGCGCACAGTGCAGGACTGGAAGTTGTCGGTACCGTAGAGGGGCGACGCGCAAGACCTGACCCTGCATTGTTTGCGGGCAAAGGTAAAGTAGAAGAAATCGCCGCCATGGTTCAGACAACCTCAGCCGATCTGGTGGTATTTAACCATGCCATCTCCCCCGCACAGGAACGCAATCTGGAACGCGCCTTGCAATGTCGCGTGGTTGACCGTACTACGCTCATTTTGGATATTTTCGCGGGTCGTGCCAAAAGTTCTGAAGGTATTTTACAAGTCGAATTAGCTCAGCTGGCACATTTATCCACCCGTTTGGTACGCGGCTGGACTCACCTGGAGCGCCAAAAAGGCGGCATTGGCTTACGCGGCCCCGGCGAAACCCAATTGGAAACCGATCGCCGACTGATCGGTAAACGGGTAAAATTACTCAAAACCCGATTGGCCAAAGTTCAATGTCAACATGGGGTGCAGCGACGCGGCCGCAGTCGGCGGCGAATCATGTCTGTATCACTGGTGGGGTACACTAATGCGGGAAAATCCACCTTGTTCAATCAATTGACCCATGCGAAAGCTTATGTCGCGGATCAATTGTTCGCCACACTGGACACCACCACCCGACAATTGTTTTTACCCGGTGTGGGTGAACTCGTCCTGTCGGACACCGTTGGTTTTATTACCGGGCTGCCCCATACTCTGGTCAAAAGTTTTCATGCCACGCTGGAAGAAACCCGACAGGCTGATTTACTGCTGCACGTAGTCGATGCATCCAATCCCATGCGTGAGCAACATATCCAGGCCGTAAACAAGGTATTAAAAGAAATCGGTGCAGACGACATCCCACAATGGCTTATTTTCAACAAAATTGACTTATGTGCCAGCACACCCGGCATTGAGCAAAATGAATATGGTAGAATCGCAGCCGTCCGGCTTAGTGCGCAATCCGGTGCAGGCCTCCAGGCCTTACGTGCCGCACTGAGCGCCGCCCGACAAGAATTTACGCAATCGGCAAACAACACTGCGCTTGCATTTGACAATGAATATCACCCAGAATTGGATTAAGCATGGCATGGAATGACCCTGATTGGGGCAAAAAAAATGACGGCCCACCCGATTTGGACGAACTATGGCGCAAGTTCAACGATAAATTGAACAGCCTGTTTGGAGTAAAAAATCCCAAACCCAATAGACCGGTCCCTGTATTCATAATTCCTGTTGCGCTCCTGATCATTGTGGCGATATGGCTGGCTACTGGCATGTACATCGTCGATGCAGGAGAGCGGGGAGTCGTACTGCGTTTCGGAAAATTGATTGAAACTACCCAGCCTGGTCTTAACTGGCACCTTCCCTACCCCATTGAGTCAGTAAATGTGGTGAATGTTGAGCAAGTTCGCACCGTAGAAGTTGGTTACCGTGAGAATGTGCAGAATAAATTACTCAAAGAATCACTCATGCTGACTGATGATGAAAACATCGTTGATATTCAATTTTCTGTCCAGTACACCATAAAAAATCCTGAAGATTACCTGTTTAACAACCGTTCTCCAGATGATGCGGTGCGCCAGGTTGCTGAAAGCATCATGAGTGAAATTGTGGGTAAAAGCAAAATGGATTATGTGCTATATGAAGGACGAGCAGACATAGCTGATCGGGCCGCTAAACATATACAAGCCGTATTGGACCTTTATCAGACAGGTATCCACGTCAGTAAAGTCACCTTGCAAAATGCACAGCCGCCGCAAGAAGTACAACCTGCCTTTGATGACGCAGTGAAAGCGGGCCAGGATCGTGAACGCCTCAAAAATGAAGGCGAGGCTTATGCCAATGACGTAATTCCGAAAGCTCGGGGGGTTGCAGCACGTTTAACCGAAGAAGCTGCAGGCTACAAGCAATCCGTGATTGCAGATGCCACAGGGGATGCCGACCGTTTCAAACAGGTGTTGGCGCAATACAGCAAAGCACCTGGGGTCACGCGTGAAAGGATGTATCTGGACACGATGCAACAGGTTTTGTCCAACACCACCAAAATCATGACCACTGGTGATAAATCAGGTGGGCAAATGCTTTATCTGCCACTGGACAAGCTCATCGGCTTAAGCAACTCTGCGGCATCTGCTAACCGCGTTGCGACCACCAGCACTGCAACGCCCGCTGCCACTGCGGCAGGCGCCCCCATACCGGCAGCACCTGCCGGAAATACCCATACCGGCGACATCAGGGTCAACACACGCGATGTGGCGCAAGATGCCATGCGCAGTCGTGATCGGGAGGACAGACCATGAAGCGCTTTATTCCCTTCATCATCGGCCTGGTTGGCTTGATATTTCTGGCCAGCCAAACAATTTATACCGTTGATCAGCGTGAAAACGCTTTAGTCTTTCAGTTGGGACAAATCGTGGCGGTGGACACCGCGCCGGGCCTGTATTTCAAGTTGCCTTTGATACAAAATATCCGTTTTTTTGACACGCGCATACTCACACTGGACCCCACCAACCCTGACCGTTTCATCACCTCAGAGAAGAAAAACGTCTTGGTGGATTACTTTGCCAAATGGCGCATTATGAATGTCCGACAATATTATGTCAGCGTGGGCGGTGACGAAACGCGTGCCCAGACTCGTTTACAACAAACCATCAATGACGGGTTACGTGCTGAAATTGGCCAGCGTACCATCCACGACGTGGTGTCGGGCGAACGCGATCAGATTACCGACAATTTACGTACCAAAGCGGATTTGGATGCACGGTCAATTGGCGTCCAGGTCATTGACGTACGCATCAAACACGTTGACTTGCCGAAGGAAGTCAGCGACTCAGTCTATAGCCGTATGGAAGCCGAACGCACCAGTGTCGCGAACAAACTGCGCTCCACTGGCACAGCCGAGGCTGAGCAGATTCGTGCCGATGCAGACCGTCAACGTGAAGTCATCATTGCTGATGCCTACCGCAATGCCCAAGAGATCAAAGGTGAAGGCGATGCCCAATCCAGTGCGATTTATGCAGCTGCCTACAAAGCCAATCCGGAGTTTTATGCTTTTTACCGCAGCCTGAGTGCTTACCGGGAAAGCTTTAAAAACAAGAGTGATATTCTGCTTCTGGATCCGCATTCGCCTTTCTTTCAATACATGAATTCGCCCAAAGGCGGTAAGCCCTGATTGTTTATCGCATCATGAATTAATTATTAAATAGACAACAAACCCTATGTACAACTGGATATTGCCCGAATACATTGAAGACTTGCTACCCGAGACCGCGTTGCGTATGGAAAATTTACGCCACGCACTACTCGATCTCTTCCGTACCCACGGCTATGAAATCGTGGCTCCCCCTTTGCTCGAATACCTGGATTCACTGCTCACAGGCACGGGCAGCGATCTTGACCTGCAGACGTTTAAGCTGGTCGACCAGCTTTCAGGGAAAAGCATGGGCCTTCGTGCCGACATCACCCCCCAGACCGCACGGATAGACGCTCACCTTTTGAAACGGGAAGGCATTACACGGCTTTGCTATGCAGGCACGGTCGTGCACACGCTGCCGACACGCAATTACCGTTCGCGAGAATTGATGCAACTGGGTGCCGAACTGTACGGTCACACAGGTTATGAGGCAGATGTTGAAATACAAAAACTCATGCTCGACGCATTAAAACTGGCCGGGGTGTCGGATTTGTACCTGGATATTGGTCACGTGGGCGTATTTCGCGGCTTGCTGAACTGTGCAAGCATCCCGGCAGATCGAATAAACCCTCTATTTGTGGCCATGCAAGCCAAAGACATTCGCAGCATCCAGCAACTTACCGCCCAGTTGCCCGCTGACCTACAGACTGCATTTTGTGCGCTGCCGACTTTATACGGTGGCAAAGAAGTATTGGAACGCGCTGCCAAAATTCTGCCCAAGCAGACTGAAATTACTTTGGCGCTGGACAGCCTGCGTGCGATTATTGATGAAACGCAACCCGGTATTGTCCTCAATCTTGATCTTGCTGAATTACGCGGCTACCACTATCACAGTGGTGTGGTGTTTGCCGCTTACACCCGTCACCATCCTGCTCCACTGGCTGCAGGCGGTCGATATGACAATATCGGTCAAAGTTTTGGCCGCGCTCGCCCCGCCACCGGTTTTAGTCTGGATTTACGCGAATTGGCCAGCCAGTTCCCAAGTCAATCCAAACAAAAACCCATACTTGCCCCCTACGTGAAAGATACTCGATTAACAGCAAAAATCGAGGAGTTACGATTGGCGGGTCAAATCGTCCTCATTGACTTACCCGGCCATCGCGCGCAACACCATGAATACGGTTGCGCCAGCATGCTCGAACAAAACACCGAAGGCGAATGGCATCCAGTTTTGAAAACCCATTCATAAACAATAAATCACCCCTCTGAATGCATTAGTACGAAAGTTACCATTATGAGCAAAAATGTTGTAGTCATCGGCACCCAATGGGGCGATGAAGGTAAAGGAAAAATCGTTGATTGGCTGACCGATCACGCCCAGGGCGTGGTGCGATTTCAGGGCGGACACAATGCGGGACACACCTTGGTGGTCGGTGGTAAAAAAACGGTATTGCACCTGATTCCTTCCGGCATCTTGCGTGAAGGCGTCACCTGCTATATCGGCAATGGTGTGGTGGTCTCGCCCACCGCCTTGCTGGAAGAAATGGATATGCTCGCCCAGCATGGCGTTAACGTGGCAGAACGGCTAAAAATTTCCGATGCATGTCCTTTAATCTTGCCTTACCACATTGCCATCGACCAAGCGCGAGAAAAAGCCAAAGGCATGAGTAAAATCGGTACCACCGGGCGTGGCATCGGCCCTGCCTATGAGGACAAGGTTGCGCGCCGTGCGATCCGGCTCCAGGACGTGTTTTACCGTGAGCGATTTGCCGCAAAATTGGGTGAAGTTCTGGATTATCATAACTTTGTGCTTAAGCACTATTTCCACGCTGAAACAGTTGATTTCAATCATACTCTGGACAGCACGCTCGAACTGGCAGAACGCATCAAACCCATGGTTGCTGATGTGCCCCGCCTGTTATATGAAGCCAACCGGGCAGGCAAACACCTGTTATTTGAAGGTGCTCAAGGCTCCCTGCTGGACATCGATCATGGCACCTATCCCTTTGTCACCTCCAGCAATTGCATTGCGGGTGGCGCATCTACCGGTGCCGGCGTCGGTCCGCATACCCTGCATTATGTATTGGGAATCACCAAAGCCTATACTACCCGTGTAGGCTCCGGCCCGTTTCCAACAGAACTGTTAGATGATACAGGCAAACTCCTCGCCGAACGGGGTCATGAATTCGGTTCTACTACTGGGCGCGCCCGGCGTTGCGGTTGGTTCGACGCTGCCGCACTCAAACGGTCCATACAAATTAATGGCGTATCTGGTTTGTGTGTCACCAAACTGGACGTGCTGGACGGGATGGAAACCTTACGCATCTGCGTCGGCTACACCACACAAAGCGGCTATTCCGACATCCTGCCTGTCGGCGCAGAAAACCTGGAACTGTGCGAACCTGTTTATGAAGAAATGCCAGGGTGGAGTCAAAGCACAGTCGGCATCAAGCACCTCGATGCGTTGCCCGCCGCTGCGCAAGCTTACCTCAAACGCATGGAAGCCCTGTGCGAAGTACCCATCGCGCTCATCTCAACCGGACCTGACCGGGAAGAAACCATAGTGCTTCAGCATCCGTTTGTGGGCTGATTTTATTCAGTGAAACTTTTGCATGTTATGGTGAACGCAACCACCCACCGCGCAAAGGTTTCACAGAAAACAATTAGCGGGTAAATACTGCCCCAATCTCAGCCGCCGTTCAGAGACACTTGCCAACCTGGCCTGAGCCACATGCACCGCTTCGCCGTTCGCATTCGCAGGAAATATCTCTCCCGACAAAACGTGATTCATCTCATGGAAACGCTCACTGGTCTGGCGAATAAAGTGATTGAAACGCCGTTCCAGACACCCATCCACTTGTGCCAACGAATGGTATAAACCTTGTGGCAGCCGTGCCCAGCGCAAGAGTTTGTCTGCTTGCGCCAACACACGAACGGCACGGGTGGCTTGACTTGGTCGCAAGTTAAAACACCGGCTAATTAACGCTACGATCTCTGGTTCACTCCCCCCCAGCAAAACGGATGGTGCGATCAATACATGCGAACTCACATGCGCGTCCATCGCCCATTCGCAAGCAATATGCGCCGCCATGGGCATTTTGTTCCCCCACAAGCGTTCATGACTTGGCACAAAGTGGTGGTGCGCCACCACATCGGCAAACAGGTGGCTGTAAAAACCAAGCATCAATGCCCTTTCCGCATCGCTTTGAACACTGGCCATCATTTCTGCAGCATTTTGCCAGCAATGTGTGCGGTCAAATGCCGCTGTACCCACCAAATGGCCCACAATGGCCAAATCCGGTAAACATGCGCCCGCCATCACCAACTTTGGGTAACGCGATACCGCACGGCGCAACTCGCCATCCAATAAGGGCACGCCCCACAACAACCATTGCGCAAAGTACACATGGGTATATAAACCCCAGGCATGCGCGCAACCCGATTGCAATAACCAGGGTGTACTCCAGCACAACACCCGGATCCAGGTTTTCATCGTCATGAAATCACCTCCGTCTGCCGCAATATGCTCAAAATATCGCAAAATAAAGACGGATTAATGATTAAATCATGAATTATTTATGAAAATAGACCAGTCATCAGACACGAACGCAGCCTGTGACAAAAACTACCGGGCTATGTCGGGGACCCAAGGCAACAATGCGGTCGGGATTTTTTGTGGCGCACGGATGCGTAACTGTTTATGAATGCTGGTTCGCCCAAACACCACTTCAATCCGGGATACCGACACACCAAATTGGCCAGCCAGAAACTTGACCATCGCATCGGTGGCTTTACCCTGCTCTGGTGCGGTAGCCACACTCACTTTCAGCTGGTTACCACGCGGTTTACCTATTGCGTTACGGGAGGCACCCGGCGTTCCGAGAATGTTCAACACCAGGGTATCCCCGTCCCAAATAAAAAAATGCTCGCTCATCGTATCGAATTCCAGCGTATGTATTAAGGGTCAAAACATTTGCGTGGCCACTGCGCTTGCAAAAAAAAATTGAATTAACATCAAAAAAAAACCCTTCCCCTCACCTACTCGTTATAATGCCAGATTTTCAGGAAAGCAAAACGGTGCCGGAATTCTTGTTCGTATGGTTGAAACGCCTTTTACCGGGTACCGCCCTGTCTCGCTTTGCCGGACTGTTGGCGCAGTCGCAACACCCTCGTTTGTCACAAATACTGATCAATTATTTCCTTTCCCGCCACGCGGTCAATCTGGCTGAAGCAGCAAATCCAGACCCACGCACTTATCCCAGTTTCAATGCCTTTTTTACCCGGGCATTACGCGACGGTGTCCGGCCACTGGCATCCACCGCCTGCGTTTGTCCGGCAGACGGCGTAATCAGTCAACTGGGGCACATCCAGCAGGACCAAATATTTCAGGCCAAGGGGCAATATTACAGCACGCTGGCCCTGTTAGGTGGTGACAGCATGCTGGCGGCACAATTTGAAAATGGCTCTTTTTGTACCATTTACCTCAGTCCAAAAGATTACCACCGCGTGCACATGCCTTGCCAGGGTCGTTTAACCAGCATGACGTATGTACCGGGACAATTGCTCTCCGTCAACCCTGCCAATGCACGCCATGTCCCGGGGCTGTTTGCCCGCAACGAGCGCGTGGTGTGCGCATTTGATTCTCCCAACGGGCCATTTGTCATGGTACTGGTGGGTGCCACCATCGTCGGCAGCATTGCAACCGCCTGGCATGGCACAGTCAACCTTACGCACAGCCCTCACTTGCAACACTATGAGTATGCCAACCAATCTGTCGATTTGACACAAGGACAGGAAATGGGACGTTTCATGCTCGGCTCCACCGTGATCCTGCTGTTTCCTCGTGACCGTATTACTTTCCCATCCGGTCTGCACAGCGGGAGCCCGGTTAAACTCGGCGAGGCGATCAGCATATTATAAAAATCCGCCACTGACCACGTTAAACTGTTTGTGCCCTGTGGCGACCGCAGCAATCACATGGGTTCAAGCCGGATTGCAGCCTCACCACGTTCACCGGTACGAATGCGCACGACCTCTGTCCGACAAGGGTAATAAAAATTACCCATCACCAGTTTCCCCAGTGCAAACCGAATGCAAAATTACGCGCCCTACCTCGTCAACCTGGGCATCGCCGACTGCCACTTCTATTTTTAACCCAAATAACCCATCAGGACATGAAATGATAGCGAGACAAGTTGCAAGACCGTTTTTGGGCTTGAGAGAAACGCATCGCGAACGATGGGTGCCGAACAAGCCGGAAAAATGGTTACTTGTGACCGCCAGCAGGCGCGCAGAACCGCCAAAGGACCATTTGGATTTAATTTTGACAAAAAATGAATGATCCACTGTAAATCGCATGATACCCATCAAAATATCGCTGATATAATGACACCCATATCGTATTTTTCAAAATATAACGTCAGGGGAATGAATGAAACAAAAATTAATTGCAATATTCGTTCTGGCAAGCCTGACTATGGCAGGTTGTGCGTCGGTTCCAATGGCTTCGGAGCAGGATGACGCCGCCAGCAAGGCTTTTACTTTGCCGCCATCCGATAAAGCGGGGTTATACGTCTATCGTGATAGTTTTACTGGTAAATCCATTAAGCGGACGGTTTCATTAGATGGTGCCGTGATTGGCGCAACAGCAAATAAAGTATATTTCTACAAACTGATTTCTCCCGGATCCCATACTTTATCGACCGAATCAGAATTTGGCGATAACTCGATCACCTTTCAAGCGCTTGGCGGGCATAATTATTTTGCACGTCAATATATGAAAATGGGCGCGTTCACTGCGGGTGCTGGTATAAAAATAATGGATGAAGACGAAGGAGAAAAAGAAGTTCTCCGGTGTGATCGTGCACAATAATTGATTGAAACCTGAACGCTGTCTGAGGATAAAAAGCAATGCGGCAACACTCACCCACTGGTGAGTATGCCACAGGTTAAATTGCACACCCAACTGCCGTTTCCAGGCTGGGGGAAAGTCAACCCGTACCGTTTCTATTGGGAAACAGGATTAAAACACTGTGTAATCGGGTAACGCCGGTCCTTACCGAAGCCGCGTGCCGTGATACGCACACCCACCGGGGCTTGGCGCCGTTTGTACTCACTACGATCGATCATGCGTACCACCCTTTGCACCTCATCGCGATCAAATCCCCCAGCCACGATATCCTCCACCGACTCATCCGCCTCGACATAGCGTGCAATAATGGCATCCAGCACGTCATAATCAGGCAACGTATCCTGATCGGTTTGATCAGGACGCAATTCTGCGGAAGGTGGACGTTCAATCACTCGCGATAAAATAACCGGTGAAATCGCGTTGCGATAATGACATAAACGATACACCAAGGTTTTAGACACGTCGCGCAGCAAAGCAAAGCCACCCGCCATATCACCATACAAGGTTGCATAGCCGACCGCCATTTCAGATTTATTTCCCGTGGTCACCACCAGCTGACCAAATTTATTGGACAGTGCCATCAACAAGGTGCCCCGTATTCTCGCCTGGAGATTTTCTTCGGTTAAATCTGCCGCCTTGCCATGAAATTCCGATGCTAAACACTGTAAAAATTGTTCATACAATGGCGCAATCGGCAGCTCACTGTACTGCACCCCCATATTCTCGACCATGGCACGACTGTCTGTCACGCTGATTTCAGCGGTGTAAGCCGAAGGCATCATCACCGCATGAACATGCGATGCGCCCAGCGCATCGACGGCAATCGCCAGCGTCAGTGCGGAATCCACACCACCAGACAAGCCCAGGAGCACACCATGGAAACCATTATTTTTAACGTAATCCCGCAAGCCCATTACCAGTGCCTGATAGGCACTCTGCTCCAGACTGGGCACGGGCGTGATAAGGCCGCTGCGCGGCAATACGCCATCCAGCTCAACAAGGTAGACCCCACTTTCAAAATAAGGAAACTGAGCACGTAATTCACCTGCGGCATCCATCGCAAACGATCCGCCGTCAAACACCAATTCGTCCTGCCCACCGACCAAATTGCAATACAGCACAGAAAAATGATTTTCCTGAATACGCCCGGATACCACGGCATAACGTTCATCTGCCTTACCCAAATGAAATGGTGAGGCATTTAATACCAGCAATACTTGGGCACCCGCAGCGGTTGCTGCTCGGGGCGCAGTCTCATGCCACACATCAGCACAAATATTCAACCCGAAACGAATGCCAGCCTCTTCAAACACGCAGGCCTCATCACCGGCTGTAAAATAGCGTTGTTCATCAAACACCGTATGATTGGGCAAGCTAAATTTACGGTAGTTACAAATAATCTTGCCATTCCGCATCACGCTGGCCGCATTGTAAAGCCGCTTACCTTGACGGTAAGGATGTCCCACCACCAAGGTAATGCCCTGCGCCAGCGTACATAATTGCTGCAAGGCCTGTTCAATTCGTGTCTGAAAGTCATCGCGCAGCAACAAATCTTCAGGTGGGTAGCCACTTAACGCCAATTCTGGTGTGAGCACCATCTGCGCACCCATGTGTTTAGCCCTCGCGACGGCCTCTGAAATCTTGGTCAAATTGCCGCCGATATCGCCCACAACGACATTCATCTGCGCTAAAGCGATTTTCATTTCAGCATGGCCCGTTGTACTGCCAGGCCCATTTCTGCGGGGGATTCGGCCACCTCTACGCCCACCTCGCGCAAGGCGTGAATTTTGGCTTGCGCTGTGCCTGCTCCTGCAGCAATGATCGCCCCGGCATGCCCCATGCGCTTGCCCGGCGGCGCACTTTGTCCTGCAATATAGGCTGCGACAGGTTTTCTGACATGCCAGCGAATATAGTCTGCCGCTTCTTCTTCCCTCGTTCCGCCTATTTCTCCCACCAGAATGATGGCTTCGGTTTGCGCATCCTGCTCGAATAACGCCAGGCAATCAATAAAGTCCATCCCTTTAATGGGGTCGCCGCCAATACCCACACAGGTACTTTGCCCCAAACCAAGTTGCGTGGTCTGGTGCACGGCCTCATAGGTCAAAGTCCCTGAACGCGATACGATGCCTACCTTACCCGATAAATGTATCGCACCCGGCATGATGCCTATTTTGCACGCTCCAGGCGTAATCACACCGGGGCAATTGGGTCCGATCAAACGGGTACCGTTGGCACGTAGCGCCGCCTTGACATTCAGCATATCACGCACCGGAATACCTTCAGTGATACACACCACCAAAGCAATGCCTGCATCTGCGGCCTCCATGATGGAATCTGCCGCATAGCCTGCAGGAACATAAATCACGCTGGCCGTGGCTGCCGTATCGCGTACGGCTTCACGCACAGTATTAAACACCGGCAGATTCAAGTGACGTTGCCCACCCTTGCCCGGTGTCACACCGCCCATCATCTGCGTGCCGTAAGCCAAAGCCTGCTCAGAATGAAAACTGCCTTGCTTGCCGGTAAACCCCTGACAAATAACCCGTGTATGGGCATCAACCAAAATACTCATATGAGCGCTCCCGTCTGAACAGAAGCCGCCGCGGCCACTGCGCGCTGCGCCGCATCAGTCAAATCTTCTGCTGTAATCACCGATAAGCCACTGTCGAGCAATTTTTGTTTACCCAGGGTCACATTGGTGCCTTCCAGGCGCACAATCACAGGCAGCTGTACGCCCACTTCATGCATGGCGGTAATGATGCCGTCAGCAATGATGTCACACCGCATAATGCCACCAAAAATATTCACCAGCACCGCCTTCACTTTCGTGTCCGATAAAATAATGCTGAAGGCACGCGCCACCGTTTGCGCTGTCGCGCTTCCCCCCACATCCAGAAAGTTCGCAGGTAAACCGCCGTGCAAACGGATTAAATCCATCGTTGCCATAGCCAAGCCGGCGCCATTGACCAAACAGCCGATGTTGCCATCCAGGGCAATGTAGTTTAGACCAACCTGTTGCGCCGCGACCTCCTTGCTGTCAACCTGGGTCTCATCGCGCATATCGGCCAATCGAGCCTGCCGACTCAACGCATTATCATCCACTACCATTTTACAATCCAGCGCGACAAGGCGATCATCACGCGTCAGCACCAACGGATTAATTTCCAGCAAACTCAAATCCGAATCAATAAATAAACGGTACAAGGTCTGTGCCATACGAATGAAATCGGCTTGCAGCGTACCGCTCAAACCCAAGCCAAAGGCCACATTGCGGCATTGAAAGGCTTGCAAACCCAATATCGGATTACAATGTTCGCGCAGAATTTTATCCGGCTGCTCGTGTCCCAAAGCTTCGATATCCATGCCCCCGGCTACCGATGCAATCAACGTAATGCACTCGTGATCACGATCCAGTAACAAACTCAGGTACATCTCCCGTACAATCTCCAGCGGCTCCTCGATGAGAATCTGGTGTACGGGCTGCCCATCGGGCGCATTTTGCACCGTCACCAATTGTGACCCCAACAAGTGAGTAACCGTTTCCCGCAGGGCATTCAGGGAATCCACCCGTTTCACGCCACCGGCCTTGCCCCGCCCACCGGAATGAATTTGCGCTTTCACCACCCAGGATTCACCGCCCAAATAACCGGTAGCTGCCAATTCAGCATGTGTGGGATCTTCAACCACCACGCCACGGGGCGTATTCAAACCTTGTTCTCGCAGCACTTGTTTTGCTTGATATTCGTGTAAATTCATATTATTTTTTAAAAATTAAAGGGTATCGTTTCACGGTGCTTCAAATAGCGACAGGCGCTTTAATCGCGGGACAGGGATCATAATCCCGCAATTCAAAATCTTGAAAAGTAAAGGCAAACAGGTCAGTAACAAGGGGATTTATGTGCATCGTCGGCAAGGCTCTGGGAATGCGTGCAAGCTGCTCATCGGCCTGAGACAAATGATTGGCGTATAAATGAGCATCCCCCAGGGTATGGATAAATTCACCCACATGCAAACCACATACCTGTGCCATCATCATGGTCAACAAAGCATAACTGGCAATATTAAATGGCACACCAAGAAAAATATCCGCACTGCGCTGGTACAGTTGGCAGCTTAACTTGCCATCTGCCACATAAAACTGAAATAAGGCATGACAGGGCGCCAGGGCCATCTTGTCCAACTCACCCACATTCCAGGCTGATACCACCATACGCCGTGAATCGGGTTGGTGGCGAATCTGATCTAATACCGTCGCAATTTGATCAATATGACGGCCATCGGCAATTGGCCAGCTCCGCCATTGGCGACCATAAACCGGGCCCAACTCGCCTTGTTCATCTGCCCATTCATCCCAAATACTCACCCCATTTTCACGCAAATACCCTACATGGGTCTCGCCGCGCAAAAACCATAGCAACTCATGAATAATGGAACGCAAATGGCATTTTTTAGTGGTCAGTAACGGAAACCCTTCTGCCAGATCAAACCGCATTTGATAACCGAACACAGACAAAGTCCCTGTACCCGTTCGGTCAGACTTCACCGTGCCATACGTACGCACATGACGCATCAATTCAAGATACTGTCGCAATTTTTCCCCTACCCTGTGATGATTTTCGCTTGCCACAAACCGTTGATTCTGCACTCTAACGGCTGATATTGTTGTTTGTACGCCATTTTCTGGCTGTTTTCAACCCAGTAACCCAAATACAGATAAGGCAAATTCAATTGACGCGCCCAATCAATTTGCCACAACACATTAAACACCCCCAAACTGCTGGCCGCCAAATCCGGATCAAAAAAAGTATAAACGGCTGACAAACCATCTGCAACACGGTCCACCAGACTCACCATACGCAACACGCCTTCCTCACGAAATACCAGCATGTGCGTTTCAACCGCACTGGACACCAGAAAATCGGTATAACGCTCGCGGTCATCGTGATCCATACCGCCGCCCGCATGGCGTGCGGATTGATACCGCTGATACAGCTCAAAATGCTCAGGATCAAAATACGCTTTAAGTTGAGTGACCTGCATGCCTGCGTTACGCTGTTTCGCTCTTCGCTGAGTGCGATTCGGTTGAAAGGCATCTACCGCTACGCGCACCGGAACACAGGCGCAACAAACATCGCAATGTGGCCGATAAACATGCAAACCGCTGCGACGAAAACCCAGTTGCAGCAATTTCCCGTACACCTCCGCATCCACCATTTGCCCAGGCAACGCGACTTGTGAACGCGCCAAACGGTCTGGCAAGTATCCACAAGGGTGTTCAGCGCTCAAATAACACTGTAAAGACGATTGCGATATCTCATTCATGCCACGCTCACCTCATCAAACCGCCACACCGGTGCGATTTGATTTATTCCGGCTTCCAGACGACACAAAAAATCTTCACGAGAAATCTCAATCGCACCAAACCGCGCCAAATGCTGGGTGTTCATCTGGCAATCAATCATCACCACCCCTAAATGCTGTAATTGGCGTACACCCTTCACAAATGCCACTTTGGACGCATCAGACACGCGTGCAAACATCGATTCGCCAAAAAAGACCTTGCCCAATGCTACGCCATACAAACCGCCGACCAAATTTCCGTCCAACCAGGCCTCAATACTGTGCGCCATACCCTGTTCATGCAAAGCGGTATAAGCCGTAATCATCTCCTCGCTAATCCAGGTACCTGTTTCACCCCCTCTTGGTGCGGCACAAGCTCGCATCACCTCGACAAAAGCGGTATTCAATCGTATCTCAAATTTTTCCTTGCGTACCGTACGCATTAAAGATTGCGGCACATGCAACTGCTCAGGAAACAGCACCATACGGGGGTTCGGACTCCACCACAAAACAGGCTGCCCCAGACTAAACCAGGGGAATATCCCACGCCGGTAAGCCGCAAGCAACCAATCGGCCGTCAAGCCGCCACCTGCCGCCAACAATCCAGCAGGCGCATCAAGCGCTTGCTCGACCGGTGGAAAATCAGCAGGGGTTATCAACCAGGGTAACATGTCGTCATTCTACCTGAATGCTATCGCCAATAACACCCAAGGCACATCCTCGGCAGAACACTGATTAAACCCTGAACAACATCCATCTTGAATAGATCGATAAATTGACGCCGAGTATCCTTGCAACGACTGGTAGATCATTCGAATTTAATACGAAATTCTTGCTTGACAAAATTTTCAATATAGATAAATATATCTGCATATATTTAAAAAGGGGTGGCATAATGTCGCAAATTCTGTTTCATACACCTATCGGATTACTGAGCCTTTTTACTGTTGGATTTGTCATGGGCATGATGGGCTGGTTTACGTGGTGGTTCCTGAAGAAATCAAAGCAAAAGTCCGGTCAGGCATAGACTTCTCGGTATTGGTGAGTCTGTTATCGTTTTTGTCCTGCATTAAAAAACGTATCACCACCCATAACGACTCTAATTTTTTATCCTCTTTCCTTGCTGGGTTAAAACCCCGGCCTAAAGGTCGGCGGTTTCATTTCTATTGCTTTAAAACAACGATACGAATTGATTACCAGGTTTCCAGTTTAAAGATGACGCAACCAAATTTTTACGTTGCTTCTGTCACTTGATACATTTCCTTTAATCGGTCTTTCGTTTTGGTATACCTGTCTAGTCGCCAATTTTTTAATACTTCCAGCGCAAGCTCAAAATCCTCATAATTAAGCTCATACAGTTCTGAAAGATTAAAACTGCTGCTCAAACAAAGCGACCTGATCAAACGCTCAAATACTGGATTGGCGCCATCTCCCTGACCTTGTTTGAGGTGTTTCTCCAACCGTTTTAAAACATTCATATCATTCTCCATATCAGAAACGATGGGATTCATTATCCCAATCTTCAATTGGTACGCTGGCGATCAGATTAAACCCAAACAATCCATTAGAGCGAAATTTTTCCATCCAAAAATTTGGGACATACTTGCTTTGTACCAATACGGAACCAAAACAACAATTTCCAAAACATGCCAAAAGGCGTAAAATCACGCGGCTTGCCCCCATAGCTCAGTGGATAGAGCACATCCCTCCTAAGGATGGGGTCGCACGTTCGATTCGTGCTGGGGGCGCCAGAGGCGCGACGTGTTTTGTTCAGCGCATCATACTAACCGCACCCAGAATTTAAGCAACACCACTGCGCTCAGGGCACAGGCAGCAGAAAAACAAAATGCCACGCTTACTGCCACGGTTTGCCACAACCAGCCGAATACCAGTGAAGCCGGCAACAGCATGATTCCCGCAGTCAGGTTAAACCAGCCGTATGCCGTTCCCGTCTGATTGGGCGGCGCGAGATCGGCCACCAGCGCCTTTTCAACGCCTTCGGTTGCCGCAAGAAATACGCCGTAAGCGGCAAAGATTGGCCACAAATACACCGTTTTAAATCCGTGGATACCCAATAACAAATAAAACAGGCCATACACCAGCCAACCCACTTGTAAAAACCGTGATCTGCCCAAACGGTCGGACAATGCGGATAAAGGTGTGGACAATATCATAGCCACTGCCGAGGTCAGCGCCCACAACAATGGCACTTGATATTCAGCCAAACCCAGATCGCGCGCACGCCACAGCAAAAACATGTTCGATGCATTGCCCAATGTAAACAACGCCACCACCAACAGGTAACGCTTGAATACCGGCGGGAAACTCATGACATCCCATGAAAAAGGAGTCGCCTTTCGATTTAATACGGCCGGTTGCTCCTTGACGCCCAAAACAAGTGCCAGCGTAATCAGTCCCGGAATGATGGCCCACAAGAAAACTTGACGCAATGGCATCCCGTGCACCAACAGGTAGGCCGCCAGCAAAGGGCCTATTACTGCCCCCGCGTTGTCCATGGCACGATGCAAGCCGAACGCCAAACCCCGCTGATTTTCGTTCACGGCATTTGCCAACAAAGCATCGCGCGGAGATGTGCGCAAACCTTTCCCCACTCGGTCAGTAAAACGCAGTAACAGCACCACAGGCCAGCTGGATGCCAGATAGAACAGTGGGCGCGAGCCCGCTGCGAGCGCATAACCGGCAGCCACCCAGCCTTTGGCATGCCCGCTGCGATCCATCAGTATGCCAGAAAAAAGTTTCAGCAGACTGGCAGTGGCTTCAGCCACACCTTCAATCAAACCCAATGTTCGCGGACCTGCTAACAATACCGAAGCCAAAAACAGCGGCACCAAAGGGTAAATCAATTCACCTGTGGCATCATTAAACAAGCTGACCAGGCCCAGCAACCATACGGTGCGAGGCAAGCCAAACAATAAGGAAAACATGACAAATTTCCCGTTATGGCGACACCTCCACGCCAATTTCGGTTTCCAGCACATGCTGCTCGCCGTGTGCCAGAGCAATACTGTCCTTGCCCACATTGGCTGTTTCCACACACAGCATGTGCTGATATTCTTCCGGACGCATGTCGGTAAATTTAGCTGCTTTGTCTAACCATGGATTCCACACCACGGTGCTATGACTACCCGATTTCGACACCACTATTTTCCGGTCTTGCGCTGGATCATGAATCACGCAGGTGGATGTGGTGTCCTGATAAATACGGTCCGTTTCACCTGTAAAGGTGACAGGGCCTGTTTGTACGTGCTGCTTAAAATCAAGCACTTTGTCTAAATAAGCTGTTTTGTCCAAACCGGTAACGGTGGTACGCGCGATGTCGCCAACAAGGAAGTAGGTATGTAGCGCGTCAGTGATATGAAATGTTTTATGCCCTGTATTATGGGTCACCAGACGAATGACCAGTGTGCGACCAATATCCACCTGTAACTCCAGATCAAAGCCATGATCCCAGATGGCGCGAGTATCCGCGTTATCGCTTAAACCCATGTGCACAATCAAGCGGTCACCCACCCAATTGGTTTCGCGCAAGGTCCACATACGTGTGCGCACAAAACCATGCGCCGGTTGCCCTTCCTCACCCGCACCAAACCAGGGCCAGCACACCGGTACACCACCCCGCACACCCTGGCCGGGTCGATAAACGGCACGTTGGCTGGTCCACAATACGGGCATATGTCCGGCAGGTTGCCATGCGAGAACTTGTGCGCCTTGCAAGGCAATCCGTGCATTAGCAAGTGGGGTGCTAATGATTAACACGGGCACGCCCGAAACATCTTCGATCTTTAGGGTGCTAATCATGCCAAATTCTTCGTTGAGTGCAACCAAATCCATTTTATGCATATTCATTTCTCCAGTAGTTGTTCCGATTCAATCACAATTTCACGCTCTTCTTGCTGCAAAGACCACAGGTGCGCATACAGGCCATTCTGCTCCAACAATGCTTTGTGGGTACCTGTTTCGACAATTTCACCCTGCGCCATCACCAAAATCGTATCAGCATCCACAATGGTGGACAAGCGATGCGCAATAATCAGAGAAGTGCGGTTACGGGAAATCTCTCGTAACTCAGCCTGAATAATCATTTCGGTATGGGTATCCAAAGCAGAAGTTGCTTCATCCAAAATAAGAATCGCCGGATTTTTAAGCAAAGTACGTGCAATGGCGACACGCTGTTTTTCACCGCCTGACAATTTCAAACCACGTTCACCCACTTGCGTTTCCCAAGTATTGGGCAAAGATTCAATAAACAGTAAAATATGGGCCGCACGCGCCGCCTCAACGACCTCTTCCCGACTGGCTTGTGGACGGCCATAGGCAATATTGTAATAAATGGTGTCATTAAACAGCACAGTATCCTGCGGTACAATCCCGATTGCCGCCCGAAGACTGGTTTGCGTGACCGAACGGATGTCCTGGCCATCAATACGAATGGCGCCACTGTTGACATCGTAAAAACGGTAACACAATCTTGCCAGCGTGGATTTGCCTGCGCCGCTGGCACCCACCACCGCCACATTATGGCCTGCCGGGATACTGAAACTCACCCCATGCAATATTGAACGGTCCGCATCGTAACCGAAACGCACCTGATCGAAACTTAGGCTGCCGCCCTGCAAGACCAATGGCTTGGCATCTGGCGCATCCTGCACCTCGCGATTCGTACGCAAAATATCAAACAAACGCTCAATATCGGTCAAAGACTGCTTGATTTCACGATACATCACCCCCAGGAAATTCAGCGGGATAAACATCTGGATCAGGAAAGCATTGATCATCACCAGATCACCCACAGTTAATTTCCCTGCCACCACACCCATTGAAGCACGGGTCAACATCACCGTCACCGCAGCGGCAATCACGGTGGCCTGCGCCACATTCAGCATACCCAACGACACTTGATTTTTGACCGCCGCCGCTTCCCATTGGCGCAGTTGGGCATCGTACCGTTCGGATTCAAATTTTTCATTACCGAAATATTTCACGGTTTCATAATTCAGCAGGCTGTCAATAGCACGGCTATTGGCCAAAGAATCCATTTCGTTCATCCTGCGACGCAGGTGCGTGCGCCATTCGGTAATGGACAAGGTCAAGGCGATATAAATCAGCAAAGCCAACAAAGTAATGACGGCATAGGTCCAGTCGAAGCGCACCAGCAAAATCCCGGAAACCATCGTGATTTCAAGTATCGTGGGCAACACAGAGAACAGGCTGAGCTGGATTAAAGAAGAAATCGCCCGCGAGCCGCGCTCAATGTCACGCGTGAGGCCACCCGTTTGGCGTTCGAGGTGGAAGCGTAGAGACAAGGCATGTAAATAACCGAATACTTCAATACCAATACGACGAATCGCATTTTGCGTCACCCGGGCAAACACAATGTCGCGCAAATCGGATGACACCGTTGTGGTCAGCCGTAACGCGCCATAGGCCAACAGCAAACCAAAAGGCACCGTCATCATGGGCGTGACATGCGCAAAGTGATCGACCAGATGCTTGAGCACAATAGGGATGCTCACAATAGCCAGCTTGCTGCCTATTAAAAGGGTCAAGGCGATGATTACCCGCCACTTGTATTCCAGCAAATAGGGCAATAAACGGCCAAAAGTACGCCAATCGGTGGGACCAGGCAGGGCATTACCAGAAGATGAACGTCGCATTAAATTTAACCAGTGCCATCGCGCAACAGTGTGTCGCGCCGGCCAAAACAAATCAATAAAATAAATTGCCTTTTCGCTTAATTCCCGGAACCGGGCATATCAGGGGGCTCCAGAGACGGCGTGTAAGGCTTTTCGTATTTTTTAAGAATATCATAATAGGTACGGATACTTTCGACAAAAATCACCGCTTCACCACCCCGGCAATAACCATGCTTGGCCCCGTATTGGTGCAGATTACCCGACAACAAGGGCAAAGTCTGCTTCACATCGCACCATGCATCCGCATTCAAATGCCGATGCTGTGCCAAAACACGCGCATCCTCAACATGGCCCTGCCCCTGATTATAAGCCGCCAAAGCCATCCACACACGATCTGGATCTTCCAGACGCACCGGTTGCAAAGCCATCAATTCCGACAGGTACATCGCGCCACCCAATATGCTCTGTTTTGCATCCAGCCGATCGGTCACCCCCATTTTATCCGCCGTATCCGTGGTCATCATCATCATTCCCCGCACCCCCGTCGGGGAAGTGGCATACGGATCCCAATGCGACTCCTGGTAACTGATCGCCGCCAATAAACGCCAATCTATTCCTGAAGCAATTTGTGCATTATAAAAAATATGCCGGAATTTGGGTAAAGTGGTGCGCATTCTTTCCAGAAAACCGCTGATATCCGTGTCCTCTAACTGATCTACATAACCATAATAACGCTCGACCCAACGATCCAACTCACCATCCTGTTCGATTGTCTTAAAAAACTGTTGCACCTGAGACCACAATACGGGACTGGTATTTTTTGGGAACTGCCAGGCCAGAGGCGCCTCTTCACCCACAGTGAAGGCGATGTCCAAATTCGGGTAAAGGTGGCGTGCCAAAGCAAACGAAGCTGAATCGACCAGCACCGCATCAAATTCCCCATGCGACAAACTATCGAGTAATTGTTCTTCCCATGCTGTGCTCACGGCTATCCAGCGTAAACCTGGCAAATGAGCGCGTGCCGAATTTAACGCATCAATATGCTGGGTACCTGCTACCACAGCCAAACGCTTGCCCAGCAAGGCCGAAAAATTTTTAGGTTGTATGGCATCCGTGTTGTAAACCATCACCTGCGCTTGAGGCAAATAAGCGGGACCAGCACGCAAAACGCGCTGTTCGGCGGCTGACAGATCCAGATCAGCCGCCATGATGTGCGCTTGTTGTTGAACCAATTGCGACACCAGTTGATCGACATTACTTAATTCAATCCAACGCACACGATAGCCGTACTGCCGGGCAAATTCATTGACCATATCGGTCTCCAGGCCACTGTACTGGCCGCTGGCATCTTCAAAATGGCATGCTGCGCCATTACGAGTCAGCACAATCAATTCACCAGAATGCACGGGCGACATAACCGATGGACGCTGCCCACCATCCGAAACCAGCAACAAAATGGGCACCAACACCCAATATAACCACCAGGGTAAATGCGGGTTGTATTTGGACTTCCAGCCAGCGGGGGGATCAGGTTTTAGAATATCGCACCACCTTCAAGTTGAGGCCTTTGCACGAAGGAACGAACGCAGCCCGGTTGAGACGAAAAAAACAACAAAAGCCGAAGTGTACAGAGTGTACATGAGAATTTGGAGATTTTTTCATGGAATAAGGGTCAGCACAGACACAGAATAAAAGTCTCACTTTAAATTCAGGCCAGAAAAAGCTATAATGACCGGCTTACGGAGAGGTGGCAGAGTGGCCGAATGCGCCTGACTCGAAATCAGGTATACATGAATAATGTATCGTGGGTTCAAATCCCACCCTCTCCGCCAATAATTGGCGCATAACTTATTGATTAGTTTATAATTATAAAAACAAGATTCAATCAAAGTTGACGTGTTGTGACATGCAGACGGCAGTTACTGTCCTACTTTCGGCAGCTTTTTTGCTGAAAATTTCAACAGTCTTCCCGCCCGCTTTGGGCGCTGCATCTGCAATCCAACGCCCGTAAATTCACGAAAGCATCATCATCAACTCGCTGTGCCCCACCTGCTGAGCAACCCAAACCGACGATTCACCTGTGGTCAGCATCATACTGGCAAATCTGTGACGGGTTTGTTATGAGCGTCCGTACCTGACACCAATTTTTTAAGGCCGCCGTCCATACCACGCTTATCTGCTGGTCATAGCGTTGCGCTCATTGTTTTTTACTCGAAAATTGGGGCAAGTTTCGCCAGCACTTCTTCCATGATCGATGCTGGCAAGGTCTCCACCTTGCGCGCATTGCGCGCGCCAAGATCGAGCACGCGGGGCTGATCGCAGCGAACAAAGCCAGTTATTTTAATGCCAGTCACTGGAACAGCGAATCCAATGCGGCGGGCAAAGTCGCCGCCGCTCGTGATCGGGCAGATTACCGGCAATTTGGTTGCTTCGTTGAACTCGGTCGGGGATACGACCAGGACAGGACGGCTTCCGCGCTGTTCATGCCCTTCGGTTGGATCAAACGAGACCAGATAAATGTCGCCTCGTTTCATATCAACTCACTACCCACAGCAGGCGCATCGACCCATTCTCGTTCTTCAGCCGGTTGTATTTGTGAATAGTCCGAGGCAGCCAGCAATTCCGCGAGGGTGTAACGCGGTCTTGGCTTGGGATCAATCACCAAGTGGCCACCGGAGACGGTCACACCAACAGTCGCTCCCGCTTGCAAGTGCAGTTGATCGAGGAACGCTGGTGGAACGGCCAACATGATCGAGCCACCGACCTTGCGCAGATTGGTTGTATACATGAAGCATCCTCATTGATAAGTTATACGTTAATATAACTCAACGCAATCTGAATTGCTAGCTCTTTACTATCGGGAAACAGGTGTTTTGCGACATGATTGTCAAATAACGTATAAAATTTTTAACATTGAAACAAAATCAGCACACTAGCAATGAGGCACAGGTTAAAACCCCACCTTCTCCGCCAATTCCATGCAAATAACTTGTTTATTGGTATTAAAAAAATTAGATCAAAATTAACGTGGCGTGCCGTACAAATGTCTGCTATTGCCTAACTTTCGGCAGCTTTTTACTGAACATTTCCACCCTCCTCTTTCCAGCACCTCACGCGGCAGCGGTAACAGCTTCACGTCTCGCAGGCCTCTTCGTGTTTTTTGTCCCTTCTGCCACATATCCTGCCTGGGTCTTTGCCCTGCTTGTCAAGCAGCAACGAATATTTTCCATTCATCAGCACGTAAATTTACCATTTGTTTACTCACGAAATAAAACATGACAATAAATGATAGTCTGCTTACACTGACGCTGAAAGGCGTGAAAAGTGGAAAACGAATAGGCTGTTTGTCACTGTAGTCCTTATCATTTACTCACCTGTTATTGAATGTAGTGAATGTACCGAATTGGGAATAAAGTTCAATAGATGTTTGCTGCGGACGCTTACTCCCAATTCAATTATTGATCATTTGATTGTGCAACGCCCTATATAATTCATCTAAAATTATATATAAACCATTGACAGCAACGGTGACGTTTTATATACTTTTATGTATGAAAAGTATAATTGAAATTTACTTTAAGGGTATATGGCACGAAGCCGCTCTGATTGAATCGGGCGGGCGTGACCGCTGTACCTTTGAATACCTGCCTGAGTATGTGTTCGGGGATATTTGCCAGCCTGTATCGTTGGGACTACCTGTATCGCTGGAATCAAGACAGCCGATGGGTGAATGCCCGCCTTTTTTGCTAGACATGGTTCCCCAGGGCAATGGCCGCAGGTATCTGACACAACGGCTGGGTTTGACCGATTCGGATGACCTGGTTATGCCGCTCATCCAGCACGGTGCATTCAACCCTGTCGGGCGACTGCGGCTCGACACCGCCGTAGCCTACGCGAACAGTATGAGAGAAGATGACGCTTCTTTGCAGTGCGGCTTCACGCTAGAGGAAATCGTGGGACGCAAAGATGCCTTTATAGAGAATCTCTCCAAGCATGGCATGCTGGGAGCCGGAACAACCGGGTTGCAAGGCGCATCCGCAAAATTCATGCTGGTTAAAAATAATGAAGGTTTGTGGTTCATCGACTCGTTCATTCACGAATCAGACATCGATTCCCACTGGCTCTTGAAATTACCCCGTAGCAAGCACGAAACGGATCAAGCGATTCTCAAGAACGAAGCTGCATACATTAAAGTTGCTCGGGCATGCGGACTGAGATCACACGGCGAAACTTTCCACCGCGACGGGATGCTGTTTGTGCCCAGATTCGACCGGGTGATCAAGAATGGTGCGGTGGTGCGGTTGCACCAGGAAAGTCTCGCATCGCTCGCCGGTCATCGCTCGTTCGGCATCCGCCCCAATCATTTTGATTTGATCAACGCTTTTTTGCCCGTTGTAACCGATCCGGTTAACGAGGTTATCGAGTATATCAAACGCGATCTTTTGAACTTGGCTATCCGTAATACCGATAATCATGCCCGCAACACGGCTGTCCAACAACTGGAAGATGGCACGGTACGGTTAACCCCCGTATTCGATATTGCCCCGATGTTCATGGACAGGGAGATGCTCGTGCGAGCCAGCAGATGGCTGGACAAATACGGCCAGGTTATGAATAATTTTGCCAATGTGATCGAAGAATTACCATTGGAAAACGAAGAAAAGAATACTGTCATGCTCACAATCAAATTATTCTCGAAAGTGATTGAAGCTTTGCCGTTGACAATGGAAGCGTGTGGGGTTGATGCCGATATAATTGATAGGTGTAAGCCACATATCAACTCGGTTTGCGAGTCCATCGACAAAGGCCGCTACGTCGAGAAAAATGGATGGACAAGATAATGGACAAACGATTGAAACCGGGCGACAAAGAATTTGAAAGAAAATTGGTCGATAAGTTTTTTCAAAAATTTGGGGAAGGCCAGCTCAGCATACGTGACGCGACGAAAGCGATGCGGCGTATCAGCCGCTTGACTCAACCCGAATTCGCAAAACATCGCGGGATTTCACTCGCGACCTTGCGCAAAATAGAAACTGGGAATGGCGCCGCAAATGTAGAGACCCTAAATAAAATAGGCGATATTTTTGGCCTTGAAGTGGGGTTTGTAAAAAAGGTCAAAAAGAAAATTTAAGTGGGTCAATTTTATTGGCCAAAACCGGGTCAAAATTAATGGCCATTGACACGCAGCGACCAGTGGCCGAATCACTGTTTGTGCCATCCGGTACAACAATGCTTTTGTATTGATTGCTCCCCCAGCAAAACTGGTTACGACGGTTATGAACTACGTTCGTTTCGTACCCAGTGAAATATGGTATCGCGGCAGTGTCGCGGCCTCAAAATTAGCTGCATTTGCAGAAGTATTTGTCAAAGAACAATTCTATAAACAGAGCAAGCCATCAGAAACTGGGGCTCAAGCCAGTGGACGTAAAGCGCATGAAGACATGTTGAATTCAACGTCCCCTTCTGTGATAGAAAATGATGCCCATCATAGCGAAGACAGCGCAACCATGCCTCAAACTGACGATGACGAACCCTTTCACAGCTCAAACCTGTTCACATATGCTGGCGTCGGGTTGGTTATGGCAGGAGGTATTACTGCCGCTGAAATAAGCGATTCCTTGTTTGCAGACAGCAACACTGGTATGGACATCAATCCGGCAACCGGGTTGCCCATGATTGATGGCATTGGGAGCCTGGATGTCGCTGGCAACCCTTATGGGAGCGATTCTATGCAGGACAGCATGAGTTTTGACAATAGCTCAATGTTCGACTCCTCAACAACTGATAACTTTGACAGCTTTGGCAGCTCGCCATTTGATGATTAACCTATCGTAGCGCAGCATTTTTGATGGAACCTATCATCGACTCGTAACTTCCAGTGGTTGCTGCGTTTTTTTCCCATATCCGTGACCGTTTACCTCATCCAAAATTCCGGGTTTATGTGCGCTTGTCCCGAAATTGTCACATTACTCTGGTACGTTGGTGCATCCGGTATATGACGAAAGTATATTCATCATGAGGCAAAATGCTTTGTTGAAAATATTGCAGACACAGAATTTGTGTCCTGTTTTTCAACCTGTCATGGATATGCATCATGGCACGGTGATAGGTTTTGAGGGTTTAATTCGGGGGCCGGTTGATAGCGAGTTGCGAATGCCGCAAGATTTATTTGCGGCGGCCATACAACATCATTTACTGCTACCGCTCGAAAGTCTGTGTCTATTCCAGGTAATGTCTGCATTTGTGGCCCTCTCGTTACCAGGCAAACTGTTTGCCAACATCAGCCCTTACGCCTTGTTAAGCGGGGCGCTGGACGACCCTTTATTGGCCGATTTGCTGAGTACCACGAGTCCTTTGGCTGGGCGGATTGCGTTTGAGCTCACCGAGGGAGTGCCGCAAATGGAGAGCGCTAAAGTGGTGGCAGGGATAAAAGCATTGCAAGCACGGGGATTTGATGTAGCACTGGACGATTTGGGTGAAGGGTTCTCCAGTTTGCGCTTGTGGTCGGAAGCGCGTCCTGCCTATGTCAAAATTGACAAGCATTTTGTGACGGGTATCGATAAAAACCCGGTTAATTTACAGTTTGTTCGTTCCATCAAGCAGATTGCCGACAAGAGTAATGCGATTTTAATCGCCGAAGGCATAGAAGACCGGGCTGAATTTTTGCTGCTAAAAGAATTGGGGATCTGTTGCGGACAAGGCTATTTTATTGCGCACCCGCTGGCCCAACCGCAATTAACGGCAAGTATGGCGGCATTAGCCTGTTTACGAGTAACTTATTCAGATAATGAATTGTGGCTAAAAACGGTGCTGCGTCGTGGACCACAAGCGCGTATCCTGTTAACCAAAGCCCCAACGGTCAGCGTGCAAACAACGAGTGGCGCTGCGCATGGAATATTGCTGGCGCATCCTGATCTGGAAATTTTACCTGTGCTGGATGGCAACGTGCCTGTCGGTGTATTGAACAGAACCCTGGTAGATAAATTTTCGCGACAATATGTTCATGAGTTATATGCGCGGCAATCGTGCACTTTATTTATGGACAAGGCCTTTGTTGCGGCAGAGTTGGACATGCCCATTGTGGCATTGAGTCATTTGGTGTTAGCGCAAGGACATAAACGTTTTGCCGATGGCTTTATATTAACGCATGAAGGCAATTATGTCGGCATAGGCTCCAATTTTGCATTAATGCAAGAGATAACGACACTACAAATACTGGAAGCACGTTATGCCAATCCATTGACTTTACTGCCTGGGAATGTGCCGATTAACGAACAAATTGAAGTGTTGCTCGCGAATGGCGAGGATTTTTGTGCCTGTTATGCGGATTTGGATAACTTCAAGCCATTTAATGATGTGTTTGGTTATGCACATGGAGATGAAGTGATTAAGTTTACCGCACGTGTGTTGGTGGCGGCCGCTGATCATGACATTGATTTTGTCGGTCATATTGGCGGGGATGACTTTTTTGTGTTGTTTCAAAGCACTGACTGGGAATGGCGTTGCCAGCGGATTTTGCGGGATTTTGATGATGCGGTGACGGATTATGTGCGCCAGGCAGGACTGGGTACTGCTGGTTACAGTACAGAAGACAGGCGTGGCAATCAGGTTGAGTATGCCTTTCCAAGTCTGTCTGTCGGTGTTGCGCCCATCAAGTCTGGACAATACCAAAGCTGTCATGACATTTCGATGGTGGCATCCGAGGTAAAAAAGGCAGCCAAAAAAATGTCGGGATCAAGCCTGTATGTCGACAGGCGCGTTCATTTATACACAGGGAGCGAGTTTAAACAAAGGATTTTCCAGCCCCACAGGATTTAATCGTTCGTCGCCGGCACAAAACCCCGGAGGCATTCCGGTATAATGGACATGGCGACATCATTGCCGCCCCAAATCATGAAACAGCGCTCCGCCACGCCTGTTTCCCCTCACTCCTTACTCTCTCCCCTCAGAGGGAAGAGCGTGACGAAGTCTCGCTTCGTGAGTTTCACGCTAATAACGTGAGTTGTGCAGGTGACCCTGCTACTGTTCACTCAATCAAAGCAGGTGTAAAATTGGCACGATGATCCGTATCAATCGAACTCTCTCCATCGCCGAAAGCGAAATCCAGGAACAATTTATTCGCGCCTCGGGTCCAGGTGGACAAAATGTCAACAAAGTATCCTCCGCAGTGCAATTGCGTTTCGATGTCGTACACTCCCCTTCTTTGCCTGAAGAAGTGCGCGCCCGACTGATCTTGCTGGCTGGCCGACGCATCAGTCAGGACGGTATGCTCACCATCGAAGCGCAGCGTTTCCGCAGCCAGGGACGTAACCGCGACGATGCACGCGTGCGCCTGACGGCACTCATTCGCGAAGCGATCAAAATCCCCAAGTTACGCCACGCAACCAAGCCGACTCGCGCTTCACAGCAACGCCGACTGGAAAGCAAACAACGTCTGGGCAATACCAAAAGACAGCGAAGGACGGTGTCTGACGAATAAAACCGCAGCCGAACAAATCGACAGACAACCTCAGCCGGTACCAATGGCATTCACATCTGCAATCATCTTTCACTTTTCTTATGTCTACTGCGTTATCGATACTGAACCGTGTTTTTGGCTATCCAGCCTTCCGTGGTCGACAAGCTGACGTGGTGGACCACGTCACGGGCGGCGGCGACGCATTGGTATTGATGCCAACAGGCGGGGGGAAATCTTTATGTTATCAGATCCCGGCTTTGTTACGGCGTGGTACCGGCGTAGTGGTATCACCGCTGATTGCGTTAATGCACGACCAAGTCATGGCGTTGCGCGAGGTCGGTGTGCGGACAGCGTATCTTAATTCGGCTTTGTCGGCGACTGAGGCAAGCGAGGTAGAGCAAGCATTTGTAACGGGTGAACTGGATTTAATCTATGTCGCGCCAGAACGTTTGGTGACAGCCCGCTTCATGGCTTTGCTGGCACGGACTGAACTGGCTTTGTTTGCAATAGACGAAGCCCATTGCGTGTCGCAGTGGGGACACGACTTCCGCCCCGAATATATTGCGCTGTCGGTGTTACATGAACGCTTTCCTGCTGTGCCGCGCATTGCACTGACCGCAACGGCGGACGCGCAAACTCGCGCCGAGATAGTGGCGCGCTTGCAATTAGAGGGTGCCCGGCAATTTGTCTCCAGCTTTGATCGACCGAACATTCGTTACCAAATCGTAGAAAAAAATGATCCCCGCAAGCAATTGCTGGCATTTATTCAGGATCAGCATCCGCATGATGCGGGAATTGTGTATTGTTTATCGCGACGCAAAGTGGAAGAAACGGCTCTCTGGCTAACAAAACAAGGCATCGCTGCCCTGGCTTATCACGCCGGAATGGATGTTGGGATCCGACGACGACATCAGGACCGGTTCTTGCGTGAAGAAGGCATCGTCATGGTGGCGACCATCGCTTTTGGTATGGGCATAGACAAACCCGATGTGCGTTTTGTTGCCCATTTGGATTTACCCAAGAGCATTGAGGGGTATTACCAGGAAACCGGGCGTGCCGGACGCGATGGCGCGCCAGCAGATGCATGGATGGCTTATGGCCTGAACGATGTAGTGCAGCAACGACGCATGATCGAAAGTAGCGAAGCTGAACCACAATTTAAACGTATGGCACAGTCCAAATTGGAAGCATTGTTGGCACTGTGCGAAGCGACACGCTGCCGTCGTGTGCTGCTGCTTGATTACTTTGGCGAAACCGCCGAACCCTGCGGCAACTGCGATGTCTGTTTGGTGCCGCCCGAAACGTGGGATGGCACGGTAGCGGCACAAAAAGCCTTGTCGGCGATTTACCGCACGGGTGGGCGATTTGGTGCAGGACATTTGATTGATGTGTTGCGTGGGCAGTCTACCGACAAAATTCAGCAATGGCGCCATCAACAACTCAGTGTATTCGGCGTCGGCAGCGATCTGGATGAAAAGGCCTGGCGGGCGGTCTTGCGGCAATTGATGGCGCATGGCTATGTCAGCGTAGACCATGAGGCATTTGGCGCACTGACGCTGACTGACCAAAGCCGTGCCGTACTCAAAGGCGAGGTGCAGGTATGGTTACGCAAAGACTTGGACTTGAAGCCAGCCAAACGTCAATCCGGACGTTCATTGACCACACTGGAAAATATCGAAGATGAGCAATTATTTGAACAGCTAAAAATCTGGCGGCAAGCCGTTGCACGGGCACTGAACGTACCTGCTTATGTGATTTTTCATAACACCACGCTGATCGAGGTCGCGCAACGTCATCCGGCAACGTTGACAGCGTTGGGCGAGATATCCGGCATCGGTGCGCACAAGCTGGAAGCCTATGGCGCGGACATGTTAACAATCATCAATGCAAGTGATTAAGGCACCGGGAAACAATCACTGAACATGCTGGCCGTACGGGTGGGTGCGCTACGGCGTTGCCAGTCGCTTGCAGGGAGTGGCCATGCAGCGGGTCCGACGCCCTGCATCGCATCCCGCCAGCACACCCATAATTATCCGGATTATTGTGTCTCGGCGCCCAAGGACAGTGTAAAATCCGGCCATTGCCAAATTTAATGAGAATCGACAAGTCATGAATAACAATGATGTATTGCGCAGCATACGCTATGCGCTGGACCTGCCGGATGCGGCAATTGCCAACATGACCGGATTGACGGGATATGCGGTGGATGTCGCTGCCATTGCACCGCTGCTAAAAGATGAGGCCGATCCTGACTCTGCCATATGTGATGACATTTTGCTGGCAGCTTTTCTGGATGGTTTGATTATTCATCAGCGCGGGGCGCGCGACACGCCACCTGCCCCGGTCAAACGGCTTACCAATAACCTGATCTTCAAAAAAATACGCATTGCTTTCGATCTCAAGGAAGACGACTTACATGCCATCCTCAAACTGGCTGAATTCGAAATTTCCAAACCGGAATTGAGTGCGGTTTTTCGTAATCCAGACAACAAAAACTACCGTCAATGCGGTGATCAGTTGCTCAGGTATTTTCTCAAGGGTTTAAACATCAAGTTACGTGGTGAATGACCATACCTGAAGCCTTTGGTGTCATCCACAGGTCGGTAACCTGATTGCCCGTTTCCACGCCTCGGCGCACATCTCCCCAAATAAGCACATCCCCCCAAATAACAAAAAACCTTGCTTTTTCAAGGCAAGGTTTTTTGTTTATAGCGACTATCCGTGAATCAATACCGCGAATCGGATGGTTTCCCGCCATTCGGCCAGTCATGCACCTTGTTGGGAAAATCTTGACGCGGCATGTGGGTAAAGTATTCTGCCACATCCACGGCATCCTGATCAGTCAAACCACCCGCGCCCTGCACATAATGCGTGGTGTTGGCGATCGGCATATTGTTTTTCACAAAAGCCGCTGCGGTGTAAGTTCTGGCCATCCCTGCACCGATGTTAAATGATGCGTCACCCCATAGGGCCGGGAACAGATAGCTGCCATCTGCGCGCTTGATGCCTTCCCCATTGTCGCCATGACACACGGCACACTGGTTGTCATACACCTGTTTGCCATGCGTGACATTGGGAAGAATGGTTTTGGCAATTTTACCTACGCCACGTCCGGGAATTTTCTGTCCCATTTTTGCATCGCCACGCATCCAGTCCATGTAGGCAATCATCGCATTCATTTCTCTGGAATCTTTCTCCAGCGGCTTGCCAGCCATCGAACGCAGGAAGCAGCCATTCACGCGGTCCCTGAAATCAATTATTTTGCCAGCTCGCGGCGCATAACTCGGGAAAATTGCCGCCAAACCGACGTAAGGTGCTGCTTTGGCCACAGTACCACCATTGATATGACAACTGTTGCAGCTTAAACCGTCACCCACATTATTGGGCAGCATCTGCCTGGTGTCTTGCATCAGCCGCATGCCATAAATCAACTGGGCAGCATTGGGGCTGTCCAGCATCGCCGCATAACGGGGCACCACAAACTTCGAGGGTTCAATTGGTTTAAGTGCAATCTCTTCACGTACTTTATGCACCTGCTCCGCCGTAACGGGCGCACCCTGATTACCCCAACGCGTGCGAACAAAGGTCACCATGTCTGCCAGCTCCTGATCGCTCAGCCTGGCATAACTTGGCATTGCAAAAGCACGCGGATCCGCCTGGGTCACTGGGGCTTTCCAGCCGCTTAGCACCACATGGATGGCAGAAGTGGGGTCGCTGCCGGTGACCGAAGTATTGCTGGCCAAAGGTGGGAAAAAGCGTGTCGCACCCTTCCCGTCTGACTGGTGACAGGTAGAGCAAAACTGCGTGTAACCCAGACCACCGCGGGTGCGATACAGGTCGTCAGCACTGGCTTGCGCTGAAATTGAGGCCTGGTGAGGTTGTTCGTCAGGATTTGGTGACAGGGCATTCAGATACTCTCCCACCGCTGCCGCATCGCCAGGACTAAAGTGCTGGCTGCTAAAATGCACCACCTCGCTCATGCTGCCGTAAGCTGTACCGTGGGCATTTTGACCGGATTTAAGAAATTGGGCAACTTCCGGTCCGGTCCACAAGTGACGCAAATTCACTGCGCGCCAAGCTTCCATGGTTGAACCCCGCAGGAAATATTTGCCGTCATCTCCCGAATCAGTCAGTGCCTTTTCCTCGAAAGCAATTCCGCGTGGGGTATGGCACGCCCCACAATGACCCAAACCTTCAACGATGTAGGCACCGCGATTCCATTGTGGTGTTTGGGCAGGGTTGTATCTGAATGGTGTAGTGCTTAAAAACGGAATATTCCAAAACGCAAGACCAATACGCATACTGAACGGCCATTGCATGGTATTGGCTAAATTGGGCTGATTGACCGGTGCTACACCGTGCATGATGTAGGCATACAAATCGTGCATGTCATTGGGAGCGATTTTAACGAAAGAGGGATAAGGCATCGCCGGATACAAATTGTGGCCATCATCCGCAACACCTTTGCGCATGGCACGATCAAACTGTTCAAACGTATAGGTACCTATCCCCGTGGTCGCGTCCGGCGTGATATTGGTAGAATGCACGATGCCAAATGGCGTAGTCAATTCCAGACCACCCGCCATGGGTTTGCCTCCCTTGGCCGTATGACAGGCCACACAATCGCCCAGCGTAGCAATGTATGCGCCCCGGCGAATTTGATCTGCATCAACAGGCGTGGCAGCAGCGGCCAGACCGGAAGCCATTATGGTGACAACCAGGGCAGTTTTCACCAAAAAATTAAATTTAAAAATCATGTATCGCTCCTCATTTTTTAACTTATTTACCACCAACCGCCATTCAAATGACCGCTGCCCGCCATCCATTGTGTCTGATTTGCCCGAGATTCTATAACGGACCAGCCGTGACCGCAATCAGTTCGAGTACATTCGCATCCGGATCTCGGCAAAATAATGCGCGCCGACCAGACTGGCTCAAGGTGTATGCGATTTTATTTTGGGTTAAACGTGCGCGCAATCCATCCCAATCCGTGGCCAGCAAAGCCAGGTGACGGTCGCGCCCGCCATGCGGCGGACTGGCTGTCGCTGCTTCAGGATTAGCGTGAAACTCGCGAAGCGAGACTTCGTCCCTCTCTCCCCTCTGAGGGGGAGAGAGCAAGGAGTGAGGGGAAACGGGCGAGCGACTGTGCTGTTCCATCATTTGGAGCGGCAATTCGCCATGCCCGTGAGGCAAGCACAGCAAATGAATTTGTATCGCACCCAAGCTGTACCATATCCCATCAAACCTCATCACCGGACGGGCTAAATCGGGCACCAAACCGAGCACACCTTCATAAAATTCACGTGCCCGCTGCAAATTACTCACTAACAAAGCAACATGATGCACCGCCAAAATTTGGTTCATCATGATTGTTCCAAACGCCCTGAAAATACACTGGCTGTCATAATCATGGCCGCCCCCACCCATTCTTTACCCACCAGCATCTCTCCTGCTAACCACCACGCCGACAAAGCGGTCACCACCAGTTCAAACAACAAAATCACAATCGCCCGATTTGCGGCCACGCGCGCCAGACCATTCTGTATCAACAGGGTCGCGGCGAACATGGCCAGAGCCACTGCGCCCAATTCCCCCCACACCGTCCAGTTGTAATGCAACATGGCCTGTGGATGAACACCTGAATTCAATAAGCCCAGAATAGGCAACAAGGTACAACCGGTCCAAATTGCCAAAGCCTTGGCACCCAAACTCACTTGTTCAACTTTGCGCGCCCAGACATTAGAAAACGCAAAACCCATACCCGCAGCCAATCCCAACCATTCCGATGCATTGTTCGGCAACGGCCAGCGGCCATCGGTGTGCCACAACATCACGACAGCACCCGTCATGGACAGCCCCATCACCCAATAGCCCGTAATAGAAAGCCGCTCACGCAACATCAACCGGGAAAACAAAATCGTCCATAAAGGCGCAAGGTAAAACAACAGGGCCACGCGCATCACCTCGCCATGGATCACTGCCAGCACATAACCCGTGTTGGTGACGCCAGCACTGAGCGCCAGCACCAACCAAACCCATTTATGACGCCAAACTGAAGCAAAATCTCGCCAATACAGCGGTAACCCCATCAACAATGCCAGCACATAAGTCAGCATGGAAGCAGTTAAGCCCGTCACCCCTTCCGCACTCAAGCACCGGTAAGGGTACCAGATCACTCCCCAAGTTGCAGCGCTCATCAGCAACCCAAACACCGCCAGGACTTTCCCCTGGTGTGCCACCTGATGTGTAATCACTGATCCGCTTCCCTATTTTTCATCTCATTTTCCCGCAAGTCATCTTGTCCCGATTATAATTGAGGATTCGTGTGTTTCAGCACAACTTATTATTTAGGGCTCGTGAATGAATCCCAACCTTGATCATCTGCAAACCTACCCGTTCCAGAAACTGCGGGAGCTGTTTGCAGGGATTACGCCTAATCCGCAATGCAGCCCGATTGATTTGTCTATCGGCGAACCGCGGCATGCCACGCCAGACCTCATCAAAACCGCGCTGATTGAGCATTTTGATGGCCTGTCCAATTACCCTTCTACTTTAGGGCTACCCCAGCTACGCGAGTCAATCTCAGCCTGGTTGGCGCGTCGCTATCCAATTCCGGCACTGGATGCCACGCAGCAAATTTTGCCGGTCAATGGTAGCCGGGAAGCTTTATTTTCCTTTGCGCAAGCGGTGATCGACACCACTGCTAACAAGCCTCCGGTGGTTATTGCACCCAATCCGTTTTACCAGATTTATGAAGGTGCCGCTTTACTGGCTGGTGCCACGCCATGGTATTTACCGACGCTACCCGAACACAATTTTCGCATGCGGTTTGAAGATGTGCCGGATGATGTGCTGCAAGCCACCCAATTGGTGTATGTCTGCTCACCCGGCAATCCCACCGGCCATGTGATGAACCTGGATGAGTGGCGTAAACTGTTTGATTTGTCTGACCGCTATGGCTTTATCATCGCTGCTGACGAATGCTATTCCGAAATTTATTTCGACGAAACCCATCCGCCGCTCGGCGCACTGGAAGCGGCTCACCAGCTCGGACGACACGATTATGCAAAGCTGGTGGTGTTCGGAAGCCTGTCCAAACGGTCCAATGTGCCGGGAATGCGCTCGGGCTTTGTCGCGGGAGATGCTGCTTTAATTCAAAAGTTTTTGCTGTACCGTACTTACCACGGTTCTGCCATGTCGCCCACTGTCCAAATGGCCAGCGCCCGTGCCTGGGATGACGAAATTCATGTGCAGGAAAACCGGCTTTTATACAAGAAAAAATTCGCCGCCACCCTGCCCATACTCCAAACTTTACTTCCTTCTGGCGCACCCGATGCCGCATTTTACCTGTGGTTGAAGGTGCCTGGTGACGACACCGTGTTCGCACGAGAATTATATCGTCAACACCATGTCACCGTGTTGCCGGGCAGCTACCTCGCACGCAATTTTGGTGGTTTCAACCCCGGTTATGGCTATGTTCGCGTAGCACTGGTCGCCCCGCTGGCAGCCTGCATAGAAGCGGCAAACAAAATAATTATCTTATATCAACAAGTTAACAATCAAACCTAAGGAACCCGAAATATGAGCGCTTTACAAGGCATTATCGAACAGGCTTTTGAACAACGCGCTGACATCAACCCCGGCAACGCCAGCAAGGAATTAAAACAGGCCATTACCGAAGTGATCGCTGGACTGGACTGTGGTGAACTGCGTGTCGCCAGCAAGCAAAATGGCGAGTGGGTCACCCACCAATGGCTTAAAAAAGCGGTGTTGCTGTCATTCAGATTAGAAGATAACGTGCTCATGGCTGGCGGCAGCACGCAATATTTTGACAAAATCCCGTCCAAATTTGCCAATTACAGTAGCGATGATTTCCGTGCCGGCGGTTTCCGGGTGGTGCCTCCCGCCACCGCGCGACGCGGCAGCTTCATCGGTAAGGGCGTGATCCTCATGCCGTCCTACGTCAATATCGGCGCTTATGTCGACAGCGGCACCATGGTGGACACCTGGGCAACTGTCGGCTCCTGCGCGCAAATCGGCAAAAACGTCCACCTTTCCGGTGGTGTCGGCATCGGCGGCGTACTGGAGCCGGTACAGGCCAACCCCACCATCATTGGTGACAACTGCTTCATCGGCGCGCGTTCCGAAGTGGTGGAAGGCGTCATCGTGGAAGACAATGCGGTGATTTCCATGGGCGTGTACATCGGACAATCCACCAAAATTTATGACCGCGAAACCGGCGAAGTCAGCTATGGCCGAATCCCGGCCGGGTCCGTAGTGGTCAGCGGCAACCTGCCTTCAAAAGATGGTCGTTACAGCCTGTATTGCGCGGTGATTGTCAAAAAAGTGGACGAAAAAACCCGCAGCAAAGTCGGTATCAATGAATTGTTGCGCGATGTGTAAGTCAACTGTACGCAGGGTTAACGTAGCATAAGTCCGACGCAATAATCCCAGTTCAATGCCGGTCCGCGCTCCCTCATTTCTTCGGGAAAGGGGTTGGACTGACGGGCACGTCCCCACATTGCGCCCGGTGCATCAAAGCATGGTCCATCAACACGATGGCCATCATTGCTTCGGCAATCGGTGTAGCACGGATACCCACACACGGATCATGCCGACCATGGGTTTCCACCATCACTGCTTCGCCTTGCCGGTTAATGGAACGGCGAGGGATACGAATGCTGGATGTCGGCTTGATGGCAATGTGCGCGACAATGTCCTGCCCGCTGGAAATACCGCCCAGCACGCCGCCTGCGTGGTTAGACAAAAAACCCTCTGGGGTGATTTCATCCCCATGCTCGCTACCTCGTTGGGTAATTGCCGCGAATCCTGCGCCGATTTCCACGCCCTTGACAGCGTTAATCCCCATTAAGGCATGCGCCAAATCAGCATCCAGGCGATCATAAACCGGTTCACCCCACCCTGCGGGTACGTGTTCGCCCACCACAGTCACCCTGGCGCCGATGGAATCGCCGGAACGGCGCAAATCGTCCATGTATTGTTCCAGCATCAGCACACTGTCAGCATCTGGCGAAAAAAACGCATTGGCATTCACATCTGCCCAACTTTTGAAGGGCAGTACAATCGGCCCCAACTGCGACATATACCCCCTGATGACCACACCAAAACGCTCATGCAGCCATTTGCGCGCAATCGCACCCGCTGCGACGCGTACGGCCGTTTCACGTGCCGAAGAACGTCCGCCGCCCCGATAATCGCGGATACCGTATTTTTTCCAGTAAGTATAATCGGCATGGCCGGGACGAAAGGTATCCGCCAAATTGCCGTAGTCTTTGCTGCGCTGGTCTTCGTTATGAATGACCAGAGCAATCGGCGTGCCGGTGGTCTTGCCTTCGAATACGCCCGACAGAATTTGTACCGTATCGGATTCGCGTCGTTGTGTGACATGACGGGAAGTCCCCGGTTTGCGCCGATCCAGATCGGCCTGGATATCCGACTCGCTTAAATCCATGCCCGGCGGACAACCATCCACCACACACCCAATGGCCGGCCCATGCGACTCACCAAACGAAGTGACCCGAAATAAATTACCCAAACTGTTGCCTGACATGACGACCCTCTGCGAATCAAGATTAGCTTTAATTTTCCCACATTATAATGTGCCGACGCGACATTCCACGTTTAAAATTTTGCACTAACCTGACAAACACCTTATATTTAGGTTGAAAATCACACCCAGCCGTCGGATAATAATCAAATTCTGATGTTGCCACTGCACTGGTATTCATTTTGTGCAAAAATTGCAGTTAAATTTTATTTTTAGAGGCGCCTGATTACTCATGGACATTCAGAACTATCTGCTCATTCTGGTGGGTACGGTATTTGTCAATAATATTGTCATGGCCAAGGTATTGGGCATGTGCCCGTTCTTTGGCGTCTCCAAAAAACTGGAAACCGCTGTCGGCATGGGCGCTGCGACTTCTTTTGTGCTCACACTGGGTTCGGGTACCAGTTATTTAATTAACCACTACCTGCTGGGCACTGATTTGGCTTATTTGCGCACGTTGTCGTTCATTGTCGTCATTGCTGGCATTGTCGGTTTCACCGAAATGTTTGTCAGAAAAACCAGCCCGGTTTTATTTCGTGTATTGGGCATTTATCTGCCACTGATCACCACCAACTGCGCCGTGCTGGGCATTCCCCTGCTCAATGTGCAAGCGCAACATAATTTTATTCAGTCCCTGTTTTTTGGTTTTGGCGGTTCAGTCGGTTTCTCGCTCACCCTCATCCTGTTTGCGGGTCTGCGTGAACGTCTGGATGGCGCGGACATGCCCGCCATATTTCGGGGCACCAGCATTGCCATGATTACGGCCGGTATCATGAGTTTGGCCTTTATGGGCTTTTCGGGCATGGTTAAACCATGACCGTGGCCATTTTAGCGGTGCTGGTGATGTCAGGGCTCGCCCTGGCGCTGGGCGCTGCGTTGGGTTATGCCGCAGTTCGCTACAAAGTCAAAGAAGATCCGCTGGTAGAAAAAATTGATGCCATTTTGCCGCAAACGCAATGTGGCCAATGCGGCTTTCCCGGTTGCAAACCTTATGCAAAAGCGATGGCCGAAGGCAAAGCAGACATCAATCGCTGCCCCCCAGGTGGTGAAGCCGGCATTCGCAAGCTGGCTGAATTGTTGGGGGTGGAATTTAAACCGCTCAATGCCGAAACGGGGCAAACCAAACCCAAGTCTGTTGCCGTGATTGATGAAACGCTTTGTATCGGATGCACGCTTTGCTTACAGGCCTGTCCCGTGGATGCCATACTCGGTGCAGCCAAACAAATGCATACAGTGATTGCGAAGGAATGTACCGGTTGTGAGCTGTGTGTTGCGCCCTGTCCGGTTGATTGTATTTCGATGGTACCCGTTTCCGAGACCTTAACCACCTGGAAATGGAAATACCCCGTTACACCCATTACAGTAGCGCACTGATTTTTATCAAAGCAGCCATCGCATACTATCCATAACCCACACCCTGGATCAATCGTAGAACTTGATTTTTGGCATACAGTATCAGGCAAACGGAACGTAATGAACGAGACATCAGACAAACAAAATATAAGCGCGGGGCAATACAGCAACGCGCCCAATAAAAAAACAGTTTTCCAGGGCGTCCTCTACACTTTTCATGGTGGTGTACATCCCGAAGAACACAAAAGCGCGTCCTCGGGTCGTCCGATTATGCCTGTCTTCATCCCCACCAAACTCATTGTTTCTGTGCAACAACACATTGGTGAGGCGGGACGCCCATGCGTCGCGGTAGGTGACCATGTGGACACCGGTCAAATCATTGCGCAGGCTGACGGCTATATGTCCGTGGCGGCCCACGCACCTACTTCAGGCACGGTCTCCGCTATTGCGCCGCACGCTGTGCCACACCCTTCCGGCTTGCCCGGTTTGTGCATCCATATTCAACCCGATGGCAAAAACACCTGGGTGCCACGTACACCCACGGATTATCTTAACGAGCACCCCAGTACCTTGCGTAATTTATTGCGTGACATGGGTATTGCTGGCCTGGGTGGCGCAGTGTTTCCAACGTTCATCAAACTGAATCCGGGGAAAATAAAAAGGGTGCCCACTTTGCTGCTTAACGGCGGGGAATGTGAGCCGTGGATTACGTGCGACGATGCCATCATGCGCGAACGTGCAGAGGGTATTTTGCAGGGCGCAGCAGTGATGCGTTACCTGCTCCAGTCTGACCGGGTACTGGTTGGCATCGAAGACAACAAGCCTGAAGCCATTGCAGCAATGTCCGCAGCAACAAAACAAGTCGATTTTCCGGTTGAGATTGTCAGTATTCCCACCCTGTATCCCAGCGGTGGCGCCAAGCAAATGATTAAAATCATCACAGGAAAAGAAGTGCCTTCAGGTGGGCGTTCCACTGACGTGGGTGTAGCCACCTTCAATGTAGGTACCGCACTGGCGGTCCACCGCGCCATCAATCATGGCGAACCCCTCATTTCACGCGTAATCACCGTCACGGGCAATGTCGGCCTGCCTCACAACCGGGAGGTGTTGATTGGCACACCGATTAACGAATTGCTTGCGCTGGCGGGCACTCATCCCGAACCTGTTACCGGCAGTCTGATGGGAGGCCCCATGATGGGTTTTGAATTGGCAGACATGGCTGCGCCGGTAGTCAAAGCCACCAACTGCATTCTGGTCAAATCCGCTCGTCTGTTTCCCGCCCCCCCCCCTGCGAGGGAATGCATTCGTTGTACACGTTGCGCAGATGCTTGCCCTGCCGACCTTCAACCACAAGAGCTTTACTGGTTTTCCAAAAGCAAACACTTTGACAAGGCGCAACAATACAGCTTGTTTGACTGCATCGAATGCGGTTGTTGCAGTTATGTTTGCCCCAGCCATATTCCGCTGGTCAATTATTACCGCTTTGCAAAAAGTGAAATTTCAACCCTAAAATCTGCTGAGCGTGCCGCCAACCTCGCTCGCGAACGGTTTGAATCGCGTACTGCACGCCTGGAACGGGACCAACGTGAACGCGCCGAAAGATTGGCGCAAAAATCGGCAATTAAACCAACACCCGACGCCGATGCTGCGGCAACCATTCAAGCCGCTCTGGCCCGCACGCAAGCCCAGGCTGACGAACCCAAGGTATAACGCTATGCTCTCATCCCCTTACGTCACCGCCCAAAACAGTGTTTCAGTGATTATGCTCAAAGTGGCTTTCGCGTTGCTGCCGGCGATCATTGTCTATGCATGGCTATATGGCCCGGCCATCATTATTTCCCTTTGCATTGCCACTGTGACGGCACTCAGCATGGAAGCCATTGCCATGACATTGCGCAAGCGTCCCGCAGGCGCCGCATTATTGGATGGCAGTGCACTCATCACTGCATGGCTGTTCGCACTGTCGATCCCCGCCATTGCGCCATGGTGGCTGACAGTCACCGGTCTGTTTTTTGCTATCATCGTCGCAAAACATTTGTACGGCGGCTTGGGCAATAATGTATTTAATCCGGCGATGGTGGGATACGCTGTGCTCATCGTATCCTTTCCAGTACCGATGACCCATTGGGCGGCACCGCTCAGCCTGGCAGGTGAATCTTTAGGCTGGTCTGCCGCCGCCCACTACATTTTCAGCAACCATTTACCCGACGGGTGGACTTTGGATGCCATCACCAGTGCCACGCCACTTGACACGTTGCGCACGCAACTCAAACTGCACCATACCATCGCAAAAATAGAACAGCTGCCGATGTTCGGCTATTTGGGCGGACGCGCCAATGAAATGGTGGTGGGCGCATATTTGCTGGGTGGTTTGTATTTGCTGAAAGAACGCATCATTACCTGGCACATCCCGGTCGCGCTGCTAGGCTCCCTGGCCTTAATTTCCGGTGTGTTCTGGCTCATCAATCCATCGGAATATGCCAGTCCATGGTTTCATATCGCAACCGGCGGCAGCCTGTTAGGCGCCTTTTTTATTGCCACTGACCCCGTGACAGCCGCCACCACGCCACGCGGAAAACTTATTTACGCTGCAGGGATCGGGCTACTCATTTACCTCATCCGCATGTTTGGTGCCTACCCGGATGGTGTAGCGTTCGGCGTGCTACTGATGAATATTGCAGTACCGCTCATTGACGCATGGACACAACCACCGCCTTATGGACACAAGGAAGTACGAACATGAACGCTCTGGTTCGACAAGTACTCAAATCATCCGGGATTTTGCTGTCTTATGCCGTGGTGGGAACGAGCATACTGGCTTTTATATACAGCATTACCCATGTGGAAATTGAAAAAAACGAAGCCAATGCGCGCCGGGCATTACTGTCTGAAACCCTGATTCCGCACAGCTACAACAACGATTTGGTCGCCAATCAATTTACGCTGGCTCAAGATCCGCTGTTGGGTAACGACGGGGCAACCAGTCTGGCCTGGCAAGCACGGATGAACAACATACCCGTAGCGATCGTACTGGAGGCTTCGGCACCGGATGGTTACGGCGGAAAAATAAAGCTCTTGATTGGTATCAACGCCTCCGGACAAATTACCGGTGTGCGTGTGGTCGAACATCATGAAACACCTGGCTTGGGAGACTACATCGATCTCGCAAAGAGCAAATGGATACTTGGCTTTGATGGAAAATCCCTGCAAAACACCCCTGATGAAAACTGGCAAGTTAAAAAAGATGGGGGACAATTTGACTACATGACCGGCGCAACGATCAGCCCGCGCGCGGTCATCGAAGCAGTACACCATGCGTTGCAATACGCCAAAATCCACCGTCCCAGCCTGTTTGCAGCAAGTGCTGCAGCAAACCTGACACTGAAGCAGCAAACGAAAGGTGACATTAAATATTAATAAAACAGGTTATTTTAAAAATTATCGATCATTTAAATATGGGTAGCGTTATTGATCCATGCCGCGCGTCAATTACCCTGCCTGATTGACATCGCACTCACCTTAACAATAAGACTGTCGTTTAGAAAAGGCGAAATGGTACAAATTTCACCAGCAACACTGCCTGACATTCCTGCGCTTTGCGACTTACTGGACATCCTGTTTTCCCAGGAAGCGGACTTCATTCCCAATCGCGTAGCACAACACCGTGGTTTGACCCATATCATAAGCCATCCAGAAATTGGGCTTATTCTTGTCGCACGTCAAAATAATTATCCAGTTGGAATGGTTAATTTGCTTTATACGGTATCCACCGCAGTGGGTGATCAGGTTGCCTTATTGGAAGACATGGTGGTTTCCCCCAACATTCAGGGTTCAGGTGTGGGCACCCGGCTTTTAGAAAAAGCAATCCAGACTGCTCACTTGAAAGGATGCAAACGCATTACCCTGCTAACTGATATCACCAATGAATCAGCACAACGTTTTTATCAAAAGCACGGATTCAGCCTTTCAACCATGATTCCTCTTCGTCTTTCACTGGGCCAGTAAAGTAACATCCAGGTTTACCACCAATTTGTATTAGTAAAAATATTTGGGAGAAAGCTTATTTTTAGGTAGAATGAATTTGCGTATCGTGGTGGCGGCCTAACCTGACTGGAACCGGAATCAAGACGATGAAGGAAGTAACAAAAATGATCCTTGCCGCCACGACTAAAGTAGCCCGTTCTTTATCGAATCACGCGGCGATACGCAAACCCTGTTACTATTGAGAGACACTTATGAGTGACTATCGTGAAATTATCGTAAATGGTCTGTGGAAACAAAATCCCAGCATGATTCAAATATTGGGCATGTGTCCGTTGCTGGCCATCAGCACCAATGTCATCAATGCACTGGGTCTTGGTATCGCCACCGCATTGGTCATGGCATTCAGCAATGGGTCTGTCTCGCTGATTCGCAACCGTGTCACCCATGACACCCGCATTCCAGTGTATATTTTTATTATCGCTGCTTTGGTCACCATTATCGACATGAGCATGAATGCTTTCATGCATCCTCTGTATTTGGTGCTGGGTATTTTCGTTCCTTTAATCGTTACCAACTGTATTGTGCTGGCACGCACTGAGGCCTTTGCTTCCAAGAATCCTTTTTTACCTTCACTGCTCGATGGATTCATGATGGGCATGGGCGTCACCATGGTGTTGGTGGTGCTGGGCGGGATTCGTGAAATTATCGGTAAAGGCACATTACTTTCCGGTATTGACCTGGCCTTGGGTAGTGGTGCCAAAAACTGGGTATTGCATGTGTTACCCCATTACCCTGGTTTCCTGCTCGCCATCTTGCCGCCTGGTGCTTTTTTTGGCTTGGGTTTATTGATTGCCCTGCGCAACCTGTTTGAACAGCGCCGCCAGTCAACACCCGACGTCTCAGCGTCACCCGTTGCCCTGGCGGCTTAACGGGTCATATTTTTGACATAAATTCACAGGATAATTGTGCTGCTTATTGTTTGTTTGATTCGTGTGATGAAGGCGTGACGCCTTTGTTTGATAGATACCCGATGAATAGTTTTATGAAAAACAATGGAAAGACGAGCATTCCGGAAACAATGCAATATCCGGTTTAAGCAGCAATCCCGGCGAAAAGCATATTGTTTGCTTACCTGATCGCGCAATTGCGGTAAAATTCTGCATTTTGGATCGTTCATAGTTTTCATGCGTATCACTCACGGTCTTCACCCCTCTGCGACCCAAGCCAGCGCAGTCACCGTCGGCAATTTTGACGGCGTGCATCTTGGGCATCAGTCCATGCTTAAACGCGTGGTTGAACTGGCACGCACCCACCATTTGTGTGCAACGGTGGTCACGTTTGACCCGCACCCACGCGAGTGGTTTACACCGACCAGGGCCCCTGCCCGCCTGTCGAGTCTGCGTGACAAACTGTCCATGCTGGCGCAGTGCGGTGTTGAACATGTCCACGTTTGTCCATTTCACTCAGCACTGGCGCAGATGCCAGCACCTGATTTTGTTGAAGATATTCTCGTGCGTGGCATGGATATGCGGTATTTGATTATCGGGGATGATTTTCGTTTCGGTGCTCAACGTGCAGGGGACTTCGCCTTGCTCCACACATTAAGCGTTCAATATGCTTACGCCCTGGAGGCCATGCCCAGCTTGATCATTGATCAAATACGCGTCTCCAGCACAGCAGTCCGTGATGCACTCACAGCGGCAAATTTCCATCTGGTCACCCGCTTGCTTGGCCGCCCATACTGTATCAGCGGGCATGTGGTGCATGGTGATAAACGGGGTCGCCAGTTAGGATTTCCCACTGCCAATCTGCAACTGAAGTCAAGAAATGTGGCCTTGACAGGCGTATTTTTGGTACGCGTACATGGCATTGCAGACCATGCACTCCCAGCGGTGGCGAATCTGGGTACACGCCCAACCCTGAACGCCGGATTGCAAACTCGCCTCGAGGTGCATCTACTTGATTTTAGCGGTGATCTTTATGGCCGTTTACTGGAAATTGAATTTTTATCCAAAATACGCGATGAACAAAAATTTCTTAATCTTGATGCGCTGACGCAGCAAATCAACGATGATGTGCGTGATGCACGCCAACATTTTAACTTAACCGCCCAAATATAATGTCCGATTACAAAAACACATTGAATCTGCCTGACACCCCTTTTCCCATGCGTGGCGATCTGGCCAAACGCGAGCCCGCACAACTGGCGCGCTGGACGGCTGCGCAACGTTATCAGAAAATTCGTTCGCACAGTGCCGGGCGCCCGAAATTCATCCTGCATGACGGCCCACCTTATGCGAATGGCGACATTCATATTGGACATGCCGTCAATAAAGTGCTGAAAGACATCATTGTCAAAAGCAAAACCTTAAGCGGTTACGATGCTCCCTATGTACCAGGTTGGGATTGTCACGGCTTGCCCATTGAATTGCAAGTCGAAAAGTTACACGGGAAATCCATTCCCCCCGCACGTTTTCGTGAGTTATGCCGTGAGTATGCCGCCAGCCAAATTGAGCGCCAGCGTATTGATTTTATTCGACTAGGCGTACTGGGGGATTGGGAGCACCCTTACCGCACCATGGATTTTGCGACCGAAGCACAAATTATGCGTTCACTGGGTAAAATTCTGCAACAAGGTTATCTGTATCAAGGGGCTAAGCCAGTACACTGGTGTACGGCTTGCGGTTCTGCTCTGGCTGAAGCCGAAGTGGAATACGAAGACCGCAAATCACCCGCGATTGATGTGGGTTTTGAATTGGTCAATAGCGATGAGTTAACGCGTCGCTTGGGGATACCTGCTCTCAATGTACCCGTTTATGCCGTAATTTGGACAACGACGCCATGGACACTGCCTGCCAATCAAGCCGTTGCTGTGCATGCAGACCTGATTTACGACCTCATCCTGACACCGCGCGGCGTACTGTTGCTTGCCCGTGAACTGGCTGAAGCGGCCATCGCGCGTTATGGCATTGAATCCGCAGAGGTGATTGGGCAATGCAGCGGAAAAACACTCGAACACCTGCTGCTACAACATCCTTTTTTTGACCGGCAAGTGCCCATCATCCTCGCAGAGCATGTCACGACCGCAACAGGTACCGGGCTGGTCCATACCGCCCCGGCACACGGGGTAGAAGATTATCAGGCGGGCTTGAAATACCAGCTGGCCGTAGACAACCCTGTCGATGACTCAGGAAAGTTCTTTGAGACCATTCCACAAGTCGGCGGATTGGACATTTGGAGCGCCAATCCAGTCATCATCAAATTACTGGATGATCGCGCCCTGTTATTTGCCCAAGCCAAACTGCTACACAGCTACCCCCATTGCTGGCGCCATAAAACACCGATTATTTTCCGTGCTACCCAACAATGGTTCATCGGCATGGACAAACTGGGGCAACGCGATCAAACATTACGCGATCAGGCACTCCAGGCTGTTGAAAGTACTTTATTTTTTCCGGCCTGGGGCCGCGCACGGCTCACTGCCATGATACAAAATCGCCCGGATTGGTGTGTATCGCGCCAGCGCAACTGGGGAGTGCCCATTCCCTTGTTCGTCCACAAGCTAACAGGTTCCTTGCACCCACGTACTGCAGAACTGATTGAGGCTGTTGCGACACAAGTTGAATCTCGCGGTATCGAAGCATGGTTCTCACAATCGGCTGAACATTGGTTGGGGACTGAAGCAGACCAATACCAGCAACTTTCCCATACGCTGGACGTGTGGTTTGACTCTGGTGTGACCCATGTCAGCGTATTACGCACCCGCGCTGAACTGGCCTGGCCTGCAGACCTGTATCTGGAAGGTTCGGATCAACACCGGGGCTGGTTTCAATCCAGCCTGCTCACGGGCTGCGCCATCGATGGCCAGGCACCTTATCGCGCCTTGCTGACTCATGGCTTTGTCGTCGATGGACAAGGCCATAAAATGAGTAAATCTCGTGGCAATGTCATGGCGCCACAAAAAGTCGTTGACCAGTATGGTGCAGACATCTTGCGTTTATGGGCTGCCTCGACGGATTACTCTGGTGAACTCACCATCTCGGATGAAATTCTTAAACGGGTGGTTGAATCCTATCGACGGATACGGAACACCTTACGGTTTTTACTGGCCAACCTCGACGACTTCGATCCCGCTTGTCACAGCTTACCCGTGGATGATTGGTTGAGCATAGATCGTTATGCCCTGGTGATGCTCGAAGCATTTCAAAAATCCTGTCTCACGCATTACGACCGATATGAATTCCATTCAATCGTTCAAAACCTGCATCTTTTTTGTTCAGAAGACTTGGGGAGCTTTTACCTCGACATCCTCAAAGACAGACTGTACACCACAGCTGAAAATTCATCCGCTCGACGCTCGGCGCAAAATGCCTTATATCATATCGCTCAAACGCTGATCAAATTAATGTCTCCATTCCTGAGTTTTACCGCTGAAGAAGCTTGGGTAATATTACAAGACGATGCCGACGACAGTGTGTTTTTCCATCTCTGGCACAAAATCCCTGTGCCATCCGATGCCGAAATACTGGCAGCCCAGTGGGCGATTATCCGAGCCACACTCGCCGATGTGCGCAAACAGCTGGAAACGCTGCGCGCCAACGGCGAGATAGGCTCCTCATTACAAGCAGAAGTCACCTTGCACGCCAATCCGGTTGACCATGCGGCATTGTCGTCTTTGGGTGATGACCTGCGTTTTGCCTTGATTACCTCAGCAGCCACTTTGCTTAAGTCAGAGCCAAACGCATCTACCCGCATTGAAGTACAACCCAGCACGCATACAAAATGTGACCGCTGCTGGCATTACCGTACTGATGTAGGCACCCATACGGATCACCCCACACTGTGCGCGCGGTGTTACAGCAATCTGCATGGCGCCGGGGAGCATCGCCATCATGCTTAAACGCCTTTTCGCATTGGGCATTGCTGCAGCGGTTATTGTTTTTGATCAACTGAGTAAATCATGGATCATGCAACACTTCCAGCCAGGTGGTGCACAACGGGTAACCGATTTTTTTGATTTGGTTTATGCACGCAATACTGGCGCGGCATTTAGCCTGTTTGCCGATCAACCGGGTTGGCAGCGGATTTTCTTTATCGCCATTGCACTGCTTGCCAGCGCAGTGATTCTGGTTTTACTGCAACGCAAGTCACTGTCCCTCATGGCACGCATTGGACTGGGTTTGGTACTGGGTGGCGCACTGGCCAACGTATTCGACCGGCTCACCTTGGGTTATGTAGTTGATTTTTTGTGGTTTCATATTCAACAGTATGGTTGGCCCGCTTTTAATGTGGCGGATTCCGCCATTGTACTGGGGGCCGCCTTCTTGATTTTTGATGGGATGAAAACCACACCGCATCACACGCCCAATACAAAAACGACCGTTGATCGCCCATCTGACGAGGTCACAAGATGCGATTAAATGCTGTTTGCAGCGCACCACTGCTCACTGGAGCAGTGAATACCACTGTATGTAAAATTGCCCATTCAACGACCCTTTCCAAATTCAAGGCGCATTGACATGTCTACACATCAAATACTGCTTGCCAATCCTCGTGGTTTTTGTGCAGGCGTCGACAGGGCCATTGCCATTGTCGAACGGGCTCTGGCACAACATGGCGCGCCTATTTATGTCCGGCATGAAGTCGTCCACAACACTTATGTGGTCAACGATTTGAAAAAAAAGGGGGCAATCTTCATTGAAGATCTGAAGGAAGTTCCTTCCGGCAGCACACTCATTTATAGCGCGCACGGCGTGTCATTATCAGTGCGCGAACAGGCCGCCTCACTCGGCCTGACGGTGTTTGATGCCACTTGCCCCCTGGTGACAAAAGTGCACCTTGAAGTCTCCCGCATGCGGGAGAAAGGCATGGAGATCATTATGATCGGTCACAGAGGCCACCCAGAAGTGGAAGGCACCATGGGGCAAAGTCCAGACGGAATGTATTTGGTCGAGGCGGCGGAAGATGTACGCCAACTGCGCGTCAAAGATGAAACCAATCTGGCCTACGTCACGCAAACCACGTTGTCTGTAGATGATGCGGCGCTGGTTATTGAAGCGCTTAAAAGGCGTTTTCCCAACATTACCGGCCCTAAAAAAGACGACATTTGTTATGCCACGCAAAACAGGCAGGACGCCGTCAAATCACTGGCGCAACAGTGTGATGTGGTAATTGTGGTGGGTTCACCCAACAGCTCCAACTCAAACCGTTTACGGGAAGTGGCCGAGAACCGGGGCGTTCCTGCCTACATGGTAGATGATGCCCAACAAATCGAGTCGGCCTGGTTATTCGGCAAAAAACACATCGGCGTCACGGCAGGCGCTTCTGCACCAGAATTATTGGTGCAAGCGGTCATTCACCAATTGCAGCAATATGGCACATCGACCATCACAGAATTACCCGGCGTCGTGGAAAATGTGGTTTTTCCCATTCCGAAATCGCTGCAGGCAGATAAGGAATAGATTCGAATTCAGCCAGCCAGCCAGCCAGCCAGCCAGCCAGCAAAAATGTTGAAACAGATTAACCCCATCATCTACCGTAAGCGGCTAACGGACACACCTACCGGAAACCCGGTTTAATCACGACAATGGTGCCCACTTATTTTTACGTGGGCACTTATCATGTTATCTGCTGCAGTACCTCGCAAACGCCGGCGGTTCAG
>JAJYYK010000007.1 GCA_021801025.1 Pseudomonadota bacterium | reverse complement strand
GCTGCGCCGCCCCCCCCTAAGAACCGGACTTGAGAGTTTCCCCTCATCCGGCTCAAGCCTCTACAAAAGCACCTTTCGGCACCCGGTTTCACCACTTCAGAATGCGCGTGGAACAGGTGGTCGAATGTTCGTGGACTGGGTGGCCGAATGGTGTGGAATACGCAGCTTATTTATGCAATGTCACATTAATGCTTCATTTACACTGTTGCAGGCGCACACGTGTATTACGACCCAATCAGGCGGTTTTTACCCACTTGACTTCTCGATTCGTAAAGATTGTTTCAAGTGTTGCGGGCTCCGGGGAAATATCTGTCCACCGGCGAACTCCTTCGAGCCCTATCTCAAATTGCAGATATTCCAAAAATCTGAATAAGTCATCTTCTGAAAAGCGTACTTCACTTTCATTTTTATCTTTTCTTCCATACAAAATATGGGTAATTATAGCTAGCGGAGCTGTTAAATAGCCATGATAGCCCCCATCCTGAAAAATACCGTCATCAACAGCACTTTCCAACAACATATCCAAGTCCCGAGCAAGCAAATTCAACCACTCATCTGAAAAATTTACAGGTAATACTGCTTCTACTCCATGGTCTAAAACTTCATGCTTTAGTCTGGTCAGATCACTTTTTTCCATAGCTTAACCTCATTAATATTTCACGGATGTTGACACCAATGTGTTTTTGACCCACCTACTTGAATTATGTTGACCCATGCCAGATACCGCGCAAACCAATACGTATACTGAGGCTCACCAATTGGAGATGGATCAGTCTAGTGGTGGCACTTGGGTAAATTTACCGTCGGCGTCAACACCCGGCGTCAGCCGGTAACTCTAGCCCTGAGTATACGCACAATGAAAAATAATACAACTATATGATTATATGAAATATAGTATAGCGTTGGCTTAGGCGATTTTTGAGGGTGGTGCGTGTGGAATTGATCAAAATGGGCCAAAATTATTGGCCATTGACAACCATAGTGTCATTCATGAAAATCAGCATCGAATTTTTGCCATGTGACAGCGTGTATTTACCGGTAATAAATTGCTGAAATTTCTTATGGTATAACAGGTTGAGAATTTTTACAGCGCGCTGATTTTCGAATGATAGTGGAAAATATTGCACGCCGTTTGACAGTTGATGAAAAAAAATGGCAAAGCTTACGATTATGGCTTCGCTACACTCTATATTGATGGGCTTGGCGGCAAACGTGTAATGGGGGAGAAAAAATAACCATAAGGTATGGGTGGTCCATGTTTTGGTCCAAGTGAACGCGTAAAATAGTTGATTGTTGCGGTTTATTGCGCGATACTTCGCATTGGTTATTTGTTAAATAATAAAGAGTTACATTAACGCACTGATTATATTTGATATTTATATCGGCTTCCGAAGCCAAGGGTCACTGGTTCGACTCCAGTCGGGCGCACCAATGCCATAAGGCTTGACGTGGATAACAGCCCCTTTTCCGCCAGATTTTTACGCCAGAAAATCAGCCCCGCTTCCTGAGACTGAAATGCACGACTGACTGAACGATTGTTGTATAAGGCAACGAATCCAGATCACTGAATTTTTCTAACGCCTCGGTCAACAGCCAGTGCACATCGGTGACATCGCTTGAACCAGTCAGGGCATTTTGCAGTCCTTTCAGACCGCCGCACTGGGCTTTGATTTCCTTGTTGTGGGGAACTGGGGCATTGGGGTCAGTAATTTTGAGCGCAAAGATGGAATGCGTGCGCAGGGCGTTACGCAATTGCATACAGGTTTTCTGCGCCTGGGCATCCTGGCAGCTGATGGTTTCACGTTCGGCCAGCAAATGTTTTTCGGCCAGCGTACAGGCCACACAGGTGGACAACACTGCTTTTTCAAAGGCACACGGCCTGGGATTGATGCTCAGCCGGGCATCGCGATAGGCGTCTTCATTGTATTCGTTCGACATGTTAATAGTCCTCACCCGTCGTGATGTCGGGCTCTCTTGTTGAATTCAGCGCATCTTCAGCGAGCAGTTCGTTTTCACCAAAAACAAGCCGAATGCTGTAATCAGCATGGATGGGTATACCCTGTCGAATTTCCCTGAGCCGACTGGAAGCATCCTTGTATTTGTCGTACTGTTCGAGTTTTTCAAGTATATGGAATGGCTTGAGTTTATAGATAAAATAAGGCATGTCGATTCCTTAACGTCCAGCGGATTTGAGGATATCCAGTTCAATCTGAGTGGGTTTGACCATGGGTTCTATCTTGCGCCGGATCAACCCGCCCACCTGCGAGTTACGAAACAGCCAGGGGTCGCCAAGTTTTCCAGTGAGTGCGGAAAGCGCCAGCATGGCCTGGATGCTGCGTGTAAACTGGGGTGCAACGCTTAGCAGCTCGGTCAGCGCTCCGGGCTGCCCCGCCCTGTTCTTTACCATGGATTCTGCCTGTGGAAAAATATCCTCCAGCTTCTCGGCGCGAAGTGGGTAGCCCGTCGCATAAAAATACCGGCTGATCGCATCAAGTATGGCATACACCGCCAGCGAAGTAGAAGGCTGGGCCAAGGCTTCTGATGTGGCCTTGAGCCAGGTCTGCCCATTGGCGTTGAGCAATGACAGCAAGCGTTCAGCCAGGCCGTTCCCAGATGCAATCAAGGGACTGAGCAATGCTTCAGCCTCCGAAAAATCCGTGCGCTCAGGTTGATCCTGGGGCAAATTTTCTGGCATGAACTCAAGAAAACCGATGTAATAATAGGGCATGGTTTTCCCCTGTCGCCATAACCTGGCGGTAGCGGCCTCGTCGGTCAGTTTGCCATGCAACACCAGGCGAATGGTATGCATGCGCGCATCGAGATCTTGCTCGAAAGGCAGATGCTCAACCAGAAAACTGGCCAGCACCTTGCCCATTTCACCTTGGATGACGGTGTCTTTTTCCAGCATACAGCGCGCCAAATCCATGCTCGGCTGACACCACCAGGCCCGTCGTGCCTGTTCATCGCTCAATCCTGGTGCGTGCGCCACAGCAATCACGGCTTCGGGTTCGCCGAGCAGCAGCAGGGCATCAATGTTCTTGTCGGCAGTCTGGCCCATGCGTGCCCAGCGTTTCAGGAAAACAGGAAAGCCACCTGGTGAATCCAGTACATGGCCAGCGAGGAATTCCTTTACCCGGTGTAAATACTGGTAGGCAGGGCAGTTGGCGTGCAGTTGCACCCGCGCCTCACCCTTGTCAGTCAGCGCATACAGCGTCATCGCACCCTCGTCAATGCGTATGGCCTGAACCTGGTTAGCCTGCATCAGCACCTGCAGGCGAAGCTGATCTTCGCTGGAAAGTTCCTGAGACCCGATATTCATTCAGCCGTTTCCCCGTGGTTTAATTTAACTGAATCCGATTTCCCCAGGGCACATCCGCCTTGCCCTTTACCAGCCACAGGACCGGATAATCGGGTGCCTGCGCGGGAAACTCGCCCAGGGCATCGGTGAAATACAACAGCACATCGGGGCGAAATTCATGCTGGTCAACCCATGCAAATACCGGTTCAAAATGGGTGCCGCCACCTCCGGTGAACCGTTGGGGAAGAAAAAAATCTTCCCAGGGTTCAAAAATCCATGGCCCGCCTTCAACCAGTTTCACATCACAAGCAAGCAGCGTGATGCGGACGGGCAGCGCACCCTTGATGGCACCGATTTCAGAAATAAATGTACTGATCTCGTGGTCACTGATCGAGCCGGAGGTGTCGAGTGCCACCACCATGTTGCTGTGTGGGCTTTTCAGGCTGGGCAAGATCATGTCACCTTCCCGGCGAGATGGACGCATGTAGTTATAGTCGTTGCGTGCAGATTCAAAAAAATAATGGGCCAGCAACATGCGCCAAGGTAGCTTGGGCTGTAGCCATGTCTCGACCAGACGCGCCATGCCGCCGCCCAGTTTACCAGCGGCAGCGGCCTGTTGGGCAGCCGAAGCAACGAAGCGCTGCCATTGTTGTGCAAGTGATTCGCGTTCTTGTACGCTGAGCGGCCGGGGCTGACTGTGGACAGCTTGAGCATCCTCTCCATCGGAACCGGGCTGCGATGCCATGTTGCCGCTTCCCCCACCCTGTTTTTCCGGATCGTCACCCTTGCTGCTGCCGGACGAGTTTTGGGTTGGCGTATTATCGGGCGGGGCGGAAGAAGCCTCTCCACCCTGCCCACCATCACTTTGATTATCATACAGATGCTGATCCAGCGTTTCATGGTCCTCGTCGTCGGCGATGCAAGGATAAATTTCCTCTGCCGTCATTTGATTGAATACGTCAAGAATGACCGCTTCGGCTGGCGGCGTCAGACCCTCCTGCAGCAACAGTGGATTGATCGCAAAATCGCAGGCCAGATCCCACTTCCCCTTGACACGATGCCCACGGCGAACGAAATGGCTCAGGGCGCAGTGCAAGGCTTCATGTGCCAGAACAAACTCGGTCTGTGCCAGCGTAAGCCCCTCGATATAGGCGGGGTTGTAATATAAGTTACGCATGTCTGTTGCTGTGGTCTTGCACCAGCCCTGGGCTTCCTGCATGGGCAGGCGCAGCACCAGCGCACCCAGAAACGGTTTGTCGAGTATCAGCCGGGTGCGTGCAGCAGCGAGTTTGGTCGTGGCAGGCGTTTCGCTGGCAGACATACGCTACCCGTACAACACGATGTCGGCAACCAGATTGGCCCATTGCGCAAACTGGGGCAGTGCAAACAACTGCTGTCCAACATTGCGGTGCATGTCGGAGACCAGCATCACACCCATTTCGCGCAAGGGAAACTGGCTGGCAAAGTCGAGGATGTTGCCCAGCCTGATTTTCGCATCAGGTTCATTTTTGGCGCGCACGGCACGCGCAACCAGCGCGGAAGCAACAGCATATTGCAGGTCAACATCCTGGGGAACTTCCACTGGCCTGCCCGCCACGATGGCATCCAGATCCGGCATCCGGGCAAGGTTGTTGAGATAGGCTGCCAGTTCAATACCGGCCGCCTGACCAACGCAGGCAGACAACACCGGACCAAGCAAATCGGGCATATCGCCGAACTTGTGCAAGGCACGATGCACGAATTCCCATGACCGCGGCGTCGGGAAAGCAGCCGGATTGCGGGCAGGATCAAATTCAAACAGCAGTTCGGGGCGGAAACGCAGAAAACCGATCAGGCGATCATCAATCCCGTTCTGATACGCCCATTGCGCCCAGTCCTCCAGATTGGCCTCGACCTCGAAATGCGAAAAACGGTTGGCCAGCGGGGCGGGCATGGCGTAAGTCACGCCACGATCACCCTGCCGGTTACCGGCAGCAAAGATGGCCCAGCCCGGCGGCACTTCATAATTACCCAAACGACGATCGAGAATCAACTGATAGGCAGCAGCGGAAACCGAAGGTGGTGCTGAAGTGATCTCATCAAGAAACAGAATTCCCCTGGCGCCGTGGCGTTTGGCATCCGGCAAAATGGAAGGAATCGCCCAGTCGACCGCCTCACCCATCCGGAACGGAATGCCGCGCAGATCCGAAGGCTCCATCTGCGACAGCCGGATGTCAATCATCGGCGCGCCATGCAGCGCGGCAGTCTGCGCCACCATTTGCGACTTGCCCACCCCGGGTGGCCCCCAGAGCATGACGGGAGTGTGATGTCCTTTCTCAGTACTGAGAAATTCGCGTTCCATGATGGCGATAAGCTGTGCCGGTCTCATAATGGTATAGGCAGATGCAAAAGTTGAAAACGTTGTCCGCCATTCTACTCTGGAATATGGGCGTGATGGCGTTCAATATGCCTGTGTGGCTTTACCCTTGCCCGCAATAACTTTCACTTCGTGAACCTGCCCAAAAAATCTACCCGTTTCCCCTCACGCCTTACTCTCTCCCTGAGGGGAGAGCCGGACAAACGAAGTCTCGCTATGCGAGTTTCACGCTAATAAGCAAGGGCGACATTGGGTCAGGACTTCCGCAGCCCGGCCACCACTGCCAAGCAGCTTGAAAATACGTTCAGATTCCATACTGATTGCCGCCCGTGCTACACCATTTAAGGCCAGATAACTGCTGTTTTTGTGAGCAGCAAGCTGATTGCGAATCGCTGTCACCGCCACATTGGCCAGCGTCGTGTAGTACGTGACCTTCGCGACGCCGTTCGCCACCAGTTTTCGAAACTGGTCGTCAGTCAACCCTGTGCCACCATGAATAACCAGTGGTATGCCCACCGCCTCATTAATCTTGCTCAAACGTTGTATATCCAGTTTCGGCGTGCTGCCCAGCACACCTTGATGCGTGCCTATCGTAATCGCCAAACTATCCACTTCAGTGCGTTCAACATAGGCTTTCGCCTCTGCAGGCAAGGTTAAACTTATTTCCGCTTTGACCGTGACATTGGCATCTTCATTCAGGCTGGTGGGAACATAACCTAATTTCCCCTCTACGGCCACGCCGTTAGCGTGCGCAACCCTGGTTAATTCAGCGGTTGCGCGGATATTTTCATCCAGTGGCAGTGCTGACACATCCAGCATGACACTGTTACAACCCAGCCCTATCGCAGCTTGCACCTTGTCGATCGATGAGGCATGATCAAATGAAATCGCGACAGGAATGGTCGCGCGTTTTGCTCCGGCAATTGCCGCCGCGACCAACAGATCGACATTGTAATGCGCTTGATGTGGTTCCGAAAAGCTCAAAATAATGGGCGCACGGCAAGATTCCGCTGCCAGCAATACGCCATCAAGGAATTCCAGATTAATCAAATTAAAAGAACATATCGCATAGCCGTGACGGTAAGCGTGGTTTAACATATCAGTTGTATTAACTAGCGGCATGAATATATCCAATGAGTGATGAAATGATGGAAATAACCTGTTATCGGGACGCTATTTACGCACAAGAAACGCGTACGCTACCTGCTGATGTCTACAACCTGGCGTTGACGTTATTGCACAGAGCCCAACCACACACCCTGTTCGTGCCGATACGCCCGATGCAATATTTAGCCATATTAGACGATGAGGAATGGATATTCCTGGATAGCGCACGCAAATGCTGGGTGGACATTGCCTGGCAGAATTTTCAACCGCAGCAACGTACCAGCCTGGCCGACGCTGTCACCTATCAAGCCGTCTTTTATCAAGCCGGATCCGCACAGCTCATGAACCGGTTGCAGCACGAGCTACCCCTTGCACTCAAGGCATTGGCAAGCAAAGCGCACCCGGCGCAAGTGGGCAAGGTCATCAAACTGCACCCAGCGCCTTAATTACTCGTCATCACCCAGCTCGGCATCCCAGCCATCGGCGCGTGCTTTCACAATTGCCTGCTCATAAAGCGCGGTATGCCTGGCACGCAATGTTTCAGGCAAGCGGCTGGGAATATGCGCATAGGGCTCCCATGCGGCATAGACTTTTTCATACAAGCCTTGCATGCGAGCGCCATCCCAACCAGCACAGGTTTCGGTTTCAGGAATGATCCCAAATATCCAGCCATCGCGCACCATGCGCCCCAAATGGGTTAAACCGCCTTTGTCATCATGATCGATACCGACATAAAACTGTTGTGTCATCGTGTAAGCCCTGCGTAAAGTGCTGGTAATTTTTCTGGCAAACGTTCCACATGATCTACCACCATGTAATGACGCGCCCCGAAAATACGTGATACATATTGATCTGCCCTTGGATCAAGACTCATACAATAAGTCACAACCCCAGACCGTACTACTTCCTCGACTGCTTTTTTAGTATCAAAGCGTAAATACTGTGGGTCACGTACATCAATGTCTGCTGGCTCGCCATCGGTAATCACCAGCAATAACTTTTTGGACGATTTTTGCATGTTTAAATAGTGCCCAGCGTGACGTATCGCCGCCCCCATACGCGTGGACAACTGTCCTGTCATACCCGCCAGTTTGGACTTTGCCGTATCATTGTAGGTCTGGTCAAAATCCTTGAAACGATAATACTCAACGTTGTGTCGACCATCCGAGCAGAAGCCATGTATTGCAAATGGATCACCCACCTTGTTAATCGCATCAGCCAACAATACCGCAGCTTGACGTGTTAAGTCCAGCACACTGTAATCCTGCCCTGCCACTTTTTCATTGGTAGACGCTGATAAATCAATCAGCACCATCACCGAAATATCACGTACTTTACGCACTGAGCGCATCATGATACGTGTATCTGGCTGCAGATGCATACGGATATCTATCATCGAACGAATCGCCGCATTGATATCCACCTCGTCGCCATCTTCGAGCTTACGGATGCGTGTCACACCTTGCGGTTGGATCGCATCCAGCAGGTATTTAAGCCGGCCGATCGTGCGCTTATGCTGCGCCACAATTTCATCGATAATCTGTATATCACCCGATTTGGCACGCTTTTCTATCACCGTCGCCCAAGCGGGACGCTCCAACTGAATCTGGTAGTCCCACTCAGAATAATGATATGGGTCTGAAACAGGCTCTTTCCCTTCGGTCTCATTGTAACTCTTGCCGGTTTCTTCATAAGGATGCAATTCTGTGCCTAACACCCAAATTTCTTGTGCATCATCACCCGCCAACTCGCAGTCTATTTCGTTAACCATTTCCATGACGCTGACGTATTTACGTACTTGCTTAATCGATTCATAACCTGCCGCTTGCGCCTGGTTAAAATCGAATTCCTCAAATTCCCAGAAATAACGATTATCGTCACGGTAAGGTGAACTTAATAAATCAGTGCGTGGCTGGAACGGGATACGCAATAAAGACAATTCATGCGCCAAGGTCACGCCGATATCCCACGCCATCTGGTTATCTGCCAAACGATGTTGTTCCGCCGCAAATAATTCGCGGGCTTTCACAATCACTGGATGCGTATCATCGTAAGTTGGGTCCAGCAATGCGCGTGCGATACGGTTCAAATAATCGCCGAAGGTTTTTGCCTGCGTGGACTGAGCAAAATGCAATGAAGCCCATAATTGACGCATTCCTGGGAATGCGTTAATCGACAGTTGCTCAACCCGCGCATCTTCGATCACTGAGATCACAGCCATTTGCATCGGATTCAGGCTTTCGGCAGAAATGGGTTTTTGCGTATAAACCAAGTGTGCAGCGCAATGTGCGGCCGTCGCACGGTAGATTTCTATCCCTGCCACCCCTTCGCAATCATCTACCGCATCGGGTAAAAACATCAAATAATTTTCGATGTAAGGTTTATACCCTTGACGATGCTCAAAGTCCCCCGAGGTCGGGCGCATGAAAAAATCACGTGCCCACAATGCACGCAAATACATATTGATACGACGTTGCATATCGACAAACAGCGTCCCTTTACGCTCTTTTTGCAACATTGCCTGCGATTCTTTGCTCTCAAGGCCAAAATAACGCACTTGTTCAGGATAATCCGTGCGATGGGCTTGTGCGCCCCACATCGCCCAGCGACGCAAGCCGCCCAAGGTCAATTGCCCCAACAAAGGTTCCAGATTATCCAGCATAGGGCGCATACCGCGTGGCGCTTGCGAAATCAGCACATTCAATAATTGCAGATAACCGCGGAATACCTGCTCATCGCCCAAACGATTTGCGGCAACCGCAGCGGTGGCAAAAATCCGCTCTATCACCGCACCACTGGTTTTGGACGCCATCATCATGCCTGTATGCACCAACTCAGGAATAATGTCTTCGCCGATCTCTTTCGCCACGCGAGGCGCTTCTTGTATATAGGTGGCGACCAAATCACAGCCGCGACCCAAGTTTTTAAGCGAGCGAGCGCCTTGCAAATAGTGGCTCAATCCTTGCGAACTAAACACCTTGGTCGCTTCATGCCAGGATGCTTCCAAAATGCGCCGGGAGGATTCCGAAAGTTCACCCAATATGTCTTGATAGTCTTCGAGGTTAATGCTCATCGTTCTTTTAACCCTATTTTAAGCTGTCAGTATAATCTACGCCCTCAGCTGCCTTAAAACCTGCTTTAAAAGAAGGTGGTTACCGCCGCATCCAGCGCATCACGCATGTCAGGATCATCCGTAATTGGACGCACCAATGCAACACGGCAAGCCGCGTGCGGGTTCACGCCTGTCGCAATCAATGACCCTGCGTAGATCAACATTCGGGTAGATATCCCTTCATCCAAACCGTGGCCCTTCAAATTACGTGCACGTTCGGCAATGGAAACTAATTTGCTGGACACTTCAGCCGACACCCCCGTTTCATGAGAAACAATCTCGGTCTCAATGGCATGGTTAGGATAATTAAAATCCAAAGCGCCAAAACGCTGCTTGGTCGATTGTTTCAAATCTTTCATCAGGCTTTGATAGCCTGGGTTATACGAAATCACCAATTGAAAATCAGGATGTGCGTGTATCAGCTCTCCTTTTTTTTCCAGCGGTAGCACACGACGCGCATCCGTTAAGGGGTGAATCACCACCGTAGTATCCTGACGTGCTTCGACGACTTCATCGAGATAGCAAATCGCGCCATAACGGGCAGCGATTGCAAGAGGACCATCTTGCCAACGCGTGCCTGACGCATCCAGCAAAAAACGACCAACCAAATCAGAAGCTGTCATGTCTTCATTACATGCCACAGTAATCAGTGGCTTGTTTAATTTCCATGCCATGTGCTCAACAAACCGCGTTTTACCGCAGCCTGTCGGGCCTTTTAACATCATCGGCATACGCACGGCATAAGTCGCTTCATACAGCTCAACTTCGTCCGCAACAGGACGATAATAGGGTTCTTTTTCAATTACATACTGTTTGATGATGTCATTCATGTTTGACTCCTATAACACTTTTAGAAAAAACCCCCCGTTACTGACAGGCAACGGAGGGCTTATCACGGTCAACCCGCGCTGCAAAACCTTAATTAATTTTTAATTAAACTGTTTTGCCACGATAGATAACCATCGATGCACCCTGAGATTGATTGAAGTTGTTATAGCCGATCAATCGTACATGGTTGTCCGGGTTAGCTTTATGGCAAGCCAACGCTTCTGCCAACACGACATTAGCGTCAGTTTCGCCAAACATAGGCAGCTTCCACATGTACCAGTATGAGTCCATCAAGTATTGTGGCTCGATGTGTTCAATCGCCGGGTTCCAACCTTTAGAAATCAAATACTCAACTTGTTGTTTGATGTCGTCTTCAGACATCGGTGGCAAGTAAGAAAAAGTTTCAAATTTACGGCTAGCTGGATCGCTTAAACGCGATTTGTAATCCATCACTTCAGACATAATTTATCCTTTTAAACAATTAGTTCATTAAATTTTGTGACAATAATTCGTCCAGCTATCTACCGTCACAAAATCAGATCGGTCTTACTTGTGCGCAACGTCCAATTTATCAACGGTGTCGAACTCGAACTTGATTTCTTTCCATGTTTCCATAGCAATTTTCAGTTCTGGGCTGTGTGCAGCGGCTTTGGTCAGAATGTCTTTACCTTCTTTTTCAATCTGAACGCCCTTGTTACGCGCTTCCACACAAGCTTCCAATGCGACACGGTTCGCTGCAGCACCTGCCGCATTGCCCCATGGGTGACCTAAGGTACCACCACCAAATTGCAACACTGAATCATCACCGAAGATGTTGACCAGTGCTGGCATGTGCCATACGTGGATACCACCTGAAGCAACTGGAATCACACCAGGCATGGAACCCCAGTCTTGATCGAAGAACAAACCACGACTACGGTCTTCTTTGATGAAATCGTCACGCATGGTGTCGATCCAGCCCAACGTTGCTTCACGATCGCCTTCCAGTTTACCGACCACAGTACCTGAGTGCAGATGATCGCCACCAGACAAACGCAACACCTTGGTCAAGACGCGGAAGTGAATACCGTGGTGCGGGTTACGGTCAAGCACTGCGTGCATCGCACGGTGAATGTGCAACAGCATGCCGTTGTTACGACACCAGTTAGCCAAACCTGTATTGGCAGTCAAACCACCCGTCAGGTAATCATGCATAATGATCGGTGCGCCGATTTCTTTTGCAAATTCAGCACGCTTGTACATTTCTTCTGGCGTAGGTGCTGTGACGTTAAGGTAGTGGCCTTTACGCTCGCCAGTTTCACGCTCGGCTTTTAATGTTGCTTCATGCACAAATTCAAAACGATCACGCCAGCGCATAAATGGTTGGCTGTTAACGTTTTCGTCGTCCTTGGTGAAGTCCAAACCACCACGCAAGCACTCATACACAGCGCGACCGTAGTTTTTAGCGGACAAACCCAGCTTAGGCTTGATGGTGCAACCCAGTAAAGGACGGCCATATTTGTTCATACGGTCACGCTCTACCTGAATACCAGCGGGAGGTCCGCCACAGGTCTTAACATAAGCGATAGGAAAACGGACATCTTCTAAGCGCAATGCACGCAACGCCTTGAAACCGAATACGTTACCCACCAATGAGGTCAACACGTTAACCACGGAACCTTCTTCAAACAAGTCGATTGGGTAAGCAACGAAAGCGTAGAAACAGGTGTCATCGCCTGGTACGTCTTCAATGCGATATGCGCGACCCTTGTAGTAGTCCAGGTCGGTCAACAAATCGGTCCAAACAGTGGTCCATGTGCCGGTTGATGATTCAGCAGCCACCGCAGCAGCGACTTCTTCACGATCTACGCCTGCTTGTGGTGTGATTTTGAAGCAAGCAAGAATGTCAGTATCCAGAGGGGTGTATTCTGGCGTCCAGTAAGTTGCACGATATTCTTTAACACCTGCGTTATATGATTTTACAGCCATTGAAAATCTCCTTTCAAGGTTGAAACAATTACTTCCCTGTGACAGAAAGCGTGTGGCTCAGATGAGCTGGTTATCACTATAACAAGTCAGCATGATAAATAATAATTGTAATTTTGTACTGTTACGATAGATTTATATCTATGATTTGGGGGTAGAAAGATAAACCAATACCGTGACCAATTAGAAATCAGTGCACCAAGTTAACCCATTCGCTCATTTTTGCAGGCACATCTCATCGAGAATTGCTCAGCACCTGCGAAGACCAAAGCCATCGAAATCAGCTTTACTGTTGATCAACCACCTCATTCCCAGTGAAATTGGCTGATCAATTGCCTGGGACGAGTTGAATCAGAGAAATTTCGGATGGCGCACCAAACCGTTTTGGCGGACCCCAATACCCGGTTCCCCGGCTGGTATAAACCCAAAGATGCCCCATGCGATGCAACCCTGCGGTAAATGGTTGCTGCAAGGGGACGAAAAGATTCCAGGGCCAGAACTGTCCGCCATGCGTATGCCCGGAAAGCTGGAGATCGAAACCAGCAGCCTCAGCCTTTGACGCGCTACGGGGTTGATGCGCAAGCAAAATTTTTGGCGCCCACTGTTCTGGAATCCCAAGGATGGCCTGGGCAGGATCGCTACGTTGATGAACATCGAATCGCCCTGCGTTAAAATCAGTTACCCCCGCCACGACCATTTGCGCACCATGATGTTTAATGACTACATGCTCATTACTCAATGTGTGCATACCGAGGCGCCGGAACTCTGCCATCCATTGATCCGCCCCCGAATAATATTCATGATTACCTGTCACCACAAAGGTGCCGTGTTTCGCTCGCATCATGGCCAGGGGCGCGGTGTGTGATGCCAATTGATCCACCTTGCCATCCACAATATCTCCCGTCACGGCAATTAAATCAGGCTGAAGTGCATTGACCCGCTTGACCACCGCCTCAACATAGGCCCGTTTGATGGTCGGACCAATATGGAGATCACTGATCTGAACAATTCGAAAATGATCCAGTGATGATGGCAATCCGTCAATCGGCACCATGACTTCAACCACACGGGGAATACGCCGGGCATTGATAAAACCGATTACAGTCACCAGAATAGCCAAAATGAGTACAAATAACGCTGAATCTGACGCTAAAACCGCGTTAAGTGAAAACAGCAATACCACATCACGCAACAGTGTGAACACCAATAATGAAGAGAACAGCCCCAGCAACAACGACCCAACCCAGGATAAGCGGTCAGCGAGCACAGGCCGGGAAATCATAAAGCGGGCCGTCATGCCCAAAGGGATCAGCAAGACAGAAATGCAAAGATAGGCAATACCGATTAACCAGCTTGTCATATTCGTAGCGAGTTCGGGCAGAAGGCGCCAACCAATATAACCATGCAGCAAGGCTATTAACGTAAAGATGATGAAAAAACGATTCCGTCGAAAAGGGCTTTTTTGGCTTGGCATGGTATTTGTTTTCTCCTGCTGCTGGCATCGCGCCGAACTCAAAAAGCGGCTTCAAATTTAAAATGCAACAACTAACCAGATAAAACATACGCGTCAAAAGTGTTCACAAACTTTTTTGCGCCACCACCACGGCTTCATTGCCTGCAGAAAACAGATGCACCTGGGTGACCATCCCAACGGCCTCGAATGCGCCGGCAATTTCTTGCGGGCGCAGGAAATGATTGCCCTGCACGTATTCACTCAAATTCTGGAAAGCCAGCCCCTGGCGTCCAGGCTCGCGTAAAGTCGTACGGTCATCTGGCCAGGCCGGCTCCCAGATGACCGCAAAGCCACCGGGTTTCAGGTTGTCGTGCAACCATTTAAAGATGCCAGCCTGGTCTTTCTCCCAGACATGATGCAAAGCCCGGTTCATGGCAATCAGATCCGCAGGTTCACCGAGTTTAAAATTGTGAATATCGCCCGTTTGAAAACTCAAGCGGTTCTCCAGCTTATCAGCCTTGGCACGCGCCTGCGCCTGTTGCACATTTTCAGCAAAACCATCCAGTCCCAGTCCGCGCAGCTGTGGGCACTGTCTGGCCAGCGCGCGCAAATACCAACCGTTACCACAACCCAGATCGACCGCCAGACCGCCTCGTGCATTGACCTGAGCAAAAGCGCCGACATCTGGGCAAATCGTATGTTCGAACAACGGTGCGAAACTGGCCTCAAGCATAGGACCAAACCAGGGCAAAACAGTCGCGCGCTCAGCCAAAACAACTTCACCGGGGCGCTCTCCTGTGCGCATGAACCCGGCTGCACGCTCCGCCATGTGAGCAGACAGGACAGATTGCACGGCCATGGGCATCAATGTATCCGTTGCATCTGGCCGCATTGCATCCCCCATGGGACTCAGACTAAATAGTTCCCCCTCCACTTCCAGATAAGCAAAGGCATAAGCAGCATCGCACCAGCGCTGTACATAACCAAAATCCATGCCGGAGGCTTGCGCCAAAGCTTGGGTGGATGCCGAGCCTATACTGTGCAAGGTGCTAAATAAACCATTCACGACACCGATATAGGCGATATTGAGGCTGAGTGCAGCTTGAGATTGCTGTTTAAACTGGGTTTTTAAATCGGGGGCGTTCATGAAATAAGTGCTCCTGCAGGCGAGATTGGGCATATCCGGAAAAGAAATGATACGATACATGGATTGACGGCGTAGTTTAATGCAATAACCAAACCATAACCCATGATGGTATAAAAAAACTTAACCGTATATCACAAGATCAAATTATCCCGCCATTAATAGAGATAATCTGTCCCGTAATATAAGCCGCTTGCGGTGAGGCAAGAAAACCAATCAAGTCGGCAATTTCCTCAGGTTTGCCCGCACGTTTCATCGGCACCATGCGAGTGATGTCCGCAGTACTGAAGGCGGATTTACTCATCTCGGTGTCGATGATGCCGGGGGCGACAGCGTTGACCGTAATGCCCCGGCTGGCGACTTCCTGTGCCAAGGCTTTGGTGGCAGAGTTAATTGCACCTTTGGCTGCAGAATAATTCACCTGACCGCGGTTACCAGTGATGGCGGCAATGGATGAGACGTTGATGATGCGCCCCCAGCGACTGCGAATCATGGGCATCATCAAGGTATGGGTAACGTGATAAAAACCGTTCACCGATACGTCCATCACCCGCTGCCATTGTTCCACGCGCATACCGGGGAAGACAGCGTCATCATGAATACCCGCGTTGTTCACCAGCACCTGAACAGGCGTAAGCTCAATAAGCGGGGTGAGTGTATCGATGACAGCCTGATGGTCGGTGACATCGAATTGCAATATTTGCGCGCTGCCCCCATTTTCCGCAATCTCATCTGCCAATGACTGCGCTGTTACCAGGTGACGGTTAGCGTGGATGAATACGTGATAACCGTCGGCGGCCAGTCGGCGGCATATGGCCGCGCCTATGCTGCCGCTACCCCCTGTGACAAGAGCGTGTTTCATGCTGTTGATCCTGAAAGTTGAAGTTGATGTCCAGCGTTTAATATTACAGCAGTGCGCCCATCCAGTAACAATTGCCCAGCGGCATGCACAGTGAATTGATAAAGGATATTATCTTCGCTGCTGTGGATACAGATGGCCACGATATCGAGATCGGCGGCGATATCATCCAGGCGCGGCACATGCAGCGTGGCACCGCGCACACTGACCAGAAACCCGGCACGCGGGCGCGGGCTGTCGGCGGGAGCCAGCAAAGCGCCGTGCACGGCCATGGCCTGTGCGGCATATTCGATACCGCAGGCACTGCTGAGCTGATCGCGACTGCGCAGCGGATGATTGATCAAGCGATGGCTGCTGGCCTGGCACTGAATATGTTGTTCATCCCACATGACGACGTGATTGAGCAGGCACATGTCGCCCTGATGTGGAATATGCGCAGCGATCCAGGCGTGATCTAGCATCGCGTGATATCCACTGCGATACGCAGGTGATCAAAATAATCCAGTACGACACGTCCGTTTTTACCTTGCGCCAGTGCGCACAACAATGGCAGACTACGGGCTGAAGGGATATTCAGGCGCAACTGTTCCAGCGCAGGGTCGTCCAGCGTGTGCGCGGTATCGCTGGTCAGACCAATGCTGATTTTGGCCAGGCTATGAGCGCTGGCTACGGGCGACAGCACCAGTGCAATACTGAAATTGTCGGCTAAAGGGCGAGCAAGATGCAAAGGCTCAGGATAAGGGCTGTCGCACGCAATGAGCAGGGTGATCGCATCGTCTACCATCACCCGCGTCAGCGCTTCCAGCAACCCTGCACCGAAACTGGCATCGTAAGCGCACAACACCGAAATCGGCGTCATCGCGCCAGTGGCAATGCTCCAATAACCCGCTGCGGCATTGTGGACTGAATTATGAAAACGGGTAGGTGAAATTTGCCGGTCTTCTGACGCCAGTGTCTGGCATATCTCGTGGCAATTCTGCCCGTCACCGCCTGATGAGGTGTACACACAAGGCAAGGTAGCCGGATTCAAACAAGCTGCCGTTGTGGCTTCCAATCCTGTCGCCAGCGTCAGTTTAGCGATAGCGACACTGCGGCGGCGTTCGGCTACAGGTAACAAGGCTGGCGACGGCAATACCGTGGCCTGACTCAGATAGGGCTGTTGCCCGGCGAGCAGGGGTAAGCTGTCTCGCCAGCCTGTCAAACCGGGGCCGAGCAGACCGATACCGTCGATGTAAGCAATAGGTACAGGCATATTCATCGGCTCATTTAGCGCGTCCAAATATCAGGCTGCAATTGGTGCCGCCAAAGCCAAACGAGTTACTCATGACTCGCGTGATGGCTTGAGTGCGATTTGCGAGCAGATAATTGAGAGGTATGGCGGGATCGAGTTGCCGGGTATTGAGTCCCGCGGGGAGCAAGTCGTTTTGCAGGGCCAAGGCGCAAATGATGGCTTCGACGCCACCTGCCGCACCCAGCGTGTGACCCGTTGCACCTTTGGTTGAGCTGCACGGGGTCATCGCGCCAAATAATGCAGCGATGGCTTTGCCCTCGGCGGCATCGTTGCTCGGTGTTGCAGTGCCGTGGAGGTTAATATAATCAATGTCCTGCGGCACCAGGCCAGCCATATCCAGCGCGGCTTGCATGGCCATGCGTGCGCCCAGGCCCTCGGGGTGGGGTGAGGACATATGATAAGCATCGCTGGACTCACCCACACCCAGCAATAAAACGGCATGGTCATCCAACTGCTCCGGTGCGTGTTCGAGCAAGGCAAAAGCACCTGCTTCACCGATGGAAATGCCGTCGCGTGTGGTGTCATAGGGACGACAAGCCTGCGTTGCGGTAAGTCCCAGCGAGTTGAAGCCATACAGAGTAGTCAGGCACAGCGTATCCACGCCGCCTACCACTGCTGCATCGATCAGCCCCGCCGCCATCATGCGACGCGCTGAGCTGAATACTTTCGCGCTGGATGAACAGGCCGATGAAACGGCTACCGCCGGGCCGGTCAGGCCAAAATACTGACGGGTAAAGTCGGCGACAGAAAAGGTGTTGTGCTGTGTGCTGTAGTGAAAATCGCCGGGCAATGTACCGGTAACGGGATCGCGCCGTCGATAGGCCAGCTCGGTTTCCAGTATGCCGGAGGTGCTGGTGCCAATAAAAACACCTATGCGTTGATGACCGTATTTTTCAGCGGCATCATGTACCGCTATCGCAAAATTATCCTGAGTGAAAGCAATCTGTGCCAAGCGGTTGTTGCGACAGTCAAATGCTGCAAGATGCGGCGGGATGCAAACATCATCTAACCCCTCAACCACACCGATGAATGTTATCAGCTCGACCGTCTCAAATGTGCATGGCGCGAGACCAGAGCGACCATGGCGCAATGCGTCCAACGTCTGATCCAGCCCACGACCGATGCAGCTGGTTGCGGTGAAATGAGAGAGCAACAGTGGTTTCAATACAATCTTTCCTGGTAGCGTACGCTGGTGATATGCAGTGTTGTCAACAATACCCCTGTAACGCTGCATAGTCAGCGTAATGTCAGTGCGCGGATTATAGCAGGTGATCCCCCGTCAAGCGATCACCTGCTATAATCCGCGCACTGGGTCAAATGCATTTTTAACAACACTCGTAACGTAAAAAGATAAAAGCGTGCGCATTTCCCCAGAAAAAATTCAACTATAAATTCTGCATCCGCACAAAAAATAATCAATCAGGGCACGCTCGTGCCCGTAGCGACTTGGTAAATAGCGAAAATGGAAGATTTTGACCAAATTTTTATCTGTTCAACAACACTATCCGCCCCATGATACGTGGCTTAACCGCACTCTATGATTATCTGGTGCTGTATTTAGGCCTGTTCTGGTTCGCTCTGCTGTGCCTGGGCTGGATGTTAATTGCCGTGGTACTCTACCCATTGCTATCAAAACGCTGGGGGCGAGCACTGGGACGATGGGTGGCAATGATCGGCTTTCGCATGTATCTTGCCAGCCTGAGCGCCTCGCGCCGTTGTCATTTCGACCTGACTGCACTGGATGCCCTGCGCGGAGAACCACCGTTGATTATTGCACCCAATCATCCCTGCCTGCTTGACGCAGTGATGGTTATTTCACGTCTGCCCAATGTTGCCTGTGTGATCAAAGCAGACTTGATGAATAATATTTTTTTGGGTGTGGGCGCCCGTATGGCACGCTATATCCCTGGTGAACCATTACGCAAAATGATCCATCTGGCGGTGGAGGATTTTAAGTATGGTAGTCATTTATTGCTGTTCCCGGAAGGTACGCGCACCACACAGGGCCCGGTAAATCCCCTCAAAGGCAGCACCGCACTCATTGCACAACGGGCGCAAGTACCAGTACAAACCGTATTGATCGAAACGGATACACATTATCTTCGCAAGGGCTGGCCGCTGTTCCGTAAACCCGCCATGCCAATCACTTATCGGATTCGTCTTGGACGGCGTTTTGATGCGCCGCAAAATACCCAACAGTTCATGATCGAATTGCAGGACTATTTTGCCAATGAACTGGTGCAAGGCTCTGCATTTCACCCCCCCGGCACAATCACCCAGAACACGGTTTCCTCTCATTAATCCTCCTTCCCACCGCGCCGCATTTACGCATATCCCTGTTTTCGGATTTTCATGTTGAATTCACCCCCTTATTCACGCACGGTATGTGCTATTTTTTCGGCACTCGACGGCACCGGAATACCGATATGTGGCAACTAAATATGCAGCAGTGGCGAAGTAATCACGGTACTGAAAATTGCCATAATGGCCGAGTTACAGCCGGGTAAAAAAACAGCAGCGTTTCGGTTGTATGAGCAGCAATATTGATAACGACTGTCATGAATTTTTATGGCATATACTTTAAATCTGCGACTTGATTTGGGTGTGTAATGACAGTTGTGCCACGACCATACCCAAAGCCAGCCCAGCCAGCACATCGACCACCACATGCTGCCGCATTGCCAATGTCGAATACAAAATACCTGTACACCAGACAAAGTTCAAGCCCAGCAGCCAGCGCGGTACGCCAAAACGATTTAACAAAAAATTAAGCCAGATGGCTGAAAAAGTGGCTGTGGCGACGTGCAGCGACGGGAAAGCATTACCCGCTGAATCAATGGTTTTAAGATAATCCACGTCCGGATACAGCGCCCAATCAATGTGCGCCACCGGCACAGCGGTCGGCCAGAAATAAAAAATCAGCAGACCTGTCAGGCAGGTGATGGTCATGGCACTGCCGTAGTTTAACAGCTCGCGCCGGGTGGACAGCAATGCCGGCGGTAATGAAACGTAAACCCACAGCGAGATATACAGCGGCATGGCGAGTGGCTGGAAGCCAATGAGCTTGTCAAGCGAAGTGAACGGCATGATGGTTGTGGGGTACACCGGGTGTTTGAGCAGGTATAAATACACGCCAAAAAATACTGCGATAAATAGCGGCGTACCGATGGCCTTAAACCAGACATGCTGACGCATTGCGGTTGCGATCTGGCGATACCACACGGGTCTGTGCATGCTACTCATGACAGCGCTTGAGGCAAAGTCACCCAATGCAAACCGGCTGCAGCGGCTGCATCCAGCAGGGTGGGCAACGCCTCCAGAATAACCGGATACCCTGCCGGTGTGCGCGCGGCATGGGCATCGTGCAGCAGCACAATCGCGCCTGCGCGCAGCCCTTTCAGCAGTTTGCGCTTCACTTTTTCCGGATCGCCCTCACGTGTATCGAACGCACGCACCGACCAGCTTGCCAGTTTTAATTCCATACGTGCCAGTACCGGGTCGAGAAACGGGTTGCGCAAACCGGCTGGCGCACGGAAAAACTGGGGACGTTGACCGGTGATTTCAGTTAACGCGGCTTGTGCAGCCTGAATTTCGCGGGTCAGTCCAGCCATCCCAAGTAAGGAGAAATCATAGCGATGATGCTGACTGTGGTTTTCTATGGCATGACCGCGCCGCACGATGTCACGGCACAGGTCTGGATAATGTTGCGCCGATTCGCCGATGCAAAAAAAAGTCGCCTGCACACCATGGCGTTCAAGCACATCCAGCACCTGTGGTGTGACCAGCGGATCCGGACCATCGTCGATGGTCAGCGCAATTTCACTGCGTGCAGTGGCAGCAACGGGCAGGTGCGTCCAGTTGGGTCCCAGCCAGTGGCTGCGCGGCCACAACCCGGTCAGCGCGAGCACGACGTGGTTGGCAATCAGTGCCGCCAGCACCCAGCGCCAGTGCAGAGGTGCCGTGATCAAGGCCAACAGTGCAGCGCCATGCAGCACCAGGGTGGCACGTATAAGTAAACTTGGCTGCCAGTGAGATTTAAACATGGGCAGTGCGGGCAAAAATCGCGGAATAGATCAGCGCCAGAATCACCCCTGGCGCGACCGTAACACCCATTGCCTGTAAAATCGACACATTGGAAAATGCCAGCAAACCAAAACCGGCGACAGTAGTGAGATTAGCAAACAGCATCGACGCGAGAGTACGTGGGGCAATCTGCACATCGCTTTCGGTGCGGTCGAAAAACAGGGCATAATTCGACCCCACTGCAACCACCAGTAGCAATCCGATCAGATGCAGAATGGTCAACCGCTGACCAAACAGCGCCAGACCCGCCGTGACAGTAATCACTGCGGCTGCCAGCGGAACGATGATGCGCGCCACACGCACAGGCGAACGAAATGCCGCCAGCAACAATCCGATGATGGCTGCCACGCCACCCAATGACAACAAAATAGCTTCATGCAAATAACCCGAATAGAGTCGGTCCGATTCGACTTTCATGTCCACAAACAGTACGTTAGTGTGACCCTCGCGTAGCGAAACTTCGTCCCTCTCTCCCCGGCGGGGAGAGAGTAGGGAGTGAGGGGAAACGGGTATGGCGAACTGCTGTGTCATGATTTGGTACGGCAATTCGCCATGTCCGTCAGGAAGTGCCAACGTGTGCAGCACTGAGCGTATGTGTTCGGGGTTAATCTCAACGCCCGGCAGTGCGGTCAAGGGCAACAACGCACTCCAGTGCTGACCTTGCCGAATTAATAGCGCATCGACCGCCATGGACATGGAAGTCTTGTCCAGATCGGCAACACGTAATAACGGTTGCTCGCGGGCGGCGGCAACATCGGCCAGAAACGGCGCAAACAGGGTTGATTTGACTGGCAGCCCCTGCACTGCTTGCGCCAGATTGGCTTGCAATACGCCAGTGGTGGGCAGGCTCGCCTGATGCGCACGCTGGCTGGCAAGGCTGGGTAAATAGCGGCTGGCGCTTTCAAATCCAGCCAATTCGCCTTGATCGACCAGTGTTTGCAGCACGCTGGAAACCTGCTCACTGGCCTGCAATACACGCTCCTGGGTGGCGCCTGACACCACCACCAGGTAGCGCACATCGGGTGCGCCCATGTCCGCTCGGAGGCGTTCATCCAGCGTCAGATCGGCTTGCGACACCGGACTCAACGCGGAAATTTTGTGATTCCATATCATGTCACGATGCTGAAACAGGACGGCCAGCGCCAACACCAACACCGCCACAGCAAGCCAGCGCAACAATGCCGCGCGCTGCGCCCATCGCGACAAATCATGTCCAATCGTCGATACATCATGAATATGAAACCCATTGGGCAGCAGGTGGGGCAATACATAACGCGTCACGGCAGCGGCGGTGATCAAACCCGCAATGGAATACAGGCCGAGCTGGGCCAAACCCGGAAAATCCGAAAACAGCAACGATGCAAAACCGACAACAGAAGTCAGCACCCCCAGACGGACAGTGGGCCAAAAACGCCGGATCCAGTCTATCCGGTCACCGTTGTTTTGTTCTGATTGCACAAACAGATAGATGGAATAATCGACGGCTTCACCAATCAGCGCAGTGCCAAACCCCAAGGTGATACCATGCACTGTGCCAAAGCCAAGACTGACAGCGGCGATGCCCGCCAGCGCACCACTGATGACAGGCAAAAACCCCAACAACAGCGCCGTCAACGAGCGATAAACCAGCAGCAGCAACGTGGCGATCAACGCCACGCTAATCACCGATAATCGCGAAACCTGTGCCTTGATGGTATCGCGCGACCTCACCGAAAATACCCCTGGACCTGTCATCTCCAGTCTGGCGTTTGCATGGGATACGGTGGCATGATCGAATGCCGCCTGAATCTTCAGTATGGCGCGCTGCTGGGCATCGGCATCGGCACCTGAAGCGCGGGTTTGTATCAATAACAGTGCACGTGCCCCATCGCGCGATGCCCATACCCCGTCGATCAGCGCGGGTTGCGTGCCACCATTGATCTGATTCAGTAACCGCACCATTTCACCGGTCGGATCGCGCGGCAGCATGGATTTGACCAGCAATCCAGCGGGTGACGCAAGCAGGTCAATGCTGTCACTCAAGGCCGCATGCAACCCACTTACGCTGAAATGCGCGGGCGTCACCGCCGGGCTTAACAGGTAACGGTGATTGAACAGATACGCCCGATCCTGCCCGGCGCTCACCGGCTCACCGTTATTCACACTGACAAATGCGGTATCCTGACGCAGGTGCTGGGCGAGCTGTTTCGATAGCTGGGCACGTGTCGGTGCATCTGCGCCCTCAATACCAACCAGAATCAGACGTGAGGCAAGACCATCACGTATTTGTTCAAGTAACAGCTGTTGCTCTGGCGTCGGGCTGCGGGGCAAAAAAGCCGACAAGTCCGCAGTGAACTGGCTACGGCTGATGATCACACCACACGCCAAAATAAATGTCAGCCATACGGCAATGGCGATACGACCCGGTGTTATTTTCATTTCAAGATCATGGAGTTGTCAATTTTTCGATACGCATCTGCGAGCTGTCGCCATCTGCTTGTGTGATGTCGATGCGCTGTACTTCATCGTGCACACCGGTGATGCGGATACGCGTCACCACCTGTTTCATTTTAACGTTGATGGGTACCAATTGCAGCGTCCAGTTTTGGACCGAACCTTCCAGACTAAGCTCATAACTGCGCTCCAATGCCTTGCGATCACCCGACAGCGTCCCGCGCACGCTGTCGATGAAAGCAGCCAGCTCGGGATATTCCTCCAACTGCAAATGGTATTTTTGCGTGCCACGTTCGACCAGCAAATGATCACCATCGACTACCATGGTTTCAGGTTTGGGTTTGACAGTGCGTTTTTCCAGTCGATCGGGCGCGGTGTAAAACAGCTCGCCTGATGATTCGACAGGCTGGTCGAGCATGGCAATAAATTTTTTTTCCACGAAACTGGCGTGTCCCGAGGGCACTTGTGCCAGGCCATGCATGAGTTGGTCTATATCCCACGTGGCGGCACGGCTCGCAGTTACCCTTCCAGCGCCCAGCAGCAGGACAATGGCCATTAACACGAAATGGATAAATCGGCGAACAGATGGTGTCATCATGATTTGACGTGTGCCGTGGCGACAGGTACCTGCCAGAAATCAAAAAAATTGAACCAGTTATAAGGTGTTTGACAGCAATGTTGTGCGATCAGTGCGGCATAACGTGTCACCGCCGCATTGACCACAGCACCGCGCTGGCCCGTGGCAATACAGGTGAAATCAACCAGCGGTTCAAAGCTTATTCGGTAACGGTTATCCCCCAGATACACGCCAGTCATGAATACCACGGGTCGCCGCAGCAAGGCGGCCATACGGAACGGACCAACCGGGAAATAGGCGATGCTGCCCAGAAAATCGACGGGCAACATGATGTCTTCACCCAGCGTGCGATCCGCCAGCATACCAACAACCGCACCCTCATCCAGCCGTTCGCTCACTTTGAGCATCGCATCAATGTACCCAAGACCAATAATGTCGGTCACCGCCGCTGGGTTGATCGCTGCCAGCATTGCATTGATTTTTGCCGCATTGTCTTCGTGCATCGCCATACTCACACGCAGGCCCGGTACCTGTCGCCCGATGGCACGAATGACTTCAAAACTGCCAAAATGTGCGCCCATCAAAAATACCCCTGCGCCAGCGTCTATCGCATCATGCAGTAATTCCTGACCCTGAATTTCGATATCAAACAAATCAAATTGCTGATTAACAAGATAAATTCTATCATGAATGGTGCTGGCGAAGCTGTAAAAATGGTGGTACATATCCAGCCAGTTGGCAGGTCGACTCAGTACGCGATTGAGATAAGCGCGGGAAGCGCGGCGGCCGCTGGCCGAGAACAGTAAAAAATAACCTGCAATACCATGCAGTACCACACGCCCTGCGCGCCGTCCCAAACGCAAAGAAATCCAGGTCATGATACGCAACATCAGCATGTTGCTGCGTTCTGGTGTACGCGTCCAATGCGTATTGGACGTATTCATTTTGAATTGATCACGAGGCTACCGCTGACAATTTTACGGTTATTTGTACTGATATCGAAGCGGACAGCGCCATTATCCATCTGGCTGTGCGAAATGCTAAGCACCTCACCCGGATGTACGGGACTGAGAAATTTGATCGAATTGATCGTGCAGTGGTGTAACACGATGCTGCTGGCATCGGTAATCGCCTGCAGTGCCAAATCCAGCAGCACCACGCCGGGCAGGATAGGCGCACCAGGAAAATGACCAGTCAATGCGGGATGGTCAAAGGGAACCGTGCAGTGGGTCATGGTGTTCATGCTACGCTCTTGGTGGTATGGAGACGCAACAAAGCCTGCACTGCCGCACGCGGCAGCTTTCCCGTGCTGTTACGTGGCAATTTTTCCACGAAAATCAGTGGTCTTGGCAAGAATACCGCATCCATACGTTGCCGCAGTGCGGCAAGAAGTTGTGGTGCATCCAGTGTGGGGGCAACGACAAAAGCCATCAACCGGGTAGTGTGATCAGGACCGGACTCATCGGGCATATAAAAAACCCCATCCAAGACACCAGGTATGCTGGTCAGTTGATGATTAAGATTGGTCAACGAATTACGTTTTCCTGCGATATTGACCAGATCAGCGATGCGGCCATGCAGCAAGAAACGGTCAGTGGCAACCAGTTCAATGACATCATTCATAACAATAGGTGGCGTAATGTACTCACTGACCGCATAAATCTGTTCTTCCTTTGCAACCAGACTGATGCCCGGCAACAGCTGCCATTCAACTCCGGCAACGGGGCGACGCGTGGCAATCAGTCCTGTTTCAGTACTGCCATAAATTTCCAGTAATGGTGCATGGTAGCGGGCTTCAATGGCCTGTGCAAGTGGTGCAGATAAAGGTGCGGTCGCCGATATCACCAGCGCCAGTGCGGCAGGTTGCAACCCTGAGTCGAGCAATGCACGCAGATGCACGGGTGAAGAAATGAGTACCCGTGGTGCGGGTACGTCAGCAATCGCCCCACAAATATCAGCCGGATAAAATGGTTGTTGATGGCTGAGCGCGTTGCCGCTGTGCAATGCCATCAGCACGGTGGATTCCAGTCCATACATATGTTGTGGCGGTACGGTACCGATGAGGGTGTAGCTTTCTTCCCCCATTAATCCGAGTCGTGTAGCTTCTGCCCGCACACTGTGCACCACATAACCCCATGTTTTAGGATGTGGTTGCGGGATGCCGGTAGAACCTGAAGTAAACACGACAGCGATGCGCTGGTCAGCGTCTATCTGCGGGATGATGCAGGTGTCGGTGATGGGTGCCGGTGTGGGAGGACACAGCGTATGCGGTAATGCAATCAAAGGCTGAACCTGCTCGCTCAAACAGAACACATCCGGCGCATAGCGTTGGAGTTGGCTGATCATTTCCGGGGCATGGGAAGGGGGCAACAAACTGATTTTATTGCTCAAGATTGCCGCCGCCAAACCTACAGTGAAGGCATAACGGTCGCTGCACATATTCAATAAATGCTTGCCTGCGGGCAGACGTTCAGCCAGTTGCGCGGCATCGGCCAGAAACTGGCGGACACTGACGGCTTTGCCTTGTTGCCAGGCGACGATCTGTTCCGGACCGGCATGGGATAACAGCGGAATAGTTGGCATGACGCAGGCGTTCAGCTTAAGAGTGGTGCGTGGAATGTTGCATAAATGCACGCACTCCATCCATGATGTTAGCATCTTCAAGGTCAGGTAGCGCCCATTTGCGCACACCGTATTCAACGATAAACATGAGTGCGACCAGCGGCAGGAAAATAAAGTTGGCGAAGATTGACCATATTGCAATCGGCTGCGTGAAAAACAGCCAGGTCGAAGTCAAGATCATGGTTGCAAAAAAAACCGTCCAGGCAATGGTGACCTGATAGGCATAACGGGCATGTTCTGGCGTGAGTGTCCCATGCACGATGGTGGCGAACCGGGTGCAGAGAGGTTGCCGATGAGCAAACAGTGTGCGGGCAAAAAGGGTGAATAACGCCCATTGCATGCTTTCGTGTTCCAGCCAGTAAACCCAGCCATAGTGTTGTTTCAGCACGGGCCATAGCAGCCATAATGATGTGACCAGCAAAAAAGCAACCCAACTCAACATGAGCCGCCGGTGCGTCGAACGCCAAGCCAGCACCAAGCTGGTTAACACGATGGGAGCAAGCGCGACCAGCGCGCCAAGCATGCCCGTTTTCCCGGACTGATTGGTATAATTTGCCAGAATTGCATAGCCGGTAAGGGCTGTTGCCATGCCCAATCCACGAATAAAGGACAGCCTGCTCATTACTTCGTTCGTTGCGCTGCGATATGGTCTGCCAAGTGTCGCAGCGAGCTAAAGATATGCTGATTGTCCACACTGTCTGCGCGCAATTGCAGGCCATAACGCTTGGATACGACCAGCGCAACTTCCAGTACATCGATTGAATCCAGGCCCAGACCTTCACCATACAACGGCGCATCAAGCGCTATCTCGTCCGTCGTCACCTCCAGGTTGAGTGACTCAATCATCAAGGTGGCGATTTCACGATAAAACACAGGCATTTCGGTAATTGGAAGGGTGTTTGACATAATTAAATTGTTGTAAAGAGATTCATGTCAGGGAGGTGTTACTACCTTGCAGACAGCACACCAGCCGAACAGGTAAAATACCACTATAACTCTATCGTTTATAGTGGTATAAGTAACCATACAGGCGTGAATCATACATCCTTATTTGACATGGCGCTAGGTCTGCGATCATCGCGGCAGACCAACAAGGTTTCATTTATTAACAAACCAAACAACATCAAAGGACTGTACCTGCATAATACCAACCCCACACCATGCGATGTGCTCGTGATCGGTGGCGGACCCGCTGGCGCTACCGCTGCCACGCTGCTGGCTGAGCGCGGCCACCACGTCATCCTGCTGGAAAAAGCCCGCCATCCACGTTTCCATATCGGTGAATCACTGCTGCCGGCCAACTTGCCCCTACTCGAAAAACTGGGCGTTGCTGAGGCCGTCAAAGCCATCGGCATGGAAAAATGGGGTGCCGAATTCAACTCGCCCTGGCACGATCATCAGCAGACCTACGAATTTGCCGATGCCTGGGACAAGTCGATGCCGATGGCCTATCAGGTACGCCGTTCTGAGTTCGATGAAATCCTGATTCGCAATGCCTCAGCCAAAAATGTGAGCGTCACGGAAGGTTGTCAGGTGCAGGAGGTTATCTTTTTGCCGGACGCACAAGGTGCACTGGTGCACGCACGGCATGATGATGGCCGACTGGAATCCTGGTGCCCCCGCTTTGTACTCGACGCCTCAGGGCGTGACACTTTTCTGGGTAACCAACTGAAAGCCAAGCAGCGCAATAAAAAACACAACAGCACTGCCATTTATGCACATTTTTCCAGCGCGCAACGTAACCTTGGGAAAAAAGAGGGGCATATCAGCCTTTTTTGGTTCGACCATGGCTGGTTCTGGTTTATTCCGCTGGCTGACGGTATGACCAGTGTGGGTGCGGTGACTTGGCCGTATTACCTGAAAACACGCGGCAAAAAATCACTCGATGTGTTTTTTCACGAAACCATTGCGCTGTGTCCGCAACTGGCGCAACGGTTGGCACCCGCGCAATTGGAATCGGCCGTCGAAGCAACGGGTAATTTTTCCTATGTCTGCGACCATACCCACGGTGATAATTATCTGCTGCTGGGCGATGCCTATACCTTCATTGACCCTGTTTTCTCCTCGGGGGTAATGTTGGCGATGCAAAACGCTTTTATCGGTGCCGATGCCGTAGACACTTGTCTGCGCCATCCTGACCAGACAGCCACCGCACTGAAAAAATTTGATCGCAGCATGCGTGTCGGCCCGAAAGCCTTTTCCTGGTTCATCTACCGGCTCACCAACCCCACCATGCGTGACATGTTCATGGCGCCGCGCAATGTGTTTCGGGCCAAAGAAGCGCTGCTCTCACTATTGGCTGGCGACATATTCAGCCAGACACCCATCTGGACTTCAATCGCACTATTCAAAACCATGTATTACATTGGTGCTGTATCCAGGTTAAAACGCACCATTCATGCCTGGCACCTGCGCAAGCGCAATATCCGGCCCGTTGTCGAAACCAGTGCAGCACACGGTGATAAGTAAGGTGTGGTGTGGCGCGGCGACACACACCCTTGCTATGACGCAAGCGCTGTGAGGCCACATTCAATACCGCTATAATAAGGAAGTTATTTTTGCGATCAAAACATCACGTTTTTCGCTACACCCCGATTCCAGAGAAATCTTTTCATGACAACAAGTTCAACCACGCACCTCGTACTCATCCCCAGCTTTAACCCTGGTGATAAAGTTTACGCCACTGTGCGTGCAGCGCGCCAGTATTGGCAGCCCGTCTGGGTGGTGGTCGATGGCAGCACCGACGGCACAACAGCCGGACTGCAAGCCATGGCCGCCGAAGATGACGGACTACGGGTAATGGTATTGGCGCAAAATCAGGGCAAAGGCGCCGCCGTCTTGTATGGCATCAATCGTGCAGCCGCGGACGGATTCACCCATGTATTGACGATGGATTCAGACGGTCAACACCCTGCTGAATTAATTCCCGCATTCATGCACGCATCGATCCGGCAACCTGCAGCCATGGTGCTGGGCGTGCCTGTATTCGATGCCAGTGCGCCCGCTTTGCGCGTACAAGGGCGACGTATTTCCAACGCTTGGGCCAATCTGGAAACGCTGTGGTCAGGTATAGGTGACTCGCTATTCGGTTTCCGCGTCTACCCCATCGCGCCGCTCCAGCAGGTGATGCGCCGCCAGCCATGGATGCGGCATTTCGATTTCGACCCGGAAGCCGTCGTGCGCCTCTGCTGGCGAGGAATTAAGCCAATCAATTTACCCGCGCCGGTACGTTATTACCGCGCCGAAGAAGGCGGCGTATCGCATTTTAATTACCTGCGTGACAACCTGTTATTGAGTTGGATGCACCTGAGGCTGTTTTTGGAGTTTGTGTTGCGCTTGCCAATGTTGCTGGTAAAACGCGGGTTAGGACGGTTTTGCAAGGTAACAGGAAGTCCGTGAACTGCGCATCACGAACTTCAGCGACATAATGGGCTTAAGGGACGGGCAGATTGACAGAAAAGTCGGACCTGTGAGCTCGTAAATGAATACCCATGACAACCGAAATGTGATATGTTGATGAAAAACAGAAGGGAAGCCGTCAGGCCAAATATATGCCAAAGCAACTGCTTACAGGTGATCGTTTACCTAAAATTCTGATGATTGGAGTAAAGAGTCGATCCATACTGATCTATGGCAAGATTCTGGATGTCGTCGTTGCTGCCTTGATCTTCCTCATGTTGCTCACACTGGTGGGTGCTGTGATCGGCTTGGTGTTTGATTTTATGGACGCCGTAAATTCCTTGCGCAGCACCGCATCTACCCCTCTTAGCCTTTCGCACAAACTCGTTGATGGCGCCGTTCAGACGCTGGTTACCGATGTGCTTTCCGTTTTTGTTCTGATTGAACTGTTCCACACCTTTACAGACTATTTGGAGTTCCATCGCATCCGGTTAAGGGTCTTGACTGAAGTGGGTATCTCTTTCGTTTTGCGGGATATCTTTATTGGTCTTTATAATAACAACATGAATTGGACTGAAATCGTGGCCCTCTCCGTTCTACTGGCCGTACTGGTGACGGCGCGGATTGCCGCCGTACAGTTCCATCCTTCGGACGACAGTATTGAATAATTTCAAGCTACTCGTAAACTGCTCAGGCCTGTCAACACCATTTTCGCCCAGGATTTACTGTTTCTTTCACCCGAACAAACCAGAGATAACAGGTTCCGAACTCATGGCAGTCAGTGACTATTATTGCCAAATAATCCGGGAAACAACGCATCACCCGAACATATTCGCATTGTGCAGAAGGGTCCCCAGCAAATTTTTAGATGCTATGAATATCCATGCTGTCAAGGGTGTGACGATGATTGCGCTGAGCAGGCTATACATGATCATACGTTTCTTGTCCGTACCAAGCGCCTGAAACACAAGGATCACCGTAAAGGTTCCAAGCAGCAATGGACCCAATGTGACAGCGTAAAAAAGCCCCTTCCCTTCAATAAATCTCGTGATCGTCTTACCGCGTTTTCTCTCAATGAAGCGCTTTATGACGGGAATATGCTCCAACTCATCAATCACCAGTATCATGACCGTGGCAAGCACAAAGTTACTGATACCCACTACCACACACAACGAAATCAAAGGTAAACCCAATGCAATGCCAAGCGGAATTGCAACACCCCTGCCTGTCAAAGGATTGACTGTGGCAAGCACCACTGCAATCCATTTCTCAAACAGACCCATTCAATTTTCCTCCTTGTCAATGTCGCCGGGTTAAAGTTGGCATGATAGTGTAATGATCATACGAATAGACAATGCCCCTGCGCAACCCCATATTCCTTCACTGTTTTAAGGAAAAGATCAAAATAAGGAAATATAGAAATAAATGCCGCAAAAAATGCCGACACGGATTTCTATCCCGGCATGAATGAAAGTAACTTGATATAATCCTCACCTTGTTTATGAAACCGTAACTTTGCCAATTTATGTCTTCCAGCCAAAACTATTCATACGACGTAGAAGAATCTGATTTCGATCAGAAAGTAGTAGAACGCTCCCACGAATTTCCGGTGTTACTCGACATCGGTGCCGAATGGTGCGCCCCGTGCCGGGTGCTAACGCCCAGGCTGGAAAAGCTGGTACATGAATACCAGGGAAAGTTTCTGCTGGCCAAGGTTGATGCCGACGAAAACATGCGCATCGCCGGGCGACACGGTGTGCGTGGTTTCCCGACGGTTATCGCCTACAGCCGCGGGAAAGAAACCGACCGCTTCCACGGCGCGCAGTCTGATGGGTTTCTGCGCGAGCTGGTTGAGCGCTTGCTTGCGCACCATCGGGCTTCAACCTGAACCGATCCAGCATCAGTGCGGCCTGGAAGGGAATTTCTGCTCCGGCCTCAACCGGGGGGCAAGCAGCGCATCCCCCGCATCGGCGTCCAATGCCTCGCCCGCCACGTTGATCAGTGGATGTTCGCAATCGTTCCAGCCCCGAATTCCGGTTTTGAGCGAAACCACATCGGTAAAACCCAACCGCAGCAGCACGTCAGCCGCCAAAGCTGAGCGTTTGCCGGACCGGCAGATCACCACAACTAATCGATGACGACCTGCAGCCAGTTCCGGCACCGTCTCATCATAATTCCACTCGCAACCTTGTTCCAGCACACCTCGCGGCAAGTTGATTGATCCTGCAATGTGTATCTGTTCGAATTCGGCTGGTTCGCGCACGTCGAGCAGAATGGGCATCTTGCCCGACTCCAGCCACAGATGCAAATCCCACGGCATAATTTCCTTGACACGAGATGACGCCTCGGCAACCAGATCGTCGTAATTCAGCATAGCGTGGGTTCTCCAGATGGATGGTTAGAACGAAACAGTGAATTATATACGGAAAATCCCGATTTATTCCCTGGAGCAATCTGCCCGGACTGTTTCTACATCATAGTATGTCTATTAAAGCAGATTAAAATCTAATCTGCATCAGTTTACAAGTGGTGCTGACACGGTACAAGTATTGGGCTTTGACGATAATGCCCGCCTCACCCAACAACGTCGCCTCGTATCCACTTCCTGTTTGTCAGGCCAGCGCTTTGCCTCCGGTTTCCTTCGGATTCGCAGTCACCCACGATACCCTTGCCGTTCAGCTAACGCTTCCCTTTACCAGGCGCACCATAAAAAAAAGCACTTACATCACTGTAAGTGCTTGATTTTTGGTGGGCCCTCACGGACTTGAACCGTGGACCAAAGGATTATGAGTCCTCTGCTCTAACCAGCTGAGCTAAGGGCCCATTGTTTCGAAGTGATGCATTTATTTCGATACAGCCGCGCATTGTAGCATTGCGCTGCCTGGCTGTCACGACCGCCTCATTGACTTCCGTTGTCCACAAAACTGCGTAAACGATCAGACCTTGAAGGGTGACGCAGTTTTCGCAGGGCTTTGGCTTCAATCTGGCGGATACGTTCTCGCGTGACATCAAACTGCTTGCCCACTTCTTCCAGCGTATGATCGGTATTCATTTCAATGCCGAAACGCATGCGCAACACCTTTGCTTCACGCTGGGTCAGGCTATCCAGAATGTCTTTGGTCACTTCCTGCAGGCTGTCATAAATGGCTGCATCCATCGGAGCCAGTGTCGAGGTGTCTTCAATAAAGTCGCCCAAATGGGAGTCTTCATCGTCGCCAATCGGCGTTTCCATGGAAATGGGTTCCTTGGAAATTTTGAGGATCTTGCGAATTTTTTCCTCAGGCATTTCCATTTTTTCGGCCAACTCTGAGGGATCAGGTTCTTGTCCTGTTTCCTGCAAGATCTGGCGGGATATACGGTTCATTTTGTTGATGGTTTCAATCATATGCACCGGAATACGAATGGTGCGCGCCTGATCGGCAATCGAACGGGTAATGGCCTGCCGTATCCACCACGTGGCATAAGTAGAAAATTTATAACCACGGCGGTACTCAAATTTATCCACCGCCTTCATCAAGCCAATATTACCTTCCTGTATCAAATCCAGGAATTGCAAACCACGATTGGTGTATTTTTTGGCAATGGAGATGACCAGCCTGAGGTTGGCTTCAATCATTTCACGCTTTGCGCGCAGGGTTCGCACTTCACCCGCCGACATTTGACGGTTAATTTCTTTTAAGGCAGCGATTGGCAGCCCAACCCTTTCCTGCAAGTCGCGCAACGCATTTTGCCGCTCGTGTATCGCATATTTTTGCCTGAGCAAACCCTCGCACCACACACTACCGGTGTTGGCTTGTTCCTGCAGCCATTCCAAATCCGTTTCCTTACCCGGAAATACCTTAATAAAGTATTCGCGCGGCATACCTGCGCGCCTGACGGCAATGTCCAGAATTTCCCGTTCCCGTGAACGAATGGTTTCCACCAGTTCACGAATCATGTTACACAACGCCTCGACCTGTTTGGCAGAAAATCGCAATTCCATCAAAATACCAGACACTTCAGCCTGAATGTCCAGGTATTGCTTGCTGGTATGTCCATGCCGCTTGAGCGCACTCTGTTTGCGTTTTACCGCTTCACGCAAACGAACGAAACGCTCCATCGCATCAGTCTTCAGTTGGGCCAGATTGGCTGCAGCCAAAGCACTTCCATCCGCATCCTCATCTTCAACATCTTCTTCGATGACTTCTTCCGTTTCATCTTCCTCTGCCGCTGCAGCAAGATTAGCCGCCGCTTCCACGAGCTCTGCTTCGCACACCACAATGCCATCTACAAATTCATCGATGCGGATTTCGTCACGTTCAACCTTATCCACCAAAGACAAAATTTGCTCCAGTGTGGTTGGACAGGCTGAAATAGCCTGCACCATGTGCTTGAGACCTTCCTCGATTCGCTTGGCGATTTCAATTTCACCTTCGCGCGTCAGCAACTCTACGGTGCCCATTTCTCGCATGTACATGCGCACAGGATCGGTAGTGCGGCCAAATTCTGAATCAACGGTAGACAACGCCGCTTCGGCTTCTGCCACGACATCCTCATCCGCCACGGCAGGCGCCGCATCGGACATCAGCAGTACTTCGACATCAGGCGCTTCATCATAGACCTGGATGCCCATGTCGTTGATCATGCCGACCACGCCTTCAACTTGCTCGGCATCAAGCATGTCATCAGGCAAATGATCATTGATTTCGGCGTAGGTCAGGTAACCACGCTCTTTCCCTATGATAATCAGCGATTTCAGTCGTGCTCGTCTCAGCTCGGCTTCCTCTTGCGCGGCCTGGGGGTTCGCCTCAGCTGCCTCAATCGCGCTAGCCTGAGCCTGCTTCCGCAGGAGTGCTTCGTCTGATTTTGTTTTTTTCTGCGTTACTTTGCTTTGTTGTTCCGTTGTCATAGACAATCCCAAAAGGAAGATCAATCATCCACATCGGCCAGCTGGCCGATATCATCGTTATTTCGCGAGCCTAAGCTCCTGTTTCTCGGCCTCACTCAATTCATGGGGCGATTTTTTTGCCAAAACTTGTAAACGCTGATGCTGATGGCTTGCTCTCAACTGCTCTAGCGCCAACTCAAACTCAGGCATGACATCGAAATGCTCATCCCAACCCATTATTTCACCCGCACAAACGGTCAACGTGCTGCCATGCGTCAAACCCCGCGCATATTCCATCAATGCTGCCGTGTCTAAGTTGGGGCTGACCAACAAGATTTCAAGCACCTCACGCATCGCCGAACTGTCTTCATCTCGCCCAACTAACCATTCTACCGGCAGCTGTCCGGCCAATTGTGGCCGAAACAGGACAATCCGCAACAACTTGCGCACCACCGAAACCGGTGCCGGACGCGAAGCACGTGCCAAGGCGGTATAAGGTGTTCGCGTCTCCGTGATTTGCCACAAGCGCGCCAATTCATTCATATCCACTTGCGCCAACTCTGCCGCACGACGGCGCAAGATCAGCGCCAATGCGGGAGCCGCTACTTGCATAATCAGTGGCTGTACACGCTTTAAAAAAGCACTGCGGCCTTCGGCAAGCTCCATATCCACCTCTGCCGTCACTTGTTGAAACAAGTAGGCCGATAAAGGCACGCCAGCATCCGCCATCCATGAGACAAAACCTGCCGCTCCGCGTTCCCTCACATAACTGTCAGGATCGTGGCCCTGTGGCAAAAACAAAAATAACACGCGACTGACGTCTGTCAGCACAGGCAAGCTTTGCTCCAGAGCTCGCCAGGCTGCGCGACGGCCAGCTGCGTCGCCATCAAAACAGTACACCAGTTCATCGGTATGACGCAGCAATTTTTGCACATGCGTAGCGGTGGTTGCCGTACCCAGTGTGGCCACAACATAGTCCACACCATGTTGAACCAATGCCAGCACATCCATATACCCTTCAACCACCAAAACCCTGTCGGCATCGCGTATTGCCCGCCGGGCCTGAAACAGGCCATATAACTCATTGCCCTTCTGAAACAGCGGTGTTTCCGGGGAATTCAGGTATTTCGGTTCACCACTGTCGAGCACTCGCCCGCCAAACCCGATCACCTCCCCTTTTTGACTCCATATCGGAAACATAATCCGATCGCGGAAGCGGTCATACCGTTTCCCCGCATCACTGGCGATCACCAAACCCGCCTGCGTCAAAACCTCATCGTCATAATCAAATACTTGCGCCAAATTCTGCCAACCATCTGGCGAATAGCCCAAACCAAAGCGGGCAGCAATTTCACCCGTCAGGCCGCGCCCTTTTAAATAGGTGATTGCCCGCCCGGACAATTTTAATTGTTGCCGATAAAACAGGGTGGCACGCTGCATGATTTCCAGCATATTGGCCGACTGTCGAAACGGCACAGCGTCTGCGCCCAACTTCAGTGCCGTTTGCGGCACTGAAATACCCATTTGCGAAGCCAAAGTCTGTATGGCATCGACATAACCCACGCCAACATACTCCATCAGAAACCCAATCGCTGTGCCGTGAGCACCACAACCGAAACAATGATAAAACTGCTTGGTAGGTGAGACGGTAAAAGAAGGGGATTTCTCCTGATGAAACGGACAACAAGCCTGAAAATTGGCACCGGCTTTTTTTAAGGTAACGTGACGTCCAATCACATCGACAATGTCAACGCGACTTAACAGGGTCTGAATAAAATCCTGCGGAATCATACCCACACCTTGATTATTGCGCATTACCCAAAATGGACAATACTTTTATTTTCGCGCAAAAACGACAGATGAGTACGCTTAATATTCAATCAAGCCAATCTGTTATGCGCGATTTTACTCATTTTATGAAGCAAACCACTCACATTTAACCCGGAGGCATGTACCACATGAACCCTTGCTTACCAAATGCCTCATGGGAAAACACCCTTTTGGCGCATGAGTCACTGTATCTCGCCGCCACAAATGAAACAAGCGGGGATGATACGCAGTACCACCTCGCAAAATTCATGCATAAATGCTACGCGACATCCCCGCGTATCCGGGTTGTTAACCCTGTAATCTGGTCTTAATACGTGTGGAAACCAATGCCATGTCGGCACGTCCCGCCAATTTCGATTTCACCAGGGCCATCACTTTGCCCATGTCTTTCACATCGGTTGCACCCGTTTGTGCCAACGCTTCAACAATTAACCCATCAATTTCTGCCTCATCGGCTGCGGCAGGCATATAGGTTTGCAAAATCACCATTTCAGCATGTTCAACATCTGCCAAATCCCGACGTCCGGCGGCTTCATATTGCGCAATCGAATCGCGACGCTGCTTGAGCATTTTGTCGATAATGGCTACGATTTTCGCATCATCCAACACAATCCGTTCATCCACCTCGCGTTGTTTCATGGCGGATAACAACAGACGCACCGTACCCAGACGCACACTTTCTTTGGCGCGCATGGCCGATTTCATGTCTTCAGTAATTTTTTCTTTGAGGCTCATCATCTTGCACCCACCATTGCTATTTTATAAAAACGGCAATGCAATCAATACATTTTTGGTGGCAATGTTTGGCTACGAATCCGCTTAAAGTGCCGTTTCACAGCCGCTGCCAATTTGCGTTTACGCTCTGTGGTGGGTTTTTCATAAAATTCACGGGCACGCAGTTCTGTGAGCAAACCAGTTTTTTCAACGGTACGCTTAAAACGGCGCATAGCAACTTCAAAAGGTTCGTTTTCTTTGACGCGGACGCTAGGCATGTACAATACACTCCAAAAATTAGGCAGACAATCGGTGATTATAACCGTTTAGTGATTTTTTTCCAAGCTACCTTACGTATGAATAATGAATTACCGGATTAAATATATTTTTTCGCCACCAATGAACCCCTGAAAAACACTGAAGTGATGAGAGACCTTTGCACAAATGACCGCGCTCGCCCATCATTCCGTGCACAAGCCTCAGTGAAAACACGCTGTTAGGGCCTGTCATGATCTTAACAAGATATCCGGTCAACGGCCGTTTTCAGGATAATGGTTTAACCGTCCAAAATATAGGTTAAAATACACGCCATGAGTTACCAAGTACTTGCGCGAAAATGGCGCCCCCGAACCTTTGCCGATCTGGCTGGACAGACGCATGTTGTGCGAGCGTTGACCAACGCCCTAACACAAAACCGTCTGCATCATGCTTGGCTGTTTACCGGCACGCGCGGTGTCGGAAAAACGACGATTGCCCGAATTCTGGCCAAAGCACTCAATTGCGAAGCTGGCATTCACGCTGAACCTTGTGGCATCTGTTCGGCCTGCACTCAAATTGATGCGGGACGTTTTGTCGACCTCATCGAATTGGATGCCGCTTCCAATACGGGTATCGACAACATGCGAGATGTGCTGGATAACGCTCAGTACGCGCCTTCTGCTGGTCGCTTTAAAGTTTATATTATCGACGAAGTGCACATGTTGTCCAAGGCAGCATTTAATTCCATGCTTAAAACGCTGGAAGAACCGCCAGAACACGTCAAATTCATTCTTGCGACCACCGACCCGCAAAAAATTCCCATTACGGTGTTGTCACGCTGCTTGCAATACAACCTCAAGCAGATGACGCCTGATTTGATTACGCAGCATCTCACCCACATTCTGCATGAAGAAGGTATCCATGCTGAAATGGCAGCATTACAACGGATAGCACGCGCAGCCCAAGGCAGCATGCGTGACGCACTGTCCCTGTTAGATCAAGCCATTGCCTACTGCGGAACAGAAATTCAAGACAATGCAGTTCAACACATGCTCGGCGGACTCGACTCCGCCAGATTAATTGCTTTAATTGATACGTTGTGGCAACAGGATGGGGCTTCCCTGATGGAGCAAGTTGCCGTGTTAGCGGCACAAGGCATTGATTTCAGTACCGCATTGCAAGAAATTGGCCTCATTTTGCACCACATTTCGCTGTACCAGCTTGCTGCCGACGCCTTACCGGAAGACACGCCAGAGCGTGCTGCAATCATTGATCTGGCTGCACGTATCGACGCGCAAACCATCCAACTGTATTACCAAATCTGCCTGTTGGGGCGGCGTGATTTATCGTTGGCCCCAGACGAATCATCCGGATTTTCCATGACGCTGTTGCGCATGCTGGCCTTTCATCCCCAGAGCAACGGCTCAGCGCCGGCCCCGCAACCCACAACGCCCATTCGCACGAAAATCACCGACGAACCGCGCATGGCATCTGCACCACGGTTCGAGGCGGTCGCGCCGCCACCCATTGCGCCTCCGGCCTTCGGTATCGCTGAAGCCATTCCCAATCTGGCGCATACATTTGATGCGCCGCCCACCCAAAACACCGTATCTGGCGCAGATTTACCTGCCGACGCCGCATCGTGGGCGCAGCTGATCGAACGCATGAAACTGGGTGGGCAAGCACGCATGCTGGCCACCGAATCCGAACTGTATCTGTCGGACAATGACCGCATCCACTTGCGTTTATCACACAATCACAAGCACCTTGGTGAATCCGGCTATCAGGCCAAATTGCGCGAAGCGCTGCGCAAACATTTCGCACGCGATATTCGTCTGGAAGTTGAGCTGTGCGAAGCCGTGGCCGCTTCCCCACAGCAGCAGCAGGAAGCCTCACGCACGCAACGCCAGTCTGAAGCTGACGCAGCAGTACAACAAGACCCCTTTATACAAGGAGTCATTACTCAGCTTGATGCCAGAATTCTCAGTGTCTCACCTTTGAAACAACCTACTTAATTACATATGTAAAGGAACGCACCATGATGAAAGGCGGACTGGGTCAAGTCATGCGACAAGCCCAAAAAATGCAGGAAAACATGCAAAAAGTGCAAGAAAAATTAGCTGATATTGATGTAGAAGGCGAAGCCGGTGCCGGCATGGTTAAAGTTGTGATGAGCTGCCGCAATGTCGTGCGACGCGTCAACATCGACGCCAGTTTGATGACCGATGACAAAGACCTGTTAGAAGACCTGATCGCTACGGCTTGCAATGATGCACTACGTAAAGCGGAAGCCTCTTCACAGGAAAAAATGAGCGCCTATACTGCGGGGCTAAATCTGCCTCCCGGCTTCAAGCTGCCCTTTTAACCCTTTCTTTAAAAGTCAGTAAATCGGCATATCAAAACAATCAGTGCAAACAAATGATGCGCTCTAAATTTTTTGAAAGCCAGCGGCGACAGGGTAAAGCGGTTCGACAGGCTCACCGCAAACGGTGATTTTTTCCGGAAAACCTCACCCTCTTAAACACCAGCATAAAGGCTGGTGAGCTTTATTGCTTCGGAATTGGAATCACATGGGACCTCCCAATAGCCTCGCCGAACTCATCCAGTCCTTGCGCGCCTTGCCGGGTGTGGGACCAAAATCGGCTCAACGCATGGCCTACCACTTGCTCCAACATGACCGGGCGGGTGCAAAACGTCTGGGGCAAGCACTGGAACAATCGCTTACACGCATCTTACACTGCACATTATGCAATGATTTCAGTGAATTGCCCGTTTGTCCCTTATGTTCGTCCGCCACACGAAATACCCGGCAATTGGCCGTGGTGGAAATGCCTACCGACCTGCTGATGCTGGAGCACACACAATCTTATAAAGGATTGTATTTCGTTCTGATGGGACGATTGTCGCCACTTGATGGCATCGGCCCACGCGAAATCCATCTGGATCGTTTATTGCAACGAGTTGAACATGACGCCGTAGATGAAGTCATTCTGGCAACCAATTTCACAGTTGAAGGTGAAGCCACTGCACATGCTATTGCTGAACTGTTGCGTGCACGCGGCATCGCTGTCAGCCGCATTGCACGAGGCGTACCAGTGGGTGGAGAATTGGAACACATTGATTCAGGCACGCTGGCGCAAGCCTTATTGGATCGCCGTCAATATGGACGCATGAATGAAGCCTGACCTTTCCTTGCACTGCCCCCTGTGCAGGCCACAACATGAAACGGTACTGTGGCAAGACAATGATTTACGGGTAATTTTGGCTGAAGAACCTGATTACCCGATGTTTTGTCGGGTCATTTGGCGTGCTCACACCAAAGAAATGAGTGATCTGAATACCATACAACAGCAGCACATCATGCGCATTGTGTTAGGCGTGGAGCGCGTACTGCGCGAATTGCTTCATCCCGATAAAATCAATCTCGCCAGCCTGGGCAACGTGGTGCCACATCTGCATTGGCACGTCATTCCACGATTCCAACATGACCGGCATTTTCCCAATCCTGTTTGGGGTGTCGCAGTACGTGGCGCCAATGAAGCAGGTACTGCCAGCCTGACGACTGAACAGCTACGACATGCATTGCAAGCCCATTTTTCGGCTACGCCACCGAGTTAACCCGGCTTTTGCTTCACCACTCGATCAGCTGTAAAACAGGCACTAAAACAACTTCCCCGACCAATCTCACTTTCAATCAATAATTTGGCATGGTGGCGTGTCAAAACATGCTTGACAATAGCCAAACCTAACCCGGTGCCGCCAGTTTCGCGTGAACGCCCCCGGTCCACACGATAAAAACGCTCGGTTAATCGAGGTATATGATGTGGCGCAATGCCCTCACCTTCGTCCTTCACGCCGAAGCACAACATGCCTTCACGCCAACCCCAATGCAAACGAATGGACTTCCCTGACGGGGTGTAACGCACGGCATTGCTGACCAGGTTACCCAAGGCGCTGGCTAATTCGTCAACATTACCTATTATCTGATCTTCACTTTCAGAAACCATTTCTATCGGATGGCGGCCAGCACTTAAACTCAGCGCATCCTGGTATAGGGATTGCATCAAATCGGCCATATCAACCCTGGATTCTATCAAACGATTTTGCGTGCTTTCCAGTCGCGACAACACCAATAAATCTTCTACCAAGCGGCGCATGCGATCAGTTTGCTGCACCATGAGTCCGCAATAACGCAAAAAATCTTCGCGTGGCAACGCGTCCATATCGATAAAGTTTTCCAAAAAACCGCCTACCACCGTCAGGGGTGTACGCAACTCATGTGACACATTGGCAACAAAATCACGCCGCATGGCCTCCACTTTTTCAATCTGGGTAATGTCACGAGAAATCAGCATTTTCTGCTGCGCGCCAAACCTCACCATTTGAACTGATAAGGTGACATCACGTTGCGACGGAGATTTCATCATGAGCGGCTCACGAAAATCATGGCCTTCCAAATAATCACGAAACACGGACTGTCGAATTAAATACGCAATGAACTGTCCACAATCCGCACGCTCATCCAGACCAAAATGCACACTGGCAACACTGTTTAACCAGTCAATTTGCCCCTGCTCATTCAACATAATCACGCCATCAGGTATGGCTTGTGCGGCATGTTCAAAACGGTCAAGCGCAGAAACCAACCGCCCCGCGCTGCGTTTATTGCGCCGCGCCATACGGTCTAAACCATAAAAAATCTCATCCCATGTGCCTTGTGCTTCTGGCAGATCACCGATTCCGCCTGCCGCCAGCCAAACGGCTAAAGCGGCCATACCACGCAAATTACGGTAAATGTAGTAAAGCAATACCAGAATGATGCCCAGCAAGGCGACTGTCCAACCGAAAAACAGCCCAATCACCACGGCAACCGCCGCAATGATGAGTGCTAAAAAAAAATGGGGCCACCAAAAATCCTGCAAAACCTACTCCACTCAACTGTTCCAGCAGCAACAAGCAATAAGGTCACCGGCCTTCAGGCCGGTGGATATTTAGTCAGGGCGGGGTTCGGCGCTCCTGCCGGCCTGAAGGCCGGGGTTTTAAACCAACAAGGAAAAAGGGTAAATACCAAATTAATCATGCACAGAAAGTCGGTATCCCGCACCGCGTACTGTAGCGATCAAGTCTTCATGCCCAGACGCACCCAATGCCAAACGCAAACGGCGGATATGCACATCCACGGTACGTTCCTCAACGAACACATGGTCACCCCAAACCTGATCAAGCAATTGCGTGCGCGAATACACCCGCTCCGGATGTGTCATGAAGAAATGCAACAAACGAAATTCGGTCGGGCCCAATTCCAGTGCGATGTCATGACCTGTCACACGATGACTGACTGGATCCAGCACCAAACCACGCAACGCAATTCGGTCTTCAGTCATCTGCGGTGCACGTCGACGCAACACTGCCTTAATCCGTGCCGACAATTCCCGGGGAGAAAACGGCTTGGTGATGTAATCATCGGCACCCGTTTCCAGACCCAGAACTTTGTCGCGCTCATCCCCCCGCGCAGTCAACATGATGATGGGTACATTTTTCATGCGCGCATCGGATCGAAAAATTCGTGCTAACTCAATACCACTCATGCCGGGCAACATCCAGTCCAATAAAACCATGTCGGGCAAAGATTGACGAATTAACATCAGGGCCTGTTCCGCCGAATCGGCACAGATCACCGCATGCCCAGCTTGCGTCAAATTTAATTTGATCAATTCTTGAATACCGGACTCATCTTCCACCAATAGTATTGTTGCCGCCATCAGTTATCTCCCTAAAATCGCTTATAATGCCCAGTGAGACCCTGGTATTTACCACATCAAGTTTAACTCAAATCAAGTCTTTACTATGTTATGACGGGAAGATGACAATTTCGTGACAATTTTGGAAATTATACAACAGTTCACAAGGCAACCTGATGCGCATTCTGGGAATTGAATCTTCCTGCGATGAAACGGGCCTGGCGGTGTATGACACCGAGCGCGGCCTGCTCGCCCACGCACTGCATACGCAAGTCGCACTGCATGCCGAATACGGCGGTGTAGTGCCGGAACTGGCATCCCGTGACCACATCCGTCATGTGCTGCCATTAGCACGACGGGTATTGAATACCGCTCAACTGACATTGCAACAAATCGATGGCATTGCTTATACCGAAGGGCCAGGTTTGGCCGGCGCGCTACTGGTAGGTACGGGCATAGCGCATGCTTTGGGCGTAGCGCTCAACGTCCCCGTACTCGGCATTCACCATCTCGAAGGTCATTTGCTCTCGCCACTTTTGTCTGCCGACCCACCCCAATTTCCATTTATTGCCTTGCTGGTATCTGGCGGACACACACAATTGATGCGGGTACAACAAGTGGGTGAATACGAATTACTGGGCGACACATTGGATGATGCCGCTGGCGAAGCTTTTGACAAAACGGCGCAACTATTAGGTTTGGGTTATCCTGGCGGGGCGGTACTGTCAGCATTGGCGGATACTGGCAATGCACAGCGATTCCATTTGCCACGACCATTGCTTCACTCAGGCGATCTTAATTTTAGCTTCAGCGGCTTAAAAACGGCCGTGCTCAATCTCCGGCGCAAGCACCCTGATCCCGAAGACCAAGCTGACATTGCTGCAGCTTTCCAGGTGGCGATGACTGATGTACTGTGTGCAAAAGCATTGTCCGCGCTAAAGCAAACCGGCGACAAACGTCTGGTCGTAGCGGGCGGTGTCGGTGCCAATCGCCAACTGCGCGTCGCACTCATGCACCAGCTGAAATCTCTGTCAGCACGGGTGTATTTTCCTGAACTTGAATTTTGCACCGACAATGGTGCGATGATTGCCTTTGCAGGCGCCATGCGGATGTGTCACGGACAAGGCCAGACCGCTGGAATATTTAGTGTGCGTCCACGATGGGACATGACCAGCCTCACGTCAAACAAAATAATGGAATACTAATATGGTCTACCACGTCTTACAACATGAGCCTCCCTCAACAACACAACCCGGTATCCAAAAAAATGTGCGCATCAACACACACACGATCACAACAGGCATGGCAAGTCATAGTCATTCTCCAGGCTTTGATAAGAACTTAATGTCCTCATACCTGTCCATCCCGGCAATCATTATTCAATCGGCTCTCTTTCATGTGGATCGTTAAACTCGCACTGCAACGCCCTTATACATTTTTAGTCATGGCCTTGCTGATTGTGCTGTTGGGTATATTCAGCATCCTGCGCACACCGACAGATATTCTGCCTAACATCAATATCCCCGTGGTGTCCGTCATCTGGAATTACTCTGGCCTGCCACCTGAGGATATGGCCAATCACATTACCTCATTCAGTGAACGCGTCGCCACCACCACCGTGAACAATATTGAGCACATAGAATCGCAATCACTCAATGGTATCGCCGTGGTAAAGTATTTTTTCCAACCCAACGTCAATGAAAATTTGGCCGTGGCGCAAATCACTTCCATTTCACAAACGATATTGCGCTTCATGCCGCCCGGCACCACCCCGCCCTTTATCCTGGCTTATAACGCGTCCAGCGTGCCGGTGATTCAATTGGCTTTGGCCAGTTCACGTCTGACCGGCGCAGAATTATTTGATTTTGGTAACAACTTTATCCGCACTGAACTTTCACCCGTCGCAGGTACGTCCATCCCCTATCCTTATGGCGGCGTCATTCGTCAAGTACAGGTCGATTTAGACCCACAAGCCCTGCGTACATACGGGTTGTCTGCCAATGATGTCAGCACCGCCCTGGCTGACCAAAACCTGATTCTTCCTGCTGGCACGCAAAAAATCGGGCACAAGGAGTTCTTCATCAAGCTGAATGTGAGTTTCAGCACCATCGATGCAATCAATGACATCCCTTTGCGCAGCGTTAACGGCACCGTTATCCATATCCGCGATGTGGCGCACGTGTATGATGGCGCGCCGCCGCAGACCAATATGGTCAGAATAGATGGGCATCATGCGGTGTTGATGAGCATTCTGAAAACAGGTACCGCTTCGACATTAAATATCATCAGCGGGATTAAAAAGCTGCTGCCGTCGGTACGCAGCGACATGCCGGACGGCATGACCTTGCACACCATGGGGGATCAATCCGTTTTTGTGCAGGCAGCGATCAACGGCGTGATACGTGAAGGGGTGACAGCCGCCGCATTGACGGGTTTGATGATTCTGCTGTTTTTGGGCTCGTGGCGCAGCACGCTGATTATCACCATTTCCATTCCCTTATCGATTTTGGTCTCCATTACCGTGTTGTCCTGGCTGGGTGAAACCATCAATATCATGACCCTGGGTGGCCTGGCACTCGCCGTGGGTATCTTGGTGGATGACGCGACCGTTGCCATAGAAAATATCAACTGGCATTTGGAACAGGGCAAAGACACTGTGACCGCCATTTTGGACGGTGCACACCAGATTGCCATGCCTTCTCTGGTCTCGACACTGGCGATTTGCATCGTATTCATCCCGATGTTTTTACTGACCGGCGTGGCGCATTATTTATTTATTCCCCTGGCGGAGGCGGTGATATTCGCCATGCTGGCATCCTGGTTTTTGTCTCGTACGCTGGTGCCTACCCTGGCGAAATACTGGTTGAAAGCACATCACGCCGGTGACACCCCGCCACCCAAACATTGGGGGGCTCGTCTACAATTGCGTTTTGAGGCGACTTTTGAACGCTTACGCACGGCTTATCATGAGCTTCTCGTGGCCGTCCTGGCCACACCGGGCCTGTTCATTCTCCTGTTTTTTGTGGGCATCGCCGCCTCCTTTTTGCTGAGTCCCTGGATAGGCGAGGATTTTTTCCCTCAGGTGGACGCAGGGGAGATCAAATTGCATCTTCGCGCCGCAACCGGGACGCGTATTGAAGACACCGCCGCATTGTGCGATCACGTTGAAACTGCGATACACCAGACTATTCCCGCCAACCAGATCGCCAACATTATTGATAACATTGGGCTACCTTACAGCGGCATCAACTTGTCATACAGCACCTCCGCGCCGATAGGCCCCAGTGATGCCGATATTTATATCAGCCTGAGTCCAAAACACGGGCCCACTGCCGGTTATGTGCGCCAGTTGCGCCGTTCACTGAACGCTCAATTCCCCGGCACGACGTTTTCATTTCTGCCTGCTGACATTGTGAGCCAAATTCTTAATTTTGGACTGCCCTCACCACTGGATATTCAGGTAACGGGTAACAATCTGAACGCCAATCGCCAGTATGTAGCCAAACTGTTACCTCAGGTCAAACAAGTGCCTGGTGCCGTGGATATGCATGTGCAGCAGGCGTTTGACTACCCGCAAATTAACGTCTCCATCAACCGCAATAATGCGCAACTGCTGGGTTATTCCGAAAAGGACGTGGCAACCAATTTGCTGACCTCATTGTCAGGCAGTTTCCAGACCAGTCCCAGCTTTTGGGTCAACCCTCACAATGGGGTGCAATACAATGTGGTGGCACAAGTGCCGCAATACCGTATGCAAAATCTGGATGATTTGGCGCGACTCCCCATAGCCATCGGTGCAGGCACCCTACCGCAAATTTTGTCTAACCTGGCCAGTTTCACGCACAGCACGGGGCCTGCTGTGGTGAGCCATTACAATGTCAAACCGGCACTGGATATTTTTGGTTCCGTACAGGGCACGGATTTGGGTGATGTGGCCACCCGGTTGCAACGCATTATTGCTGCCAATGCTCAGGATTTACCCAAAGGCAGTACCGTCACATTGCGCGGACAGGTGCAAACCATGGAAGAATCTTTCCATAGCCTGGAATGGGGATTGCTGGGCGCAGTGGTCCTGGTGTATTTGCTGATTGTGGTCAATTTCCAGTCCTGGCTGGATCCGCTGATTGTCATCGCCGCCTTGCCTGCAGCACTGGCAGGAATTGTATGGATGCTGTTCCTGACCCACACCACTCTCAGCGTTCCCGCACTGACCGGGGCAATTATGTGCATGGGCGTGGGCGCGGCCAACAGTATTCTGATTGTAAGCTTTGCCCGCGAACGTATGGGGGATGGATTGAACGCACATGATGCCGCGCTGGAATCGGGCTACACCCGTTTACGCCCCGTATTGATGACCGCATTGGCCATGATGATCGGCATGTTGCCTATGGCCCTGGGTCTGGGCGACGGGGGCGAACAAAATGCACCTTTGGGTCGTGCGGTGATTGGTGGCTTGCTGTTCGCCACGCCTGCAACGCTGTTACTGGTACCTGCTTTATTTAGCCTTTTGCGCCGAAACACCCGCGCGCTCACGCATTGATCCGGAGTTTACCATGCCTGCATCACCCTCTCCCGCTCTCAAACGAATACGTCTCTTTGGTTTTATCCTGTTACTCTGTGCTGTCATTGCTGCGGCATGGGGAATTTTTACCCGCAGTATGGCGCATGCCGCTTTGGAACGCGACGCACAAAACGCCGCAACGCTCCATGTCAATGTCATGCACCCTTTGCCCGAAAAAAGCACCGGGGAACTGGTGTTACCGGGCACGTTACAGGCGTGGATAGAAACGCCGATTTATGCGCACACCAGTGGTTATTTAAAAAGTTGGGCGGTGGATATTGGACAAGCGGTAACCACTGGACAGCTCATAGCGGAAATTGAAACGCCAGAAGTGGATCAACAGGCATTACAAGCCGAGGCTGATTTACACACTGCCCTCGCCAATGCCAAATTGGCCGACTTAACCGCCAGGCGTTACGCCATTCTCTTGCCCACCAAAACGGTTTCGCAACAAGATCTGGACAACAAACGTTATGATGCCGCAGCCAAACAAGCCGCTGTCATCGCTGCACGGGATAATCTTGCCCGCTATCAACAACTGGATGTGTATAAAAAAATCGTCGCTCCTTACAATGGCATCATTACCGTGCGCAACATTGATATCGGTACCATGATCGATACGGGCACTGCCAATGGCAAAGCGCGTGAGTTATTCCATTTGGCGGATACACGAAAATTACGGGCATACATTCCTGTGCCGGAAGACCAGGCCGCGCTCATTCATGAGGGCGACGCCATACCGGTCAGTGTCCGGGGACAACAGGGTAAAACGTGGGTGGCGCAATGCACCAATACCGCCAATGCGGTTGACCCTGTGACCCATACCGTGCTGATTGAACTGCAACTGGACAACCCGCATAATGCCTTGTTACCTGGCGCTTACATCGAAGCACATTTCCCGCAACATGTGCCGTCAGGCACGGTAACCATGCCATCCAATGCATTGATTTTTAATGCAGAAGGCACATTTATGGCGGTAGTGTTGGCCAACAATACCGTTCATTTACAACCTGTCACCGTGGGGAAAGATTTAGGACGCTCCATGGAAGTCACTCAGGGATTGAACCCCAGTCAACAGGTCATCGTAAGCCCCCCTGACGACATCAGCGAAGGCGCACAGGTAGTACCTGTTGCATTGACTCGTCTGCAACGGAAATCATCATGATGATACGTATGATTTTTTTTGCCGGCATGCTGTTGTTGGGTGCGTGTTCTCTGGCACCGACTTATGAACGCCCAAAAATGCCGACTGCTGACAAATTTCAGGAAGCCGGAAATTGGATTCCAGCACAAACGTTGGCACATGCCCATGCCGATGCCTGGTGGGAAAACTTTAACGACCCCACTTTAAACCAACTGGAAATCCAGGCACAAACCGCCAACCAGAGTTTACTGGCTGCTGCCGCACGTTTGGCACAGGCCCGTGCGATTGCTCGCGCGCAACATGCTGCATTAATGCCCGATATCACAACCGTGGCAGCACATCAAAATGGCCGCATCTCATCAAACAAGCCTTTTATTCCGAAAGGAATGAATACGGGTTATCAAGACAATTTGATCGGGGTAGATGTCAATTATGAAATCGATATTTGGGGTGCATTACGTAATGCCAGCACCGCCAGTGCAGCTTTGGCTGCCGCCAGTGCAGACGATTTGGCTGCCTTGCACTTGTCCATCCAGGCAGAACTGGCCACAGATTACTTCAATTTGCGTGGCACTGATGCCGAGTTAGACATTCTGCAACAATGGACTAACAATTGGCAAAGCAATGAACAACTTACCCAACAACAGCTTGACGCCGGTGCAGTCAATCAATCTAACGTGGCCCAGGCGCAGCAAAGCCTGAACGACACCCTCACTCAACTGGCCGCCCTGCACTTAACGCGCCACCAATTACAGCATGCAATCGCTCTAATCATCGGGGCGAATCCTGACACGTTCTCACTCCCGGCAGTGCATCATTTTGACACGCAAGCTTTGCGCCCCAAACTGGGACTCCCTTCTACCTTATTGGAACGTCGCCCTGACATCGCCAGTGCGGAACGCGCCGTGGTGGCTGCCAATGCCGATATCGGCGTTGCACGCGCCGCCTTTTTTCCAGTTTTCAGCCTGGATGCTGCCTTGGGCTATGAGAACAATTCTTCCGCTGCATGGATCAACGCGCCCAATCAGTTCTGGTCTTTGGGGCCATCCATGGTCCTCACCCTTTTTGACGGTGGTCGCTTACAGGCTTTAAGCGATTTGGCCCGCGCACAGTGGCAGGAAACTGCCGCCAATTACCGGAAGAAAGTGCTGACAGCCTGGCGTGAAGTAGAAGATGGCCTGTCCAATCAGCGAGAACTGGAACAAGAAGCCCTCAGTGCACAACAGTCCCTCAATTCGGCTCAAACCATTTTTCAACAGGCGCAATACCGCTATCAAGCCGGATTGGGGAATCAACTTGACGTCTTGCAAACAGAACGCACTGTGCTGAGTTCAACCGCCCAAAATATCGGAATACACACTCAACGCATTATCAACAGCATCACTTTAGTCAAAGCGTTGGGTGGGGGATGGCGCACCGACAAGCAGGAATAATGCGATCAATCCAAAACCCATTCAGAATTAAGATGACTTGACTGGAATTGAACCAATTAACAGGTCACTTGCTCTATACTGGTGAGCGCCTTCTATCTGAAGCGCATGTTAACGGGAGTTAAATATGAAAAAAATTATTTTTGGTCTTGTCATGTTACTGGGTTTCGCCGTGCAACCCGCGCTAGCAGACGGTCATGGGTGGGGTGGACATGGCGGCGGTGGCTGGCATGGTGATGGTGGCGGCTGGCGCGGTGGTGATGGCGGCGGCTGGCGAGGCGGTGATGGATGGCGCGGTGGATGGGGTGGGTGGGGTGATGATGATGGCTGGGTTGTTCCGACACTGCTTGGTGGTGCGGCCTTGGGTTACATGATGTCACAACCGCAGGCCGTCTACGTACAACCTCCACCTGTGTACGCACAGCCTCAAGCCACGTATGTACAAACATCCGCACCGCAAGGCAGTTATGCCGGTGCTCCGCCACGGGCGGTGTATCAGCAAGTGGTTGAGTACAATGCGCAATGTAATTGCAATGTGCTGGTTCAACGTCAGGTTGGCTGGCAATAAGCGGGACTTGCATCAGGGAACACGATTGGACTTTCTCCGGGAAAAGATCATCGTGTTCCGCTCGTAAAAATGGTTTGTTAAGTTCCCGTGTCTTCACTCACTTAACGTATTTCAAATTCTATTTTCCATAGATACCTCCTTTTGCCGGCATAGTTGTTATATCCAGACCGATTCAGGTCGAAGATCCCATGCCTGTTTCCGTCTCAGCACCCAATGGTCGTCCTGCACGCAAACGATAATGCTCCAGCATTCGGTAAACGACAGGAATCACCAGCATTGAGAGCAGTGGCGCTGTCAGCATGCCCCCCACCATGGGTGCTGCGATGCTACGCATGACTTCCGAGCCTGCACCCCGCCCAAACATAATCGGTAGCAAACCAGCCAGAATCACTGCTACCGTCATGGCCTTGGGCCGCACCCGCAATACGGCGCCCTCACGAATGGCAGCATCCAGTGCATCAAGGTCTGTGCGACCTGCCATGACCTGTCGTTGCCAAGCCTGGCGCAGATAAAGCAACATGATCACGCCAAACTCCGATGACACGCCCGCCAGCGCGATGAAACCAATCATGGTCGCCACCGATACCGGTTGTCCCAGCAACCAGACCAGCCAGATGCCACCGACCAGTGCGAATGGGAGCGTCAACATGATCAGTGCGGCTTCCGCTGCGCGCCGAAATACGCTCCAGAGCAGGATGAAGATGATCCCCAGCGCGGCGGGCACCACGGTTTGCAGGCGTTGCTCCGCCCGCTGCAGGAATTCGTACTGCCCGGACCAGCCAACCGTATAACCCGGTGGCAAGGGCACTTCCCTGGCTACCGCCTCTTGCAGGCGCGTCACGACGCCTCCCAGATTGCTGTCAGTGCTATCGACGTAGACGTAGCTGACCAGATCGCCGTTCTCGCTGGTCAACATTGAAGGGCCGGCAACTATGCCGACGTCTGCGACTGCGTCCAGCGGCAGTTGCGCACCGTCAGGCGCGACGATCAACAGACCCTGTAGCGCCGACAGCGACTGGCGTGTTGCTCGCGGATAGCGCAACACGATGGGAAAACGCTCGCGCCCCTGTACTGTCTCGCCAATGGCATCACCGCCGATCGCTGTGGCAATGATCGACTGCAGATCCGCTTGGGTCAGCCCGTAACGTGCTGCGGCGTCAGGACGGATGTGCACGTCTACATAACGACCACCGGCTACGCGGTCGGCAGCCGCCGAACTGACGCCGGGCACGCCGCGCACTACGCGCTCAATCGCATCAGACAGGTGCTGTAACTCGACTGGATCAGGGCCACCCACTTTAATGCCGATAGGACTCTTGATCCCCGTCGATTGCATCTGCACGCGGTTAGCAATCGGCGGCACGAACAGATTGGTCAGACCAGGCACCTGAACCGCCCGGTTCAATTCGGCCTCAATTTTTTTCATCGTCATCCCCGGCCGCCACTGGCTACGCGGCTTGAAGGTGATAGTGGTCTCGAACATATTCAGCGGCGCGGGGTCAGTCGCCGTATCGGCACGACCAGCCTTACCAAATACAGAGGCAACCTCTGGCACAGTCTTGAGCATGCGGTCAGTCTGCTGCAGCAACTGTGCCGCCTTACCGACCGACAATCCCGGCAGGGTGGTCGGCATATACAACAACGTACCTTCGTTCAACGGCGGCATGAACTCGCTACCGAGTCTGGACAAGGGCCACAGAGTCACCACCACAATCAGCACAGCGCTCAAGAGCACGGCAAATGGGTGTTTCAGTACGACATTCAATAAAGGTCGATACCCGGCGATCAACACCCTGTTCAACGGGTTCTGAAGTTCGGTGCGAATATGGCCACGCACCAGATAGCCCATCAGAACTGGGATCAATGTGACCGACAGTGCAGCAGCAGCGGCCATGGCGTAGGTCTTGGTGAAAGCGAGCGGCTGGAACAAACGCCCCTCCTGACCCTGTAACGCAAATACCGGCACGAACGACAGCGCAATGATCAGCAAACTGAAGAACAGTGCGGGACCTACCTCGGCGGTCGATGCGGCAATCACCTGCCAACGCACCTCTCCCCGGGGATCATCGCCATGTGCATCGCGCCAATGTTCAAGGTGCTTGTGCGTGTTCTCGATCATCACCACAGCACCGTCCACCATTGCGCCGATGGCCAGGGCAATTCCACCCAATGACATAAGGTTGGCACTGACACCCTGATAATACATCACAACAAAAGCAGCCAGTACTGCTACCGGCAGGGTAATGACCGCCACCAGTGAAGAGCGCAAATGCCAGAGGAACAGCGCGCACACCAAAGCAACGACCAGGAATTCCTCAATCAGCTTCTCGCGCAAATTGTGCACCGCATCGAGAATCAGTTGCGATCGATCGTAGGTGGGTACAATCTCAACCCCCTTTGGCAAGCTGCGCTTGAGTTCGGTGAGGCGTGCTTTGACTGCTTCGATCGCATCCAGTGTGTTTTTGCCCGAGCGCAAGATCACCACGCCACCAACTACCTCGCCCCGACCGTTAAGATCGGCAATACCCTGACGGAAGGTGGGGCCGCGCCGCACCGTGGCGACTGCGCCAAGGGTTATCGGTACACCATTAGTGCCGGTAGCAAGGGGTATGCGTTCAAAGTCCTCACGCGTGTGCAGGTAGCCGATACTTTTCACCATCAAGTCAGCCTCACCCTGTTCGATTACCGAGCCGCCCGTGGCACCGTTGGCAGCGCGAACGGCAGTCTCCACTTGCTGCACGGTGAGCCCGTAAACCGCAAGTTTCAAAGGGTCAATCACGATCTGCCATGCCCGCACCATGCCACCGATGCTGGCGACTTCAGCCACGTCGGGTATCGTCTTCAGCCGATAGCGCAGAAACCAGTCCTGCAGCGCACGCAACTGACCGAGGTCCAGGGTTCCGCTGCGATCCACCAGCGCATACTCGTAAATCCAGCCTAAACCTGTGGCATCCGGTCCCAGCTCAGGGTTCACCCCGGGCGGCAATCGATCGCGTGCCTGACTCAGGTACTCAAGTACGCGCGAACGCGCCCAGTACGGATCGGTGCCACCATGGAAGATGATATAAACGAAAGAATCACCGAAGAACGAATATGCCCGCACGGTCTTGGCACCCGGCACCGACAACATGGTGGTGGCCAGTGGATAAGTGAGCTGATCCTCCACCACTTGCGGGGGCTGCCCCGGCCAGGTAGTGCGCACAATTACCTGCGTATCAGACAGGTCAGGCAACGCGTCAAGCGGCATGTGCAACATCGCCCACCCACCCCAACCGGCAAGCAATAGCGCACCCATCAGCACCAGAAAACGATTGCGAATAGAAGCATGAATCAGGGCGGCAATCATGGTTGTGCTCCGGTGGGAAATGCAGCGTGTGCAGGTTCATTGCTGTACTGAGGCACCAGATTCATACTGGGCATGAGCGGAGAGGGTCCGCCATGGCTGTAATGCCTGGCAGGCGCCATGGGATCATACCAATATAGTACGTGACGATTTGCTACTGGTACAACTGAGGATGCAACAGGCACACTCAGACGGTTCAACGCACCATTCAGATCGGCTTCGGAATCGAACAGAAACTCGCCCGAGATCACGACGCGCTCGCCGCCATGAAGACCGGCAAGCACTTCGGTATACCCATGCGCTGAGCGCCCAGTCAGCACAGCACGCGGTTCGAGATGGCCCGCCCCCAAATCAAGAATCAGTCTGTTTTGCGTTCCAGTACTGATCAGCGCATCTTCTGGAACCAGAGGATGGGGTTGACTGGGGGCAGTGCTCAAACCGACGGATGCAAACATGCCGGGAGCCAGCACGCCGTCGGGGTTATCAAGATCGATGCGTGCAGTCTGCGTGCGCGCACGCGGATCCACTTCCGGCAGCATGGCTTCAACCGTTCCCTGAAAGATGCGTCCGGGAAAAGCATCAATTTCGATTTGTGCTGGCGTGCCAGCATGAATACCAGCCACTTCAGCCTGTGGGATCGCAGCATTCAACCACAGGCGGGAAGGGTCATCAATACGCATCAGGGTTGTACCGGCATTAACGCTTTGGCCCGGCAGCGCATCAAGTGTACTGATCACACCGCTGGCTGGTGCGCGCAAAATCACCCCTGCAGCCGGGTCGGCACTCATCTGGCGAATTTCTGCGGGGCTCATGCCCAGCACATGCAGACGCTCGATCGCCGCTGCGCGCAACGACTGCGCATCGCTGGAATGTACGTCCGTTAATACACTGGATTCTGCCGCTGCAGCACTCCAGGAAGGTGACTGCAACACACCCAGCGCCTGCCCGGCATGCACACGGTCAAACGGTGCCCGCACAAACAGTCGCGTCAACACGCCGTCAGTACGTGCACTAATAATCACCGAGCGTCTGCGGTCCCAGTCCAGAATACCGGGTACGCGCAACTCGGGCATCAGTGTCCCCACACGTACGATCACCGTACGCAGACCAAGATTTTGCTCAACACGTGGATCGATACGGATCACTGCTGAATTACCTGCACCAACCTCCTGAGTGGCATATTTCGGTACCAGATCCATACTGGGCATAAACGGTGATTTACCTGGATGATTGAAGTGTTGCGCCGGTGTCATGGGATCATACCAATACAAGATTTTGTGTGGAGCTGGCATCGGGGCAGGGTTTACCGTCTGTGGGTGGACGAGCTGACGCCAGAAATAACCACCAGCTGCGGCAGCGGCAAGCGCACCGAGCATGCTTAAAGTGAGGAACAGTTTTTTCATTGCAGATTCTCCGGAATCAGATAGGCAAGTTCGGTCCAGGCGCGTGCACGGGCGGCCAACATATTGATATAACTTAGATTTTCGCCAATTTCAGCACTGCGCGCAACCAGCCACGGCTCCAGTGAGCCGCCGCCACGGTAGGCAGCCAGCGCGGTTCTGGTGCGGTCGCTTGCCAGCGGCAACAAGGTAGATTCATCGCGTAGCACCTGCGCACTCAGGCTTTGCCAGCGGGCCAGCGAGCGCTCTACAATTTCAGTCTGGGCACGACGCGCATCCTCCCGGTCCGCGCGCACGGCTTCCAGATCTGCGTGACGTCCGTCGATGTCCCGATTTTCCCGGTGGTCGGCGAACAAAGGAAGTCGCATCCCGATCTGAAAAGTTCCCAACGCAGGCAGACCTGGTGCGCGCAGACCATAACTAAACCCCACAGTCCAATCTGGCTGTTTGCTCGCTTTGGCACGCTGTAAATCAGCTTCGGCGATGCTGACACGTGACGCCCAACTCAGCAGCGGAGCCTGGATATCGAGTTTCTGCAATAAACGGGTTTCAGGCACAGGTAACTGCGAGAAATCAGGGGGAGCAGACAAGGACACATGGCCGATAGCCGGCCCAACCCAGCGTGCCAGAGCGGCGTACGCTTCTTGCTCAGCACCCCGGATAGCCTCCAGTTGATTGTCCAGTTCAACACTGGCGGCTCGGGCCGCCAGGACATCCGTCACCGTCCCGTTTGCACCTGTCAGTCGCGCTCGCGCGACATCGATCGCAACCTGATTTTGATCCAGCAAATGCATCAGTAACGTCTCGGCCCGTTGTGCCGCCCACAGATCCACCCACGCGGTGGCGGCATCGCGTTTCGCGCGAAATCGGGCCTCTTGCGTATCCGCCGCAGCTGCGCCCTGGTTCGCATGTGCTTTGGCTTGCTCAGCAGCACGCGCCGCCGAGGATGGAATGTCCTGGCTGACGCCGACAAAACGCATGGTCATGGCATCGGCATTAGGATTAAAAGCACCGGATCCTTGCATGTCAAGATTCTGGGTACCGAACTGTAATTGTGGATCCGGCAGGCGCCCTGCGCGGTCACTGTCAGCGGTAGCCGCTTCTTGTCTGTACCGCTCCGCCTGAACTTGCGGCGCATGCTGTGCAGCAAGCTTGACCACCTGCTCAAGTGTGAGGTGGTCGGTCATCGACGCGTGTATTGGGACGACTGCGCTTGAATTGGAAGCCGGCGGTTGCGTGGCAGACGATAGATTGATTGCGTCATTCAAATTCAGTTGGTCGGCAAACGCTGGGTTGGTGCACAACAGAATCCCTGAAAAACAGATAGATCGAATAATCATGATAACTCCAACAGGAACATGAAATGTTTAGTTCCGTGCGCGCGAGCACACACATGCACCCTATCACTGAGAATAAGTGTGCAATTTAATTTTGGAATCAGACGATACGAGGTGGTCGCCAGAACCCATCCGGGTCTTGCGTAAGATGTGGCAAGTAAAAGGCAGGGGCAATAATCTGTGAAATTTGAACAGGTGCCTGGATCTCTGTGTGTGAAGTCATGGACAAATGCCCATCGTAAGTCGCGCAACACTGGTCACATTGACAGGTATGACCGGGTTTCATTTTTCCACGCATATGATCGCAATGGCAGCATACATGGGCACCATGCACAGGCAGACTCTGCATCTCACAATGTTCGGAATGTTTCTGCATAGCGCAGTACTCGGGCGCAGCCGTAGCCGCATTGCCGTAAATCGGCAGCGCGGCACACAGCAAGAGCACAAACACCCAACGCAGAAATGTCATCATCGACCTAAAAAAATCAGGTTACAAAAACCCGGCACTAAAAATATTTTTGACGCAACAGCAGTTATCAAGCCATGTAGAATGCGTAAACGACACCAGTCCGGGTTGCGATCATTGGGACGAACACTGATTTCTGTCTTTGACGCATCCACTGTCAGAATCATAACATCAAGGATGTCAATCAACAACGCAGATAAAACCCCTCTCGCATGACTGAACAAGGCGGGTTATAATTCACTGCATTATCGTCTTCCGGTTCGTTTCCCCATGTCCATCCTGATTTGTGGTTCCCTGGCCTATGATTCCATCATGGTGTTCCATGATAAATTTGAAAACCATATTTTGCCAGAAAAAATTCATAAACTAAATGTTTCCTTTCTGGTGCCAGAAATGCGGCGCGAATTTGGTGGTTGCGCCGGGAATATTGCCTACAACCTTAAGCTATTGGGTGAAAATGGGCTCATCATGGCGGCTTGCGGTACTGATTTTGCGCCCTATGCCGACCACCTGGATCAGATAGACATCAGTCGTCAGCACATTTTGCCTGTTGAGGGCAGTTATACGGCTCAGGCTTTTATCACCACGGATTTGGCTGACAATCAGATCACCGCCTTTCATCCGGGGGCGATGAATTTTTCTCACCACAATCAGATTCATCAGGCCCAAGGGATAACAATCGGCATTATTTCTCCCGACGGGCGCGAAGGCATGCTGCAGCATGCACAACAATTCCACGCAGCCAAAATCCCGTTTGTTTTTGACCCCGGTCAGGGGATGCCAATGTTTGACGGTGCCGAGTTACTGCATTTCATTGAACTGGCCGATTTTGTCACCGTCAACGACTATGAAGCAGAAATGCTGGAAGTTCGCACCGGCTTGACACTGAAGGCACTGTCCACCAAAGTCCGCGCGCTCATTGTTACCCGTGGTGAGGCCGGTTCCGATATTCTCAGCGCTGAAGGCCATTACACCATTCCTTGCGTGCGGGCAGAAAAAGTACTGGATCCTACAGGCTGTGGAGACGCCTACCGCTCAGGTTTGTTATATGGCCTGTCCAAGGGATGGGATTGGGAACGAACCGGTCGACTTGCTTCCCTGATGGGCGCTATCAAAATTGCGCACCGTGGCGGACAAAACCACGCCCCGACACTGGATGATATTGCAATGCGTTATCATGAAGCATTCGGTGAAACGCTGTTTCAGGCCGCTTGATAAAAATTTTACCTGTTTTACTGAACCAGTCATATTGAAAACATGTCTATCCGGTCACTTATTCTTAATTTACGGAGCACACCACAATGTCATCTTATCGACTCATTTCTGTTACACTGATTGCCAGCCTTTTTCTCTCCACCTTGGCGGGTTGCGCCAGCAATTCAGGCAGCAATGACTACAGTCAAGGGCAAGCCCGTACGGTACAGGAAGTGAGTATGGGAACCGTCACCGCAGTACGCCCGGTGACCATTAACGGCTCACAAACCCCCATGGTTGGAACCTTGGGCGGGGCAGTGGTGGGCGGACTCGCCGGAAGCGAGGTCGGTGGCGGAAAAGGCTCTATTGTCGGTTCCGTGGTCGGTGCTGTGCTAGGCGGAATGGGCGGATCGGCAATCGAACAGAAAGTAACTTCCCAAAATGGCGTTCAAATTACAATTCAACTGGATTCCGGACGTATGATTGCAGTGACCCAGGGTGCAGATCAGGTCTTCAATGTGGGTGACCGGGTACAGGTATTAAGCGGAAACGGCGTGACTCGCGTCACGCATTGATCAGCCGAACTTTACAAGTTAGCGCGAAGCGCTAACTCTGCTTATCCCACTTCCTGGCTGGTGCGCAACACTCACCAGGAAGTATTGCCGTCAAAAATTAGCGAGATTCAAATCCAGTTGCAAAGTGTCTCTGCCCTGATCCGGTTTGCTGACATCACGTGCCGACTCAATACGATTCAAGTAGGCTTCCGTAATATCCCCGGTAGGGTACACCCCATTAAAACAGGACGTATCGAAACGGGTGAGCGAGGGATGAGATTCGCGTACAGCCGAAATGAGCGCATCCAAATCCTGATAAATCAGGGCATCTGCGCCAATTTCTTGCGCGATTTCCGCGTCAGTACGCCCTGTGGCCAACAATTCCTGCCGTGTCGGCATGTCGATACCGTATACATTTGGGAAACGTACCGGTGGCGCAGCCGATGCAAAATACACCTTACGCGCTCCCGCATCGCGGGCCATCTGCACAATCTCCCGACTGGTGGTTCCGCGCACGATCGAATCGTCCACCAGTAATACGTTCTTATTGTGGAACTCCACCCCGATGGCATTCAATTTTTGCCGCACCGATTTCTTGCGCAGGGCCTGACCGGGCATGATAAACGTCCGGCCGATATAACGGTTTTTGATAAACCCCTCGCGATAAGGCAAGCCCAGATCATCAGCCAGCTGCATTGCACTGGGCCGACTGGTATCGGGTATTGGGATCACCACATCAATGGTCAAATCTGCCCATTCTTTCCGGATTCTTTCCGCCAATCGCTCACCCATATGCAGGCGCGTTTCATACACAGACACCCCATCAATCACCGAATCTGGACGGGCCAGGTAAACATATTCAAAAATACAGGTGGCATACTGCGGGTGATCGGAACATTGCCGGCTACTCATATTCCCTGAAAGGTCCACATACACCGCCTCACCCGGCATCACATCACGCAACACTTTAAAATCCAGCACATCTAGCGCCACACTTTCTGAGGCCAGCATGTATTCCTTACCCCGTTCTGTTTGGCGCTCGCCAATAATCAGAGGGCGAATCCCATAAGGATCGCGAAAGGCCAATAAACCGTGCCCTGCAATCATGGCCACCACAGCGTAAGCACCGCGACAGCGACGATGCACACCCGCTACTGCCGTGAATACATTGTCTGCACTCAATGTCTTGGGTGCAGAAGTTTGGTGTGCCGTTGCGGCGACCAATTCATGCGCCAGAACATTTAACAACACCTCCGAGTCGGACCCGGTATTGACATGCCGCAAATCCAATTGATAGAGATCTTCTTTCAGTTGTTCCGTATTGGTCAGATTGCCATTATGGGCCAAAACGATCCCATACGGAGAATTGACATAAAACGGTTGCGCCTCCGCACTGGAACTGGCATTTCCCGCTGTGGGATAACGCACGTGACCAATACCCGCATTCCCCAGCAAATTACGCATATCACGGGTACGAAACACATCGCGCACCAAACCATTATCTTTATGCATGTGAAAGACGTTATTATCTGCCGTGACAATGCCTGCAGCATCCTGTCCCCGATGCTGCAACACCAACAAACCGTCATACAACAATTGGTTAACAGGCGTGTGTGATACGATACCGATAATGCCACACATTGAGAATCCTTAATCGAAATGTTTGTAATGAGTTACCCAACCAGCCGGCAACCAGGATTTTGTGGCGTTTGCCATATAAAGCAAATACACCCCACTTTGCGAACTTCGCCACCATTGTGTTCGGGGTAAATCGGTCCATCCAGCCAAATCAGCCAGTAACACTAAAAACAACAGCCCCCGCATGAGGCCGAATAACAATCCCAATACACGGTTAAATCCAGACAAGCCTACCGCATTCACAGATGCAGTTAATACCATTCCTAACAATGAAAACCCCAGCAAAATGAGTACAAAAACCATTATCCAGCCAAGGCTGTGACGAATCATGGGATTGCTTAGCGCATGAGGCAAAAACGTTGCCGACATATCAGAAAACTGACGAGCACCCCACCAGGCAGCCACCCAAGACAACAAAGAAAGCAGTGTTTTAATGCCGCCATGCCACAGCCCCAGCAACGCCGAAATAAACACAACACCTAAAACACATCCATCCAGCACATTCATCGGCGATTTAGCATGCAATTAAACTCATTGAGCAATCGTTGGCCCCGTCAAAACTCGCCCCTTCGACCCCAGATGGTTCAATGGCAAGCTCACTACAAATCGTCACGCTTTTCCCATTATCCGTTACGCATATCATCGTCCTGTTGAGACAATGCTTGCGGTTACATCAAGCAACCGCAAGCTGGCTAACCTGTTAACCGCTTCACCCCGGGTTTTGAATGGTCCACACCGCACTCGCCTGGCACCGGACGGCATGATATCCACATAGCTCGCAATGCCGTTTTCCTGTAAACGCTGACGCAATTCAGTTACATTTTTGATATGACTGAACACACCCAACTGCACCGCGAATTGCCCTTGGGTACTCGACACGCTTGGGGCCGCAGCAACTTTTGAACTGACGCCCTCGCGCGCGACGGGTGCTGTTTCTGGTAATGATACGCGCCCATTTTTAGTGATGGATTTTGTTGCGGCGTAAGGCTTACCCACACCCGGCAGCTGCGCCAAAAGTGGCGCAACGACAGACGATTTAACAGTAGCCTGCATGACTCTACTGCCTGGAGATTGAGTGCTGCTACCTGGCGCTTGCACAGCATCTGCTGATGCCTGCGGTGCACCGGCAGACGGTGGATGAAGATCGGTGGACAATGGGCGTACATGGGCAGATGGCTGTACCGCACTGGCCGGCAACCGGGATGTGTCGACCGATAGTGCGGGGTGGGCAACGGACAATTGGGTAGCCGTTAATACAGGTTTAGTCAGCACCATACTGGCATCTGAGGCATTCACACGAATTTCCCCTTGCACCACCGCATCATTGTTTCGCGGTGCCGCATCCAACAGCCAGGGCAGTAGCACAGCCGCCGCAACCAACAAGGCGGTCGTGCCGATCAGGCGATGTCTAACACGGTATTGGGGCAATAAAGATGATTCAGTGGTCATGTGACGCATCCAACCCTATCATTTTCTGTTCGCAATAATTCAGCAATGGTATGAAAGGAACCAAAGGCTACAATTCTATCATTTTCTGCGGCAAGTTCACAGGCCGCATACCATGCATCCCAAGGCGAAGAGTAAATACGAACATCGCCACAGCCTTGCGCAATCAAAATGCTGCGTAACTGTTCGGCCCCGGCGCCGCGAGGCATATCCAGACTCGCCACCAACCAATGGTCCACTACCCCCTTCATCGCGGCAACCACCCCCGCAATATCTTTGTCTGCCAACATCGCCATGACTGCCCATGTAGCGCCTGGCACAGGCAACTGGCGCAAAGCCGCTGCCAATACCGTTGCGCCATGCGGGTTGTGCGCCACATCCAGTATGCGTTGCGGCAAACCCTCCAAACGCTGAAAACGCCCCAACAATTGGGTATTCATCAGACCTTGCCGTATTGCGGTGTCATCAACAGGTAAACGTCCTGCCACCACATCCAAAGCGGCCAAAGCAGTCGCCGCATTATTCAGCTGATGCTCACCAGTTAAAGCTGGAAACGGTAAATGGTCTATTTTCCGCGTCCCGCGATAATCCCAGTCTGTGATGTTGAACCGATAAGTAAACGCTTGCCCCAATGCCAGCCATTTTGCGCCAACCTCATCGGCATACCTTCGCAAACTGTGGGGTGGCTGTGGATCGCCGCACACGGCAGCGCGGTCCAAACGAAATATGCCCGCTTTCTCGCGACCGATCAATTCCCGTGAGTCGCCAAGGTACTCGGTATGATCCAAATCAATACTGGTCACCACTGCACAGTCGGCATCCAATATATTCACCGCGTCCAGGCGACCGCCCAAACCCACTTCCAGTATCCACACATCCAGAGGTGTCGCACGAAACACTTGCATTGCCGCCAGAGTACCGAATTCAAAATAACTGAGCGACACATCACCGCGAGCCGCTTCAATGGCTTCAAAAGCAGTAATCAGCTGGCTATCATCTACCATCACACCATTCACACGCACCCGTTCGTGATAACGCAAGAGATGTGGTGAGGTGTACAGTCCCACCCGATAACCCGCCTGCAACAAAATACTTTCCAAAAAGGCACAGGTCGAACCCTTGCCGTTGGTACCACCTACCGTTATGATGCAAGCCTGCTGAGAACCCGAAAACAATTTTTGTGCGACTTGTGCGACCCGTGCCAAACCTAAATCAATAGTTTTCGGGTGTAACTGCTCCAAATAAGCCAACCATTCATCCAGGGTGGTCATGCGGCGAGCGATTGGTGTTGCATCAAAGCCAGCAAATTAGCGAGTCGTTCACGCATTTCCCGCCGGTCAACAATTAAATCTACCACACCATGTTCCAGTAAAAACTCCGAACGCTGAAATCCTTCAGGCAGAGTTTCCCGCACGGTTTGCTCAATCACACGTGGGCCGGCAAAACCAATCAAGGCTTGGGGTTCGGCCACAATCACGTCTCCCAGCATGGCGAAACTGGCCGAAACACCGCCCATTGTCGGATCGGTCAACACGGAAATAAATGGCAATTTTGCGTTAGCCAAATGGGTCAACGCGGCACTGGTTTTCGCCATCTGCATCAAGGAAAACAGACCTTCCTGCATACGCGCACCGCCACTGGCTGCAAAACATACGAAGGCTTGTTTATCACGCACACACGCCTCGATTGCCCGTACAAAACGCTCACCGACTACCGCACCCATGGAGCCTCCCATGAATTTAAATTCAAAGGCAGCGGCAACCAAAGGCACGCCGCATATCCGACCTTGCATCACGATCAAGGCGTCTGTTTCGTGCGTATCGCGTTGCGCATCTGCCACACGATCAATATAACGTTTGGTGTCCTTAAATTTTAAAGGATCGAGAGGGGTCACTTCAGCACCAATTTCTACCCTGGACTCTTCATCCAGCAACATTTCCAGACGCTGGCGTGCGCCAATACGGTGATGGTGATTACACTTGGGGCAAACGTGCATATTTCTATCCAAATCAACGCAATACAAAACAGCTTCACATGACTTGCATTTGCTCCACAGCCCTTCGGGCACCACCTTCTTCGGATCTTCCGGCACCCGGCGATTAATTTTTGGGCGCAATAATTTTTGAAACCAACTCATATATTTTCCCTTTTAAAATTAGCGTGACGCACTAAATCTGCGCATCCAGCGCTTTGCGGACCTCTGCGACCCAACTCTGTACATTATCCAGAACCGCTTCGCGGGACGAACGCTCAATTTCTTCCACAATACGACTACCGATCACCACGGCATCAGCAAATTTTCCAATGGCCGATGCCGTCTGCGCATCACGAATCCCAAAACCCACCCCCACGGGTAAATCCTTGCTTGCTGCACGAATCAAAGGGATCCGTTGCTCCACTTCATCCAGATTTAAGCTACTGGAACCAGTCACACCCTTGAGCGACACATAATAAATAAATCCGCTTGCCTGGCTGGCAATCAATTGCATACGTGCTTCAGTGGTGGTCGGTGACACCAAAAAAATACTGTCCAGGCCATAGGGTTTAAACACCTTGGCAATGTGCTCTTCCGGTGGATTGTCCACCAACAACACCCCATCCACACCCGCATTTTTGGCTTGCTCCGCGAATACCTGATAGCCCATGTGCGCGACTGGATTAAGATAACCCATTAACACCACAGGTGTTGTGGTGTTAATCGTCCGAAATTCTGCCACCAACGCCAACACCAACTTCAAATTCACGCCATGCAGTAAAGCACGCTCGGAAGCACGCTGTATCGCAGGCCCATCGGCCATGGGGTCAGAAAAGGGCACCCCCAACTCAATCACGTCTGCGCCTGCCGACACCAGCGCGTGCATAATCGGTACAGTTAACTGTGGGTCGGGGTCACCCGCCGTGACGTACGGAATCAAGGCGACCCGTTGCTGTGCTTTTAGACGTGAAAACGTCTGCTGAATACGGCTCATTTCCTTGCGGTCCTTTATGAGAGAGTAATGCCAGCCAACTGGGCCACAGTGTTGATGTCTTTGTCACCGCGCCCTGACAAATTGACCAACAAAATGGCATCCTTATCCATCTGCGGCGCCATTTTTGCTGCCTGCGCCAAAGCATGGCTGGATTCCAGTGCAGGGATAATTCCCTCAAAACGACACAGATCATGAAATGCCTGCAAGGCTTCATCATCATTGATCGCCACATATTCAGCCCGGCGACTGTCTTTCAACCATGCATGTTCCGGACCCACGCCCGGATAATCCAGCCCGGCTGACACCGAATGGGTTTCAATCACTTGTCCATCCGCATTTTGCATCAAATAACTGCGAAAACCATGCAGTACTCCAGCGGAAGCACCAGATGCCAACGGCGCGGCGTGCTGCCCGGTCCCCAGACCCTTACCCCCTGCTTCAACGCCAATTAGTCGCACCGAGGGATGCGCAAGGTAGGGGTGAAAAATACCTATCGCGTTTGACCCGCCGCCCACGCAGGCAATCACCGCATCCGGCTGACGCCCTGCCAGTTCCGGCATCTGCCACAGGCATTCTTCACCGATCACCGCCTGGAAATCACGCACCAACATGGGATAAGGGTGCGGGCCAGCGGCGGTACCCAAAATATAAAAGGTGGAATTCACATTCGTGACCCAGTCCCGCATCGCCTCATTCAAGGCATCTTTCAAGGTACGCGAACCCGAAGTCACGGCTTTCACGGTGGCGCCCAGCAACTTCATGCGAAACACATTGGGCGATTGGCGGGCGATGTCGTCTGCGCCCATGTAAATGACGCATTCCATACCGAAACGCGCCGCCACGGTGGCCGTTGCCACGCCGTGTTGCCCGGCACCGGTTTCGGCAATCACCTTTTTTTTACCCATGCGGCGCGCCAGCAAAGCTTGGCCCATCGCGCTGTTAATCTTGTGCGCGCCAGTGTGATTGAGGTCTTCACGTTTCAGGTAGATTTGTGCACCGCCCAACCTGGCAGACCAACGTTGCGCGTGAAAAACAGGGCTGGGGCGCCCAACATAATGTTTGAGTTCATGATGGAACTCCGCCATGAACTGTTTGTCAGCACGTGCGCGCTGGTACTCGTTTTTCAAGTCTTCCAGTGCCGACACCAGGGTTTCAGCGACAAATGAACCACCGTAAACACCAAAATAACCCCGACTGTCCGGAACATCCTCTTTGGGCATCAACCCTCCCCCTGCACATTATTTAATTGATTCACTTCAGCAATAAACCGCATGATTTTCTCTTTGTCCTTAACACCACGAACCGATTCAACGCCACTGGACACATCCACCGCCCAAGGGTGAACCTGACGTATCGCATCACCCACATTGCCAGACACCAAACCACCCGACAAGATAACAGGTAACGACATAACCGGCGGAATCAGCTGCCAGTCGAAGCGGGTACCCGTACCACCCGCCTCGCCTGGAATACACGCATCCAGCAACAATCCGCGTGCGTCAGGGTATTGCGATGCGTATTGTAACAAATTCAGACCCACATGAACGCGCACAGCCTTAATGTAGGGCCGCTCAAATTGGCGACAGTACTCAGGTGTTTCATCTCCATGAAACTGCAACAGATCGGGTTGAACTGTATCCAGCACCTCACGCACCTGCTCCGCCGGGGCATCCACGAACAAGGCCACCCGACTGACGAACGGCGGTAGCGCCTGCGCAATCGCTTGTGCCGCCTTCAACCCCACATGACGCGGACTGGGCGGATAAAACACCAGACCGATGGCATCTGCACCTGCCAAAGCAGCATACAACGCAGTGTCTGGCGAAGTAAAACCACAAATTTTAATTCGCGTGCGCATCACAACCCCTTGACTGGCATGACGAAACCGCCACAAATCATGGCACGGCACTTCGCCATGCCCGTTTCACCTCACTCTTCACGCGCCCCTCTCAGGGGAAAGCGCGTCTAAACCTCGCTGCACAAGTTGCATACGAACGATCACTTGATGGCATTCAACAACTGCTCTATTTTCTCTGCTGGCATTGCACCAGCAATCCGTTGCCCGTTAGCAAAAATCAGGGTCGGTGTACCCGTAATATGCAAACTATTGCCTAAAGCAATGTCGGCAGCAATCGGGTTGTCGCACGTGCCATCATTTTTGGGTAATTTGTTCTTTAAGAGTGCGTCTTGCCATGCCAGATTTTTGTCCCTGGCACACCAAATCGATTTGCTGACTGCCGTGGTACCGGGATGCAAACTATCCAGCGGAAAAGGGAATACATACAGCGTCAAGTTATTCACCTTGATTAATTCCTGCTCCAAACGCTTGCAATAGGGGCATTCCGGATCAGAAAACACGATGAGTTTTCGGCTGCCATCACCTTTCACGAATTTCATCGCATGCTCCAGTGGCAAGCTGCTCAAATTGACTGTATTAAGTTTTTCTGTGCGCTCTTGTGTTAAGTTTCTTCTGGTTTTCAGATCCACCACGCTGCCTAAAAACAGATAATTGGCATTGTCGTCTACATAGGACACCTGACCGTCTATCACCACCTCGTACAAACCTGAATAGGGTGTTTTGGTGATGCTACTCACCTCAACCCCTGGAAAACGCGTCGTCAGTACTTTTTTAATGGCGCTCTCATCTGCATGGACTTGCGTCATGCCTAAAGCCAGCACCAAGGCCAGCACACTGCGTTTCAACATTGCTCAAATTCCTTTTAATAATGGGCGGATTCAAATCCAAAGCACTCAGCTGAGAGGGTGTTTGTGTTGAATGGGGTAGTTTAAGTTAATTTGTTATGAAAGTTAAGATATTTGCGATGTACGCACCATCTTAAATTATGGTCTGGTTTACTTCAGCCGCCCAATCTCGAAATACATACGCGTCAATGTGTCAGGGTGCCGAGACTTGCATTGCAACGTGGCTTCTGTGCAAGACCGCTCTACCTCAGCACTGCCTAACCGACTATACAAATCCACATAACCCATTAGAGCGCAAGATGATGGCAAAGCACGTTACGCGACGGCTCTTTGGATTGAAAGAAACCCAGCAAGGAAAAAGGATAAATGATGAACATCGAACAAGCCGGGAAAATGGTTGCTTGTGACCGTCAGCTCTCTGGCTTGAGCTACCATTTTAACTCATCGCAAAAATTTTCGTGCGAACCTGACAAGCAGAAATCAATCGGTAAAACTACACCAAAGATTGCCGCACCAGCCACGATTTCAACGGCCCGATACGCCCCGCCACATCCATGCCCACATTGCGCAAATGGCGCAACACCGGATTTTGATCATGAAATAAATGATGCAAACCATCCGTGACGGTCTGCGTAGTCACAATATCGCCACGCCTGGCGCGGGCATAGCGCTGCAACAAACCCAAATCGCCGCAATGCGCCGCACCCCGTTGTTTTAAAACCTTGACCAATTCGGCCACATCGCGCAAACCCAAGTTCACGCCTTGTCCGGACAGCGGATGAACACCGTGCGCCGCATCGCCTACCAGGGCCAAACCCGGTGCCACGATGGGTGACACACGCAAAATACTCAAGGGGAATGCGGCGGCTGGGGTTAGCGTGTGTAATTGTCCCAAACTGTTTCTGCCCGCCTGCGCCACCTGCTCTGCCAATTGCTCGGGCGTCGCCGCCAGCAACGCTTGTGTGTGCGCGTCACTGGTGGACCACACCATAGAAATGGCACGGTCCGGCAGAGGCAGCCAAGCCAGAATGCCATCTTCTCTAAACCATTGTCTTGCCATATTTCGATGCGGGTGCTCACACGCAAAATTGGCCACCACACCAGACTGCTGATAATCTTCACGCCGCGCTTCGATGCCTGCTTGCGCGCGCACCCATGAAGCCCGTCCATCGGCCGCCACCACTAAATCCGCGCTCAATTGCCGCCCGTCATCCAAAGTTAATTTCGCACGACGAGAGGAGGTGGATGGCTCAGACCAGCACAAACCTTCACCTTTAGCGCCGCTGATGAGGGTCAAATTGGCCTGATTTTGCATCGCCTGCCACAGGCCATATTGAATGCGATTGCCCTCAAGAATCCAGGCCAGTTGCGGCACCCCGGCCTGATAGGCATCCAGCACAATTTCAGCACCCTGGTCGCCACGCACATCCATGGCGTACACGGGGCATATGCGCCGCTGATCCAATGTCTTCCACACCCCAATGTTCGCCAACAGGGCCGCGCTGCCAGGGCTAATGGCATAAATTCGGGTGTCCAATCTCTCGCTGGGGGGCTCCACCGGATGCGGCTCGACCAGCGCCAGATTCAATCCGCTGTCACGCAAGGCGCAAGCCAGGACGGCACCGACAATTCCCGCACCAACAATGATCACATCAAATTCGGACTTTACCATGCTCGCGCCCCAAAAATCATGCGTCTGGCCACAAAATGTTTCAGGGGCGGCATCTGCTGCAAAGCCAACAAACCCATGCCGCGTACATGGTCCAATAGCGGATTGGGTTGCGTGAACAACCGCACCAGACTGTCCGTGAACCACATGCTGGCCGACACATCAAATTGCCGGGTTACCGCATAGCGTTTCAGCATGACCATATCGCCCAACGCTTCGCGTCCCGACGCTCGCACCTGTTCGGCGAGTTCCCATGCGTCACGCAAACCCAAATTAAAACCCTGCCCCGCCACTGGGTGCATCACATGCGCAGCATTGCCGATCATGACGCGATGAGGACTGACCACATCACGGGTATGGCTGGTCGCCAAAGGAAAACTGCTGCGCTCACGCACTTGCACGAAGCGTCCCAACCGTTCGCCAAAATGCTGGTACAACTCAGCAAGAAAATCCGCTTCCGGCATGGCCAATAAGGCATTTACCCGTTCAGGCAGCGCAGTCAACACCAGCGCAAAGCCATCCTGATCTGGCAACAGGGCCATAGGCCCCTCATCCGTAAACCGCTCATACGCACGGTGCCCATGGGGCAATTCGCTTTTCACCCAAGCCACCAAAGCATGTTGGGCATACTCACGACGCTCCCGATTCGCTTGCCCCGCCCCGCCATCCGCGATCACGGCCAGCCGTGTGGTCACACATTCAGGCCGTCCCTTATATTCCATCTGCAACGAAGCGTAGGTGGTCGTGCTATGAGAATCCACTACCCGCGCGCCAGTCACCACTTGCACGGCGCTATTCGCCAACGCTTGATGCAGCGCGGCATCCAGTTCACCATAATCCACCACCGCACCCAGTTCGGGTAACTGTTCTTCAGTCGCAGACAACCGCGCAACACCCATACCACCACGCTGTGAAATGTGAATATCCCGAATCGGCGTCACCTTGCGCAATGCTGACCACACCCCCAGGCGCTCCAATATCAATCGCGTCCCATACGACAATGCCAGGGTACGCCGGAATGTGGGTTGCCGTAAATGAGGACGTGCTTCAAGCACCTGCACACTGAATTCGCTGTCTGCTAGCGCGAGCGCGAAAGCCGCCCCGACCGGGCCGCCGCCGACCACCACGATGTCACTGTGCTCACGCATCCTTTGCCCCTTCACGTGCAGCCGCCATCAAGTTTTCAATATCGGCAATGCTTTTGGGTGCTGCAACCGTCAACACATGACACCCGTCCTGCGTCACGCACACATCGTCTTCAATACGTATGCCGAGGTTGTGGAAAGCTTGGGGTACGTCATCTGCCGCCGTAATATAACATCCCGGTTCTGCGGTCAGCACCATACCCGGTTCCAAAGTGCACCATGTATCGCCGTGTTTGTAAGCACCCACATCGTGTACATCCAAACCCAGCCAATGTCCGGTACGGTGCATGTAAAACCTTTTGTAAGCGCCCGATTCAATCACGCCATCCAGCGAGCCCTGCAACAAACCCCAGTCCAACATACCCTGTGCCAACACCTGCACGGCTGCGTCATGCGGTGCCTGCCACGACAACCCCGGCTGCACTTGCGCGATGGCCGCTGCCTGGGCAGCCAGCACACAGGCATAGACATCGCGCTGCGCGCCTTCAAACCGGCCGTTAACTGGAAAAGTACGCGTGATGTCGGAAGCATAGCCATCCAGTTCACACCCGGCGTCAATCAATAACAGGTCACCGGCCTGCAGCAGCGCTGCATTGTCCACGTAATGCAAAGTGCATGCATTCGCCCCCCCGGCAACGATAGATGTATACGCCGGTGATTGCGCGCCCTGACGACGAAATGCATACAGCAATTCGGCTTCAATCTGGTATTCGTACTGCCCGGGACGCGTCACTTGCATGGCACGCTGGTGGGCTGCACAGGCGATATCAGCCGAGCGCTGCATCACCACCAACTCAACGTCGTCTTTCACCAGGCGCATGGCGGCCACCGCATCGCGCACATCCTGCAAACGCGTCGGCGCCCGGACACCGCTACGCGATTTCTCACGCACGGCATTCAACCACCCCATCACCCGACTGTCCCATGCAGCATCTACACCTATGGCATAGTGCAATGCAGGCTGATTACTGAGCAAATCAGGCATCATGTTATCAAGCTGCGTGATCGGATAGGCCGCATCAAAGCCAAACACCGTTTGGGCTGCTTCGTGCCCGTAACGGTGTCCATCCCATATTTCGCGTTCCGAATTTTTTTCCCGGCAAAACAACAACGCGCGCCCTGTGCCACCCTGCAACACCAACACGGCTTCCGGTTCAGAAAATCCGGTCAAGTAGTAAAAATAGCTATCAAAACGATACGGATAGTGGCTGTCCTGATTGCGCAAGCGCTCCGGCGCCGTGGACAACACGGCCACGCCGTCACCCAATTCGCGCAACAGACGTTGACGACGCGAAACAAAGGCTGTTATATCAAGCATTTACTGGCTCACCCTCGTCTTCAATGTCGTCCACATACTGCGTGTCCAACCACTCTGCCCAACGGTTTTCCAGAGCAGGCAATTGTGCCTCAATCACAACCTGTAATCGCGTCAACTGTTCGGCAAAACGCTGTCCGTCCGCCCCGCCATCAGCATCTTCAGCAGACTTAATCAATTGCGCCATACTGTCTTTCAAGCTGAAAGAGGAGCCCAGCGCATTTTTCAATTGCTCGCGGGGGTGAGGGATCCATTCACGGGCAGCACACAAAGAATGCAGTTTTTCGCCCACTTCCAGCACGCGGCGACGCACGCGATTCATCGCGCCCAAACGGGAAGATTTGACCTCTCCCCATACCGCGAGATCCATTAACGCCAACCATTCTGTGGCTATCTCGTCGCGCCATGCCCGATTAATCGTGACGGCCTGAAGTATTGCTTCAGCATCCATGTTGCGCTCGCTTTAACAAAATATTCAACTCTGACAATCGCTCTGGCGTGCCCACATCAAACCATTGCCCCTGCAACTTTTCACCGCTGACTTTGTTCATCTTCATCGCCGTGCGCAATATGGGCGCCAAACGGGTGGGTGCAGCATCCGTCATGCCAGCAAACAAAGCGGGATGATAACAGCCTATGCCGCTGAATGTCAGACGGTCTGCATCACCATCATACACCCGGGCGAAACGACTTGCCGTGTCCATGCGATCAAGACAAAAATCGCCTTGCGCATGTTGGGGAGGATTTTCAACCAGCACCAAATGCGCCAATTTATTGAACGGCAAGCCATTGCGCCGTAGCTTGGAAAAATCATAATTTGTCCAGATATCGCCATTAACCACCACAAATGGTTCAGTCCCCAAATATGGCAGCGCTCGGGCAATACCCCCTGCGGTTTCCAGCGCCGGGACTTCGCGCGAATAGATCAATTCCACGCCATATGCCGATCCATCGCCCAAATACGTTGCAATCTGCTCACCCAAATGCGCCAAATTAATCACCACCCGCGTAAATCCAGCGTTAACCAGCGCACGCAACAGATGAACGATCAACGGCTGATCACCCGCCACCAATAAGGGCTTGGGGGCATGGTCAGTCAAGGGGCGCATGCGCTCGCCACGCCCGGCGGCCAAAATCATGGCGGTGTCAATGCCAGCATTTACCGCATTCAAAACGTCAATCCTGTTTCCTGCTGTGTGCCTTGCCACTGGTCTAACAAGACCAACAAAGGCGAAAATTCGCGATAGCGCGCGCTTACTTTGCGTACATAGCCCATAACGCGCGGCATATCTTGCAAATACCCCGATTTACCATCGCGGTAATAAAGACGGGCAAAAATACCCAACACTTTGAGATGCCGTTGCAAGCCCATCCACTCAAAATCCCGGTAAAACTCACCAAAATCGGCACGCACCGGCAGGCCGGCACGACGTGCTTTTTCCCAATAACGAATGACCCAATCGAGCACTTGAGTTTCATCCCAATCAATGTAAGCATCGCGCAACAGGGAAACCAGATCATAAGTAATTGGCCCATACACTGCGTCCTGAAAGTCGAGCACGCCAGGCCCCGAATCGGTATGCATCAAATTTCGGCTGTGATAATCACGATGAACGAACACTTGAGTTTGAGTTTGAATGTTATCAAGCAACTGGGCATACAACTTATTCAGGCTCGCTAATGCATCTGGCTCAGGCGTCATATTCAAATGCCGCACAAGGTACCAGTCTTCAAATAATTGCAACTCCCTGGCCAGCAGCGGACGGTCATATTCAGGCAAACCGACTGGGCGGTCTCCTTTTTGGATCCGTATCAATTCGTCGATGGCCGCCATATATAACCCGTCTGCATGATCGGGGGTCAGTGCGTCGAGATAAGTGACGTCACCAAAATCGGTTAGCACCAGCAAACCTTGCTCAAGGTCGGCATGCAGCACTGTGGGGACTTTTACCCCCTTTTTTACCAAATATTTTGCTATTTTTACAAAAGGCTGACAATCTTCGTGCTGCGGTGGCGCATCCATCACGATATAATGCTCACCATTATTTAAATGAACGCGGAAATAACGCCGGAAACTTGCATCAGCCCCCACCGGCGATAAACCTGGCGATTGATGAGGAAATGTTTTTTGCAACCAGGACAGAATCAATTGTTCACGCTGCATCATGACAACCCAATAACTTATGATTAATTTTTACATTTTAGCATCAATTATCTTCACCCCCATAATGCTCAGACATCTCATTTTTTCATCACTCTGCCTGTCCCTGCTGTTGATTGGCCCCATGGCCAATGCCGATGACACGCTCAATTTGCAAAACTCGGGCAAGGTGACTTTCCCGGACAAGTCCGATAAGACCCCCCCCTTATTTATCAGCGCTGAACAAATGAATGGCTTGGAAAATGTATTCGTTGATGCGCAGGGTAACGTGGATTTGCACCGGGGCCTGATCGAAGTCCAGTCCGACCATTTGCATTACCTGCTTGCCAGTGATCAGGTTGAAGCCAACGGCAATGTCTGTGTCACCGAACAAGGACTCATTTTAACGGGTCCCCATCTCGACATGTTCATGCAAAAACAAACCGGTCAGATGACAACACCCCAATTCACCTTCCACAATCCCGGTACCGTTCCACCCGCAGGAACTACCATGCCACCGGCAGGGCCGACGGTGAACTATGCGCGTGGAAGCGCTTCGCAATTACTGTTCGAAGGCGAAAATCAATACAAATTAAAAAACGCCATTTATACCTCTTGCGTGGTTGGCAACGATGATTGGTATTTGCATCTCAAAGACCTGCATCTAGATATGTTGAATCAAGTCGGTACCGCGCATGGTGCAGTCATCGACTTTATGCAAACGCCTATTTTATACACGCCATGGATCAGTTTTCCGCTCGATAATTCGCGCAAGAGCGGTTTGTTAGCCCCGATATTCGGCACCACAAGCAACAGCGGCGCTTCGTTAGCATTACCTTTCTACTGGAACATTGCGCCCAACATGGATGCCACAATCGCTCCGGATATCATCAGCAAACGGGGCATAGAGCTGGATGGAGAGTTTCGCTATTTAGAACCCACTTACCATGGCACCTTCAACGGCGACATCTTGCAAGACCATATGACGAACACCACGCGCTGGGATATCTTTGCCACACACGATCAAGTCTTTGCGCCGGGATTGACCGGCCATTTCGTGTATCAGGCCGTTTCCGACAACAACTTTTTTCGCGACCTGTCCAACCAGTTAACAGTGACCTCATTGGCCACACTGGATCAGGAGGCTTCTTTAACTTACCAGCACGATTGGTGGCAATTGACAGGGCATGTTCAACAGTACCAGACCTTACAGGAAACTGGTGTGCCCAACATTATCCCTCCCTATGCCATCCTGCCTGAAGTCAACTGGTCGGGGAATAAAATACTCGATAATGGTCTGAATGTGAACGTTTATACTGATTTCGCCCGTTTCGTAAACCCAACACCTGGCATGGTAAACGGAGACCGCCTGGTGGCCTACCCCAGTGTCAGTCTGCCTATCAATACTGCCTACGGCTACATCACACCCAAGTTTGGTGTGAATTACACCGACTATAGCTTGAGTACCAATAACACCAGTCCCCAGTCGCAATACACCCGCACCTTACCCATCACCAGTGTGGACAGCGGCATGTATTTTGACCGTAACATCAATATTATGGGTAACCAATACCAGCAAACACTGGAACCCAGACTGTTTTATGTCTACATTCCCTATCAAAATCAAAATAATCTGCCCGTATTCGATACTGCAGAACTTGATCCCATTAACTATGCCACCCTTTTTTCTGAAAACCGTTACGTGGGCTATGACCGAATCAACAATGCCAACCAGCTCACCATGGCGGTGACATCCCGATTGATTGACCAGGACTCGGGATTGGAACGCTTGCGTTTTTCTGTCGGTGAAAGGTTGTATTTTACGCCGCAGCTGGTCACGCTGCCCGGAGAAACCGCCATCACCAGTGCTTCCAGTGATGTCATGGGGGATATCGGCGGCCAGCTCACACAAGCCTGGCGCACGGATGCCGCCATCAGTTACAACACCCAAATGGGTCAGACGGACGCCGAAAGCCTGTCAGTCAGTTATCAGCCCGCCCCCGGCAAAGTATTTAATTTTGGTTACCTGTCAGTAAACGGGCAGGTTGATCAGTATGATTTCTCTTCGCAATGGCCAATTTATCACCACTGGTACACCGTGATGCGCTATGATTACTCCGTTTTGGATAAACAACTTGTTCAGGGTTTGGCTGGAGTCGAATACAATGGCGGTTGCTGGGCGCTGCGCACCCTGTTTCAAACCATCGAGATTGCAGCCAACACCCAAAGCACGTCTTTTTTCATCCAGCTTGAATTAAACGGTCTGGGCAATTTGGGCTCTGACCCCACTGCAGCACTTAACCTTAGCATACCAGGATACATCAACAGCAATGAAATCATTCGACACTAAACTGTACGCAGTACTCATCGCCCTTGTTACATTTTTTTCTGTGCCACTTTGGGCGGCTGACGCACCAGTCAGTGCCGCAGTCACACCGTCCAGCCAGGTCATACCATTAGATGGCATTGTGGCGGTGGTGAACGATGGCATTATCACCCGCAGCGAACTGGATGCCCGCTATGCGCGCGCCGTACAACAAATTGAAAGCCGGCATATTCCCATGCCGCCACGCGACATCCTGCAAAAGCAATTGTTAGAGCGCATGATTAATGACCGTATTCAACTTCAATTCGCCAAACAAACCGGTATTCATGTGGATGCAACCATGCTGGACCGCGCTGTGGAAAAAATTGCCGAACAAAACAAATTGAGTCTGCCACAATTTAAACAAGCGCTTGCTCACGACGGTGTGAATTTCGACCAGTTCCGCGATGATATTCGCGATGAAATTACGCTGGACCGTTTGCACCAGCGTGACGTAGTCAGCAAAGTCAATGTCAGCGAAGCCGAAGTGGACGCTTACCTTGCGCAACAAGCTGCGATAGGTACCGATCAGGAATTCCACCTCGCCCTGATTACGGTCGATATCCCCAACAATGCCACACCCGAACAAATCAGCGCCGCCCAAGCCAAAGCAGATGCCGCGTTGAAAAAACTGCGTGCGGGTGACGACTTCGCACAGGTATCGACTCTGTACTCCAGTGCACCGAATGCCCTGGAAGGCGGCGATCTGGGTTGGCGTCCCGCCGCACAAATTCCACCCCAATACCTGGACACTGTGCGCGCGTTGAAACCGGGCGACTTTACCGATGTCTTGCGCAGCAATGACGGGTTTCATATCTTGAAACTCATCGAACAACGTTCCGATAACCAGGCCACCATTATTGACCAAACCCATGCGCGCCACATTCTCATCAAAACCAATGAAGTGGTGAGCGATGCCGATGCCATCAAACGCCTGAACCAGATTCGGGAAAATGTCCTCAATGGCAGCGTGAAGTTCGAAGACATGGCTAAAAAATATTCCGATGACAGTAGCGCCGCCAATGGCGGCGATCTGGGTTGGCTGTCACCCGGAGAAACTGTACCGGAATTTGAACATGCTATGGATGCACTCAAGCCGGGGGAAATCAGCCAGCCGATTAAAACTCAATTCGGTTATCACCTGATTCAAGTGCTGGAGCGCAGACAGAAAGATGTCACCCTGGCGAAGCGCCGCATGCTTGCGCGGCAAGCCATTCAAGCGCGTAAAGTTGAAGAAGCGCAAACCGAATGGCTTCGTGAGCTGCGTGACCGGGCTTATGTAAAATACTTTCCACTGCCTGCTTAACTTGACTAAACTCATCGCACTCACTTCTGGCGAACCTGCTGGCATCGGTCCAGACCTGTGCGTGCAGTGGGCGCAGCAGGCGCGTACTGATGCAGTGGTGGTGCTGGCTGACCGCGACACCTTGCTGCAGCGTGCTGCCCAACTTGGCGTATCCTTGTCGCTGCATGACTATATCGGGGAAAACGCAACAGTGTCTTGTCAACCCGGTGAGCTAAGTGTGCTGCACTGTCCACAGGCCCAGACCACCGTGGCAGGTCAACTGAACCCGGCCAATGCGCCATTTGTACTCAGTATGCTGGATCGTGCCATAGCAGGTTGTCAAAGTGGTGAATTCAGCGCCATGGTGACTGCGCCAGTGCACAAAGCCGTCATCAATCAGGCTGGTATTGCATTTACCGGACACACTGAATACCTGGCCGATAAAACGCAATCTCCACCAGTGGTCATGATGCTGGTGGGCGGCGGCATGCGTGTGGCACTGGCCACCACCCATCTACCCCTGCGCGCCGTGGCTGACGCCTTAACTGCCGACAGCCTGCACCATACGCTGCTCACACTTCACCATGCCATGCGCGCACAATTTCACATTCCTCAGCCCCGAATTTTGGTGGCAGGGCTCAATCCTCATGCCGGTGAATCGGGGCATCTTGGCGATGAAGAACTACGGATCATTATCCCGGTGTTAGAACAACTCCGTGCGCGAGGTCTCCTGTTGCAAGGCCCGCTGCCTGCTGACACCCTGTTCCAACCCCATCACTTGAAGCACGCCGATTGCGTACTGGCCATGTACCACGACCAGGGCTTACCCGTGCTCAAATATGCCAGTTTTGGCCAGGGGGTAAATGTCACCCTTGGGCTGCCCATCGTGCGCACTTCGGTCGATCACGGCACCGCGCTGGATTTGGCTGGGACAGGAAGATCACTGACAGGCAGTTTATATGCTGCCCTGCAACTGGCAGCAGAATTGGGGAACGGCCATGGCTGAACACATTGCGCGCAAACGCTTTGGTCAACATTTTTTATGTGACAATGATGTCATTCACAGCATTGTGCGTGCCATACATCCACAGGTGGGCGACAATTTGGTGGAAATCGGTCCAGGTCTTGGTGCATTAACTTATCCCTTGCTGGCGCTGCTGCCATTCTTTCATGTGATTGAATTGGACCGTGATATCGTGACGCGCCTCACAAAACGTCACCTGCCGACACAATTAGCCATTCATGCAGCAGATGCGCTGGCTTTCGATTTTGCCAGTTTGGGTACAAACTTGCGGATCGTAGGCAACCTGCCTTATAACATTTCTACCCCTTTGCTGTTTCGCCTGGCTGAATTTTCACCCTTTATTCACGACATTCATGTCATGCTGCAAAAGGAAGTAGTGGATCGTATGACGGCCGATGTTGACAGCCATGCTTATGGGCGTTTATCGGTTATGCTGCAATACCGTTATGAAATGGAAGCTTTGTTTGACGTGCCCCCTGAGGCATTTCGACCTCCGCCGAAAGTCAACTCTGCGGTCGTGCGCATGGTACCGCGCCCCCCGGAAGCACTGACCGCAACAGATACTGCGCGCTTCGAACAGGTCGTCGCCAGCGCATTTTCACAACGCCGAAAAACCGTGCGCAACAGCCTGTCTGCCCTGATGACAGACAGCGATTTCGCCAGCTTAAACATTGATCCACGTCGTCGCGCAGAAACGCTTTCCGTCGCGGATTTTATACGAATTGCCAACCACCTTGGGACTCGTTCATGAACGTTCCCCACTCAAAAGGAAACCCCATGCACTTAATCGATATCGCCGACCAATGCTTAAAAAACATGAATTTGCCCGCAATACGTGTGCCCAACATGCCGGTGATCAACCTGTCCATTGACAGTGCTGTCGGCAAATTAAATCTTTATCTGCACAGCCATGAACAAACACATCGCTTGTTTGTTTACACTCGCCCACAAGATTTGCCTGTTTCCAAAGAACACATTGCAGCACTCAGTGAGTTTCTCTCTCGCGCCAACTTTGGTTTGCCACTGGGTAATTTTGAAATCGACATGAATGATGGCGAATTTAATTTCAAAAACAGTGTGGATATTGCTGACGGTCAACTTACCCCAAAAATGGTACAAACGCTGATTGTGTTCTCGCTGGAATGCTTCAACCGTTACATGCCCGGCATCCGCGCCGTACTGAATGGCCAAGCGCCCAAAGCCGCCATCGAAGCCATAGATGGTGCCACGCAAATCCAGATTCGTTAGAGTCTGTCATGGACAGCGCTCACTTTAACCAGATTGCGCTGAACCCCAGTCATTCGGTGGTGGTCGAAGCCTGTGCAGGCAGCGGGAAAACGTGGCTGCTGGTATCACGCATCGTGCGTCTGCTGCTGTCCGGTGCCGACCCTTCGACCATTTTAGCCATTACCTTCACCCATAAAGCTGCGGGTGAAATGCGCACGCGCCTGTATGACTGGTTGCGGTTCTGTGCCAGTGCAGACGAAGAAGAAGTCCGCGCATTCCTGCATCAACGTGCCATACCGGAAGATGAGATGGTGGTTCAGGTGGAGCGTGCGCGAAACTTGCTTGAAACGGTACTCACGGCCCAGCCTGGCTTACGCCTGCTCACCTTCCACGCCTGGTTTTTTGATCTGATCCGTAGCGCCTCCCTGTCATCCGGGTTGTCTGGTTACACGCTTACAGAGCACACCGGCGCACTGCGTGCCCAAGCATGGGCACAACTGGTACAGACGCTGGAGCGCGCACCCGCATCAACCCTGACCAACGACATGCAAGCACTGCTGGAGGACATCGGCCTACACAGCACGCGTGCCTTGCTGCACAACTTCCTGCAACAACGCAGTGACTGGTGGGCCTACACAGAAGGACAAGCCGACCCAGCGGCATGGGCAGCCAGGCAATTGTGCGCGCAATGCTCTGGCAACATGGAAAGCGACATCGCCGCAGAATGTTTGACCCAAGCCGGTTTTCACACCCAACTGCGCCTCTACATCGAACAACTTGCACTCAGCACCGAACGGCGGCAACGACTCGCCAACAACATTGCTGACACCATGGCCGATGTTGAACTGGACAAACCCCGGCAATTTGAGCGTTTGTGCGAACTGATTCTCACGAAAAACAAAGCCGTCAATGGCACTTTCAAGCCCGGCACTTCGCCGGCAACACAATCCCTCTATGCTGCACATATTGCAGTCAGCGAGGTGCTTGTTCAGGCCTGGCAAAAAAGCGTGGATCAGCGGGCCTATCACTTTAACCTGCGCACTTTTCGCTTGGGTGAAGCCTTGTTGCACCATTACCAGCAGGTGAAGCAACAACAACGGGTTTTGGATTTCAGCGACATTGAATGGCAGGCAGCACGCCTGTTATCGAATGTTGACGAAGCCGATTATATGTTACACAAACTTGATGCACGTTATCGTCATGTTTTGCTGGATGAGTTTCAAGACACCAATCCGCTGCAATGGCGGATTCTGCAAACATGGTTAAATGCATCCGAACAATCCGGTACCCATCCCGATATTTTTCTGGTAGGGGACCCCAAACAATCCATTTACCGTTTTCGTGGCGCGCAAGCCGGTTTATTTCAACTGGTCACCGACCGTTTACGCAACCAGCATGCCCAGTATTTGAGCCAGCATTACACCCGGCGCAATGCAATGCCTGTCATTGACACGCTGAATGCCTGCTTTGCCCAACTGCATCATCCTTTGTTTGTGACCCACCAGGTTCACGATACTGCGCGTCCGGGCCGCGTGGAAGTACTGCCCATTGTCGAACTCGCTCTGTCTGCGGCTGTCACCGTTGATGCAGCAAGCTCGATAGCCATGGCCTCCCAACCCATCACCGGACACAGTCCTTGCCGCAATCCCCTCTTGACCACACCACCCGATGAAGAAGAAACCCAAGCCCATGAATTGGAAGCCGCGCAACTCACACGACGCATTGCTCAAATCGTCGGTCACTGGGTCATCGAAGATTCGGACACCGCTTTGCCACGCCCTGCGCGTTACAGCGACATCATGATTCTGGTGCGCCAGCGTACCCATCTGCCCACCTATGAAACCGCACTCAAACGGGCAAGCATTCCTTATTCCAGCAACCGCAGTGGCGGATTGCTTGATACCATGGAAATCGGCGATATATTGGCCTTGCTACGTTGTTTCATTGATACAGATGACAACCTGGCCTTGGCGCGCACATTGCGTTCACCCATTTTTAACGCCAGCGACGATGATTTACAGCGTATTCGCCTGCATCAACGGAATTCCGGTCAAAACAGCTGGTGGCACAATCTCGTCAATTTGATGTCAGAAGACAGTATATTGGGACATGCTGCCGAAAATTTGCAAGCATGGCGCACCCTGTCCACGCAATTACCCGTGCATGACTTGCTGGATCGCATCCTGTCCGATACCGACCTGCCTGCTCGCTATACCGCCAATGTACCTGCCGTGCTGGCACACAGCGTACAAGCCAATTTGCATGCCTTCATCGCTTTGTCACTGAGTTTGTCCGGCGGGCGTTATCCCAGCCTGCCACGTTTTCTGAATGAACTGGAACAGTTGCGCGCTTACCCCGACGAACATCCCGATGAAGGTGAACCCTTACTGCATGAGGAGGCCGTGCGCATTCACACCGTACATGGTGCAAAAGGTCTGGAAGCACCCATTGTCTGGTTACTCGATGCGGGTGGACGAAAAACCCGGGGTCAACATTATCAGGTGCTCAGTCATTGGCCTGCTGACGCGCCGCGCCCACAGCACTTTTCCGTCCTCGGCAAGCAGGCCATGCAAGCCAGCTGGCAACAGAATGCACTGGAACAGGACGCGCAAGCGGCAGAAATTGAAGCGCTTAATTTGCTGTATGTGGCCATGACGCGCGCGCGGCAAGTCTTGCTGGTTTCCGCTGCAAACGACAGCGACCACAATAACTGGCACCGCATCATTCGCACGGCATTGCCTGAATCGCAGGGATTTGTAGGGACGGATTTCAACATGACTGTGCCTGATACATGGCTGCCAATCCGTCCACCCACACAGCCTGTCACCATCGCATGGCCAACAAACCTGGTCCCAGTAGGTCAAAGACGCGAACCGCCCGACAGCATCAGTGAATTTGGCACGCTGGTTCACCGCTTATTGGAATTGGCCACCGCAACCGACTGCAACCTGAGTCGTGTACAAGGACTTTTTGGCGCACACCCACGTTGGCAAGAAGCCTGGCAGATTTGCCAGCGAATTCTCAACGCACCACACCTGCAACATTTTTTTCTGCCCGCAGAATACCGCCGTGCGCACAATGAGCTGACCTATGTACGACAAGATGGCCACATTGGTCGTATTGACCGGGTTGTCGAATTCGAACACGAAGTATGGGTACTGGATTACAAAACCGGCACGTCACTGAATGCCGCACAATTGCTGACAGAATACCGTGAGCAGTTATCCGAATACCGTGATGCCATGCAAATCTGTTATCCCGGGAAAACTGTGTCCTGCGCGCTGATTAACCAGCAAGCAGAGTTGGTGAGAATGGACTGATTGACTGGCCTTCAGACCACATTTTAGCCCTCCCGCCGACCTGAAGACCGAAGTTCCAAGCCAGCAAGATGCTTTCGGTTAGCCCGGCAACAACCCAATATCAGCCACCTGGTTCATCAATTCACGCAATCTTGCCAACAAAGCCAACCGGTTTGCGCGCACAGCCAGATCATCCACCATGACCATCACCCCATCAAAAAACGCATCCACAGGCTGACGCACGCCAGCAAGCGCACTCAATGCCGCGGTGTATTCTTTGGCGGAGACGTGGGCACTCACTATCGGATGCAAGGTCAATAACACCGCATACAACTGCTGCTCCGCTTCTTCAGTCAACCATTTCTGTTCGACCACAGACAAACCGGTTTCTGCCTTTTTGAGCAAATTAGCCACCCGCTTGTTGGCGGCGGCAAGTGCCGGGGCTTCAGGCAATTGGCGAAACGCACGAATGGCAACCAGACGCGCCAGAATATCATCCACATGATCAGCCTGACACGCCAGCACCGCTTCAATTTCAGCCGCTTCATAAGCCTGATCTTTCAACACATTGCGCAAACGGTCTAACAGAAATCCATGCACCAGGGTGGGGGTTTCCCCGTCCAGCAGACCAGCAGGGAAAGTGCTGTATGTGGTCGCGATCAGCCCGCTCAATGACACGGGCAAATGTCTTTCAATGACAATTCGCAGCACGCCCAGGGCCGCGCGGCGCAGGCCGAAAGGGTCTTTATCGCCGGTCGGAATTTGACCAATGCCAAACATACCCACCAGAGTGTCCAGCTTGTCGGCCAGCGCCACACATAATGAGACAGTTTCTGCCGGCAAACTGTCTCCGGCGAAACGGGGTAAATAATGGCTGGACATGGCCTCAGCCACTTCGGGTGCTTCGCCGTCATACTGGGCGTAATAACGCCCCATCACGCCTTGCAACTCGGGAAATTCTCCCACCATATCGGTCAACAGGTCGGCTTTCGCCAGATAAGCTGCACGGGCAGCCAAAGCAGAATCCGCACCCAGCGTATGTGCCAGCGCACTGGCGCTGCCCACCAGCCGTTCCACGCGCTCCAATTGGCTGCCCAGTTTATTGTGATAAACCACCTGCGCCAATTTCGGCACCCGCGCATCCAGCCGCTGTTTTCGGTCCTGCTCAAAGAAAAACTGTGCATCGGACAAACGCGCACGCAAGACCCGCTCATTGCCGTGAATAATGTGGCCGGGATCAGCGGTTTTTAAGTTGGACACCACCAGAAAGCCCGGTAATAAGCAATCCTGTTCGTCCACCAGCGGGAAATATTTTTGATGCTGCTTCATCGACAGAATGAGACATTCCTGCGGCACCGCCAGGAAATCAGCGCTGAACTTGCCGCGATATACCACGGGGAACTCCACCAGGGCGGTCACTTCATCCAGCAGTGCTTCATCCCACAAGACATGATCCGCTTTGGCCTGTGCTGACAATTGGGCACGAATATCCTCACGCCGCCGGATGAAATCGGCCTCTACCCAACCTTGCTGCAACAGAATATTTTCATAGTCATCTGCATGAGTGATGCACAGTTCGCCGGTTGACATGAAGCGATGGCCCAGCGTCGTGTTCGCGCTATCCAGGCCCATGACCGAACCGGAGAGCAGTTGATCGCCGTGCAGCATCAGCAACCCATGCAGCGGGCGCACAAACTCTACTTCGCCATTGCCCCAGCGCATTCGTTTGGCCGTCGGCAAACGGCTCAGGGCCTCAGCCACCATCGCGGGCAATTGCACCGCCAGCGGCACGCCGGCTTCTGTGCTGCGGAACACATAATGCGCCTGCTTGCCATCCTGCCTGATTTCCAGTTGATCAATGGTGACACCACAAGACCGTGCAAAACCCAGCAAAGCAGGGCTAGGCTGACCATCTTTCAGGCCGGCGGCCTGTGCGGGGCCTTTGCGCTCAATCTGGCGTGGGGGTTGTACCGCCAACACTTGAGGCACCCACACCGCCAAGCGCCTTGGTGTAGCGAATTGCCGCATGGGTGAACCTGCTTCGACATAACCCTGTGCAACCAGACTGCCGAGCAGATGCTCTGCAAAGGCACTGGAAAGTTTTTGCAGGGATTTTGGCGGCAGCTCTTCACTCCGAATTTCAATTAACACACTGGCACGCATCATTTATTTCCCCTAAGCATAGGGAAACCCAGTGCTTCTCGCGCATCATAATAAGCTTTGGCTACTTTGCGTGCCAGGATACGCACACGCGCAATATAGGCCGCGCGTTCCGTCACCGAAATGGCGCCGCGTGCGTCCAGGACGTTAAACGTATGCGAACATTTCATTACCATCTCAAATCCCGGCAACGCCAGCCCCACATCCATCAGCCGCGACGCTTCACGTTCAAAATCATCAAACTGACGCAACAGCCAGGCCACATCCGCGTATTCAAAGTTATAACGCGATTGTTCGACTTCATTTTGGTGATATACATCACCGTAACTCACCCCCGGTGTCCATACCAGGTCGTACACATTTTCCACCCCTTGCAGGTACATGGCCAAACGCTCCAGTCCATAGGTGATTTCACCCAGCACCGGCTTGCACGGCAAACCGCCGACCTCCTGAAAATAGGTAAACTGGGTCACTTCCATACCATTGAGCCACACCTCCCAACCCAAGCCCCATGCACCGAGTGACGGCGACTCCCAATCGTCTTCCACAAAACGGATGTCATGCTGGCCAGGATCAATGCCCAAACTGCGCAAGCTGTCCAAATAGAGTTCCTGGATATTGTCCGGGCTGGGTTTGAGCACCACCTGAAATTGATAATAATGCTGTAAACGGTTGGGATTTTCGCCATAACGACCATCCTTGGGACGGCGCGAAGGCTGCACGAAGGCCGCGCGCCACGGCTCTGGCCCCAAGGCACGCAAAAACGTCGCGGTGTGAAACGTGCCTGCGCCCATTTCCACGTCATACGGTTGCAACAGCACGCAGCCCTGTTGCGCCCAAAAGGCTTGTAACTTTAAGATAATGTCCTGAAATGCCAGCATCACGTTCTGAATTTTTGCAAAACGGCTATTCTACCGTATCCGCCGCATACTGTGTGTGCGTATCCGAATCAGGTTATCGTGTCAGGCTAAAGCCTGACCTGCCACAGGGTATGCCGCCATTCGTCCGTGGCCCGGAATTGACACGGCAAATGGCACCATATCAGACCAACCAATCACCCCAGAATTGAACCTGTGATTCCACTGTTTTTAATGGTACTAACGTTTCGGAGTTCATTTTAACGCAAAAAAGTCATTTAACTGCATGATTTATTAGCCTCTAATTTCAATGTTCTTGCGTCAAGTTGCAATGTTTGCACAAAAAAGTTTTGTATGTGCCGATCAACTGTTTCCGTTACATCAGCGAGCATATCCCCGAGCCCTGTTTTTATTTCATCCAAAGCTCCAGCGATCACGGATTGAAAGACTTGCCATAGCCGCGTTGCATAATCGATTGAGCTTACATTTGTCGTGAGTTGCTTGCGTATATCTGAAACCCCATTCGCTTTATGCAGCATTTTCGCAGTCACCAACATGCAAAACCGCATCGCAGTCAGATGTATTGATGCAATATAGGCCGCATAGTGGTTGCTTTGTTCTTTCAGGAAACCCAAATATTGTTTTGCTTCCCTGAAGTACACTTCAATCGCCCAGCGCATTGAATAAATAGTCAATATCTGTTCCGCTGCAAGATGAATGTCCGTGGTTAAGAATACTGCCCAGTCATGCTTTCCTGTCTGCTTTTTGCCTTCAGCGTCCACGCCACGAACGAATAACAAGCGTACTTTGATCCAAAGCTCTGCTTCATCGGTACCATTCAAATTCAATTCAACATCCAGCGTTTTGGCTTGGTATGGTTGACCTGCAATTTTTTGCCATTGGCATCGAACAGCGGCATGATAAAGTGCATTCGCATCCAAGTCACGGGAAGCACTAAAGCCCCCTTTACCTTCAATCAGTCGATATTTCATGGTATTTTTCTTCATCCGCAAAATCGGTATCAACTGTTGCTCATCGGCCGTCTTGATCATCGTTTTAGTACCAAACCATGCATCAGCAAGCAGGTATTTTGCTTTGATTCCGGTTCGTTGTGCCCGTCGTATCATGTCTTTCGCCATCTGCGGTTTGGTCTGGTCCTTTGCCGCCTTATAGCGCTGCGCAACGATACTGCGACCATCATGGAAAGCTTGGTGCAAGTCCCGTACTTTGGTTTTGCTGATAAATAATTCGCTGTCCACTGGCACAAATCCTTTTGCACAACTCAACCCCAAAGTCAGTACTTGCTGCCCCAGGACATGCCGTCCTGATGTGTGATCAAAATGGCTGGATACCCCTGGCATCTTCTTCCCGTGCCGCACATGAATCGTATCATCCAAAACAAAAGCTCTGGATTCCTCTGTCGCATGAATTTCACGCACTGTTTGTAATGACAAACTCAATTGCAAACGGCGCCAATTCCATCCTTCATTATTCAATGCAGCATACAAGGCATCTTTTTCTGCGCTCGCAAATGTTTGCAAGGATTCTCGTGCAAACATAGAGATAGAATCCAGCCTCAACCATACCCAGAGCATCAAGCAGTACACCAATTGATGCGCTGCCGTACCAGACCTCTTGTAAAAACCAATGCGACCCAACTTCGTTTTGATGCCCATGTGCTTCCACAAATCAGCGAACATGTTATCAACCAAATTGCTGCCGTCACGTAGCATATGTGCCGTTAATTCTGGAAGAATTGCTGCTTTTGTGTCATTATTCATCGTGGCCTTTACTGAGTAAATTGAATGTTTGCAAGACATCAATATTATACTCTTTTTAAGGCCACTTTATTCAATTTAATCAGTATATTATCAATTAAATTTTGGGTTGTTTGAACTCCGAAACGTTAGTAATGGTAAATTCAAAATTTCCAAAAATTGGTTAAAAAAAACCGGAAGACTCGCTCCCGGTTTTTGTCGTACCTGTTACAAAATACAGATTACTTCCAGGCGTAAGCCACACCCAGCGTATCTTCATACATACTGATGGTAGTAGTTCCACCGGGGCCATTGGGCGGCGTTGGCGACGGGCCAGTTAAAGAGTTCTGGAAAGCATGGATGTACGCCACTGTCCATTCGTTACCCGTAGGGGTGAAATAGCTGGCGCCGAAAGTGATATGATCTTCGATCACCCCTGGAGCAACTATATTTCCATACACGGCAGAGGCTGGAATAGGGTTATCGGTATGATTCCAACCCGCACGCAATGTCCATTGGTCGTTGTACTTGTATTCAGCACCCAATTTCCACACGTTAATATCTTGCCAACCAAATCCTCTAAGCGTGGGCGAAGTACCGATTCCAGGCACATCAGCATAATTAATACGCTGAAAATCAAGTGCCAGCTTCAAAGCCTTCGTTGTCTGATAAGCCACACCCAAGGAATAATTTTCAGCTAAATCCAGTGAACCTTGACTGGCAACTAATACATTATTGCCATAGCCGTTGAATGCACCCATGATGATCTTGCTGGCATATTGCGCACCGATGGTTAAATCTGGCGTAATCTTGCCCGTATAACCGACACGCACACCTGTACCAGTAGCGCTTTCGGTAGATCCATTGGAAGGCGCTCCAAATCCTTGTGCCGTAAACTGCTGGTATGCAAACAGTGGCGCAATACCAATCGAATTATTTTCGGTTACTTTATAAGCCAGAGTTGGAGCAACAATCAATTGAATCAGATTAACACCCAAATTTCCTGAACCACCCATCGCCCCACTAATTTGAGGAGTACTTGTCCCATAGTCTGAATTCATACCGCCATTGCCATACACGCTAACACCTAACGCCAAGTCATTGTTCAGCATATGATTATAGCCAAATTCAGGAATAATGAAATAATTGGCATCGCTATTCTCAGAACCACTATAACCAGGATATGGGCTATTAATACTGGCCTGACGATGTGGGCTAAACAAGCTGCCGCCCAAGTCAATCCGATCACCCACAAACGCCATGCTGGCTGGGTTATTCGCGCCACCAAAGGTATCTTCCGTCATGGCCGTGGCTGCGCCGCCCATGCCGTTTGCAGTCATGCCGTAGCCAGCAGCGAACATACCATCCGTGGCCATCGCCGTACCGGAGCACGCCAAGCCTGCCAGGGCCAGCGCTGTCATCAATTTATTTAATTTCATTGTGTTGTCTCTCCAAATCAATAATCGTCGTTAAAATAATCACCCGCCACAAGCTTTGTGGTCGCCTGCGTTGAGGATAATACGCCCACCGACCTGCTGACGGCAAGCTTAAACATTAAAAAAATGCACTTTTATGTCGGAATTGTTGCAAATTTGCAACTTTTTTGTAGATGATTGTCGCCCCTCTTCGTAAGCGTACCCACGCGTGATAAATGATTTGCAACAGCGCCATCGATTCAGTAATACCATTTGGGCGGGTTGCTGGTATAAGTAAAGATGTACAGATATAATGCACATTATTCTGTACATTTTGAGTTCACCATGAAACAAGCCACATTTACTGAAGTGCGCAACCATGCCAAACAATATTTCGACATTGTCGCCTCGGGGGAATCAGTACGCGTATCACGCAATGGCAAGCCCATTGCCGATATTGTCCCGATCGTGGCCGAGCTTCCTTCCTGGAAGCAACGCCGTGCGCAACCTATCGTGCTGGACGGCGTTTCGGTCAGCCGCATGATTATCGAAGAGCGCGAAGCTGGTTTTTGACAGGATATTTTGATGCGCGTATTTTTTGATAGCTCAGCATTCGTCAAGCGCTATATCAGTGAAACCGGAACCGACACAGTACTGGCATGGTGCGACCAAGCGACGGAAATTGTCTTGTCTGGCATTGCGCTGCCAGAGATTATTTCGGCCTTTTGCCGATTGCAACGGGAAGCCAAAATCACTGACATGCAATATCGACAACTGAAGTCCCTGTTGCTGGCTGATATTGAAGATGCCGCTATCTGTGACTTCACTCCTGCAGTGCTGGCTCAGGCAATTTCGAGTCTCGAAAAGAATGTACTGCGTGGCATGGATGCCATACACATTGGCAGCGCTGTTGTACTGAAGGTCGATGTTTTTATCTCGGCTGATAAGCGCCAGCTGGATGCTGCTGCCCGTATGGGTTTGCGAGTTGAGTCTGCATAAAGCGAAAATAAGCGTGCTGCGCAGACAGGTGGGGTAGGTCAATTCAGCCTGACGCGGCGGTAAAAGACACAGCAGTTCCGGGTTAAAACCCGACCTGCGGCAGAGAAGCACTGGGGCTTCTTTGGCAGGTCGGGCTTTAGCCTGACGCGATGGAAGAAAGATACAACAGTTTGATCAGGTAAAACCCGACCTGCACAAAAAATTAGTCCTCCAGCAACCCCGCACCGATTTCTTCACCCGCCATTTGACGACGTACCACAGCCACATCTTCACGCGCCAGGGCAAATGGAAACGAGAAAATATCCGATGGCGTAGAATCGCCGAATGGACGATTGCAAGCGGAGATTTCTTCGTCGTCCTTGCCTGGACAACCGGAGGTTTGGAAAGGCTTGCCGGAATTAATGAGGCGGGCAAGGTCGTCTTCAGGCAAACCAAAATCGATCACTTTCCCTTGCGCATCAAACAGCATGTCGCGCACATTGCCGCCCGCATAGTCGATGATGAAACGTGCCAACTGCACGCGACGCCATTGACCGCGATCGCAGGCTGGCCAGTCTTCCATCATGGAACCCTGTTCAGGAAAGAAAGCAAACATGTGGTTGTGACCACCCATGTCCTTTATTTTTTGGCAAACATCCAGAATTTCCTTTTCACTTTCACCCATACCGCAAATCAGGTGCGCGCCAAATTTTTCCGGACCGTAAATCTCTGCCGCCCATTCGAGTGCTTGCCAATATTTTTCAAAACGATGTGGACTATCCACTGTTTTACCACGGGTACGTTCAAAGATTTCCGGTGTCACCGCATCCAGTGCAATAGTGAAAATGTCCGCGCCCAGCTCTTTCATGCGAATCAGATCAGCCTTTTCCATGGTGGTGGGGTTAGACAAAATAGACACCGGAATATCAGGCAGTTCACGCACCCATTTTTCCAGCAAAACGAAGGAATCGGCATCTGAATCGGGATGAGTAATCATCGAGATGCACATACGCTGAAATTGACCTTTGTCTTGTCCCAATTTCACGCGCGCGATCACGTCATCATAACGCGCAGTCGGCCAGTCAACACGGATGAAATTACGGTCAGCATAGTCGCGGTTTTCTTCGCGGTGGCGTGCAAGACCGCAATAAGTACAGTTGGCACGACAACCTTCTGGATAGGTCACCAGCAAATTCAGGCAATTTGTACATGCGGTACGATGCATATTGCCGACCACCAAGCCCAAAGTAATGGCGGCGGCCGTGCTCATTTGAACATATTCCGGCGAACGCATTTCAGGGGTTTTGATGTGATAATCCGGGCGATAAAACTGTACGACTTGGGGTTCATCCAGGTGTGGGGGGGTTAATACAGCACTCATTTAATTCTCCTTCCAGTAATTGCTTTAGGCTACAAAATAATCTTGAAATGCAATCCAGCCTTTACGGTGCATGGCATCTTCCTGTGCGGCTGTCGTATTCCACTGTTGCGCCATCCATTTTCTGCGTGCCACAGCCCGTTCCAGGCTCACTTCAAACTGATCACGGATGTCTTCTTCATAATCGGCAAAGGCCTCTTCCTTGCCTTGTTTCAAATATGACACGGCAGCCTGCCCGGCACGCTCACCGGAAATGACCGCTGACGGGATACCTGCACCAGTAATGGGGTGAGTTAAACCCGCGGCATCGCCAGTGAACATCATTGAACCTACATGCAGATGCTCGCGCAATCCACCTACCGGTATGGCGCCACCAGTCCGGGATATGATTTCCCCCCCCACCAAACCTTGATCCTGCAAATGTTCATGCAGCGCATCCAGAGGACGCTTCAGGTCTGCCGTGTAACGCTTATCCAAACCCAAACCCAAATTGGCATACTCGCCTTTGGGAAACAGCCAGCCATAGCCACCAGGAAAATCATTGGACAACCAAATATCGGTGTCCTCATAGGCCCGTAGCAAAGGAACCGTATATTGCCGCGTGTGCACCACATCCAGCTCCGGCAAACCCAGTGCATGCGCAACCGTCGAATGAGGCCCATCTGCCGCGATTAACACACTGTAATGAATCCGCCATAGCTCGTTTGTTTCTACATCCGGCTTGCCAACTGACGCGCCGGACTGCGTATCAACTCCCCGGAGTACGGTCACATACTGCTGCTCCGCATCCAAGGTTGTCATACGGCTATTTAGCCACAATTCCGCACCTTTAAGCCGCGCCTGCTCGGCCAGCGCCTGGTCAAACGCTGCACGATCAATCATCAGGCCGGGAAATACATTCACTGCCACTTCACCTGATGGCAAATAACTTTTCATGCCCACAATCGGCTGACGAATCACACCTTCACGCTGTGCATAAGCGCTCAAAGGCAAGGGGATAAATTCAGCGCATTGTACCGGCACGCCCACTTCGCGCCGCCGGTCTATCGCGATGACGGACAAACCGCCTGCACGTGCGGCAGCCGCAGCCGCAGCACCAGCAGGCCCCAAACCGATAATTAATACATCTATTCTGGATATTTTAGGGCTCATATCACCGGCACATCGACCAAAGCTGCCTGTATCAATTCCACAATATTTTGTGGGGTAATGCCCAAGGCATCGACCTGTCTTTCGGCAAAAAAATCTTCTACTGTGACAGGCATCCGCCCGATTAACACATCACGCAAACGGCTTTCCAAATCCATTAGTGTGCGGCGTGGACTGATAAACACATCGCCACTGAACCACACTTGCCGCAATCGTTGTTGCGGCAAGTCATAAGCCACGTTCACCCGCAGCGTTCCGCCAGCAAATTTGCGCTGTGCAGTCACCGTGGGACGGTCTGTTGCTGGCTTGCTCACCCCATACACCCAATCCGGGTGGTCAATTTCCTTCAGAGCCGCCTCATACAGGCCAATTTCTGCGGCATTCAATTCTCCGGCTTGCAAAGAAACGCCAAAGGCATTCGCCAACGCCTTGCTCAACGTAGCGATGATCGCTACCCGCTCTGGCACCACATCCAGCAACACAGCCAAACTGGTCACACGATCACGCGCTGAAGCAATCGCCTTATCCGCCAGCTTTTCCGCTGGAATACGCAACACACGCAGCATTTTTTCCACATCAAAACGCAGAAGCAATGTGCCTTGATACATCAGCGCTTCGCCATCAAACGCACCGCCGGTGCCCGACAATTTTCGTCCCTCCACTTCAATGTCGTTACGCGGGCGAAATTGAGCATTGACGCCAAGTTGCTGTAAACCTGTTGCAGCAGCGGTACAAATCTTCTCAGCGATCTGACTCATTTCAGCCAGGCCCAACGCGCGCCTGTCCACATACAATTCCCACCCCAACTGGTCGGCATCCATGTAAATGGCGCCACCACCCGTAATGCGGCGCTGCACCGTTACACCGTTCGCCGCGCAATAGTCCAGATCCAGTTCTTGCTCTGCACTTTGGTGAAAACCCAGCAGCGCCGATGGCTCAAAGCCCAAAAAACGAATGGTATTCGGGGCTACATCACTTTGTCTGGCTTCTAGCAGAGCGCGATTCAAAGCCATATTTTCTGCTGCGCGACGCACACCAGTATCAAGCAAACGCCAAACAGGAGGAAAATGTGAGGTCACAATCAATTCAACCGCAACAACCGCCAACTGTTTCGGCAGACTCTGTCACCACCCGGATACCAGCCAAGCCCGTCGTGGCATGGTGATGCTGAGTACGCTCATGCGCAATCACGCGCTCAATGTCCACTTCCAGACCAGCATCTTCCGTTTCAATGGCCATCACTTCATCACCGATGGCGATTGAACAGCACGCGGGCGTCACACGTACTTCACGACTCAATTTGACGGCCAGCTCCACCATGCCATCGGTTGGATGTGCCAAACCATTCAAGCCTGCCATCACCGCGTAGCTGTCAATCTCAGCTTTCACCCGACCAGGTGGACGAGCACACCCCAACAGCAAGGGAATATCTGGCAATGCTTTGCGCGCGTCCATAAAAAAACGACCCACTTCAACAGAATTAGGTGTCACGAACGGTCGGTTTTCCGACGCATAAAAAGGCATCACCACAACCAGTACCACTGCTTGCGGCATATGGCGCTGAATCATTTCCAGCGCATTCCATTCTCCCAACAACTGACCATAATGCAAACCAATCACGATGTGGGGAACCACCTTTAACTGTGTGGAAACCAGGTATTCAAGCGTCTTCTCAAAATCATCCACGGTACGTCGCAGGTGGTAAACTTGACTGATCGTGTCTTGCGATCCGATCACATCCATCATTGCGCTGTCGATACCGCAGTCTTCCATGCGACGCGCAATGTCCATGTCCACCAAAGCGGTGTGCATGGCAATTTTAAATTGTGGAAACGTATCTTTAATGCGGCGTATCACCGGATAAAAGGCATCATATTCCACTTCATTACGGTAATTTGACCCCCCTGTCAGCAACATGCCTTGCGCGCCCACTCCGATGTGCTCATTGACCGCCGCCCACAATGCTTCAGGTGTTCTTACAGCGTGCATGGGCTCAAGAATTTTGGCCTTGCAATGATCACACTGGAGTTTACAATCCCCACCTGTAATGGACATCGCAGGCCATGCGCTCTTGCCGCAACCGCTAATTTCCGAGGTGGCATAAGCTTTAAACGTTGGCGTATAAAAGTTAACTTTTCCGATTCGCTCACCTTGCAAGCCGGCATAGTGACGCTGCATCTCACTCATTAAAGCGGCATCCAGTTGAATACCATCCAGTGGTTCAACACCGTCAACAATTTCTTGCCAATTATTCATGCTCATCTAACCTCATTTGGAACAGGGTTACTGAAATCCATAAAACAATAGGGGCGATAACATCACCCCTATTTTGCACTCGTTTATGTTGCTGTGCCGTCAGATTAAATTACGATAACCTAACGCACACACCATTGAAACCAAAAACTCGGTCTTTAGCAACCTGCGAAGCCATCTGCGGTCATTTTTGCATCAAAGCCTGTCGCCACTGCAGCACCAGTAATCAAGCTGCCAGACTGTCCAGCCCAATCGGTAGGTTTCATTTTCACCAGCCAACCGCTACCATAAGGATCCGCATTAATCGTACCTGGTTTTGCTGCCACATCAGGATTAATGGCGATCACTTCACCGGTCACAGGGGCTTTAACGGGGCCGACCCACTTACCTGACTCCACTGTGCTCACCGATTTGTTTTGCTCAATTTCCTTACCGGCTTTTTTAGGGGTATAAGACACAATTTCACCTGCCAGAGAGCAAGCGTAAGCCGTCATACCCACCGTCAGCGTGCCATCGGCCTCGCGACGTGCCCACACGTTGTTGTCAATGTTGTAAAAAAGATCATCAGGTAGGTTGCAGCCTCGTACTGTTGCCATATTTTTCTCCTCAAATAAATAATTAGTTCAATCAATTGGATACGATGTATATGTGTAAAAAGTGTTCGCGATAGACGCAGTCATTTTCCAATACTCGCACAGCTTATCAAAAATACATCGACTTGTCACAAGCCAAAACCAAATCAGCCATTTTGCTGGCGTTTGCAATTTCATCTACTTCGTCTATCACGTTACTTTCATCCAGGTCATAACCTGGCATCGCCGGTTTGCATAAATATAATTTCGCACCGGCTTGTTTTGCATCGCGAATAAACTCAATAATGGTTTTTCCACCCTGCATCGCCGCCAAGCCTTCCGCAACCCCTGTTTGCGCAAGCTTCACGCCTTCCATCGTCAGGAAAATGCTCACATCGGCATCCATGGATGCCAATACCGCACTAATATAAAATGGCGTTGCACAACGGTGGGGTGTAGATGGACCGCTGGTCATCACAATCACCACACTTTTTTCTTCATTATCCAGATAATGTGAGTCCGACATCAACGTGCTCCCCGTTCACAATGGATGTCTTCACGGCGTGTGCGCTCGCAATACCCTTGCTTTGCAGCATCACCCGTTACCAGCACGGACAACGCCTGCGCCACCGATTCAGTAGGTCTAACCCGCGCAATCCAAGCCTCATACGGTTCAATGTTGAGGAGATTCGGATCTTCCAGCACGTCCAGATTGGCCTCTTCAATCACGCAGTCGAAGATATTGGGGACAGGGCCTGCCCACTTTCCACTTTCAATTGTGGCAACAGGCTTGCCAACAGGACGGATCGTGCCAGGTCTGCGTACGCGAACATGAAGAATTTTGCCCGCTACGGTTTGGGAAATATCTGTCATTCCAACCGTTAAGCTGCCATCTTCTTCCTGACGCACCCAGATCTGGTACTGATCATCATAATAAAGTTCAGCGCGGAACTCACAGCCATTGCATTCCATCTTCTGTCAGGCGAACTGTTAAACCACGCCTTTGTCGTGCAGAAAATCAAGCGAATCGCTCACATTTTCATGCACACCCAACTTACGTGCTGACAAACCCATCGCCAAGCCCAACAATTGGGTAAAATACAAAATCTTCACTTTGGTCTTGATGCCAAATTCAGTTTCGGCACGCACCTGGTGCATTTCCAAACCGGAATGACATGTGGGGCACTCTGTGGCGATCACTTCCGCACCGGCATCTTCCGCCGCTTGAATAATATTCAAGACGAGCTGTGTAGAGGTATCCGCATCCGACAATGTATGTGCACCGCCGCAACAAGCTGTTTTTAATGGGAAATCAACATTGACAGCACCTGCGGCGCCCAACAGGTCATCCATAAAATGAGGCTTATAGCTTGACTCGCTGCCGGGACCCTGGTCTTTTTCCGGGAAAATTTGACGTGGACGGGTGTACATACAGCCATAATAGTTAGCTATTTTAATGCCATTCAAGCTTTTACTGATTTTTTGCTTGATGCCTTCGACACCCAGATCTTCCATCAACCACTCAAGCAAATGCACTGTGCGTACATCGCCTTTGTAGACGGGGTCGTCGGATTTTTTTGCCAAACCCTGCAAAGTCACCAAAGATTCTTTGGATGTTGCCAGCTCATATTCAGCTTTTTTGAGGTTATGATAACAACCGTTACATGGCGCCATCACTGTGTCGTAGCCCATTTGCTCGCTGGCAATCGCCATCACGCGTGCAGACATATAGGTTTGCAACATGGGGTGAATATTCTTCACCTCCATTGCACCACAACAATTCCAGTCATGCACGGTTTCCATTTCCAGACCCAGACTGGTCACCAGTGCACGGGTGGAACGATCATACGGACCGCCTGAACCTTCCAGGGCACATCCGGGATAATAGGCAACTTTAGCCATGAGCCAACTCCTTTTGTTCTTTAACATACTGGCTCAGGACTTCACCTGTTCTGCCCCAAGATTTTGTTTTTGGTTTAAAAATCATTGACCACCCCATGTGCAAAGAATGCATAATGGGTGTACGTGCCAAGAATCTGAATACATGACCATGACGCAATTCGTTCCACTTATTCATGCGCGCAACGAATATACCCAACCAGCCATGCAAGGCCATTTCCTTGATATCCTGCTGACTGAGCTTATAAAAATTGCTCATGACTTCAGAATCTTCAATTCGCCCCCTGACCAGACATTGACGAGCGAACTCCTCATCAAACACAGTGGAATTCGATTTTGCTCCGTGACCTTCTGCTTCTATCCAATGCGCCAGTGCCTTCATCACGCCTTCCGGACGAACATCTTTTGGGCAAATATTGGTGCACTTGTTGCATGACACGCACTGCCAGATGATTTCCTTGTCCTTCAGAATTTCCTCTGTCAAACCCAAACGGGTCAGATAGATCCAGTAGCGTGGATTAAAATCGGTGTTTTGCGCATACATTGTGCACGAGTTTGTGCATGAACCGCATTGCCAGCAACGATGTACATTCTCCGCACCACTGTACTGCTTGAGATGGTCTTCGAAGCCATCATCATAATCGCGCAAGGTACGCGGCAGGATCATGGTGTTCCAGTGACCCGAAACGTCCACCCCATCGACCACCAGGGAGTCACTGGTAATTAACCTGTCCGGATCGATCAGTGTTTTTTCATGAATCGCCATTACTCTCTTCTCCTAAATCTCTTGTATTTCAACAGGAAACCACTACCCTGTTATGCCTGAATGATTACATCACGTATTAATTTTGCACAACCAGTTCAAGTCGATGCATCGCGTTTAATTCTGGAAATGCCTTCCTTGATGGGGGCATCAATACCCAGAAATTTACGGATATGGCTTGATGGATTTGTTCCTCGCCCAAAATCCGAACCCAGCATGCCTTCAGCCAAAGAACGAAAATACTCGGTGTACGCCTGAGCAAGTACCAGATCCACCCAAAAATGGATGTCCTTGTATACCCCGTGCGCAGAGACCTGTTCAGCCATCCAAACGCGAGCACCTTCGTAAACGCCTGGACTGGTGCCTAACTTCACATCCGGCATGTGATCGTTACCACGTATGAATTCACGCAAAGCACCGCTCACCGTGTTTTGATCCCATACCCACCTGCACATTAACGGATACCGTTCCGGCGCATTAAAATGCAACAATTCAGCTGCAAAATCAAGTGCTGCGCGCCTTGTTTTTTCGGCTTGCTTTCTCACTTCCCGGTGGGCCGATTCATCTACACTCACCAGCATTGAAAATGCATGCATCCGTTCTTCCAGCGGCGCAGAACCATATATCAGCTCTTTCATTGCCAGGGCAACAGCCTCCATGCCATGCGTAATCAGGTCCGAATACACGCGGCGACGGGCTGAAAATACAGTTTCCAGCAACTCCTCCAAATCGGCCTGATTCAGCGTATCAATTTTTTCTTTTGACAACGCCCGCACAAACAAGTCCTGTTTAGCTCGCAAAGCTGACAGATAGACTTCTATCCCACCATCATCTTCTATATTGCTTTGCAATGCAGACAATTTATGCTGGAACTGAGTCACATCCAGCGATACCGCCAGAGGTACCGGGATGATCAGCTCTGACTCGCCGCCCCTGACGGGCTGCTCAGGCTGCTTTTTGAACCAAAGCATTCATTTCACCCACCGCACGCATCGCCATCGCCAAACCATGTGAAATGCTGGTATCAATATCTTCCGGGCCCAATGCTGAACCGCCGACATAAATGCCACGCCGAGTGCTGGAGAACGTGCTGGTGTACTGCTCGCCACGGTCAATAAAGCCATGCTTCTCCAAACCGATACCAAACACTTTGGCAATATCCGGGTTCTCTTCATTGGGATCCATGCCCACGGCATGAACAACAATATCCATAGGAATAACGATTGGCCGTTTGACCAGCGTATCTTCGCCCTTGACTAACAGGCGCCCATCAGCCGATTTGGTGACTTCCGCAATACGGGCTTTCACAAATTTGGTCTTAAATTCCTCTTGTGATTTCCAGTAAAACTTGTCTTCATACAAGCCGAAAGTACGAATATCCATGTAATAAATGAACACTTCAGTCGTTGGTGACAGCTCTTTAATTTCCATTGCCAGATTTGTGGAAACCGTACAGCAAATTTTTGAACACCATTCACGACCAATCTGGCGATCACGCGAACCCACGCACAACAAGATTGCAACCCGTTCAGGAACGCGACCATTCGATGGACAGGCGATTTTTCCGGCACTGACCATTTGTTCCATCTGCGTAGTGGTCAGCACATCTTCATACGTACCGAAACCCCATTCAGGTTTGTTGATCGAATCGAAATGCGTGAACCCAGTACCCAGAATAATGCTGCCCACTTGTGCGGTTTGTCCATTCGACAGCGTGACTGTGAAATTACCCGACTCACCCTCCACCTTGGTCACACGCGTTGATTTGTGGATCGTGACGTTCGGGTTATCTTCGACGCGTTTCACCATACGGCCAATCGCATCTTTTGCCCATTCACCAGATGGCACTAATTTCGCATAGCCGGAGATAATCGGCGCGCCGCCCAGCACGGCTTCCTTTTCCACCAGAATGACTTTCTTTCCGATTGAGGCCACGCCGGCCGCAGCCGACAAACCTGTTGGTCCTGCGCCTACTACTAATACTGTATCAGTCATTTTACTTATGGCCTCCTAATGCCAGCTCAGGGTTATACAAATACTCAATATTTCCTGCTTCAACTTCTTTGAGATAGGATTCAAAGTTCTTCTTTGCGTCCGTCCAGGAAATACCCATTTTTTCAACCAGATCTTCACAAGGGGAAGCATGCCACTGCAGTTGCACAATCTTGAACGGGTCGGCACCACAAGCCAGTGCAGCATACTGCACGTCCGCCACGATAGGCACCGAGAAGTTGTTTTCGTGCGCCTTGCCGATCCACTGGTTTTTGTCCATGGTTGTGATACAACCGGTGTCAATGCCCAGCAGTACGTCCGCATTGGCTTCTTCACGTACCACACGGATTTTACGATCCATCGTGAAAGAACGAGTGAATTCACGTTCTGAAATAATATGGCGGAAGCCGAAACCGCAGCAGTCGTACCATGTTGAATAATCGATCACTTGCGAACCCAGTGCCAAAGCGATCGAGGTGCCTACCGCAGTACGGTTGCCACCCAGCACATCTGGATCGTAAATTGCATCTTCGTGCACCATCTTGTAGTAATGGCATGCTGCGTGAGCGGTCACACGAATATTTGACACGTCAATGGTTTGCAGTTCGGAGGCGATGCGTTTGCGCATCACATGCACCCATTCGGAATAATGAATAATTTCTTCGGGGATGACCAGCTTGCCATCCACCAACCGGCCCAATTTACCCAGAATTTTCGTCACACGCTCGCGAAGCTCGGCCGACTCAACCAAATATTTGCGAATTTCTTTGTAGTTACCAAAAGATGTTCCGCAATGCACCAGAGGGAAAAAGTGCCCTGCTTCAAATCCATGCTGTTTGCCTGAAATATAGGCCTGATGGAAATTGCGCATAAACACCGCAGCCAGCGATTCCACATTACCAATACCGGATCCATGGTAGTTCCATGCCGTACAGGAAGTCTGGTCGGTTTCATCCAGGTAATCCGTACCCGGCACAAAACCAAATTTGTTCATGAACCACATGATTGAGGTGGGATAGCCGGGAATGTTCCCGCACTGCCCACACGATTTGTGGTGCCACAACTTGATTGAAGGGATTTTCTTGGTCCAGCCAAACAAGGTTTGCACTTCGATGGGCTGATGCAAATCGGTAATACGGTGCACAATAATCTGACCGTCTTTTTCCAGCTCCCACATGTGGTCGCGGATGTCATCCATGCGCTCACCCAAATCAATAGTGCGCTTGTCTACGTGCTTACGCACCCACTCTGTGGCACGGGTGGCTTCATCACCCGACAAGCTCGTTTGCTGGAAAAACGAGCCGTGACCGGCGATACCTGAGTTTTCACTGCCTTGTACGATTTCGTTCATGATATTTCTCCTGAAATATACTGCTTAACACCCTGATTTTAATGATGTCAGTCTTTTTCCTGCTCTTCTAACCATTCATCGTATTCTTCACGTTTTTCGTCAATGAAATCTTCGATCACATCAAACAAATTTTCATCCATGGCTTCAAGAGAGGACAACACACCTGTCATTTCCCAAATGGTGTACATCTCTACTGACGTTTTCAATGAAACTTCCCAGGCGGTGTCAGTGGTTTGTAACGTCCGTACGGGAATCGCTTTACGCAAAGTCTTGAGATCACCTTCAACTTTTTGAATATTAGGGCCCCAGTCGGGGAAGTGGTCCGGTTGGATCATGTCTGGCGACAATTGATTGCCTGTGGTAATCAATTTCAGCATCACGCGACCAAACGGCCGTAACACATCTTTTGCCGATTGCATGCCATGCTTAATGGATACTTCGCGCATGATCATCACCAACCCACCAGGTGAATTTTTAAATGGGCAACGCGCAGCACAGGTCATGCACTGCGCACAGGCCCAAATTTTCTCTTGCATCGCGTCATAAATTTGCTCGATGTTTTCTGTCCAGAGCAATTGGACAATTTCTCTCGGACTGTAATCATAAAATTGCGCGGATGGGCAAGTTGCGGTACAGACACCGCAATTCAAACAACCATTCAATTCATGATCGTAGCGAAAGTCACCGCGAATATCATCATATATCTCGCGCATCTCAGCGTACGTTGCCATTATCCACCTCTTGGTTAACTAAGCTTAAAACCTGAATCAGCTTGCCCGGTCAATTCAACTCGAGCAACACCAGGTTTGTGTTATATGCACATCCCGCCAGCCTTGGCCGACAGAATGTGCAATTGCGAATTTGAAACCGACTGCACACGCAATCGGATATTTTGGCAGTTGAGTCGATAGACTAAACCGTTGAGGCACTGTTCCCGAAATTTTGTTTCGGGATCCGTCGCCCACAAAGTGCGAAAACGCACCCTATACACCTACAAAAATTACAAATACAGACAAATATCAGATTCACCAGCGAATTCAAAAAACTTGGCTGCCCCAGCATACTCCAAACCATCCACAAAATCATCATGCGAAAAACCAAACAATTCAACGGTCATCTGGCATGCAATAAACTTGACATCCGCTTCCTGACAGAACATCCGCATGTTTTCGACTGACTCCACCCCATTGTTTGCAATGGTTTTCTTCATCAAGGCCGTTGCCAGTGATTCATATCCCGGTACAATTGCCTGAATGGCATTAGGGATATTCCAGTTAATACCGCGAAACCATTGCGGTCCAAATGGCATTTTCATCGGCATTCCAGGATTACCCAATGGGCTTACTTTCAATCCGGAAACATCTTTACGCAGTAACTGAAGGCCATAAAAAGTGAAAAAAATTTGCACTTCATAGTCCAATGCAGCTGCAGTGGATGCAAGAATAAAGGGAGGATACGCCCAGTCCAAAGTGCCTTTTGTCGCAATGATTGCCAGTTTCTTTTGACTCAATGTTATCTCCTTTAGTTCCTTAATTATTTCTGTCGCTTGAGTTACCAGCGTTTTTTATAAGAAATTTATGAATGATGCCTGATTATTTGCTTTTGATAAAAAAGGTAAATTCTGTACCTGCTTGTGCCGAAGACAACAACTCATTACCGGTCTGCTTGGCAAAAGCCTCAAAATCTTTGATGGCACCAGGATCCGTGGCCACGATTTTAAGCACTTGGCCTGTCGTGAGCTCATTCAACGCTTTTTTGGCGCGCAAAATAGGTAAAGGGCAATTCAAACCACGCGCATCCAATTCTTTATCAAAATTCATTATCTCACTCCATTAAATTGTCAAACTGTTAATAAAATCTGTTAGTCGAGCCGAGCCTTGCGACAAACCTTATACATCATATACTTACAAGCGGCTTTCCTGCTCTCATCCAAGCCATTATTCCGCCCTGAAGATTATACACTTCATTCCAGCCTTTGGAAGCAACAAAGGCACAGGCCTGCGCAGAACGTCCACCTGACTGACAATAAAACACAATGGGCTTGTCTTTAGGCAGTTCATCCACCTTCAATGGCAGTAAATGCAGAGGGATATGCACTCCACCACCAATCCCCCCTCTTGCCACTTCGGCCTCGGTACGAACATCGATCAAAAGGCAACCTGAACCTTCTTGCAACTGCTCCAAACCCAGCACATCCACTTCCTTGAATCCGAACATATCGCGCTCAAACAACCTTTAAAGAATGCTAATATACCAAAATATAAACGTACTGCAAATATTTTTGCAATATTTATGTAAAAATGTTTGCCTCGTGCGCCGCACCTTGCGCATAACAACCCAGACCAACCCGGCATCCACCTGCATTTAAACTTACTTTTATAATCCGTCTTAAAACCTTGCCGACATCTCATATCTCAACACGAGACTTCCAGCTTAATTCAAATGGTTTATCTAAATTCGTTGCTGGTTTAAGACCCCGCCCTTCAGGGCGGCAGGGGCGGCGTGCTCCAGCGAAAGCTGGCGTGATAGATAGCGCGGTTGGGAAGGGGATGCACACCCCTTTCCAACCGAATATCCATCAACCGTATGGGCGATGACCTTATTGCTGATTGATATATTCCATAATAAAGTTTAGACTTATGGCGCGGTGGTGAGTTATGTGGATTTGTCTCATAATCAAATTCTGTCTGCATCTGGGGCATGACCTGCGTGTAGCATACAGAATGGAAACGTATTAACCATATATTTAAGCCATGAGTAAAATACTGGTGAGTGATTTTTTTTATTTTGAAATTAATATTTAAAGTTAAGGCAGAACTTCCAATTTTATGATGCATTTGCATCATAAATACCGGACGCTACCGCAAACTTAATATTTAATCTGAAGCACTATCTTATGAGGACGCGTCATTATGCAACAAGACAATTTCAAAGAGAACACCCGTTATACCATTACGTGGCGGAATGCCAGCGGTCAGTTGCAACCTGCAAATATTTATATCTATAAATTATTTGCTTCAACCATGATTGCCAGAATGACGGACAAAGGCGGTCTTTTGTATAAAATCAGTTACGATGATGTCACAAAAATCGTGAAGGAAGTTGCTGTGACTGCTGAAAACCAATACCGCATTCCGGCTGCCATACTCGACGAAAAAATGTGGAAAGACCGCACTGTGATGGAGCGTTATTCCAGCTCACCTCAAATGGGCAAATAAGTGCCGTTATTGATCATCACACGTCTTTGACGTGCCATGAGCGTCAATTGATTCATCCCGCTTTAGTACACTTACCTACACCCTTGGCACACCATTCAAATTTAAACGACATTCCGATCAGCGCATTGCTGGTCGGTCTGTTCATCTTGTTGTTGCTTTCAGCCTTTTTTTCTGTTTCTGAAACCAGCATGATGGCCATCAACCGTTATCGCTTGCGCCACCTTGCAAAACAAGGTCATCCGGGCGCACAACGCACGACCAGGCTACTGGCTCACACAGACAAATTGCTGGGTGTCATTTTGCTGGGCAATAATCTCATCAACGCAGCCTCTGCCACACTGGTCACGCTGATTGCTATCCGCCTGTTCGGCAACAGCGAATGGGTCTTGGGTATTGCCACACTGTCGGTCACTTTTGCCATCCTGGTATTCAGCGAAATCACGCCAAAAGTCATTGGTGCTGCCTATCCCAATGAAATTGCTTATCCTGCCAGCCTGATTCTGCAACCGCTACTAACCCTGGCTTATCCTGTCATCTGGTTTGTCAATCTTTTTGTGCAAGGCTTATTGCGCCTTATGCGCCTCAATCTTAAAGCGAATGAAGATGAAAGCATATTGGGAATTGAAGAATTACGTATTTTAGTTCTCGAATCCGGGAAAATGTTACCGGGCTCTCACAAACGCCTGCTAGTAAATTTGCTGGACCTCGAGAACAGCACCGTGGATGATATTATGACACCCCGGCATCAAATTGAGGCGATTGATATTCAACAACCTGCCGAATCCATCACACGACAAATTATAAGCAGTCACCACACTCGACTTCCCCTTTATAATGACCAATTGAATGACATCACGGGTATCATTCATTTACGCGCATTAACCCGTGAATTACATAATGCTTTGATCCAGCCAGAATTTCTGACTGCCCACGCCCAGCCAGCCTATTTCATTCCTTCTGGCACGCCTTTATTTACACAGCTACGTCAATTTCAGGAAAGCCGGCAAAATTTGGGGCTGGTAGTGGATGAATATGGAGAATTGCTTGGCTTGATCACTATGACTGATATTCTGGACGAAGTCATTGGTGAAATTGCGTCGGGGCCCCGCTCCCTCACACCAGGCTACCTACCACAAGAAGATGGTAGCTGGCTTATCGAAGGTAGCAACAGCATTCGCCATATTAATCGTCTCCTGGGTCTCAATTTACCTGTATCCGGGCCAAAAACTCTCAATGGCTTAATACTCGAACACCTGGAAGATATCCCTGAAGTCGGCACCACCATCAAAATTGATGAATACCCCATTGAAATTATTCAAGTTCAGGAACGTTTGGTTAAAACTGCCCGGGTTTTTCCGCGCCGCATAATATTAAAAAGCTAACCAGCCATTGGCGCATGCTGATTGACATCCCTCTTGTGCGGGGCAAGATTTGCGACCCTTATCGAGGAATGACTTCTTGAAACAGGTCATTTATAAATTGATAAAGCCCGCACTTGACGCAGATTATCCCGGAAACCATTGTGAAATATTCTTGGCGCAGTTAATATAGCCCAATACAATTAATCCTGCCCGGTTAAAATTTGGCTCATGTCTGCACATACACCCACACCTGTTACCGGCCTTGCCCGTGCCCTGGTTAACCACCAGTGGTTAACCAGGGATGAAGCCGAATTACTGGTTCAGCAAGCGATTGACGAAGAAGAAAGACTGATCGCCCGAATCATTAAATCAAAAAAAATAGACTCAGCCAAATTGGCTCAATTTGCCGCCAGTGAATTTGGTTATCCTTGCCTCGATCTAAACGCAATTGATCCTTCCATTTTTCCAAAAGGGATATTGGACACCAAACTGATGCGTGCACGGCATGTACTGCCAATTCGCAAAAACAACAATCGGTTACTGGTTGCAGTCTCAGATCCCAGCAACCTGAAAACCATTGACGAACTCAAATTTCAAACCAATTTGGCTGTCGATATTGTCGTTGTAGAAGACGACAAACTTGACAAGTCAATTCAGCTGGTTACTGGTGGTCTCATCAATGCGCTCGGCCAGGATACCGCCCCTGAAGACGACACGAATTCCGGAGATGATGAGGCGCTAGAAGCTGACGATGCGCCCATCATCCCCTACCTGCAAAAAATACTCATGAATGCCATCAAAGACAAAGTGTCTGACATTCATTTTGAACCTTATGAAAAATTCTACCGCATTCGTTACCGGCAAGATGGCCAATTGCATATCATTGATCAACCCCCTCTATCTATCCGGGAAAAATTGACTTCTCGCATTAAAGTACTTTCCAATCTTGATATTTCCGAAAAACGCGTTCCCCAAGATGGTCGAATGAAATTAAACATCGACAAAAATCGTGCCATTGACTTCCGTGTCAGCACCCTACCTACCTTGTATGGCGAAAAAGTGGTCATGCGGATACTTGACTCGACTTCCGCCCAACTGGGCATTGATGCACTCGGTTATGAAGATCATCAGAAAAAACTGCTGATGGATGCCATCCACCGACCCCACGGAATGATTTTAGTCACCGGCCCCACGGGTAGTGGCAAAACGGTATCGCTATACACCTGCCTGAATATACTGAACCAACCCGGCACAAACATTTCCACGGTTGAAGACCCTGCAGAAATTAATTTACCGGGCATCAATCAAGTCACCGTCAATGACAAAGCCGGGTTAAATTTTGCCTCCGCCTTAAAATCTTTTTTGCGCCAGGATCCTGATGTCATCATGGTCGGCGAAATTCGCGATATGGAAACGGCTGAAATCAGCATCAAGGCGGCCCAAACTGGCCATCTGGTATTCTCCACACTACACACCAATGACGCCCCGGCTACGGTAACGCGTTTAATTAACATGGGCATCGCACCATTTAATATTGCATCCAGCGTGATACTCATTGTTGCTCAACGACTTACTCGTCGGCTTTGCAATTGCAAACGACCTCAGGATGTACCCAAAGAAGTCTTGTTGCAAGCCGGCTACAGGGAGGAAGAGCTCGATGGTAGCTGGCAGCCCTTTGAAGCTGTGGGCTGCGACGCATGCAAAAACAGCGGTTATAAAGGTCGGGTCGGTATCTATCAAGTGATGCCGATTACTGAAGCTTTGACACGCATTATCATGAACAATGGGACATCCATCGACATCTCTGATCAGGCCCGCCGGGAAGGAGTCGATGATTTGCGCAGATCAGGCCTTAACAAAGTAAAACGCGGCCTCACCTCTCTGAGCGAAATTGAATCTCTCACCAACGAATAAACGGATCGTCCGCATGACTATGCTCACACACACCAGACAAAAATACTCATTATCCGATCACAACCGAATATTGGGAGCAGAATAATGGCCGTAGCAAACCGCACAGTCAAAAAAACCACCGGGCCTAAAAACCTTACTTTTGCCTGGGAAGGCGCAAACAAAAAAGGCAAATTCATGAGTGGCGAACAACTCGCCGTCAGTGAAGTTGTGGCCAGGTCTCTTTTGCGCCAGCAAGGCATTATCGTTCGAAAAATAACAAAGAAAAACAATATATTAAATCGCGGGAAGAAAATAACAGGCAAGGACGTTGCCTTATTTACGCGTCAACTGGCCACCATGATGAAAGCGGGTGTACCGCTATTGCAATCATTTGACATTATCGCTCAGGGCCACACCAACCCCAGCGTCCAAAAGCTTTTATACGACATCAAAACCGACATCGAAAGTGGCAGCAGCTTAACTCAGGCCTTTGGCAAATATCCTTTATATTTTGATGCGCTGTATCTCAATCTTGTTGAGGCTGGCGAGCAGGCAGGCATACTTGATGAAATCATGGATCGCATTGCCGTCTACCAGGAAAAAACCATTGCGATCATAGGAAAAATTAAATCAGCCTTGTTTTATCCCATCTCCATCATCGTCGTCGCTTTTGTCATTACCGCCATTATCATGCTGTTTGTGGTTCCCGCATTCAAGCAACTGTTCTCCAGTTTCGGCGCCACCTTACCCACCCCAACCTTGATTTTGATGGGCATTTCAGATTTTTTCGTGGCTTACTGGTGGTTAATATTTTCTGTCATAGGTGGCGGCTTGTGGTTCTTTTTCTACATGTGGAAACGCTCCAGAGCCATGCAACATGCGATGGACAGAATCATGCTTAAGGCGCCGATTTTCGGCGCAATACTAAAGAAGGCTGCTGTAGCGCGATGGTCGCGAACACTTTCAACCATGTTTGCCGCTGGAGTTCCTTTGGTTGAAGCATTGCCTTCTGTTGCGGGGGCATCAGGCAACATTATTTTTTATGACGCCACGCTAAAAATTCGTGATGACGTCAGTTCTGGAGTCAGCTTGGCCTATGCTATGCGGGCCGCCAACATCTTTCCGAGTATGGTGCTCCAAATGGTGGCTATCGGCGAGGAATCTGGTTCGCTGGATGCCATGCTGTCAAAAGTTGCCGATTTTTATGAGGCCGAGGTTGACGACGCCGTGGCCGCTTTGTCCAGCCTTATGGAGCCCATCATCATGGTAGTGCTGGGTGTTTTAATTGGCGGCATGGTCGTGGCCATGTACCTGCCGATTTTCAAAATGGGGAGCGTGGTTGGATAATTTTCTGCAAATACTACAAGATCATCCCACATTTATCTATGTTTTATTTGGGATAACCGGTTTAATCGTCGGCAGTTTCCTCAATGTGGTAATTTTTCGCTTGCCGAAAATGTTACACACCTCATGGCAAAGGCAATGCGCCGAATTAAATGGAGAAGAATTACTCATTGAGGTGCCCTTCAATCTCGCCACACCAGCTTCGACATGCCCACAATGTGCGCGTCCAGTTCGCACACTCGAAAACATTCCCGTGATCAGTTATATGCTGTTGCGCGGTCGCTGTGCTGGTTGCGCCGGCCACATCAGTTTACGCTACCCAATCATTGAATTGCTTTCCAGCGCCCTGTCAGTAAGCGCGGCGCTGCTCTTGACTGACCACGCCCAAGCATTGGTCGCACTTCCATTTATTTGGGCCATGATTGCCTTAACATTTATTGATTTAGATACACAGCTTCTGCCCGATGCGATCACTTTACCACTGTTGTGGTTGGGATTACTGCTCAATTTAAACGGTACTTTTGTGCCTTTATCCACTGCGGTGGGAGGCGCTATGGCGGGTTATCTCAGCCTGTGGAGCGTGTATTGGCTGTTCAAACTTATCACTGGAAAAGAGGGAATGGGGCATGGTGATTTCAAACTGCTGGCCGCCATCGGTGCCTGGCTGGGTTGGAGCATCTTGCCACTGGTCATCTTGTTGTCTTCGGCGGTTGGCGCGATAACCGGGCTATTGCTGATTGTTGTCGGCGGACATCGGCGCAGCATTCCCATTCCATTCGGTCCTTATTTGGCTGGCGGCGCGCTCATTGCCCTGATTTGGGGGAAACCCCTGTCCATATGGTTATTTCATCTCACCACATGAGTTGCACTGTCATTGGTCTGACCGGAGGCATCGCCAGCGGGAAAAGTTTGGTCAGTGACCTGTTTGCCAAATTGGGGGTACCCATTGTCGATACTGACAAAATCGCTCACACTTTAACCCAAACTGGCGGTCTGGCTATCCCGGCCATCAGAGCCGAGTTTGGACCAGACAGCCTGGATGCGCAGGGTGCCCTGAACCGGTCACGCATGCGTGAACTTGTTTTCAACGACATCACCGCAAAAACGCGTCTTGAAGCCATATTACATCCTGCTATTTTTCAGTTGGCTATACAGCAACTTGCTGCCCCCTTGCCTGAGTGCGCTTACCAAATCCTGGTTGTTCCCCTGTTGCTTGAAAGCGGAAACTATTTGTCATTCATTGACCGCATTCTGGTCGTCGATTGCAGTGAAGCACAACAAATCCAGCGGGCAATATCGCGCGGCCAACTGGATGAAAAGATGGTTAAAAAAATTATCGCCCAACAGACGAGCCAGGCACAACGCCTGGCCATGGCTGATGATGTGATCGACAACCACAATGATATCCATGCACTACACACCCAAGTGCTTAGCCTGCACCAGCACTATCAGCGATTGCACCGAATTCCGACTTTGCAGTAATGCAGACGCCAGCCTTCATCGCAAGATTCGGTGCGCCTACCGTCGTCCCAATCAGGATTTAGCGTCAATTTATGAAATGTCCGGGTTAGCAATTTGCTGTTCTTGCGCAGTCATGTCACAATAAGCCATTGCACTCCATCCTGGTCGTTGACTCCGTGATCGTTTACGAATTTCCACTCAATGAACATGTCCGCACCCTGCTCAAGCTGGAACGTTTGTTCCAGCAGACGCTGCAGTTGATGAAACAGGATACGCCGCTGGCACATCATACCGCATTGACCACTTTATTTTGTTTAATGGAAATTAATGCCCGCAATGAAGTGAAAACCGATTTGCAAATGGATTTGTCTCGTCTGCGCCAGCGGCTCAATTCAAACCGGGAAGCTCAACAACCCTTACCTGATACTCAGGATGGCATTATTCAGCAAATTGACCATATCCTCGTTGCGCTCCAGGCCCTTCCGGCACGGATTGATCAAGTATTGCGAGAACGGGAATGGCTCGCCGCGATCAAACAACGCGCAAACATCCCGGGTGGAATCAATGAATTTGACGTACCTTATTACCATTACTGGCAGCACCTTCCCGCCACGCAACGTCGAGCCGATTTGGTGAGCTGGCTTGCCCCCACCCTGCCTGTCTATCATGCTTTAGACCTCGTATTACGGCATCTGCGAGAAAACGCTCAACCGGTTGCACTCCTTGCTCAGCAAGGACTTTATCAACAGTCGCTGAACGGACGCCACGGGCATTTACTGCGCATAGGATTGGGCAGAGGTGAGGCGGTTGTGCCAGAAACCAGTGCCAATCGTCATGCTATTCATATCCGCTTTTTATCATTCGCAAGCCCTACACCTACTTGCTGCGCAGATAATATTGAATTTCAATTATGTTTTTGCTCACCATGACCCAGAAACCCACCGTTAAATGCCCCACCTGCCAACGCAACGTCATCTGGGAACCTGCCGAACAATACCGCCCATTCTGCTCTGAGCGTTGCCGCATGATAGACCTCGGTTTATGGGCAAACGAATCATACAGCGTCCCCCTTGCAACGGATACGAACCCCAACGAATTTAACGCGGATTAAATCGCTCGCAGTACCTCTACGCCTGACTCCTTGCCCAATAACAAGATGTCAGCTGGTCGCTGTGCAAACAAGCCATTGGTCACCACCCCAACAATTTGATTCAGTATCCCTTCCAACTCAACCGGATTGAGGATACTTAAACCCAGCACATCCAAAATAATATTGCCATTATCGGTAACAAAACCTTCACGCAACTGCGGTTGACCACCAAGCTTCACCAACTGACGTGCCACATAGCCACGCGCCATAGGAATAACTTCTATTGGCAAAGGGAATCGCCCCAATACATCAACTAATTTACTCTGGTCAGCAAGACACACGAATTGACGGCTACATGCGGCCACAATTTTTTCACGCGTCAACGCACCGCCACCGCCCTTAATCATGTGCAGATGACGAGTAATCTCATCTGCACCATCAATGTACACATCCATCTGACCTACTGTATTCAGATCAAGGACCTCGATACCATGACCACGCAAACGTTGTGCCGAAGCCTCCGAACTGGCTACTGCACCGTCAAATCGCCCTTTAATTTTCGCCAATTCGTCGATAAAAAAATTAGCCGTTGAGCCTGTTCCCACTCCCACGATTCCTTGCGGTACAAATTCGATGGCTGCACGTGCAACAGCTTGTTTCATTTCAACTTGATTCATCTTTCACTCCATGTGCCCTATTTTAATCGCCAGCTCCAGCTGTGGCAATCTGCAAGCATACCCACAAATCAGAATTTCCACAAATCCAGCCAGGTCTGTTACCCTTAGTGTATTGTTTACGTTTCTGCCCACACCATGGAATATCCCGATTACGACTATTTAACCGCCATCCTGACCGCCAGAGTATATGATGTCGCTCTGGAATCGCCGCTGGAACTTGCAACTAACTTATCTGCCCGTTTAGGCAATCAAGTCTGGCTGAAACGGGAGGATTTGCAACCTGTCTTCGCTTTTAAATTACGGGGTGCCTACAACAAAATGGCAAGTTTATCCGCAGACAGCCTGGCCGCAGGCGTCATCACCGCCTCAGCAGGCAACCACGCGCAAGGTGTCGCTTTAGCAGCACAAAAACTGGGCTGCCATGCCACCATCATTATGCCCACGCCCACCCCCCAAATCAAAGTCAATGCCGTCAAAGCACGGGGTGCGGAAACTATTTTGCACGGTGACACTTACGACGATGCTTACGCCTACGCCCTCAATTTGGCGCAGCGCACAGGTGCAACTTACGTACACCCTTATGATGATCCCGCTGTGATTGCAGGCCAGGGCACCATCGCCATGGAAATTTTGCGCCAACACAGTGCACCCATAGATGCCATTTTCATTCCCGTCGGTGGGGGCGGCCTGATTGCGGGTATGGCCGTTTATCTCAAACGCCTCAAGCCCGGTATTAAAATCATTGGTGTTGAGCCAGAAGATGCCGACGCCATGGCGCAATCCCTGTCCGTTGGGCATCGTGTACAGCTTTCACAAGTCGGTATTTTTGCCGACGGCGTTGCGGTCAAACAAGTGGGTGAAGAAACCTTCCGTCTGGCGAAACTGTATGTAGATGAAATTATTCGTGTCGATAATGATGCCATTTGCGCCGCAATCAAAGACGTATTCGAAGACACACGCTCCATCCTCGAACCTTCCGGCGCACTCTCGATCGCCGGTGCAAAACTTTGGTGTGCGCGGGAACAATGTAACAACAGTACCGTCATCGCTGTTGCGAGTGGTGCCAACATGAATTTTGACCGCTTGCGTTACGTTGCCGAACGCGCCGAACTCGGTGAACGGCGTGAAGCGGTACTGGCTGTGACCATTCCGGAACACCCTGGCAGTTTTAAAGCCTTCTGCGCACTCCTTGGCACACGCAACATCACTGAATTCAATTATCGTTATGCTGACTGTCGTGCCGCACATGTGTTTGTCGGGTTACAAGTTGCCAACCGGCAGGCTGTGACCGAATTAATTGAATTACTGACCGCGCATGGCCTCAACGCCATTGACCTGACCGACAATGAAATGGCCAAGTTGCATGTGCGCCATCTGGTCGGTGGGCACGCACCGCAAGTTGAACATGAACTGCTGTATCGCTTTGAATTCCCGGAACGTCCCGGCGCACTCATGCAATTCCTGAACACCTTGAGTGACGGCTGGAACATCAGCCTGTTCCATTACCGCAACCATGGTGCCGATTATGGACGCGTACTGGCAGGTATACAGGTCCCTCCCGATCAACATAATCACTTTCTTGATTCACTGAACCGACTGGGTTACCCTTGGTGGGATGAAACTCAAAACATTGCCTATCAGATGTTCCTCAATTAGCCAACAAGTGAATTTGATGGCCAAAATGTTTGTGCGTACGTGTGTATTTATTTTCCTTGCACTGATATATCATTCTTCACAAGCGGATGACAATCAGGTTTTTCTTGCCGCGCGTGAGGCTTTTCGCGCTGGCCAGGCCGAACCTTTGGCGCTGGACGCCTATGCACTGCGTCGATCGGTGTTGGCGCCTTATTTGGATTACTGGCAACTGAGACTGCGCCTCAAATCGGCCAGCAATGCGGAAATTGCCGATTTCATCACCCATCATGCCGACTCGCCCTTATCGCAACGTCTGCACACGGAGTGGTTACAACAACTCGGTCAGCAACAAGACTGGAACACTTACCTGGCAGAATATGCCAACCAGCCCAATCCGGATAGCAGTTTGCAATGCTATGCATGGCAAGCGCGCAACGCAACAACAACGCCTGCCAAACCAACTGCCGAAGCCATCATGCTATGGCAGGCGGGCAAGCCTTTACCTCCAAATTGTTACACTTTTTATGGCAGTCTTTTCGCCAATAAATCCTTGTCTGCGGAAGATGCCTGGTTACGTGCGCGCCAGGCCTTTCTCTTAAATGATGTCGCCACGGCCAATGCGGCATTCTCATTTTTACCCGATGGGTCGCCATTCAACCCTGCCGAACTCAAATTGGCCAACAAATACCCCGTCGAATTTCTCAATACCCCACACGATATGCAGGAACGTACCGAACAGGAGCTGGTGCGATACGCTGTTGTGAATTTGGCGCAACAAGATGCTCAAGCGGCGGCAGCACAATGGACGCGTCTACAAAATGATTATCCCGAACTTGCGCGCAAAGCAGTGTGGGGGACTATTGGACTGCACGGCAGTCTGCAACATCTGCCCGATACGCTCAAATGGTTTAGTCAAAGCGACACCAGTCTGTTGAGCGACGAAACACTGGCCTGGAAAGCCCGCGCCGCATTGTTGGCAGGTGACTGGCCGACAGTGCGTTCAAGCATTCTGGCGATGAGTAGAGCAGGCCAATCTGACCCCGCCTGGCGATATTGGCTTGCGCGTAGCGATCTCATCCGGGGGGAGAAGCAAAATGCAAACCTGCTTTTACTGCCGTTATCCCGCGAATTTAATTTTTATGGTCTGTTGGCTGAAGAGGAACTGGGTCCTGTTGTCAGCAAACCCGCCATTGATTTCTCCCCATCGATTGATGACATCCATACCATTCATCAGTTACCCGGCATTCGGCGTGCCATTCTGCTCTATCACATGGATTTACGCACGGACGCCCACCAGGAATGGCGTTGGGCAACTCGCACATTTGATGACCGCCAATTGCTGGCTGCCGCTGAATTGGCACGGCAGGAAGGCTGGCTGGACTGCGCCATTAACACGGCTGACCGTACCCGCGACCTCCATAATTTTGGTCTGCGTTTCCTTACCCCTTACCGCGACGCTGCACGCAGTTATGCCGAACAATACGGGTTAAACGAAGCCTGGGTATATGGCTTAATCCGCCAGGAAAGTCGTTTTATCAGCCGGGCCCATTCTGGTGTAGGGGCATCGGGTTTAATGCAGATTATGCCCACCACAGCGCACTGGATTGCCAGAAAACTAGGCATTCGACATTTCCGTTACAACCAGTTGATTGAGCCTGATACCAGCCTGAAATTTGGTATGTATTACCTCAAAACGATACAGCAACGATTGGGGAACTCCGACTTGCTGGCTACTGCCGCTTACAACGCGGGGCCCAACCGGGCGCTACGCTGGCGCACCCAGCCCACCACAGAAGGGGCAATTTATGCAGAAACCATCCCGTTCACAGAAACTCGTGATTATGTCAAGAAAGTATTTGCCAATACCATTTTTTATGCTAGAAGTTTTAACCAACCTAACACCTCACTCAAAGCCCGGCTGGGCGGTGTGTCGCTAACAAATCCCGCGCCTTGCATCAACAACACCGACACAGGTGCCTGTGCCGACATTCCTTGAACATGGAAATGGTGGTTAACTGCTAATTTGTTCATGTCAGCACATACGGGACAAGCATATTTCCATCATTTCACCACTCATCCAGAATACGCTACGCGCTAACGTGTACGTCCAACTACCGCTTCCAGATTAAGCGGATACATGGCGCTTTCTCAAATTTGAGAAAGCGCTGCCAGCGCTCCGGCAACCAGTGTATCTATTTCCCGCTCATCAATCACATAGGGAGGCATAAAATACACAGTATGGCCTATCGGTCGCAACAACAGGTTTTGCGCCAATGCCGCCTGATAAAATTGCTGTGCGAAATTAACTGGCGCATCTACCACGTCAAATGCCAAAATCATCCCAGTACGACGAAAGTGCGTCACCCGTGGATGATTACGCAACACTTGTGCCGCAGCCTCCAAATATGCGCCCTTATGCTGATTTTTATCCAGTATTTGATCACGTGCAAAAATGGTCAGACTCGCTAAGGCCGCACGGCATGCCAAAGGATTGCCTGTATAAGAATGCGAATGCAAAAAACCGCGCGCGGTGTCATCGGCATAAAACGCCTGATAAATGTCCTCGCTGGCGAGCACGGCGGACAGCGGCAAATACCCCGCAGTAATCCCTTTGGATAAACACACCAGATCAGGCAAGATACGCGCCTGCTCATAGGCAAACATTGTCCCGGTGCGCCCAAAGCCCACCGCAATTTCGTCAGCGATCAGATGCACCTGATACTGGTCGCACAAGACACGCACCCGGGCGAGATAGGCCGGATGGTGCATAGCCATGCCCGCAGCACACTGCACCAGGGGTTCAACAATCACTGCCGCCACTTCATCATGCCATTTTTTTAGGTGATTTTCCAAAGAAAGTGCCGCACGCAAAGCATAACTCTCCGACGTTTCACCCGGCTCAGCCAAACGCCAATCGGGGCTCATGACTTGCGCACTGTCACGCACCAACGGGGCATACACATCTTTGAAAATCGCCACATCCGTCACAGACAAAGCGCCCAGCGTTTCCCCATGGTAACCATTTTTCAGGCTGACAAAGTTTATCTTGTTCGGTTTCCCCACATTGCGCCAATAATGGAAACTCATTTTCAGCGCAATTTCTGTTGCCGAAGCCCCGTCCGACGCATAAAAAACATGTGCCAAACCGGATAATTGTACTAATTGTTCGGACAGCGCCACCACCGGTTCATGCGTGCAACCCGCCAACATCACATGCTCAATGCGATCCAGCTGATCGCGCACTGCCGCGCCAATTTCCGGATTGGCATGACCAAACAAGTTGACCCACCATGATGAAATTGCATCCAGAAACTTGTTTCCATCGGTGTCATAGAGCCAAACACCCGCCCCACGCGCCACGGCCAGCGGCGCAATTCGGGTTTGATCTTTCATTTGGGTACACGGATGCCAAACTACTGCCTGAGTCCGCGCCAGTAAATCATTATGCTGCATTGACAGTTCCTTTGATTAAAATAACTTGTTGAACGCTTTGTGCAATCACTGCATTTACCCGTCTTTCGTAAAAAAACCGGCTAAAATCATCATATCGTCTGTATACATACCTAATTGATCACAAGCGTCCATCCACAAAATACCACAAAATGCGATTGCATTCTTTTTCAAGCTCAGGCACAATGTTCCCATTCTGTAAAAAATGCTTTATTTTGAATCGCCACCTGATAATTTCTCTTTCAAACCAGCTTAACAAACAAGATAATTTTAGCTAGCATACTCAAGCATTCAATCCAATCCCTAGCAATTTCCGCGAGGCACATTAACATGAGCGAGCACATTTACTACGTTAGCGACGACACCTTTGAACAAGAAGTTTTGCAATCCCCCCTGCCCGTACTCGTCGACTACTGGGCAGACTGGTGCGGCCCATGCAAAATGATTGCACCAATTCTGGACGAAGTTTCCAAGGAATATGCAGGCCGCATTAAAATCGCAAAACTCAACATCGATGACAATCCGGCCACTCCACCAAAATTCGGCATTCGCGGCATCCCCACCTTGATGATTTTCAAGAATGGCAGTGTCGAAGCCACCAAAGTAGGTGCTTTGTCCAAATCACAATTGACCGCATTTGTTGACAGCAATATCTGATTCCGATAAGATACGCCTGAGCCTCATCGAACAACTTTGCCCATCGCTTCGACACTCAGGCGCATTTCCCCTCTTCTACTCATTCCGCCCATTTTAAATGGCGAGATTTTGCCTATATGCATCTATCTGATTTAAAATTACTACACGTCACAGAACTTGTGGATATGGCCACGGCCAATGCCATCGAAGGCGCCAACCGCCTGCGCAAACAGGAACTCATTTTTGCTTTGCTTAAAAACCAGGCGAAAAAAGGAGTCAGTATTTTTGGTGAAGGCACGCTGGAAGTGTTACCCGACGGTTTCGGTTTCCTCCGTTCCCCAGACACCTCTTACCTTGCCAGCCCGGATGATATTTATATTTCCCCATCGCAAATCAGACGCTTCAACCTGCATACAGGTGACTCGATTGACGGTGAAATCCGCATCCCCAAAGAAGGTGAGCGCTACTTTGCACTGGTTAAAGTAGACAAAGTTAACAGCGAACCACCAGAAAACGCTAAAAACAAAATTCTGTTTGAAAACCTTACTCCCCTACACCCTACCCAGCCGCTGCTGCTTGAGCGCGATATTCGTGCCGAAGAAAATATTACCGGTCGTATTATCGACATGATTGCACCGATTGGTAAAGGACAGCGCGGACTGTTGGTCGCCAGCCCGAAATCCGGCAAAACAGTCATGTTGCAACACATCGCTCACGCCATTACCAGCAACCACCCTGATGTGATCATGATTGTGCTGCTGATTGATGAACGCCCTGAAGAAGTGACTGAAATGACCCGCTCGGTACGCGGCGAAGTCGTGGCCTCAACCTTTGATGAACCTGCCACCCGTCATGTTCAAGTTGCAGAAATGGTCATCGAAAAAGCCAAACGTCTGGTTGAACACAAAAAAGATGTGGTGATTTTACTCGATTCCATTACACGTTTGGCTCGCGCTTACAATACAGTCATCCCGTCATCAGGCAAGGTACTTACTGGTGGCGTAGACGCCAACGCACTACAACGCCCCAAGCGCTTCTTTGGTGCCGCGCGCAACATTGAAGAAGGTGGATCACTCACCATCATTGCGACAGCATTGGTGGATACCGGCAGCCGTATGGATGACGTGATCTTTGAAGAATTCAAAGGCACTGGCAACATGGAAATCCATCTTGACCGTCGTATGGCCGAAAAACGTCTTTACCCCGCCATCAATGTTAACCGTTCCGGCACCCGACGCGAGGAATTGCTTATCAAGGGTGATATTCTGCAAAAAATCTGGGTCTTGCGCAAGCTGCTCTACCCCATGGACGACCTGGAAGCAATGGAATTTCTGCTCGACAAAGTCAAGGCCACCAAATGCAATGCGGACTTTTTTGATTCGATGCGTGGGCGGTAAACAGCTGGGCACCCCGCATGATTTATTCAATCACGCCGAACCAAGCCCTGATTTCAGGGTCTCAATATTGAGTTTTCCATTCAATATTTGATGAGGTCAGAGGACCATGAGAATACAGACTGATTCCAACGGCGGAGTTGCCAACCACATTTTACCCACCTCGGCTACGATGACCGGGGTATGCGTTACCGTTATCAGCATCGTTCGCCTCACTGCGGCAACCCGCCATGCCGGCACCATTATCGATACTGTGTTTGCGTTGAATGGGTTGGTCTTTCTGGCCAGTTGCTTCCTTTCCTACATATCCATGCGCCCACACCCCCTGTCAGCCACGTTCGAAAAATACGCGGACATTTTTTTCATGATCGGATTATTCATGATGGTAATTGGCGGCTTCATGCTGTCTTTCGAGGTTGAGCACTTCTGAGGAATCTAACTCAGCTCTGGGAAGGAGTCCGTCACCTGGCAGGCCCATTGGCAGCCCTTACATAAAAGGGTAGAGTAGAGAACAGGCTTTCGCCTGCCCTCCCTCATCAAACCGTGCATGCGCTATTAACGCACACGGCTTTCCGATGTTCTTCACACCAAGGCATGCGCTGTTTTCCAACTCGCCGTTTTCGGAACTTTGTATAGCCCATAGTACGCATAAAGCTTCTGGCGTGGAAACCGCTTTAGTGCCGTTCCCCGGTCACTGACCTTGTGACGCTTCATCAGGTGCGTACGCAAGCGCTCTTCTGCCTGCATCTTTACCTCGTCGAGTACCTTGCTGGAGTTTCGGTAGTGGAAATAGCCTACCCACCCGCGAAGGCTGGCATTCATGTTCCTGACCACGTCCTCCAGCGGCACCCGTGTGAGCCGCCTGTCCGTCTGTTGCTTCATGCGTTCTTTGATTTTCACAAGAGATTTCGGCGCAGGACAGACATGCGGATAACTTTTGCCTGTCCTCCAACTCTTGCTCACCCTGATTGAAAAACCCAAGAAGTTGAAACTTTCTTGTCTGGCATCAACTATGCGTGTCTTGGCCTCGTTTAACGTGAGGTCAAGTCGTTCCAGCACATACCGTACCGCTGCCAGTGGCGCATCAACTGTGCCTGCACACAGCACAACGAAATCATCCGCATAACGGACAATGCGTGCCTTCAGTTTCCAGCGCAACCGATGCTTCACCCATATCCTGTCCAGCAGATGCAGGTAGCAGTTCGACAGCAGCGGTGAAATGACGCCGCCTTGCGGCGTGCCTTTGCTGTTGGCTTTACCGCCGCCCACATTCTTTCTGGTGCCGTCCTTGTCCTCACCGATGACCGGCGCTTTGAGCCATAGCTTGATGATGTGCAAAATCGCACTGTCAACAATGCGCTCGGCCACGACAGCCAGCAGTTTGGAGTGGGGTATGCTGTCAAAGTATTTCGACAGGTCGGCATCAATGACTTGGGTGTAGCCCTGATGCAACGCTTCTGCTATGTCATCCACCGCATCATGGGCGGATTTCTTTGGCCGGAATCCATAGGAATTCGGACAGAAATCCGCTTCAAATATCGGTTCGATAACCAGCTTTACCGCCATCTGGGCTACCCGGTCGCGGATTGTCGGTATCCCTAACGGGCGCAAATTGCCGTCCGCTTTGGGAATCATGACGCGCCGTACCGGACTTGAGTGATAAGTCTTGTCTTTCAGGTCTTGTGCTAATTCCGACAAAAACGTGTCTATCCCAATCTTTTGCTCTATGTCCTCGAAGTTCATCCCATCAACACCGGGACTTCCCGGGTTGGCGCGAACAAGGCGGTAGGCATACATGAGGATGTCTGCCCGCCATACCTTGTCATATAAAGCATAGAAGCGATAGGCCGGTTCTTGCTTGGCCTTGGTGTAGAGCTTCCTCTGTAGTGTCCTGATGACATCAGGGGTTGTTAGCGACATGGCAATCCCCCTCTCTTCCACTCTTTGGTTGCATGAACAAAGCAGGGTCCCTTCCCTCGACTGGGGTTATGTTGTCCCTCAGCCTCAAACGGTACTATGAACCCCTCCAACTCCCAATGCGGCCTGTCACGCTTTCGTTTCCTTATACGTTTCAGTCAGTGGCCTCCCCACCACCGCATTGGGTCTCCAGCACTGGGCAATAAATCCTCGAAAACATGCCGACCCTGCCACCCCGAGAGATGATTTGCGCCACTTCCGTTCTTCCAGCGCCTATCCAACGGCCTTCCCCTTGCGTCCACAGGGTCGACTTCTCCACTTCGTTAACGAGGCTACATGTAGGTTCACTTACGTTACGGCCTGTTTTCTTGCTGTGTGGAAACTCACGACACTGAATTACTCCAGCGCCGCTTCCTCATACTACCGGGGCGTACGGACAACTCCCCAGACGGGACTTTAACCCGCTAGATTTACTGCTGTTACTGCGAACGTAGCGTCCCCTTTATTCTGGCTGTTCTTCTGGTAACCGCTGAACCCCAAACCCGATTTGCTGCTGGCATGGTCATGCTGCTGGCTGAGTGTGTTCTGTGCAGACAGGATATTGATGTTGCCGCCTGCTTCGGCGGTGATGCCACTTTGTGCAGCAAGCTGAATGCCGGTAATGCTCACTTCGTGGCCTGCGCCATATTATTTGGATTTATCTTCGTATTTAAGGATAGCTTCAGCAGCTCCAATTCGCGTAATATCCTTTACCGGCACCTCTTTAACCACGCCAGCTTCGTCCTTTAACTCCACAACCTGTAAGTAAGCACATGTATCGAGGGTTCCTCCAATATTCATCAAATAAGTTGCATAGTTATGTCCGGCCTTGGGTGTGAATGTTGCAAATGTCGGGCTACATCCATCTGGCGGTTCTGAAATTGAATCATAAATTGTGCCAACTAGCGTTGTTAGTTGCTCATTTCTAACTATAAGGGTATACATATACACCTTAGCATGTGGGGCATATGGTTCATATGGTCGGAAATGCTGAATTTGATAAATATTGGTTGGGGGTTTATAGGCCAGATTTTTATTTATAACAGGATATCCAAAGAAAAGAGATGGCTTTAGTATTTGATTAGGGATTTTATTCGGATACACCAGTACAATACGGTCTCCGCCGTATGCGCTAGCATATTGATAAACGTTGATTCTGGCATCTGTGGCTCGGTTATATGTGTTGATTGGCTTTAAATATCCTTGATTAATAAGATCAGCACACCCTGTACTTAACAGGGAGATGCACGTTACAGCCACTGCACTGTATTTCATCAACATATGTAACCCCTGTCATTTAAATTCATTGGAAATCATTAATTCGCACTTGGTTGCAATTGTGCAGCACTTGAACTTGGCATATTGGGTGGCGTGGGCAATGGTGTCGGCAATATTAATTTAGGCATCTTTCCAGAAATGTTGATTTCCGTCACGTTTTGATCCAATAAGGCGCCGCCAATTGCTACCATCATGTCTACAAAGTTATTACGGTCTGTTTTATAAGTTGCCGGATCAACGCCAGTCGGGGTGATATCCCCGGTATAGTAAACATAAGCAAGGGCCCCCAGGGCGCCTGCGCCACAGGCACTTCCACGGCTCGCACCACCTGCGGCCATACCAATTCCGCAACCGGCCAGAATATTCGTAAAGCCGTTTGCAAAGCTTTGAGTATTGGCGTCAGGCACATTGCCTTGAATCAAGCCCTGCTCTATTGCGGTTCTTAGCGCAGGCAGCAATGGTTTCTGCTCAATCGCGCTGTTAATGGCTGCGCCTGTTACATTACTAATAACAGATATCGCGATAGCATTTTTAACAACTTCTATCGGCAATTCAACTTTTAACTCCTGAATCGCGCCCGCAGTCAGCATCGCTGCCACATCTTGCCGGATGTCCTGCGAGCCGCCCAATGTCTTGAGTGTTGCATCGATATTGCCGCCATTGTCAATCAGGCTGATACTTGCCTGTGAGGCAATAGTCGCAACACCCGCTGTGATGGCTGCTGCTCCCACTGTATTAGTAGTTACAGCAGCGCCTGGGTTCCAATCCACTGAAGTAAAATACATCACCACAATCGTAATCACTGCCGCAGCCGCCGGAGTCAGCCCTTGTGCCCGATAATTCCAGTGGTTGTGGATTTCCTGGATTTGATTCCAATCCACTTTGCTGCTCAACTTCGGATCCGTCAACAAGGTCTGCATCCAGCCCATGCCCGGTTCTTTCGCCAATATCGCTGCGCTGTTTTTCACGCTCATGGTGGCAGTGATGCGGTTGGCTGCCGTCATGTTAAGTATCTGGGCATTCAGTTGGGTGTAACGGGTAGTTTGATCTATCGCGCCGCTGCCTTTCTTGACTTGCCATGCAATGTCGCTTTGGGTGACATCCGTGCTTTGCTGCCGGGTGGTCTGTATAGTCGTAAAGTTCAGGTTGTGTGCTGCATCCAGGTTGATGCTGCCCGGGGTTCGGGTTCCATCGGCATTCTGGCTGCCGTGCGCCGTGGCTTGTATCGCCCCCAGCGTGATGTCGCCTGCCGTGCTCTGAATATTGATGTTTTGTGCGTTGAGTGTGGTGTTGACCAGCGTGGTGTCGGCATTTTTAGTGGTGAGGCCAGCCTTGTAATTCTGGCCTTGGCCGGGTCTGAAGGTGCCGAGGATGTCGTCCACGCTCACGCCGGTATTCGATTGCGTGGCGTGGTTGCTGGCGCTGCTGCTGTTCAGATCGCTTTGAAGATTGACGTTTGCGCCCGTGATGTTGATGTCGCCCTGCGCTGCGGTAAGTTGCGAAGCATCCACATTCACCAGCCCCTGAGCATCGAGCATGATGCCGGTTGCGCCGTTGATTGTGCTGCCGTTCAGGGTGTCTTGTTGTGCGCTGGCCACATCATTCAGCTGTTTGCCGCTGGGTAGCCCGGTATCGAACGACCAAGCACTCTTGCTGGACTTGGAGGTATGGGTGCTTTGGGTCTGGTTTTCGCTGGCGCCGATGAGAATATGTTTGGCGCCGATCAACACCTGGCCTGATGCGGCATCGATTTGACTACCATTGATGTTGACTATCCCCGTGTAAGGGTCCGCGCTCTGGTTCAGGTTGGCAACCAGCACGACATTACCTGTTTGCGTCTGGATAGTGCTGCCAGTCTGGGTGACGGTATTTAGCGTGTCGCTGACTTGCTGGCTGTTCTTCTGGTAACCGCTGAACCCCAAACCCGATTTGCTGCTGGCATGGTCATGCTGCTGGCTGAGTGTGTTCTGTGCAGACAGGATATTGATGTTGCCGCCTGCTTCGGCGGTGATGCCACTTTGTGCAGCAAGCTGACTGCCCTGAAGAGCAATGTCGTTACTGGCATCGAGAAACACGCTGTTGCCCGACACCGAGGTGCCGTTGGCGGTAACGCTGTTGCTGCTTTGAATGTCGGTGGTGCTGCGACTGCTGAACAAGCCGCTGCTTTGGGTATAGGTATGGCTGTAGCTGCTTTGTGTGGTGTTTACCGTGCCAAGCGTAATGTCGTTCGCGGCTTGCAGGCCCACCTGGCCGTTCTGTGCGGACAGCTGTGCGGCATTCAGGACGATGTCGCCGGTGCCCGCCTGATTCGGGGTGCCTGTGGCCTAGATGGCGAGGTTATTGCCTGCGCTCAAGCTGCCGCCGGTGAGGCTTTGTGTTGAGCTGGCCGTATGGTTCAGGTAATCCTTGCCCCCTG
>JAJYYK010000001.1 GCA_021801025.1 Pseudomonadota bacterium | reverse complement strand
TTGGCCAATATCGATACTTTGACATCGCCCATCAGCCCTAATTCAGTCACTAAAGCCTCAACGTCGCGTTGCGGGGTGACGGGCAATGTCACGGTGTATTGATGCATACCCGCAGCCAGTGGGAGGGATGCTTCAACCTGAACAACAGCTGGCGAGGCTGCTTCAACGGCCGCGACCGTGCCTTGCACAGGTTGGGGCGCTTGTGCCGAAAGCTGATTCAGGCGTTTGCTGACTTCCGCCACCAGATCGTGCTCCACTGCACTGCCGTGACGATGTCCATCAATCAGCATGGTGAGCACATCTTTTGCGGCAAGAAAAGCATCGACATGGTCGGCGGTGAGAGTGATTTCCCCCTTGCGTATCCGGTCTAACAGCGATTCCAGCACATGCGTCATCTCAGTAATGTCAACAAAACCGAATGTCGCCGCGCCGCCTTTAATCGAATGCGCGGTACGAAATATCGCATTCAATTCTTCCGTATCAGGAGCAGACACGTTGATGTTGAGTAATAAACGTTCCTTTTCAGCCAGCAACTCCATCGCTTCATCAAAAAAAGTCTCGTAAAACTGGCTCATATCTACTGTCATTATTCCCCCTATCTTACCGGTCCAATATTGAATTTCATTTTTTACATCCCTTCACAACCCCTTTAAAATCTTGCCCTTCAGAGGGTAGCGGGGTTTCTGCCGGCTAAAATCCGGAATTCTGATCCATCCAGGCCAAGTGCCTGCCTGGCTTGAAAAATTGAAACACAGCACATCAAACAGGCAAACCGCAAAGGCGTTACTCGAAAAATTGCGCTGCTAAAACGCAGATTCTAACGATTTTGCAAATAAATAGTTGAACTATTTGCCAAAAAACGGTGAAATAAGTACCGGTCAAGTCAATTTGTAGCCAATTCCCTTTAAGTCCGACAGACTACCAGGCCAAAGACGGCTGTTTTGGCAAAAATTCTGGTCACTACTGAATATCGCTAAGTAGAAGAAATCATTGCTCCCACAACATGGATCACTGGCGAAGGGCGACTGATATGGTAACCCTGCGCATAATCGATACCCAACTCACTGACGGCAGCCAGTATTTCAGCGTCCTCAACGAACTCAGCGATGGTCTTTATTTTCAACTCTTTGGCCAGGGTCACAATACTTTTGACAAAAGCCAAATAAACCTCATCCTGCAACATGTTACGGATAAACTCCCCTTCAATCTTGATATAATCGACCGGGAAGCGCTTGATGTACTGAAACGATGAATAGCCGGATCCGAAATCATCAATCGCAAAACTGAACCCCTGCAGCTTGACATCGAGCACAAACTTTTCCAGCAAACTCAGGTTGCTGACCGTTTCGCGTTCTGTGATCTCAAACACAATGCGGCCTGGTACAATACCGGATTTTTGTGCCAAATGACTCACCCGGGCCACGAATTCCCCAACGATCAGCGCCTTGGGCGACAGATTGACGAATAACATGCCCTCATAGCCCTGCGCGCTGATCTGCGCGAATGCCTTCTCGATCAACTGGTAATCCATCTTGTGCGCAAGCCCCATGCTCTCGGCCTGCTCAATGAAATCATTAGCCACCACTATTTTGTCGTCAAGCTGAATGCGCATCAACAATTCATGAATCACAATCTCGCCACTGGTGGCGTCGCAGATAGGCTGAAAGTAAGGGACGATCCCGCCCTGATCCAGCGCGTTCTGGATCATCACGCCTTTTTCACCGGCCTTCCTGAACACTTCCGCCATTTCGCCTTCACTTGGAATCGCAATCGCGTTCTTGCCCAGTTTCTTGGCCTTGTACATCATGTTATCGGCAACCAGAAACAAATCCTTTGGGTTATCGCCATGATTTGGACTGATGGCGATGCCGATTGAAGTGGTCGCCCTGAGTTTGCGACCATCCGGCGTATCCATAGAGAAATTTGCCAGCAGCTCCGTTACCCGTTGCGCAATCATGTATGCTTGCGTATCGGCCGCCTCCGGCAAAATGATACAGAATTCATCACCACCGTAACGGGCAAGCAAGTCGCCATCCCTGACTGCACCATGCAACAATTTGGCGAATGCCTGCAAAAACGCGTCTCCCACATGATGCCCGTAACGGTCGTTAATGGTTTTAAAGTTATCCAGATCAAGCATCAATATGGCAAACTGTTGCTTGTGCCGTTTTGAACGACCGACCTCATATCCGAGCAATTCCCAGAACATCCGCTGGTTATACAGATCGGTTAATGGGTCGCGTGTTGCATAGTGCTCGAGGTCTTTGGTGTATTTGTAAATGGCCTTGACCGACCCCACCAGATTAAGCAGCGTGGTCAAAATGCTGCCAATCACCATGTAACGAACGTTATCTCCCGTCATCATCGACTGCACGCCGATCCCGACAATACCGCCGATTTTCGGCGCTTCCAGCAGCAAAGTTTTGGTTTGAAATTCGATGTCGTGAGCGCTTAACTCTGGCAGTTTACCCGTTTCATCGGCGATGTTGTGGACGAATTGCACCAGGGTGAAATCATGCGAAAACGGATGATCAAGTAACTGCCTGCGCAAAATTTCTTCAAATAAACGGGTGGTTTCTCCCGAAGGCGGATTGCGCCAGAAAATCTCGCATTCGTAAGCTTCTTCATCAACCCGAAAAATCGTGACCAGTGCATAGGCATCAATGACCTGATTAATATCCAGCAACAGTGTTTTAATAAACTGCCGCCAATCCCGCACCACATTTGAAGTAATGATGAATTTCTCGAGCAGCCTGATTTCGAATTCAAGCACGCTCTTGTCGACGGCAATATTCTTTATTTTCTCAACCAGCAAGGTGACATTTTCAAAGCCCTGGTTCAATTCATTGAAACCAAAATCGACTTTGCCGATGTTAAGTTGAGAAAAATCCTTGATATTGTTAAATGAATTCACCTTGTTGTGAAAAAGCGCGATGGATCGATTCAGTTTTCCCGTCACAAACCCGGTCAACGCAGTGGCGATCAGCAGCACCAGCACACCCAAGGCAAAGAACAATGCGACATAATAAACACGTACGGTGGTGGCGACTGTTTGCAACTTGTGCTGAATCACAACGACTCCGAGCACATCCCCTGTTTTGGCAGCGGGGTGACATCGCAAACAGTTCTGTTTTGCCGCAACCGGATAGAAATAGCGGAGATGGTTACCCGTTTGAAGCACGGATTGTTTGCCGCCAAACATTACCTGCTGCACTTCGGCCGGCGCAGGTGCCTGATATCCATGCCCATACTGCGCTTCCACGACCGGACTGCGGTACAGGCCAACCTGATTCAGTGTGCCTGAAAAAGTATTGGTGCCATCGGCCAGAATACTGCTGACTTGCCGGGATGATCCACCTGTGCGCAAAACTTGATAAATCGTATTGAAATTTTGTTGCGCGACTTCTTTCGAAGCTTCCAGATTATTATCTTTTAAAAGCTTTTCATATAACAGGGAAGAGGCAAGCGTAACGCCGAGAAAGACCAGTGCTGCGACGCCGACAAGTGAAATAAATACAAATCCCCTCAGTGTGTCAAGTAAACCAAAAGTACGTTTATACAAACTGCGCATGCCTGAAAACCTCTGGGTAATCAATTGTTGAACCAAAAATAACTGTGGCTTCCGGGCACATTAACACTAAACCTCCCCCAGCTCAAGCCGGTGGGTTAACGCGGGCAAAATCCCGACATTAAATACGCGCCAATCAAAATATCTGTACATGCAATTTACAGCAAGTATCGAACTGCATCATGAGCTCATTCATCAATGGTATTTTTACTTTGTCGCAGAGACTTGGGGCAGAGGGCGACCAGGGATAATAGACACGTTTCACTACAACATCTCCCTCACCTCCGCTGGGGGGAGGGTTGAGGTGAAGGGCCAACCGTTCTGATTTGATGCCAGCAAGTTTGTGAGAATACCCAAATCACCCCGCCAGCAAACCGGATAATCCACCCCACACACCCAACCCGGCGGTGAGCACAATCGTCAGCGCCACGATCACAGCGTAAATACCACGCAGCTGGCTACCACGAGGCAAGGCACGCCGTGCCAGCGCATAGAGCAAGCCAAGCACCACTGGCAGCAACAGAGCATTCATGACCTCTACGCCGACACTGAGCTTGACCAGATTAATCCCGGAACTTACCAGCAACCCGCTGACCACCAATACCGCCACGAACACCAGATAGAACCACGGTGCCTCACGCGGGTGATGCTCCAGTGAACGTTTATAACCCGTAACCTCACCCAACCCCCAGGCTGCCGTGAGCGACACCACGATGGCCGCCACCAGCGAAGCGCCGAGCATCCCCAATGCGAACATGAGTCGGCCATTTTCCACACCGAGGTAAGGAGTCAACGCATGGGAAATCTGCTGCACCGTATCGAGTTGTGATGCGCCACCGCTGCGCCCAAATGTGGCGGCCACAGCGATAAGGATAGCAGCCATGATCACCTGCGTAATGATTGCACCGAGGACGGTATCCCAACGCGCTGCCGACAGATGATGAGGCTTCAGTCCCTTGTCCACCACCGCTGATTGCTGATAAAACACCATCCACGGCATGATCACTGCACCAATGTTGGCCGCCACCAGATACAGGTAATTGTGGTCAGCCAGCGGCATGCTGGCGAGTCCATGAAGCACGGCCGCCGGATCTGGATGAGACACGACAGCCACATAGACAAAGGCCAACTCGAACAGACCAATAGCCACTGCAATACGTTCCACCGAGCGATACGAGCCAGAAATCACTACTGTCAGCAAGAACCCCAGTGTAGCCAGCACACTGATCCAGATGGGAACGCCATAAAGTGCGCCCACACCGGCAATGCCACTCATTTCGGTAATGAGCGCGCCAAGACAGGACAGCAGCAGTGTGGACACTGACAGCCATGCCCAGCCATGACCGAAGTGTTGTTTGATCAACTCACCATGACCACGCCCGGTGAGAAGCCCCAGTCGCAAGGTCAGTTCCTGAACGACATATAGAATCGGGATCAGGATCAGTTGCAATCCTAACAGCTTGTATCCCCATTGAGCGCCACTCTGGGCTGCAGTAATGACGCTGCCGGCATCCGTATCGGCCAGCATAACAACCAGCCCAGGCCCGGCCACAGCAAAAAAGGCGGCTAATCGGGCGCGGGACGGTGTGACAAACCTGTTCATTAATGGCTTTCTCTGGAAACGGAAAAGTAACAATATTCAACTGGATTTTGCGTATTTGGAAGATGCGCTGCGCTTATCCACCCTACAAAACCAACAGCTTTCATTGATTCAATACAGAATGAACAGGCACAAAACATCCGCCACTGGCGAACAAATAAACCGCTGCCAACATGGGTAATTTCATAGGGTGGATAAGCGCAGCGCATCCACCACAATGCCGTCAACGGGCCATGTTATCAATAATTACCCGGAATTGTCTGGTATCAATCACATGACGCCCACTAACCAAACAATCTCTGCCCAATAAACTCACCCTGTTTAACCCCTGACGGACAGGCAAACAAACCACTGCCGACATGGGTAGCAAACTGGTTAAGCATATCAAACTTCGACATCCGTTCAAACAATTTTATGAAACCGGTGCGTGGATCGCGCTGATAACACTGAAACAACAATCCTGCATCGAACATCATGGCTTGGTGCCAGGGCGGCCAGCGCTCGGCAATGCGCGCAATCCCATTATCGTAGGAATAAGAGCGCCGAAGAATTTGCGCGCCCTCATTGTTCGCTGCTGCCGCCATGGCTGCATGGGCATTTTCAGGCAACAAAGGTGCCCCGTTTTTATCCTGAGCATCAAAGTTCAGCGCGTCATGCTCCCGATGCCCACCAAGCGGTGCGCCGGTGGCTTTTTGTCGACCAAAAGTAGATTCCTGAAATGACGTCTTCATTTGATCCCAATGTTCCAGCGCAATCCGGATTGGACGAATAACCATATAACTGCCATTGTGCAACCAGTCTGGCCCTTCATCGCCCACCCACACGAATTTTTTCATGTCACCGGCATTTTGGGGGTCAATGTTCATGGTGCCATCCTTGAAGCCCTGCAAATTACGCGGCGTGTCCCTGGCCTTAAATCCACCGGCAAACCCGCTTTGCGCCCAGCGCATCTCGCCCACCCCGGCAACCAGTTCTGCCATACGCCGTATGGCGTATTCCACCACCTGAATATCGTCCGCACATACCTGCACGCCCAGATCGCCACCTGTGCGTTGCGGGTCCAATTGATCACCCACAAAATGCGGCAAATCCACCAGTGCGACTGGTCGCTGTTTGGCCAACCCATAACGGTCCTGGCCATTTTTCTCAAACAAAGTCGGTCCAAAGCCGATAGTCACGGTTAGACGGGAGGCAGGCAAATCGACCGCTACACCAGATTCCTGCTGCACCTGGTCACGGTCTGCATGAGAATCAAATTGTGCTGGCACCTGAGTCATTTGTGCGGCAGCTTCAGTCCAGGACTGTAACAGTGTAATGACATCAGCACGTTTTTCTGTCAACAGATCAAATGCGACAAAATAACTGTGACGTTGCATCGGGGTAGCAATGCCGCCCTGATAGGTCCCAAAAAATGGCAGGTTGACAGCAGGCGTACACGACTCTGCTACCGTCGAACGGGCTTTTGCCTGTGCGGCACCCGCTGGTAACAGCGCGGCCAGTGGTGTGCAAGCTGTCGCCAGTGCCGCTTTGGTCAAAAACTGGCGGCGCTGCAAATTCGTCTTCCCGACAGATTCATTTTGTTTCATGGCGTTCCCTCCAGCAATGCGTTGACATCATCTTCTACATAATAGATACCCTTGCCGTCCGGCGTCAGCGCAAGACCAAACAAATCCCCATTGCCTGGTGGGGATTGTGCCTGGTCGGCATCTAACCAGTGTGCATAAATTTGCTTGCCGGTGCGCGCATCAATCTCGACTGCTTGCCCATTTTTACCATTGGCCACAATCAAATGCTGTTGCGGTGTCATGATCATGGCCAAAGGCCATGCCAGCAAACCGTTCTGCGTCACCAAATGCCCTGTGCCCACACTGTCTGCGCGCGTGCTGGCTTGCGTGATCGCGCTGATGCTGTTTTCCAGTCCATCGGTGACATACAAGGTGTCGTCGGGACCCAATGCGGTGCCAGTCGGACCAAACAAAAAATTATCCCGGTCAGCGCGTTGGGCAAAGCCGCTGCCAATCACAGTCTGATTTTCAATGACCGGCACCTGGCCGGCAGGCAACGACAATTGCATCCGCAACACGGTGGCCTGATGTCTGATCACCGGCAACCCTGTCGCCGGGTCGAGCACATCCGGCCCCGGCAAACCAAATCCGGCCATACTGATAAACAGGGTGGCTTTGCCAGCTTGCTCAGTCCACGCCATATTTCCCCACGGTGCATTAATGGTGGGGCCCGACCAGGTAGTCACCTGCTTGCCATTGGCATCGAACACCAGCAAGCAACCATCCCCCTTGGTGGCGGTGGTACCATCCGTGCTGGGCGCACTGCCTACAATGACCCACCCACTTTTCAGTACCGCCATCGCGGTGGTCAGCCCCACCCCGCCCGGACAGCTCTGCAAATGCTGCGGCACTTGTGCAAACAGGCTGGTTTGCCCAGTAGATGGCCGATAACGCACGATGCTGGTACCTGTGCCCTGTAAATTGGAAATGTTGTTAAAGTTATCCACCAGCACATCCCCCTGCTGCAACACACCCATGTTCTGCGGCACCACCACGACAGCATAGGGATTTTCATCCCCATTGTCGGAAATGCTTGAGCTCAGAAATTTGTGCCGATGCAGGGTTTCCAACATCCCTTTTGGCTCAACTGCCCATACCTGACCTGCCAGACTTGCGCAGACACCGGCTGTAACCAGCCATAAGGCTGCGCCTCTTGCGTGGCTTTGGCACTGGCGCCGCTGCAGACTTGTTTCATCTCCCGTTTCAATCATCAACCCCTCCTTGGTCTTCGTTTCTGTTTGAATCAAAATGAAATATTTGTACGCAACCCCATCACCCATTCATTGGCGATGCGTTGTGACGGAATATACGGATTGGCCACACCTGCGCCCGGATTGCTCACATACTGCACATCCGGTTGCAGTTGTATCCATGGTCGCAACTGATACTGGTAGGTCATTTCGACAAAACGCTCATCACTGCGCACTGGTTGTTGCACACCCGTATATAAAATCGTGTCCTGATCCAGCGCAGCCGCCTGTGAACTGACATGGGCATACCCCATGCCCACACCAAAGCTGTCCATGGTGCGATACACAAACGGTGCGCGCAGCAGCACCCCTGCATTCAGGCTGGCATCAATCAGATTACGGTCAGCCAAAGGTGTGCCCATGACACGGGTAAAAAACGACAGGGTTCGATTGGGATTGGCCGCATCTCGCCATATCAATTTATCCAGCACGGCGTAAGCGGCATAATCACCCGTATGTTGCGCAGCCTGTCCATTGCTGAGCGAGTTCGCAAGGGATACGCCATTTTGGTCCAGACGTTGATCAGCAAAAGAACGGCTGTCATACCAGGCACCTATCCGGAATGTCCACCCCAAATCTGCATCTTGCCCTGGCTCGACCATGCTACCCAATGCAGGGTAGGAAAATTGCGCTTCCACAATACCCAATACGCCGCCGCCCCAGGGGAAACTGACGCCGTGAGGATCCATGACTTGCGGATCGCCATATTGACGCTGGTCGGGGCTACCGTTGAATATCCCAGCCAGAATTTGCGTGCCATCAATGGGACGAGCACTGAAACGCACCCCCAATACCGACAGTGGATAGGCAGGGCCGCCACCGGGCATGTCTGCTGAGGGCAGCATGGGCCAACCAAACATGGTATTGACAAAATACAGCGCGTTGCTGCTGACCATGAATTCCTGATCCAGACTTTGTTGACCTATTTTGATGTCCAAACGATCTTCATCCAGAAACTTCTGGTCATACCACAATTCCCACAACCGCGCGCCCGGATCGGCCTCAATCCCGCTGGCGGTTTGCAAAGTTGACAATTGATCCGCACTCAGATTATTGCCATGATTGTCTAACAGGCTTAAATTAAACAGACCGCCATAGTGACCAAAGGCACGTTGCGTATCCATCTGTAATAAGACTTGTGTCAGCCCGTCATAGGCCGATCCGGTTTTAGTCCCGCCGCTGGCGTTGCCCAGCGACTCACTGGTTTCTTCGATGGCCAGCACCATGCCGTGCTGGCTTAACCAGGTACGCAAACCCCACATATCGCCCAACAACACGCTGCTACGCTTGATGTTATCGAGAAAATCAAATAACCCTTCCGGGTTATTTGTAACGGAATTGTCTGTAGAAAGCATCGCCATCGGCGGCGGTGCAGCCCATGCTGAATTTAATGTAGCTGCCGCCAATAAAGCCACTGCAAAACGCAGGTTCGCGGCAGTGAATTGAGCGATCCTGGCAAACGACATAAAAACTGACATGGCACCCCAAATAAGCAATAAGAACCGGCGTGAGAATCATTATCATTTACATAAACGACGGTGTCAAACTATTTGTGATGCGGGGGTATCGCCATATAACGCACCCGGTGAGCAATAATTCCCGGCGTGTTACACTATACGGACTCATTAACCCGCGAATTCCAGTATGCCTCACTACCGCTATCACGTCTTTTTCTGCACCCATGACCGGGAAGATGGCAGCCAGTCTTGTCGTGGGCAAGCTGTGCGCGATTATGCCAAGCAGCGCATTAAGTCATTGAAATTAGAGAATGAATGCCGCATTAACAGTGCCGGATGTATGGGACGTTGCGCGGAAGGTCCCTTGTTGGTGATTTATCCGCAAGGCATTTGGTATACCTATGTGGATGAGCAGGATATTGATGAAATTATTGACGAGCATGTGTGCAAACATCACACCGTCGAACGCTTACGCATTCCAGGATAAATGGACTGATGAAACGCGCCAAACTTCGTATTGCCTCACAGATTGGACACGTAGAAACGCTGGTGAATGATCCCGGTGACGTGCGCAAGGGCATTGCTTTCATCGCACACCCTCACCCTTTGCATGGCGGCAGCATGGACAACAAAGTTGTGCAATGCATTGCCCAATTATGCCACGATGAAGGCTATGTGGCAGTAAGGCCAAATTTTCGCGGAGTAGGTAACAGTGATGGCGCATACACCGGTGGAGAAGGGGAAAGTGAGGATATGCTGGCGGTGATTGCCTTCGTGCGCGGCCATTACGATGCGTCCTTGCCCATCGTGCTGGCCGGATTTTCTTTCGGCGCGTATGTGCAACACCGTGTCGCACAGCAACTACCCCCAAGTAAACTTGTCTTGATCAGTCCTGCGGTCAATTTATTTCACTTTGGCCGGGTGCCTGACTGTACGACAATCATTCATGGGCAAGATGACGAGATTGTTCCCTTCGAGGAGGCGCATCAATTCGCGCATGACAATCGGATTGTTTTTCATCCCATAGCGGGTGCAGGACATTTTTATCATGGAAAACTGGCCGAATTGAAAACAGAAATGTTGCAAGCATGTCACTTATAAGCGTTCACAAGCTCAGCAAACAGTATGAGGCAACCGAAGTGGTGCGGGGACTGGATTTGACTATTCAACCCGGAGAGTGTTTTGGATTACTCGGACCGAATGGCGCCGGTAAAACCACCACGTTGAAAATGTTGCTGGGTTTGGTATCACCCAGTTCCGGCGACATTCGTATCGGCACGTATCGCATTCCTGAGCAGGCGCGCCTTGCCCGTCAGACAATCGGCGTGATGCCGCAAATGGATAACCTTGATCCCGATTTCACCGTCACAGAAAATTTGCGCACCTATGGCCGATATTTTGGATTAAACCTGGATCAGCTCAATGCCCGCATTCCAGGCTTACTCGAATTAACAGGTCTCACCAGCAAGGCAGACAGCCAGATTCCAACCTTGTCCGGGGGAATGAAACGCCGTCTGACTTTGGCGCGCGCACTCATCAATGATCCAGAGTTAATCGTGCTCGACGAGCCCACAACCGGCCTGGACCCACAAGCGCGACACGCCATCTGGTCCGGTTTGCGCCGTTTGATTCAACAGGGAAAAACCATACTGCTTACCACACACTTTATGGAAGAAGCGGAACGTCTATGCGACCGCCTGGCGATCATCGACCACGGACAACTCATTGCCACCGGCACCCCCCGGGATTTGATTGCCAGCGAAGTCGAACCACAAGTCACTGAAATTTATGGTGAAACTGTTACTCAATGGGCTGAACAACATGCCGGTTCCTGCTGCGACCGGCATGAATTATCCGATGAAACCCTGTATTGCTACACCCATGACAGCAGCAGTCTGCTGACCATTTTACAAAACCAGACCGCCCTGCGTTACCTTCAACGCCCCTCCAATCTGGAAGATGTGTTTTTGAAACTGACTGGCCGGGAACTGCGCGACTAACGGACATGGCAAATTGCCGCCCCAAATGATGAAACAGCACTTTACTATACCCGTTCCCCCTCACTCCTTGTTCTCTCCCCATAGAGGAGAGAGGGAAGAAGTCTCGCTGCGCGAGTTGCGCGCTAATGGCTCATTAATGAGAATATCTTGAAATACTTTACCCCACCCCAATTGTCCTTGCGCTTTTTGCCGATTTGGCAACGCCACTTTCTGGTGTGGAAGAAACTGGCCATTCCAAATATGCTCGGCAATCTGGCCGACCCTATTTTTTACATGCTCGGCTTTGGTTACGGCATAGGCAGCCTGATGCCGCACATTGGCGGCGTTAGCTATCTCAGTTTTTTATCGGCGGGTAGCCTGTGTTACTCCACCATGAACAGCGCCAGCTTTGAAACCCTGTATTCAGGTTTTTCACGGATGCACGTGCAAAAAACCTGGGAAGCCATCATGAATACCCCTCTCACACTGGATGACATTCTGCTGAGCGAGTTATTCTGGGGCGCCACCAAAAGCTTGCTATCGGGCGTGGCGATTTTAATCGTCATTTGGGGTCTCGGGTTGGAGCATGATTGGGCACTCAGCCTGTGGGCGATTCCGGTTGCATTTTTGATCGGCCTGACTTTTTCCGCCATGGGTCTGGTGATGAATGCCATCTCACCCGGTTACGAATTTTTTATGTACTATTTCACGCTGGTCATTACGCCCATGGTGTTGTTGGGCGGCGTGTTTTTTCCCACTGAACGCATGCCCGCAACATTTCAATTTGTAGCGGCATGTTTACCGCTCACCCACGCTTTGCAATTAGTGCGTCCGTTAATCATGGGACATATCCCCCATGACATGGGCCGCCATATTTTAATCATGCTGGTTTGGGGTGCCAGCAGCTTCTGGTTAGCGACGGGGCTCACACGACGCAGATTATTGCATTGAGCATCGCGCCCATGAACAGCCCATCAGTTAACATGACCGCCGAATTTTCTCATCAACTCATCCACTGGCAACAGCAACACGGTCGACATGATCTGCCGTGGCAAAACAATCGTGACCCCTATCGCGTCTGGCTGTCTGAAATTATGCTGCAGCAAACACAGGTCAGCACCGTCATTCCGTATTACCGGCGATTTCTGCAACGTTTTCCTGATGTGGCACACCTTGCCATCGCAACACAGGACGATGTGCTGCAAAACTGGAGTGGCTTGGGCTATTATTCGCGTGCACGAAATCTTCACGCAGCCGCGCAACGCATCCTGTGCGATTTTAATGGCCGATTTCCCGAAGATCAAACCAGTTTAATGACTTTACCCGGGATAGGCCGATCCACTGCGGCAGCGATTCTCGCCTTTTGCTTTGCACAGCGTGCCGCCATTTTAGATGGCAATGTGAAGCGTGTGCTGACGCGACAATTTGGTATCAGCGGTTACACGGGCGAGCGCCAGGTTGAAACCACTTTATGGCGACTGGCTGAAAAATTATTACCTGAGAAGCAAGTGAGCACCTACACACAAGCCTTGATGGATTTGGGTGCCCTGGTATGTACCCGGCACCGGCCACAATGCAATGCATGTCCTGTAGCACAGTCCTGCGTCGCCAAACAAACCCATCAAGTCGCCGGATTACCCACACCCAAACCCAAACGTGTCGTGCCAGAACAGTCTCGCTACTTGGTGAGCTATCTGTGTGAGGATAAAGTGTACCTGACACAACGCCCTGCAACAGGCATTTGGGCGAAATTATGGTGTTTGCCGGATTACGCCGCCCCACTGAATCTTGAGTTAGAATGTGTCAAATTATTTGGTGTGCCGCCACAAGAACGTCGTGAAAACAGACCTTTTCGCCATACCCTCACCCACCGGCACCTGGACATTACCCCCGTATGGGTAAAATTGTCTGCCCACTATCCATCCCCGGATGGACAATGGGTCACGCAAGAACAAGCCCTGACCATGGGCATTCCTGTACCGGTGCGAAAAATCTTACAGATGGCACAAAACTGATGATGGATAGGCCTTGTCGTAAAATACAGGCCGCCTGATGCAAATAATCCACCGCAACATGGAGAACGTATATTGAGTGCAAAGTATGATGAGTCATCATTCAAGGTGTTACGCGGTCTTGAACCTGTGCGTCAGCGCCCTGGCATGTATACCACGCTGGACAACCCGAACCATATCATCACCGAGGTAGTGGATAACGCCTGCGACGAAGCACTGGCTGGATACTCAAAGTGCATCACCGTCACAGCACATGCCGATGGCTCCGTTTCGGTCCAGGATGAAGGCCGTGGCATCCCTGTAGGGATTCACCCCGAGGAAGGCGTATCTGTAGTGGAGGTGGCTTTTACCGTGCTGCATTCCGGCGGCAAATTCGACAAGGCGTCTGGCGGTGCGTACCGGTTTGCAGGCGGCCTGCATGGTGTCGGGGTGGCAGTGACCAATGCCCTGTCAACCGCTGTGGAAGTCACCGTTTATCGTGACGGCGGTGAGCATTACCTGCGCTTCGAACATGGCGTTGCAGTAACGCCTCTGGCCCGGATCGCCAGCTGCGCGAAACGCAAGACGGGGACTATTGTGCGGGCGTGGCCTGATGCCAAATATTTTGACAACCCCAATGTCAATCTGCCGCAAATGGAACGCGCATTGCGGGCCAAGGCCGTATTGCTGCCGGGTGTGACGATTACGCTCAATATCGGGCAGACCGGGGAGAGCAAATCATGGTGCTATCCTGACGGGTTACGCGGCTATCTTGCAGAGGCCTTGAGCGATCAGGAATTGGCGGCACCCATTTTTACTGGCGAACGTTATATTGCGCGAGAAGGAGATGACACCTTCGTCGAGGGTGAAGGTGCAGCATGGGCATTGACCTGGGCTGAGGAAGGTGTGATCACGCGCGAGTCTTATGTCAACCTGATCCCGACCTGGTCGGGCGGCACGCACGATGCAGGCTTGCGCGAGGGGGTATTTCACGCCGTCAAAAGCTTCATCGATCTGCACAATATGCTGCCAAAAGGCATCAAGCTGACTTCTGACGACGTATTTTCACGCGTGAGTTTTGTCTTGTCCACCAAGCTGCTTGATCCTTCATTTCAGGGACAGACCAAAGAAAAGCTGGTGTCGCGCAATGCTTTGAAACTGGTCTCCGGCATGGTCAGTGATCCATTGCTGCTGTGGCTGAATGAGCACATCGAATATGGCAAGAAAATCGCTGAGATTTCCATCAAACAGGCACAAAGCCGGATGAAGTCAACGCAGAAGATTGAAAAGAAAAAGGGTTCATCAGTGGCGGTGTTGCCGGGAAAACTGACTGACGCAGCGGAATTTAATCCTGCGCGCAATGAACTGTTTTTGGTGGAAGGCGACTCGGCAGGTGGCTCAGCCAAGCAAGGGCGTAACAAAGAGTTCCAGGCCATCATGCCGTTGCGCGGCAAAGTGCTCAACACCTTTGAGGTGGATCGGGACAGGTTGTTTGCTAATGCCGAGGTGCATGACATTGCGGTAGCCATCGGCGTCGATCCGCATGGCATGCACGATCATCCTGATTTGTCAGGCTTGCGCTATCACAGTATTTTTATCATGGCCGACGCCGACGTTGACGGCTCGCACATCGCTACACTACTGTTGACCCTGTTTTTCCAGCATTTCCCCAAACTCATTGTGAATGGCAATATTTATCTGGCCCAACCCCCTTTGTTCCGCATCGACATTCCTGCACAAGGCAAAAAACCTTTACGCAAACTCTATGCCTTGAATACGGATGAACTGGCCGTCACCGAAGATCGGCTACGGAAAGAGAAAGTGCGCGAAGGTGCCTGGAATATTTCGCGCTTCAAAGGTCTGGGTGAGATGAACCCCTTGCAGTTATGGGAAACCACCATGTGTCCTGACACAAGACGCGCGTTACGTGTCGAGCTGGATGCCGGGTCGTTTCTTGCGGCAGAACACACCATGACCATGCTGATGGCGAAAAGGGAATCCGGCTCGCGGCGCGAATGGCTGGAATTTCACGGAAATGAGGTAACGGGCGATGTCTGATATTCAAGGTGATTTATTCGGAAAGACGGAATCAGAACCCACCGAAATCATACCAAAACCGGCCGATGCCGAAGTTTCTCGTGGTGGTACGCGCCAATTCTTGCCGCTGCCCGCATTGCCCGAGGGCGACACCGTGCCGCTTGCTCAGTATGCAGAACGCGCCTATCTGGAATATGCGGTTTCAGTGGTAAAAGGCAGGGCGTTGCCCGATGTGTGCGATGGACAGAAACCCGTTCAGCGGCGCATCTTGTACGCCATGCGTGAAATGGGCCTGACGCACCACAGCAACTTCGTCAAATCTGCGCGCGTGGTCGGTGAAGTATTGGGTAAATTTCATCCTCACGGCGATTCCTCGGCTTATGATGCGATGGTAAGACTGGCGCAGAATTTTTCTCTGCGCTATCCGCTGGTCGATGGACAGGGAAATTTCGGTTCGCGCGATGGCGACAACTCCGCTGCGATGCGCTATACGGAAGCGCGATTGACGCCGATTTCCGCTGTACTGTTGTCCGAGCTGGACATGGGTACGGTGGACATGATTCCAAACTATGACGGTCATTTTCAGGAACCCGCCATGTTGCCAGCACGTTTGCCCATGGTGCTGCTCAATGGCGCATCCGGCATCGCAGTTGGCATGGCCACAGAAATCCCCTCACACAATCTGCGTGAGGTCGGCAATGCCGCTGTACTCTGCGTCAAAAATCCGGACTGTACGGATGACGAACTGCTTGCACCCATTACCGGCCCTGACTTACCCAGTGGCGGGCAAATTATTTCGTCCCCCATGGAAATACGCGAATGCTATCGAATCGGGCGGGGCTCGCTGAAAATGCGCGCCCGATGGCAAGTTGAAACTTTGACACGCGGGCAATGGCGCGTGGCGGTGTATGAGCTTCCTCATGGCACCTCTGCCAAAAAAATCATGGAAGAAATTGAGGAACTGACCAATCCAAAATTCAAGCTCAATAAAAAGGCATTAACGCCAGAACAGTTACACAACAAACAACTGATTCTGTCCGTGCTGGATAAGGCCGCCGACGAATCCGACAAGGATCAGGCGGTGCGGCTGGTGTTTGAGCCCAAGTCAGGCCGCCAGTCGGTAGATGAATTGATGGCCATTCTGTTGGCGCACACCAGTCTGGAGGCTTCCCTTTCCATCAATATGGTGATGATAGGGATAGACGGCAGACCCAAACAAAAAGCCATCACGGAAATCATCCGCGAGTGGGGACAATTTCGGCTGGCTACCGTGCGCCGCCGCAGCACATACCGCCTAAATCAGATCAATGATCGCATCCATATTCTGCAAGGACGCATGATTGTCTTTCTTAATCTGGACGAGGTGATTGCGCTAATACGTCAGTCCGATGACCCCAAAGCCGCGTTAATCGCGCGATTTGCCTTGTCTGATCGCCAGGCTGAGGATATTCTGGAAATTCGATTGCGCCAACTGGCGAAAATGGAAGGCATCAAAATTGAGCGTGAACTTAACGCCTTGCAAGACGAGGCTGCAGACCTGGGCAAGCTGCTGGGTTCGGATAACCTCATGCGCCGACGCGTGGCCAGGGAAATCGACGATGACATCAAAGCTTATGGCGATGACAGACGCACATTAATTGAACAGTCCGAGCGTGTCGTACTCACCACACAAGTGATAGACGAACCAGTGACTGTCATGATTTCCAATAAGTATTGGGTCCGTACCCGCACCGGCCACGACCTCGACCTGTCAGGCATTTCATTCAAGGAAGGTGATGGCCTGCTTACCTCGTTCGAGTGCCGCAGCATTGATCATTGCATCGTTCTTTGCAGCAACGGTCGGGTGTGCAGTATTCCTGTGTCAGTGCTGCCCGGCGGACGCGGCGATGGTGTGCCCTTGACCGCCCTGATTGAGCTGCTAGCCAATACAAAGATTGTTCAGGTGCTGTGTGGCGCCATTGAACAGAATGTCTTACTGGCCACATCGGCCAGTTATGGCTTTGTTTGCCGCATTGCCGACATGATCGTGCGTAACAAAGCAGGTAAACAATTCATCACAGTTGAAAAAAACACACAAATTCTTGTGCCCGTGCTATTTGTACCGACAGAGCAATCATGGGTGATTGCAGCAAGCCGTTCCGGCTGGCTGCTAGCATTCCCGCTGACCGAATTAAAGCAACTTAAAGGAGGTGGGAAAGGATTAATTATCATGGGGTTGGAAGAGAATGATGCGCTGACCTCCGTCATCGTTACCACCAAGTCAAAAATGACCGTCATGACACAATCGGCAACTGGTCACGAACAGGCGATTCGTTTGTCAGAAGCCGATTTACAGGTGTATTTTGGCAAGCGCGCCAGAATGGGTAAAAAATTGCCCATCAAAACGACATCGACGGTGTTGTGGATTGAAGCCAAGTAAGGTATCAATTCACATCGCCCTGAAAACGGCGATGAACACATCTGCGGGCGATAACCGACTCAGACTGATCGCTGGGTGTACAGTAAACACCCAGTGTTCATATACGATTGCCTTTGTAAAAAAGTCCGCAAACGGAGCAAACAATGATCGACACGCATTGCCATTTAGATGCCTCCGAATTTGACGCCGACCGCGATGCGGTGGTAGCGCGTGCTTTACAGGCAGGTTTGACTGGCATCATCGTTCCGGCAGTCACTGCCGACAACTTCGGTGCCGTGCGTGAAGCGTGTGCTCACTACCCACAATGCTTCCCTGCTTTAGGTCTGCATCCTGTGTATGCCATGCAACACCAGGAGGGCGATCTGTTGACGCTGGAAACCGCAGTAAAAAACGAGTCAGTAGTGGCAATCGGTGAAATTGGTTTAGATGCCTGGGACAAAAACGTGGATCTCGAACGCCAAAAACACTTCTTCGCCGCGCAACTCAAATTGGCGCGCGACATGGATCTGCCCGTACTGCTGCATGCGCGCCACGCCGTAGATGAAGTGACCGGCATGCTACGACGTTTCGGTGTGCGTCGAGGGATTGTCCATGCATTCAACGGCAGCTGGCAACAAGCCGACAAACTTATCAATATGGGGTTTAAACTGGGATTTGGCGGAGCGATGACCTACCCGCGAGCACTTAACCTGCGTCGCCTGGCAGCGCAATTACCCCTTGAATCGCTGGTATTGGAAACTGATGCGCCAGATATGAGCCCAGTTTGGGCGCATGGCCAACGTAACCTGCCAGAATACTTGCCCAGAATCGCAGAAGAAATCGCTGCATTACGCGAGATAACGCTTGAGTCTCTGATTACAGCATGTGCCGCCAACACCGATACAGTATTTGCCCAGATACACAGGGAAAAATCAATTTTCACCCTCCTATCCCAAAACCTTGCGACTGAAATGACAAGCCCCTCGCCCCAAAAACTCAGGGCGACTTCCCCATCTCCCTCGCCCCTCCGGGGAGAGGGCCGGGGTGAGGGGAAAACCCACAAAACCACGCGCACCAAATCAGAGCAATTAGCAATATTAACCACCTTCGCCAAACAAATGCGCCTAGCCCCCACCGAAGCCGAAGCGAGGCTATGGTATTTTTTACGCAACCGAAGGCTAAACAACTGGAAATTTCATCGCCAACATTTGATCGACAAGTATATTATTGATTTTATTTGCATAGATGCTCAATTAGTCATTGAGTTAGACGGTGGCCAGCATACAGACATCATTGCTCAACAAAATGACTTGGCACGAACGGTATTTTTGGAAAAACGTGGTTTACGCGTACTGCGATTTTGGAATAATGAGGTATTGCAACAAACAGAGGCTGTGTTGGAACGAATTTTGAGGGCACTGGATACCGAAACCCCTCACCCCAACCCTCTCCCCAAAGGGGAGAGGGAGTAAAAACACAGTAAGTGAATTAACTCGCGATCAGACGCAATGCACTATAAATTACACACAAAATATTCTCAAAAATTAAACACTTGCCCTAAAAAACCGGGGCTGAAACATCATCTCCCTCACCCTTATGGAGAAAAAGCCAAGGGGAGAGGTAAATCAGTTTACAATTTACCCTGACGCAACATCCACAACAAACACGCCATGACAAATAACCCCTTACACTTACGCCCGCGCACCTTATTTCCACCTCCTTTGGTGTATGCGGCGGGCCTGTTTCTGGGCTGGCGAATACAAGGTCACTCACCTTGGGGATTCACGCTTCCTGCCGCAGGATATACGCTGGCCTGGGGCATATTGGCGATCAGTCTGCTCTTGATGCTGTGGGCAGTATTGACAATTTGGTGGCACCGTACCACAGTGAATCCTTATCGTGGCGCTTCCAGCTTAGTGACTACCGGACCGTTTGCATTGAGCCGTAACCCGATTTATTTGGCTGATATGCTCGCCTATATGGCCATCAGCGCTTTAATGGGCAGTTGGTGGCCCTTGTGTTTTGTACCCGCCGTCTGGGCCATTATGCGCTATCGCGTCATTCAGCACGAAGAAGCCCATTTAAGTGCCAAATTTGGTGAAGAATATGTACAATACTGTGCCCGCGTGCACCGCTGGTTGGGAAGTAACAGGGATTAATTCAAATTTCACCAACAACTTTTCGTAAACAGGGCGGTAAATCATGACGACACTTAATGACACCACTATCATCAACACGACACGGGATTGGCTGGATCGTGCTGTAATTGGGCTCAATCTGTGTCCATTTGCCAAAGCGGTGCAGGTCAAAAACCAGATTCGTTATGTGGTCAGTCATGCCACCCAAACAGAATCCCTATTGGAAGATTTATTACAGGAATTACGCCTGTTACAGGACACTGCACCCGAACAACTGGACACCACTTTACTGATTGTCCCTGCAATGTTTGCCGATTTCTACGATTTCAATGATTTTTTTGACGTGGCCGATGCGGTCACTCTGGAGCCGGAATTTGATGAACAATTCCAGGTCGCCAGTTTCCACCCCCAGTTTCAATTTGAGGACACAGCGCCAGATGACATTGAGAACTACACTAACCGCTCACCCTACCCCATTTTGCATTTGTTGCGCGAAAACAGCATTAGCCGCGCTGTCGAAGCCTACCCCGATGCAGAAATGATTTATGGCAAAAATATTGAAACTTTGCGCCAACTGGGTTTGACGGGTTGGCGCAGCTTATTTGGCCCGGAACGGCAACTACCGACAACCGATTGACGCGATGTCGTATTGATCGGTTTTTCGGATGAAACAAACAAGAGGCATCCATGCAATCTGATTGTATCCTTGAGGCATGGCGTAATCATGAAACAGAGTTACGCGCTTATCTGATCCACCGACTGCGCGACGCTTACGCTGCCGACGATCTCCTTCAGATTATTTTCCTGAAGGTCATACAGCAAAATACCAGTTTTTGCACGCTGGACAATACCCGCGCATGGCTATTTCAAATAGCGCGTAACGCACTGACTGATCAATTCCGTCTTGCCAAACCTTTTACCGAGTTGTCAGACGAAATGGCTGTGACGGACGTCAATGATCGCGATCCGATTGATGAACTGGACGCCTGTATTGTTCGCAATCTGGGCGAGATGTCAAAGGATGACCGTGAAATTCTCGAGCAATGCGATCTGCTTGGGATCAAACAGCAAACATATGCCGCAGCGCATGATTTGAGTCTCACTGCCGTCAAGTCGCGTTTGTTGAGGGCGCGCAAACGCTTACGCCTGGCGATCACCAAGCATTGCCAGGTCAATTTCGACGAGTTCGGAAAGGTCTGCTGCCACACGCCACGAAACCAGGATTCTTGAATCGAAATGGGTAGGTTTTGTGCTAATCAATATTCTGGGGTACACTGACACACAAATATGCGTTGTCCCTTCTTTGGAACGCAATTACCTGCTTGCCATATAAATGATGTTAAATATACCCGCTGAAAACCATAAAACACAACACATAGGCTGGTTAAGAGCTGCTGTAATGGGCGCGAATGACGGTGTTGTTTCTACGGCCAGTTTAATCATAGGGGTTGCTGCGTCACATGCTTCTCACAACAGCATACTGGTAGCGGGTGTAGCTGGCCTGGTTGCTGGTGCAATGTCGATGGCGGCAGGCGAATATGTTTCAGTCAGTACACAATCGGATACTGAGCAGGCCGACATTGCGCGAGAGCGACTTGAACTCTCAGCCAACCCGGAATTTGAAGTTGCTGAACTGGCTGATATTTATATACAGCGAGGTCTGGATGCACCGCTGGCCAAACAGGTTGCCGTACAGTTGATGGCCAAAGATGCGCTCGGTGCGCATGCCCGTGACGAACTCGGCATTTCCGAAATGATCAGCACCAATCCTCTACAAGCCGCGATCACCTCAGCCCTGTCGTTCACTGTAGGCGCCGGATTGCCGCTATTGAGCGCGTGGCTTTCTCCCGACCGTGTTCTCACTTGGATTGTTGGGATGATCTCCCTGATTTTCCTGATGATACTGGGAGGGCTCTCGGCCCACATGGGCGGAGCCAGCATCAGCAAAGGGATAACCCGCGTGACATTCTGGGGAGTACTGGCCATGCTGCTTACGGCGGGCATCGGCATGCTGTTTGGCACGACGGCAGCATAGCCGTTGCATGATACAACACCCCGGAACGATCAGAAGCTTGGGGTGGCAGGCTAAAAACTCACTAATTTATTTGCACTTCCAAGGTAGGGCAGTGATTCCGCCACACCCACCATCGGCACATCAAACCCCAAGTCTTCTTTTTTCATGTCATTCAAATCCATGGATGCGGCGCACACGATGAATCGCGCGCCATTGGCCAATGCCTGATCCATGAACGATTTAACAGATTTACCACCCGTTTTGGGATAAAGCTGCTCTGCAACCCCTTGCTTCAATAATAAAGTGCCCAAACCGGTAAAATACACCACCACATTCATTTCTTCCGCTGCCGCAGTTGCGGCAAGAAAAAATGGTGATGCAAGCCGCTTTGGTGTGTCTGGCCCACTGGTCATAATAATAGCGAAGTCAATATTTGATTCAGACATAATGATTCCCTTTAAAAGACTTACATTAACAAAACGATCTGTCTTCACTTCTCCGGCAAAATAACAAGCACCGGATCCAGGGTGATTTGCGCCGCTAACGAATTTGAAACAAAACAACCGGCTTTTGTCTTCTGCCAAACCGTGTTAATACTACGCTCATCTGTACCAAACGGTACCTGTAACTGTATTCGTAATATAAACTCAGTAAATTTTGTTGTATTATCTACCCGCGTCAACGTACCCTGCACGTCACAATGAACAGAAACCCAATTGATCTTCATTGCAGCCGCAACCGCACGGAAAGTAAGAACGAAACAATCTCCTAACGTAGCCACCAACAAGGTTTCTGGTGCCCAACGATCACCGGGACCACCAAAGTTTTGGGGTGCGGCGGAGACAATGTCAGCCACCCCGTCAGTATGCAGATTGATTTCCCCCTCCGGCTTTGCGGTGACACTCGCTTGATATTGACACGGAAAATGAATCATGGTGTTCCTTTTATCCCAAAGAATCTATTAAACTCACTGAGCTGCCTAATGGATTCTTTAGGTTATTGCTGGCAAGCTGAAGCGGGTGTTTCCCCGCACCCAAACCGCTCCAACAGGACAGAATCGCCACCCAACGCCACCACCCGTGCACGCAATAATTCAATGTCCGCATTGTAGATGTCTTCAGCAAACTGACAGCAGTCCAGTGCGCTACCGGTCTGCAAAATACGTTGCTGAAGCACAGAATTATTCGCACCCACAACATCACGCGCAAAACGGTAACATTGGTCATTATTTCCCCATGTGATGACGCAAGCTTCGAGTGAAGGAATATCCGCTTCCATCACATCACGGGCGAACAGATAACAATATTCGGCGTCACCGATTTCTTGCAACCACACTTGCAATATGGGTACGTCATACTCACCTGATACGGCAGCATCATAAAGATCAGCGGCACTGCCGCGTCGTAACCGTTCGTTTGATGTGGGGGCCATTTTGCATTTACCTCACTGCGCATTCGCGCCCCACTGACCACACCAAATCCGGTTCGCGTGCTGCACGCACGTCATCCAGACGGCGTACCGGCAAGGTGTGAGGCGCAGTTTTAACCAGTTCGGGCTGCGCTTGCGCTTCTTGAGCAATCGCGATCATGGCCGCCACAAAAGCGTCCAGGGTGGCTTTGGATTCAGTTTCAGTCGGCTCAATCAATAAACATTCCGGCACCAGCATGGGAAAATAGGTGGTGGGGGCATGAAACCCATAATCGAGTAAACGCTTGGCAAAATCCATCGCGCTGATGCCGGTTTGATCCTTGAGGCGTTTTAAGGTGACGATAAACTCATGGCTGGCACGTCGTTTGGGAAACGCCAAATCAAACCCGGCTTGCTGTAAACGCGCCATCAGATAATTGGCGTTTAACGTGGCGTAACGTGCCACACGGCGCAAGCCTTCGCCGCCCAACATGCGCGCATAAATATAGGCGCGCAATAACACCCCGCCATTGCCGTGATTACCACTGAGACGACCGATGCTGCGCGGACAATCATGTTCGTCCAGCATGCGGTAATGACCTGACTCCCCGCCCACGCGCGGCAAAGGTAAAAATGGCACCAAACGTTCCGATACCGCCACCGGCCCGGAACCTGGTCCGCCACCACCATGGGGCGTGGCAAAAGTTTTATGCAAGTTGATGTGGATCACATCGAATCCCATATCGCCCGGTTTGACCCAACCTAAAATCGCATTCAAATTGGCGCCGTCATAATACAGCAGGCCGCCCGCATGGTGGATCATGCTCGCGATAGTTTGTATTTGCTGTTCAAAAACACCTAATGTCGAGGGGTTGGTCAGCATTAAACCGGCGGTCTGTGGCCCGACCACTTTCTTTAAGGCGTCGAGATCCACATTGCCTTGTGCATCGGTGGGAATTTCCCGCACGGTATAACCGCACATGGCAGCAGTGGCCGGATTAGTACCGTGTGCGGCATCCGGCACAATGATTTCAGTGCGCGCCGTGTCACCGCGCGAGTCATGCCATGCACGTATCATCGCCACCCCGGCAAATTCGCCTTGTGCCCCGGCCATCGGCGCTAAAGAGACCGCTGCCATACCCGTGACTTCAATCAATATCTGCTGTAATTCGTACAGACTGGTCAAATAACCCTGCCCCGTGGCGGCCGGGGCAAAAGGATGCCGGTCCAGAAAACCCGGCAGCATGGCTAAACTGTTGCAGGCACGTGGGTTATATTTCATGGTGCAAGAACCCAGCGGATAAAAATGGGTGTCAATAGAAAAATTACGCTGACTCAATTGGGTGTAGTGCCGCACCACATCCAGTTCGGACACCTGTGGTAACAAAGGTTCATCACGCCGCAACAGGTGTTCGGGCAAATCATCAAGACTGTTCAAACGGTGTGGCATTTGCGCTGTTGCACAACGACCTGCGACACTGTGTTCAAAAATCAACTTCATGCCGTTTGCTCCATGCTCAAAATCCCGGCCAATTGCTCGGTGTAACGTGTTAAATCGGCAGCCGTTTTGGTTTCGGTGGCACACAACAACAGAGCATGACCCAATTCGGGGTAATCTTGACTCAAATCGTAACCCCCTAAAATACCGGCCTGCATTAAACCCTGAAGCACCTGTGCCACAGGACGATCCAACTGCACCACGCTTTCATGAAAACTGCTGCCCGAAAAAAGCTGACACACCCCCGGTAAAGCCGACAAAGCGGCGGTCAGTGCCCGGGTATTGGCATGGCAGATACTGGCAACGCGCCGCAAACCTTCCGGCCCCAACAGGCTCATGAACACGGTCGAAGCCGCGATCACCAAGCCCTGATTGCTGCAAATATTGGAAGTTGCTTTGGCGCGACGGATGTGCTGTTCGCGTGCCTGCAAGGTGAGGGTGTAACCCGCGTTTCCATCGGCATCACGCGTGCGACCGACCAAGCGCCCCGGCATCTGGCGGACTAAAGCGGTGCGGCATGTTAAAAACCCGTACCACGGCCCGCCACTGGACAAAGGCGCGCCCAGAGGCTGGCCCTCACCGGTCGCAATGTCTGCACCGCCCGGCGCGCCCGAAACATCTTTCGCGCCCCATTGCCCGGGCGGCTTAAGCACACCCAGCGTCATGGGATTCACCAGGGCAATCACTTTTGCGCCACGGGCATGCGCCCAATCTGTCAACCCGTCGACATCTTCCAGTTGTCCAAAAAAATTGGGTTGCGGGATAACCAGCGCAGCAAAAACGTCCTCATCCTGTGGCACTGGCGTCGTGCCAGTAACTGGATCATACGGCAACTCCACCACTTCAATACCCTGATGCGCCACAATGGTTTTCACTGTGGCCCGATAAATGGGTGACACCGTTTTCGGTATCAGCACGCGGGTGGAGATTTTGTGTGCCCGCACCGCCATCAACACAGCCTCAGCCAAAGCCGATGCGCCGTCATACAGGGATGCATTGGAAACATCCAGCCCGGTCAGGCTGGCCATCATGGTCTGGTATTCATAAATCAGCTGCAAGCTGCCTTGCGAGGCTTCAGCCTGATACGGCGTATAAGCACTGTAATACTCGCCGCGCGTCACAATTTGCCACACCGCAGCAGGAATATGGTGTTCATACCCACCTGCCCCAATGAAATTGAGCCAACGGCCATCTTGCGCCACACGATCATGCATGAGGCGCGTGATTTCCATTTCATTCAGCGCAACGGGCAAAGCTGCATCAGGCGGACCGATTAAATCAGCTGGAATTTCATCAAATAAAGCATCAAGGTCCGGCGCGCCGATGATTTCCAGCATCGCAGCCACCTCTGCAGGGGTGTGAGGAATAAAAGGCATCTCGACAAATTTCTCAGTGGCTGTCTGCTTCGACCAATGCGCGATAGGCCACGGCATCCAGCAAACCGTTCAGATCAGCCGGATTGTCAGGCTGCAAACTGAACAACCATGCCTCATAAGCATCCGTATTGAGTGCTTCCGGCGCAACTTCCACATCGGGATTCGTCGCCAGGACTTTCCCGGCGATCGGCGCATACACATCAGACGCGGCTTTCACCGATTCCACCACTGCGCATTCCTCCCCAGCAACAAGATGACGACCTGGTACCGGATTTTCCACAAACACCATATCACCCAGCAAATCCTGTGCGTGATCGGTAATGCCAATGCGCACGCTGCCATCGGCTTGGGCCTGCACCCATTCGTGACTGGCGGTGTATTTTAAGTCATTCGGAATGTTCATCATTTCTCCTGGAATTCAGTAGAGGTTAATGCTAAAAATGTATTGTCCTGGAAGACTGACCTATTCAATTTATTTGAAAATTATGACACTAAACCGCGTCCGTTACGCACGAACGGATAATGCACTACTTTTGCCTGCAATGCCCTGTCACGCACTTGTACTGCAAGCACATCGCCCGGAGCAATTCCCATCGGCACTCGTGCAAAGGCGATGGATTGCTGCAAGGTGGGTGAAAAACTGCCACTGGTAATTTCTCCCAACCCCAAAGGAGTTTCGACTTTTTGATGCCCCCGCAGTACGCCCTTGTCCTGCAACAGCACACCGACTTGTTGCTGGGTAAATGTTTGTCCGACCAGCGCCGATTTACCGATAAAATCCCTGTCGCTTTTTAAGTCTACTGTCCAGGCCAGACCTGTTTCAAAGGGTGAAGTGGTTTCATCCATATCTTGCCCATACAGGTTCATACCGGCTTCCAGACGCAAAGTGTCGCGTGCGCCCAAACCGGTCGGCTGTACCCCTTGCTGGTACAATTTCCGCCATAATGCCTCCGCTTCGGTGACGGGCAACATGAGTTCGAATCCATCTTCCCCGGTATAGCCCGTGCGCGCAATAAAGATACCTTTAAATTCAATCGCATGGAACGGTTTGAGCGATTCACTGACGGCTTGCGCACCCGGCAAAGCCGCCCACACCTGAGCCCGGGCATTGGGGCCTTGTACCGCAATCATCGCCAGATCAGCCCGGGGCACGATGCTGACATCCAACCCTTCGGCCGTGTGGCGCATCCATGCCAAATCCTTTTCCGTGGTCGCGGCATTCACCACAATGCGAAATTGATCACCTGGCTGCAGATACACAATCAAATCATCGATCACCCCGCCTTGCTCATTCAGCATACAGGAATACAGCGCACGGCCCAGCGTAGTCAATTTATCCACATTGTTGGCCAAAAGATGTTGCAACCAGGCGCGCGCATCTGTACCGGCAATATCAACCACCCGCATATGGCTCACATCGAACATCCCGGCATCGCGTCGCACCGCATGGTGTTCACTGATTTGGGAACCGTAATGCAAAGGCATATCCCAACCACCAAAATCTACCATCTTGGCACCCATCTCACGGTGCACAGCATTTAAAACGGTGACTTGGCGCATGGTGATTCCTGATAAGTTAAGTGATAGGGATAAAAACTTGTTTTGTGGAAACTTTTTCTGGATTATACCTTAGGTCTATTTACGTGCGAATGAAATTGCGTCTGTTCAATTCATTATCCGTCACTGCCCTAATTATTACCGTTATTACCGTCATCATTTGGTCACATTGCCATGCTAGGCTTCACCGCATGCTGACGACACTGCCCCATATCCTCACGCGGACTCATTCGCCCATGCCCACACATCTGGATCGCGTTTATTGCAAAACCGAAAAAGGCCGGCACGAAATCAGCACACGCACACATGGGCTGATTTCCAAACAACGTCAAACCCTGATTTTAATGGACTGCGCCAAAACGTTGGGGCTCATTGCTGACGCTATTCCGTTAGAAGAACTGGATCGAACCATCCCTTTTTTGATGGAACATGGTTTTATCATACTGGGAAACGCCAAACCGGCATCATTGATCCCGGCTGACATTTTAGGCCACAAAGCGTCTTTTGAAACCCGTCCTGTTTCAGCGATTCGCCCACCCCACACCGGGCCATCACTGACGACACCCCGATTAACGCAAGACCCCGCCATTGTTTTCAAAATCAAATCATTCATGATCACCGCATCGAATACCCATTTGGGTTTAATGGGTGCGACAGTCATTTCACGCATAGAGCGATGCCACACTGCTGAACAATTACTTGCCGCAGCTGCCTTTTGGCATATGGCCTTGCGTGAATCCAAAACAGGCAATGTTGTTGCAAAAGACCATTTGGAACAAGTGAAATTTGATTTAAGCGCAAACGGTTAGGCCAGATATTCATGGCCCATTAACGAATAACCCGACATTTGCACTGCTGTGCATACCACGCATTTATCTTTGGCCCGCCTGCGGCACCCACAAACCGGCTTCCGCCGAACACTTTGCAGTTTCTTCGACCACCACCCGACTTAGCGTAACAGGCAATCCGGCCAGTTGTTTCGGCCCGATGATTTCCAGCAAATGTCGCGCCATGTTTTCAGCTGTGGGGTTAAAGGGCAAACACAGCACGCCTTGCGGGTCGAGTGCAACCAGGGCATTGGCCACAGGATGTTGATCCCAAATTAAAAACCGGTGATCCCACTCCGTTTCTAACCACATGCACAATTTTTCTTTGATCACACCGAAATCGAGTACGCGACCTAACGCATCACGCTCACCGGACACCTGAAAATGCACGCGATAATTGTGTCCATGCAAATGCTGGCACTTGCTTTCATGCCCCCATACCACGTGACCGCAACTGATATCGTGATAGCGGCTGGCACTGGTGTAACTGTTAATGATGGGCGAGTTTGTCATTCGACAGTGACCGATTTGGCCAGATTGCGCGGCTTGTCCACATCAGTACCTTTTTGTAAGGCAGCATGATAAGCCAGCATCTGTAATGGCACGGTATGCAAAATGGGCGACAACCACCCCGCGTGATGATCAAGCTGTATTTGCCACACACCCTCTCCTGCCACCACATGGGTGTCTGCATCCGTCAACACATACAATTCACCGCCGCGCGCCGCGACCTCATGCAAATTGGATTTAATTTTATCCAGCAATGCATCATTGGGCGCGATGGCAACCACCGGCATGTCCCGATCTACCAGAGCGAGCGGCCCGTGCTTCAATTCACCCGCCGGATAGGCTTCGGCATGAATATAGGAAATTTCCTTGAGTTTCAGGGCACCCTCCATCGCGATGGGAAAATGTGCACCGCGCCCCAAAAATAAAGCATGCTGTTTATCCGTAAACCGCTCCGCCCAACGCTCAATTTGCGGCTCCAACGCCAACACCCGGCCTATCGCTCCCGGCAACTCACGCAAACTCTGGATATGTGCCGCTTCTTCTTTGGGCGTTAATTTGCCTTTGGCTTTGGCCAACAGCAGCGTCAACAAAAACAACGCTGCAAGTTGCGTGGTAAATGCCTTGGTCGAGGCAACGCCAATTTCCGGGCCGGCCCGCGTTAAAAAGCACAGACGCGAAGCGCGCACCAGGGCCGATTCCGGCACATTGCACACGCACAGGGTGTAGATGTGGCCAAGTGCTTGTGCATGTTTGAGGGCAGCCAAAGTGTCGGCGGTTTCGCCCGATTGTGACAAGGTCACCACCAAGGTTTGGGGATCGGGTACGCTTGTACGATATCGGTATTCGCTGGCAATTTCCGCTTGACAAGGCACGCCCGCCAAAGCTTCTATCCAGTAGGCGGCCACTTGCGCGGCGTGATAGCTGGTGCCGCAGGCCAGCAAACGGACTGCATGAATCTTCCCGAACACCTCAGCCGCACCTTGCCCGAACAACTCCGGCTGCAAATGATCGCTCATCAACGCCTCTTGCAGGGTGTCCACCAATGCCCGGGGTTGTTCATGGATTTCTTTTTGCATAAAGTGGCGGTAGGGACCCAGCTCTGACATTTCAGCAGACTGCTCTGACACACTCACTTCTCGCTCGACAGGGTTACCCTGCGCATCGTAAATCGCATACGATAACAAGCGCACATCGACCACATCGCCCTCTTCCAGATAGATGACCCGTTGCGTGACCGGCAGCAAAGCGGAAACATCCGAAGCAACGAAATGCTCTTCTATTCCCACACCGAGTAACAGGGGGCTGCCACGCCGCGCACAGATCAGGCGCTGGGATGCATCCGCCGCCACCACCACAATCGCAAAACTGCCCTGTAGCGCAGCCAAACTTTGTTGTGTCGCCAAAAGCAAATCATGCGTTTGTAAATAATGCCGGTGCACGAGGTGGGCGATCACTTCTGTGTCGGTTTGCGATGTGAACACATAACCTTGCGCCTGCAATTCAGCACGCAAACTGTCGTGGTTTTCGATGATGCCGTTATGCACTACGGCAATTAAATCACCACTGATATGAGGATGGGCATTGGCTTCGCTGGGTACGCCATGCGTAGCCCAACGCGTGTGCGCAATCCCCCACACGCCGCGCAAACTTTGTTGCGCCACGGCATCCGCCAGCAGTGCTACCCGCCCCAAACTGCGGGCACGATGTAAAGCGCCCTCCTGTACCACCACCAACCCTGCGGAATCATAGCCCCGGTATTCCAAACGCCGCAGCCCTTCCAGCAAAATAGGCACCACATTGCGTTGCGCCACTGCGCCAATCACACCGCACATTACTCAATTCCTTTTTTAACAGGCCTTTTCCAGCCAGAAATCGTCACCTGCCGCACACGCGACAAGGTCAATTCGCCTGCGGGCGTATCACGCGTGATGGTGGAACCGGCGCCCACCGTCGCGCCTGTACCAACAGTCACCGGTGCCACCAATTCCGTCCCCGACCCGACAAACACATCATCTTCAATTACAGTACGATGTTTGTTTGCGCCATCGTAATTGCAAGTGATGGTGCCCGCACCAATGTTAACGCGTTTGCCCACCATACTGTCGCCCACATAGGACAAATGGTTAATTTTACTGCCATCGTCCACACGGCTATTTTTGATTTCCACAAAATTGCCAATATGCACCGAATTACCCAGCTCAGCTCCTGGACGCAAGCGCGCATACGGACCAATGTGATTATTCGCCCCCACTTGACTGTGCTCCAAATGCGAAAACGGCGCGATACGCGTGCCGGCACCGATCACCACATCCCTCAGTACACAGCAAGCACCCACTGACACATCATCGCCCAGCACCACCTCGCCACTGAATACACATCCCACATCAATGCTGACATCGCGACCGCACTGCAAATTTCCGCGCACGTCAATTCGTGTGGGATCAAGTATCGTCACGCCTTGCAACATCAAACGCTCGGCGCAATTCCATTGCAACTGACGCTCCACGGCAGCCAATTGCACCTTGTCGTTTACCCCCATCACTTCCCATTCATGAGTGGGCTGACTGGCTACCGCCACCACACCATCTTCCGCCGCCAACGCCACCACATCGGTTAAATAATATTCATTTTGCTGATTATCGTTGTTCAAGCGCGATAACCAGTCTGCGAGTTTGTTTGTGGGCAAAGCCATAATGCCGGTGTTGACTTCAACAATTTCCCGGGTGACCGCATCCGCATCCCTCTCTTCGACGATACGCACAATGACGCCTGACGGCGCACGCACAATCCGCCCATATCCGGCTGGCTGAGCCATGTCCACCGTCAATACCGCCAGCTTGCCTCTTGCTGCCTGTTCAACCAATGCCCGCAAAGTATCGACTTGCACCAAAGGCACATCGCCATACAGCACCAGCGTCACCGGTGCATTATTCAAATGCGGCATTGCCTGCATGAGCGCGTGTCCGGTTCCCAACTGTTGCGCCTGCTCCACCCAAGTCACCCCATCCAGCGCCATAGACATCGCCGCCAGCACCTGCTCCCCACCATAACCGTACACCACGCAAATTCGTTGCGGGGCCAATAAACGTGCGGTGACCAACACATGCGCAAGCATAGGGCGTCCCGCCAGTGGCTGTAAAACTTTAGGCAATTCAGAGCGCATGCGCGTACCACGTCCAGCCGCCAACACCACCACATTCATCGTCACATCCATGTTCTTAATTTTAAATGACTTGAAGAGTGCTGATTATATCCCGAATTTTGCACAAACCCTTAACACTGACTTTGCATAAATTCACGCAATGATTTTTGATTTACACAGAGTGTTCCCGCAAGCCGAAACCTGACGAGCCAAAACAATTCTGCCTGCAATGAACCGGCCTTCAGGCCGGTGGATATTTAGTCAGGGCGGGGTTCGGCACTCCTGCTGGCCTGAAGGCCGGGGTTTTAAACCAGCAAGGAAAAGGATAATTCACATCTGCTAACATAACGTTCCAACCGAAAACATTCACTTCTGTTTGGGTGATGCCTGCCAGAAAACATGCCCTTCCATAACGACGAAGCGCATTTCTCCAATGCACTGTTTGCGGGTATCCGGTTATAATGCACACTCATCTACCCCGTTGGCACGAATGCCGCGAGAACCAGGCTAAACTGCCACAATGTCAGTTCTCTCTTGAATTTGAGGTTTCTCCCTATGCGTTTACTGTGGTCGATTCTTGCTCTGTTTGTCCTTTATTTACCCGCGCATGGCGATGATTTTCTGGATCCGCAACAGGCGTTTGTTTTTTCTGCACAGCTTGCAGATGCGAAACACATTGCCGTCCATTATGCCATTGCCGATGGTTACCATCTCTACCGTGACAAATTCCATTTCCAGCTCACCGGGGCGACCTTATCCCCCGCAGAGTTTCCTGCTGGTGAAACAGTACAAGACCCTACTTTTGGCCCACAAACAGTGTATCGCCACGATGTGACGATCATCTTGCCGTTTGACCATGCCACCAGCCCGACATTACAACTGGAAAGCACTGCGCAAGGCTGCGCGGAAGCGGGTATTTGTTATGCGCCCATCCATCAGCACATTCAGCTGACGCTGACCGACGTGCCCATTCAGGCGGCAAGCTCGCTGAACGCCCCAGCGCTTACGCCAGCTGAAGTTGCTGTCAATCCCCCACTATCCGGCGACCAATTCACGCTCAGCTTACATCAAGGGCATTTTTGGCGCACGCTGGCCCTGTTTTTTGGTGCCGGCATTTTACTGTCGCTGACGCCTTGCGTGTTCCCCATGATACCTGTGCTGTCCAGCATCATCGTGCAGCAGGGCGCGACCACACGCACCGCTTCGTTTCTTCTTTCTCTGGCCTATGTACTGGGCATGGCGCTGACCTATGCGCTGGCAGGTGTGGCGGCGGCCATGTCCGGCACCCTGATTTCCAATACGCTGCAAAACCCCTATGCGTTGGGTTTGTCTGCCGCATTGTTCGCCGGTTTGGCATTGTCGATGTTCGGCCTTTATGAGTTGCAATTGCCCAGCGCGCTGCAAAGCAAATTCTCTGAAGTGAGCAATCGCTTTCACAATGGGCATCTGTTGGGCACCTTTGTCATGGGCGTGTTGTCGGCGCTGATTATTGGCCCCTGCGTGGCCCCTCCTTTGGCGGCAGCTTTGGCCTGGATTGCGCAATCTGGCAATATGCTGCTGGGTGGTGCCGCCCTGTTTAGCCTGTCTATCGGCATGGGTGCCCCCCTGTTGCTCATCGGACTGGGTGCCCACAGCTTGCTGCCGCGTGCGGGTGCCTGGATGACGGGTGTGAAGCAATTTTTCGGGGTGGCGTTGTTGGCCGTAGCGATTGAAATCATTGCGCCCATGCTGAAGTCTCAATTGCACATGCTGCTGTGGGCAGGTTTACTCATCGTCTCTGCTGTATTTTGGCACGCTTTGGATACCTTGCCTGCCCAAGCCCACGCTTACCAGCGTTTGAGCAAAGCGTTTGCTGTCATCATACTGGCCACTGGCCTGGCCATGCTGCTGGGTGCGCTGGCTGGCGCCACCAATCCACTGCAACCACTGGAGGTCTTCCATTCCACCAGCACAACTTCCGGCACGGTGAGTCAGTCACCTGAGTTCATCACCGTGCACAGCATCAATGAGCTGGACAATCGTTTAGCGCAAGCCAAAGGTAAACCGGTTTTGCTGGATTTTTACGCTGACTGGTGCGTTTCATGCAAAGAAATGGCCGCCACCACGTTTCAGGCCCCCACGATACGCCAACAACTGTCCGGGTTCGTACTCATACAGGCCGACATTACGGACAACACCCCCGATGAAGACGCCTTACGAAAAAAATTTGGCATATTCGGTCCACCGGCCATGATTTTGTTTGATGCAGATGGTCAAGAACTTCCGCAACACGCCATTGGCATCCAATCTGTCGATACATTTTCCCACTGGTTGGGACTCGTTAAATCAGGTAACTCCCCTCATGCTTAAACGCATTGCTTTACTGATGCTGATTTCCATTCTTGCGGTGGCTTTATTTGTCCGCCATATTCACCATACCGCCGCTCATCCGGATTCTTTTTCTGTTGCGCCCTTGTTGTCATCACAACTGCCTGATCCTTTAGGCATACGCCAACCACTCCAGCAGTGGCACGGGCGGCTGCTGGTCATCCATTTTTGGGCGCCCTGGTGCACCCCTTGTCGCAAAGATATTCCGGGTTATGTTGCCTTACAGGCGCGTTATGCTTCGCAAGGCGTGCAGTTTATCGGCATTGCATTGGCCGACAAGCCTGAGGTCATGCACGACATTGCCCAACTGGGTATCACTTACCCAGTATTGCTGGGCGATCTGGAAACCCTGTCCCAAATGCGGCTTAGCGGCGACGCTTCCGGAACATTGCCCTATACGCTCGTGATCAGTCCGGACGGCAAGCTGATTGCTCAACATATCGGGGATTTTCCAGCAGCGCAATTAAATGAAATTTTGCGCCAACACACGAGCCATTAGTTTTATTTTGTCGTCAAAGTCTGGACATTTGTCGACATTTTCGGCAAACTTGCGTCTATGAATACAAGCACTACCCAAATGAATCCCTGTTCCAAGGCTGCGGTTTCACGCATTCTGGTACTCAATGGCCCCAATCTGAATCGACTTGGGGTACGTGAACCCAATATTTATGGACACCGCACACTCGACGACATTCGGCTTGGCCTTGAACAACGCGCCGCCAAAGCAGGCGCGACGCTTTCTTTTCTGCAAAGCAATTCAGAATCCGAGTTAATTGATGCTGTTCATCAAGCGTGGGGGAAAATTGATTATATTCTCATCAATCCAGCCGCATTCACGCACACCAGCGTTGCGTTGCGCGATGCCCTGCTGTCGGTGTCTATCCCGTTTATTGAAATCCATCTTTCCAATGTGTATGCCCGTGAAGATTTTCGTCACCATTCGTTTTTTAGCGATGTGGCGGTCGGCGTCATCAGCGGCTTGGGTGCGCAAGGCTACGAACTTGCCCTCGATTATGCACTTTTCCAACACTCCACATAAGGACCTCTCTACATTATGGACTTGAGAAAACTCAAAAAACTGATCGATTTGGTCGAAGAATCAGGCATTACCGAACTCGAAATCACTGAAGGTGAAGAAAAGGTACGCATCTCTCGCGCAGCCCCCCAATCCTTTCACTCTATGGCTTACGCACCAGCGCCAATGCTGGCCCACGCGCCGGACAACCTTTCGGCGACAGCAGTGGCTGCCGAACCCGCCATTGAAACTGGCCACATCGTCAAATCCCCGATGGTCGGTACCTTTTACCGCTCACCCAATCCCAATGCCAAAGCATTTGTTGAAATAGGCCAGTCGGTGACCACTGGCGATGCGCTGTGTATTATTGAAGCCATGAAATTGCTGAATGAGATTGAATCCGATCATTCTGGTGTCATCAAGGCTATTCTGGTTGAAAATGGTCAGCCGGTTGAATATGGCGAGCCCTTATTTATCATCGCTTAAAGTCAGGGCATCATAAATGTTTGAAAAAATTCTAATCGCCAATCGTGGTGAAATTGCCCTGCGCATACAGCGTGCGTGTCGTGAAATGGGTATCCGTACTGTTGCGGTGCATTCCGAAGCCGATGCAGACGCCAAGTATGTCAAATTGGCGGATGAGTCCGTGTGCATCGGTCCAGCGTCTTCGACACTCAGCTACCTCAATGTCCCAGCCATCATTAGCGCTGCTGAATTGACAGATTCAGAAGCCATTCACCCCGGTTATGGCTTTTTATCTGAAAATGCAGACTTTGCTGAACGGGTGGAGTCTTCCGGTTTTGTCTTCATTGGCCCCCGCCCGGAAACAATACGATTGATGGGTGACAAGGTATCAGCCAAAGCCGCCATGCGTGCTTCAGGCGTACCCTGCGTACCCGGTTCTGAAGGTGCATTGCCCGAAGACCCTGACACGATACGCAAAATCGCCAAAGACATCGGCTACCCGATTATTATCAAAGCTTCCGGTGGTGGTGGTGGACGAGGCATGCGTGTGGTACATACGGAAGGTGCATTGCTCAATGCCGTCGCCATGACCCAAGCCGAAGCACAAGCTGCATTTGGTAATCCCGTTGTGTATATGGAGCGTTATCTGCAAAAACCGCGCCATATTGAGATTCAGGTACTTGCCGATGAACACGGTCACGCCGTGCATTTGGGTGAACGAGACTGCTCTATGCAACGACGTCACCAAAAAATCCTTGAAGAAGCTCCCGCTCCCGGTTTAGACCCCAAATTGCGCAATCGTATCGGTAAGCGTTGCGCTGACGCCTGCCGCAAAATTGGCTACCGTGGCGTAGGGACCTTTGAATTTCTATTTGAAGACAACGAATTTTTCTTTATTGAGATGAATACGCGAATTCAGGTTGAACACCCCGTAACAGAATTGATTACCGGTATTGATTTGGTACAGCAACAGATTCGGGTCGCTGCAGGAGAGGTGCTGTCATTCGGCCAATCGGATATTGAATTCCGGGGGCACGCAATTGAATGCCGAATTAATGCAGAACATCCTTATACCTTTATGCCATCCCCAGGCAGAATTACGGCTTACCATGCACCAGGAGGACCGGGAATACGCGTTGATTCACATGTTTATCAAAATTATTTGATTTCACCTCACTATGATTCAATGATCGGCAAACTGCTTGCCCATGGCGCCACCCGCGAGCAAGCCATTGCCCGCATGCGTACAGCATTACTTGAAATGGTGGTGGAAGGCGTGAACACCAACATTCCTTTGCATCAGGATTTATTACAGGATCAAAATGTGCTGGATGGCGGAACCAGCATCCACTACCTGGAACACAAATTGACCAAAGCAGTGGAGAACTAAAATCGTGGGTTGGATCGCCATCACGTTACCGGCAACACCTGATCAGGCAGACCGTCTTTCCGATGCGTTAATGGACTTTGGTGCGCTATCCGTCAGCATAGAGGACGCTGCTGCAGGTACTCCGAATGAACACGCCGTATTTGGGGAACCCGGCAGTGCTGCGCAGGTACTGTGGCAAGAATGCAGTGTTGTGTGTCTTTTCCCGGAAAAACCGTTACCTGAGCTAGACATTCCCTACCTACTGGCTCAGGCAGCCGAGCAAGCAGATTACCCTTTGGACCATTACACCCAGGCACATATTGCTGAACAGGATTGGGTACGCGCGACGCAATCACAATTCAATCCCATTCCGATTGGTGACAGACTGTGGATTGTCCCTTCCTGGCATGCTGTTCCAGACCCTTCTGCCATTTCCATCCAGCTTGATCCAGGTCTGGCTTTTGGTACAGGTTCTCATCCCACCACACGGCTATGTCTTGAGTGGTTGGTAGATCATATTGCCGGAGGAGAAACCGTTCTCGATTATGGTTGCGGGTCCGGCATACTTGCCATTGCTGCGGCTAAACTGGGTGCGCATTCGGTGCTGGGCATCGACATTGACCCACAAGCCGTCTTGACTGCGCGCGAAAATGCGCTCGTCAATTGTGGTCAGGATTACGTCCTGCTCGACGCAACCGAACAACCCTTGCCACAGGATAGTCAGTCATCGACTCCTGGGCAATCAAATCAAGTCCATCAACCTCCGCGCAGAGTAAGGTTTATTTCCCCCGAATCCGATCCTGGCGGTCAGTATGAAATTGTGGTAGCCAATATTTTGACCAATCCGTTACGCACCTTGGCCCCGCTGATCGCCGCACATTGTCGCATCGGCGGTCGCCTGGTGCTATCTGGCATTCTGGCAGATCAGAGCGGCCTCATCCAGTCCGCTTATGCGGACTGGTTTAATCTGACGATATGGGCCGAATCTGAAGGTTGGGTCTGCCTGACGGGGACTCGACAGAAGTGAGTAGCCTGACTCAATGCACGGCCTGCCACACGGTCTTTCACATAGAAAAAAGTGATCTGATCCGTTCTGGCGGTCATGCAAAATGTGGGGTGTGTGGCATGGTGTTCAATGCACTTGAAGCCCAAATCGTCATGGATGCCCCGGCAGTAAGCGAAGTCCTGGATACACACCTGGCAACAGAAAATATTAACGACGAGTCAACTTCAACTCATCCTGTTGGCGATACAGCCCAAACAGACGCGGAAATGACGGAAACGGCTTCGTTAACGCTTGCTGAGCACCCAGCAATCCCTGACCAGGAGGTTGTTTCAGATCAGCCATCCATCGAGGAGACTTTTCCTGCGGAATTGGACACATCAGAACACAAATCTGAAGACATCAGACCATCCACGTCCGAATTCGACGAGAAGGTGGATGTTACAGACGCAATCGGGATTAAACCCAAACACCGGGGCGCTTGGACAGGCGTCATCAGTGCCGCCCTCATTCTGGCCCTATGCGGGCAAATTACATGGCATTTTCGGGATACGATTGTCGAATATCACCCCGAACTCATGCCGCTACTCAATCAGCTTTGCACGTCAGTTCATTGTGGCAACACCTTGTCGCATAATATTGATGCCCTTAAAATCTCAAGCTCTGTATTCAGCGGAGACAAAGACCATGATCATTTATTTCATGTTCAATTGTCGATCCTGAATCAATCCGGCTTACCTGTTGCTTTCCCCGCCATTTCAATTTCATTGAAAAACGAGTCGGAAGAAACCATCTCGCGTAAAACCATCTATCCGATGGATTACTTAAAATTAGAGAAAACATTGCACCACGGCATCCCCGCGCAAAAAGAATGGCCAATCACACTGGACCTGACCACGAGCAGCAATGGTGTGAGTAATTATAAGATGGTCTTGTTCTATCCCGCACAAACAGATTGAAACAATTGTGCTTTTGGCTTGAAGTAATGAGGTCACCGCCCTTCAGGCCCTGGTTTTAAACCAGCAAAGGATGAAAGAATCAATCTGGGTACGCAACCCATTGACACGATTCCATGTTAAAAAAGTGGGTCATCCCAAACAGGCAATGAGCGCAATCAATTCCTGGTGATTGATCAGGCAAGAGCCAACAGTAACGGGCTCGTATAGAAGGGGATTAATGCAGTTTTCTCAGACGCTGGATGGTAGCGATCTGCGCTATCGCTTGAGCCAATTCGGCTTGTGCTTGCGCATAATCAAATGCAGAGGCGCGATTTTTCATCGCTTCTTCTGCGCGGCGCTTGGCCTCTAGTGCTTTCGCCTCATCGAGATCATGACCGCGAATGGCCGTATCAGCCAATACGATCACGACATGCGGTTGCACTTCAAGCATCCCACCGGACACGTAAATCAATTCTTCTACATCGGTGTCTGGCAGTTTGACGCGCACGGAACCTGCTTTTAATCGGCTTAACAGTTGCGTGTGACGGGGGTAAATCCCCAGTTCGCCCATCTCACCAGGAACGATGACGTATTCAGCCATTCCGGTAAACAATGTCGATTCTGCACTGACAATCTCGATTTGCATGGTCATAGACATAAACACTTTCCTTTAATATTCAATGCGCTAAAAGCATATTTTCAGCAATTATCCGAACCATTGAGACATGACTTCTACAGACCACACCGAACCCATGTTGCCACAATGCTAAAACACAAAACTGAATGCCGACATAACAAGTCAGACGGCATTCAGCAGTGCGCCATACAGCAAAGCTGTCAAATAATACTTAGATAGTTTTAGCTTTTTCTACTGCTTCAGCGATGGTGCCCACCATGTAGAAAGCTTGTTCTGGCAAGTGATCATATTCTCCATTCACGATCGCTTTAAAGCCGCTGATGGTGTCTTTCAGGGAAACATATTTACCAGGGGCACCAGTAAACACTTCAGCCACAAAGAAAGGTTGCGACAAAAAGCGTTGAATCTTGCGGGCACGCGCCACCGCGAGTTTGTCTTCAGGTGCTAATTCATCCATACCCAAAATCGCAATGATGTCACGAAGCTCTTTGTAACGTTGCAGTACGTTTTGCACACCACGCGCCACATTATAATGTTCTTCGCCCACAACCAGCGGATCCAGTTGACGGGATGTTGAATCCAGAGGATCCACTGCTGGGTAAATACCCAATTCAGCAACCTGGCGAGACAACACAACGGTTGCATCCAGGTGGGCAAAAGTGGTTGCGGGAGAAGGGTCTGTCAAGTCATCCGCAGGCACATAAACGGCCTGAATAGAAGTAATAGAACCTTTTTTGGTCGACGTGATACGCTCTTGCAAGCGACCCATTTCCTCGGCCAATGTAGGCTGATAACCTACGGCAGAAGGCATACGGCCCAACAATGCAGAGACTTCCGTCCCGGCAAGGGTGTAGCGGTAAATATTATCCACGAATAACAGCACGTCACGGCCTTCGTCACGGAAGTATTCGGCCATGGTTAAGCCGGTTAATGCGACACGTAAACGGTTACCAGGCGGCTCGTTCATTTGCCCATACACCAGTGCCACTTTATCCAGCACACCACCATCTTTCATTTCATGATAGAAGTCATTGCCTTCACGTGTTCGCTCGCCGACACCGGCAAACACAGAGTAACCGCTGTGCTCAACAGCAATGTTACGAATCAATTCCATCATGTTAACTGTTTTTCCCACACCAGCACCGCCGAACAGCCCTACTTTACCGCCTTTGGCAAATGGACAAATCAGGTCAATCACCTTGATTCCGGTTTCCAGCAACTCATTCGATGCAGCCAGCTCATCAAAAGCGGGCGCTTTGCGGTGGATGCCCCAAGTGGTGTCATTGCCAATGGGCCCCATGTCATCGATGGGATTACCCAACACGTCCATGATACGACCCAGTGTTTTAATTCCCACAGGCACCAAAATCGGTGCGCCGGTAGCATCTACCAGCATGCCGCGACGCAAGCCATCCGTGGTACCCATGGCAATAGCACGAACCACGCCATCACCAAGTTGTTGCTGCACTTCCAGTGTCAGCTCGGGAGATTGCATTTTTAATGCATCATAGACCTTGGGTAAGCTATCACGTGGGAATTCCACGTCAACAACTGGTCCAATGATTTGTACGATTTTGCCTTGACTCATCGACGTTCCTTGAATATTCAAAATTGCTTAAACGGCCGCTGCACCTGCAACGATCTCGGATAGTTCTTTGGTAATGGCTGCCTGACGGGTTTTGTTGTACACCAGTTTTAATTCACCGATGACATTTTTAGCATTATCAGATGCTGCCTTCATGGCCACCATACGCGCACTTTGTTCACAAGCCATATTTTCTGTTATGGCCTGGTAAATCAATGTTTCAATGTAACGCACCAACAAACCATCCACGACAGATTTCGCTTCAGGCTCATAGATGTAATCCCAATGATGATCCAGTGAATCGCTGGCTGCCTGGTCAGGTTTGCCAGAAAGCGGCAATAACTGTACGCTGGTCGGCTCTTGCTTCATCGTATTCACGAAACGGCTGTATACCAAATGCAGCTCATCAATCTGACCTGCCAAATAAGCGTCCAACATGACCTTTGTAGGTCCAATCAAACGGTCTACATGTGGTGTATCACCCAATGCAGTTTCATGCGACACCACGTTGGCGCCCATACGCTGCATGAAGCCCAAACCTTTGTTGCCAATTGCCGTCACATCAATCCCAACACTTTTGGCTTCCCACTGCTTCATGAGATTAACCGCCAAACGCAAAGTGTTGGTGTTGAGACCACCACACAAACCCTTATCCGTACTGACAACGATTACACCCACGCGATGGGTCGCATCACGTTTCAGTACAAATGGGTGTTTGTACTCCGAACTCGCTGAAGACAAATGCGCGGCCACAGTGGCAATTTTCTCAGCATAGGGGCGTGTAGCACGCATACGTTCCTGCGCTTTACGCATTTTCGCAGCAGCCACCATTTCCATCGCACGCGTGATCTTGCGCGTGTTTTCGACGCTTTTGATCTTGGTACGTATCTCTTTGCCTGATGCCATGATTCAGTCCTGTTAGTATGCGGAGCTGGCTTTAAACGCTTCAACCGCTTTGGTCAGTTCGGCTTCGTTTTCACCGGACAAATCGCCTGTTTCAAGCACCTTTGCCATCAAGGCAGAATGGTTTGATTTAACGAATGTCGCCAGGGCACTTTCAAACGCCAAAGCTTTTTTCACTTCCACATCGTCCATAAACCCCTTGTTCACTGCAAACAAAGTCAATGCCATTTCTGCAATGTTCATCGGTGCATACTGATTTTGCTTCATCAGCTCAGTGACCATTTTTCCGCGCTCTAACTGCTTGCGTGTGGCCTCATCCAAATCTGAAGCAAACTGGGCAAATGCAGCCAGTTCACGGTATTGAGCCAATGCCAGACGAATACCACCACCCAGTTTTTTTATCACTTTGGTTTGGGCTGCGCCACCCACACGAGACACAGACAAACCTGCGTTGATAGCAGGACGAATACCCGCATTAAACAAATCGGTTTCCAGGAAAATTTGCCCGTCCGTAATCGAAATCACGTTGGTTGGAACAAAGGCGGACACGTCACCAGCCTGGGTTTCGATCACTGGCAAGGCGGTCAACGAACCGGTTTTGCCTTTGACTTCGCCATGGGTCAGCTTTTCAACATGTTCTGCATTAATACGTGATGCACGCTCCAGCAAACGCGAGTGCAAATAGAACACGTCACCAGGATAGGCTTCACGACCGGGCGGACGACGCAGCAGCAGTGAAATTTGCCGGTATGCCCAAGCCTGTTTGGTCAAATCGTCGTACACAATCAATGCATCTTGACCGCGATCACGGAAATATTCCCCCATGGTACAACCAGCGTAGGGCGCAATGTATTGCATCGCTGCAGAATCGGATGCCGTTGCAGCCACCACAATGGTGTGCGCCAATGCGCCGTGCTCTTCAAGTTTACGTACCACGTTGGCAATCGAAGACGCCTTCTGACCGATCGCAACATAGATGCAGATCACACCCGTGCCTTTTTGATTGATGATGGCATCAATCGCCACAGCCGTTTTTCCAGTTTGGCGGTCACCAATAATCAATTCACGTTGACCACGACCGACTGGAACCATGGCATCAATCGATTTCAATCCGGTTTGTAAAGGCTGTGTGACAGATTGCCGTGCAATCACACCAGGCGCAATTTTTTCTATGGGTGCGGTAGCGGTGGTGGCAATTGCACCTTTACCATCAATAGGACGCCCCAAAGAGTCCACCACACGACCAATCAATTCGGGACCGATTGGCACTTCCAGAATCCTGCCGGTACATTTAACGATTTCGCCTTCGCTGATGTGCTCGTATTCGCCCAGCACTACCGCTCCAACTGAGTCACGCTCCAGGTTAAGCGCCATACCGAAGGTATTACCCGAAAACTCAATCATTTCACCCTGCATCACATCGGACAATCCATGAACACGCACGATGCCATCGGTGACTGAAACCACAGTACCCTGGGTACGCAATTCCGTGGTTGAAGCCAAATTTTGAATTTGGATTTTAATAAGATCACTGATCTCAGTGGGATTAAGTTGCATTACTTGCTCCTAAGAATTCTCAACGGTTCAATGTGTTCGCCATGTCTTGCAATTTACCGCGTACCGATGCGTCATACACTTCATCCCCGATAGTGATAATTAATCCACCAATTATTTCGGGATCAACATGCTGCGTGACATCAATGGTGCCGCCAAATCGCGATGACAATCTGGCAGTTAAAGCAGCGACCTGGGTGGCATCCAATGGGTAAGCGCTGACCACACTGGCTTCTTTTACACCATTTTCGCATGCTCTGAGCACCTCGAATTGCGCGATGATTTCCGGCAAAGCGTCCAAACGGTTAGCATGAATCAGCACTTGCAGGAAACGGCTTGCGTCTGGACCCAATTGCTGACCACACACGTCTAAAAACAACTTGATCAGCTTGTCTTTACCGAATGCCGGGTCTGTTGCCAGCCGTCGCATTTCGGGATCCACGTTAACAGCTTGCACGAGAGCAAGTGCTGAAGACCATGCGGGCAAACTTTTTGTTTCTTTTGCCAAGCTAAACACTGCTTCGGCATAAGGTCGTGCAATGGTTGCAATTTCTGCCATGATTACAGCTCGTTCTGAATTGCAGTTAATAGGTCAGCGTGTGTTTTGCTGTTAATTTCGCGGCGCAGAATTTTCTCCGCACCCGCAACAGCCAACTCCGCCACATGGCTACGCAAAGTTTCTCTGGCCCGGGCAACCTCTTGGGCCACATTGGCTTGTGCACTGGCGAAAATACGGTCCGCTTCCACTTTTGCTGTCTGCTTGGCTTCGTCAATGATCTGGGCAGCTCTCTTATCCGCCGCAGCCATGATTTCACCTGATTTTTGCTTGGCTTCAAGCAGGTGTTGGCTAGCACTTTTTGATGCCAACTCCAGTTCATGCCGACCGCGATCACCTGCCGCCAAACCATCAGCGATTAGCTTTTTACGCTCATTCAATGAATTCATAATCGGAGGCCATACGTACTTCATGCAAAACCACACAAAGATAAAGAACGTAATCGATTCACCGATTAGGGTGGCATTAATATTCATGCTGTAACCTTTCTATGGATGGGTGAATGAATTAACCCGCCACAGCGAACAGCACGTACATGGTCAGACCCACAGCAATCATTGGCACCGCGTCAACCAGACCCACCACAATGAAAAACTGGCTACGCAACATGGGAATCAATTCTGGCTGACGTGCGGCGCCTTCCAGAAAACGGCCGCCCAAAATACCAATACCGATCGAAGCACCTATCGCACCAAAACCCATCATCAATGCACCGGCAATATATAACACTGCATGAACCATATCCATTTACTGCACTCCTAATAAAAAATCATTTAAAAATTTTGAGATATTACTTCTAAAGAACCGAAGCAATGGAATTCCACATCCATCAATGATCGGTTTGGTGAGCCATATCCAGATACACGATGGTTAGCGTCATGAATATAAACGCTTGCAAGGTGATAATCAGAATGTGAAACACTGCCCACACCCACTGAAGCGCACCACCAAACACTGCCATTCCGATGCCGCCGCCAAACATCAACGCAATCAGAATAAAAATCATTTCACCTGCATACATATTACCGAACAACCGCAAGGCCAGCGACACAGGTTTCGCTATCAGGTTAATCCCTTCGAAGAAAATATTCGCTGGCAGACCCAGTTTCCCGAAAGGATGAAAAGCCAATTCGCTGGCAAATCCGCCAGGGCCCTTCATTTTAACGCTATAAAAGAGCACCAGGAGAAACACGCCTATCGCCATTCCAAATGTGGCATTTGGATCTGCACTGGGCACCACCTTGAAAAACGGAATTCCCATCGCCATGGCAAGATGGGGTATCCAGTCTACCGGCAACAGGTCCATTAAGTTCATCAGAAAAATCCATACGAAAACAGTCAGCGCCAGTGGAGCAACCAGGGGACTGCGCCCCGAAAACGAACCGCGCACACTGTCATCGATAAATTCAACAGCCCACTCTGCGAAATTTTGAAAGCCCGTCGGCACCCCGGTATGCAATGATTTTGCTGCGCCGCGAAACATCAGCAAAAACAATAAACCCAACACAATTGACACGCCGATTGTGTCCAGATTTATAGCCCAAAACCCCATCGCCTTGGCTTGCGCTGCGCTATGCGCCACGCCCCAGGAACCATCCGGCAGATGACCATAAGTGAGATTTTGTAAATGATGCCGAATATATTCGGAAGATGTAAGCACTTCAGTAGCCATAATTGATACGTTATCCCTGTTCTTTTTTTGTCGCCCAAATCTGAACGTAAGTCAGACTCAGCAGCCAGCCAATTTGCCCCAATACAAATCCTGTCATGACGCCTCCGTACAAAAAGCGTACAGTGTGGAAAGCAGGCAGTGCCAACAACACCGCTGCAATCACGATCCGTCCGACAGCAGTGTGCCGCACCTGACGCAAGCTTTCTTTCGTGTCCAATTCGCTACGTTGCGCTTTTTTCATGCGGCGCAACAAATACATACTGATTAATAGCGCTACGCTCAAACCATACGCCACAGACCTTACCGCGTCGGATTTGACGCTCCACACAACAACTGCAGTCACTAAAGCCAACGCCAGTTGAATTTTAATTGCAAAACTCACTGCCTTGATATCGCCCCAGGATGTTCGCAAACTTTGTCTCGCTTTGTTCATGCCGAAACCGAACTCACTATATGGGCCTTCACGCAAACCATTTTGCCTCGCATCATTTGCGCCGCTTAATTTGCAAACTTGCCGATGATACATGAAGAACTGCCTTTTCCGCAACCACTTTACACCTTTTGTTTTTTTACAAATCAAAACAGGACACAATTATTTTCGCTTTACAATTTAATCAACCTGTTGATATACAATATATTTAAAGACATTTGTCGTATAAAATATTGATCCTGAGTCCGCATTTTTTTCTACTCACAATTCATACCATAAAATCTTTAAATCAACTTTAATTTGCCACAATCGCGCTTAAGATAGCCCTGACACTCAGGCTTTGGCATAATAGTCACTTTATGACACCCTCCATACAGGTTAATGGCTATGTCCGAAGCTTCCCCTACACTCTGGTCTGGTCGTTTCAGCGAACCCGTCACTGCCCGCGTGCAACGTTATACGGCATCCATCGGCTTTGATTACCGTTTAGCGGAATTCGATATTCAGGGCTCTTTGGCGCATGCGCGAATGTTGGCGCGCCAAGCCATTATTGATGATGGCGATTTGCGCGCCATCGAACAGGGCCTGACGGATATCCTGAACGATATCCGTGCTGGTCGCTTTACGTGGAAACTGGAACTGGAAGACGTGCACCTGAATATCGAAAAGGCCCTGACCGAACGGGTAGGCGATGCAGGCAAACGTCTGCATACGGGACGATCGCGCAACGATCAGGTGGCCACTGACATACGCTTGTATCTGCGACACAACATTGATCTCATTCTGCAGGGTTTGCGTGATTGCCAATTGGCCCTGCTGGATTTGGCTGAACAACACGCCGACATCCCCATGCCCGGACACACCCATTTGCAAGTAGCGCAACCTGTCAGTTTTGGTCACCACATGATGGCATATTTCGAGATGTTCAGTCGCGACGCCCATCGCATGACCGATTGTCGCCGCCGCTTGAACCGTTTACCCTTGGGTGCTGCCGCGCTGGCAGGCACCAGCTACCCGATTGACCGTGCGCAAGTGGCCAAAGAATTAGACTTTGATGGCGTCTGTGAAAATTCGCTGGATGCGGTGTCCGACCGGGATTTTGCAATTGAATTCAGTGCCTGCGCCAGCGTAGTGATGATGCATTTTTCCCGGCTGTCGGAAGAACTTATCCTGTGGATGAACCCCCGCTTCGGCTTTATCGATCTGCCCGACCGCTTTTGTACCGGCTCATCCATTATGCCGCAAAAGAAAAATCCGGATGTACCCGAATTGATGCGCGGCAAAACGGGGCGCGTGTATGGTCACCTGCTGGGCTTGCTGACCCTCATGAAAGGCCAGCCGCTGGCCTACAACAAAGACAACCAGGAAGACAAAGAACCCCTGTTTGACACCGTTGATACCCTGCTGGACACTTTGGCGATTGCGGCGGATATGCTGCCGGGGATACAAGTACGCCCCGAAGCAATGTTAGCTGCCTTGCAACAAGGCTTTGCCACCGCCACTGACCTTGCAGATTATCTGGTCAAAAAAGGACTGCCTTTCCGTGATGCGCACGAAGCCGTTGCCCGTGCGGTACGTTTGGCGGAACAACGGGCATGCGAGCTTGCCGATTTATCGTTGGACACCTTGCGTCAATTCTCTGCACTGATACAGGATGATGTGTATGCGGTCTTGTCGATAAACGGTTCCCTGCACAGCCGCGATCACGTAGGCGGCACGGCCCCAAATCAGGTGCGCGCAGCGGTAGCGCGAGCGCGAGCCAGCCTGACATCCCGATGATTGATGTTTCAATCGACCTTCTTTTTTGCACGGGGGTGTGCCTGATCGTACACTTTTGCCAGATGCTGAAAATCCAGACGCGTGTAAATTTGCGTAGAGCGGATGTGTTCATGTCCCAGCATTTCTTGCACGGCACGCAAATCCCCTGAGGATTGCAGCAAGTGCGAGGCGAACGCATGGCGTAGCATATGGGGGTGAACGTGTTCGTCCAATTGTGCCTCGCGTGCCCGGTGCGCCACCCTTAATTCTATGGCACGCTGGCTCAAATGCTGGTTGGGCTTACGTCCCGGAAACAGGTAATCATTGGACTGCAACGCGTTGGCAGACCGTTGGGATAACCAATTCGTTAATGCGGCAACCGCAGCCTTTCCTATCGGCACAATACGGGTTTTATTGCCTTTCCCCACCACACGAATTTCACCCTGCTTGAGATCAAGCTGGTTTTGTCGCAAACTGGCCAGTTCAGACAGACGCAAGCCGGAAGAATAAAACAGTTCGCACATGACCGTGTCCCGCTGGCCCAGAGCGCTGGCCGCCTGCCCGGGCACATCAATCAAATGCATGACTTGTTCTACAGACAAGCTGTGTGGCAACAACTGCCCCGCGCGGGGAGCGCGAATGCCGTCGCAAGGATTGTGAAGGGCATTGTGACGGCGCACCAGATAGGCATAAAAGCTGCGCCAGGCTGATAACACCCGGGCGAGACTGCGGCCCGACAATCCTCCCTTGTGCAAAGTAGCCAGCAACCGGCGGATATCTTGTGACGACAGCTCGTTTAAAGCTTGCGCCGGGTGAGCCTCGCTCAGTAAACCGATGTCGCGCGCGTAGGCATTTTGAGTGCGCGGCAACAATCCGCGTTCCGCCGCAAGGTAATTCAGCCAGCCATCAATTAACCGTTGATGCACAGCCAGACAAATCCGGGAACATCCGCAGCAATGCCGCTGCCGCCAATTGCCCCATTTGCTGCAAATAGATGGTTCCCATTTCCGGAAAAAACCTCGCCGCATCTTTTGAAGCCAACACCAGAACACCGTAAGTGATATTTTGAAGCCGCACAGGAATGGTTGCGAATGAATTGAGCAGCTCACCATTTTCGCCCAGCCAGTTCAGCGCATCGGGGTGCAGTGTTGCGCCACACTGCGGGTGAAGCATATTTTGAACCCAGTCAATCACACTCTGTTCACACGGCGCACACTCGGACAGCGCTTGATCAATATGCCACAAGCGCACATAAGTATGGGCCAAACCAAAATTTTCCTGCAGGTGATAATACAGGGCGGCCAGCAATTCGGGCAGGTCTTTTGCGGCAATCAAATCCAGCGCCAGTGCATGCAGCTTTGCGGCTGTTTGGTCATTCTCTTCGCCAAAACGAACAAAATCAGCCAAACGAGTCTCCAGCAGTGCGTTTTTTTCACGCAAATTAAGGAGCTGCCGCTCTGTGATCGAAATAGCCCGCCCTTCAAATGGGTGTTGCACCCGCACATGGGTCAACAAGTGTGGGTGCTGATCAAAAAATTCGGGATGAGTACTGAGGTAGTGAGCAATATTGTCAGGGGTCATGATAAAAAAGTAGATGAAAGTTCGCCGTCAAAAATAATGGCCGTCGGGCCGGTAAGGTAAACGGCCGATTCGTCCCCCGCCCAGGCAACGGTCAACATGCCGCCTCGCGTGTTGATTTCGACCGGGGATTGCAATTGTCCTGAACGAATACCGGCCACTGCCGCAGCGCACGCACCGGTGCCACAAGACAGCGTTTCCCCTGCCCCGCGTTCAAACACGCGCAAGCGGAGATGGTGGGGATCCAGTGGTTGCGCAAAACCCACATTTACGCGCTGAGGAAAACGTTCATGGCATTCTATCGCGGCACCCAGCTCCGTCACCGGCGCGCTGTCCGTGTCAGCAACGCGGATCACCGCATGGGGATTGCCCATTGATAACACACTCATTTCGACGGGTTGCCCGGCCACGTCTAACGTATAGGTCAAATCCGGTGATTCAGACGCAAAAGGCACATTTTCCGGCATAAATCTTGGCGCACCCATATTAACCGTCACGCGCCCATCATCCTCAATTCTGGGGGTAATGATGCCAGCAGCTGTTTCAACACGGATTTCACGCGCGTCAGTCAATCCACAATGCCGTACAAAATGGGCAAAGCAGCGAGCGCCGTTACCGCATTGCTCGACTTCGCCACCATCGGCATTAAAAATACGATAGCAAAAATCTGCATCGGCACGCGTCGCACGCTCTACCAGCAACAATTGATCGCAGCCCACGCCGAAATGACGGTCAGCAATAGCACGAACCTGTTCGGGCGTCAGCTTGACGGATTGCCGTATGGCATCAATGACTACAAAATCATTGCCTGCACCGTGCATTTTGGTAAATTTAAGCGTCATAACCAGGAGCTCGTTAATGATACAGTGACGGCGCGCCAGGAGGGCGTGTTTTAAACCGCTTGTGCAGCCAAAAATACTGGGCTGGATTTTCGCGCACCCGCGCTTCAATAAAGGCGTTCATTCGCGCCACGTCTGCATCGAGGTCTGTGGTAGGAAAATCCTGCCACGCCGGATAGAATCGTACCACATAGCCCTGCCCTCCGGCGAGTTGCCGCGTGACAGCAGGCACAATGCGCGCGCAGGTCAATCGCGCCAGTCTTGGCAAAGCGTTCACCGTTGCAGTCGGAATACCAAAAAAAGGTGCAAATACCGCATCTTTGGCACCAAAATCCTGGTCTGGCAAATAATACAAAGGCAAGCCGCGTTTGATTTCCGTGATCAGCGGGCGCACACCCTCATGGCGCGAGAATAGGCGCGATTGACCGAATCGCGTGCGTGCATGCAGCATCAGACGATCAAAATGCGGATTTTTGAGCCGACTGTACATGGACACCAAAGGATGAAATTCGGTGCTGATGCGAATGCCGCCCATGTCCAGACCTACAAAATGCGGTGCCAATAAAATAAGGGGTTGCCCATAAGCTGCCTGCAAGTGCTCCAACCCTTCAAAACGGACAATGCGATTGACGCGTGCAGCAGACGACCACCACAATATCCCATGTTCAAGTGCTGCGCGACTCACTGCCCGAAAATGTTGGCGCAATAATGCGCGGCGTTGCTGGTCTGTCATGTCAGGAAAACACAAGGCAAGGTTGGTGGCGCCGATACGGCGACGCGGCACAGCCAGCCAATACAACAGCATCCCCAACCCATTACCGATCATTGCCTGCACCCCAAGCGGCAATCCGTGAATGAGCCAGAGTAATGCGATGCCCAGGCGAGACATCATCACGCATCGGGCGGCGCAACACCACCGGGCTGTTTATAACGGTTGTAACTCCACAAATATTGCGCCGGGTATTTCCGTATCAACGTTTCAAGCGCTGCGTTCAGTTCGCGCGTGGCGGTCGCCTTGTCCTCTGATAAGGCATGGGGCAAAGGGGTAATGTGAATACGGTAGCCGCGAGATTGCGCCAAACGCTCGCCGAACATGATCAAGGGCACGGCGCCTGTCAAGTTGGCAAGCCGACCGGGCAACGTGGGTGTGTAAGCAGGCCGGCCAAAAAAACTCGCCCACACGCCATCGCCCGTGCTGGCCACTTGATCAGGCAAAATACCGACGGCTTCACCGCGTTTTAATGCCGCCAACATGATGCGCACCCCTTTCTTGTCTGCGGTCGCCAAGCTTGCCAAACCCCGATCGCGTCCGGCGCACATCAACACCTCCGCCCAATGCTGGCGCGGAGGTTTATACATAATGGCCATGGGATAGCGCGCCACATAATACAGGCTGACAATTTCAAAGCAGCCCAAATGCGGCGTCATTGCCAGGACGCCTTTACCGCCACGCACCGCATCCTCAACATGCTCCCATCCAACACATTCTGTCACCAAATCAAGCACGTCCGCATAGGATCGAAACCAAATGGGCACCACTTCTGCTGCAGCCATGCCCAGTTGACGCACGCAGTCATGCAATAACTTTTGTTGTTCCGCTTCGTCTGATGCAATACCACTGCGCAACAAATTATCTTTTAAGCGTGTGGCGTAACGCGTATTAAAACGAAAAACCAGCACCCCCCCCAACGCACCCAGCGTGTGCCAGAAGCGCAAAGGCAGGCGCGCGAACAACCGCAATATCAACTGGACTGTTTGCATCGTTTAGCGAGGTAACTTGTGATAGAATTCGAAATAATTGACATAACAATTTGAGACCAGAGCGTAATGAAAGAATACATTTTTAGTTCAGAATCAGTGTCTGATGGACATCCAGACAAAGTCGCAGATCAAATTTCAGATGCTGTCCTGGACGCTATTCTAACCCAAGACCCTCACGCACGGGTAGCTTGCGAAACATTAGTGACGACCGGCCTGGTGGTAATTGCCGGTGAAATCACCACCCACGCCATGATCGATTACAACCAGATCGCCCGTGAAACCGTCAAACGCATCGGCTATGACAGTTCAGACATCGGTTTTGATTACCGCACCTGCTCCGTACTGACCACCTTTGGCAAGCAGTCTGCCGACATTGCCCAAGGGGTGAATGAAGGCCAGGGACTAGACCTCGACCAGGGCGCAGGCGATCAGGGACTGATGTTCGGTTACGCTTGCGATGAAACCACTGCCCTGATGCCACTACCCATTTATTTGGCGCACCGCTTGATGGAACGACAAGCTTTGCTGCGCCGCGATGGTCGCTTGCCCTGGTTGCGCCCGGATGCCAAATCCCAAGTTTCCATCCACTATAAAGACGGAAAGCCGCAGCATGTGGATACCGTCGTGGTGTCCACCCAACATCACCCCGATGTTTCCCATGCAGACATTGAAGAAGCCATCATTGAACTCATTATTAAACCATCTATTCCGCCAGAATTGATGAAAGGTGTCGTTCGTTACCTGGTGAACCCCACTGGGCGCTTCGTGATTGGCGGACCGATGGGAGACGCCGGTTTAACAGGCCGCAAAATCATTGTCGATACCTATGGTGGTGCTGCGCCACACGGTGGCGGCGCTTTTTCTGGTAAGGACCCCAGCAAGGTCGATCGCTCTGCGGCCTACGCAGGACGTTATGTGGCTAAAAATGTGGTGGCTGCCGGTTTGGCCAGCCGCTGTCTGGTGCAAGTGGCTTATGCCATCGGTGTGGCGCGACCAGTATCTTTGATGGTGGAGACTTTTGGCACCGGACGCATCAGTGATGAACGCATCGCCGAACTGATCACCGAATACTTTGATTTGCGGCCCAAAGCCATCATTCAGCAACTCAATCTGTTACGACCTATTTATCTCAAAACAGCTACTTACGGTCATTTTGGTCGTGACGAACCCGAGTTTACATGGGAAATGACAGACAAAGCCGAAGCACTGAAATCTGCGGCTGGCTTGTAAGGAAGCATGTAATGCACCTTCCGTAGGTCAGGCTTCAACCTGACGTGGTGGGGAAAGGCACAATGCCCGTGTCGGGTTAAAACTCGACCTGCCACATTAAAAATCAGACTGGGTTGGCAGTGATGGGTGGCGTCAAGACCAATTGCCCATTCTGCACCGGAATCCGCGGACCGGGCGCATGATCCATCTGTACTACCCCCTGCTGATCGCCCAGCTTGTAGGTGACCTTGTACCCGGTCACTTTTTGCAGCTTTTCATATTCTGTCCGGCAGCGCTTACGGGTATAGGTTTGCTGGTCGGATTGCTGCATATTGTTTTGTACCCGATTACCCGCATAACCGCCCGCAGCTGCGCCAGCTACCGTCGCCAGCGTACGTCCCGCGCCACCTCCAATCTGGTTACCCAATACCCCGCCCAATACCGCGCCAATCGCCGTACCGGCCAAACGATTGGTGTCCCGCACCGGCGCTTCCCGGGTGAGGACCTGATCCTGACAGACAGTATGAGGGATACGGATAGGTTCCACGATTGGTTGCACATTCAGCACATCGGCATAGCTGGGTGCGTGATGGAATACTTTATAACCCGCAATGCCAGCGACTGCGGTAACGGCCACAGCACCAGAAACCAGTCCAACGATTAACGATCTGTCCATGATATGCTTTTCCCAATAAATGATTTGTGGGTGGATTGTCGCATAGTATCATCCAGCTATTACATATATCAATATTGCGGGGTTAAAGTGGCCGCCAATAATCAAACAATTGCTTAAGATGGTGCCTGGTAGGGGGTAATGATGGGTGGAATCGAAGCGTAAGAATTTTAGTGGTGCGCAGAAGGCAAAGGTTGCGTTTGAGGCGATCAGTGGAGAGAAGATGGTTAATCAGATAGCGCAGGAATATGGAGTGCGCCCTCTGACGAAATTTTCCCCGGTTTGGGCGTACCCCCTGCCTCATGTAGATTCTTCTTCTTGACTTTATAAAGCACCTAACCGACAATATGACTAGACAGACTAGGCAGGAGAAAATGATGCACACATGGCAATTACAAGAAGCAAAAAGCCGTTTCAGCGAGGTTGTTGACCTTACCCTTAGTGAGGGGCCGCAGATGGTTACGCGACGAGGGCAAGACGCGGTCGTCATTCTTTCTGCTCTGGACTATCGTCGCATGACGGGTGCTCCTGGCTTACTCAAGACGCTGCTTGGTGCTCCACGAGGTGAACCGCTGGACATGGAACGTACGTATGAGTCAATTCGGGATTTAACACTTTGAAGTACCTCCTCGATACTTGCGTATTTTCAGAGTTGGTAAAGACAGCACCTGACCCCACCGTGCTTGCATGGATGGCTGAGCGCAAAGAACATGAACTTCACGTTAGTGCAATGACGATTGCCGAGCTTCATCGTGGTATTGCAAAGCTCATACCCTCCCGTCGCAGGAGCGATTTAACTATTTGGATACAACAACTGGAAGCAGGATTTGATGAGCGAGTGTTGCCATTCACGCGCGATACTGCACATACCTGGGCGGAAATGTGCGCGAAGGCAGAAGCCATTGGCAAGCCGATTGCCGCTTTTGATTCAATCATTGCGGCAACCGCTATTGAACACTCATTCTGCCTGGTAACGAGAAATGTTCGTGATTTTTCTAATACGCCAGTGGATTTACTGAATCCATGGTCAGTCATGTGATGCTCACCCGGAATACCAGGAAATCAGGCTCTGTTGCAAACAATCCATGATGCTGAGATGATACTCGAATCATGTTGATAGGTGGTAGACGATGAATGATTTCAAATGGTGTCATTTTGAAGGTGGCCTGATATTGAACTGTGTTCGCTGATATTGTCGCTCTGGAATCAGTTATCGTGATTTGGAAGAAATTATGTTCGAGCGCGATATGATGGTTGATCATACGACGATATACCATTGGATGATCTAATACGCACCTGCGCTGGAAGCGCTGAAGAAAGAAGGCATCTGCCCAGAGGATTTGATACAAAGGCAGGTCAAGTATTTGGACAATCGAATTGAGTCAGATCATGACAAACTCAACTTATTGATTAAAATAAATAATAAATTTTGACGCGAGATAGCAAGATTGAGCTGGTTTTAGTCAAAACATGCGATGCTGTTTTGATGCATAAGCAAACTCTAATTTATTGCCCGTGAAAAATTCGGGGGTTTATGAATGAGACCTAACGAGCCTTTCACTCAGCAGCACACATTTTTTTCTGCTCGTATTCATGCAGTGCCGTGAGGCATTTCCGGATAAATGAAGGTCGGGTGCTACAATGACCTTCCATCCAGCGTAGCAAGGTGGATTTTGAAACCCCCATGGCTTTGCCCGTCTCAACCAGATCATCGGGTTTAATATTCAGCCGGGCTTGCCAACGGGCAACAAATTCCGGCAGGCTGCCTTCCATCTCCTTAATGGCATCAAACAGGTAAGGATTGTCATCCGTTTTCTTCTGATCGCGCACTTGCCGGAGCGCGTCCAGCACTGCTGAAGGAATGGAACGGGTACGCCCGTACACGTAGGTCATCATCCGTGAGCGCGGAATTCCCGCAATACGAGCGAGGTCATCGTGCGTCAAACCCAGTGATTTCTGCAGCGCCATTAACTCTTGCTGGTCTGGGCGTAGAGATACAGATGGTTGCGGTTCATCAGATGTGTCGTCTTCAATGATTTCCGGATCGCTGTTGCGTGAAGCGTTAAGGGACTCTAATACCCTGATTTTTGAAGCGATCTTTGCCGGAATTCTGGCAGGTGGGCCATAAAGCATCACCACCAGCTGAGGCAAGGGTACCCCGATCGCGTTCGCCATGGTTTCATCAGACAAATTCAGTCCGTTTTTTAATGCCTTGAGCTGATCCTGTGCCTGTTTATGGACTGAACCCGGCTTTCCAGCTGTCAGAGCCCCGCCAGTCATCTTTTGCGATACGGATTTATTCATGTCAATTAAAATTTTTTTGTTAAGCAGTGATTTTAACCCAAATTATACATGTTGCATCGATTCGTTAAGGAGACACTGCTTTATTCGGCTTCTTCTTTCCCGCGAAGACGGGAACCCAGCTAAAACAGGGTACGGGCCCCCCCGCTTTCTCGGGGATGACGAATAATTCATCGCTTCCTTAAATGACAGCCTTCACGCAACGCAAAAATACATGATGTATGTACTGAAACTGGTCGATACCGACACCCCGGTGCTATACTGCAAAACTGCTATTGGGCACACCCAAATCAATTTATCCAGACAGATGAGCACATTGTGACAGACTGTCTCATTTTTTCATCCAGGCCGAAATATCGGCACGAAGCAAAGGGGTATATGGTGGTAACTGTCAGCAATAAAACCCGTCACGTTTTGTTTATTATCAGCATGGTTTGTTTGGGTGCCGCTGTGCTTGCTGTGCTTGCCATGATGTTTTTTGGTCACGCATAAGCTGGACGATCAACTCAATAGCAGTCTCAAGGGCGAAATTTTCGGGCAGCCTGGTTAATACCCTCGCTCAGCATGGGATGAGGGAATACCGTGTTCGCCAGTGCATCGGCGCCCAAACCCTGTTCGATGGCCAGCGCCAGCGGAGCAATCAGTTGCGCTGCATCCATACCGCCGATCTGCGCGCCCAGGAGCACCCCATTACGCAGGTCAAACACCAGTTTAATGAAACCCTGTGTGTCATGGTAGATCTGTGCGCGGGAGTCTGTTGCGTAGGCATAACGCGTCACCAGCACTGCCTCTTTACCGAATGCAGCTTCAGCCTGTTCAGCGGTCAGCCCCACATGTGCAAGTTCCGGTTCGGTGAACACTGTCATCGGTACAGCATCGAAGCGCATGCGATCCACGGCCTGACCACCGGCCACGATGCAGTGCGCAGCCACCAGACTTTGCCGGACAGCAGAGTGAAACAGCATGCTGCGGCCATTGACATCACCCGGTGCCCACACTTGCGGGTTGCTCGTGCGCAGGCTGGCATCGACCACCACATACCCGCGTTCCATGCGTAGCGTCAGATGCTCAACTCCCTTTGGCAACACAGGTGCTCGCCCTGTCGCCATCAGCACGGCATCGCCTTGTACAGCCAGTGTCTGTCCATTCTGGCTGTAATTGACGGTCAAATCTGTACCCGTGCGCTGAATGCCCAATACATCAGCCGAGAGTTCAATACGCACCCGCTGACTCAGGCCGCTATACAGGTGGCTGGACAACTCCGAATCAAAGCCACGCAACAATTGTGAGGAATGCTCCAGCAGGGTCACTTCGGTACCCAAACCTTGCAGCATGGAGGCGGACTCCACCCCGATATAACCTCCGCCAATAATGACCAAGTGCCTGGGTTGCGGCAAATCTGCACCCAAACGGAACAAGTCATGTGAAGTAAAGGCCAGTTCTGCGCCCGGAATGGCTAAACTCGCCGGGCGCGAGCCGGTGGCCAAAATCAGGTGACGAAAACGACACTGGCGTTCCTTGCCATCCGGGGTGTGCAAGCACGCGGTGTCAGCGGACAGGATGCTCGCCTCGGCCTGCAGGAAAACGACTGCGTTCGATTCGATGTCTTCACGGTGTTGGGTGTAGCGCATGTTTTGTACGCGATCTTTATGAGCCATCACTGCACGCCAATCCACATCGGGCTTGGCGCCACGCAGACCAAAGCCGGTGAATTTATCTGCCAATCCGCGCACCAGTGCCGCCTCACGGATGGCTTTGGAAGGCACGCACCCTTCAGCCAGACAATTGCCGCCCAAATTCCCGATGAGGTCGACCATCAGCACGGTTAAACCGGATTTGGCAAGAAAAAAAGCTGCCGGGTAACCCCCGCCGCCAGATCCGATAATCAGGCAATCGACATGGTCTAAAATTTTTGTTTGCATGGCGTACTCCAATGTGAAGCCCTGTTTTGATCTGACTTGCCGTTTTTAGGCCTGTTGAAGCAGTGCCTGGCGCTGTTTCAGCAAAAATGGCCGGTCAATATGTGTCGACAAAGCGTCCAGAACCGCAGCGCCAAGCCCTTTTTCAGCGAAGTGATTTTGCCACGAGTCCACAACCCGCGCCACTTTCCGCGCTTCATCCACAGCGGCTTGGGGTGTAAGCCAGTAAGCCGTCGCCATCGAAAGCGCATTGTCGATGGTTGATTCTGCACCTTGCTTGCCAACCACCATCGCCTGATACCCGAGTGAGTGGCTCACAGGCAGCACATCAAACGCTGGTGCCAACTCATAATGCTGAGAATCCGTGACTAGTAAGACATGGTTTTTTTCATGATCATCAGTATTGTCGATAAGAATATTAAAAATCAATCGACGAAATAATTCATGCATCTGGCTCGTATACAGTTGGTCCTCCGCCACACCCTTGCGGCGGAGCAACAAGGACAAATTTGGATAGCTGATCTCCACGCCAGCCGCCTTGAATGCCACATTGGCGGAAAGCACATGCCGCCGCAACTTGTTATTAAACCGGTCAAATCGTTTAATGGCAACAGCGACACCCTTCTCAAGTTTGATCGGACGGGTAACTGCCACATTGATCTCCGCCTTCGCGGCCAAAGTCATGGCAGCATGCTCAATCAAGGACTCAGAAGACATCTCTTCTTCTGCAAATTTCAATATCCACTCAGCCCCATCTAATTGAAACAGTGCTTTAGGCCGCGCGCCCCCCATGGTTACGCCTGGAGCAATCAATCGTTTGCAGCGTTCCCCGATCTGTTCGCCTGCCATCACTTTGCGCACTACCGTGTGAACGGCGTCAACATCGGAAAGCTGCGGCAATGGCCCAATATGACGGGGAAGGTAAACTTCCCTGGACGTAGAAACCCCCAATGCGCCAAACCGATCATCTCCCGTGTAATACAGAAATTCCAAAATGGATAATCGTGCCGGGCGATCAAGCAAACGAATGATCTTTTCACCCCACCTGTCCGGCCTGGCATCGTCTACCGCGCCAGCTGCTGTGTCTTTTTCCCGGGGAAAGAACTCGATATCCACCAGCGGTAGGTCTTCGCTCAACGGAAAACCAGTATTCAACCAGCCCGCATCATATCTCAACGAAACGCCCCGCGCAGACATCACAAGATTCAGATCGCCCACCAGGATAGGGGCAACAGGATGCCCCAGATACCAAAGGTAAAGTGTATTGCCCTGTATTGGGTTATGGTTTTGCATGGTTTTTAGCCACTTTACCCATTTGAGCCGTTTTAGATGCCTGTTTTCGTGTGGCGCGAATACGGTTAGTTTCCCGAATAACGGCTTCCAATGCCCCCAAATCCTTGACCGGGTTGGCCAATTCGCCCAAGGCACTGGATAACCCAAGTAACCATAGCGCCGTGGTGTAAACACCGATACTGACACTTGGATCTCCACGCTCCATACGAATCAATGTTGGCACGGATACCCCAATTCGTATCGCCCATTGCCGCTGGGATTCGTTCCGGCGGAGACGAGCCAAGGCAAGCTGCTCTCCAAGTGTGATCAGGGAACTGGCTGCCTCAGGTGGGAATGAAGTGAGTGCCAAGGATGATTTAGACATGATATATACTTTATCATAAATGGTCATTGTGAGAAAGTATATGTTACTTTAATGCAGGAAAGCAATAGCATAAAAAATGCGCTGCGCAAGCTTTCCTTGCACAGCGCATTCAGATAAAACCAGCGGGGTTACACCAACATCACCAACAAATCACCTGTGCTGGCGAAACCCCTACCCAATCAAGGCTGGGAAGACAGGTAAGCGGCCACTTCCCGTGCCTGATCCCCTGACAAGTTATACGCCACTGGAGACATCATCGTACCCAGGCCCGTATAACGGTCATTGGTGTGTTTAAACACACTCAGTTGTTTCAGGAGGTAATCCTGATGTTGTGAGGCAAGGCGTGGGAAACCATCATGTCCGTGGCCTTGAGGACCATGACACGAAGCACAGGCCGGTACGCCGGTCGCCTCGACACCATTATGGAAAATCGCATCACCCTGCGCGACCAGGCCAGCGTTTTTCGCCTGACCGGGAACCGGGATTTGCCCCTTGTAATATTGCGCCAACTCATCAATCTGTTTGTTGGTCAGACTGCGGGCAATGCCCCACATGTATTGATAGCCAGCCACGTCGCTGCGGTCATGCGAACGAAAGGCTTTTAACTGCTCAACCAGATATGCGGGTTGCTGCCCTGCCAAACGCGGAAAAGTCGGGTTGATTGAGTTGCCGCCCACGCCGTGACACATACTGCACACTTGTTCCGCGAGTACATGGCCGGATACGCTGGGGTCGTTCAAATCGCGGATAGATGCTGTGTTGGATTGCAGGTTGCTACACCCTGTCGCCAGTAGCGCAGCCCCCAACACGGCTGAAAGGATTGCTTTGTTCATCGTCATTTCTCCCAATTCAGTTTAAAGTCGGGTCACGTTATCGTATCAGTCACGTGACCCGAAAGGTCATTAAAATACCGTCCAGGCGTAAAGCATCGTGGTGTTATTCGCCGTGGCATTCACCGTCGTGCCGTAAGCACGGTTAAAGAGGGTGTACTGAAGACCAATCCGGACATTTTGTACTGGCATGAAATATATATCCGGGGTCCATCCTTCCGTACCGCACTGCCCGACGCCTGCAGGTCCTGAGCCGCCGCAAGTAGCCGCTGCATTCAGACCATTGTTGTCCGTATTAGTAACATTAAAATAGCTCAGCGAGACCCCATAATGGGCTTGGTAGGTATAGTTTGCTTTGGCCTGAAATTCATTGATGCTGTCTGAAGTACCGCCAGCTCCGCCGAGCCCACCAGAACCGTAAAAAATCTGCTCATTGGTGTACGCTGCATCAAAAGTGAAGACATTCGGATCCAGCAGATACTGGTACTGGAAATCCACCATGTTGTCGCGGTGTTCATCGACAGGGCCACCCGTGTTGCCATAGGTACCAGGACCACTATAGAGTCCCGCTGGTTGCTCATACACATTGGCATCAAAATAGGTGTAACCGATCATCGCATTGCTGGTGCCCCAGTCATGCGTCAACGCCAAACGGACGTAAGGGTTTGTACCCTGAAGGTAAGCACCCTGACCGCCTTGTTGTTGTGTCAGGAAAGAGAATACCCCATCGCCAGTACGATAGCCTGACAATTCCGCATACAGGGTTTTATTCCAGTACAGGTATGCGCCAGCACCCACTGCTTGCTGCGCCAACCCTCCCGCAAGAAGAGGCAACTGGTTTGCTCCCGTACCGGTACTGCCTGGTACGACGTTATAACCCCACGCACCAGAACTGTTCCACACATCTTCTACCCCAGGGTTGTTGTTGGCGTCAAAGCCAAAAATCAGATCCGTCTGGTCATTGATAATATGTTTCGCATAACGAATATCGGTGTTATCAGATCCCATGTGACCTGACTGTGTGCCATCTTGATAATTGTTGTAGGTGTATTGCGCCAGCATACCGATGCTGTCGGTTAACTTGCCACCGGCGAACAGGCTGGCGGTATTAAAAGTTGGTTGACCATTGGCCATGGTCCCTGTGCCACCATTCACTGAGGTGGATGTGAACACCGCCATCGCCGCGATGGGCAGTGAGGTCCGTTGCCCCAAAGTATAGCCGGTTAACTTGAACATACGACCATAAGGCGTCAATTCAGGGAAATGCCCACCCGCATGACAGGCCTGACAGTTTTGACCGGTCTGCCGTGCAAACAGTGGCACAGCGGCTGCATCCATTGATGCCACGGTACTGACCGTCGCCAGCAATGCCACCGAAACCCCTTGCCAGGTTACCTTTTGCACAGCTGTGCGCCACAGATCAACAGGCGCTTGAGTCGAAACAGCCTCGCGCAACCGATTGAAATTCTTGTTCCAATTCAAGATATTCATACACATCCTCCCTGAGTTCAAAAGACCGGCCACCAGAAAATTCCAACAGCACGTCGCTAATTGTACGCGAATGTAACAAGACAACAAAGTCTTTTTAATAAAAGTTAACCTGAATTTTGTTGTAATTAAACAACACAATCTGTCAGGCGACCGATAAACTGATATAGATATTTGAATTTAAACTGATTAAAACAAGATTATATGTTTTTCGCAAATGAGTTGATCATGACAGTGACGCACGCGCCTCCAGCGACAGCGCCATGACAGACGCCGTCGACAGTTTCCACTGTGCTGTGAGTATGTCTTTACCTGCGCACCGAATACAGTACTGCGCCCGGTACGCGGATCTATCGCATCACGCCCCCTCCTCATCGGCATCTATCGGCCACAGTGCATGCGTGTCCAGCAGAAGCCGATAACGTGCTTGTGCAGCAGCCAGACGGCTATTGATGGCGTTCAAGTCGGCTTCTTGTGCCAGGCGGCGGGCGTTGAGCACATCGGTGAGTCCGCTTTCTCCCAGCTGGTAGGCGCGCGTCACCAGATCGGCATGTTGATGCATGGCAGCGCTGGCGGCGGCACTGGCTTGCCATGCACCATAGGCCGATTGCGTAGCGAGCCATGTGTTGGCCGTGTCGGTTTCAACTTTGGTACGCACACCCGCTTCAAGTTCGCTGGCAACAAGCTGATTTGCCGCCGCCATGCGCGCCACAGCAAGGCGGGCGCCCCCAGCAAACGGGATAGAAAGGTATACACCGATGATTTTCTCTTCACCGCCCCGTTCATTGGCAAAGCGTACGCCAACGCTTGGATCCGGCGTTTTATCGGCCTCACTACGCGCCAGCATCGTTCGGTATCGCAGGGTTTCGCCGTGCGCAATGGCTAATTCATGGTTGTGTGCCATACTGCGCTGTTGCCACACTTCCAGTGGTTCGGCCACTAACTCGGGTTGCGGCAAAATAGGTTCGGCGGGTAACCTGATCGCCGGAAAGCGCCGATTTAGTTCATTTTTGGCGGTTGACAAGCGTAATTCGGCATCGGCAAATTGTGCCTGCGCAATGGCCAATGCCGCTTTGGCCTGAAGTTGATCGAGCCTGGCCGCATCGCCAGCCCGCACGCGCCGATTCACTGCATCCAATTGGCTTTTAAGCCCTTCGACATGCGACTGCCATTGCCGAACCTGATAAAACTCACGCACCCAGTTAAACCAGCTGGTCAATAGCATACGCCCAGACTCGTGCAAAGCATCACCCAGCACATAATGCGATTGATTGATGCCTTGCTCACCCAATTGCGCATCCAGTCTTGCTTTATTCGGCAAACGCAACGTACGTTCCAGCGCCACATCCCATTCGGTATAGCGGTAATCCGGTTCAGGCGCTATGGTGTGACGTTGCTGGGTGTTTAAAAGAATGGCTGTTTCATAATTCCCCGCGCGCAAACGGTCATTGTTGGCAACTTCTACGCCCAAATTCGCCTTGGCGGCGCGCACCGTCGGCGTGCTGTTTAAGGCCAGACTCACAGCATCTATGGCCGGTAAATCAGGCGGACTCGAATAGTTGCCGGCATAGGCTGGCAAACTCATTATCACCAGCAGGTAGATTAATTTTTTCATTTAAGCCTCCAACTCTGTTTTAGCAAAGCCAAAACGGCGGTATAAAACAGGAAGTAAAATTAAAGTCAGCAAGGTTGAGGTGACCAGGCCACCGATGACTACAATCGCTAATGGTTTCTGGATTTCGGAACCGGGGCCACTTGCAAAAACCAGGGGCAACAGGCCAAATGCGGCAATCATTGCAGTCATCAGTACAGGGCGCAGACGGCGTTTCGCACCTTCGACCACGACTTGCCCGATATCCATGCCTGTCTCGATGAGCTGATTGAAATAACTGACCAGCACCACCCCATTCAAGACAGCAATCCCCAACAGGGCAATAAAACCGACCGACGCAGGCACAGACATATATTCTCCTGACAACCACAATGCGAACACGCCACCGATGAGTGCGAACGGCACATTAGCCAGCACCAGCAAGGACTGTCGCAATGAATTAAACGTGGCATAGAGCAGCAAAAATATCATCACCAGCGCAATGGGCACGACAATGCCCAAGCGCTTGGCTGCCCGTTGCTGGTTTTCAAATTGCCCGCCCCAAACAATGTTATACGCCGCAGGCAACGGCACTTTCTTCGCCACGGCCTGTTTCGCTGCATCGACAAACCCCACCAAATCACGGCCACGGACATTGGCTTGCACCACGACATAACGCCGCGCGTTTTCTCTGTCGACTTTGACAGGGCCATCCACACGCTGTAATTGCGCAATTTCTGATAAAGGAATGCTTTGTCCGTCTGGCAAAGTGATGCGCATGGCCGCGAATTGCTCAGGCGAATTGCGCACTGTTTCATCGCCACGCAATACAAGCGGGGTACGGCGCGTGCCTTCCAGCACCACACCCAACGGCTTACCTTCAATTTGCGCACGCAGATCATTCTGGATGTCATCAATGTTCAGTCCAAATCGTCCTGCCGCCAATCGATCCACTTTGATTTGCAAAAACTGCACCCCGTCGTTTTTCACCGTGATCACGTCTTCAGCCCCTGGTATGCTTTTAAGCACCCCTTCAACTTGACTGGCTAACTGATTTAACCGGTCCAGATCGGTACCAAATATTTTTACCGCCAAATCACCGCGTACGCCTGTGAGCATTTCTGACACGCGCATTTCTATCGGCTGCGTAAACGAAATGGTCACCCCGGGAAAATCTTGCATCACTGTACGTAACTGGTCGATTAACCAGGCTTTATCGGGCTTGCGCCATTGCTCACGGGGTTTGAGCACGAGGAAAGTATCCGTTTGATTCAACCCCATAGGATCCAGACCTAATTCATCCGACCCTGTCCGTGCGACCACCCCTTTGACTTCAGGGACACGCATCAGCGCTTGTTGTATATGCAAATCCAGCTTGACTGAATCTTCCAGGCCGATAGAGGGCAACTTTTCCAACTGCAAAATCACATCCCCCTCATCCATCACAGGCATGAAAGTTTTACCAATCAACGTATAAACCCCACCTGTCGCCAACAAACCAAGCACTGCTGCAATCACCACAGTACGCGCGTGTGCCAGACCCCACGCCAAAACAGGCTCATAAATCGCCATCGCTTTGCGCACCAACCAGGGATCAGAATGTGCGCCCTGTTTGAGTAGCCAGGATGCCAAAACGGGCACGACCGTCAACGACAGCAACAACGAACCCGCCAAAGCAAACACGATGGTCAATGCAACGGGAATAAATAACTTACCTTCCAGGCCTTGCAACGTCAGTAACGGAAAAAACACGATGATGATGATCAACACGCCTGACGCGACAGGGGTAATGACCTCCCCGACTGCGCGATAAATCAAATGTAATTTTTCACTGGTTTTATCATGAGCAAGATGGGTGACAATATTTTCTACCACCACCACTGCAGCATCGACCAGCATACCAATTGCGATGGCCAACCCACCCAGACTCATGAGATTCGCCGACATACCAAATTGGCGCATGAGAATAAAGGTAAACAAGGCTGCCAATGGCAATACCAGCGCAACCAGTACTGCTGCCCGCAGATTGCCCAGGAACAGCACCAGCAATATCACCACTAACACAATCGCTTCGGCCAACGCTTCGGATACGGTCCCCACTGCACGATCAACCAAACCACCTCGGTTATAGAATGCCCTGGTGTGCACACCTGCGGGCAAGGTTTTATCGATTTCAGCCAGCTTGTCCTGTACGGCGGCAACCACCTGCCGGGCATTCGCGCCTTTGAGACCCAGCACCAGACCTTCTACTGCCTCGCCACGGCCGTCTTTGGTCACTGCGCCATACCGCGTCAGACTGCCGATTTGTACCTCAGCCACATCACCGATCCGCACAGGAATGCCGGCCCGATTCGCGACGACAATGGCACGCACGTCATCCAGCGTTTTAATTGCGCCTTCAACACGCACTACCAGAACTTCCTCACCAGCGCGTAACCGCCCAGCGCCATCGTTACGATTATTCATCTCCAGCGCATGCTGCAAATCACTTAACTTCACACCACGCGCAGCAAGTTGTACATTATTGGGCACGATTTCAAACGTGCGCACCATGCCGCCCAACGTATTCACATCCGCCACACCGGCTAACGTGCGTAATTGCGGACGGATAACCCAATCCAGCAATGAGCGTCGTTGCTCAAGTGACAAGCCACCACCTTCAACCGTAAACATAAACATCTCGCCCAAAGGCGTGGTGATGGGTGCCAATCCGCCCGAACTGCCCGGCGGCAAACTGCCCTGCGCATTCGCCAGGCGTTCTGCCACCTGCTGCCGCGCCCAGTAAATATCTGTCCCCTCAGCAAAATCAATCGTGATGTCAGCCAGGGCATATTTGGAAATGGAGCGCAACATTTGTTGCCTGGGGATGCCCAGCAATTCCGTTTCTATCGGTGCAACAATACGTGCCTCGACTTCTTCGGGGGTCATGCCTGGCGCTTTCATAATCAGCTTAACTTGCGTGCTTGATACATCAGGAAACGCATCAATAGGCAATTGCTGGAAAGCCATCCAGCCTGTACCGATCAAAATAGCTGTCAATATCAATATCAACAACCGCTTGGAAAGCGAAAAAGCAACGAGTTTATCCAGCATGGTTATACCCCCCCTGCGCCAGACCAGACTGCTTTAATCTGGGCGACGCCTTGTGTGGCGATCATGTCAGCGGGCGACAACTTGCCTGCGATGATTGCCATCGCGCCAGTTTGTGCCAACACTTGCACCGCGACGGGATGGAACCCATGCGCATCACGCACAAAGATATAAGGATTATTTTGTTGGTAGACTATTGCGCTGACAGGGGCCTGCCAAGCCATATTTACAGCACTACGTATTTTGGCTTCAACTGCTTGCCCACTGAACAAGCCATCTAAATCCCCATTGATTTCCGCACGCACGGCAACCGTTTGCGAGGCTTGTGTGTTTTGTGCGATTGACAACACGCGACCTGTCGCAGCACGCCCAACCAAACTCACACTGTCATTCACTTTAATATGAGCCGCCGCCGGGCCGGGCACCTGAATCACCAACCATAACGGACGCATTTGTGCGATTTTAAACAAAGCAGTGGTCGGATCAACTCGCTGTCCGGCAGTAACACTGGCTTCCAGTACCACACCAGAAATCGGGGCAGACAGCTGCAATTCCGCGCTGTGCGCAATACCATGTTCCATCTGTGCAACAGTGATCGCAGGCACCCCCAACATACGCAGAGATTGACGATGCTGGGTCAACATGGCTTGTGCCGATAAATAATTTGCCCGTGTGGTTTGTTGACGTGAAGCGGCAATAATGCCATCCGCCAGCAATTGATCATCGCGCTGCAATTGCATTTGCGCCAGCTGCGCCTGCGCGGCTGCTTGCACCAAACCACCTTGAGCCTGTGCCAGTTCGGGGCTTAACAGCGTGGCTAATGGTTGCCCCACTTTCACAGATGTGTTTGCCGTCACCCAAACCCGGCTCACCATTCCCGTCATCGGCGCAGCCACAATACGCACTTGATTCGCTGGAATGTCCACTGTTGCAGGATAGTTCAAGCTGGTTTGCGATTGCGTACTGGCAATCGGGGTAGTGATGACGCCTAAAGACTGTAGTTGCCTGGCCGTAAATGTCAATTGATCGACAGCATGAGCCGTGGTCGCTGCGCACAGAGCGACAGCAAAAATAATACGTTGCATGGTTTTCTCCCACATGAAAAAAATCCCCTGCTGTCAGCAGACAGCAGGCATGAAATTTTTAATGCAGGAGAGTAGGTGGTGCGAGCGACCAGGGGAGGGTGTAAGGCGGTGCGCTTAACGCATCGATGACATAAACGGGGGTGATGCGGATCAGGCAGGGCAACCGGGCCAATGCCAGCAAGATCACTGCAACCAATAAGCACACAGCAGCTAAATTGATTTGATGCTCATTCTTTCCCAGCGATTCCATACTGATAGAATCATCCGTCGAATACGTTTGAATCTGGGACACCACTGATTTGCCAGGCAAATGATTCATGGCCTCGTCCAGGCCCTGAATATGTATCTTGCCAGGAACAGACAAATCATGAACATGGGCGTGCAACAGCGGCGCGATGCCTTGCATCAACGCTAACCACACCACCAATCCCCATGTAAGCCACAATTTCATCATTTCACTGACAGGTAACAATCTCTTGCCAAAACATTCAACTTTTCTAATATAGCACCCATTCATGGGTTTTTCAATGGCCAATAAAAAGCGGCTATATGCATTCTGAAGTTGCAATCAAGCTCTTTCTGGTTGTGCCGAGTCTAAATCGCCATGGTTTGAAATTGGCTATGCAGCCCCATTCTCCGGGAAGCATGCTGGTTGAATCTCATCTCTGAAGGGCGGTTATTCGGCCTTATGTAAAGCTTTACATAAGGCCGATTATGCAAAGTCAGTGATTATGGAAAGTCGACCGGCGAAATATGCTGCAAAGGCAGAAGGGTTGCGACATGGGCATGTATCGCACTTCCCATAATCAGCCAGCAACAAACGGAGCGACCAGTTCACAACAAAGCCGATAGCGGCGATTCGCGAGGCGAGAGGGTCCTGCTCATCATCCCAAACCAATGGCGTAATTTTTCTCAATCGGGTTCCTGAATCAACCCGAAGGCGTTTTTTGAACAGCTTTGGATAATTCAACACACATCCCGAACGAATATAACCCATACAAAATAAATGCCTGTGAGCCATCAAAGCGCCATGGGGCCTAACCCGCCGAATGTAAATCAATCCGGCAGCCGTTCATTTTCGAACAGCGAGGCGATGCTTTCCCGCTGCCGGATCAATACCGGTTGGCCCGCCAGCACCAGAACTTCCGCTGCGCGCGGGCGGGTGTTATACTGTGAGCTCATCGACATGCCGTAAGCCCCTGCCGATTTAATCGCCAGCAAATCCCCTTCTGCCAGCGCCAGAGCCCGATCATGGCCCAGAAAATCGCCGGTTTCGCACACCGGCCCGACAATTTCCCATTGTTGCGGCGCCTCATCGCGCGGGTGCACAGCAACAATATCATGGTAGGCCCCATACAAGGCAGGGCGCATCAAGTCGTTCATCGCGGCATCCACGACGGCAAACTGTTTTTCTGCGCCCGGTTTGAGGTATTCCACCCGGGTGAGCAGTACGCCAGCGTTGCCGACCAGCGCACGCCCCGGTTCGAGCAACAGGGTCAGCCCCCGTCCAGCCAGCCTTTCGCGCAGCGCAGCGATATAGGCCTCCACATGCGGTGGGGTTTCATCGTGGTAGCGTATACCGAGGCCTCCACCCAAATCAATGTGTTGCAAAACAATCCCATATTCCGCCAAAGCATCCACCAGACTCAATACCCGATCCAGCGCATCAACAAAGGGCGCGATTTCGGTCAGTTGAGAACCAATGTGGCAATCAATTCCTCGCAACACCAAGTGCGGCAAGCTGGCAGCCAGCTGGTACAGGCGCAAAGCGTCATCGTGCGCCACGCCGAATTTGTTCGACTTGAGGCCGGTCGAAATATAAGGGTGCGTTTTGGCATCCACATCCGGGTTCACACGCAGGCTAACCGGCGCATGCTGCCCCTGCTCACCCGCAATGCGGTTAATCCGGTACAGCTCAGATTCGGATTCCACATTAAAGCAATGAATTCCCAAAGACAGCGCCAGGGCAATTTCGTCAGTCTGTTTACCCACACCGGAGAACACGACCTTGTTCGGGTCGCCGCCTGCCGCCACCACCCGTTGCAATTCTCCACCGGAGACCACGTCAAAGCCTGCACCCAAACGGGCAAACAGTTGTAAAATGGCCAACGAAGGGTTAGCCTTGACTGCGTAACATAATTGGTGCGGTTGATTGGTCAGCGCCTGCTCAAAACGCAAGTAATTGTCCGTGAGCGTCCGTGCATCATAAACATAGCAAGGGGTATCCCAACGGTCCGCAATCAGTGTTAAGGTGTCAGCATCAAAAGGCAACAGGGATGTAGCAAAACTCATTGTGAACTCACTGGTGTGGGTGTTGCAAGATTGAGCAACTGGTTTGGATTTTCGGTATTATCCGGAGTTGGACTCACATCCGTTTGGGGTTCCGGTGCTTGACTTGTCGGCATCTGGCTTACCGGCACCTGGGTTGATTGGGGCTGAACGGGCTTTGGAAGAAATAAAGCACCCTTGGTGCCACAACCCGCTACCGCCAACAGCAGGGCCAAACTCATCGGCGATTTTAAACGCCTTAACACTTTTTGCATCACCATTGCACTTTCATTTTATGCACAGGGGCACAGTCTAACATGACAGAATCGGAATTTAACCAACTGAGCGAGCAAACCTTTCAACAGCTTGAATCTTTGCTTGAGCACACGGAAGGCGATATTGATTTTGAAATGGCGGGAGGGAATGTACTGGAAATCGATTGTTCGGGCAGCAAAATCATCATTAACCGTCAGGCGGCCATGCACGAAATGTGGGTCGCCGCACGTTCGGGCGGTTTCCATTACCGCTGGCAAGAAGGTGCCTGGCGCAACACGCGGGATGGCAGCGAACTCATCAGCAGTTTGGCTGGCATGATCCTCGCGCAATGCGGCGCGCATTTGCCGCTGAGTTTGACGTGAATCGTTGCGCATGAACATGATTGACTCTATCCCTCTGGTCACGCCTCAGATTGCGCATTTTTCTGTGCCACTGCCCTTAAAATCGGGCGCATTGCTGGCGGCATACGACTTGGTCTACGAAACACATGGGCAGCTTAACGCTGCACACAGCAACGCCATTCTGGTGTGCCATGCGCTGTCCGGCAATCACCACATTGCAGGTTACCATCAGGCCAGCGACAAAAAACCGGGCTGGTGGGATAACATGATTGGCCCCGGAAAACCCATCGACACGCGCAAATTCTTTGTCATTGGTGTTAATAATCTGGGTGGTTGCCACGGCTCAACCGGCCCCGCCTCAATCAATCCAGACACTGGCATGGCTTGGGGGTCAAATTTCCCCATGATGACCGTGGCAGACTGGGTCGATACGCAGGCGCGTCTGGCGGATGTGCTGGAAATACGGCAATTTGCCGCCGTAGTGGGTGGATCATTGGGTGGGATGCAGGCCCTGCATTGGAGCATCGCTTACCCGGAACGGGTGCGCCATTGTCTGGTCATTGCTGCGGCACCACACCTCACCGCCCAAAATATCGCATTCAATGATGTGGCGCGCCAGGCCATTTTGACCGACCCCGATTTCCATGGTGGAGACTATTATGCACACCACACCACGCCAAAACGTGGGCTGAAACTGGCCCGGATGCTGGGGCACATCACCTACTTGTCCGATGACGTCATGGGCAGCAAATTTGGCCGTGTGTTACGTCATGCGGCAATCAATTATGGGTATGACGTAGAGTTTGAAATCGAATCCTATTTACGCTATCAAGGTGACAAATTTGCTGAAAGTTTCGATGCAAACACCTATTTGCTCATGACCAAGGCACTGGATTACTTTGATCCGGCGCATGAAGCCGGAAGCCTGAAAGCAGCGCTTGCGCCCAGCATGGCAGAGTTTTTAGTCATTTCCTTTACCACGGACTGGCGTTTTGCACCCGAACGTTCACGTGAAATAGTGCGCGCCCTGCTGGATAACGAACGCAGGGTAAGCTATGCCGAAATTGATTCCGCACATGGTCACGATGCATTTTTAATGCCCGACCCCCATTATCATGCGTTAATCAACGCTTACATGGACAGGATATCCCTATGATGCGGCATGATTTTCAAACCATTGCAGACTGGATCAGCGCCAAAGCCAAAGTGTTGGACCTTGGATGTGGCAATGGTGAATTGCTCAAGTATTTGCAAGACACGCGCAACATCCATGGCTATGGGGTAGAAATTTCCGATGAGCATGTGCTGGGTTGCGTCAAAAATGGCGTGAACGTGATTCAGCGTGATTTGGAAGCGGGTTTGGCGGAATTTGCCAGCGACAGTTTCGATTACGTGGTGTTGTCGCAAACATTGCAAGCGGTCCACCACACCGAAGCCATCCTGCACGAAATACTGCGCGTGGGTCGCCAGGGCATCATTACCTTCCCCAATTTCGGTTACTGGAAAAACCGCTGGCAAATCTTGCGCGGTCACATGCCCGTATCGGAAGACTTACCGTATCAATGGTATGACACACCTAACGTGCATTTGTGCACCATGCACGATTTCGAAGCCTTATGTGCCAAGGTGGGGATACACATTCAGGAATGTGTGGTCATGACCGGCGGCCACCGCGTAAACTGGTTGCGCAATTTGAGTGGCAGCCTTGCCGTCTACCGTTTTACGCGGGATGGGATGTGATTTGCAATGGCGCCCGCTCACCGTAATAAAAAATGTTAGCCCGTCCCAACCTGCATCTTGAACCCAGCACCCTGCCTCCGCAGGTGACTGTAGGTGGGTGCTGGCAGCTGACCCGGATGGAGGCTGTACCGGATTGGGATTTACTTAGGCTGCCACCACAGATTCACTTACAGGGTAAAGCGTTAGACGCCCTGGATACCAGTGGTGCCTATTTTTTGATTCAGGCTTTGCTGGCGCGGGGCGCGACACTGGAAGGCATGACGCTGGAGGCTTTCAACCCCCAACACCGCGCCATTTTTGAATTGGTGCGCCAGCATTACATGGCAAGCATTGCCACACCGGCAATAAAAACGCCTTGGCTGGTAAAGCTGGGTGCCGGTTTGCATACGCTCATACGGCAATTTGCGAGCGGATTGAGTTTGGTGGGGGTGCTGGGCACGGAATCTTCCCAATTGTTGCGCCACCCGAACCGCTTCCGCATGAAAGAATTCGTCACCCAGTTGCAGGCGGTATTTGTGACGGCCATTCCGCTGGTGTTGTTGATCATGTTTTTACTGGGGGTCGTGTTCGCGTATTTGCTGGGGCGACAAGCCATCCAGTATGGTGCGAATGTGTTTGTGGTGGATGGCACGACGCTGGCCTTGTGCCGCGAACTGTCACCCGTGCTGGTGGCCATTTTGGTGGCAGGTCGTTCCGGCGCAGCCATGACGGCGCAATTGGGCACGATGAAATTTGATGAGGAAATCGACGCGATTCGAGTACTGGGCTTATCCCCCTATGCGGTACTGATTATTCCTCGCCTGCTGGCACTGGTGCTGGCCTTGCCCTTGCTGGTATTTTTAGGTGATTTGGCTGGCATCCTGGGCAGCATGGTGGTGACTGCGCAACAACTGGGCATCGGGCCAATCGCTTTTATTCACCGCATGATGACTGCGCTGGATACCTCTACAGTGGTAATTGGTCTGGGTAAAGCACCGGTATTTGCGGCATTTATTGGTTTAATCGCCTGTCAGAACGGGTTGCACGTGGCGCGCAACGCGCGCAGCATTGGCCTCAACACCACGGCCACGGTGGTGCACAGCATCGTGGCGGTGATTTTGCTGAACGCACTGATTGCGGTGACGCTGGTGAACTTGGGGATATGAATAATATGGGGGATGCGAATGTTATCAATGCACGCCACATCGTCACCCGGCTTGATGAGCAAATTATTCACCAGGATGTGTCCCTGCAGGTAAGACAGGGTAATATCGCGGCGTTAATCGGCGGCAGCGGCACCGGAAAATCGGTGTTATTGAAAGTGCTTGGTGGTTTGATACGACCCAACGCGGGACAGGCGATGTTGTTTGGTACGGACATATGGGATACTGATACGATCACAGGTAACGCCTTGCGGCAGCGGTTTGGGATGTTGTTTCAGGATGGCGCTCTGTTTTCTTCCCTGACTGTGGCGCAAAATGTGGCCACGCCACTGTTTGAACACACCACATTACCCCGGGCAACCTGCTTGCAATTGGCGCGTCTGAAACTGGCGATGGTGGGTTTGGATGCCAGCGTGGCCGGTCAAATGCCGGACACCCTGTCTGGCGGTATGCGTAAACGCGTGGCATTGGCACGAGCACTGGCGCTGGACCCTGAGTTGCTGTTTCTGGATGAGCCGACTTCGGGTCTGGATCCAGTGTCAGCACGAGCATTTGACCAACTCATCCTCACCTTGCGCGACAACCTGAAATTAACAGTGCTGCTCATTACTCACGACCTGGATTCCTTGCTGACCATTGCGGATCAGGTGATCGTGCTGGCGCAAGGCAGGGTATTGGGTTCTGGCACGCTGGCGCAAGTCAGGGAGATTGACGAACCCTGGTTACGGGCGTATTTTGCCACTCGTACGCAGGATGTCATCACACACGCTGTTTCGAACGCCGCTCAGGAAAAAGGCAATCAAGATGGAAAATGAACCCCGTTATCTTTTGGTTGGCAGTGTCATCGTGGCAGTGGTACTGGCGATGGTACTGGGTCTGGTGTGGCTGTCAGGCGGCAATCGGATTGACTACGTCCATTACACCATTTATTTTCGCAATCAATCCGTAGACGGGCTGGATATCAGCAGCCCGGTTAAATTACGCGGCGTGAAAGTGGGCGAGGTCGCCGATTATGCCTTTGTCACCGGCGCACAGGAAGCCGTGCAGGTCAACATCAAAGTAGAACCCGGCACGCCATTGCAAACAGGCTGCCGGGCTACGGTACAGCGCAGTATTGTGACTGGTCTGGCTACCATCGAAATTGACAACCCGAAGACGCAAAGCCCACTGATTCAGGCCACGGACAGTCCACCCTGGCCGGTCATTGCCGAAGGCAGTTCGAATTTCGAGAAAGTAACCACCAACCTCACCCAAATGGGTGAACAAGCATCACAGGCCCTGAACAATATCAATCAAGTGTTGGGTGCGCACAACCAGCAAGCATTTACCCAAACCCTGGATAACCTTCACACCTTGTCCGCTCAACTGGTTGCACACAAACAAATGCTTGATGACAGTTTACACAGTGTTCTGTCTGCCGCTGATGCGCTCAAGCAGGCAGCGGATCACATCAGCGTCACCAGCACTCACCTTGATGAACATATGGGACAGCTGAGCCAGGATGCAGCAACCACTTTAAAGCAAACCACCCGAACCCTGAGCAGCGTCCAACAACAATCCGTTGTCGTGACACAATCATTGCAGCGCCTGATCGGTACCGCCGATTATCAAATGAAACAACTGGGCAGCGATGTGCACCAGGACAGCCAGGTGATTAAAGAAACAGGCCAGCGCCTGAGCGACCCCGGCGAGCTGTTGTTCAGTGGCCGTACAGCAGACAAGGCGCCAGGAGAATAGATATGTTACGAACATTACGGATGATTGTCCTGCTTAGCCTGCTCAGTGGCTGTATGAGCCTGACGGGTACCGGGGCAGCACGCCATGTGTATGTACTGAACGACAAACCCGCTGCCAGGTTGCCCGCGCACAACAAACAACCCCAGGTGTTAATGGTGGAAAGCACTTATTCAACCAGTTATGACGACAGTATTCATTTGGTCTATAGCCGTCGACCGAACACCCGGGGCCGTTATCAGTATGCCCAATGGAGCGAGCTGCCCAGCAGCCGCATGACCGAATTGCTGTTCAGCCGGCTGTCTGAAGCGAGTATCTACCGCACTGTGCTCAATGCCCGCAGTGACGCTGACGCCGATCATACGCTGTCCACAGAATTACTTGATTGTTATCACGACGCAGCCAGATCGCCTGGCGAAGCGGTCATTCGTTTGCGTGCCGAACTGTACAACCAGCACACCCACCGGCTGATCGCCAGAAAAGTGTTTACGGTTCGCGCTTCCTTAAGTCAATATGACGCCGCGAGCGCTGCTGCCGCCTTCAATCAGGCCGAGCAACAATTGCTCAATGAAATCAGCGAATGGTTAATGCATGAACAAGCATAACCACTATTGCACGGACCCTCACAAAATTTCAGTGTCGTGAGTGTGTTTGCTCTGTTAAAATACCGCCCACTCACGCCATGAACGCCACACGACAAATTCACTGTCATTGACTGGCAAGGCAAATTTTAGTACCAGGAATAAATTTTTCCTCATCATGAGGATCCCGAATTAAGTTTTAACAGGAAAATGAATATGTCACTGATGATTACTGACGAATGTATCAATTGCGATGTATGCGAACCAGAATGCCCGAATGAGGCCATTTCTCAAGGTGAGACGATTTATCAAATTGACCCGAATAAATGTACCGAATGTGTAGGCCATTACGACACGCCGCAGTGTGTGGAAGTTTGCCCTGTGGATTGTATTCCTGTCGGAATAGAAGAAACCAAAGAGCAGCTCATGGCACGCTACATTCAATTGACCGGTCAAAAATAAAACTCTGCACAGCGCATCCTTCTGTCTTCGCACTATCCTTGCAACAATCGCGTTTCCGCTTGCGCAAGGTTTTCGGAGCCGCCGCGCAGCACCAGCACATCACCGGGCAAAATCTGCATCGTGGGTTGAGGATCCAATCCACGGATATTGTGGCGGCGCACTGCCAGCACCTCAACATTCAGTTCGGCTAAACCGCTATGCGCGATCGTTTGATGTGCAGCAGCAGCTTGCTCGGTAATAAGCACCGGGAGCATACGCAACTGCACCGCTTCGCCACCAGCGGAATCAGTATCATCGCTTGAGCCCTGAAAAAATCCGCGCATGAGACTATAGCGCTGTTCACGCACACTTCGCAGTTTTTTCAACACCCGGCTCAAGGGCACACCCAGCAACAACAGGGCATGCGATGCCAGCATCAGTGATCCCTCGATAATTTCCGGCACCACCGCCATCGCGCCAGCCTGCATGAGGCTGTCCAAATCAGTTTCATCCAGGGTGCGCACGATCACCGGCAAATCAGGGCGAATTTCTTGCACCAACTGAAGAATTTTCATTGAGGCCGCATAATCGGCAAAGGTAATTACCATACCGCTGGCCCGATTTAAACCTGCCGCCTTGAGCACTTCGCGGCGCGACGCATCGCCAAATACCACCGTTTCACCGGCAGCCGATGCTGCGCGAACACGCGAAGAATCCGCATCAAGCGCAATAAAACGGATGTCTTCGGATTCGAGCAAGCGAGCCAGACTTTGTCCGCTGCGCCCATAGCCGCAAATAATCAGGTGTTCGCTGATACCCATGGCGTGCGTAGCGATGTCATGCAATTCGCGTGCACGGAACGTCCATTCACTGGTGCACAAATGCCGGACAATGCGCTCGGATTGCTGGATCAATAACGGTGCGCTCACCATCGACAACACCATCGCGGCAAGTATAATTTGTAATGGTGTGTCGCCGACCAAATTGAGATGCGCGATTTGTGACAACAGCACAAAACCAAATTCGCCCGCTTGTGCCAAACCCAGCCCGGTGCGCAATGCGACAGGCGCAGGGTTACCTAACAAACGGCCAATCAACCAGACCAGCGCGGCTTTACTCAGGATGAGCCCGGTGAGAACAAGTACCACCCAGCCGAAATGCAACCAAACGGTCTGCGCATCGAGCAGCATCCCAATGGTGATAAAAAACAAGCCCAGCAATACATCGCGAAACGGCTTGATATCGTCTTCCACCTGATAGCGGTATTCGGTTTCGGAAATCAGTATGCCGGCCAGAAAGGCGCCCAATGCCAACGACAAGCCAGCGCGTTGTGTAAAATAGGCCAGGCCCAAAGTCATCAACAGCACATTCAGCATGAACAGCTCAGTGGATTTGTGGCTGGCCACCCAGTGAAACCACGGGCTCATGAGCCGTTTTCCCACGAACAACAGTAAAAACAGGGCAATCGATGCTTTGGCCATGGCCAGCAGAAAGAGTGATAACGCTTCATGCACCCCATTAGACAAGGCGGGAATCAAAATCAAAAGGGGAATGACCGCCAAATCCTGAAACAACAGCACAGCAATCATTTGTCGACCATGATCGGATTGCAACGCAAGTCGTTCTGCCAGCATCCCACTTACGATGGCCGTGGACGACATGGCCAGCGTGCCACCGAGTGCCAAACCCGTTGTCCAGGGCAAGCCTGCCAGCACTGCAATCCCCATCACCAAACCAATAAAACTGAATACCTGTGCTCCGCCGAATCCAAATGCCGTATTTCGGATGGCGCGCAATTTGGACAGACTAAACTCCAAACCGATGCTGAACATCAGGAACACCACGCCGAATTCGGCCAAATCCGTGGTGTCCGGGTTATCCTGCAGCCAATTGAGGCTATGTGGCCCGAGCAAAATGCCAATAAGCAGGAAACCCAGCATCAAAGGCAATTTCAGACGACGAAACAAGGCCGATACCACGACAGCGGCAGCCAGAAGTACAATAATCAAACCAAGGATAGAATGCATCATTCTAGGGTAGAGATTTATGTTGCGCTGTGCAAGTCTTTGCCGGGAAAATGTTTACCAGCACCACACGAGTACGAGTTGAAATTTCAATTGCCAACGCCAAATACAAATTTGGGTTATGCCCAACGCTCAGTATCAGTTAGAATGCGAGATATTTTGCAGCTTTTAAAAACCACGTACCAGCACCAGTAAACGAACAAGGACTATGGGTATCGAAAATTCAATTATTGCCTTTGACTCGCAAGCAGCCCTGAAGCGCGCCAGCGAAGTGTTATTCATTGAAGGCAATGCGGTTCTGGCGTTGCGTGATCGACTGGATGACCAGTTCATTAAGGCCATGTCCCTGATTCTTGCCTGCCGTGGCCGGGTAGTGGTCAGCGGCATGGGGAAATCTGGGCATATTGGTCATAAAATTGCCGCCACACTGGCCAGCACGGGTACACCCGCATTCTTCGTTCATCCAGGTGAAGCCAGTCACGGAGATTTGGGCATGATTACCCGCGATGATGTGTGCATCGCGCTGTCTAATTCGGGAGAAAGCGCTGAATTGACGGCAATTGTGCCCTTAATCAAGCGTCGTGGCGCGCGCTTGATTGCCATGACGGGTAATCCTCATTCGTCACTGGCACAAGCGGCAGATGCCCATTTAACGGTCCGTGTCGAAAAAGAAGCTTGTCCGTTAAATCTGGCGCCAACAGCGAGTACCACAGCGGCATTGGCTTTAGGTGATGCGCTGGCCATTGCGCTACTGGATGTGCGCGGTTTCGGCTCGGAAGATTTTGCCAAAACCCATCCCGGCGGCACACTGGGTCGACGGTTGCTGGTACACGTTCGTGATGTCATGCACAAAGATGAGTACTTGCCCATGGTGAACAGGCAGGCCTTACTGCCTGAAGCACTGCTGGAAATGACGCGCAAACGTTTGGGGATGACTGCCGTGGTGGATGACGCGCATCATGTACTGGGTATTTTTACCGATGGTGATTTGCGTCGCGTTCTGGAAAAAGCCATGGATGTGCGCACCTTACGGATGAGCGAACTGATGACGACCGCCCCGCATTGCATTACACCGGAAAAGTTGGCCGTAGAAGCGGTAGAAATGATGCAAGCCCATAACATCAATGGTGTACTGGTCGTCGAAGAAGACAACACCCTGGTCGGCGCACTCAATATGCTGGACTTACTGCGTGCAGGGGTAGTGTGAAACATTTAAACCTCATCCTGCGCTACGGATCGAGTACGTTTACCGCCCCGAAAAGCCGGAATTTTAAATCAGTCAGCCAAACAGACAAATAAAACCCTGCAAGGAAAATGAATGAGCGAACACAAGACTGCGCAACAACGTGCGTCATTGATCAAGTTAGCTGTTTTTGACGTTGACGGCGTCATGACCGATGGCCGGTTATACTTTGGAGATGACGGACAGGAGTTCAAGGCCTTTCATTCACTGGATGGTCACGGCCTGAAAATGCTCAAACAAAGCGGCGTGGCATTAGCGATTATCACTGGTCGCACCTCGCAAGTGGTGGTACATCGGGCGCGCAACCTGGGCATTGAATTGTTGTACCAGGGGGTAGCAGACAAAAGTGCCGCTTTCCGGGAAGTGCTGGCGCAAACCGGACTGGACGCAACGCAGGCTGCTTACATGGGAGATGATGTCGTGGATTTACCCGTGATGCTACATTGCGGCCTGGCCATTACAGTGCCTGAGGCGCCGGAAATCGTCGTACAATCCGCACATTGGGTCACCACACGAACTGGTGGCATGGGTGCGGTACGCGAAGCTTGCGAACTCATCATGCGGGCTCAGGGAAGTTATGAACGCCTGCTCGCACATTACCTGCAATGAATAATCGCCCCATGTATGGATTTGTATTGCTCCTGCTTGCCTTGCTGGCGCTCATGAGTTTATGGCTGGAATATTCCGTGCAAACACAACACTTGGATACGCATCAGTTTGGTGCACACAGTCCCGATTACATCATTCGTCATTTTACCGTCACGCGCACCAACTTGTTGGGTCAAAAACAATACACGTTATGGGCCGATGTTGCACAACATTATCCTGACGATGACAGCACTGACTTAAGCTTGCCACGCATGGTGGCTCAAGATGCGCAACAAGGGCAGGTCTCTGTACGCTCAGACCGCGCAGTAGCCACCTCAAAAGCCGCGCAGGTTAACTTCATTGGGCATGTGGTTGTCGTGCGCGACCAGCACAGTGTGCGTGGGCCGATGACACTCACGACAACGTATCTGGAAGCTTTCCCTGATCAACAAATTCTCCGCACCCAGCAACCCGTAGACATCACGGACAAGTGGGCGCATATCACCGCAACAGGAATGGAAATGGACAACCACAAACAGTGGGTAGATTTAATGCATAACGTGAGGGCACAATATGAAACGGCGCGTTAACAAAAAACTCGCGCAGCGAGGCTTCGTCCCTCTTGCCCCTTGGGGGAGAGAGCAAGGAGTGAGGGGAAACGGGCATGGCAAAGGGCTGTTTCGTGATTTGGGGCGGCGATTCGCCATGACCGTTAGCGCAATGCTGACCTGCATACTGGTAGCACAATGCGCATTCGCTGAACAAGCGGATCGCAGCAAACCTGTGAATGTGGAAGCAGACAGCGTACAGATGGATAACGTGAATAAAACCAGCTTTTATCAAGGGGATGTGGTCCTGCAACAAGGGACGCTTTTGCTGCGGTCCAACACTTTGTCCATGCATCAGGATGCGCAGGGATTCAGCACGGGCACTGCCATCGGTTCGCCCGCCTATTTTCGTCAATTGCAAGATGGCTCTAGCGAATACATAGAAGGCTGGGCAGATCGCATCGATGTGGACAACAAACAAAACACCATATTATTAACTGGCCATGCACGTCTCAAGCGTGGCACAAGCGAAATGCACGCTAATGCGATGATGTATAATACGGCAACGCAAAAATTTTGGGCGAAACCAGATACCAACGCGTCCAGCGGTGGGTCGAATGCGCGGGTGAGGACGTCTATTTTCCCCAAAGCACCCCTCCAAACACCTGCCCCGCCTTTACCTTTACAAAACACGACCACTTTGCCCGACGGACAAGCTGCTCATGAGTGAATTGCGCGCAGATCATTTGCGAAAAAGTTACCGCTCACGCCTCGTGGTCAAAGATGTGTCGATTCGGGTGAACAGCGGTGAAGTCGTGGGCCTGCTTGGCCCGAATGGTGCCGGGAAGACCACCTGCTTTTATTTGATTGTCGGCTTGCTCAAACTGGATGGCGGACAAATTTTCCTAGATACGCATGATTTGGGCAATATGCCGATTCATCAGCGCGCAGCACTCGGTTTAAGTTATCTGCCCCAGGAGGCCTCTATTTTTCGCAAGCTCACAGTTCAGCAAAATATTTGCGCCATTCTTGAATTGAAACAATATGACGAAGATGAAATTGCAATCCATTTGCAAAATTTGTTGACTGATTTAAATATCCAGCATTTGGCCGACTCACCGGCCATCAGTCTGTCTGGAGGTGAACGGCGTCGCGTTGAAATTGCCCGTGCATTGGCCATGAATCCACGTTTCGTTCTACTGGATGAACCCTTCGCCGGTATTGACCCTATTGCAGTAATGGACATTCAAAAGCTGATTCGTTTTCTTACTGAACGGGATATCGGCGTATTGATTACCGATCATAATGTGCGAGAAACCTTGGGGATTTGTGATCGGGCGTATATCATTAGCGACGGCACCGTGCTGGCCGATGGGCGACCCGACCAGATTGTGCAGGATGAGCGTGTGAAAAAAGTTTATCTGGGCGAACATTTCCGTCTATAAGTCGCCCAAGAAACAGCAAAATCCGGGTTAGGACTCGTTAATAAATCAATACAGACCAAACTTATGAAGCAAGGCCTACAACTTAAATTTTCACAGCAACTCACGCTAACACCCCAGTTACAACAAGCGATACGTTTGTTGCAATTGTCTACGCTTGAACTGGATCAAGAAGTCGAATTAATCATGCAAACCAACCCATTGCTGGAACGCGTGGAAGGTATGGAAGGCATGGATCACCCCGTGGCGCCCGAAGAGGGGCAAGAAATGAGCGGCCCCGACACAGCACAGGGGGATACTGATAGCGCGCCGGTTGATTTGGCAGAACTGACCTGGCAAGAGGCCCCTGGATTTAGTTCGGGCGATGAAGACGACACCTACGAAATACAAACACCCCAACCTGCATTAAGCTTGCGCGAGCATTTACTCTGGCAGATTCGGCTTAGCGCACTGACTGAGCATGATCAACAACTGGTGGAATTACTGATCGATGCACTGGATGAGCACGGGTATTTAACACAAGACCTGGAAGAGATTCTGGAGATGTTACCCGATGACATTGATGTCGATCTGACAGAACTGCAAATTGCCCTCAAGCACCTTCAGCACCTTGATCCTGTTGGCGTTGGCGCGCGCACGCTGACTGAATGCCTGTCATTGCAACTGTCGGCTCTGCCCGAAAGCACGCTCGACATAAAGCTTGCGCAGGTCATTGTTGCGCAGGAGTTGCCCGCTCTGGGCACGCATGATTATGCGGGCATCAAACGCCGGCTGCATTGTGATGATGCGGCATTTCGTCAAGCCTATGAACTCATCATGCAACTCAATCCTCGACCCTGTACGGCATTTGAACCCAATGATACGCGCTACATCATTCCAGATGTGATCGTAGAAAAAATCAAGGGCGCATGGGTGGTAAAATTAAATCAGCAGGCCATCCCACGTTTACGTGTTAACCAGATGTACGCTGAAATATTGGGCCGTAACAAAGACAGTGATCATCAACAACTGTCCGGACAAATGCAGGAAGCCAAATGGTTTATCAAAAATTTGGCGCAGCGTTTTGATACCATTTTGCGCGTCTCTCAATGCATTGTTGACCGGCAGGGGCTTTTTTTGGAGCACGGTGAAGTGGCCATGCGGCCTTTGGTGCTACGCGAAATCGCCGATGTCGTCGAGTTGCACGAGTCCACTGTGTCACGTACCACCACACAAAAATTCATCATGACGCCACGGGGCATCTTTGAATTAAAATATTTTTTTGGTAGCCATGTCAACACTGAAGTGGGCGGTGCTTGCTCTGCGACGGCAATTCGTGCGTTAATTAAGCAAATGGTCAATGCGGAAAACCAGAAAAAACCGCTGTCCGATGGGCAGATGGCCGAAATTCTTGCACAACAGGGTATCGTGGTCGCACGACGTACCATTGCAAAATACCGGGAAGCATTACAAATTCCTCCCGCCAATCAGCGCAAAGCGCTATAACTCATACGAAAGGACACGCATCATGAATCTTAAAATTACCGGACATCATTTGACCATCACACCGGCCATTCACGATTATGTGTTATCAAAAATCGAGCGTATCAAGCGGCATTCCGATCAAGTTATCGATATCGCCATTATCATGACAGTTGAAAAACTCAAGCACACTGTAGAAGCCAATGTACACTTGAGCGGCAAAGACATCTTCGTACAAGCTGAAGATGAAAACATGTATGCCGCCATAGACAGTTTGGCTGATAAACTGGATCGTCAAATTGTGAAGAACAAGGAAAAACACAGCCATGCGCACCAAATGGCGGGAGGCGTCAAACATCAGGCGCTGGAAACAGACGACGAATAAGCATCATTCTGAATATGGCAGCTGACCGCTTGTTTGTTAGGGCTCGTAAATGAATCACTGTGACATATACTGTGACATATGTTGCCGCATATAGGGATGGATGCAAGATGTGAGGCGCGGCGAATGGTTTTCCCCTTTGCAAACCTCACAACATCGCATACGCCGAATACGCAGCAAACTGCCGGGTTGAGGCCGCTTTTGACGCATTCCGGCGCATGTTGCAGCGATTCATTAACGAACATTTAGGATAACGACATGCAACAAAAGTCTTTTTTCACTGTTTCGCCACTCACCCGATGGATTGTTTTCACATTACGCGTTGAAATGTTCGTTCAATCGTCGCCGTTTTCAGGATCATGAACCAGCTTGCGCCACTCCTTACCTCCGAACGCATCCTGCTGGATATAGAGGTGGCCAGCAAGTCGCACCTGTTTGAATATGTGGCGCAACACATGTCTTCTGCGTTAGGCATCAATACCAAAACAATTGTAGACGCGCTACAGGCCCGTGAAAGTTTGGGTTCCACCGGTTTGGGCCAAGGTGTGGCGATTCCGCATGGACGCATCAAAGCGCTGCAATCTGCTGCAGGCGTTTTGGTACGCTTGCATACTGCAGTGGATTTTTCTGCGCCAGATCAATTACCTGTTCGTTTGTTGTTTGTGCTGTTCGTACCTCTACGCGCCACGGACTTGCATTTGCAAATACTGAGCGAAGTCGCACAATTATTTGGCGATAAAGCCATGCGGGAAAAGCTGCTGGACAGTGTTAATCCTGAAGAAATATTGGCTTTATTGCAACAATGGCAAGCATGGAGTGAGTAAAGATGATTCCAACTATCACAGTTAAACAGATGTTCGATGCAGTGGAACACACACTGGCTCTGGTATGGGTTTGCGGGCAAGGGGGCGGCGACAAAGCCTTGATGGGTGATACCGTACAAAAACCATCTCTGGCCCTGGTGGGTCACCTTAATTTTGTCCACCCCAATCGGGTGCAAGTGTTGGGGTGTGCTGAAATGGATTATCTGGCCAAATTAAGCACTACCCGGCTTAGCCAAGCGATTGATAATTTGTTTTCAACAGAACTGGCCGCCGTGATTGTTGCCAATGGCGAACCTGTCCCACAAGCCCTGCTGGCCGCATCGGAACGCACAGGTACCCCTTTATTTACCTCCACGCAAGCCAGTCCGGAATTGATGGCGCTGCTGTCCCATTATTTATCGGTGGCCCTGGCTGAATCAGTCACGATGCATGGCGTGATGATGGAAGTCAATGGCATCGGCGTCATGTTGACGGGCGCGCCAGCTGTTGGGAAAAGCGAACTGGCACTGGAGTTATTAACACGCGGGCACCGTCTGGTCGCTGATGATGTGGTGGAAGTGTATAAAGTAGCCCCGGATACATTAAGCGCCGAGAGCCCGCCTTTGCTGCAAGATTTTTTGGAAGTACGCGGCATCGGTATACTGAATGTGCGGGCGCTGTTCGGTGAGCTGGCAATCAAGCTGAAGAAAAACCTCAGATTGATCGTTCACCTCACGCCATTTGAAGAATTTACAGAAAAAAACGCTTCCCGCCTGGATATGTCCGAATCCAATGAGCTTATTCTGGGGGTCGAAATCCCCAAAGTTTTTGTCCCTGTGGCTGCCGGACGCAGTTTGGCAGTGCTGGTGGAGGTCGCGACCCGCAATCATATGTTGCGTCAACGCGGCGTCAACAGCGTGGAAGATTTTATTGCCAGACAGCAGGCCGCTTTGCGGGACGAGCATTTGACATGAGCACGTCCTCAAACCCCGCCACCCAACTGGTATTGGTCAGCGGACTCTCAGGCTCAGGTAAAAGCATTGCATTGCGCGTGTTAGAAGATGCGGGTTATTATTGCATTGACAATTTGCCTGCGGCATTGCTGGAAGATACTTTGCGTGTATTGGCCGAATATGGTGAATTTCGCGTTGCCATCAGCATCGATGCGCGCAGTAAAGACTCTTATCAGCAGTTGCCTGAATGGGTGTCGCGTTTACAGACGGGGCTGGATTTGCGTTTGCTGTTTCTGGAAGCAAAAACCGAAACACTGGTGCGCCGCTTTTCTGAAACCAGACGGCGGCACCCATTAAGCTCAGATCAACGCGCATTGCATGAGTCGATAGAACTGGAACGCGACTTACTTGATCCTGTTGCACGGTTGGCACATCGTATTGATACCAGTGATTTGTCAGTCAGCACGCTGCAAACCTGGATTAAGGATTTTGTTGCCGTAAAATCCGCACGACTGACTTTGTTGTTCATTTCATTTGGTTTCAAACATGGCATTCCGCTGGATGCTGACTTGGTATTTGATGTGCGCTGCTTGCCCAACCCACATTATGACCCGGAATTACGACCCTTGAACGGACGGGATCAACCGGTGAAGGCTTTTTTACAAAACAGCACAGATGTGTCCGAAATGCTGCAAGACATTCGCCAATATGTTGAAAAATGGTTACCCTGTTTTATACGTGATCACCGTGCTTATTTGACTGTGGCCATAGGTTGTACCGGTGGACAGCACCGATCCGTCTATTTGTGCGAGCAATTGGCGCAACATTTTTCTACCCGGGAACAATGTTTGGTGAGACATCGGGAATTAAAGTGAGTGTCTTTCCCGTTTTTTCAAAATCAGGGATAACCCAGGCTTTGCATCATGCCCGGCTGATTCGACCCGGCGACTGGTTGGTGCTAGTGTTGGGCCTTGTTGCGGTGGGCGTTTTAATCACCCGGTTTTGGCTGGGAGAGCGGCAGGGAGAACGATTGCTTATCCGGCAAGGCGGTGCCGTATTTCTCAATGCGCCCTTAACGCATGACTTGAGTGCAGATGTTTCCGGTCCGCTGGGTATGACTCACATTGAATTGGTCGGACGCCGTGCCCGTGTGCTACGCGACCCGGGCCCAAGACAGTTGTGCGTACACCAGGGCTGGATCAGCCGGGCGGGAGAAGCCGCAATTTGCCTGCCGAATCAGGTCAGCATAGAAATCACTGGAGCATCGAAGCAATATGACAGCCTTAACTATTGAATCTACTGCTGACGATCACCGTATTGCGCAACTGGCTGCGTTAGCTATCTCATTGATGTGGCTGGAAGCGAGTCTACCTTCACCCATCCCCGGCGTGAAACCGGGTTTGGCCAATATCGTCATATTGCTGGTGTTGCGGCAATACGGCTTGGCCACTGCAGCTTGGGTATCTGGCCTGCGGGTGATCGCGGGCAGCCTGCTTCTGGGCAGTTTTTTAACCCCCGGGTTTGTACTCAGTTGCGCGGGGGCGGCTAGCAGTTTGGTGGTGCTGGCTCTGGTGGGTCGCTTTTCTGCTCGCTGGATCAGTCTGGTGGGTGTGAGCGTGTTGGCAGCTTTTGCCCACATTAGCGCGCAATTGGCCGTGGTGTCCTGGTGGATGATGCCTGGCGTCAACGTGTGGGCTTCGAGCCCCCTGTTTGCCACTGCGGCATGGCTGGGTGGCCTGGTGAATGGTGTACTGGCCGAACAATGGTTGCGAAAGGTTAAACATGTCCCAACCGCATAACATCACTCTGGCATGGACCGGTGCATCGGGCATGCCTTATGGCGTACGTTTGTTGGAACAATTACTGCTCGCCAATGTAAGTGTGTACTTGCTTGTGTCTACGGCAGCACAGATTGTGGCGAAGCAAGAAATGGGGTGGACGATTCCCACGCATGCCGAGGCTTTACAAACACAATTGACCGAACGCTATGCGCATCTGCCGGGTGAGGTGCGTGTATTTGGACGCGAGGCATGGTTTGCGCCAGTGGCATCAGGGTCCAATCCGGCGGATGCCATGGTGATCTGTCCGTGCACCATGGGCACCTTGGCTGCTGTGGCGCAAGGCATGTCGGATAATTTGATTGAACGGGCAGCCGACGTCTGTATCAAAGAACAGCGCAAATTGATTGTCGTACCCAGAGAAACGCCTTATTCGGTGTTGCACCTGGAAAACATGCTCAAACTGGCACGCATGGGTGTGGTGATTCTACCCCCTAACCCCGGCTTTTATCATCAGCCGAAATCTGTTGAAGACTTGGTAGATTTTGTGGTTGCGCGAATATTGGATCATCTACAGGTGCCGCACAACTTGATGGTCCGTTGGGGTGAGTAAAACCTGTGCACAAAACCCGTTCAAACCACTCACCGATATCAACAGTGCGGGTGAATTAAGTTGCCGTTTTTCCTGTATACATGGATAATCTAACGATTTATTGGGCATGAAAACGCCATGGGTAACAATGACATTGCGCATGTCTGTTTGTTACAAGTGACCACGCCAGATTTAGTGATGAATTGACAACAGAAAAGGTTATTTGACAGTGGATTTCGGTACATTTTTTTCACGCAAAAAGGCTAAGCAGACGCCTACCGAGGAATCTGGCTCTACTCACCCTAAAAATGCAATGGAATTAGCCATTGCGCAAATCGAACAAGAACCGCTGTCTGAACAGGGTTTCGGTTTAAATGCAACAGAAACCCAAATCGAAGTGACCGAAATTGAGTCCAAACTTCCGCCCGGCACAGAAGACGTGGCCATGCTGTATGCCAATAACAAGGTGGAGGCGGCGGCACTACTGCTGCAAACCATGCTACAGCAAAATCCAGAGGAAGATATGCTATGGATGATGCTATTCGAATTGTATGTGACAACACAACAAGTTGACGCTTTTGAGCAACTGAGTATGGATTACGTGCTCAAACGTGAAAAATCTCCACCCACCCAGTTGATGGATCGTTTACAAACAATGCGTAGCAATCCAAACACAAAAAAACAAACAGATGGTGCCCAGTTGTTCAGTTTGCGAGGTGTCCTTGATCGCAGCATGGATGAACGAATTCAACTGATGGTCAAAGCGGCCGCTACGGGGCAAATACAGCTGGATTTATCAGGCCTCAGTTCCGTCACGCCGGAAGGCTGCAATACGTTGCGGGAAGCCTTAATTCAATTTCAAAAACAGCATGTACTGGTAAAACTGGCGAGTGGTGCTTTCGTTGCCCACCTCAAAACCCTTGTGACCAGTGAGCAAAATTCTCAGCCTGAATATTGGCTGCTCCTGTTACAGCTCTACCAAATCAATGGGAAAATAAACGCCTTCGAAGATTTGGCGATTGAATATGCCATGCATTTTGAAATGTCGCCACCATCGTGGGAAGCACCCAAAAAAATTGCTCAGGACGTCTCGACCCAGCAAGCCGAATCGGGAAATTTCGTAGACCGGAGAGTCTCTACAAATGTATTCGCTTTCCAGGGGATCATGGATGCCCAAGCCATCGCCCAGTTAGACACGTTTAAAACTTTTGCGACCCCCCTTACTGAAGTGGTACTCAATTTGGCGAATGTGCCGCGCATTGATTTTTCTTGTGTCGGGATGCTGATGGACACTTTGATTCAATTATTAAGCAAAGGAAAAAAAGTAACCATTATCCTTAGCAACATACTGGTATATGTATTTTTGGTGAACACAGGAATTGATAAAATTGCTACGGTAATCAAGGATAAACGCAGCGAATCTGTTTGAACCCGGAAACGGCTGTTCACTGCGCCCTTGTTAAGATAATCACATACCGGACAAGCAGATTGTCATCACTTCACCATTCATCCGAATGGTTATTTTTAGCCTCGCCAGAGGGGTGAGTCTGCGATAAATCGAATTGCCGTTTCCATGTTGAGTGCAAAGCAGTGGCCACTTTTCACAGGGCATTTTTGACCGGTGGCATTTTATGATGCCATCAGACCCCGCATCGCCGTGCGCACGTTTGGGAACAATTTCGGGTGTTGTTTCTCCAGCCCGGCAAGCAGTAACTTCATTTCCTGTCTGGCCGTAGGCAAAGCAAAGCACGCTGGGCAGTTCTCAATAATGACAGGTAAATTCGCCAGTTGAGCAAAGCTGTTCATTTGACGCTCACGCGCGTACACCAGTGGCCGGATGATACGAATATCGCCCGCATCATTGGTATAGTGTGCTTTCATGGTACGTAATTTTCCGCCAAAAAACATCGACATCAGCAAAGTTTCGGCCAGATCATCCAGGTGTTGCGCCAAAGCCAGCACATTATAGTCATGTTGTCGTGCCACCCGATAGAGGATACCTCGTCGCATGCGTGAACAATACGCACAAAACGAATCTCCACGCAATTGGGTTTTGGCTGATTCAACGATGGGTTGCCGCTCCAGATGGTAAGTCACACCCAATTCAGCCAAATAGGGCACCAGTGTACTGGGGTCATAATCCGGTGATTGTGGGTCAACCGTACACACAGCAAGCGAAAATTTTATTGGTGCGCGCTGTTGCAAATCGAGCAAAATATGCAACAGGGAAAGTGAATCTTTCCCTCCAGACAGCCCCAACAGTATACGATCACCTGTCCGTATCATGTCAAAATCGCCAATCGCTCGACCTGTAACGGAAAGCAGGGAACGCGGGGGTTTAATGTGCGTGGACATGTTTTTTCTTGCTGTTTTCAGGTTGAAGAGCCAGCGCCCTTATTTTGCTGCGGCTGGAACTGGCGATGATGCAAATGAGCATAAACACCTTGTTTAGCCAGCAATTCAGCGTGCGGCCCAATTTCCACAATACGTCCATGCTGCATCACGGCGATCCGGTCTGCGTTTTCTATGGTTGATAAACGATGTGCGATCACCAGCGTGGTACGCCCCTGCATCAAGGTATCGAGCGCAGCCTGGACATGGCGCTCCGATTCATTGTCCAGGGCCGAAGTAGCTTCATCCAAAATCAGTATCGGTGCGTCCTTCAACAAAGCACGTGCGATGGCGATACGCTGACGTTCGCCACCAGACAGCTTGACACCATTTTCACCCACCATGGTGTTTAAACCCTGTGGCATAGCGCGAATAAACGTCATGGCATGCGCGGCTTCCGCCGCACGCACAATCTCTGCCTCGCTGGCCTGCGACTGTTTGCCATAGGCAATGTTGGCTGCAATGGTGTCATTGAACAACACCACGTCTTGTGAGACCAGGGCAATGTTGTCACGCAACGCGTTCAATTGAATATCGTGAATGTCGATACCATCCAACAGAATTTGTCCGAGACTCGGGTTATAAAAGCGCGGAATCAAGTTAACAAGGCTGGTTTTACCGCTGCCTGATGCACCAACCAAAGCCAATGTTTCACCGGGCGAAATTATCAAATTAATGTGATCTAAAGCGGGGTGGTGCTTACCATCATAGTGAAGACTTACATCACGAAATTCAAGTTGACCTTGGGCGCGCGCCAAAGTCAGCGTCCCCTGATCTGTCTCCGTGGTACTGTCCATCAAATCGAACACCACCTCCGCCGCTGCCAGGCCGCGTTGCAATTGCTCATTGATACCGGTTAAACGTTTCACTGGGCCAAAAATCATCAACATCGCTACCAAATACGACACAAAGCCGCCCACAGTGATTTCGCCATTGAAAGCTTGTTTGGTGGCGATGTAGACCACCAAAGCCACGCCAAATGCCGCGACCAGTTGTACCACCGGGCCATTACTGGCCGCCGCACTCACCGCTTTCATGTACAAGCGTCGGTCCTGATTGGCTGCCAAATGAAAACGTTGGCGTTCGTAGGTCTGCCCGCCGAAAATTTTGAGTACTTTGTGCGCACCGACCGCCTCTTCTACTACATGGGCGATATTACCGATATTTTTTTGCGCATCACGATTGATTTGTCGCAAACGGCGACTCACCGTACGAATAACAAATATCGCCGTTGGCGCAATGGCAATAATCACCAGAGTCAGCTTCCAGTTAATCCATAGCAACCATGCCAACAAACCGGCAATTGCGAGCGAATCTCGCACCAGCAGGGTGACTGCGCCGGTCGCTGATTGAGTGACTTGCGTGACATTGAACACAATCAGGGCAATCAAGTTGCCGGTGGAGCGGTCATCATAGAAACGCGTGGGCATGGCAATGAGTTTGTCAAACATGGCTTTGCGCAAGTCCATCACCAACTGGCTTCCCACCCAGCTCATGCCGTAGGTACTGGCGAAATCAGCCACGCCGCGCACCAAAAAAACAGCCACCATCAACAAAGGAATCAATTTGACATAATGCATGTCTTTGTGGACAAAACTGCCGTCCAGCAAAGGTTTGAACAAGGCAGGAATGGCTGGCTCCGCCGCCGCAGTCACCGCCATCGCCAGTAGCGAGCCGGCAAACATGCGCCAGTAGGGTCGTACCTGACGCAACAAGCGCCAATACAATGCGAAGCTGTGGGTGTTGGGCATTGGCTTACTCAATCGCAAAATACCTGTGCACTCAACCCCCATTTGACGGCCAAAGTTTCTGTCGCATTACGAATCTCTTCGGCACGCGCCGGGTGATTCACACGGAGATGAGCCAGGCGGTGCAAGGCATCATCATGCCCCATTTGGGTTGCAATGGTGTAAATAATCTCTCCGGCCTCGCTACCGATCACTTCGGCACCCAACAAATTCCCGCTGTCCATGTCGGCAATCAAACGCACAAAACCTGCACTGTCATCCTGACCCAAGGCACACGGATTGGTCTCAAAGGCAGAGAACCCCACTGCAGGTTCCATATCTTCATCGATGGCCATGTCTTCGTTCAAGCCAATACGTCCCAACTCAAGCGCAGAATAAACAAGCTCTGGTACTGCATGCGGATTGTTGGCACGCGACTGCGGCACCAACAGGTTGGCAATGGCGACATCGGCATCTGCCATCGCATGGTTGGCAGTCATACGGGGATTGGCGACATCACCAATGGCAAAAATATGCGCCACATTGGTTTGTCGATAATCATTGGTGATCACAAAGTCTTGTTCATCGGTGTCGACGCCTGCCGCATCGAGCTGTAAGCCATCAGTGTGTGGCTGGCGTCCAGACCCAAGTAATACCCAATCCACTTGCTCACTGCGCCCATCAGCAAACTGCAACATCACGCCATCAGGCAACACCCGCACCGTTTGCGCCCGGGGATAACGGGGGATATTCAGCGGTTTTAATGCATTTTCCAGCAAAGCCAATGCGGCGGGGGAAAATGCGCTGTGCGACAAAGGCGCAGTATTGGACATCCACACCACATCGCAACCCAATTGCTTAAGAATAAAAGCAAACTCGGTACCGATGACACCGCTGCCTAAAATGGCGACACGCCGACCTGCCGGCGGTGGCAGATCAAACAAATCGTCGGTGGTCAAAATTCGCCCTGGCGTACGTGGGAACGCATCAGGAATAAAAGGGCTGGAACCGGTCGCGATCACGGTATGACGCGCTGTCAAAGTCACTTCGCCCACAGCCAGAGTATGCGCATCGATAAAATGTGCAGCGCCTTGAAAAGTCGCAATACCCAAGCGCTTAAGGTAATCAGAATAACTTTCTCGCACGCCCTTGACCACTTCGCGCTGATGTGCCCAAGCGGCTTGCAGATCGCCCCGCAGGCTACCGACGACACCGCGTGCTTGCGCAGCCTGACTACTCATAATCAACCTGGCCGTATGGTGCCAGGCCTTCTTCGGCACGCAGCCCCGGTTCAGGCAACAACCACCCCAGGCAGCCCGTTCAACAATCGCAACATCTTCCATCCCCCGCAGTTTGGCCAGCACTGCAGCCCGGTAGCCGCCAGGGCCAGATCCAATCACAACCAAATCAAAAATATTGTTCATGAAATTCCAGTCAATACGATTTTTAACACACAGCAAAATGAATGCGCGGATAATATGCGTGCGTTTCATGCAAAGCCGGGGCAATTATACGGCAAAGGAGAGTGTCTGGCTTATTCGCGGAGCGAGGTCTCTTCTTGCCGCAGACATTCGCCGATGATTGGCATCAAACGCTCCGTTGCCCCTTGATGGCGATGGCTGTATTGCAGGGCGGTCGCACCCATACGTTCTCTGCGCGGCGCATCGGCAAGCAGCTCACTCAATATCCCGGGCAAATGCGCAGCATCTTGTACTGCGATGGCCGCGCCAGAAGCAATGGCGGTGCGACTGACTTCGCTAAAATTCCAGCGGTGAGGACCAATCAGCACCGGACTGCCCATCGCCGCTGCCTCAATCAGGTTTTGTCCGCCAAATGGCAAAAAACTCCCCCCCATTAAAGTAACATCGGCTACGCCGTAATAAGCAAACATTTCGCCCATGCTGTCGCCCAGCCACACTTGCGTTTGTTTGTCCACTGGCAAACCATCGCTACGTCGCTGAAACCGCACACCGCGTTGTACCAGCAATTGCGCCACAGCGTCAAAGCGTTGCGGATGACGCGGTACAATGACCAGCAAAGCGTCGTCCTTGCAGGTGTGTTGCCATGCATCCAGCAACAAGGCCTCTTCACCTTCGCGCGTGCTGGCAGCAAGGCATGTCAAGCGTTTACTTTTCCATTCCGAGCGCCAATACTGAGCCTGCGCCCGCTGTTCTTCAGGCGGACAGGTATCAAATTTCAAATTGCCGATGACTTGCGGATCAACAGCACCCAACTCGCGTAAACGTTGTGCATCGGCCTCACTTTGTGCGGCTACTGCACATAAGCTTGCCAACGCCGTTTTCAACATACCGCCCAAATAATAACGATAGCGTTGTGCAGAACGTTCAGAAAGTCGCGCATTGATCAGCATCGCCGGTACGTTTTCCTGACAACAAGCTCTCAGCAAATTGGGCCAAATTTCAGTTTCCATCAACATGCCCACTTGCGGGCGATAATGCCGCACGAACCGTCGCACTGCAAAGCCCAAGTCATAGGGCAAATAGGCCTGCCACACCGTAGCACCATATAACTGCGCACCCATTGCCCTTCCTGTCGGTGTGCCGTGGGTCAATAACAATTGATGATGTGGGTACTGCTGACGGAACAAGGTCAACAAACGGGTAGCGGCACGCGTTTCACCTACCGAAACCGCGTGCAACCAGATAACAGGTTTTTCAACTTTGTGTTGATACCAACCGAAACGTTCCGGTACATGTTGCCAATAACCGGGTTGACGGAAACCGCGCCAGGCCAGCCGCGCCAGCGCGAGGGGCAAGGTCAGCCACAGGATAAAACTGTAGACAAAACGTGTCCCCATCACAACCGCCGCCGTTGATCGCCTTGCACAAAACCCATCAAGGGTTGGTCTATCCCGCGCGTGAATGCAATCACCTTAAACAGTTCCCCCATTTCTGCCGGACTCATTAGTTTTTGCACCGCAGCCACTTGAGGCAGATACTTCGCTGGCTGATCAGGTGGTGTATGCGCCAGCAAATCTGTTATCCCGCAATTGGCCAAAAAATGCGCTTGTGTGGTAAATCCGGCTAATTTCAAACCGCCTTGCTGAGCGGACACGGTCATGGCAGTAAAATCCACATGTGCAGTGATATCTTGTAAACCGGGGAAATAAAATGGGTCGGGGTGCGCAAAATGGCGATAGTGACACATCAAGGTGCCTTGCGAACGCTGAGGGTGGTAATACTCGTGTTCACCAAACCCGTAATCGATCAATAATACCACGCCATGCCGTACCCGATCGGCCAAACTGCGCACCCAAGCCTGGCCTACCAATCCTATTTCACTGATGTAGTCCGGCGGTACCGCAATCTGCTCAGCCAATTCACGCAATTCACCTGCGGGCAGAGGTGCATCTTGCCACACAAAGCCTTGTTCATCCCATATTACCTGACGTTGATAAATCCCTTCACCCCGCCAGTGCAGCATGTGCACAGGCAGGGCGTCCAATAACTCGTTGGCAATGACACAACCTGTCATTGCTTCTGGCCAACTGTCGAGCCACACCACCCGGTGCGCCAAGTCAGGCACTTGTTGCGCAATATGTTGGGCTTGGCGCTCACGCAAGTCGGCGCTTACTTCCAGCAGGTAATAATGATCCGGCAAACAATCCAGTTCGGCCAGTGCGCCCAATACCGTTGCAGCCAGGGCGCCACTACCTGCTCCGGCCTCAAACACATCGCCACCGGTTAGCATCAACACTTGCGCAATTTGCCGTGCCAAAGTCTGGCCGAACAACGGAGAAATTTCTGGTGCAGTGATAAAATCACCTTCCGCACCAAATTTTACGGCACCTGCGGCATAGTAACCCAATGCCGGTGCATACAATGCCAAGTCCATATAGTGCGCAAAATCCAGCGCGCCGCCATGTTTAAGGATGTTTTCCTGAACAAGCTCGCTTAATTGAGCGCTAATCGCCAAAGCATAGGGTTCTGGTTTAGGTAGGAACATGCGTACAATCAGTGATAAAATAGTGCAAGGATAAAGGAAACCTGATGCAAGGCAAAACAGTTTTAATCACCGGTGGCGCAAAACGAGTGGGCGCCGCCATTAGCCGGCGCTTACACGCCGCAGGTGCCCAGCTTGTCATCCACTACCGCAATTCAGCACAGGAAGCACTTGCGTTACAAATTGAACTGAATCAACAACGCGCAAATTCAGTGGCACTCGTTCAATCAGATTTGCTCGATTGCACCAATATGCCGGCCCTGATTGAGTCAACCTTGCATCATTTTGGGCGACTGGATGTGCTGGTACATAATGCTTCCAGCTTTTACGCCACGCCCTTGGGCAGCATCAACGAAACCAATTGGCTGGATTTGATTGGCACCAACCTTAAAGCGCCCCTGTTTCTTGCCCAGGCTGCAGCTGCCGAATTACGCCGCACCCAAGGTGCTATTATTCACATTACTGACATTCACGGTGAATTCCCAATGGAAAATTATGTGGTGTACAGCACTGCCAAAGCAGGTTTAATCGGCCTCACGCGCTCGCTGGCACTGGAAATGGGGCCGGAAGTACGCGTCAACGCTATTTCACCGGGGCCTATTTTGTGGCCGGAAGACGATGTTCATTTTGACCATGCATCACGAGAACGCATTATCTCACATACTTTACTGAAACAGTCCGGACACCCTACCGACATTGCTGAAACGGTTTATTTTCTGGCCGCGAAAGCCCGTTACATCACCGGCCAAATCATTAATGTAGATGGGGGAAGAAGCATACGAATGTAACCCCCGAATTGTATTGGGTTAACCCTTTCCATACCTCACCTTTACCCATTCAGGAATTTAGATGCCTCCTACAGCACCCACTCTGCTCCCATTAGATGCCGCCATCATCGCCTTACGTCAGGTGTTACCACTTGATTCGCCTGCTGATGTATTACTGAGCCGCTTTTTTCGCGACAACCATGCGTTGGGGTCTAAAGATCGTGCATTCATTGCCGAGTTAGTCTTCGGTGTATTGCGTCATTTGCGTGCACTTGAAACTGCCTGCGGCAAACCCACACCACGCTTACTGGCCGTTGCCTGGCTGACCCGCATCCAGGGTTTTAATGCGCGTCAGCTTGAACCTTATTTGCGCGGTCCAGAAATGGATCTATTACCCACCATCAAGGCCATGAACCTGTCCGAACAAGCCTTGGGTGTGCAATGGGATCTACCTGATTGGCTCACTGAAAAATTGCTGACAGCTTTGGGACGCGATGCCGCCGAACGTTTGGCTTTGGCGCTACGGCGCCCCGCGTCGCTGGATCTGCGCGTCAATACCTTCCTGACGAATCGCGACACAGTACTCAATGCGCTTAACGCCAGCGGAATCAAAGCATCCCCCACACCGTATTCGCCTGTGGGACTGCGTCTGGAAGACAAACCGGCAATTAACCAGCATCCTTTGTTCGTGTCTGGTCATGTGGAAGTGCAAGACGAAGGTAGCCAATTACTGAGTTGGTTACTTGCCCCAAAACGGGGGGAGATGGTGGTGGATTTCTGTGCGGGCAGCGGCGGCAAGACGTTGGCTCTGGGGGCACTGATGCAATCCACTGGCCGTTTGTATGCCTTTGATATTGCTGAAAAACGCCTCGCCAAACTGAAACCGCGCCTCAAACGGTCCGGCCTGTCCAACATTACCCCGCAACTGATCACCAGCGAAGTGGATGCACGCATCAAACGCCTGTCCAAAAAAATTGATCGCGTTTTGGTCGATGCGCCGTGCAGCGGTTTAGGTACCTTGCGCCGCAATCCCGATTTAAAGCTACGTCAATCCCCACAAAGTGTACAAGAACTCACCGCCAAACAAGCCCGAATTTTAGCATCCGCCTCCCACCTGGTGAAACCCGGTGGACGTCTGGTGTATGCCACGTGCAGCATTTTGCCGGAAGAAAATGAACAGATTATCGAGACTTTTTTAGCGCAGCATCCTCAATTCATACTCAAATCAGCCGCAGAAGTACTCGCAGCGCAGCATATTGCACTGGATACGGGGGAATATCTGCGCCTCAATCCGGCTGATCACGGCACAGACGGTTTTTTCGCCGCTGTGCTTGAATTCGCCATCACGGGATAAGCTTACTCATGCATTCACCTCTGGAAAATTTACTTACTCACCTGATTCATGACTCCCACCAAACTGAACTGGTCATTCAATTAGCGGTGATTGTGACCAGTGTTGCCATCAGCTTCCTGGCAACACGAGGCCTGGTTGCCTGGCTGTTATCACAGTATGCTGCATTACGGCAGGAAAAACGTGCGATCAAGGCCCTTGTCTTTCCAATGATGACGCTGTGGTTAGTAGCGATCGCGCGCGAAATGTTGCGCAGCGCACACGAACTGCATCTGCTTAATATTGTGGTGCCGTTATTGATCGCCTTACTGATTATACGGGTTGCGATGATTCTGCTCCATCGCTTGACGGGTAGCCGCGAAGCCCTGCGTGTATGGGGGCGCGCTATCGTATGGGTGGTCTGGTTGGGCTTTGCCTTGCATATCACCGGATTGTTACCCATGACCGCCAATCTGCTGGACAGCGTGGCATTTGTGTCGGGCAATCACCGTTTTTCATTGTTGTTGTTGCTGGAAGCCATCACAGTCATCACATTCGCGGTGGTAATTGCATTGTGGTTGTCACAGGTGATCGAGGCACGCTTAATGCGTACCCAAGGCATGGATCCGAGCTTGCGGCTTGCCCTGATTAAATTTTTGCGCAGTGCGCTGCTTATTGTCGGCGTGATCATCGCTCTCCCCGCCGTAGGGATTGACATCACCATTTTGTCGGTCTTTGGTGGCGCATTGGGTGTGGGTTTGGGTTTGGGCTTGCAAAAAATCGCCAGCAACTATGTTTCCGGGTTTATTATTTTACTGGATCGCTCAATTCGCCCCGGTGACATGATTACCGTGGATGGGCAATATGGTGAAGTGCGCCAAATCAATACCCGCTACACCCTGTTGCGCGCTCTGAATGGCACAGAAATCATTCTGCCTAACGAAACGCTGATCACGTCTACTGTGATCAACCATTCTTTTACCCAGCGTGAAGTCCGTTTCGAAATTCCGCTACAAATCAGTTATGATAGCGACATAGAACAGGCACGCACACTGATGCACAACATTGCCATCCAGCATCCACGGGTCTTGAATCGAGATACCTACACGGTAGAAACCAATCTCACCGGCTTTGGCGACAACGGCATCAATTTAGTACTGAGAGGATGGATCGCCGACCCGGAAGCTGGGCAAGCCAACCTCATTTCAGACATTTATTTATCTATTTTGCACGCTTTTAATACCGAAGGGATTGAAATACCCTATCCGCGTCGCGATATTCGGTACATGAAGACTGAGCGTACCAGCAAGCAATGAGGTCACTGGCCCGAAGGCCGGGGTTTTAAACCAGCAAGGAAAAAGGATAAAATCGCGGATCAGTAGGCGAGTGGTGGGTGCCCGTTCATGCGACGCGCACTTGCCAACACGCTGTTTAAATGGTTAACGTGCGGGCTAATTGGTTAATGATTAACACCCTATATTCACTTCTGCTACAATGGCCGACCTTGTCGGTTATGCGGTTTGTAACCCGACAATAAAATATCCCTTAATTTCAAGGCAAATCTTGACTATGCATCTGACGTTACAATCATTCATCGCTTATGGCCTGATCGGCCATTTGTCCTGGTGGGCTTACATTGCCATCGCACTGGTGCTGACGCACATCACCATCGTGGCCGTCACCATTTACCTGCACCGCCATCAAGCGCACCGTGCGCTGGAGTTGCACGCCATTCCCAGTCACTTTTTCCGTTTCTGGCTGTGGTTGACGACGGGGATGGTCACACGTCAATGGGCGGCGATACACCGCAAACACCATGCTCGTTGTGAAACGCCCGATGACCCCCATAGCCCGCAAGTGCTTGGTATTCAAAAAGTCCTGTTTGAGGGCGTCGAACTGTATCGGATTGCGTGTAAGGATCAGGTGAGCATAAACAAATTTGGCTCCGGCACACCAGACGACTGGCTGGAACGTCATCTCTATGCCTCCCATAGCGGGGCGGGGATTTATAGTCTGATGGTCATCGACCTGCTTTTGTTTGGCCCCATAGGTTTGACCATCTGGGCAATACAAATGGCATGGATTCCCGTGACTGCCGCGGGGATTATCAATGGAATAGGCCATTACTGGGGTTATCGCAATTTTGCCTGTGAAGATGCCAGCACCAACGTGTTCCCGTGGGGTATCCTGATTGGTGGTGAAGAGCTGCACAATAACCATCATGCGTTTGGCAGCTCAGCAAAGCTATCAAATAAATGGTATGAGTTTGACATCGGCTGGATGTACATCCGCATCATGGAAACGCTACACTTGGCTAAAGTCAAGAAAGTCGCGCCAAAAGCCCGTTTGCGCGCTGCCAAACCAGTGTGCGATATGGACCTGTTGCAGGCTATTATTACCCATCGCTATGATGTCATCACACGTTACTCCCGTACCATGAAAGCCACCTGCGCGAGCGAATTTGACAAATTACGTGCCTCATGGCCGCACGTTGAACACCATGGCATCATTCGTAATTTTAAACATTGGCTACATCTTGATGCCAACGAACTGGCTGAAGCCGAACGAACCCGACTGGGTCAAGTGTTAGAGAAAAGCAGTGAATTACAATTGATTTACACCATGCGACAAGAACTTTCTACCCTGTGGTCACGGTCTAACGCATCAAAAGAACAACTGCTCAAACAACTGGAAGAATGGTGCCATCGTGCCGAGTCCAGTGGCATCGAGGCCCTGCAAGGATTTTCCCGTACGCTGCGCAGTTACGTATGACGACGGTTACCGCTCATCGCGCTAACCGTTATTGAACAGATCGGTTGGTGATGGACAAGTCCAAAGCCGATCGCCCACTTGGGCTTGTGCATACCATGCATTCAGAGTGGCGCTGTCCAGCATGGCCTCATCGGCATAGCTGGGGGCGAAATTCTCCGATGTAAATGGCGCGTAGGGACCATGTTTCACTTCAAAAATGACCCCACCACTGTCTAATGACAACACCGCATGCCACACCCCGGCGGGGGTTTCCTGTACAGCACATCCCTCACCCAGCACCACGCGATGCGTCACAAATCCTTGTTCATCAAAATTCAGCACCACAAAACGTCCACGCAATGCCGTGAGCAGCTCCCAGGTCTGCGGATGACGGTGTGGGCGAATCAGTGTGCCGGGCTCCATCGCAATCGCCAAACGTTGGATAGGATCTTCCAGCGCCTCATGCAGATTAGCGTTCATCCGGTGACGTGCAGACTGCCTGGCGGCTTCTGACAATTGATTTAATACATCAGTATTCAGTTGTTTCAACATGGCTCCCTGGAAATTTTACTGGATATGAAATAGAGAGGGGGACAATCTAACACACATTCTACGACCTTTGCACGATATGGCATTGATAGCCCAAACGAAACAAACGCAGTGCATCCTTTTGTATTACGAAGTGAAAATTCTGGTCCTCAGGCTGGCAGGATCACCGAACACCCTGTCACGGATTTTCGTCTATAGTATTCCGCAATGATTGCCTTTTGCAAAGCTTCGTGCGCTTCGCCTGCCGCGCCCCAATCATCACTGGCAGGCGTGGTGGCAATCAAATCACTCATCGTGGCGATGGCCTGATGGTATGCCTGATGAAGAGAATGGATGACGTCCCCATCCGGGATCTGCAATTGGTTCAAGTCATGATGAATTGGGCAGGCACATGAATCCGCCAGCGTCTGATGATCGACCAGATGTGGGTTCTGCAAAATAGCCTTCTTCAGCGCACTGTGATTGGCAAGTTGTTTGGCATAAAGGCCCAGCAAACTGGTCGGATGAGTGCGTCCATGAGAAGGTGCATGCATTAAAAAATCCCGTAATTCATGAAATGGCATAGGATAAGCGATCGCATAGCCTTGCATGCTGGGGATACCCAGCATCATCATGGCATCGAGAATATCGTCGGTTTCCACGCCCTCGACAACCAGTTCCAAACCCAGACCGTTCGCCAGATCAAGGACAGATGCCACGAAATACAGGTCCCGTGGTTTCTGCGCCAACTGACGAACAAAACCCTGATCCAGTTTGATTTTATCAATTGGCAAGTCCTTAAGTCGCAACAAGGATGAGTAGGCGCTGCCAATATCATCCAGTGCCAGGCGGATACCCAATGCTTTTAAACTGTTCAAATGCGCTAATGCGGACGCTTGGTCATCAAAATTACTGCCTTCCAAAACCTCCAAATAAATTCGCCTGGGTTCTATTTTGCTCTCTGCAATATGATCCCGTAGCCAAACCACACTGGCATCAGTAATATTCTGCGGATCAATATTGATAGAAACCCACAGCGCCATGTGTTGAACAAGCGCTTCCAGATCATGCAGCGCTTGATTCAGCACCCGCCTGCTGAGATCAAAAAGGTCAATATGGCTGAGCATAGGCAGAAACTCGCTGGGGGACAGAATCTTGCCATCACCGTCCTGCAAACGTGCCAATGCCTCAATACCAATTATTGTGCGGCCGTGATTGCCTAAAATCGGTTGATAAAACACCCGGAGACCGCCCTCGTGCAACAATTTTTGGGCCTGATTTTCCCGTTGCGGGGTATGTTCGCCATAGAGCGTCCAAAAACTCAACCGGTCTTCTTTATGGGCCTTGCTCTCGTAAAGCGCCTGGTCAGCCATGCGCAGGAGGGAGGCTCCCTCCACAAAAGGATAGATGCTCACCCCCATGCTGAGACCGATGCAGACTATCTGTCCATCTTCCAGTGTAATGGGTACCTGAATCGCCTCCACAACCTTGTCGAGGATGGCTTTCAGGCGATCCAAATGCTCCAGATTCTCCACCAGCAGAACGAATTCATCACCCCCCAACCGGGAAACCAAATCGGTTTTGCGCAAGGTTTTCTGCAGGCGTTGGGCGACAATCTTCAAAACCAGATCACCTGCATCATGCCCGTAAGTGTCATTCACAGGTTTGAAATCATCCAGATCCAGCATGCACACCGCCAGCAGTTTCTCATTCCGGCCCATACGTGATATGGCGCGTTCCATTTCGACATCCAGGGCACGGCGGTTGGGCAAACCGGTCAGCAAGTCAGACAGCGACTGCTTGGACAAATTATCCATCAGATAATGGCGTTCCGTGGTATCTACCAGTGTCCAGACAATCCGCTCCGGTTCACCGTCTTTCGCCAACAGCTTTTGCCCGGACAGATCAGCATAGACAGGGGTTCCATTTAGCTGCCGGTAAGGCACATCATGCAACATCCCGCTGCCTTCCGTCAGGATATTTTCTGCAAATTTTCCTACCATTTCATAAGGTTCCGTGTCAGGGAACAATTCCTGCGCGAAATGACCCACCAGATCCGCCATGGAAGAGGCCCCATAGATTTCCAGCGTCCTCGGATTGACCCGTTCGATCACCCGCTCCGGGTAGCGCGCAACAATGACACCGACGGTCAGGCTGTTCAGTAACGCCTCATTGAAAGCGAACATGGCCCGTTCCTGATGCATCAGATCAATATGATCGAGGCCACGAGAAATGTCGTGGGCCAGTTCTGTTAACGTTGTGCTTAAATCATGATCAAAAATATTTTCTTCCGAATGATAAAGCGCAAACAAGCCAAAAATCCGGCCTTGCCGAAAGATGGGCAGCACCGCATAAGACCGGAGATCAAAGCGGCAAAAACGCTCATGCCAGGTCTGGGCAAAGGCTGCGGAAAGTGCATTGTCGATGAATAAGGGTTGCTCTTCTCGCCAGACGCTGGCGTATGCGCCCCGCCCTTCCGGAAGACTGGGGTCATTGGAAGCCAGTGAATTGGAAGACTGTAAATCTTCCAGATAAGCGGTTTTTCCAGCCGCGTTAAGATATTGAAACCGCCCTGAGGCATCGGGGCGGGCGATGACGGCCAATGCAAGATGCGCATACCGAATGGACAGATCACACACGTCCTGCAGCAACCGCTGCTCATCCAGACCGGTGGAGATGGATTCATTCACCTGTGCGATCAATATATTAAAGTCACTCAACCGTTGCAAACGCAAAGCATTGTCCCGCAGGCTGGCTTCCAGGACTTTGCGTCGGGTAATATCCCGCGCAGAATTAAATAATACTTTCCTGTTTTGGAGATCGATAGCGATTCCGCTGATTTCAACATCGAAAACGCTGCCATCCTTGCGCCGGTGACGGGTTTCAAAGTGTTGGGGTTCTTGCGCAGAAAACTCCTGGACAATAAGTTTCTGTATTTCATCGGCAGTTTTCTCTGCATCCCACCGGGAAACGTGCATGCCCAGCATTTCTTCGCGGGAATAGCCCAGCATGATGCAAAACTGCTGACTGGCTTCGATCAGATAACCCTGTTCATCCACAATGTGAATGCCATCACTGGCATACTGGAGGAACGCGTAGTTTTTGGTAGCTTCCGCCTGCAGGCGTTGTTCCAGAATTTTTTGATCGGTGATGTCCATCCCAAAGGTAATCACATACCCCGCTTGACCATCGGCATCATCTAAAACTGTGTTCGTCCAGTGAAACAGGCGCTTCTCCCCAAAGCGGTTCACCCAGTGATTTTCAAATTCTGGCGGAATCGAATGCTCACGCATCCTTTCAAAAAGATTACGGATAGAAAGGCGTTCGGCTTCAGGAATAAATCGCTCCCAGAAATAAACCTGTCCTCTGACTTCGTCAAAAGAACAACCCATGAACTGTTCGGCGATGTGGTTCATGCGCACGATTTCACCATCGCGATTGATCACCATGGCAATGGCGCCAAGGGTATTAAACAGTTGGCTATTAAAGGTCGCCGCTTCCGTAATGTCCCGTTGCTGTCGCAACTGGGTCAGCAACATACCAACCGTAATGGCCACCTGTGCCAGAAGCTGGCGCACAGGTGCCGTAAAGTGCTGCGCCGATGCACCGTCGATCACCAGCACCGCAGCGGGTATCTCTTGACCCTGTACAAAAATGGGGTAGGCCATGACAGCCTGAACCCGATACAACACAGGATATTTCTCCTGAATCGCTCGCATCGACACGCTGTTTTGCGGGTTTTCCGGACCGATGGGACGCTTCTCACGACAGGCGCGACTGGGCAACATCATGCCAAACGGCAAATGCGCTGGATCACACGATGGGGTCAATGCCAACAGTGCCGCACGTAAATCATCCTGATCAGCCGAGGCAGCACTGATCTTGAGCCAGGCTTTGCCAGGGTCTGCCACAGCAATGAACGCACCAACGGCATCAGCCTCTTTGACAATAAGGTCGGTAACCCGTTGATACAACTCGGCTTCATTATTCAGCGCCATCAGTTCTTGTCGAATGACCAGCTCGGCTTCCATGGCTTTTTTCGCACTGACATCCCGCTGCACGGCAACAAAATGAGTAATCATGCCTTCTGCATCACAGACGGGGTTGATGGTCAGTTCATTCCAGAAAGGCGCGCCATCTTTACAGTAATTCAGTATCTCACCATGGTAGGGCCGCCCTGCCGCAAGGGTCGCACGGATATCAGCCTGCGTTTGAGCGCTCGTGCCAGACCCTTGCAGAACATGACAGTTCTTGCCTTGAAGGTCGTCCAGTGTGTAACCCGTGATGCGGGTGAATGCCGAATTGATATAAATGATGCGCTGATTCACATCAGTGAGCAGAACGCTCTCACCGATCGCATTCAGGGGGGCTGAATAGGTCGTGTCCAAACACGTAAGCAATGTATTTTTTTCAGTCATCAGGACATTTTTTCTGCGCTATGTCGTGTACAGTTGATACTGTTGCCCGGATTTTACTACATTATTTGACAGAGTGACCTGTAAGTACCTTAAGCGGTGAATGATATTTCGTTTTCTGATGGGCGAGCGTGATTCACACTCGCCCAACTGCTCTTATCCAGGTTAAGTCGCCTATCCAGCATTTTGGATGATCTAAAAAGAGTCCTGAGATGTCGATGCACAAACACGATTTTCCAGTAAACTACAGTTTTTCATTTCGCTTCGTTCACTCATGCGCTACTGGTTAATGAAATCCGAGCCCTCGGATGTCAGCATAGACGACCTCGCCAGCTTCCCCAATCAAACGGTGGCATGGTATGGCATACGCAATTATCAGGCGCGCAATTTCATGCGCGACCAAATGCGCGTCGATGATGGGGTATTGTTTTACCATTCCAGCTGCAAAGAACCCGGCATTGCAGGATTTGCCCGGGTCAGTTGCCTGGCCTACCCCGATGCGACCCAATTTGATCCTGCTCACCGTTATTTTGACCCCAAAGCCACATCCGAAACACCGCGCTGGTTCAATGTGGATGTGCAACTGGTGCGAAAAACCCGCTTGATTTCATTGGCCGAATTACGTAGCCGTCCAGAATTAAGCGATTTGCGAATTTTACAACGAGGTAACCGGTTGTCCATTACACCACTAGATGCCCGAGATTATCAATTTATTGTCAACGAGTTAGCGCAACAGGGAACCACATGACTTTTACAGCACTGCTAAGTTACATCCTGCAACACAGCAAGTATGATTTGGCACAGGGCGACGTATCCGCCACACTGAATGCCGCGCTTAACGAACAGCACAACAACACGATTGCTGGTCATATCATTGCGCAACTGTACACCCATAGCGCACTGCAAAGCCCTGATGAAGAACTGAATCGGGCACAGGCCATTAAAGCCCTCGGGCCAATTCGCCTGCATTATATGAAAGATGATGCACCGGTTGAAGGCTTTCGCATGGTCGAGGACATCGTGCATAAAATTGATGGGGCGTACAATGACGAGGCACTGCGCGCAAAATAATGTGCAAAGAAAAAATGTGACGCGCAACGCAAAATAATGTGTACAGACACGCTTTCGGGAAACGGTCGCGTTTAAAACAATCTGAGAAATTTTGTTTGCACGCCTCCCGGAATAAATTTACCTGTTTTAAGAAGGATCTCCGACACCATGCCTGTCAATCTTATCGCCCCGCAAGCTTCCGCTCTGTTGCCCATCGCCGGTGTGCAACTGGGTACCGCCAGTGCGGGAATTAAAACCGTGGGTCGCAAAGATGTCACGGTAATACTGCTTGAAGCCGGCACCCAGGTGGCGGGTGTATTCACGCAAAACCGTTTTTGTGCAGCGCCGGTGATCCTGGCGCGACAACACCTGTCGGGCACAGCACCCCGTGCGTTAGTGATTAATACCGGCAATGCCAATGCGGGCACGGGGGAAGACGGGTTGGCGCGCGCAAAACAAACCTGCGCTGCACTGGCAAAATTACTGAATTGCCCTGCCGAAGCCATCTTGCCATTTTCGACTGGCGTGATTTTGGAGCCTCTGCCGGCGGAAAAACTGTGCGCCGCATTGCCTGCTGCTTTGGGCAATGTGCAAGAAAACCATTGGCTGGAAGCGGCTCAGGCGATCATGACCACCGATATTGTGGCCAAAGGCACATCACGCCAAGTGCGAATCAATGGTATCAATATCACCATTACGGGCATTTCCAAAGGCTCTGGCATGATTCATCCCAATATGGCGACCATGCTGGGATTTATCGCTACCGATGCCGCCATCGCCCAGCCCGTCCTTGCGCAGATGGTGAAACAGGTGGCCGATGCCAGTTTCAACTGTATCACCGTGGATGGAGACACGTCGACCAACGATTCCCTGATGCTGATGGCCACAGGCAAAGCAGGCAATTCACTGATTGGCGACTCAACTGATCAGGCCTACCCGATGCTGTTGCAGGCAATCAGTGAAGTCGCTATTGAATTGGCCCAAGCCATTGTGCGCGATGGTGAAGGGGCGACCAAATTTATCCGGATTCAGATTGAAGGCGGCACCAGCATCGCCGAATGCCGCAAAATCGGTTACGCCATTGCGCACTCGCCATTAGTCAAAACTGCCTTTTTCGCATCAGATCCGAATCTGGGACGTATTTTGGCTGCCATCGGTTATGCGGGCGTCGACGACCTCGACGTCAACCTGTTACAACTGTGGCTGGGCACCGTATTAGTAGCTGAACACGGTGGGCGTGCCGCGAGCTACCGGGAATCTGACGGTCAAGCGGTGATGCGCCAGGCCGAAATCACCGTGCGTGCGGACTTGCATCGCGGTACGGCGTCAGCCACCCTGTGGACCTGTGATTTCTCTTACGACTATGTCAAAATTAACGCCGAATACCGCAGTTGAGTTGTCCTCGCTGCTGACCCGTGCCGAAAGTCTGTTGGCTCGCCTGGAGGCCTGTTTGCCTGCTCCGGCAACACCACCAGACTGGTCTTCGCACACCGCATTTCGATGGCAATACCGTGCTGGGCGGGGTGAAATTGTGCCCATTGCTCACCCACAACTTGTCGATGTCAACCGGCTGAGCGGTGTGGATGAACAAAAAGCCAGCATACTGCGCAATACAGCGCAATACGTCGCCGGATATCCGGCCAACAATGTACTCCTCACCGGTGCACGCGGTACGGGTAAATCCTCGCTGGTCAAAGCCATGCTTCCGCAATTCAGCCAACAGGGCCTGCGCCTCATTGAAGTGGATAAAACCCGTTTGGCTGATTTGGCCGAGATCACCGAACAATTGGCTGAACGCACTGAACGTTTTATCATTTTTTGTGATGACATCAGCTTTAACCATGATGACAACGGTTATCTGGCGATGAAAGTTGCCCTGGACGGTACACTGGCTGCTGCGCCTGACAATGTGCTCATCTACGCCACTTCCAACCGGCGCCATCTGATGCCGGAATCCTTGCGCGACAACCTGTCCGAAGCCGGTCCAGAAATCCATCCCAACGAAACGGTGGAAGAAAAGACATCGCTGTCCGACCGCTTCGGTCTGTGGTTGTCATTTTATGCTTTCGACCAGGACACCTATCTGGCATGCGTCATGCAATGGCTTGATGCCTTGCATATTCCTGTCACCGATACACCACAATTGCGGCATGAAGCGCGGCAGTGGGCGCTCACTCGCGGCGCACGTTCCGGCCGCAGCGCATGGCAATTTGCACGGGATTTCGCGGGGCGTTATGCTTGTAGGTCCCTACTTTAAGTTGAACCAATGTTCAAACCTCTAAATCCGATGTCCTTCATCCGGTAAAATTTGCGGCAACATCACGGACTGGATAAATCCCGGATGAATCAGGTTCCCAATCACGCCAGCTTTCGCTGGAGCGCGGCACGCCTGGCGCCCTGAAAGACGGCGTCTTAAACCAGCAAGGAATTTTGATCAGACCCGGTTTTGACTGGATCAAAAATCCGATAGGCAAGCAGTTTGATGCGGTCATTCACCAGGAACCACAGTAGCGCGTAGCCCCACACGAACCCAGCCCATTTCCAGCCAAGAGGCGTCATGAATAATCCGTAAACCGCGATCAGCGTCGCCAAGATTTGTGTGCCGAGCACGGCCCCCCAGAGAATCCGCGCCGGGCGTATCGACCAGAACGGTCCGCGCGTTCGAGTGAGAAAAATCGTCAGATGTCCTGCCACGGACAGCTTCAAATACATCAGTGTCTGGATGTGCGCGCGGTCGAGGTGGAACACGCGTTCGCCGAGATAAAACAAGCCGAAGGCTGCAACGACCCCGATGACGCCCAGCACCGAGGATATCCCCAGCACCATGCGCATGTTCCATGCTTCGGGCTGATTCTTGTAATGGACGTTGTCATAGGCAATGGACAGGATGGCGCCGTCATTGAGCAATGCCAACATCACGATCATTACCGCTGTCACCGGATAGAAGTTGAAGATCAGGATCGAGAGCGTCATGAACAATAGCACGCGAAGCGTTTCTGTGATGCGGTAGATTGCGTAGCTGTTCATCCGCTGGAAAATCTTCCGGCTTTCCTTGATCGCGTCGATGATCACCGACAAGCCCGGGGTCATCAGCACGATGGCCGCCGACGCGCGTGCCGCGTCCGTCGCGTCCGATACGGCGATGCCACAGTCGGCCTTCTTCAGCGCTGGGGCATCATTCACCCCGTCGCCGGTCATGCCGACGATGTGGCCGCGTTTTTGCAGGACATCCACGATGTGGAACTTGTGTTCAGGAAACACCTGGGCGAAACCGTCGGCCTTTTCGATGGACTCAGCCACCTCTGGGGTCTCCTCCTTTTTCGAGTCGCCCAGGCTGGAGGCATCGAGAATATTGGCGCCCATGTTTAATTTTTTGGCGGTTTCCCTGGCGATGGCCAGTGCATCGCCCGTCACCATCTTGACCTTCACGCCCATCGCCAGCGCGGTCGCGATGGTTTCCTTGGCATCTTGCCGTGGCGGATCGAACAAAGGTAACACGCCGACAAACTGCCATGGGCCGTCTCCCTCAGACCGCGCCACGCCCAGCGAACGAAAACCGCTCGCCGCAAAGTCATTGACCGCCTTGTCGACTGCGGACTTGACTTCGCCGGCATTCGCCGCCAGCGCCAGGATCACCTGCGGCGCGCCCTTGGTCACCTTGAATTGTTTTCCGTCCGCGCCCTTGACGGTCGCTTCGGTGCGCTTGTGCACCGGGTCGAACGGCATGAAATGCATCACCTGGTAGCCCTTCAGAGCCTTGTCATCTTTCAGGCCGCCCAGCACAGCCAGATCAATTGTGTCCTTGTCGTCCGCACGCGACGCCAGCGCGGCGTCGAGGATGACCTGCCCGGCGGGAATATTGTTCACGCTGAACGGATCGCCCAGCGTGAGCTTGTTCTGGGTCAGCGTGCCGGTCTTGTCCGCACACAACACATCCACGCCCGCCAGTTCCTCAATGGCCACCAGGCGGCTGACGATCGCTTGCTTTGTGGCGAGCAGACGTGCGCCGACCGCCATCGTGACCGACAACACAGTGGGCATCGCCACCGGAATCGCCGCAACGGTCAGCACCAGAGCAAACTGCAAGGTGGTGAGAATCGGATCGCCGCGATAAATCGCGACGGCAATGATCATAACCACCAGCACCACTGCAAGCATGATCAGGTAGTTGCCGATCTTCAATACCGCCTTTTGAAAATGGCTGACGGTGTGCGCGTCCTGAACCAGTTCTGCGGTCTTGCCGAAGTAGGTGTTCGCACCCGTGGCATACACCAGCGCACTGCTCTCACCCCGGCGGATGATCGAACCGGAAAACACCGCGTCGCCCGGTTTGCATTCGACCGACAAGGACTCTCCGGTCAGCGCGGACTGATCGATCGACATGGGATCGCCGTCCAGTAAGCGCGCATCCGCCGGCACAATGTCCCCCAGGCGCATGCGAATGACATCACCCGGCACCAACTCACGCGCCGCCGGGTTGACCCACTTGCCGTCACGTATCACCCTGGCCTTGACCGCCAGTTTGGCCTTGAGGGCCTCGATGGCATTGCCCGCAGTGTGTTCCTCCCAGAATCCGACTACGGCGTTGGCCAAGAGCAGAACCAGGATGATGCCGAAGTCTGGCCAATGCTTGGCTACGGCCGACAGGATCACGGCCGCCTCGATCATCCACGGGATGGGACCCCAAAAATAGGTCAAGAATTTCAGCAGAGGATTGGTCTTCTTTTCCACTATCTCGTTCGGCCCGTATTGAGCCAGCCGTTTCTGGGCTTCGGTCTGACTGAGGCCGTCTGGCGATGACGCCAATTTCTTCTCCACCTCCGCAAGGGGTAAGGATTTCAGATCGTCCTTCGCATCAGGCTTCGGACCTGGTTTCGATTCGCGCTGACTGAATTGGGTGGTATTGGCTTCCATGACAGGCATCCTTTCGTTCTTGCCGAGACCGCTACGCATCGGTTGTGTTGGCGTGATCGACCATTCAAAGCACGGCTTCAGGCTGAACGACCGATTCGTGGCAGGCGATTGCGTCGGCTTCGGTGTGATCGTCGTGTCCGTCGATCGAAAGCCGCTTCATGTCAAAACCTGGTTTCCACAACGCCTTCACGGCCTGCTCGGCGTGCGAGTGGTTGAACAGCGCGACAACCGTGATGAGCTTCTATCCCGGATTTTGCGTAAATTCACGTGATGATCGCGCAGGATATTGATTGCCAGGGAAGTTTTGAGAAGGAGTGGCGTAGTGATTCATACGCCCGACTGAACAAAATCTTTTATATCAATCAATAGACAAGCGAGGGCGCGTGTCAATTTATACAAAATCTGGGCTATGTGCTTGAACTCATTGTGATGGTCCTTGTTAGCATGAGTTTTAATCGGATTTTCTGTTATGCGCCAAGCAGCTTTGGCCACAATCAACGCCACACCGCAGTCGACACGACTCGACAGCAAGATCATCTTATGCGCTGATTCCGATTTGTTCCGTACGGTAGCACACATGCTAACCCAGCCGTCCGCGGGGCGTCTTTAGCGCCCAGACCCAGAACGGATAAGCAGGGTTGTCATGAGTCGCGCTGCCCTGCACGGAACCACGATGGCTAAAAGAATCAGGTTAATCCACGTCTGGTTTTTGCCATGAAACAGCTTGTGTCTTTCCAGTAATATATGACGCAACAAATTGTTTTATATAAGTTTTATATTTTTTACAATGTGCTAATTTTAGCATAAAGCGGAAAACCTTGCGTGCTAATTAACACCCTGAGTGCTGCTGGGGTTGCAACAATAATAAGTTCTATGAGACAATTATATTGTACAAATTATATTTATTGCAAATATATTATGACTAATGAGAGAATAATTACGCCACTCGCCGAAAAATTGGACACGACCTTGACATCTTCTTTGATGACACACGAAGAACGAACACAAGAGACCCTGAGAAAATTCCGGATCATATTTAGTTCCGTGAAAAAACATTTTCAGGATATCGAGTTGAAATGCGGTGTAACGGGTGCTCAGCTTTGGGCTATCTCTGAAATCGCAGACTCACCCGGTTTACGTGTATCCGAATTGGCACGGGTCATGTCGATACACCAGTCCACAGCCAGCAACTTGGTTGGTGAACTGGAAAAAAAACATCTCGTTAAAAAAAAACGCGGCGAAGATCAACGAGTTGTTTATCTGTTTCTGACCGAGCGAGGCAACGAAGTGATGGAACGCGCCCCTAAACCAATGATTGGGATATTGCCCGATGCCCTGCAACGATTGCCGACAGATATCCTGAATAACCTGAGCAGCAACATGGATGTTCTTATTGCCATAATGCATCACAAAGACGAAGCAGCAGCCACCAAACCTCTTTCAGACATCTGATCGTAATGACGAACAAGCCAGACACAAATCTCGGGGGCATTAAAATTCAGGGGGAAACAGCGGGTGATATTGGAGAAGCGCGACAGAAATTTATGCACCGCCTCCAGGAACTGGGGCTTGATTTTTGGGTAACCACAATTGAGAAAATTAATACCAGTAGCCGGTTCATTCATTTTCAGCTTCGTAAGGATATCGCTCAGGAATGGATGCCAGACGGTGATACAACACAGCTATGTCAAAAGCTTAATCTGGACACCGAATGCAGCACCAGCGACCTTGAACGAGAGATTTTGTTGTCCATGCTAGCGGGGCCGGAGGCGTTCGACCTCCCCAGTTATAACGAACTTGCATCAGCGGTTCGCATCAGAAAAAACATCGTTGAAGCCGCACGTAAAACCGTACTGGCTTTTGATACCGAAGAGGCTGAGCGCCCCAAGGATTACTGGGTTTATTCTGAAGCAACCGGGTTCACGATCCTTCCGGGGGAACCCCTGATAACCGCGTTGCAGGCAGCAACCCAACCCTCGACATCCGGGAAGCTTTATTCGTTTTCTTGTTATCGGGCGACCGAGTATGTCATTCTGCTTGCGATCGCCCAAGAATTGCAGATTACCAACCCAAAGCTGCATCACCAACTGCAAAAACAATGGGAGAACAGGGCAATCAAGTCTGGCGAATTCCATGACATCTTTATGCGTGAATATGGTTCCATGACGGTTCCCTTGCCACCAAAATATTATGTTCCTGGAGACCGTCTATGGTTTCGCAACCCCGACGAACTGTCGGCAAATATCATGGGTTATGAAGGATCGTGGGTGTTTTACCTTGGTAACGGATTATTCTCTAATTTTTGGAAACAGGATCAACCTTATACGTTGACGTCAAAGTGTCTGGAGGTTTTTCACTGGCGCAATGCGGCCTATGCAGATGAAGCGGGTATATTTAAAATTGATGAAGCAATTGTCGAAGAGCTCACCCGCACCTCAATAAATAATCAATTGAAAACAGAGCAGATCCTGCAAGAAATGTTGAACTTCAGGGAACCTCAAGGGGTTTACATTAGCGGTGGCTGCATAGACACCTCTCGCGAATATCCACGTTATGTATGTCCAGAAACCTGTGACTTAATACTTCCAAATTCCGCCATTAAATTAAATATAGATGAACGTTAACTGTTAAGGCGGTTGGGATGTTTTCATGTAACGTCAGCAGGAATAATTTCATACAGTGAGGATGTCCGTAGTCAGTGCGTAAATACAAATAATATTGATCAACGTTGACTGATGAGTCGATTGGTCTCGCGCCAAATGGAAATGGCGCCCTGCCAAAGGACAGGGAATAGCCACGGTGAGTTGACAATGGTTTCTGTAGGCGACAAGCCATGAAGGCTTGTTCAATGCAGAGGCAAGTGTGGAAAATATTGTTGTACGGCAATATGTTGTGTATTGTAAATGTGGGTTAAAAATCTCGATCCTGATTTGTTAACGAAACATTGTTATTAATTGTTGTTAATTTTTTAATATAAAAGGAATGATGAAATGAAAAAGACTTTACTGAGTTTGGCTGTAATGGGCCTGTTGGCGGGTTGCGCGTCAACCCCTGCCAAGGTGGACACAGCGCAAGCCGATGCGGCACGTGCTGCGGCTGAAAAAGCGGCGGCTGATCAAGCTGCGGCGGCAGCTGCGGCTGAAGCACGGGCTCATGCCCAGGCGCCAGTTGCAGTGAACCCACTGAATGATCCCAATAGCCTTCTTGCACAACGCAGTATTTATTTCGCTTTTAACAAATCGAATGTGACGAGCGAATATACACCGATGCTACAGGCGCATGCAGCTTATCTGGTGAGCCACACCAGCGCTAAAGTGCAGCTGCAAGGCAATACGGATGATCGGGGCAGCGCAGAATACAATCTGGCTTTGGGTCAGCGTCGCGCAGACTCCGTGCGTAAATCTCTGACCCTGTTGAATGTACCGGATGCACAAATGTCCACCATCAGCTATGGTAAAGAAAAACCAGTGGCGACTGGCAATGACGAGGCAGCTTGGGCTAAAAACCGTCGCACCGATATTGTGTATCAAAGCGAGTAAGCGTCATGCATAATCAGTCTGTCGCACGTTTGATGTGCGGGCTGCTTGGGCTTAAGCTTGCGCTGGTGACACGACCAGCGCATCTCAACTAGCCGGGCACAGAGAGAACCGGCTGATAGTGGATATCGTTGATTTCATGATAAAGCGCCTATCGGGAAGTGAGGCAAATTGCCTCACTTCCCGATATAAACTGCGGTGCGCTTTTGTCAACGATTACTGCAAAGATCTTTCGAATTTCCAAAAAATCTATACAAATCAGAAAATCTACACTTTCCCGGAATCCTGCAATGCTAACAACACATAGCAAAATCTTGTTGCGCAAAACATCTCAGGGCAGACGCCAACGCCTGCTCAAAGCCCGCTTTCGCCGCCTGTTACTTCAATACCTCTTACCCTGGAGCGGTGCAGTAGTAGTGGGGCTGGTTGCAGTATGGTATGCGCGCTGGAGTACAGATGCCTATCAGATGTTCATTCGTGCCATTGCGGGGCGACCCTGGTTGGCTTTTGTGATCACACCTGCCCTGACGATATTGGCAGTGTCCCTGACACGAAAGTGGTTTGGGGGCAGTGAAGGCAGCGGCATTCCTCAAGTCATTGCGGCCTTGCAGGCACCGCAAGACAGAGCACTCATCTCACGTCTATTTGGTTTCCGTGTGATCGTGGGGAAGATCATGGTGTCACTGATTGGCCTGTTGGGCGGATTAACCATCGGTCGCGAAGGCCCTACCGTACACCTTGGCGCGGCCATTATGAATGAATTGCAACGATTCTATCCGCACCGCACACCGCAACTTGAACGACAATTGTTGCTGGCCGGTGCCGCTGCCGGACTTTCGGCCGCATTTAATACGCCTTTGGCAGGCATTATCTTTGCCATTGAAGAACTTGCCCGTGATTTCAACAGTAACCTTAACAGTACAGTCATTATTACCGTGATATTTTCGGGTTTGACTTCACTGGCACTGGCGGGCGATTACCTGTATTTCGGTCAACTGAATGTCCCGCAGAGCTTTCATCTTGCCTTTGTCCAACCCGTCATTGTCGCTGCTATTTTAAGCGGTTTGCTGGGCGCCGCATTCAATTGGACATTGTTAAACCGGACAGTGTGGATGCCAAAAATATTGCAAGCCTGGCGGATGAACTCTCCACTGCGCTATGCCTTGGTCATCGGTCTGGCAATTGCCACCTTAGGCACAGTAACCAGTAATGCCACCTGGGGCAGCGGTTATGATCAGGCGCGCGCCTTGCTTGATGGCACGCAAACCTTGAGCCAAACCTACCCGCTCACCAAATGGGCAAGTCTGGTAATCAGCTATATGGCGGGTATACCGGGCGGCCTGTTTTCCCCTTCCCTGTCCATCGGCGCAGGCCTGGCGCAATGGGTACATACGATTTTCGTCTGGGCACCGCTGCCTGCACTGATTGCCTTGTGCATGACCGGGTATCTGTCTGCGGTCACGCAATCACCTATTACCTCATTTGTCATCGTGCTGGAAATGACCAATGGCAGCAATATGGTCATCCCAATGATGGCCTCTGCACTGGTGGCCTCACGTATCTCCGCCATATTCACCCCGCCGCTGTATCATGCGTTGGCGCACAACAATTACTTTTCCAAACCGGGCCGCCTCAGTGTTTAATAGTAAATCACTATCGATTAATTAAAATAATTCAATTGGATTTATTGATCATCTGCTTCTATGATGGCGCATGGCTGTGGCAAACGACACATCCATCCCACCATATTAAAGGAGTTTAAACATGCAATTCGAAAACCGTGAGGGTCAACGCGTACCCAATGTCACCTTCAAAACGCGCGAGGGCAGCCAATGGAAATCCATCAGCACCGACGACATTTTTAAGGGTAAAACGATTGTGGTGTTCTCGCTTCCCGGCGCTTACACGCCCACCTGCTCATCCAGCCATGTGCCACGCTACAACGAATTGGCGCCAACATTTAAAGAAAATGGCGTTGATGAGATCGTGTGTATCTCAGTGAATGATGCATTTGTCATGGACGCGTGGGCAAAAGATCAAAATGCAGTAAATCTGCGCTTTATTCCGGATGGCAATGGCGAATTTACCAAAGCAATGGGCTTTCTAGTGGACAAGTCGGACCTTGGTTTCGGACCGCGTTCATGGCGTTATTCCATGCTGGTGAAGAACGGGGTGATTGAAAAGGTATTTGCCGAGCCGGATTTGCCGGGCGATCCGTTCGTCGTATCCGATGCGGACACCATGTTGCACTATATCAATCCCAATGCCAAAGAACCTGAGTTCGTGACCATATTCACCCGTGAAGGTTGTCCACACTGTATTCGTGCCAAAGAAATTCTGAATGAGCGCGGTATTCAGTATGAAGAGATTAAAACTGGACAGGGTACAGGCATTTCATCCCACACCTTGCGTGCCACCACTGGTCGCTCCACCGTACCGCAAATCTTTATCGGCGGCAAACACATCGGCGGCAGGGATGATTTGGAACGTTACTTTGGTATTACTCAGGCATAATGCTCAAAACAGCTGCTGGCTGTTTATTGGTTAAGGGCTCGTTAATGAATAACCATTCGCTGCGCCTCTCGCCTTGCATCCATCCCGAATACGCAGCAACGTATGTTACTGCTATTTATTAACGAGCCCTAAGGGAGTGACATCATGAGCAAGCATTATGATTTATTGGCCATTGGTGGCGGCAGTGGCGGCATTGCCACAGTGAATCGCGCTGCGCGTTATGGTGCAAAATGCGCCGTCATTGAAAGTGGCCGTTTGGGCGGAACCTGCGTCAATGTGGGCTGTGTACCGAAAAAAATCATGTGGAATGCCGCAACTGTTCACCACGCGCTAGAACGCGCTGCTGGCTACGGCATTCAGCTGGGTGAACATGCATTTCAATGGCCGGAGCTGAAACAGGCACGTGATGCATATATCCTGCGGCTGAATCAACGCTATGGTGTCGGTTTGGCCGATAACCGGGTAGAAGTCATCCGGGGGCATGCGGTGTTTGTGGATGCTCACACGGTGGTGGTCGATGGCGAACACTATACAGCGAATCATATTGTGATTGCCACAGGCGGCCGCCCAAGCGCGCCACAAATTCCAGGGGCCGAATTGGGTATTACGTCGGATGGATTTTTCGATTTGGAAACCCAGCCGCGACGTGTGGCAGTCGTGGGTGCAGGCTACATTGCAGTGGAATTTGCAGGCGTGCTCAATGCCCTGGGCAGCGAAGTGTCTTTATTATTGCGCCGCGAGCATGTACTGGATAGCTTCGATATCATGTTACGGGAAAGTTTGATGGAAAACATGGCTGATGCGGGAATTGATATCCTCACCCATTGCCACGCATCTGCACTGCACAAAGAGAATGGCACCTTAACTTTGAGTTTTGAGCAGGGCGCACCGCTTGCCGGACTTGACTGCGTCATCTGGGCCATCGGACGCGAACCCCATACCCAGCCTCTCAACCTGGCGGCAGCAGGAATCGCAACTGATTCGCGCGGCTATGTGCCCACAGACGAATTTCAGAATACTACGGTACCACACATCTACGCCATCGGTGACATTACACCGCGCCCGGCATTAACACCCGTGGCGATTGGCGCCGGCCGGCGATTGGCCGACCGGCTCTTCGGCGGCATGTCAGCGCGACATCTGGATTACAACAACATTCCCACAGTGGTGTTTACCCATCCACCCATCGGAACGGTAGGTTTAACTGAAAAACAGGCGCGTGAACTTCATGGGGATGAAATTAAAATTTATCAGACTCGCTTTGTACCCATGGTGGATGCCTTTACTGCACATCCGGCCAAAACCGCCATGAAACTGATTACAGTGGGCGTAGACGAAAAGATAGTGGGCTTGCATGTGATTGGTGATGGCGCCGATGAAATGCTGCAAGGTTTTGCGGTAGCGATTAAAATGGGTGCGACGAAACGCGATTTTGATGAAACGGTGGCGATACATCCCACCGGGGCAGAAGAATTTGTCACCATGCGATGACATGTCCCCTCTTCCCTGCAGAAAGACGGGAAGAGGGGTGCTGCAGCTCACGAATAAAACCGCATATACCGGTTAGTTATGAATTATTCTGATTAGATATCATCCAGCTTGAATACGTGGACGGCTTGCCCCAAATTACCAACCTCCTGTTGCAGCGCCAAAGTTGCAGTCAACATCTGCTCCTCCATGATGGCGAGTTGTTGAACGATTTCGCCAATGTTTTCCGATTTGTCCTTGATGTTAAGCGGGCTTGTTGATGCGACAGATTGATTCATCGCGTTATTGTGCTCGGCATGAGCTCTGACGATATTGGTCAGTTTTTCCATATTCTCGGCCGCCTGTCCCAACTGCGTAGTGCCAGACTGGATCCGTGAAGAAAGCTCAGCAATACTCTTCGCTTCTGTATTAATGCTGTGCACATGAGAGCCCACCTCTGACATCACCGCGACCAGATTGGTTTTCATTTGATTGAGTGCGCTCAGAAGCTGCCCTGTCTCATCTGAAGCATTTATCTCAAACTCGGTAGACAAATTTCCCCAGGCAATGGCATGCGCAACTTCAAGCGCACGGTCAATAGGTTTCAAGATCGTGCTGGAGATAAAATAACCAAATAGCAGCAGCAACAAACCACCTATACCGCCTGCGACAGCAAGCGATAGGGGTAACCAGCCGGGCACGCCCACCAACTGTGGCTGCGAAGCAGTTTCCCACCAGCCAAGAATGCCCAGGGCCGCCATCAGTATGGCAGCAAAGCTGGCCGTCAACATAATCCTGATACCGATGGGAATGCGCCTGAGAACGATCAGGATACCAGGCCAACCACGCCGTATCACCTTGCCATGCCGAATAATCAAATGAGCGGCATGCCCAGAATTTATTTGCTGGTACAGGCGTTCCGCCTCAGCAATCTGCGCTCGCGAGGGTTTATTCCGTACCGAAAGATATCCCTTTGTAGGAAGGGTTTTGCGCAAGGGAGTGACATTGGCAAGCACCCAATAATAATCACCATTTTTGCGGCGATTTTTAACCATGCCGGTCCAAGCCTGACCTTCACCCAGCGTTTCCCAGAGATCCGCAAATGCCTCTTGCGGCATGTCTGGATGACGTACCATGTTATGTGGCTTACCGATAAGCTCGTCCTCGGAATAGCCGCTGGCTTCTATAAAAGCAGCGTTCACATAAGTAATCCGGCCTCTGAGGTCGGTGGTTGAAATGATCGAGACGCCGTCTTTTAATTCGTACTCATGGTCTGTCACAGAGGATTTAGTACTCATCCTGTTGCCTCTCAAGGTGAAATCAATCTTTCAAATTTAAAAAATCCACGCGGGTCGCAGTGCTTTCTTTAATTAACCGCCCGCACTCCCACAGGCTCCTGGCAGATTACCCGGGTTTAATTCTCAAATGCCCCTGAGCATTGAACACACATGTTCGCCATCGTTGTACAATTCAACGGTCATCACTTTCTTGTTTTACGACAATCAGGTCTTTAAATTCTACCATAAACCTTTACGTAACCATGAATCAACCAACATCACTTCCTGTCATTGCTGTTTCCGCTGGTATTTTGTACCGCCCTGATGGCGCGATTTTGCTGGCCAGTCGCCCAGTCGGCAAGCCTTGGTCTGGTTACTGGGAGTTTCCGGGCGGGAAAATAGAAGCCGGAGAAACCAGCAGACAAGCGTTAACGCGAGAACTGGAAGAAGAACTGGGGATACAGGTCACGCACGCCACGCCATGGTTAACACTGACGCACAATTATCCAACCGCACGCATTGGTTTAAATTGTTTTTTAATCGATACATGGCAAGGCGATCCAATGCCTCGCGAAGGACAAATGCTCTCCTGGCAACACCCTGACGCGGTGAATGTGATGCCCTTGTTACCCGCCAATTTACCTTTGTTACGTGCGCTGTGTTTACCTCCGATAATAGGGATTACCCATATTGAGAATGACCCTGCCGGTTTTCTGGAAAAACTGGATGCTGCCCTGCTGGCTGGCCTAAAACTGATTCAACTCAGGGAAGCCGGATTAACGCAGCACTATGCTGAAACCGTCATTGCACGCGCTCACCAGCATGGCGCGCAAGTGGTCATTAATCAGGATGTGAATCTGGCCCAGCGCACCCGGGCTGACGGCATTCATTTAACCGCCAAACAATTGGCCGATACAGCAACGCGTCCTGATTTTCGTCTGGTTGGCGCATCATGTCACAATAAGCCTGAATTAGATCAAGCTGAACAACTGGGTTGCGATTATGCGCTGTTGTCGCCCGTTTTACCTACGGCCAGCCATCCTGGTGTGGCGGTACTGGGATGGGAAGGATTTGCAGAACTTGTGCGAGGATGCAGTTTACCTGTTTACGCTCTGGGCGGCATGACACAATCTCTGCTGACGCCCGCACGCGAACGCGGTGCTCACGGCATCGCTTTATTACGAGGAATTTGGTCATGAAATCATTTGATATATTTCAATTTACCCATCTTGCATTGCACAATACCCATTGCAACAAGTGGCTGATGGGCTTCTATTTAAGTGCAGCGCTCAGCGTGTCAGCACATGCGGAGAGCACCCCACCCACTCAGACGGCGTGTATGCCGCAACAACATGCCTGCCAATACACTTTGCCTGACCGGCGACAACTGGTCATTGAATTCAATGGCCAGCCTTCGGCTTTACATTCGTTTAAACTCTGGGCGACCGTGCCGGGGGCACACTCGCTGACTGCCCAATTTACCATGCCGGATATGGATATGGGCGAAAACCGCTACCGCTTGCAACCGCTAGCGGGAGAAAAATGGCAAGCAACAGTGATCTTGCCTGCCTGCATGATGGGTGGACACCATTGGTTGATGACGCTAAAAGTGGACAATGAGGTTATCCGTATCCCATTTACCAATTAATTTCTGTTCATTAATCACAAAACTGTCACATTTACCCGTAAAAAAACCACTATACTTTCACATATCTACGAGGAGATGCTGCACATGCCACAGGAACATACCTACAAACAATTTGATGCCGATCTCGAGCACATGCGCTCACGCGTGCTTAGCATGGGCGGTCTGGTCGAGCAGCAAATCAGTCAGGCGATGGAAGCTTTGCTCAATGCCGACCTCGAGCTGGCAGATAATACCGTCGCCCAGGACCACCTGGTCAACGCAATGGAAGTCGAAATCGATGAAGCGTGCGCGCAAATTATCGCCCGTCGCCAGCCCACCGCTTCCGACTTGCGTATGGTCATTACTGCCATTAAAACCATCACCGACCTGGAGCGCATCGGCGACGAAGCCGCCAAAGTGGCGCGTATGGTGCGCAAAATTCACGAGGCAGGGCGGATTGTTCAGCCCCGCTTTAACCAAATCAGATTCATGAGCGAGATCGTGCTGGATATGCTGCACCGCGCACTGGATGGCTTTGCTCGCCTGGATGTCCACGATACGGCCCTGATTGCCCGCAAAGACCGTGCCGTGGATGAAGAATACAATCTTGAGTTACGCAACCTCATTACTTACATGATGGAAGATCCTCGCACCATCAAAACGTTTATCGACATTATGTTCGTGGCTAAATCGATAGAGCGCATGGGGGACCATGCGTGCAATATTTCTGAGTATGTGGTGTACATGGTCAAGGGTAAAGACATCCGTCACACCAAAATTGACGAAATAGAACGTGATATTGAGGAGTAATCTGGCCTTCCAGCGCGATAAATCATCACGCCCCCCAACTTGTCTGTGGCCTGACGAACCGGCCTGCCGCATGAACATGCCGTGAATTGATACAAAATTCGCGCATAAGATATGCACTTCGCGCGTAAAATGACACGGGGTGGACAATAAAAATAATCTCCACTATACAATATATCGATAACTCTTGGAGGAGAGCAAATGGATGGTTTATTTTCCGAAAATTGGTGCGCAGCTTTTACCAGGAAGTGGAATAATTGTCATGAAATCACGACAGAGCTTGCCGCAGCAAATTTCAACGACATTGTGGCCCTGGGTTACATTGATGCCCCCGCCCCTGAAATATTCATCCATGTGTCACATGGACGTGTCACAGCGGTCAACACCGTAAATCTTGAGACCCATGATACCGTGGCGACTTGGGATTTGCGTGCAGAACCACAACAATGGCTGAAATGGCGGGGAGTAGGGCCTGGCCTTACCGGATTGGGGATTGCCGTGGCGAATCGGCAAATTGTTTTTATTCAGGGTGATTATCGAAAAATGATCCGTCAACCTTTATTGGCGGCTTCATTTATCAAATTTTTTTCTTTTTTGTAACCGGGAAATCGCTGCGGATAACTGATAACGTTGTCGCAACATTATCAGTGCTGGCGATCACTCAAGCCAATGATCGCGCCGACACACGCCGCGCGCCTCGCAACATGCGCAGCTCGTTGCCCGACCATTTGCGGGCAATGGTGTGCCAGCATACATGGCTTTAAACAGGACAACCAAACGTTCGGCGCTGCATGCGGCAATCATGGGCAGTGATTCGTCTACCGCAACAGTAAGTGTAGCGACGTCATCAAGACTGACAAAGGCCGCTTGTGCAATCATGGCGTCACCCCCCGCTACTTGTGCTGCAAGCACGGCATAAGCAGCCAATTGCACACTTTCATCAGCGGCCTTCGCATCCTGTTTCAATGTGTTGGTCGCACCAGTCTTGTAATCCAGCACCGACCATCCGTGCGCACTGCTGTCGATGCGGTCTATACGGCCTTTCAACGTCACATGATGCCGATCATCCACTGCCCAGGTGCGCGCGGCATCGATTTCGCCTTCGTACCAACACCAACCGTCTTGTTCTCTGTCTCGCTGCCACTGCAAATAATCGGGGATTTTCTCGCGCCAGCGGGCCTGCCATGCACGTACAAAAAAATCCTGGTCCGAAAATCGGGAAAAATACGTGAGGCTGATGGCTTGCAGTGCAGCCTCAGCGGTATCCATGGACAAATCGGTCACACGCGGGAAAGTACGATGAAAATCGTGCAAAATGGCATGCACCACTTGCCCATAATCCGATTTCACCATGTCAGCACGAATATCATCCTGCGCACTTAAGCCCAGTACATGACGAATAAAAAACTGATATGGGCAGTCCATCAGACTGCGGTATGCGCTAACGCTTATTTGCTCAGGAATCAAGCGTATGTGTGCCGCAGGTCTGGGTGGTCCCCTGCCGGTACTGGTTTGTGCCAAATCCGGCCTCACCCATTGCAGCAAACTGGTGTCACGTAACGAAGTGCCCCAAACCATCTGATGCAACAGATCCAGGCGTTCAAGTCCGGGCGCCAGCGGATTATCCTCATCATTCTGCCGCAACTGCCATAATACCCGGGTCACGGGTGCGTACGCCAACAGGATGGCCGTGTCTCGCTCGAACTGTTCCAACAATTCTGTCTGGGTGCTTAAACCCAAAGTCGCGCGCACAGACTGATTAAAGAATATTGAATTCGCGCCAGATGGCATCCATTGTCTTGCGTCAGCGCCCAAAATCAGCACTGCATCGAAATCGCGTAAACGACTGGCCGCCAAATGGGTGAACACCAAAGGACTGTCCACGCTGCCATCTACAAACTGTGCGCCTTGTAACTCATGGTCCAACCACCGGGAAAATTCATGCAAGTTAAGTGTGAGCTCTGACACAGGACGCAACTCCAGCTTGCGCGTGGACAGCAGCATCAACAATTGTGCGCCCGCTTGATCTTGACTCAAATGCATCAAACCACCCAGCTGCCTGAAACTGTCTTCAAGGACGTCCAGCCACGCCGGAAGTGTGCGCTCACGTCGGGACAGCAAAGGTTCTGCGGCATGATACAAACGCAACAACACCTGATGCAGCGGATCATCAACAGCATGTGCTTTCATCACAGCTAACCATGCCGGCCAACCGTGAACAGGACCGTGTTTGCGCAACCACACTTGCAGATGACTGATCACCTGTTCGCGCTGAGTTGCTTGCCAATCCGCACAACATTGTTGCGATTGCAGCAGATCCAGCACATCAAGATAGGGGAAATCTGCCCGTACCGTGTCTAACCAGCGCATGATGCCTGCGCTGGCAACCGTGGTATCCAGGGTCCAACCAGTTTCATCGGTAACCAAAATCTGTGCGCGTTCAAGCAGGGCTCGCAAACGGCGTGCGGTCAGCCTGTCCTGCACCACCACTGCAATACGTTGTCGGCCTTCTGCCAGCCACAGGCGGATTTGCGCTTCAGCGGCCTGGGCCTCGCTTTCCAGGCCATAAGTGCCTGTCAACTGTAATCTGCCCTGCCATGGACTACCTGGCATGCGGCACGCCAATTCCTGCGCACGCACAGACAAAGAGTCTCCCGTTGTCCAGGCCACACGCAAACACGCCGTCGCGTCGTCGCCTTGTGGAGCCGGCAAACGTATCACCGCTTGGCGATGCGCATACACGGCCAGAAACAGGCGTTCTTGTCGATCCAGGCTAGATTCATACAGCACACAGAGCGGAACAGAAGCGGTTCGCGCCAACGCTGCCAATTGCATGGCATACAACGCAGCAGGCGAAACCCCTTCGTGCGGGCGCGCAGCCAATGCATACCAAAGTTCGTGCACCAAACGCGCTTCAAACGTAATGGCCGTCTGCGCCCGGGTGCCATAAGCCACCGCCAGTTGTTCGCCAAAGGCCTCGGCTGTTTCGGGCAAGCCCAGTGCTTGCCGGGTCAACTCGTCAAACAGTCGCCCCAACTCCAGGCTCATCGGCCACAACGCATCTTCATCAAACCATGCATGCTGCTTGAGGGACTGATACAACAGCACCGTACGCCGACTGTCTGGCAAGACAGCAACGTCTAACATCACGGTCTCGGCCCAGGCAGGCAGCGTCAATACTTGCGGCGGCAACAGTACTGGACGACCGCTCGCTTGCGCCAAAGCACGAACAAGCAATTGACCAGCCTGAAAATTGGGCACCAGCACCACCATCTCTGGTAGCGCAATGTTTAACTGAGCGGTTTGCGCCAACAGCGCTCTGGCCGCATCAAGGTACCATTGCGTTAACATGGCTAACTTGCCACAATACTCAACGCTTCAACAAGGGTAATTTATTGGGCTTGCCCAACCACTCATCGGCATCTGCCAAAGGCTCGCGCCGCGCGATCAACAACGGCCATTTTTGCGCCAACTCCGCATTCAGGGCAATACAATGCTGCTGATCCGGCGGCACGTCCTCTTCGGCAAAAATCGCCTCTGCCGGACACTCGGCCACACACAGGGTGCAATCGATACACTCCTCAGGATCAATGACCAGAAAATTCTCGCCCTCACGGAAGCAATCTACGGGGCAAACTTCCACACAATCAGTGTATTTACATGCAATACAGTTTTCAGTTACCACGTAAGTCATTGTCACATTCCTTATGTTGATTCGGTACGTCAACCTGAATTTTACATGGGAACGTCAATTACCGCTCAGACGATTTACCGCACTGATCAGGGCTTTCATGGCAGCGGTCACACTGTTCGCATCCATTCCAGCACCATAGGTGTCCACACGCCCATGGCGCAACCGCGCTTCGATGTAGGCACAAGCTGTGGCCTGCGCACCTTCTCCCACGGATTGCTCTTCAAAACTGTGTAGTTGCAAATGAATCGCCGCACTCTGCAGGGCGTGAACCGCTGCAGCAATCGGCCCATTGCCTTCTCCGGTCAAGACTTGTTTCACACCATGACATTGCACCGTCATCTGTATGCCTTGCACTGCGCCGTCACCGGTCAGACGATGCGACACATAACAGTAAGGCTGGTCTGTCTGCAAGTACTGTTGCGAAAACAGCGTCCATAACGCTTCCGCACTGATTTCTTTACCATGCACATCCAAATGTTTTTGCACCTGTGCGGCAAACTCGATTTGCAAACGCCGCGGCAAACTCAAACCATAATGATTTTCCAGCAACCAGGCGATGCCGCCCTTACCTGATTGGCTGTTGACGCGAATTACCGAATCGTAGCTGCGTCCCAAGTCTGCCGGGTCTATGGGCAAATAGGGCACGGACCAGAGACTGTCCGGCGCTTGCTGTGCCATACCTTTCTTGATCGCATCCTGATGCGAGCCGGAAAATGCCGTAAACACCAAATCGCCCGCATAGGGATGACGCGGCGGGACAACCAAACCCGTAATGGCTTCGATTTCGCGCATCACCGCATGAATATCGGAAAAATCCAAATTGGGTGCAATACCTTGCGTATAAAGGTTCAACGCCAAGGTGACAATGTCCACATTTCCGGTTCGTTCACCATTGCCCAGCAAGCACCCCTCAACCCGGTCAGCACCTGCTAACATTCCCAGTTCAGCGGCGGCCACTGCCGTACCCCGGTCATTGTGTGGATGAATACTGAGCACCACGCTGTCACGACAAACCAGATTGCGATGTATCCACTCAATCTGGTCTGCATACACGTTGGGCATGGCGCACTCCACCGTGGCGGGCAAATTGAGGATCACCCGATTTACAGGTGTAGCCCCCCACGCGGCTGCCACAGCATGACAAATCTCCAGAGCGAAGTCGAGCTCCGTCGCATTAAAGGTTTCAGGGCTATATTCCAGAACCCATTCCGTTTCGGGTTGCTGAATCGTCAAGGCATGAATTTGCGTCACCGCATCCACGGCCATGGCTTTCACTTGTTCACGGTTCAGGGCAAACACCCGCTCCCGAAACAATGGCGAAGTCGCATGATAGACATGCACAATAGACCGGCGGGCGCCACGCAAAGACGCCATAGTACGAGTAATCAGTGATGAACGCGCCTGAGTCAGTACTGAGATGGTCACATCATCCGGTATGTGTCCGCCTTCAATCAGTGCTCTCACAAAATCGAACTCTGTTTGCGAGGCAGCGGGAAATGCCACTTCGATTTCCTTAAAACCGATGGCACACAATAACTTGAACAACTGCATTTTTTGCACGACATTCATAGGTTCAAACAACGCTTGATTGCCATCCCGTAAATCCGTGCTGAGCCAAACAGGGGCGGCAATCAGGCCGCGATTCGGCCAAATACGATCTGGCAAGTTCACCCTGGGTGTGGCTGTATATTTGTTTTTGGGTAAGGCTAACATCATGAAAACTCCGTGAGATTGAAGCTCCATCATAGATGAGGCCACGCGACAGGTGCTTGCGTATTCATGTGAAATTTAATATAAATTAGGTGTACTATTGCGATATCTATTCATTATCAGCAATAATTAACCCATTTACCCACATTAACCGGGAATAACATGAAATTAGACCGCTACGATAAAAAGATACTTGAGGTGCTACAAAAAGATGGGCGCGTCAACAATCAAGCTCTGGCTGATCAAATTGGCCTATCCCCTTCTCCTTGCCTGCGTCGCGTGCGTGCAATGGAAGAACAGGGAATTATCAGCGGCTATCGTGCCCAACTCGACCCGCGCAAACTTGACTTGACGCTCACCGCCCTGGTGCATATCGTGATGGATCAACATACTCCAGAACGATTTGATCAATTTGAATCGGCGATTCAAGACATTCCGGAAGTCGTCGAATACTTGCTCATTACCGGTCAATCTGCCGATTACCAATTGAGAGTGGTGGTGCGCGACATGGATGCCTATCAGCATTTATTGCTTAACCGGCTTACCTTGATTCCTGGCGTAACTGGCGTACACACCAGTTTTGTTCTGCGCCAAAGGGGACATCACAGCGCATTACCGATTGACTAAAAGCAATGAGGTCACCGGCCTTCAGGCCGGTGGATATTTAGTCAGGGCGGGGTTCGGCGCTCCTGCCGGCCTGAAGGCCGGGGTTTTAAACCAGCAAGGGAAAAGGATAAAACACAAGAATATATGTCAGTCAATTACATCAACATATTACACAAGCTAAATTTCATTGAAAATTGACTCAAAATTCCTGCGTACTCGTTGTACACTTCGGTTTCTTGCCGGTTTTCAACAAACCTGAGCAAACCCTATTTCCGTGCACCGGTCTCAAATTTTACTGGAATAATTAAGATTTAATCATGAGGAGCATATATGCGCAGGATATTGATGTTATGTCTACTTAGCGTCTTGGCGGACAACGCGGCAGCGGTATCCATTCAACACTGGGAGCTTGCCAATGGGGCTCAAGTGTATTTCGTTGAGAACCACGACCTGCCCATGCTGGATGTGAGCGTGGATTTTCCTGCGGGCAGCGCATATGACCCTGCCCATCAAGCGGGTTTGGCAAGCCTCACGCAACGGATGCTGGATCAAGGTGCCGGTGGCATGAGCGACACACAAATCGCCGAAGCTTTGGCCAATGTCGGTGCCCAATTAAGCGGTCATTTTGATGCGGACCGTGCGGGGATCGTTTTGCGCACCTTAAGCCGTGCGGATGACGCAAATCCTGCGCTCAAAATCATGAGTAAGGTACTGGAACAACCCGCATTCGCCGAACCCGTGGTAGAACGTGAACGGGCACGGGTGATTGATGATTTGGTCGCATCCGAAGGACAGCCGCAATCACTCGCAGCCATCGCATTTCAAAAACTGGTATTTGCCGGACAACCATACGGGCATCGGGAAAATGGCAATATTGACAGTGTTAGATCCTTGAACAGTGTGGATTTAAAATCATTCTATCGCAGCCATTACAGCGCACAAGCGGCGGTGATCGCATTGACCGGTGATGTAACCCGTGCGCAAGCCAATCAGATCGCCGGACAATTGACAGCGAATTTGCCCTCAGCCAGTTTGGCCGCCAGCACAGCCATTGCGCCCGTGCCGGCCTTGCAGCAGGCAGTGATGAAACGCATCGTGTTTCCGTCGCAACAAAGCCAAATTTTAATTGGTCAACCCGGCGTAGCACGAGGCGACCCGGATTATGTTGCCTTGTATGTCGGCAATTACATTCTGGGCGGAGGAGGATTTGATTCCCGTTTAATGCACGAGGTACGTGAAAAACGTGGGTTGACTTACAGCGTTTACAGTTACTTCATGCCCATGCGGCAGGCTGGGGCATTTCAAATCGGGTTACAAACTCGTGCCGATAAAACAGCACAAGCACTGGCCGTCACCCAACAAACACTGGCTAATTTTGTTGCGCAAGGCGTGACCGCAGCCGAGTTGACGCAGGCACAGCACAGCATCATCGGTGGATTCCCTTTGCGCATCGACAGCAATCAAAAGCTGCTGGAATATTTGGCCATGATTGGTTTTTATCAGCTACCCTTGAATTATCTTGATACTTTCCCTGACAAGGTTGCGGCAGTGACCGCAGAACAAGTCAAACTGGCTTTTCAAACTCATATCCATCCTGATCGCATGGTAACGGTGGTGGTAGGCAATGCCCCGGAGCAACCTTCAGACAGCAAGTCAGATGGCGCAACGAAATAAAGGCGTATCGTCAACACGCCGCAATACAGTGCGATTGATTGGTGGGCGCTGGCGACACCGCCTGTTGCATTTCCCGTCAATGGATGGATTGCGCCCCACAGCGGATGCGGTACGGGAGCGCCTGTTTAATTGGCTGGGCCAAGACTTGACTGGCTGGCATTGTTTGGACCTTTTTGCGGGCAGTGGCGCATTGGGATTTGAAGCGGCTTCTCGCGGCGCAGTGCAGGTAGTGATGGTAGAAAAAAACCGCACTGCGTACCATGCACTGGAAGTCAACCGACAGCAACTCAATGCGGCGATGGTACAAACCATCTGTGCGGATGGCATGGCATGGTTGCAACAATACAAGCTCACGGAAGCATTTGCGGGTTTCAATCTGGTATTGCTGGATCCGCCTTTTGCATTGTCATTACATACAGCGGCTTTGACCCACATTCAATCTTTGCTCGCCCCTTCGGCATTTGTATATGTGGAGCATGACGGTACACTTCAACTGCCTGATGGCTGGATAGTATGGCGAGAAGGGCGCAGTGGATTAGCACATTATTGTTTATTGAGACCGATGATATGAAACGACTTGCAGTATATCCAGGCACTTTTGATCCAGTGACCTGTGGACATGAAGACCTGGTCCGGCGTGCGACGCGCATTGTGGATGAAATCATTGTCGCCGTTGCCGTAGGCGGGCACAAACAGCCTTTTTTTGATCTGGATGAACGTGTGGCAATGGCGCAAGCAGTATTTGCCGATGTCCCCAACGTGCGCGTGACCGGATTTTCTGGTTTGCTGATGGATTTTATGGCTGTGCATCATGCGCACATCGTTTTGCGCGGCTTACGCGCCGTCTCTGATTTTGAATATGAATTTCAGTTAGCGGGCATGAATCGGAAACTCAATCCCAATGTGGAAACCGTATTCATGACCCCAGCCGAACACTATATGTTTATTTCTGCCAGCATGGTGCGGGAAATCGCCTGGTTAGGTGGCGACGTGAGTCCATTTGTTCACGCCAGCGTGGTAGAGAAATTACAACATAAACTTCGGGCCCATTAAACCCGAACAATCCATCAGCACACGATGCAATGACGATGAACAAACTGCAAAAATGACCGTCCATTGACCATCAGCACTCGTACATGCCCGGAAAGCCACCCGGGAGCCTGTCGGACTTTGCATAAATTGACGTTAAAACATCCACTGAGTGTATTGACCACGACGAATACCCACTCAGTGGATATTTTCACGACCGGACTAACAGAGAACGGGCGTTAACTCCTCACGAACCACATTGTAAATCAAACGAATATAACGCTGATGCAGAAGGCGCATTCCCAGGATATATTTTTCCGCGCACCCCCAGTTAGATGGATCGAAATGAGTGAAAGTCCATTCGTACATAATCCCGTCACCACGTGCCTGCACATCCAGAGGTGCGCCATTCCAGATTTGGGACAATCGTTTGCTGCCATTGTCTTTGACTGGCGCGGACAGAATTTTAGAGATCGGCATAAAAATACCAATACGCAGAATGTCACCTGCGACGGAAATGGAGTAATAATAGTGACTTTCATCACCTTCACCGATGAAGTTGGGGGCGACCTTGATAAGCAGAGAACCAAATTCGACATCCATCAGCAACCAACGTGGCGGGACATGATCCATATCCCAGCCCGTTAATTCTTCGGCTTTCATCGGCTCTGTCTGTAAGGCATCAATAATACAGTTAAAAAAATACTCGCGCGCGGCGAGTAAATCAGTTTTACTTTGAATTTGCAGTGTTTTCATTATGGGATACCCCTACTGAGCGAGATAAAGCCAACTCGAATACTGGCGGGTGAATGCCCACGACAAAACAAAAAATCGGCACCCAGTGCACCCACCCTTTTGAATAACATCGCATCAACAGTGATGTAGCAACATGTTGGCTTGTACCATATCCGGGCCAGGCTAAAAGCAAGTTTATATTTTATGTATTGATGTAAAAAGTTTTTATTTCCCCCTGTTTTAAAAGATCAATATACGCCGCCAATATTTTTTGAAGCCCCAGACAACCCTGGATTTTCAAAATTATTTTGAAGAAAAACGATATCCGTTGAAGCAACAACGATTGGCAAGCCAAGCGGGTAAAGGGATATTTAAATCCATATTTATACCTGACAAGAATATTACATAAGCACATGAAATAAGGCAAGGATGCCAGAATCTATTCGGGTTGCTCCCGATCATCAGGAGCAGATTGCATCAGCGTATCGCCAGCATCTGTTTTGTCCGCCTCTTGTTGCACCAGACGTGCGTGGGCATAGTCTTGCGTTTTGGCTGCTCTGCTGCTTGGGGTTTCCAGGCTAATGCGACCAAGTCGTCCACTGCGATAGTCCTGTAATAAGGTCGCAGCTGCTTTGTCGTAGTCGAGTTCCCCACCTTTAGCGCGGAAATTCCGTTGCTGAGCGATGCCTTCGATCACGCCCGACGCATCCATTTGCCCAGCATCGAATCCATAGCGTTGGCCCAGCGTCTGTGGATAGCGCTCCAACAAAATGCCGGCCAAAAAAGTCGCCACTTCTTCATCGATAATTGCATTGCGGCCAATAGCATGACTGGCGGCCAGCATAAGGGCGTCTTCCGGCCAATCAATTCGCGGCCACATCAAGCCGGGCGTATCTACCAAGACCATGTGGTCATTGAGTTCCAGCCGTTGTTGACTTTTGGTGACGGCAGGCTCATCACCCACTTTGGCCACCCGTTTTTTAAGTAAAGCGTTCATTAAGGTGGATTTCCCCACATTGGGAATACCCATGATCATCATGCGCAGCGGTTTGACCGTCGTGCCACGATGTGGCGCCAATTGCGAACAGAGCTTGATAATCCGCGCTACGTCGGTATTGGTTTTGCAAGACAACGCGACCGCACTCATACCCGGTTGTTTTTGATACCAATCCAGCCATTCCCGTGTGACAGCAGGGTCAGCGAGATCGGCCTTGTTCAACACTTTCAAACCGGGGCGTTGACGGTGACGTCGCAAAGTCTCAATCATCGGGTTTGCGCTGGCTTCAGGCAGGCGGGCATCAACCAGCTCGATCACCACATCGGTGTAAGCCATGGTTTCGGTGGCTTTTTTGCGCGCCGCCACCATGTGTCCGGGAAACCATTGTATGCTCATGTTAAAATTTGACGACTTAAAGACGTGTATTCTACGGTAAGCGCGCTCAAATCGCTTGAAAAACATGGCAGGATGAAGCAGATTACGGTAATTTTCACCCAACCGGGGTAAAATATCAAACCCAGACCCCGATATCCCCGCATTATGCTACGTATTACTGAACTCAAGTTGCCTATTGAACATTCGGCTGACGCTCTAAAAGGGGCAATTTGCCGTCGTTTGCACATCACTGAAAAAAACCTGCTTGAATTCAAGATATTTCGCCGTGGTTACGACGCACGTAAACGAACGATGATACAGTTTGTTTATACTGTAGATATCCGGGTGAGCAACGAAGCTGCGTTATTATCCAAATTCAGGGCAGACAAGCACATCAGCGTCACGCCCGACACCGCTTACCATTTTGTAACGCATGCGCCAGACAGCTTACCTACCCGTCCGGTGGTGATCGGCCTGGGTCCTGCAGGTTTATTTGCAGGTTTGGTTTTGGCACAGATGGGATTCCGCCCCTTGATTTTGGAGCGGGGGAAATCAGTGCGCGAACGCACGCAGGACACTTGGGGTTTATGGCGCAAAGGGGAACTGATGCCTGAATCGAACGTACAATTTGGTGAAGGTGGGGCTGGGACCTTTTCAGATGGCAAACTGTACAGCCAAATCAAGGACCCCAAACATTATGCCCGTAAAGTCATCAATGAGTTGATTCTGGCCGGTGCCCCAGAAGAAATCGCCTATGTCAGCAAACCGCACATCGGGACTTTTCGTTTGGTAGGGATCGTGGAACAGCTGCGCACCACCATTCAAGCCTTGGGTGGCGAGATTCGTTTTCAAAGCCGTGTGGCAGACATTGTGCGTGAAAATAATGAATTAAGCGCAGTGATATTGGATAGCGGAGAAGTGATTGCCTGCTCTGAAGCTATTTTAGCCATTGGTCACAGTGCGCGAGATACTTTTGAAACGCTTTATGCGCGCGGTGTTTACATGGAAGCCAAACCCTTTTCCGTAGGGGTGCGCATCGAACACCCACAGGGCTTAATTGACCAGTGTCGACTGGGTGATGCGGCAGGCCACCCGGAGTTGGGTGCAGCAGATTACCGTTTAGTGCATCACGCCAGCAATGGGCGGGCGGTGTACAGTTTTTGCATGTGTCCAGGCGGCACTGTGGTTGCCGCCGCATCCGAGCCAGGCAAGCTGGTCACCAACGGCATGAGCCAATACTCACGCAATGAACGCAACGCCAACAGCGCGATTGTTGTCAATGTCACACCTGATGACTATCCGGGACATCCCCTGGCAGGCATTGCATTCCAACGACAGTGGGAAGGCCGTGCTTTTGAGTTGGGCGGCGGCAATTATCATGCGCCCGTTCAGTTATTGGGCGATTTTATGGCTGGTCGCGCTTCCACTCAGTTGGGTGAAGTGCAGCCTTCTTATCAACCGGGGGTGACATTGTGCGACTTGACCAGCACATTGCCGGATTATGTCATTTCGGCAATGCGCGAAGCCCTGCAAGCCTTTGACAAAGAACTGCGTGGATTTGCTTTGCCTGATGCCGTATTGACGGGCGTGGAAACACGCACCTCTTCTCCGGTCCGTATACGTCGAAATGAAGACAATTACCAAAGCGTGAATACAGCAGGGCTGTATCCTGCTGGTGAGGGTGCGGGCTATGCGGGGGGCATTTTATCGGCTGCAATAGATGGTATCCGCGTTGCTGAAGCTCTGGCGTTGCGTGTGGCAGCGAAATGATTTCGGCTACCCTGTCACATTATGTGGATGCTCAGATTACTCGCTGACAAAGTGGTTGAATTGGCGTGGCAGAAGCTAACATCACTCTGGTGCCCGTGGGGGTTTTTTTCTGGATCGCGTCGCCGGTTTTACAGTGGCAGCCTGGGCTTTTGCTGCTGCCTTCGCTTCAGCGGCTTGCGTTCTGGCTGAGATTTTTTCAGCGGCCATTTGGGCTTTGGCTGCGGCTTTGGCCTCTGCCATTTGGGCTTTCTCAGCGGCTTTTGCTTCGGCTATCCGGATTTTTTCCTGTGTTTTGGCTTCACCCTGTTTGGCGTCCTGACGCTCTTGTCGCATTTTCATTATTTGGGAATATCCCGGCAAGCTGCCAGAAAGAGAAGGTTTCAGGCTGCTTAAGCTGCCCATATGCAAGTTGATACCGCCTGCCAGGGCATGTACAAAATTAGAAATGTGTCTGGTCAAAAAATAAGCAAACAGACTCCAGAACACCAACAAGAGTGAGTACAGCAAAAATTTCAACAAATCAAAGGCGCCTGAAAACGCCCCCGCGCCATTCGCCATGATCGCCACATTGCTGCCGTGTTTACCCACCTCTATCAAAACTTGCGCCATGATGTCGCCCACCACCACCGCCACCAGCTTGTATATTCCACCCGAAATGACAAAACTCATCCAGTTCTGGAAATAGCCCTGCGCAGGGGGGAAAACAAGCGTGGCCACAAATACTGGGCCGACCGCTAACCCAATGTATACAATAAAAGCGCCAATGTTGACGTAAATCAAAGCGTAAGTCATGGACAACATCAGCAGTGCGACACAAATCAGGGCCACCACCAGTGTCAAAATAGCCATGAATAACATCCAGCCAAATCCACCGTTCACGGCAGACTTCGCCACGCTGTAGAGCGAAAAGCTCGACAGGTCGTTCGTCACCATACTAAACATACCCTGTATCGCTTGATAATACACATCAATCACTTTGTCCGAAGGGTCTCCCGCCTGTATAAACGGCGTACTTAGCTCATCCAAACCATACTCAAGAAAGTGAGCCACCCCTAAACCGTTCGGACTTCCCCAGCTAGCCAGCAATTCCATCGCAATCATGGCCCGCATACTGTGCTGAATAATTTTACGGAACATGCCATCCAATTGTTGCTCGGCCATACCTTCAAAAATATACCACACCAACATGATGGCAAAAAACACGCCCAACAACCGCTCACCCACCGGAACTAACTTCGGGGCCAGCGCTGCGCCAGCGGTGTGCATGGCAGTTAATCCTGCATACAACTCTTTACCAAAATCCGGTGCAGGTGGTGCGGAAGCCGCTGTATTGACTGGCTGTCCGACCACGCTGCCGAATCCCGTATCCGTCGTATTGCCAGCCCATACCGCATTGGACAGCGCGATGCCAATCATTAAGATTGCATAAACCCACCGTTTTATCCACGCTCTGTGCCAAAGGCCTGAACACGCGATCACGGTAACCACCTGGCCAGAATAATTACCCCGAACAATAAACTGGTGAGTATGGACCACGCCAGCAATAATGGGGTTTCCGTCATCACCATTGCCCATGCCAGTGCCCAGCGTACCCGCCAGACATAACGAAACTCGGACGGTGAACGATATTTCGCCCGTTCGTCCAAGGACATGTTTCGCCACAACACGATTTGACGTAAAAACATGCGTTGCTCATGCCCATTCACCCACAACAATGCAAATGCCAGCATGATTTTCATGGTGGGATGGCTGCCGCCCAGGCCTTGTGTTCCATCTGGCTTTGACTGTAACCGGAAGGGGTACTGGCACTGCTTGACGCCTGCAGTTGTTCTGCTTGCTGTTGTTGCGCCCATTGCAAGGCTGCACGTTGTTGCTGCGCCACATCAGTTTGTTGCCGTTGTGTGTTGTATACCTGCTGCGCATGATGTTCCGCACTGGCCTGTGCAAATTGCTTATTCAAATTGAGTGTTTCCCCAGCCACCATCGCCATCAGGGTATTCAATTTGTCCATGCCTTCCAGATTACCCCGACTGGGTAATTGCATCATCATGTTTTCCAAAGACATCGATTTATCCACCACATCCTGTAAAGTTTGGGTATCACGCTGATAAGCGGTTTGATATTGCCCCCCTTTGGTGGCGGCCAGTTGGGCTTCCATTTCCAGATACTGTTGTGGGTTAGTGCCCAGGGCCTGTGCTTCAACCATACGCGACCCCAGCATCTGTGTGGCCTGCTGATAAACAGTTTGCATGGCGTTCAGGTCATTTAATAGCTGCTGGGTTTGCTGACGCTGTGTTGAGTACACCGCAATGGTGTTGTGTATCAAGTCCGTTGGTGCATTCACCAGATTTTTTTCTGCGTCCATCAAAGTATTGATGCGTGTGATTTCAGCCTGCGCCTGATTTTCCAGCATGATGCCTTCTTTGATGCCGCTATCCATCAATTTGATAAAATTGGCAATTTGTGTCCACTCTGTCGCCCATGTAAAGGCATGGCCGGATTGGGAGTAGACCAGCATCCCCATTATGACGCTGACAAACAAGTATTTTTTTATGGCACTTTTCATTCTTTCAGCTCATCAGGAAAGCATGTCTGCCATATAATTTTCCCGCCAATTGATCTGCCCCGATTCATAATGGTGTTGAAACCGCATTTGCGCCAGAGAATCAGAACGCACGATCGCCAGTGTCACCGGATCAATGGACAGAATTGCCTGACGAAACACGCCAGGCTGCTGAATGAAATAATCCCGCTTTGGTGTACCCGACGCGATTTGTGCCACTTGATCTTCATGCAAACCAAACTGCTCCACATACAGGGACAGCATTTGTGGCGAGAGCGCATTGCTGTTAGGCAAATAGATTCGGGTCTGAATGTTGTCACGCAAACTGGAAAACACGCGAGAATCGGCAATGTCCTCCAGGGACTGTGTTGCCATCACCAATTGTGCAACCAGCTTGGCAAAGGTTTTAGTCCAATCGCGAATTTTCTGTTCAAAATAAGGGTTTTCCAGCATAAACCAACATTCTTCGACGTAAATCAGCGTGGGAATGACACCATGCCGTGGGTCACGTAACAAGGTATAAATACGGTAAAAGGCGTAATCCATAAATGCACGGGCCACATGCTCTTTTTGTAAAATTTCGCCCATTTCCATGCAGCAAAATTCCGATATGGAAAAGGTGTCTTCCTGGTTATCAAAATAATGTGCCAATGCCCCTGAACCTACCCATGCTTCCAATTCATTTTGCAATGACGGTGACAAAACGGAATGCAAATGTCCCAATGTCCAATGCGCAGCATCTTGCACGGACAACCCCTGTAAAGCACGCCAAACATCCTTCGCATCCTCTGCTGTATAACGGTAACCACGATAGCAGATTAAGCCTTCTATCCAACTTGCCAACCATTCCAGTGCCTTGGCATCACCCAGCAAACTCAGTGGATTCCAACGGTTACGGCTATGCGCCGAAATATCGATGTGGTCGCCACCCATCATTAAAGTAGCGATACGACAAGATCGGTCTTTATCAAAAATAATGATTCGGGAGGGTATGTATTTTCTAAATTGTGCAATCAACACATTCATCCCGGCAGACTTTCCTGATCTGGAAGGTCCCACCACCAAAGCGTGTCCCAAATCACCCACATGCAAATTCAGGTAATACGGCGTGTTGTAAGCCGTTTCCAGCAACATGAGTGCGGCGGAATGTTGACCACGTTGCTGGGTCAAATAAGCGTTGCTCTGCTGTCCGGGATCTACAGTACGTAGCGGAGTAAGGTCCGACAAAGAGGGAATCTCCAACATAAACCAGCGTTTCTGTGTGGCATACATGCCGGCAACCCCCCCCGCAAATGCTGACAGCAAATGTGTTTTTTCTTTTATTACGGTCAAATTATTGACTTCCAGCGCCGCAGATACTGTGGCAATCACCTGTTCGGCGGCTTGTGCCGTGCCCGCAATTGCCATGACTTGAGCGGCATACCAACCATAATAAGCATCGTTCATTTCTACCCGGTTACTTGCCCGATGCGCTGCTTCAGCCGATTCCATCCTGGCATCATTGGTGCGTGCATCGGCATTACCGTTGAAAGCGAGGTACAGCCAGGTCAGTGGCGAATATTTCAGCAAATCATTGTACTGGCGGACACTGGTTAAATAACTTATCACCTGCTTCTTGCTGGCAAAACGAAAATTTTGCGAGAATACCAACTCGCCATCCAGGGACAACATCTGATCAAACAACCCTTGATAGGTGATTCGTGGCGGCTCTTTCAACGAAACGCCCATGACATACGTACATTCATCGAAGAGCAGGTACTCGCGTTCAATGACCAACTCTGCGTTCGGTATATGCGTATCCAAAAATGGCATTGCAACCAACTCTTCCTGGGTTGATGAAGGGTTCACGCAACGGCGTAACAACCCCCTCAATGAATTACCTGCGACACGTGCAATACCCAAACCAGACAAACGCTCCACAAAACGGTCTAACAAGCCATTAAACTTTTCTGTGCGGCCGGCCAGTTCACTGGCCGCATAGGCAAATGCTTCATTGCCACGCAACAAAGACCCCAGCGTGCGGCCTATGGCACGAAATACTCCATATCCATTTTGGAGATAAAAATGCATCCGTGTGGCAATGCCATTCAATCCGCTATCAGAAATCAGAGTAATGGCCAAATAATGGCGGTTGATAAAGTTACTGCCCGAATCAAATTGCGCTTTCCGCTGCGCGTCAATCAATTGGGAATAAGGGTCGGGAAACACAGCGACTGGATAATGCGGACAATTTTTACGGTGTACCAACCAGGTAAATACACAAGGCGCCTCTTTAAACACTTCATACGCCTGATCTAAAGCTTGAAGAAAATAAGCCACGTCGCCGGAACTTGATCCATCAATGTCGATACCGGTCACTTCAAAAAACACTGTCAATGAACCGTCCTTATTCACCACCACATCATCGTCACCATAGGTAAACATCCACGGCAACAACTCGGCAAAAGGGCGCTCGTGATGCGTGCTCATAACATGAGATCTCGCCCAAACCCAACCGGACGACGATTAAACCGGTAACGTCGTGGCACTGACCAGGGCGTATAGCGATCAGACTGCCTGGTGTATTCGAGATAAATCTCGCGTGCTTGCAAATCTGATTTGGCTGCCAACATCAGCACCCCGTGCAACACCCCTACGACCAGAACGTACTGCCACACATGTAGCAACGCAATCGCCATAAAGCCGAAGGCCAGATTAGCCACCACCAGTTTAAACTCTCCTCCGGCAAGCATTTTCACCTCGGATAAACGGGTGGCGACTTGTGTTCGGCGCACTATAGGCCGCATGGTTTCGAGTATTGATACAAAGTGAGATGCCCAAAAATATCAGGATATTAATGCGCTGGTGTGGCTGAAATGCTCGCCACAGTCGTTTGATTACACGGCAAAGCGATACCCATCCCGGCCATTATGGCCGGGATTCCCAACAGCATCCCGGTGCCGATGCCTACAACTAAAAAGGTCATCACCGGGAAACCGCGCCCACCCATATCTGTTAGCCATGCAATCACGCCTACGGCCAAAGTGATGGCTACAATCAGCCCTATCATGGCAGGGCTATCAAAAAAATTGCTTAAAATATAGCAAAATGGTTGGTATAACGCATTCATATACTGTCCTCACTAAATGAAACTGGCCACCATTCCAGACACACACTCAACTCACTGCGGATACCCGGCTGGAAAACGATTAAAAACCTCCCGAAATTGATACTTATCTTGCTCAAAACCTATTATTTCCACCACCCGAACCGGGCCACGCTGACCACCAAAATTAGCCGCTTGCACCACAAAGCGAAAAGTCTGGGCAATTTGACGCGCCATCGCCGCTTGCGGGAAATTAACCGCTTCCGGTGACATGCGCATTAAGCTCTCCAGGCGATTCAGCGCCGATTCTGCCGTGTCAGCATGTATCGTACTGATGCCGCCTGAGTGTCCTGTATTCAGCGAATCCACCAGATCATAGGCTTCACCACCACGAATTTCTCCCACAACAATACGATCTGGACGAAAACGCAGACAAACTCGAACCAAAGCGCGCACATCCACACCCAACTCGCGATTGGCCTCAAATGACACCCGGTTAGGTGTATCTAACTTGAGCTCCGCCGTATCTTCTATCGTAATTACCCGCTGATTTGCAGGTATTGCCTGTAATAGCGCATTGGTCAAAGTGGTTTTACCTGAACTGGTTCCCCCGGCAATCAATACGTTATGTCGATGTGCCACCGCCCAAATCAAAAACTGGCGTAAAAAATCTCCACCCTGTTGCACCTGCACCTCAGATGGACGCTGCGCACCAACGTGATAGCATTGCCGGGCTTCAGCCACTTGCAACGGCGAAAACGCGCCACTCGCCACATATTCATGCAGTGAAATTTGTTGTGCCGCATGTTTACGCAGGCTCATCGCATGGCCATGAATGGCAACGGGATACATCACCGCCGCAACACGCATATCGGGTAATCGCGCGTCCATAATGGGTGTCGGTTTTTTATCGTTATTAGAAGCCAGGGCACGTATGGCCATTTCTACCGCCAGCGGTTGCAAACTCGCTTCGATCCTTTGCATCACGCCAGATTCTTCCACCCAAATTTCTTCTGGTCGATTGATCATGATTTCCTGCACGTTCGGGTTATCCAGATAAGGCAAAATTGGTCGCAGTGCACCGCGCAATACATCCAGTGCTTTGCGCCCTTTACTGCTCTGCACAGTCTCACTTCGATTCAATTCCATATTCATCGGCAATGTTCTTCATTTTAATAAAAACCTGCTGTGCGTAATGCACCCGTTTAATTTCCGTTTTTGCGTTATAAGCGCCGACCGCACGCCAATTTTTGCCGTACAAGATAAAATTATTCGCCAATATCCAAGCGCCCACATTTAAGTTAATACATGGATTTCCTAATTCCGCGAGCCCAATGCCATAGGGCTTTAATACAGGTAGCCATGATGTGTTGATCTGCATCAAACCAATATCATATGACCCGTTTTCATTGCGGTTAACTGCATGAGGATTTAATCCGGATTCGTGTTGCGCAATGGCCAGCAATAAATACTGGGATACGGCAAATCGCGCCTCGACATCTCCCCAACAGTCTGCACGACTGTTGGCACAAAATAATATTCCTAACAATATAAAATATTTCATTAAAATGCGCGTTATTTTTAATCAATACACAAATAACTCAAATTCATTATTTAAAACAATGTATTTTATTGAAAGCACTCTCGTGCAATTTTTATTATACTGAATAATGTTTCAAGTGTTAATAATATATAAAATCGAAGGCGTGTGCAAGTACTTCACGAAAATTACGTGACCACCCAGAATTTACTGTTTTACTGGTTTAAAATTTCAGAGGACGACAGGCGCGCTGAACTCCGGCCCAAAGGGCGCGGTCCGGGCGTGAGGCACCCCACCTGGTTTTTAACCCCCGGTATGGAACAAGGGGTATGTGATGTCACGTTAAGCCAATACATTTTTTGGACATAAAAAATGACCGCCCGAAAATCAGCAGCAAACATTGGATGATTCGCGCTTGAAGGGGTAGAATGCGATGATGTAACATTCAAGGGTATTGTCTTTGCTTGCAACCGCCTGCCGACAAGAAATAAAGTTGGGCGAGCATTAATTGCCGTGAGATACGTGATGACAGCAAAGCCTCAAAACATACAAAAAATACTTGTTATTGGCGCAGGGCGTGGCGGCACAGCGATGCTTGAACTTTTTAGCGAAGACCCCCTGATTAAAATCGTCGGTATTGTTGATGCTAACCCGCTGGCACCAGCACTGGCTCTTGCAAAACAGCTCGGCGTGCGAAGTTTTACCGATCTTGCCAACGCAATCGGGGCAAGCCGTCCCTGTCTGGCGTTCAACCTCACCGGTGATGACAGTGTCACCACCTACGTTGCCGCTCAACTGGGCCATGGAAATATTATTGGCGGCTTCCAGGCACGCTTTATCTGGAATTTGCTAACGCGCCTTAAACAAACAAATGAACAGATTACCAATCTCGCCCACCACGACAGCCTGACAACGCTTCCTAACCGCATCCTGTTCTATGATCGCCTCAACCAGGCCATCACCAGGGCGCACAGAAACAAAGTATCGGTCGCCGTTCTTTATCTTGACCTTGACGGTTTCAAACTCATCAACGACACACTCGGACACAGTGCTGGCGACACGCTTCTCTGCGAAGCGGCCAAACGAATTGTGGCATGTGTACGTGACTCGGATACAGTAGCGCGCATGGGCGGCGATGAATTTACAGTGATCCTCTCCGATGTGCGCGCGCCAGATGGCAAAGATCGTGTGGCCAGGAAAATTATTGAAACCATCGCTCGCTCATTTGTGATAAATGGAAAAAATTGCTCGATCAGCGTCAGTATTGGTATCGCTCTCTATCCCGACCACGGAAAAACAGCAGAGCAGCTGGTAAAAATCGCCGATGCCGCAATGTATTTGGCCAAACACAGCGGCAAAAATTGCTACCGTTCCGCTGGCAACTGACCAGCTGTTGTTAAAAATGAATAGCAGCCTTTGTTTTGAGCCACAGCGACCGCATTCATCCAGGCAGCCAGCACCATCATATTGGATCACTCATGCCCCACCACACCTCACCTCCACCGGCCCATTTTGAACGTCACCTTGATGACGAAACCGCCACATTGCAAGCAGGCACAGCACTTTCTCAGTCATTGGCTGCCGGGATGGTCATTTATTTGTATGGAGATCTTGGGGCAGGAAAAACCACCCTGGTACGCGGTATATTGCGTGGGCTCGGTTATACCCGCACGGTAAAAAGTCCAACTTATCATTTGGTTGAAGCTTATTCTGTTTTTAACTTAAATCTCTACCACTTTGATTTATATCGCTTCAAGAATGCGTTAGAATGGGAAGAGAGTGGATTTGGTGACTATTGCGGTGCGGAAAGTTTATGTCTCATTGAGTGGCCGGAAAAAGGCTTACCGCTGTTGCCTCCAGCCGATGTGCATATCCACCTGAACGAGCAGGACAGCGGACGCAGCATACGCGCCGTTGCTTTAACCCCCTTAGGCGCGCGATGCGTAAACAAATTGCTAACATGCTGAAATTATTAAAGATCATGATTGCCGCTTTGCTAAGCTGGGTATCTTTCACCGCAATGGCAGACAACAGCTTCAATGCAGTACGGTATTGGCCTTCCATCGACTACAGCCGCATCACCTTTGAATCGCCTCAACCCATCGATTACAGCATGTTTGCCCTTGACCACCCCAAACGTTTGGTCATCGACTTAAAAGATGTTCAGGCCGACAGTGCGCTACAAAATTTATGCGATAAAATTAATGCCGGTGGCGATCCCTGGATCAGCAAATTACGCTTCGCTACCAATCGCCCCAAAGTGTTGCGCCTGGTCATGGAATTACGCGACGATGTCAAACCCACCAGCTTCAGCTTGCAACCTGTTGGTGATTATGCCTACCGGTTGGTCATGGACATCTACCCCGGGAATGCGACAACCGGCGCGGCTATCCACAGCAACGCCATGACCGCGCTGAACCCAATACCGCTATCAGACACGAACCCCAGCCATCAAACTGAAAATACCGCCCTGATGCCAGCGAATCCGCCTGGCACAGACAATATACCCGCAAGTGATGAGCAAACTTTTGTCAAATTACCCAAAACGCCACGCCAGGATTTAAACAGCCATCATCAGCATATTGTGATCACACACCCCATTATCATTGTCATCGATCCTGGACATGGGGGTGAAGATCCCGGCGCACACGGACAAGGCGGCACCCTGGAGAAAAATGTCACCCTTGCCATTGCCAGACGGCTAGCCGCCAAACTGAATGCCATCAATAATGTTCATGCGCTACTCACACGCAATGATGATGTTTTTATCCCATTAGCCGAACGGGTCAATAAAGCCCGGCGCTGGGGTGCCGATTTATTTGTTTCCATTCATGCCGACGCGTACATCACACCGGACGCGCACGGCTCCAGCGTTTTCACCTTGTCAGAACATGGCGCCAGTAGCGCCGCCGCGCGCTGGCTCGCAAAATCTGAAAACGAGGCCGACCTGGTGGGTGGGGTCAATGTAGGAGTCAAAGACCGTGACCTGGCAAAAACTCTTCTCGATTTATCACAAACCGCCACGAACAATGACAGTCGCCATTTAGCGCACAATGTGCTCGATCAATTGTCCGAAATCTGCCAATTGCACCATGATGGCGTGGAACAGGCCGGGTTTGCGGTATTGAAAGCACCCGACATTCCATCCGTTTTGGTTGAAACCGCTTTTATTTCCAACCCTGAAGAGGAAAAACGGCTTACCGATGACCGCTACCAGGATCAACTCGCCAGTGCCATTGTTTCAGGGATACAACACTATTTCGCCAGCAATCCGGCTACTGCACGAGCCAAACTGGCAAAACAGCCGTAGAACACCCATTTTCCACGACATCTCTCTCAATCTCAGGCCCAGATATGCCCTCCATCCAGCAGCTTCCAGATTTACTCATTAGCCAAATTGCGGCAGGTGAAGTCGTTGAACGCCCAGCTGCCGCACTCAAGGAACTGTTGGAAAACAGTCTGGATGCCGGGGCGACCGATCTGCGTATACACTTGGAAGAGGGCGGCTTGCAAACTTTAAAAGTGGTAGATAACGGTCATGGCATCATGGCCGATCAGCTTGTCCTTGCACTCGCACGTCATGCCACCAGTAAAATTACCAGTCTGGGTGACCTGGAAAGCGTCGCCAGCTTTGGGTTTCGTGGCGAGGCCCTGGCCAGCATGGCTGCCGTTTCCAAACTGCGTTTAGCCAGTCGCCATGCGAACGCGCTCCACGCGCATGAAATTCTTGCCGAAGGTGGCAAATTCGGTGCGCCTGTTCCCTGCGCATTGAATGACGGCACCACAATCGAATTACGTGAATTATTTTTTAATACGCCCGCCCGTCGCAAATTCCTTAAATCCGCCTCGACCGAATATGGCCATTGTGACACGACGGTATTACGCACAGCACTTGCCCGTCCCGATGTGGCCTTCACCCTCACGCACAATGGTCGCGTTCAGCGGCAGTTGCGCGCCGAATCACACGCCGAACGCATGAAAAGCCTGCTTGGAGCAGAGTTTGCACAGGCAGCTCAAACTGTACTTGTTGCTGGGGGTCCACTCAGCTTAAGTGGGCTGGTCGCACTGCCAGCCTATGCCCGCGTAGGTCGCGACATGCAGTTTCTGTATGTCAACGGCCGCTTTGTACGAGACAAATTACTCAGTCACGCGCTGCGGCAAGCCTGGCAAGATGTGCTGCACCACGACCGGCATCCTGCCTACTGTCTGTTTCTCACCGTGGATTATGCCGCCGTAGATGTAAATGTTCATCCTGCCAAAACCGAAGTGCGTTTTCGCGACAGCCGCGCCGTACACCAATTTGTTTATCACGCCGTTCAGCAAGCATTGGCCAGTTCGGCCAAAATGTCTGCTGCTGTACCCGCTTCGTTGCGCCCTGCAACAGATGGTGCCCGCGATTCTGCCAATGCTTTTAGCTCAAGACACACCTTAACAGGCAGCGGCGCAGCTCACACGACATTCCCACACCACACTTTTCCACCACAACAAGCTCAATTCAGCCATTGGGTGGCGCAAACACCGCCGCCTTATGAACCTCAAGCTGATTTAACGGATGTCGCGCCCACACCGCCCATATCTACCGACGATCACCCGCTCGGTTACGCCATCGCGCAACTGCACGGCATTTACTTACTGGCACAAAACCAGGCAGGCTTGGTGCTGGTGGACATGCACGCCGCACACGAACGCATCCTTTATGAACAGCTAAAAACCTCCTTCGCACAACACAGTTTAGCCAGCCAGGCACTGCTCATTCCCATCACCTTTGAAACCAGCGCACTCACTGTTGCCACCGCCATTGAGCAGGCCGAATTTTTGCAAAGTCTCGGTTTACACATCACACCGATTTCACCCACCGCGCTGGCTGTGCGCAGCATACCTCATTTGCTACAGCACGGCGATCCCGCCCAACTGGCCCGTGACATCCTTCATGACCTGGCAGAACATGGGCAAGCCCATACCCTGGAAGAACGATGCAATGAAATGCTCGGCAACCTGGCGTGCCATGGTGCGGTGCGTGCGCACCGCCAACTGTCCCTGAATGAAATGAATGCCCTGTTACGTGACATGGAAACCACTGAACGTGCCAATCAATGCAACCATGGTCGCCCCACCTGGTTTCAGTTTAGTATTCAGGAACTGGACAAGCTGTTTATGCGTGGAAAATAATCGGCGCAGGATTCAACGCAGATAAACCCGGGTTATCATCATCCGCTTATTCAGAAATTGTGCGCCCATGGCACACTCGAATTCAAATAATGGACTTGTTCCATGATGCACGCAACAAATTGATTGTTGAATAAATTCAAATATCAATATGACTACAACAAGTTGATTAATAATTGTTTTATTATGCACCAGATAACACCCGGCATCTTGCAAGACAATTGTTTTTAAATGTATAAACGGTAAGGAAATATCCCGTTGAAAACAGCGCCTGAATTGACAACAAGGCGTGTAAACTGTCACTGTCATAGCAAGCATCCTGACATCGCCCATACCAGGCGATCACATCACCAACCTGAATCACTATCGTAATTCACCATAATTTTAAAAAACAGGGGAAAAAAATGAATTACAGCCGTACTTTCCATACAGTGATAGATGCCTTTTCAGAAATATTAATTCTTAGCATTCCCGTATTTATTTATCTTTTTTTTATTATAATCAGAATATATAGTGGCCAAATCGCTGATATAAGCCTTGAAATGTCACTGATGTCAATTATTTATTATGCAGACTCGGTATTGATTGTAAAAAAATTAACGCCTGGATCTTTAAGTATGGGCAGCAATGTGTTACTGATTATTTTAATCATATTCTCCTCTTCACTGTTTACACTTGAGCTACTTTCCAATGGCACACACACGGCCACAATTATAGACAGATTAAGTATAGGAGCCTCCAGGGATATGCAGGTTGCCAATACCGTTTTGATTATTACCGGCTTCGCGACCAATTTCCTCCTCAGGATTATCGTTAGCTCCCAGGGTAGCAACACTGGGGATGCATGAATAGATGCTATAAGCCAAACAAATTATGTGCGCCATCAAACTGACGGCAGGCGGGATACATATTAACGTGAGGGTGTTATCCTGATCATCGCCCTCTACCCCATGGGAACTTTACGCCCATAGCACACTCATAGAAACGGTGATAAAATTGCGCGTATGGAGGCGAAACTGTTATGACCAATACAATGACACTACCAGTATTAAGTAACCATGCCACCAGTTTGGAAAGTTATATTTATACTGTCAACAATTATCCGATTCTGAGCCAGGAGGAAGAGACTTCACTCGCCTACCGTTTGCGCGATCAGCAGGATGTCGATGCGGCAGGACGCCTGGTGATGTCACATTTACGTGTGGTGGTCAGCATTGCGCGCAAATACATTGGATATGGCTTGCCGCAGGCCGATCTTATTCAGGAAGGCAACATCGGCTTGATGAAGGCAGTCAAACGGTTTGATCCTGACCGTGGTGTACGCCTGGTCTCTTTTGCGATGCACTGGATTAGAGCGGAAATTCACGAATACGTGTTACGCAATTGGCGAATGGTGAAAATTGCCACCACCAAAGGGCAGCGCAAATTATTCTTTAATTTGCGCAGTTTGAAGCAGAATAGCCACAGCTTGACACATACCGAGGCAGAGGCGATGGCCAAAGAATTGGGTGTCAAACGTGAAGAAGTTCTGGAAATGGAAACACGTTTTAGCGGACAAGACGTCGCATTAGATACCAGCTTTGAAGATGGTGAAGAGGCTTTTACACCTATTGCTTATTTATCAGATCCTGAAGCTGAGCCATCACGAATTCTTGAGCGTGTCGCAGCAGAGCGTTTGGCTGGATCAGGGTTAAGCGAAGCACTGTGCCAGCTTGATCCCCGCAGTCAACGCATTGTTCAAGCACGCTGGCTCAATGAAGAGAACCCTTCTACATTGCATGAATTAGCTGCGGAATTTGGTATTTCAGCGGAACGGGTGCGGCAAATTGAAAACAAAGCCATCTTGAAACTGCGTCAAACTCTGAAGGCTGCTTAGTACAGCAGCCGTCGTTTTAACCTCTGTGGGGGGCTTGACCCAGCAAGGTCCGGCCCAACACAAGGCAAAACCAGGTGTGTCACATTGCGCAACACAACATAAGACTTTGCCTTTAACTCAGGCCCGCCTGTTTGCCACAACGCGAGCCATCATTTTCTCCGTTCGATGCAGTGAAAAAACCTCTACGTAAAATCGGCAGGGGAGTTCAGTTGGCCTTCCACCCCGCAGTGACGAACAGAAAAGTTCCTTCAACCAACTTCATTCCCACCGCCGATTTACAAGTCCGGCAATTCAGTCACTATCAGTAAAGAATCACCAACGTAAAATCACCGACAAAAAACTCAACCAACCCATCACAATCAACCCCACAACGATGGTTAAGGGGAAATTGGCTTTGCCAAAAAAATATTGAACCATCATGATACTCCTTGCTCAGTTATAAAAGACTTAACTATCCATTTGTCACATACTAGCACAACTAAATAATAATTCTCACAACACATACAAAGAATTTAAGAGGTATTTATATCATTTTACAAAAACCGGCTATTCAACCCTGCTCACTCACTCGAAGCAGTCTTTAATCATTATAAAACCACTTCAAATCAAACCAGCATGCCACATACATGCTGGCCTGACATCATTATTTCAATGGTAAAACTGAAATTAAGAAGCAATCACCACCGAAAGAAAGCTTAACCATGCCGTGACAATTAAAGCCACAACCAGGATCATGGGCAAATTGGTACTTTTACCGAACATTAATTCTTTCATTTATCTCTCCTTGATTTAACGCAAATAACTTGTTTGGAGGCATCTGCGAACCGATGCAAGCGCTGAAAAATATTCAGGTTTAATTGACGACAATATTAACATCAACCAAAAAACTGAACAGCACGTTAGAATTCTAACACAGACTGTGCTTAATGTGATTTTGGAACAGGCGTATCATCCAGCGTTGTCACTTCAATAACAGTCTGATTCCCCGGCAAAAGTGGATCATCCTCGTCCATTAAAATACGCTGTGCAGGCCCTTCCAAATCTTCAAACTGCCCGCTTTTAATCGCCCAAAAAATGCCCAGCACCAGAAACGCGATAAACAGACTGGTCATGGCCAGCAAATACACCAATGTTGAAGTAATCATTTAGGTCCCGTAATCAGTCATTTGAAATTAGCTGGGATCGCCTTGGGATACGACCCAAGGCGCAAGACGTACGGTTGTGTCACGCACAATAAGCGGTTTGCGTCGCCAGGAAGAGAAAAAAGCCCCTCGACCCGGAGGATTATTGTGTATTCGTGTGCCTGCAATGCTAAAAAGTTTGCGAATGAAACATCCATCTACCACACTATAGGCCTTGCATCCAACCCAAATACACGACGACACAAGTCCCAATTTTGCATTCACGAACCTTCAACGCAACCTGAGCGCATTTAATACCACAATCAAGGAACTAAAAGACATGCCCAATGCAGCCAGCCAGGGCGACACATAGCCCAGCGCAGCCATAGGCAGTGCGACCAGATTATAAACCAAAGCCCACCATAAATTTTGGCGCATCACTTTCCGTGTCGCCATGCTGGTTTCTATCGCACCAGCCACATCTAACAACCGGCTTGAAAGCAGTACAACGTCACTGCTTTGACTGGTCACATCAACACCAGTTCCCACGGCAAATGAAACTTGTGCGCCAGCGAGTACTGGCGCATCATTCACACCATCGCCCACCATCGCCACCACAGCACCTTCTGATTGTAATCGCTTGATATAATTTAATTTATTCTCTGGGCTTTGTCCATAATGATAATTATGCACATTGAGTTGCTGCGCAGTATATGCCACAGCGGACTCGGCGTCTCCCGACAGAATACTTAACGTCATACCTCGCGCCTGCAATGCCTGTATTGCAATCAGCGCGTCATCCCGCAAGCGATCTTGCAAGACAAACAGCGCCAAAATATTTTTTTCATCTCGCAACCAGACACAGGTTGCGCCTGGAAATTTCAAAATTTGTTCCGCTTCTACGGTAGGATCACCCTGTTCAACAAACATAGCGTTTCCTAATTGATACGACTTACCATCTATCCGTGCCGATATCCCTTGTCCGGGTGTATTGCTGATATGGTCTACAGCAAGCAACGACTGCTTGCTCACTCTGGAAAGAAATGCCTGCGCAACGGGATGTGAGGAAGCCTGTTCCAAACTTGCCGCAAGACGAATGCTCTGCGCCTCATCGATTTCAGACAAAGGGTAAACCGCGACGATTTGCGGTTTACCCATAGTCAAAGTCCCTGTTTTATCAAATACCACATGATCGACATGGGCCAGGGTTTCTAATGCATGGCCACGCATAACCAAAATACCCCGACGAATCAGATGAGAACCTGAAGCAGCCAATGCGGCGGGTACAGCCAAAGACAGCGCACAAGGACAGGTTACCACCAAAACGGACAACACAATTTCAAATGCGCGCTGGCGATCATGCCATAACCAAAACAGATAGACCAATAGCGCGAACCCCAATAACCCCCAAGTAAACCAGGCAGCTACTTGATCAGCCAGTTGGGCGATTTTTGGTTTTTCCGCTTGTGCCTTATCAACCAAACGCACGATACCCGCCAAAACTGTGTGCTCGCCCACACCACCAACCTGAATGACCACCGGACTATCCAGATTGATACTGCCTGCAATGACCCTGGCACCTGCCTGCTTGATGACGGGTCGCGATTCACCCGTCAGCAAGGCTTCATCTGCAGTGGTTTGTCCATCCAGCACTTCGCCATCTGCGGCAAAGGTTTCCCCAGCCTTAACCAAAATATGATCGCCAACCAGCAATTCCAGCACGGGCACATACTCCTGCTGCCCGTCTCTCACCCGTAACGCCATAGCCGGTTGCAACTTCAATAAATTTTCAGCTGCTTCAACGGATTTTTCTTGAGCACCTGTTTCCAGCATGCGCGACGCCAGTAAAAACAGGGTAAACATGGCGATGGTGTCATAATATACCGCCGTCCCATCCATCATAGTGACCCATAAACTGCCGACAAACGCACTCAAGATAGCCAATGACACGGGCACATCCATATTTAAGTGCTTTGAGCGCAAGCCACTCCACGCCGAACGATAGAAAGGTGTCGCCGCAAAGAATACCACCGGCAGAATCAGAAACAGGCTGAACCAGCGCAATAATTTTTGTGTACTGGCATCTATGCCATACCGGCTACCCGCGTAAAGCGCGACAGCCATCATCATCACTTGCGCAGAAGCAATCCCTGCGATAGCCAACCGCTGCAATTCTTTTTTGCGTCTTTGTTGCCGATACTGATCCGCCTGACGCGCGTTATAAGGATGCGCGTTGTAACCCAGCAATTGGATTTCTTGCAAAATACGCGACAGGTTGATGTATCGTGCATCCCAGCTCACACGCGCACGATGACTGGAATAATTCACATCAACAGTTAACACGCCCGGCAATTGCCTGAGATGCCGTTCATTCAACCACACACAGGCCGCACAGGTAATGCCTTCTAAAATAAGCACCGCCTCTTTGGCATTTTCGCCTGACTGAATCACGAAGCTGCGTTGAATTTCAGGGTGATCATACAAAGCCAGTTTTTGAAGCGCTTCGGGCAAAACTTCTTGCCCACTGGCAGGCATCGCTGTGCGGTTCCGGTAATAGTCGCTGAGACCAGCGTCTACAATGGCTTGCGCCACAGCCAGACAACCTCGACAACACATGTGGCGCTGCTGTGAACTGATCAAAACGGTAAAGTTGACATGTGGCGGAATTGACAGGCCGCAATGGTAGCAATCATCCACTTGTTCAGTCATTACGATGACCGCCCCGATATTGGCAATAAAATCTCGCAAAAATCAAGACTGATTGGACAATGATTCAGCGCATTTGTATTCATTGCATCAATTATTTAAAACTTACTCGAACATCCCGATCAATCTGAATGTTGTTTTGTTCAACATGAATACTCGTACGCATTAACCAGTTCCCACCTGAATGAACAATCAAATGCCCCAGATACTCACCGTCTGCACCCGGAATCAAGCTAATGGCAGGGATAGCCTCCTGACTGTCCGCACGCATTAACTGCACTGAAATTTTAGCGCCATTTACCGGCAAACCTTGCGGGTCAAGTAACACTAAACGTAAGGCATTAGCCGCTTTGGGGTTCACGGAAAGATGATTAACCCCATCAATTTCGATTTTCCATCCCAGCCTGCGCATTTCATCTTCTGCTTTCAATTGCGAATTTTCTGCGCTGGCCGCATCCTCATCGTGGCGAGTTACCCCAGTAAAACCTGTATAAACGGGCTTCTTGCTGGCATTCGGTAAAAACCAGGCCGCCACACTGGGAGGCACACCATTGAGGGAAACATTGACAAAGATACCGTCTACAACAAACAACACCAGAAAGAAAACAATCAGTGATTTAATTGACCAATGTATCGCACTCTTGCTTCCCTTGCGTACCCCGATCACCATGGTTAAAACTGTCGCCGTGGACAGGTAAAGCGCCACGTGAATTGACAGCACATCCAGTTCCATCCCATGAAACAAACTGTAGCCCAACAAAGCGAATGTTGGTACAGCGCCCGAAATTACACCGCGCCAATAATTGGCAACACCCACACGACCCAGACCGAAATGCAACACCAGCACTAATGCAATACCACCAAACAAAGTAATAACCATATTCACGATGCACTCAATTCACTAGAAAAATTAGACGGTATCACTTCAACATCATCTTTTGGATTGGTTAAGGACTTAATCACAAAATTAAATTTATGATGTTTAGCGATCTGATCAGGTTCCAACGACACCCCAACATCCACAAGTATAGACTCTCCACTGTGGACCCTCACAGTTTGCATCACACCCAAATCAAGGGCACCAGCTGGCAAATCAGGCGTACTAATCTGGTACACAGCATCCGCATCAGATTCATTGGTAAGCCGTACTTCGTAGCGATTTCGGATCTCACCATTCGACATCTCAACAAACAAAGGTTGGCGAATCTGTTGCACACTATCGACCATATCAGTTTGGTGCAACACACTCACCACCAACAAAGTGCTCATTCCAATGAGTACAACAAGGTATCCCAGCACCTTCAACCGCTTCCATGACAAATGGGGCGGCTTTGGCGAGCCGGATTCGATATTGTACTCAGAATCGTAGCGTATCAATCCACGCGGGAATCCCACAGAACTCATCACTTCATTACATCCATCGATACATAGACCACACGAAATACAACGGTATTGCAAACCATCACGGATATCGATTCCCGCCGGACAAACCTGAACGCAAATCCCGCAATCAATACAATCGCCGTGGCCCTGCGCATGACGGGTTTCGAGTGATTTTAAATCACCCTTCATGGGCACTCTGCCCTCTTTCCCTTCACCCCGGTGGTAATCATAAGCGATGGCCAGCGTAGCCGGTTCATACATCACACTTTGAAAGCGACCGTAGGGACAGATGTATGCGCAAATTTGTTCGCGCATGAACCCGGCTGCCGCATAGGTACTTAAAGTCAGTGCGAGCACAGTAAAGTAAGCGGTAGAATTGGCCTGACCGATAAAAAACCGGTGGACCAAGTCTGGCGCATAGCCGAAATACAAGACAAAGGTTAGTGCAGTCCAGAATGAAATCAATAGCCAAATAAAGTGGGTAGCGCCCAATTTTAATATTTTTTCAGCATTCCATGGCTGCTTGATTAATTTCAGTCGTGCGGGACGTTCACCTTGTACCCACTTCTCGACAAACATAAACGTATCTGTCCACAAAGTCTGGAAACAAAAGTAACCGCAGAAAGCACGTCCAATAAGCGTCGTAGCAAAAAACAAAAATGTAGCGGCGATAAATAGCAACAAGGCCAGCCAAAACACATTTTGTGGATAAATGATCAAATCGAAAATGTAAAATCGGCGCCCCATTACATCAAACACGACCGCCTGCGGAATACCATTTTCCCGATGCCATCGCAGCCACGGTAAAAGAAAGAAAACTGAATACGCCAGAACTAAAACGCCTGTTTTAAAATTCCTGAATTTTCCATGCACTGTACGCGGAACGATAGGTATGCGCTTTTCGTACAAAGGAATAGAATCAAGCGTATTGTCTTCCATTTTCATATCTCCAAAACAAAACCCCCGCATCAAGCGGGGGTAATAAACACCATTCTTGTCATACCGCCAAAGATGGCATGAACAAAATTATTGACCACCACCTAAATCATGCTCATATACAGTAAGCAATTTTATTTGTTCGGCTGACAAACGTTCACCCCAATTGGGCATGACGCCTTTGTTTAATCCGCCGGTAATTACTTTTTTAATTGCCGATTCTTTATCTGCCACCGTTTTACCGCCCGGTACATTAGCCCACAACCAAATACCATCTGTCAAATTGGCCGAACCATGGGCAACACGACCTTTTGCATCGGCACCATGGCAATAATAACACGCCGCCGTTTCCGAGTGAAACAAAGCATTACCTGCTTGCGCACTGGCCGGATCAACAGGTATTTTTTCAAAACTTAAAATATAATCAGCAAGTTGAGTCATCTGTGTATCGGAAAGCACGGAACCAAATGGCGGCATATAACCATGACGACCATTGGTAATGGTTTGTTGAATCTCTTTGTAATGCCCACCCCATAACCAATCATCATCCGTCAAGTTAGGTGCCAGACCCATTTTTCCAGCCCCCCCCTGTTGATGACAGGGGGCACAGTTATCCGAAAATAACGCTTTACCTGCTGACAAAACAAAGCTGTTTAACTCAGGATCTTTGGCAATATTCTCAAATGGCGTACTGGCAATTTTATCGTAATAAGGTTTTTGTGCGGCAACCGCTTCGTTGGTTTCTTCCATTAACAGTGCCCGGGTATTCCAATGCACAGTTTTGGTGACGCCCTGATTATTGGTATAGGTGATCATCATCAGGCCTTTGGTATGGGTACGCCCAATTGGCCATGCCGGATACATAAACCAATAGACAATCGCAAACACCACCGTCATATAAAATGCGATTAACCACCAATTCGGCAATGGATTATTGTACTCCTGCAAATCGCCATCCCATACATGACCGGTTGTTTGCGGAACATGTGGCTGTTTATTGTTTACACTCATTTTTTCTCTTCCCTCGCGTTGGAGTCGTCATCAAGGAACGGGATGTTCTTATGGCTTTCAATAGCCTCACCGCGCTTTTTATTGCCATACACATAGACCAATATCACGACAAAAGTTACAAACAGAATAACCAATGCCAGCGGTTTGGTATGCTCATACGATGAAAACCAGTATATCCACCCCATAACTATGTACCTTAATTTTGATTAACGATATTTAACAAATGCATCGTCATCATATTTACGGAAATCCACCATAGTGCCCAGAACTTGCAAATAGGCCACCAAAGCATCCATTTCAGAAATATTGCTTCGATCTCCGTCATAATTACCTTGTTCAGCCTGCGCAATCAAGTTTTGCCTGGCGTGTGAAATATCCAGCAACTTGGCTGTGTCAGCCCCAAACTTTTTAACATTTGCATTGTATTCCGTTTGATTCAGCGAGTAGGGTACGCCCGTCTGACGCAATGCCCTCATGCGTTCTTCGATATCAGAATAATCAAGCGGTGTAGTCAGCAACCAAGGGAAATTCGGCATCACTGACTGGGGCACCACAGAACGTGGGCTCACCAAGTGCTGCGTCATCCATTCGTTGGAGTATTTTTGCCCCACACGAGCCAAATCCGGCCCCGTGCGTTTGGAACCCCACTGGAATGGGTGGTCGTATTGCGATTCAGCAGCCAAGGAATAATGACCGTAACGCAAGGCTTCGTCACGGAAAGGACGGATCATTTGCGAATGGCACAAGTAACAACCTTCACGCTGATAAATATCCCGCCCACGCAATTCCAGCGGGGTATATGGACGCACCCCATCCACTTTTTCCACCGTGTCTTTCAGAAAAAACAATGGCGCGATTTCTACCAAACCACCGATGCTGATGGCTAACATCGTTAACACGGCCAGCAGACCAATATTTGTTTCTATCCATTCATGCTTGAACATTCATTCTCTCCCTTTATACACCAGCACTCGCAAGTTTAACTGCAGGTGCAATGGCTGCTGCACGACCGCCCTGACGGATGGTCATCATAATATTCGTGGCCATCAGCACCATCCCGCTCAAGAAGAACATGCCACCAAACGCACGCATTGCGTACAAAGGATGCATGGCAGCGACAGATTCCACAAATGAATACTGTAAATTGCCATACTGGTCAAACGCACGCCACATCAAACCTTGAGTGATGCCTGAAATCCACATTGCCGTGATATACATCAACACGCCGATCGTTGCTAACCAGAAGTGAATACCAATCAACTTTTCGCTCCATATCCTGGTATTCCACAACTTGGGAATCATATGATAGAGCGAGCCGAAAGTAATCATCGCCACCCAACCCAATGCACCGGAATGCACGTGCCCCACGGTCCAGTCAGTATAGTGTGACAAGGCATTCACATCTTTCAAGGCCATTAAGGGGCCCTCGAAGGTGGACATGCCATAAAAAGACAACGCCACAATCATAAAACGCATAATAGGATCTGTACGCAACTTATCCCACGCACCAGACAAGGTCATGATACCGTTGATCATACCGCCCCATGAAGGCAGCAACAGCATGATAGAGAATGTAGCAGCCAGCGTTGAAGTCCAGTCAGGCAAAGCAGTCCAGTGCAGGTGGTGCGCACCGACCCACATGTACAGGAAGGACAAAGCCCAAAAGTGAACAATTGACAAACGATAAGAGTAAATCGGGCGACCTGCCTGCTTCGGCACGAAGTAATACATCATGCCCAGGAAGGCCGCAGTGAGGAAGAAGCCTACCGCATTGTGTCCGTACCACCACTGCGTCATAGCATCCTGCGTCCCGGCAAACAAACTGTAGGATTTCATTGAGAACAGACTGATCGGCACAGCGAGGTTATTGAAGGTATGCAACAATGCCGTCGCCAAAATGAAGGACAGGAAGAACCAGTTGGCCACATAAATGTGCGGCTGCTTCCTTTTCATAATAGTACCGACAAAAACAATCAGGTAGGACACCCAGGTAACTTCAATCAGAAGATCTATCGGCCATTCCATTTCCGCGTATTCACGTGCTTGGGTATAACCCAGCATATAGCTGATATCAGCCAGAACAATCGCGGCTTGCCAACCCCAGAATGTAAATGTCGCCAACCCTTCGCCGAAGAGACGCGCTTGACAGGTACGCTGGACAATATAATAAGAGGTCGCAAACAAGGCGCTACCACCAAAGCCAAAAATGACGGAGGAGGTATGCGCAGGCCGCAAGCGGCCAAAGGTAATATAAGGGATATCCAGGTTAAAAAATGGCCACGCCAATTCCGAGGCGATATACACCCCTATCGACATGCCGATTAATCCCCATACTACGGCCATAAAGGCGAATTTTTTTACTATCTCGAAATTATATTGCTCATTACTACTGATTTCTGTAGCCGTCACGTGAGCCTCCTTAAAAAAATGATTACAACAGTCAGCAAATACCACCAACCAAAATTATTCCACCGCCTAATAATATACCACTAACTGGTGATAACAATATAGTCCTAATTCCCCAATACTTTTTTTCACTTTAATACCTTTATATACTATATTATCCAAACAGTCATAAATATGATCTGGATCAATAAAATGAACGAAAAAAGCATGTTAAGTACAATATTTTTAATCAGCATTGAGGATTGACCACCTTCGGGTTTGGTCAGCAATGAGGTCACAGGTCTTCAGGCCGGTGGATACTTAGTCAGGGCGGGGTTCGGCGCTCCTGCCAGCCTGATGGCCGGGGTTTTAAACCAGCAAGGAAAAGAATAAAGAATATGATGAGCCTAAAGGGGGTATTGAAAACTGCAACTGCAATTGCCATCGATCGGTCAAACAGTCATAACGCAATCACATCGAATGGCAATGGTAATTTTGTCAGCATACCGTTAGAATTTGTCAATCGAGTATTTGAATGACCAATCCGACTGCTCAATTTCATATTTCAGGACATGACTGATGTGATGACCAAAGAACAGGGCGGAGGCAATCCAGGTGAAGGTAATCTTGAAGATGGTCATTTTTGGAATAATGAATACATCTGGTCACGTTTACCCCTCATGGGCTGTGAGAAATGCTGGAGATCTTAACCCCAACCGGAACCCTTTATGCCCAAGCAATTTAACGAAAATTCCCCGGAACCCGCTTGCGAATTTATCGCTTGCGAAGACTGCGGTTTATACAGGTTGTGTCACCTGGCAAGTGATGGAGAAGATCCAAGCCTTTCCAACGCCCTGATCAAGCGACGCTTTGTTTTAAGGCGAGGGGAATACCTCTATCGGCAGGGCGATTCATTCCATGCGATCTATGCCATTCGTCTTGGCTCGACAAAAACATATATCATTAATGAAGATGGCAGAACCCAAATTACGAGTTTTCATGGGCCGGGCGAATTAATTGGGCTCGATGCAATTGAAGCCGGATATTTCGACAGCGAGGCCATCGCGTTAGAAACAACAAGTTTCTGCGAAATACCGTTTTCGCATTTCCAGGAGCTGAGCAGACAGCTTCCTGACTTACAGCATCAGATGCTTGCCATCATGAGCCGCGCCATTCTGCGCGGTCAACAAATGATGTTGCTACTGGGGAAAAAAGATGCCACCGAAAAATTGGCCACCTATCTGTTGAGCCTCTGCCGGCATCTGGATAAAGACGCTTCGCCTACCCCCCCCTTTAAACTCACTATGTCTCGCGGGGATCTTGGTAATCATTTGGGCCTGACTCAAGAAACGATTTGCCGCATTCTGACACGCTTTCAAGAAGACGGTATCATCTGCTTCCAGAACAAAACCATACACTTTCTCAATCATAGCCGATTGCGTGAACTGGCTTCGAAAACCCGGGCAGACCGATAATCCCGAATTTAAGAGATTATACCTGTTAAACAATACCCTCTGCCTGCCATGCGGCGGCAGGCATATCCGTTAAACGGTAACGACCTTCTTTTACCGCCCCAGCCAAATCATGAAGCCGCATCTGATTGAGCATCGCAATAATTTGCTCCTTAATCGGCAGCCATTTCACATGCATGGGACACGCCGTTTCATCGCTGCATTTTTTGAGCCCCAACAAACAGCTTTGAGTAAAATCAACCCCTTCTGTTAATTGCAATAATTGCATCAAGGACATGTCTGCCGCATCTTCACGCAAGCAAAACCCACCCAACCTGCCGCGAAACGAATACAACAAACCATTTCTACTCAAATTTTGTAAAATTTTAGCCAAATAGGGCGCAGGCACATTCAATCTTCCTGCCACATCACGATTGAGCACAGGGGCTCCTGTGGGCTGGAGTGCCATATAAATCATAGCCTGAATAGCATATTGACTGGTACGAGAAAGAATCATGAGTTACCTCAATAAAGTGTCCAACACTAAGCCAACAAATACCGCGGCCCCTAACCAGTTATTATGTAAAAATGCTTTAAAGCACTGACTTGGGTCGCGATTTCGGATAAGTGTATAATGATATACCGCAATTGCCCCTGCCACACACAAGCCCAAATAAAAAATCCAGCCAAGATGCATGCGCCTACCCACCCAAGCCAGTAATAACAGGGTGATGCTGTAACAACCCATCACGGCCAACACATCGAATCGGCCAAAAGTAATGGCTGAGGTGTGGATGCCAATTTTAAGATCATCTGCCTTATCGACCATCGCGTATTCAGTATCGTAAGCCACCGCCCAAAATACATTGGCCAGCAACAATAACCACGCATTCAGGGGAATTTGATTTTGCAAAGCAGCATAAGCCATCGGAATACCAAACCCAAATGCCACACCCAAATAAGCTTGTGGTACAGACAAAAACCGCTTGGTGTAAGGATAGGTTCCTGCCAGCAACAACGCCGGTACCGATAACCAGCGTACTAAACTGCCCAAATGAAGTATTAACAGAAAAGAAAAAAAACTCAGCAAGGTCGCCAATATCACGGCTTCCCGTTTACTCACTTGCCCTGTTACCATAGGCCGGTTGCTGGTACGCCGCACATGCCCATCAAATTCACGGTCGGCATAATCGTTCATCACACACCCGGCAGAGCGCATCAGAACAGTCCCCAATACAAAAATCCACACGATCCAAATCGCTGGGTGCCCATTCCCTGCCAGCCACAATGCCCATAAGGTAGGCCATAACAATAACAAAATGCCAACAGGCTTATCGAGGCGCATTAATTTTTCATACTGATCAAGCCGTTGCATTATCCCTGCCATACCATTCATCCCATACTGATTGAACAAGCCTTTACGCCAGATATTACATGAATTCACGAAAATTCGTGTAATATCCGGGATAGAATTTTCTGATGCATTTTTTATAACCCCATGACACTCATCTATTTTTTGGACCTCTGTGCTGTGGCTGTTTGTGCAATCACGGCAACACTGGAAGCACAACATCGCGAACTTGACTGGTTCGGCGCGGTCGTCATCGCCGTCATCGCCGGCATTGGCGGAGGAACGCTACGAGATATACTGCTTGGCCGCTTACCCGTCTACTGGGTGCATGATCCAAGTTACGTGGTGGTCGGCACACTTGCCTGCACCATCACCTTTTTTCTTATCCGCCACCTCAATCTACCGAAAGATTTTTTTCTCATTCCCGATGCAATCGGACTGGCACTGTTTACGGTGATTGGAACCAATATCGCGCTCAAATTCAATACCGACTGGCTCATTGCCAGTTTAATGGGTGTGATTACCGGCGTCTTTGGCGGAGTCATACGCGACATCTTGTGCAATGAAATACCGCTCATTTTTCGTACTGATATTTATGCGACAGCTTCGCTGGCTGGAGCGATATTATTCATTCTGCTCAACCAGTTCAACATCAACCACGATCTGGCAGTTCTCTTTTCGATGACAAGCATCGTGACAGCACGCCTCGCAGCCATACGCTGGCATATCCAGTTGCCACGCCTGCAATCTGACCGTTTACCCTGATTTTGCCACAAGCATGCTTAATGGTCTTTGTTCACATACCGTTGCTGACTAAAAATTTCCGGCATATATATCTCGGTGACCACAATCCGGCGATTACCACACCAGAATTGTGAACGCCGCGCCCACAAGAATTCGGGAAAATATTCTAATCTGGCTACCGCTCTTTGATACAAAGGATGGCGCGCGCGCAAGCGACAGTACTCCAATTGTGCACGTCGCACCCGCGCATCGGTAAACAAACTGGCGCCCAAAGGACGGGCGCCCAAGACCATCAACAGCTTCCATGCCCCAACCAGGCTGCCATGCGGCAAAATGCTGTGCGCGTACACCAAGGGGCGATCAGCACAGGTCAGCGTGACTTCGCGTACCCAAGCTGTGCGTGTGGCCGACACACCTGCGATAGCAGACTCATCCGCAAGAAGATGTCCAACGCGTTGGCGCACCCCCTGTACGCTAAAATTCACACACCCCGTTCGCAATTTTTGCGTCAACGACGCCCTGTCCGTTAACCATGATCGCACCCCCGCAGGGACTCCAATTAAATGCTTACTCCAATTTGCCATGCTGGCAACCTGAAAACAGCGGTGAAATACTGAAAATATTGTTGTACATCACTTCCCTCAACACCGGTCAATAGCCGTCTTTTAGGTTAGCAACCCCATACGCGGCGATTTTCACCAAAACTAACTTTGAATAAAACCTTGACGATCTCCATACCAACGAACCAAGTGAGCGCTCACTTCCAAAGGGTGCTCCCACAGCATCAAATCAGCCGCGTCTCGCGCCTGATCTACCAATTCCGCATCCAACTCAATATCGGCAAAACGCAATATCGGCGCCCCGGACTGCCTGGCGCCCAAAAACTCACCGGGTCCCCGCAAACGCAAATCTTCACGCGCCACATGAAAGCCATCCGTACTTTCAAAAATTACCTTGAGTCGCGCCCGCGCCATCTCCGACAGAGGTTCATGGTACAACAACACGCACACACTGCGTTCTGCACCCCGTCCCACGCGCCCGCGCAATTGGTGTAATTGCGCCAAACCCATGCGCTCAGCGTGTTCAATCACCATCAATGAAGCATTCGGTACATCTACTCCCACCTCAATCACTGTCGTCGCCACCAGCACGTTCAATATATTGGCAGCGAATGCGGCCATCACCTCCGCTTTCTCCGCTGAGCGCAAGCGGCCATGAATCAGACCAACTGAAACTTCGGGCATCGCAACCGTCAACGCCGCATGGGTATCCATAGCGGTTTGCAATTGCAACGACTCGGACTCATCGATCAAAGGGCAGACCCAATACACCTGCGCCCCTTGTTCACACCTCGCACGCACCCACGCAATCAACTGATCACGGCGACCGCCATCGACCAGTTTGGTCATGACAGGTGTTCGACCAGGTGGCAATTCGTCAATCACCGATACATCCAAATCCGCATGGTAACTCATCGCCAAAGTGCGAGGGATGGGCGTCGCACTCATCATCAATTGATGGGGCGCATGGCCCTTGGCACGCAAAGCCAACCGCTGCGCCACACCAAAACGATGTTGTTCGTCCACCACTGCCAGGCCCAAGCGGGCAAATACCACATCCGTCTGGAACAGGGCATGCGTGCCCACCGCCAATTGCGCACGCCCCTGTTGCAAATCTTCCAACGCCACTTGCCGTGCTTTTTTTGGCAATCCACCAGACAACCACGCCACAGAAATACCCAAGGGCTCGAACCAGCTACGCAACTTGCGAAAATGCTGCTCGGCCAATAACTCAGTGGGCGCCATGAACACCACCTGAAATCCGGCGCCGATGGCATGGGCCGCCGCCAGTGCGGCGACAATGGTTTTTCCGCTACCGACATCACCCTGCAACAAGCGCTGCATGGGCACTGCCGACACCAAATCTGTTGCAATCTCACGCCACACCCGTTGCTGTGCATCCGTTAGTATGAACGGTAAATTCGCCAACAACTTGCCGGATAAATGCAGATCATCTTTTAATCGCGCCGCACCCGCTGCACGCCTGCGTGCTCGCGCCAGTCGCAAGGACAACTGTTGTGCCAACAGCTCATCAAATTTAATCCGCCGCCATGCCGGGTGTGTCCGTGTCATCAGGTGTTCAGCGGAAATCTCCGGCGAAGGCCGATGCAAACATAACACACTGTCCGAAAATCCCATCAATTTCAATCTGTTCCGTACCACTTCTGGTACGGTATCCACCCATTGCTCCTGAGCCAGTGCGAGTTTGATATGTTTACGCAACAGGGTTTGTGACAAGCCCGCCGCCACCGAATACACAGGGGTCAGGCTGTCAATCAGGGGGGTATTCATTTCGACCTTACGCCAGCGCGGGTGCACCATCTCGGCGCCAAAAAGCCCGACGCGCACCTCTCCAACGGCCCGGATCAAACGCCCAACCGCCATTTGAGCGGCCTGCCCCGGATAACTGTGCAAAAAACGCAGTCTGATTTCACCACCGGCATCGCGCAACACCACGCTCATTTGACGCTGGGGAGGGCGTGCCGTTTCAATCTGCACCACCTCACCCTGTATCTGAATTGTACAAGCCGTTCGTACATCACTGATGGGCGTAATTTGCGTCTCGTCTTCGTAACGCAAGGGAAAATACAACAACAGATCTGCGTAGGTATGCAAACCCAAGCGGGCAAATGCGGCAGGCAAATCCACCAGGCTCGCATCCGAATCGGGGGTTTTAGCCATACTCAAAACATTACAGGGTAATCACCACCACACCATCCGCCTCCACCAGCGCGCCGCGCGGCAAAGCAGCCACGCCCACCGCAGCACGCGCAGGGTAAGGCGCTGTAAAGTATTGTGCCATGACTTCATTTACTTTGCCAAAGTGAGTTAGATCTGTCAAAAACACATTCAATTTCACGACATCACCCAAATTTGCACCCGCCGCTTCAACCACCGCGCGCAAATTGGAAAACACCCGGTGAATTTGGGCATCAATACCCGCTTCCATTTCCATATTCACGGGATTTAATCCAATCTGGCCGGAAAGATAAACCGCGTTACCCACCCGCACCGCTTGCGAATAAGTGCCGATTGCTGCAGGCGCATCGACGGTAGAAATAATTTGTTTATCCATTAAAAACCTCTCCAACTTGCGTATTTTTCGCGAGTGTTCACAAAAAGGATAATGCGCTCACGCTCCTCTTTAGCCCACTTATTGCGACAGCTTCTCCATTACGACATACCCGTGCCATCAAAGGGATCAACCAACTGAATGGCATGCGTATTGCCCCACGCCGCCACGTCATCCACTTCTACCCCCAACCAAAATAAAACGCCGACAGAATCCGTGCTACGTCCACCCACGATGCGCTGATCCGGCTCAAGAAGAATATGATTCGAATACTCGAGCGCTGCGGCTTCATCGCGAAATACCTTCCACATAACCACCCGCTCATTTTTGGGGTCCTTGGGTAAGTCTCTCGACTTATTTAATATTTGACCAATATGTGTATGCTGTTCTGCCGTTTGCATAATAAAATCTCCTATATTCACTTAAAAACATAAAAAATCTTGATAAATTATATAGATGTCGCATGCTTAACATAAATTGGCAAGTTTAAGGATACGCTCGAGCAAACTAATCAATTGCGATTAAAACAGACAGTGTGAGGGTAAAACAATCCTTCTGTCATCTCGTTTCATCTCTGCGAGAACCCTGTTGACGAAAGTATACCCTTACCTTTTGCATTATACAGAGAACTTCACTGAGGACGAGAATCGATACACTCGCCCCCGGTGTCAGACTAGTTGTCGCCTCAAAAATTTAATTTTGAGGGGTGGAGGCGACAATGGCAATACGATATTCAGAAGCATTTATCGAGCAGGCGTTATTCAAGGTATGGAATTCAAATCCGAAACCACCGCCATGCGTTTCCGCCCAACCAGCACACGATACAAAACAGGCATCACCACCAGCACCAGCACCGGCTGTATCGCCAAACCGGAAATCACTGCCACGGCGAGTGGTTGCTGCATGCTCGCGCTGTGTCCCCATGTAATTGCCAGAGGCAACAGGGTCAGCATCGCAGCAAATCCAGTCATGGCAATAGGTCGCATACGATTTTTTCCGGCCAGGATAAGTGCCTCGGTCAAAGGCATTTCATCAGGCAATTCATAAAATTCGGAAAAATAAAAAATAGCTGCTTCAGTCACAATGCCGATAATCATGGTCATGCCCATCATGGACGAAATATCCAGCTCATTACCAAACAGCCACAAGCCCGTCACCACGGCCAATGAAGACAACAAGGGCATCACCATGATGGCCAGCGCAATCTGAAAACGTTCATAAATCCACAACAGCAACACGCACACCAAACCCAATGCAGCAACAAACACTGCCGCCATACCCTGAAAAGCTTGTTGTTGTTGGGCATACAAACCACCCAATTCAAAATAGACCCCCATAGGCAGATTGCCCGATGCGCCCACCACCCGACGCACATCCGTCATGACTGCGCCCATGGAGCGACCACTGATTCGCCCAGTCACCGCAATCATATGTTTGAGGTTTTCACGTTCAATTTGAGGTTGCCCGCTAACAGCTTCAATTTTGGCGATGCGTCCCAATGGAAATAAATGCCCATCAGGCGCGCGGATTTGCAAACGCGCCACATCGGCCACCCTGCCTCGCAAATCAAAGGGCACTCGCACACGTACGCCAACCATTTTGGCACTGCGCTGAATCTGGGTAGCCACGTTTCCTGCCAAATCATTACCCAATGCCTGGCTCACCGCATCCACACTCATCCCTTCCAGGGCAGCGCGCACCGGATCAACATGTATTTCCAGCGCATCACCCGCCGGATGAATGCCATCGCGGGTATCCACCACGCCCGCAATGGCCGAAATCTGTGTTTGTACCCGGTGAGCCGCTTGTTCCAAAGCGGCCTGATCATCACCAAACAACTTCACTTCGATTGGCTGCGGTACTGCCGTCAAATCCCCAATTTCATCTTCCATCAATTGCGCCAACTCGATATTCAAGCCCGGCACATTCTGCTCAATCCGGTTGCGTATCCGATCCATCACCTGTGCAATCGGGGCGCGCTGCCCATGACGCAAACGCACAAAAAAATCACCTTCATTGGCTTCGGTGATGCCGCCTCCCAATTGCGCGCCCGTGCGACGCGAATAGGTTTCCACATCAGGATCCGCCCTGAGAATCATTTCAACTTGATTTAGTAGCCGATTGGTTTCGGTCAGGGAAGTACCCGGCGCCGAATGGTAATCCAGGGTAAACCCGCCCTCATCCATGGCAGGCATAAATCCGGTTCCGACGCGCTGGAAAGCCAGGATGCCGATCACAAACAGAGGCACCAACAACACCAGCAGCCACACTGGGCGTGCCAGCAGACGCGCCATCAGGCGACCATAAAATGCCTGGACCTGATGCGTCCACTTTCCATCTTGCCCCGCATCCGTGCTCCGCAACAAATGCTCCGCCAAAATAGGGGTCGCCGTCCAGGTCACAAAAAAGGAAATCAACAGACCGGAGGCCATCGTCAACGACAAGGCTTTAAAAAATGCACCCGTTACGCCGGTCAAAAAGGCCAGGGGCACAAAAATGATGATCGTCGCAGCAGAAGAACCTGCCAGCGGCCGAATAAACTCGCTCGCCGCCAACATAATTCGCTGGTGCGCCGGGCCACCGCCATCCCGCAATCGGCGCACAATGTGTTCTGTCATCACAATGGCATCATCAATAATTAAACCGACCGCTGCAGCCATGCCGCCCAGGGTCATAATATTGAAACTCATGCCGAGGACATACAACATCAACACCGTCACGGACAACACGACTGGCACAATTGCCAAAGCAATCAGTGTGATGCGAACATTACGCAAAAACAGCCACAACACAAAAATAGCCAGGCCGGTGCCCATCAACATGGCATCACGTACGCTTTTGGCCGATTCCAACACCAAAGCACTTTGATCATACCAGTTGGCCAATTTCGCCCCTGCGGGCAGATGCGCATGGTATGCGGCAAGTTTGGCAGCCACATCCTGAGCAATCTGTACGCTGTTGGCCCCGGGTTGCTGAAAAATATTCAGCAATACCGCTTGCCGCCCATCCGCCGTCACCCGGGTCCAATGCGGCATCACGCCATCGCTGACCTCGGCGATGCGTCCCAAAGGCACCAATGCACCGCTTGGCGTACGTATGGTCAAATCTCGCAGTTGCATAACAGAATGCACACGACTGTCCGCCACCGCCAAATATAATTTGTAATGATCTTCCAGGCGCCCAACCACGTTGACGATATTTGCCGCAGCCAGCGCCTGGGTCACATCTTGCACACTCAAGCCGTAAGCATTCAAGCGGGCTGGATTGACTTCAACCTGATATTCCTCCCGTTCGCCACCCTGAACCTCCACTTGCGCCACACCGCTGATACCAGACAACAGCGGCAGCAACTGATAACGCGCCAAATCATACAAGACCGATTGGGACTGGCGATCAGAAGTCAAACTGTAAGCCAGGATCGGAAACACCGTGGGATCCATGCGCCTGACCGTCATTTGTGTACCTGCAGGGAGATTAGGTAAAATTTGCGTGACGGCTTGACTGAGGGCTGCGGTTGCCAACCCCATAGAAGTACCCCAGCCGAAATCGACAGAAATCTCCGCTGAACCCCGGCTGGTAGTTGAACGCACCGATTGCACGCCAGGCAGGCGTCGCACGGCCACTTCCACTGGCTGGGTCACCGACAGCATCATCAGATCTGCAGGTCGATCACCGGCATCCAGCGTCACCACCACACGGGGAAATGACACATTGGGAAATAAGCCAACGGGCAAACGAAAACCGGCTACCGCACCCGCCAGCGCGAAAATCGCCAGCACGAACAAAATCGTTCGACGATGGCGCTGCATCCAGCTCTCCTGGCTCATCAATTTCACAGCACTCATAGTGCGCCAGAATCTACGGGCGCCTGCACACGCACTGCCATACCCGGAGTCAATTCATAATTACCCACAATCACCACAGGCGCCCCAGGTAAAAACGGTCCGTCTACAGCGATATTTTCTGCATTTTCAATGCCGGTGCGTACAGCGATACGCACCGCATGGCCATTTTTTACCTGATACAAACAAGCCCCCATATCATCCCGCAACACGGCCAAACGCGGGACCACCCAGGAAAGTTGTCGTTGCAAGGTCAAGATGCCTTTTACCCGTTCGCCGGACATGAACACTCCCACCGGCATAGTTACCCCAATTCCCACTTGCTGTGTGGATGCAGTCACGGCAACGGCAATTCGCTCTACACGGCCTGACACGGACCGATCAGCCCCCACCAATGATACGATCTTTACCGGCATGCCAATCTGTATGCGCTGACTGTCCTCCACTTCTACCGCAAAGGTAGTGTGTGTTGCAGCATCCGGGCTCAATTCAAGTAGCTGCGTGCCTGCGGTCACGCGTGTGCCGGCAGCAACATTCACCGCGCTCACCCATCCATCACTCGGCGTTTTAAGCGGTGACAGATGACGCCCGGCACCCAGTTGTTGTTGCGCTTCCAACTGCGCTTTCGCATCGGCAAGAGTTTTATCGGCGGCGGCCAATTGCCCCGCCGTGGCCAAATGTTGCGCGAGCAATTGCGCCAAGCGTGAGCGCTCACTTTGCGCCGAATCGACAGCAATGGAAGCCTGACGCCATGACTGATCGGTTTCTGGCGCATTCGCAAAGGTCAGCAACGTCTGCCCTTTGCGAACATGCTGCCCCACCACCACATTCATCGCAATAACCTGTCCGGCGCGCGGCTCACTCAACACTGTCACCAGCCGTGAACTGGGCATCACCTGACCGTATACCGCGACACTCTCCGATATCATCTGCTGCTGCAACGGCGCAGTGCGCACGCTTGCGCGCACTGCTTTAACAGGCGCATCACCCGCTACCGCATCATCATTATCGGCGCTCACCTGCGTTGACAACAACAACGTGGCCAGCACCACATAACCTAATTTCATGTCCATCCTCTAATTCATAAATGAGCCTTAAGTTTCTGGCCCCAATAATGTCAGTAATGCGATCTGTTGCCCTGCTAACAGTGCCTGCAAATGAATCATTTCGATTTGTTTATCCAAATAAGTGATCTGCGCCTGCGCAGATTGAGCCGTCGTAAAATTGCCCGACTGCCAAGCCACTTGCGCTTGCTCAGCCTGCGCGCGCAACGCTGGCAATCCTGCGCGCATTTGCGTTAACTGCTGTTGAATAAGCGGCAAATTATCCAGCGCCACAGCCGCCTCACTATAAGCCGAATCCAAACGCGCCTGATAAGCCTGGTAAACCTGTTCACGATTGGCTCTGGCTATGGCAATGTTTCCGCGATTGCGATTGAAGACCGGCAGACTTAAATTGATATCCGGGCCGAAACTGTTATCACCGAAATTATCTGTGGATCGGGTCAATCCCACAGACAACAGGGGAAACTGTGCCAATACCGTGGCATGGTACTTGAACTCCTGTGACTGATAAGCGTCGGCAAGTGCAACCATATCCGGCCGTTTTTTTACAAGCGTCAACAATTGTGTACGTACTTGCCTCACATCAACAGGCTGTGACACAAACTTCCCCACCAGGGTGACCTGCGCGGTATCGGACAGCCCCAACAAACCATTCAAATCAGCACGGGTTTGCCTCAACGCCCGAGTCAGCGCATTCAGCTGGAAATTCACGGTCTGCAACGCCAGCCAATTGGCATTGACCGCATCGGCGGTCACGTTTTGCGCAGCCAAAGCCAATTGATAAGTTTGATAATTGTCGGTCAGGAATTGCTGTTCGCGTTGCAACAAAGGCAATACGGCTGTCTGAGTACGCAAACGCACGTACAACACCCGCGCCTGCGCCACCACCTGCCACTCTTGCCACAGCAGTTGTTGTTGGGCCTGCGACAATTGGGCGCCCGCGATATGTTCGCGTGAGGAGCGCATCAACCAGTCACCCACATCAAATCCCAACCCCGCCGTCCAGGCATTCAGCACGCCCAGGGTCATAGAGTCAGCCTGGCTCAATGCCAATTGCGGATCCGCCAACAGACCGGCAGAAAACATCTGCGCCTGTGCCACGCCCAAGCTGGCGCGGGCTACACGCAATTCCGGATTATTGGCCACAGCCAGCATTGCCAAAGATTCACTGTCCAAGCCCTGCGCCGGGTCAAACAAATGGGTCAGCCTGGGTGCCGCCCTGGAGGGACTGGTCGTACGCAAGGCTGACACACTGGTTGCCACATCAAGTTGCTGAGGCAAAGGTTTGGGTGCATACACCGCACAAGCTGACAAGACGATCACTGGCAGATAACTGGACAATCGCAACAAAATTTGCATGAGTATCCCTAAAACGGGTTCGATTTCCGGATTGTAGCAGTGAATAATTAGTTTTGAATGAGCAAGACTCATTTTGTATGGCTAAACGGGCGAAAGGCCGGAGATCACCATTTTAAATGGTAAAAACATCCGTCATGTGTCAGTGAAATGTCGTTGATTGATTGATGGGTAGGTAGCGCAAAGCGGCCTTCTGCCATTTATCCTGCGGCCACCCCGAAATCCGGAAAAATTGTGCGCTCACCCACGAACTGATCCGCCGGTTGAGTATTGAACATGAATTGACCCAATCAGTGATCCCAATGCCTTAACACACCGCGACCATTACTGCGCGGCTTGCTCTTTCTGCCGCTGCTTCACCCGCGATAGCCGCACCACTTCCGGCAATCGGCGCAAGGCGCGCATGATACGGGCAAGGTGCATGCGTTGTTCGACTTGCAACGTAAAATTGATCGTGGTGTATTGACTGCCATCCTGGTCAGACAGAGAAATGTTGTCGATATTTGAGCCTTCTTCGGCAATCACGCCTGCCAACTTGGCGAGTACGCCGCGCTGGTTCAGTACGATGACCCGAACCGCCACATCAAACATTTTAGTTAAACCGGGCTCCCACTCCACATCCAGCCATTTGTCAGGGTCGCTGCGATAATGCCTTATCGCGCCGCAATCGTGTGTATGCACAATTAACCCCTGATCGGATTTGATAAAAGCCACAATCGGGTCGCCAGGGATCGGTCTGCAACAGGTAGCCAATTGCACGGACACACCTTCTGAGCCACGAATAGCAATCGTGCTGTGTTGGCGTTGCGCGGGCAAGCCTTGATCCTGCATCATCAATTGCCGCGCCACGACAATGTTCAATCGCTTACCCAAGCCGATGTCAGTCAGGATGTCCTGCCGACTCTTGCCTGTTTCGCGCGCAACCCGATCCCAACACGACGGACGCAGTGCCGTGGGGTCTCCACCCAGTGCACGGATTGCCTGATCTAATAATCGTTCGCCCAATTGCTCAGCCTCTCCGGCATGCAAGGTACGCAAGTAATGGCGAATATGTGCTCTGGCACGTCCTGAGGCCACAAAGTTAACCCAGGCAGGATTGGGATGGGCGTTGGGCGAAGTCACCACTTCCACTTGATCGCCACTGCGCAGCAATGTTCGCATCGGCATGAGCTCACCGTTAATTTTGGCTGCTGCGCAATGATTGCCCACATCGGTGTGTACGGCATAGGCGAAATCCACCGCCGTGGCGCCACGCGGCAATGACATGATTTTACCCTTGGGGGTAAACACATAGACCTCGTCAGGGAACAAATCCACCTTGATGTGCTCAAGAAACTCCGCTGAATCGCCCCCACCTTCCTGAATTTCAAGCAAGGATTGTAGCCACTGGTGGGTACGTTGCTGCACCATATTGAGGTCTTCATCGCCGGTTTTATACAACCAGTGCGACGCCACACCGGCTTCAGCCAGTTTGTGCATCTCATGAGTACGAATTTGAATTTCTAACGGCGTACCAAACGGGCCGAACAAGGTGGTATGCAGCGACTGATAGCCATTCGACTTGGGAATTGCGATGTAATCCTTGAATTTTCCCGGGATGGGTTTGTATAAGCCGTGTAAACACCCCAACGCCAAATAACACGAGGCTTGATCGTTCACAATAACCCGAAAACCATAAATATCAAACACCTCAGAAAATGCCAGGGACTTTTCCTGCATTTTCTTATAGATACTGTAAAGATGTTTTTCACGTCCGCTCACCACAGCCGGCAAGTGAGCGACGACCAGTTTATTTGCAATCGCTTCGCGTACCTTTTCAATCACTTCCTTGCGATTGCCGCGGGCGGTTTTGACCGCTTGTGCCAGCACACGGTAACGCTCGGGATGTAAATGATAAAAACTGAGGTCGTCCAACTCCTGATAGAGATTATTTAAGCCCAAACGATTCGCAATGGGCGCATAAATATCGGTGGTTTCGCGGGCAATGCGGCGGCGTTTTTCCTGCGGCATGGAATCAAGCGTGCGCATATTATGCAAACGATCGGCCAGCTTAATCAGGATGACCCGCACATCACGCGCCATGGCCAATAACATTTTGCGGAAATTTTCCGCCTGGGCAGAAACTGCAGTTTGAAACTCGATTTTGTCCAATTTGGAAACGCCATCAACCAAATCTGCCACAGGCTTACCAAATTTCCCGGCAATTTCCTCCTTGGTCACTGCAGTGTCTTCCACGACATCATGCAGCAGCGCCGCCATCAGCGCCTGCGCATCCAGATGCCAGTGCGCGAGGACGCTTGCTACCGCAAGCGGGTGCGAAATATAGGCATCCCCACTTTTACGGAATTGTCCGCGGTGCGCTTGCCGGCTGAACTCAAATGCAGCGCGCACCTGTTCAATATCCGATGCTTTCAGATAGGCGACTTGCTCTTCAATATCGAACTCAGTCATGAGTGTCTCAATCTTGTTAACCCAAAGACATGCTCACATGGGCAACAAAAATCATGCAAAAAACTTTAACCGCGAGTACGGTGCAAAATTTCAGGGCCCACTTTCCCCATTGCAATTTCACGCAAGGCAACCACGGCTGGTTTATCACGCCCGGCATCCACTTTGGGGGCCTGCCCATTGGCCAACTGACGTGCGCGATAAGTAGCTGCCAGGGTCAACTCAAACCGGTTTTCAAATTTATCCATACAATCTTCTACAGTTACACGCGCCATGTCACTCTCCACTAACTGTTAAATGCCAAAAACCAACCTGGATTTTGTTCTTGCAATACCAGCACACGCAGGCGCTCTGCCCGCACGACCGCCTGTAAATCAGCCAGTGCCGTATTAAAATCGTCGTTAATGATAACATAGTCAAATTCTAGCGCATGGCTAATATCCTCACGCGCTGCGGCCATGCGACGCGCGACAGTCGGCGCATCGTCTTGCCCACGCTCCAGCAAGCGCTGCGCCAACACCGCCAGCGAAGGGGGTAGTATAAAAATACCGATTGCTGATGGAAACAAACGCCGCACCTGCTGCGCGCCCTGCCAGTCAATTTCAAGCAGCACGTCTTCGCCCCGCGCAATTTTCTCCCGAATCCAGCGCTCAGATGTGCCATAACGGTTGCCATACACCACAGCGCTTTCTAAAAACTCTCCCTCTCCCAGCATGCCCATGAAACAATCCAGACTGACGAAATGATAATCCCGGCCCTCTTCCTCACCGGCACGCGGCGCACGCGTGGTATAGGAGACCGATAAACTCACCTGCCGATCCCTTTCCAGCAACGCCCTCACCAAACTGGTTTTGCCTGCGCCGGAAGGCGCTGTCACGATAAACACATTTCCAGACATTTGTTCCCCCTCAAGATTCCGACAACCTGTTTATTCATTCTGAATTTGCATTCATTCACACAACAATCGCACAACGGCTTGAATCACTCATAAAAACGCGACGTTTTATTTGTACGCTCAATGGGATATTGTTCAATATAAAACATATTAAGTGGGTGAGGGCGCGTGCTAATTTACGCAAAATCCAGACCAACCACCTGAAAAATCGGGTGAATACGCTTATTTTGCAGCAAATAAATCACTGATCACTTGCACAGTGTGGTCACAAGCATGATTCAGGCACGGCAAACCGAACCCTGCCTCCAAAGTTTTCAGCAACGAAAAATGGCTATACGGCTGATGACTGCGTAACCCCTGCCTGCCATAATTGGTCTCCACCAGCAGCGCAACGCGGTTAGGATCGGCACCGTTGCTGTTTTCATCCCACACCAAAATCAGGGCATTGCGGCCGATTTTCCATGAGGGTGAAGCATGAATCGCTTCAACCAGCTGGCGCACCGTCGCATCGCCCATCTGGACGAGTGCGATGTCGTTACCACAGCGTTTGCTGCCATTGTCGATACCGTGCATATCATGACACAAATTCGGCACAACAAAAGAAAATGCAGGCGAAATTCCCGCGCCCAAATCCGAATAAAGCCCGTGTGCACCATCAAATCCCACCACGTTGTCTAAACCGTCATGGGGATATTTTCCTTCTTGAACTGCAGCAAAATACACGAAAGGATTGTGTTTTGCCGCATAGTGTTTCGGTAATGGCCCCAAACCTGCAAGCCTGTTCTCATCCAGATTAGTATAAATGCCATCGCTATCATTGACGCCATCCACCAATCCCGATGCGGGCAGGCTCTCCTGATAAGATTTCCAGCGTTTGCCGCGTTCTGTCAACTGGTCTGCAATGGTTCGCGCGCGATAGGGTGCCGATGGAATCCCCGCACCAAACGGCGCAATGACGGGTGGCGTCGCCAAATCCATCCCTGTGCCAACCAGGGGCTGATTTAATGTATTGCTGGGTGTTGCGCCGTGCCAATCCGGATAATCATCATTTCGAATTCCAAAATTGGATCCGCCCACCAACTCAAGATAATTGGGAAGGCTGGGGTGTCCGACCGCAAAATAATCCGTTGCCAAATTTGCTGTTTTTAACCATTGGTTAATATACGGCGCATTCGGATTGCCAATGATATCTTGATATGAATGGTTTTCCATCACAATGAGGTACACATGATTCAGTGACGGCACCTCACTCGCCATACAAAAATCAGCCACATTGGCCAGCGCAGCCGCCAACACTAACACACACCCATGCAAAATTTTACCCATCATGTTCCCCATCAATTCTCATGTTAGAATGGTACCAATAATCAATCAATTTGGCGTAGCGCAAGCAGGCTTAAACCTACCATAATGGCTTCCCCAACTAAATTGGCCAGACTTTCTTTGCCTAATGGCTTCCATTTGGCCGATTATCGCATTGTTCGCAAAATTGGCGGGGGTGGATTCAGTTTTGTTTATCTGGCTTACGACGACAAAGATAAAGAAGTTGCCATTAAAGAATATCTGCCTGGAAATTTAGTGACGCGGGATGACAAGCAATGCATCACACCGCTTTCCGAAGAGAATTCCAACATGTTCAAATATGGCATGCGGTTTTTTTGTGAAGAAGGCCGTTCGCTCGCTCGCATTTCCCACCCGAATATTGTAAAAGTCGAGAATTTTTTTCGCGCCAACGACACCATGTACCTCGTTATGCAATATGAGGAAGGCAAAACCCTTCAGGACCATATTCGCGCACACCGGGGGCAAATTAAGGAATCGTTTATCCGGCGGGTTTTTGCATCGTTACTCAATGGGTTACGCGAAGTCCATGCGCAAAAACTTTTGCACCTGGACATCAAACCCGGCAATATTTACATACGAAAAGATGGTTCACCCGTACTCATTGATTTTGGTGCTGTACGTCAATCTTTCAAAAAAGAACATCAAAAAATCATGAACCTGTATACCCCCGGCTTTGCCGCGCCGGAACAATACCACTATGGTAAGGATACGCTTGGGCCGTGGACCGACATTTACGGGGTAGGCGCCAGCATATACGCTTGCCTGGCTGGTACCCCACCTATCGCAGCCGATGTTCGGGTAGAACGCGATACTCTTGTCCCTGCCATCACAACCTGGCAGGGCAAATATTCGCACAAACTCCTTGCCATTGTGGATGCCTGTTTACAGATAGATCCGCTGTCAAGACCGCCAAGCGTGTTCGCCCTCCAAAAAAAATTGCTTGATATTCAAAATATGGCCATTGATACACCGACATTATTTGAAAGTATTCGCAACACACTCTACAAAGACATTTTTTAATTTGTGAACCGTGGCAAGCAAGAGGGAATTTAATGCGTTTTTCAATCTACCAATCCAGCCGTCAAGGTGGTCGTCCCAATAATGAAGACCGGATGGCCTATTCTTACAGCCGGGATGCACTCATCATGATCATCGCTGACGGAATGGGTGGACACGAGCACGGCGAAATTGCCGCGCAGGCGGCAGTCAAGTCTATTGCCGAGGCATTTCAACGTCACGCACACCCAAAATTGCGTAATCCATCCGGGTTTCTGTATAGTGCCCTTCAACAGGCGCATAAAGCCATTAATGAATGCGTCAACAAACAAAACCTGCCTTCACCGCCGCACACCACTTGTGTGGCGTGCGTGATTCAGGATGATACCGCCTGGTGGGCGCACGTGGGTGATTCACGCTTGTACTTGTTTAGCGACAACGCCCTGGTCACACGCACTCGCGATCATTCCGCCATTCAACTCATGCTCGACGAACACCTGATCTCCGAGAGCGAAATCAATACCCATCCAGACCGCAACAAGATCTATAGCAGTCTTGGCGGGAGTATCACACCAGAAATCACCATTTCCCGCCCTATGCCGCTGATGCCGCAAGACCGCATTCTGATGTGTACTGACGGCCTGTGGACTCAGGTTACCGATGAACAAATCGCCACCACGCTGTTTCGCCTCCCACCGGATAATGCAGTAGAATTTCTTTTGAATCATGCCGAACGGAGCGCAGGCCCAACCGGAGACAATCTGTCAGCCATTGCCATGGTGTGGGAATCACAAGACGAAACCGATGAAAACACCATCACTACTGTCGCAATGTCGAATACCACCTTTACTACCCAATTGGGCAATTACATGCCCGGTGCCGCTGATTTGGATGAAGACGAAGTCGAGCGTGTCATCAGTGAAATACAACACACCATCAAAAAACTATCCGAGACCAAACCATGACAATCCGATCCGATTCACGCACCTCCCACCAGTTGCGTCATATCACGCTCACCCGCCACATCAACCGCCATGCAGAGGGTTCGGTACTGATCCATTGCGGCCACACCCAAATCATCTGTACAGCCAGTATTGAGAATACGGTGCCCAATTTCCTGAAAGGCAAAAACCAGGGGTGGCTCACCGCCGAATACGGCATGCTGCCGCGCTCCACCACCACCCGCATGGATCGCGAAGCCGCGCGCGGCAAACAAAGTGGCCGCACGCAAGAAATTCAACGTTTGATTGGGCGCGCCCTGCGTTCCGCCATTGACCTGACCATGCTGGGCGAGCGCACCCTGCGCATCGATTGCGATGTGATCCAGGCGGACGGCGGCACCCGCACAGCATCCATTACTGGGGCGTTTGTGGCTGCCCACGATGCGATTACCCGACTGCTCGCCGAGGGCGGGCTGAATGTGTCGCCCATTCGCCATTTTGTGGCAGCAGTGTCCGTCGGCATGGTGCAAGGCGCCGCCGTGCTGGACATGGATTATGCCGAAGACAGTGCCTGCGACACCGACATGAATGTGGTCATGACCGAGCATGGCGAGCTTATCGAAGTACAAGGCACCGCTGAAGGCGCGCCCTTCAAACGCAGTCAATTAACAGAACTGCTCGATTTGGCCGATCTGGGTATTCAGCAACTGATCGCCGCGCAACGCAAGTCCCTGGCAAGCGAATGAGCAAGACCATTGTCCTGGCCAGCAATAACACGGGCAAATTAGTCGAAATGCAAGCATTGCTGGCGCCACTGGATTACCAGTTATGCACCCAAAGCAGCCTGGGCGTGGCCGAAATCGGGGAACCGCACCCCACATTTATCGAAAACTGTTTGACCAAGGCCCGTCATGCCGCCCGACACACCGGCCTGGCGGCGCTCGCCGATGATTCCGGATTGTGTGTGCCCGCTTTGCACGGCGCACCCGGCGTGCATTCTGCTCGCTACGCCGGTGAAAATGCGCAACCGCACCGCGATCAACGCAACAACGCACATCTGATCAATCAACTCTACGGTTCAATCGAACGTGGTGCGTATTATTATTGCGTGATGGTTTATCTGCGCCATGCCGACGATCCACAACCCATCATGACCGAAGGCATCTGGCACGGCATGATCCTGGACGCCCCGCGCGGCACACAGGGGTTCGGTTATGACCCGCTATTTTGGTTGCCTGAACTGGACAAAACCGCTGCCGAACTCGATTTGGCCGAAAAAAATCAACGCAGTCACCGTGGACAAGCACTTCGCCGCATGATCATCCGCCTGGGCGAAGAATGAAGCCCATCCATCTCGCACTTACCCCCGCGCCCACCAGCGCACCACCCTTGTCGCTGTACATTCATCTGCCTTGGTGCGTGCGCAAATGCCCGTATTGCGATTTCAACTCACACACCGCGCCAGACGGCCTGCCCGAACAACGCTACACCGATGCACTTATCCGCGATCTGGAACACGCCTTGCCCCATATCTGGGGACGCACCGTGCGCAGCATTTTCTTTGGCGGCGGCACACCCAGCCTGTTTTCCTCTGCCGCCATTGACCGCCTGCTCACCGCTGTTCGCACGCTGACCCATCTCGACCCATTTGCCGAAATTACCCTGGAAGCCAACCCCGGCACGGTCGAAGCGCAACGTTTTGCCGAATACCGTGCAGCGGGCATCAACCGCCTGTCGCTCGGCATACAAAGCTTTAACGACCAGCACCTGTCCGCATTGGGGCGCATTCACAGCAGCCATGAAGCTCATCAAGCCATCGCCATTACCGCCCAACACTTCGACAATTTCAATCTGGACCTGATGTACGCCCTGCCCGGACAAAACCTGAAACAAGTGACTGAAGAGCTACGCATTGCCCTGTCTTACCAACCGCCGCATTTGTCCTGTTATCACCTGACTTTGGAGCCCAATACCCCGTTTTACCTCAATCCCCCCAGCCTGCCGGACGATGACACCGCCGCCGACATGCAAGCCATGATTGAATCGCAACTGGCAGAGGCTGGCTATGAACACTACGAAACCTCCGCCTTTGCGCTGCCCCGGCGACAAGCGCGCCACAACCTTAACTACTGGCAATTCGGCGATTATCTCGGCATCGGCGCAGGCGCGCACAGCAAACTTTCCAGCCACGAGCGCATCCTGCGTCAACACCGTGTGCCCCAACCCCGTGCCTACATGGAGAAAGTTGAAGCCGGTGCCGAAACCGGCCAGCACCTGCTCAGCGAACAAGTCGTTGATCGCACCGCCGTGGGCTTTGAATTCATGATGAACGCCTTGCGCCTCACCCAAGGTTTCGACACCGATTTATACACAGAACGCACCGGGATGCCGGTCAGTCTGCTTGCCCGCAGTCTGGATCAAGCCGAACAACGCGGTCTGATCCAGCGCGATTTGCAGCGCATCGCGCCAACGCCGCATGGACAGCGTTTTCTCAACGATTTACTGCAACTGTTTTTACCTGAGACCTCGGGAGCGCCATCATGACCCATGAGCAATTTGAACGCACCGCCATCCTGCTGGGAGACCACGCGCTGGCACGCCTGGCGCAAGCACATATCCTGGTAGCGGGCTTAGGCGGCGTAGGTGGGCAATGCGCCGACGCACTGGCGCGCGCAGGCATCGGCAGACTGACCCTGGTGGACAATGACTGCATCGCCGCCAGCAACATCAACCGCCAACTGCCCGCGCTGCATTCCACCGTGGGGCAAGCCAAAGTCAAAGTCATGCGCGCACGCATTGCGGACATCAACCCCGCCTGTCACGTCGAAACACTGCAAGTTTTCCTCACCCCGGAAAATATGGCAGACAGCCTGCCGCAAGGCGTTGATTATATAATTGATTGTATCGACACCGTGCCCAGCAAAGTCGCGCTGATTGCCACCGCACTACAACGCAACATCCCCATCGCCTCCAGCATGGGCGCCGGAAATCGGCTGGATGCGACCCGCGCCAAGCTTGCCGACATCAGCAACACCCACGGCTGTGGCCTGGCCCGACAAATCCGCACCCGCTTGCGCCAACTCGACATCACCCAGGGCGTCTTGACGGTGTATTCCGACGAACCGCCCTTGCCACCACGTCCACGAGGTGACAATGAATCCCGCCCGACCAATGGCACCATCAGCTACATGCCGCCGCTGTTTGGCCTCATGCTCGCCAGCGCAGCGGTGCGTCACCTGATTCACGACGGTTGGCAAGCTTGATCCGTACCAGCACCCCATCACCGTGGCGCGTCATGACATATGAAATATCAGTGAATTGCTGTTCATCCATCACGACATCACAAATGGTGATAGAATGATCGCCATAAAGTTCGCGTTGATCTGACGGTCTGAATTTTTTGTATGGTGACGGATTTTTCCCTTCTGCCTATGGCTGGAAGGAGTAGGGGTGGCTGCGGTCACTTCTCACAGCAATTTTTGCTGTGTTCGTTACCGCACAGCACCACTACAGCGAAGCAGCGTATTGTGAAGGTGTACGGCGCACAAAAGTAATTATGTACGTCATGCACCAAAACGAATGCCCACGCCTTGATCAAAACGATCACGGCTAGAAGACTGTAAGGTCTGTAGTTTAACCACGACATTCTGTCGTTTTTCAATATTTGAAGGAAGTAATCACATGGCAACCGGTACAGTTAAATGGTTTAATGATGCAAAAGGTTTTGGTTTTGTTACGCCCGATGACGGCAGCGAAGATTTGTTCGCACATTTTTCCGCCATCAACATGGACGGATTCAAATCACTCAAAGAAGGTCAAAAAATCTCCTTTGAAGTGACCCAGGGCGCCAAAGGCAAGCAAGCTTCCAATATTCAAGCTGCCTAACCAGCTTCGCGCTTGTTCATAGCGCAATGACGACAAGCGGGCGGAGAACACGCCGCCTGCTTGTCGTTCAATCATAATGCCCGTCTCCTATCAGGTTACTCTCCAATCTGCTGGTTGGTGTTCGCATTGCCCCCAGTGACGCTCGTTGAGCGCGCTGACCGCTTCAGCATGCCGATATCAAACTTGTTATCGGCTTAAGGTATTAACCGATTGAATACGTCAACCCTTGAACACCCCGACGCGACATCCGGGTTAAGCATCCAAAGGGCTTCTCACCCCGCGCCCGCCTTTGTTCAACACATGTGTGTAAATCATCGTCGTGGACACATCGCTGTGGCCCAACAGTTCCTGCACCGTGCGAATATCATAACCTCCTTCCAGCAAATGGGTCGCAAAACTGTGGCGAAACGTATGCGGTGTCGCCAATTTAACCAGACCGGCTAATTTAACGGCTTTTTTCACCGCGCGCTGCACCGTTTTTTCATCGGCGTGATGCCGCCTCGTCACGTTAGCGCTCGGATCAATCGACAGCTTGACCGACGGGAACACATACTGCCAGCCCCATTCTTTACCCGCATTCGGGTATTTCTTGTCCAAAGCCGCAGGCATGAACACCGCACCGAAACCCGCAGCCAGATCATCATGGTGCAAAGCCTGCACCTTCAACAAATGACTTTTCAACGGCTGAATCAACGCATCCGGCAGCATGGTCATCCGGTCTTTAAAACCCTTGCCCTCCCGCACCACAATTTCCCGCCGCGCAAAATCCACATCCTTCACCCGTAAACGCAACGCCTCCATAATGCGTAAACCACTGCCATACAGCAAACTGGCAATCAACCACATTGTGCCATCCATACGACTCAACACTAACTGCACCTCATGCTGCGTCAACACCACCGGCAAACGCTTGGGCGCCTGCGCCTGCGTCACGTCATCCAGCCACGGCAATTCCACCCCCAGCACCTGCTTGTACAGAAACAACAGCGCGCTCTTAGCCTGATTCTGCGTACTGGCCGACACCTGCCGCACCACTGCCAAATGTGTTAAAAATGCCTCCACCTCAGATGCACCCATCTCTTTGGGATGCCGCTTGCCATGAAACAAAATAAAGCGTTTAATCCAGTCGAGATAAGCACGCTCGGTACGGATGCTGTAATGCAACACTCGGACTCGTGCCACCACCTGATCAAGTAAACGAGGTGGCTGGATAGATGGTGTTGGTTGAGGTACGTCTGGCATAGCATTATCCAAAAATGAGTCGTGCTAAATTTATTTTGTAGGATGATTTAAATTAAATTATACTGATCGAAATTAAATTAACAACCTGCCTGAATAAAAATTTAAGGTTTTATTTGGGTGATACTTTACGTTAGAACTTTCCCAACATGGACCCTAACCATCCTACAGTGAAGAAAACCATCAACGACGCCGTTCCCTATGCACTGAGGTATACGAGACTACTCAATTCTGTTTTTAGCGCATTGGCATTCACCTTAGCCATCGCATGCGTTAGCACAGAAAATCCGCCGTTCTATGCGTGGATGAGCTTCATATTCATTATCCTTATGTGGAATTCCGCAATTCAGCCATATCGGCGAAGACTTCGTATACTGCGTACAGCAAAACATCCATCAATGAGTATTTTGCCAGTTCTCAAACGATCAATCCCTTTCTTTGCTGGTTGGTTCTTTCTTGGCTTTGTTGCATTCGGCGCTCTCAACAAAAACGGATGGGTTGGTTTTGTTCATTTTCATCAATAAACCATCCAAGCCTAACCCACCGATCAAGGAAAAGAGGACACGTTCCCTTTGCTGAATGTGGGCGTTTTTTACAGTGGCAATTTTGCCGCATTCGGCATTAGCTCCAGACACCGTCCTAACCTTGCAGTCAAGCGGAACTGGCTATCATCATGCCTCTTTTTGTGCTATCATGAACCTGTTGGACTACGCTTCACGTTCCCGTGGCCAGCCCCTTACTTTTACGTTAGGCATTTGCTCACCAAGGGGAAGAAATAAAAATGAATTCAATCTTTCTGCTGTTGATTATTGTCGTCGCCGTGATAGTTATTCTTGTTGTCCTGAAAGCCAAGTCTCAGGGTGGTGCCGGTGATGAGGTGTGGCCTTTCTATGCCAAGAAGCCTTTGTCCCAACCCGAGCAAATCCTCTATTTCCGGCTTATCCAGGCTTTGCCTGAACATATCATCCTCGCGCAGGTTCAACTTTCCCGGCTGCTCGGAGTCAAGAAAGGTAACAACTATCAAGCATGGTCTAACCGCATCAACCGCATGAGCGCTGATTTTGTAGTGTGCAACAAGGATTCAAGCATTGTCGCTGTCATCGAGCTTGATGACGCCACGCACCAAAGGGAAGATCGTCAGGCCGCCGACGCAAAAAAAGATAAAGCATTGGCATCTGCCGACGTCCGTATAGTGCGCTGGCAGGCAAAATCAATTCCAGACAACGCCGCTATTCAATCAGCGTTTATGCCTAACACCGCGGTCAAGCGGGACGCGCCAAAAGCGGCGCGCCCCTTACCTTGAACGTTAGGGGGCAAAGTTGATTCCGAGCCGAGAAGTTCCGTCTGCTGTCGCCGTCGAAGTAGCTCATACGGAGGCGCTCTGTATGGACTTCCTGCGTGGCGTAATGTTCTTGGCAATGGACACCGCCCGCGATCCTGAATTCGCTAGCTGCCATTTCCTTGCATACGTAGCCGACGATTATCTTGAGAGTGCCGTTGCCATTCCATTCATGGTTCGAGAGGGTATCCACAATGTCTGTTTTCGCGAGTTGAGGTTCTTACTCGAACTTTCATTGAAGTTATGTTTTGTTCAACAGCAGAACTACCGTCAGCCTGTCGAAGAGAAACTCGCAGCATTCCGTGAGCAGCTCAATTCCCCGAATATTTCCATCAAGAACAACATTGACCTCCCATTGCTTCCTGCCACCGAGCGAGCTACGTTCCTCGAAGAAACGGGCCGCATCTATGGCGCCACATCAAATTACGTTCATCTGACATTCAATCAAATGAAGGTTCGTCTTGCCCAAGTTGAGAGCGGGCGTACTCCTGGCAACGAAACGCCGGAGGAAGTCGCTCGCTTGAATGAACTGGTCTTAAGAGTCTTATCGGTCGCCTTCGTTTATGTCGCTCATTCAGTCCCGACTTATGCTGTCGGCGACTTTTTCGTTGGTTCTGACGGGACTAGCCACCAGTGGTCACTTAGCCGCTCCAAGTATGTTGCGCTGCTGGACGAAAACTTTGATTACAAACACGAACGGCAGGTGTCTCTTGCCGAAATCAAGAGAGCGCGGTGGGACAATGTATCCGTCGTTGCCCCCTAACCCTGCGTTCGAGGCGACCTGCGCGAAAGGCCGCGCAGGCGCCTCAACTCCACGTTAGGCATTTACCAACTCACGGAGATAAATAGTGATCCTTGAATTCTTTGATGGCGCGTTGCAAGGAGTAGCTGGGAATCTGCTCACACGATTGCTTGACACATTTTGGGGGGGAGCATCTGAGGTAGCCCCTGGCGAATCCGATAACTCATCCGTAAATGGGGCCTCAGCTTCACAGGAGATACAGCCTGTTCGCAGGTTCAAAACTTTCCATATCAAGTCTGGGTTTGAGAGCGTGTTAGCTGCTACGTCAGATCCGGTAGTTCATGTTCTTGTTGAAGATAAGCCGACAACAGCGTGGCACCTAGCCATATTGGTTGTCGAATCACGAACTACCGGGGAGTGGTATATCTCATCGAAAGGGGAAATGGCTCTTGAAGGCTCTGGGGGTGGGTTAGCAGTTTCGAAGATGGTGGCGTCCTTATGCAGTGCTAAACATGTTCCCGTTGCAGGTTGGGTTTGTTCCCAATTGCTCTCAAACCAGTTGGCGCGCGGCCTAACTTTGTGGCCCGGTGCAAAAACAGAACTTCTCCCCTTGGTTACTTACGCCGAAAGCGACTACTTCGCGAAATACATTGCAACAACTTTTCGGGAAATCCATGCCTAACCTCGCAGTCAAGCGGGACTGGCCAACATCATGCTTTTTAAGGTAATCTGGTATCATGAGCTTTTCGGGCTTCGCTTCACGTCCCGCGTGGCCAGCCCCTTACTTTTACGTTGGGCCTAGCCCCTTTACCTTAACATTCGCCTTGATTTATACTACGACCATGCCTACTCCCACTGTCACTATTGAATACATGAAATTGTCCGTCTCAGAGCGCATCCAGCTCGTTGAGGACATATGGGATAGTATTGCTGCAGAGGCACCGGATACCGTTGAGTTGTCACAAGGTCAAAAAGCGGAGTTGCATCGTCGCGTTGCTGCGCACCGTGCGGACCCTTCCACTGCCGTCCCGTGGGAGCAGATTCGATCCAAATTATTTCCAGGTAAACCCTGATGTTGGTCATGCTCCGTCCAGAGGCAGAGCATGAGCTTCTGGAAGCGCAGACTTGGTATGAGTCAAAAGCGCCGGGGCTTGGTTTTGAGTTCGCCCGTGCTGCTGACGCGGCAGTTGCGTCTGCGCTTCACAATCCCTTTGGGCATTTGCGCATCGAAGAAGAATTTCGGCGTGTGTTATTCCGCAAATTTCCCTACACGCTAATCTATCTACCAAGTCCGGATGAGTTGCTAGTAGTTTCATTCTTTCATCAGCACCGTGAGCCTGGTGTTTGGACGGAGCGGTTTAATAGCTGACACCCATGGAACATCACGTTTACGAAGACATTCAGCCCAACCCTGCGTTCGAGCGGGACGCCGCAGAAGCGCGGCACCCCTCAAATTTACGTTATGCTTCTCATACCATTCTCTCCTACCTTGCATTCAGAAAATAATTATTTGCACTTTGGTATCCAATCGGATACATTATGACATATGAACATCTTTGAGCGCTCCGAGGAATTTGACGCTTGGCTCGCCGCCCTAAAAGACAAAGTAGGTCGTGCCAGGATTGTCCACCGTATCCGGGCTGCTGAGCACGGTAATTTTGGCGACTGTGAGCCGGTTGGCACAGGAGTCTCCGAAATGCGGATTCACGTTGGGCCCGGTTACCGTGCCTATTTCGCGCGGCGTGCAGATATAGTCTATTTGCTTCTCTTGGGCGGCGACAAGTCCTCGCAGAAGCGTGACATCAAACGTGCTATTGAGATGGCGCGAACTTTGGACAAGGAGTGAACCATGGCTAAATTTACACCGTTCGACGCTGCCGACTACCTCGATGATGAGGAAACCATTGCGGAATATATAACCGCTGCACTGGAAGATTCCAATCCTGATATATTTCTAACTGCCGTGCGTGATGTGGCACGCGCCCGAGGCATGGCACAACTTGCCAAAGATACTGGCCTTGGCCGCGAGAGTCTTTACAAGGCGCTTACACCGGGAGCCAAGCCACGTTATGACACCATGCTTAAGTTGCTTCACGCTCTCGGCGTAAAACTCTCGGCTTCTCCTGTCCATTTGTGAATCACTTGAAAAAAGGGAAAAGGTGACAATAGGCACACGCTCAGATATACTGCACGTATGAAACCATTTCGCTGGAATTCCGATAAGAACAAGGCGCTAAAAGTTGAGCGCAACATTTCATTTGAAGTGATTGCACTTGCGATTGAAGCCGATGGTTTGCTGGATAAATTGCGCCACCCGAACGCGGAGAAATATCCCAATCAGTCCGTTCTTGTCGTGGCATTTGATAACTATGTTTACTTGGTACCTTACGTTGAAGAACCAGATCACTATTTTTTGAAAACAGTGATTCCAAGCAGAAAGGCTACCCGGGACTACTTGTTGAGGAGCAACCCCGATGAAAAAACTTGACGCATTTGAGCAAGAAATTCTAAATGCCTACGAAAAGGGCGAATTCAAGTCCAGTAGCCCTTCAAAAGCAGAACTGGCAAAATTCAAAGCCGCCGCTACAGCTACTTTTCTCAAGGACAAGCGGGTCAACATCCGCTTGTCCACACCAGATTTAATGGATATTCAAGCCAGAGCACTTGAAGAGGGTATGCCATACCAGACGCTGATCGCCAGCGTACTACACAAGTTCGTGTCTGGGCGATTTATAGAATCACCGTTAAATCTAACCCTACGCTCAGGCGAGACGCGCCAAAAGCGGCGCGCCCCTTAGCTCCACGTTAGAAAAACGGGCGCTTCCCTTTGTTGAGCGTGGCCTTTTTTAGAGTAGTAAGTTTGCCGCATCAACCCCAGTCACCAGCCTAAGCTCGCAGTCAAACGGGGCTGGCCAACATCATGCTTTCCAGGATAATCTGGTATCATGAACTTGTCGGGCTTCGCTTCTCGTCCCACGTGGCCAGACCCTTACTTTTACGTTATGGCGCGCGGGTAACTGGCGTCAGAGATTGACCGCTCCCACTGAATATAAAAGGACTCAAAATGATGAACTTTGGATACAACGGTATTTTGGGCCTCCTGGTATTGATTGGAGATATCTGGGCAATTATCAATATTTTCCAAAGTTCTGTTTCGAACGAGAAGAAGCTGCTTTGGATAATCGCAGTGATGCTGCTACCCGTGCTGGGCTTAATCCTCTGGTTCTTCCTTGGACCGCGTGATCGCGGCGTGTAGCGAACCAGGCGGCACTTGGCATAACGTTAACCCGTCAGTCGAGTGAGCCGTGCAAAAATACGCAGCCGAATTCCAGTATTGTGCATTTTAACCCTCGCCAGAGAGACGTCCAATGCCTGAACTGAAGACCATCGCCTTATTCTTCATTACCGCAGTGGCGGAAATTGTTGGCTGTTACCTTCCATACCTTTGGCTCAGGGAAGGGAAGGGTATCTGGTTGCTTATCCCGGCCGCTTTCAGTTTGGCGCTTTTCGCATGGTTGCTCTCGCTTCACCCCACAGCGGCCGGTCGGGTGTATGCGGCCTACGGCGGCGTTTATATTTTTGTCGCCATTTTGTGGCTCTGGTTTGTGGAAGGGATCAGACCCACGGTATGGGATATTGCCGGGGCTTTGGTTGCATTAACGGGCATGGCGATCATCATGTTTGCGCCCAAAAATGCTTAATCCCAGGAGCCTGTTGGAAAAGGCAATTGGCTGATTAATTGCCCGCAATCGCGTTCTTGATCACCACCTTGACTGCCTGCTGCTTCGCGGCATTCGCGAAGGTGTCATATGCTTTCAATATATCAATCAGATCAAAGTGGTGGCTCACCAATTTCTTGGCATCGAGGTGTCCCGACTCAACCATCCGGAGCAACATGGGCGTAGAGCCTGCGTCGACTAGCCGCGTGGTCAGTGTGATATTCGCACCCCAAAGTTTTTCAAGGTGAAGCTCGACCGGTTTGCCGTGCACGCCCACGTTGGCAATGTGCCCACCGGGCGCGATAATGGCCTGGCAAAGGTCGAAGGTCGGTCCGATACCCACCGCTTCAATGGCCACATCCACGCCGGCACCTTCCGTCAGCGCCATGACCTTTTGCGCCGCCTTGCCATCCGCACTGTTAATCGTCTTGGTCGCCCCGAATGATCGGGCGGCTTCCAGCCGGTTATCGTCCAGATCAATCATGATAATTTCGGCAGGCGAGTAGAGTTGTGCCGTGAGCAGCACACAAAGTCCAACCGGGCCTGCGCCGATAATTGCCACGACATCGCCCGGCTTCACCTGTCCGCTCAATGTCCCGCATTCCATGCCTGTGGGCAGATTGCAACTGAGCATGACCGCAGCTTCATCATCCACCTCGGCTGGCAACCGGTATAAGCCAGTATCGGCATAAGGAATTCTGACATATTCAGCCTGCGTGCCATCGATGCTGTTGCCCAACAACCATCCTCCCTCACGACAATGGGAATACATTCCCTTCTTGCAAAAACTGCATCTGCCGCAGGAGGTAATCAGGGAAATGAGCACCTTGTCCCCTTTGTGGAAATTCAATACACTCGATCCCACTTCCTCGACAATCCCCACACCTTCATGACCGAGAATACGTCCGTCGCTGACAGAGGGCACATCGCCCTTGAGGATGTGCAGGTCGGTGCCGCAGAGGGTGGTCGTCGTGATCCGCACGATGGCATCCGTCGCCTCAATGATCGTTGGGCGCGGCCGATCCTCCAGTGCCAGCTTATTTGGCCCGTGGTAAACAAGCGCCTTCATGGTGGTCGATTTATTTCTATCGTAAGTGGTTGTTGTCATAATATCTCCATCAAAATAAGTCACAGATTCTTTTCAACTTTATCTTCCGCATGACAGGCCTCTACAAGGTTGTCACAACATTAAAATGAAAGATAATTGCCTTATGCGATTCGAAAATAGCCCACAAGACAGCAATGCAGCGGCCTGACGAAGTGGGAGGGCTTGGTGAGGCCGTCTCCGGTCGGCGTACCGATGGACATGGAAGCATATCCTTCGCCCATACCCAAACCATAAAGGGTCGGCGCATTCTTGACGAAGATAGAGCACTGCATACGCCGACCCATGCGTGTCAGGTTCCCGACATGGGTCGAATACATGGCTGCGGAGTGGTGGTTACCCGCCTCTGCGCGATAGGCCAAATCAATGGCGGCATCCACGTCTTTGACAAAGGTAACCGGCAAAATGGGCATGAGCTGTTCGACCCAGATAAGCGGATAATCATTGGGGACTTCTCCCCACAACAGGCGCGTTGCCTGAGGCACCTCCAGCCCAATCGCCTGGGCAATAAACGTCGCGTCTCGCCCCACGTAATCACGATTCATGAGCGGAGATGCGCCATCGATCGAATCCTCAATAACCAGTGCGGTCAATGCATCCATTTGAGCAATAGAAAGCTTGAATGCACGCGGATCTTTGCGCATACATGCCATAAACTGAACCCTCGCCGACTCAACCACGATGACTTCTTTTTCCGAGATACACAAAACGTTGTTGTCGAAGCTCGCGCCGAAGATAATGTCCTCGACACATTTCGGAAAGATTGCGGTTTCATCCACCACCACAGGCGGATTACCCGGCCCGGCTGCGATGGTCTTGCATACCTTGCCCGTGCTCAAGGCCACCTTCACAATCGCCGGGCCGCCTGTCACCATGTTGAGGTGAACGCGGGGATGCGATAGAAGCGCCCTAGTTAATTCCCGCGAGACAGGAGAGACCGTGGTAATCAAGCCCGCTGGCGCACCAGCAGCTACGGCTGCCAAAGACAGTGCGCGCATCACGGTCACACAGACATCGGCTGCAGCGGGGTGCGGCGCAAACACCACAGCATTCCCGGCGGCCAGTATGCTGATGGCATTAGAGATGATGGTCGCAGCCGGATTGTTCGAGGGCGTCACAGCCGCTACCACGCCAAAGGGCGCATACTCCACCAGCGTCAGGCCTTCATCGCCAGTGTAGGCCCGTGACTGCAAATCCTCTACCCCCGGCGTGCGGGTGGCGCAAAGCAGATTCTTTTGCGTCTTGTCGTCAACGCGCCCCATCTTCGTCTCCGCTACCGCCATACGTGCCCATTTTTCCGCGTTGGCGACAGAGACATCGCGCATGGCTTGAATGACCGCGCGGCGTACTTCGAGTCCGTGCTCCTGAAAGACAAGCTGTGCCTGAACGGCAGTGGCGACGGCAGCATCAACCGTACTAAAGATGACCTGTTCGACATCTGTACCACTTACACTATTTTCATGATCAGAATTTGTTACCATAAGCTCCGTCCAGATGACTTGCACCAAACAGGGTGATTTTTAATTGAGTTGATTTGTTTTGGCCATCGATCGCCCTGCGCTGCGCAGCGCCTCGGGACAATCCAGCCGACCGGTATGTACTTCGATGAATACCAGGCTGTCCATGGTGCTTGCCTTCAGCAAGGCATCTTCAAGCTCACCTTCGGTGTGGACGTCCATGCCCACGCTCCCTCCGAACACTTCCACAAGCTTGTGATAACGCCAGGGTTGAATGTCATTGTAGGGGCGATCAACGATCACCCGCTCTATCGTATAGCCATCATTATTCAGGAGAAAAATGACGGGCTTGAGGCCGTAGCGAATGATTGTCGAGAGATCCTGACAGGTCACCTGAAAAGCCCCATCGCCCACAAACAAAACGACACGGCGATCTTGCGCTGCCATGGAAGCACCCAAAGTTGCCCCAACCGTATAGCCAATTGACCCGTAAAAAGTTTGGCCGATGAAAGTGGTTCCCTCCGGCATAAGCATCTCTGCCGCACTGAACAGGGATACACCTGTTTCAGCAATCACGATGGCATCGTTTTCAACAAAATGACTCATGCGATCGAAAAAGCGCTGGATGGTGAGCGGTTGTTGCACGTCAGGCAGGTATTGTTCCGTCTTCCGGTGCACGCAGCCATCCACAGCATGCTGAATCTCCAGCGTTGCTGCGTCACGTCGCGCAAGCTTTGCCGTCAACCCGAGCATAAAATCGCGCAGGTAAACATTCTCGTAAAAATGGTGTTTAATTTTTACCGAACGGATGTTGGCACTGATCGTTTTGGCGTCATCAAGCGCTGTGGTGAAACCGCCGGTATTAAAATCGGTCATCAATTCCCCGAGTTGCAGGACGCAGTCTGCTGACTCGACCCGCTCCCTCACATAGTCGCGACTTCGATCTCCCTCAAACAGACCGATGAATTGCGGGTGGTGCTCTGAAAGAACCGTCTTGCCCAACATCATGGTCACATACGGAAAACCGGTTTTATCAAGCAAACCAGAGAATTCATTTTGCAGCTTGAACCGAATCAACTCCACGCCGCCAATGACCACCGGCTTGTGCGCCTTGTCCAGCATTTCCAGCGTCTCCCTGATAGCCTCTGCGAGCGCATCCGGATCGCTCCGATCAGGCGCTGGAAAGTCGAAAGTGCCAGGCCGATTGCACTTCATCATTACCACGTCAGCCGGGAGGCTGATGTACACCGGTTGCTGGTGAGCCATGCACGCCGACAACACCCGGTCGATCTCGCCCGGCGCGGTTTCACCTGACATGAGTTGGGTGGAAGCCGCGGTGATTTTCTCAAACATTCTCAAGGGAATCCGGTAATCGCCCAAGGTGTGATGCAACAGCGGTTTGGTACGAAAGTTGATCGTCGCGGGCGACCCGGTAATGACGACTACCGGCACTCTTTCGGCATAGGCCCCTGCCACACCGTTGATCGCACTCAGCTCACCAACGCCAAAAGTCGATGAAAAAGCGCCGACACCCCGAATACGTGCATAACCGTCTGCAGCATAAGCCGCATTCAGTTCATTGCAGGTACCCACATATTTCACCTCGCTCTTCAGCACTTGATTAAAAAAGCCCAAAACAAAATCGCCTGGCACACCAAACAAGTGATCCACGCCGATCTGCTTGAGCCGGATTAACAGGTATTCAGCAACGGTAATCTTCTCGCTTGTCATGCAAATGCTCTCCAGTAAAAATCGTTACGGCATGGCTACAACAGACAATCTACGCAGCATGTCCAGCAATTTCTGTGCGGTAGCACACCGAAAAACAAGGGCTTCTTTACTTAACACCGTATTTGCTATGGCAACGATTCCCCCTCCCATCAGTCCAAACTGCCAGATCGCGCAGTCAAACGAGTCCGGTCAACATCGCGCTTCTTTCAGCTTTCCAGTATCACGAGCTCGGGCGCTGCCTCACAATCCCAGGTAGCCAACCACTTACTTTTGCGGTAGTCTTTCCCTACAATCCAACGCACAGATTTATTTTCATGACTGAAAATGACTTAAATGATCTCGAAACCGCTGTAAAGCTGCTCGAAAATCCGGGTATTGGCACAAAAATTGCCGCGATTGTTGGCACCCCAATTGAAAAAGCCATTGCGCTCTTGCCCCGGAAAGCCACCGCGACCATCGGCTCCGCAGCCCAAAAAGCGGTCTATAGTGCACTGAAACTCTCCCTGAAAACCTTGCACCATTATGATCCAGGCTCTGATGGAGAGCCGCCCAAGGCGTCGAACTGGTGGCATATGGCGGCAACGGCGACCACCGGCGCAGTCGGTGGTGCCTTTGGTCTGCTTGCCCTCAGTATTGAACTTCCCATTTCAACCACCATCATGATGCGTTCGATTGCCGATGTAGCGAGAAGTGAGGGCGCGGACATGCATGACCCGCAAACACAACTCGAATGTGTACAAGTTTTGGCGTTTGGCGGCCCATCCAATCAGGACAATGCCGTTGAAATTGGTTATTTCATCGCAAGAGAGGCCATGACCAAAGCCGTCTCTGAGGCGGCTGCGCATATCGCAAAAAATGGGCTTCAAAAAGAAATTTCTCCTGCAATTGTCAGGCTGATTACCCAAATCGCTGAACGCTACACCATTAACGTCACAGAAAAAACCGTTGCTCAACTGATTCCCGTTATCGGCGCCATCGGCGGGGCTTTGATTAATACTGCATTTATTGATCATTTTCAGAACATGGCCCGTGGACACTTCTCTATTCGTCGTTTGGAGCGCAAATATGGTTCTGAATTTGTTCATCAAAAATATGACGAACTCAAGTTATCAACTGGCTAACGATATTGACTGACAAGGCCATCCTCAGGATTGCGCCGAACACAATCCATCCATCAAGCAGGACGGTCCGTCATCATGCCTCTTTATGTATCCTGGCATCATGAATCTCATGGGCTTCGCTTCATTTTTCATAGGCAAGCACTGCTTTAACACTCACAATCACACAACAGGGGAAGCATAAATATGAAGCAAATGCTCGGACTCATTGGATCAATCATTCTGGTTATTGGGGTGTTTTCCCCAATCGTAAGCGCTCCAATCATGGGTAATATGAACTATATCCAGAATGGAAGGAGTGAAGGAATCATCGTGCTGGCTCTCGCTGCAACCTCCTTTGTCCTGACGCTGACAAAACACTACAAAGGCTTATGGTTGACCGGCGTTGCCAGCCTTGGCGTCATGCTGTTCACCTTTATCAACTTCCAATCCAAAATGTCGCAAATCGACACCGAAATGGGGGGGCAGCTTGCGGGCAATCCGTTTCGTGGTTTAGCCGATATGGTCGTACAATCCGTTCAACTTCAATGGGGCTGGGCTTTTCTGATTATTGGCGCAGCTTTACTCATCGCATCCGCGTCTTTAAAAGAAGGGGCAGCCTGAAAGAGGGCGATGCGCCCGGGGTGAACAGTTCTCCACCAAATTTGCCGGGGTATGATAGTATTATTGTTCTTTGCCCCACAAACAGGAACTTGATATGGCTGGCCTAAATAAAGACACTCCGCTTCCTACCGAAATCACTTTGCATCAACAATCACGTCGCCTGGAAATCAGCTTTAACAATGGTGCAAGTTTTAGTTTGCCCTATGAGTTTTTACGCGTGCATTCGCCGTCGGCGGAGGTGCGAGGCCACGGTCCCGGGCAAGAAGTGCTCCAAAAAGGCAAGGAAAACGTCAATATAGACAGCATTGAACCTGTAGGCAGTTACGCCGTGCAACCGACCTTTTCTGACGGACACAATACGGGCATCTACTCGTGGGATTATCTGTATCAAATTGGGTTAGATCAAGACAGCATGTGGGCGACCTATTTACAACGCCTGCAAGAAGCCGGTATTTCACGGGAAACCATCAACAAACCCTGATTGGTCGCCCATGCAACAACTGCTGCTTAATATTGTTCCAGACTGCCCGGCAACGTTTAACAACTTTATCCCCGGTGAAAACTGTGAGTCCCTGACCGCTGTCAGGGATTTGGCGCAGCATCACAAATCTGATCCGCTGATTTATATTTGGGGGGCTGCCGCCAGCGGCAAAACCCATTTGTTGCGAGCTGCGCTGCTGTCCGCGCAAAATCAGCATGAACAAACCTTATATTTCAATGCGCAAGAAAATGAAGGCGTGATTGAATCCGGTTTCGATCTGCTGGCGATTGACAACGTCGAGCATTTATCGCCCAATCAGCAAATTCAATTGTTTTCACACATCAATCGTGCGCGTGAGGGGCAGGGGAGAATCGTGTGCACGGGCAATGCGGCGCCCAAATACCTGCCGCTACGTGCCGATCTCAGCTCACGACTCGCCTGGCATTTGGTTTATCAGCTTATCCCACTCAGTGATGTTCACAAACGGGAGGCATTGGCACAGCGCAGTCAAACCCTGGGATTTATTCTTAACCCCGAACACATCGAATTTTTAATGCGGCACTGGCGACGGGATTTATCTGCCTTATTTACCTTGATTGACCGGCTTGATGAGTATTCCCGTATGGAGCAACGTCCGATTACCCTACCGTTGTTGCGCGAAGTGCTATCCATCCATCAAGCTTGACATCCCAAGTTATACCGGTCGGTGCCAGTTTCCATACGAACAGCCTGATTAGCCCTGAATTTTCCAGGCGATCGTCTCGCCGGCACACATAGGAATAATTTTATCGGTGCCCACAGTGATGTCTGCGGGAATGGTGTGCGGCTCACGTATCAGCGTCATGCTCGCGGTATTACGCGGCAAGCCATAAAAATCCGCACCGAAATGACTGGCAAAACCTTCCAGCGAAGGTAAAGCATCCACTGAATCGAAGGCTTCTGCATACAATTCCATGGCAGCATGCGCACTGTACATCCCTGCACACCCACACGTGGACTGTTTGTCATGTTGCCGATGCGGCGCGCTATCCGTCCCAAGAAAAAACTTGGGATTCCCGCTGGTTGCGGCCGCCAACAGAGCCAGTCGGTGCCGCTCACGCTTGAGGATGGGCAGGCAATAATAATGCGGGCGTATGCCGCCCTGAAACAGGGCGTTACGATTATAAAGCAGATGGTGTGGCGTGATCGTCGCGGCCAGATTCTTCGGCGCATGACGGACACAATCCACAGCTTGCTGAGTAGTGATGTGCTCTAACACGATCTTTAATGCCGGAAAATCGCGCATCAACGGAATAAGGTGGCGTTCGATAAACACCGCTTCACGGTCAAAAATATCTACGGTGGGGTCCGTGACTTCGCCATGAATCAACAAAGGCATACCCAATTCCTGCATCACAGAAAACACCGGGTAAGCGTGCGCAAGGTCGGTCAAACCCAATTCGGAGTGGGTGGTGGCACCAGCAGGATAGTACTTCACTGCATACACCACACCGCTGGCGTGTGCAGCGCGTATTTCTGTCGAGGTGGTTTGATCCGTCAGGTACAAAGTCATCAAGGGCTCAAAGACCGAGCCAGCGGGCAGGGCGGCGAGTATGCGCGTTCGGTATGCCCGTGCATCATCAGTCGTGCGCACCGGTGGTTTAAGATTCGGCATGACAATGGCACGGGCAAATTGTCGTGCCGTATCAGGCAGCACGGCAGCAAGCATCTCCCCATCGCGCAGGTGCACATGCCAGTCGTCAGGCCGGGTTAAGGTGAGCGTATTGATGTTCATGCCGATTCATCCCGCATAGATAAAGCCAATTGATAACAAATGTTTTTTTTCACGCCCGTCAGGCGGGCTGCCAAGTGTGCCGCCTGTTTAAGGGGCAACTCTTCCAATAACACTTTCAGCGTGTCGCGTAACTGACTCTCGGATTCATCCATTTTTATGGGTTGTGCCCCGGACAGCATCAACACAAATTCCCCGCGTTGCCGTTGGCTGTCAGCTGCTAACCAGGCCGCTGCTTCAGACAAGGGCAGCGCGTGAACAGACTCGTACAATTTGGTCAATTCCCGCGCAATCACCAAACGACGCTCGCCCAACACAGCATACAGATCGGCGATACACTCCGTAATACGGTGCGGCGCCTCATAAAATACCAGTGTCCACGGCAATTGCGCCAAATCCTGTAAAGCGTTGCGTCGTGCACTGGCGCGAGCAGGCAGAAACCCATAAAACAACCAGCCCGGTGCGGTGAACCCTGCCGCCGAAAGTGCCGCCACCACAGCACTGGCACCCGGAATCGGCACCACACGCACACCGGCTTCGTGCGCGGCAGCCACCAGCAATGCACCGGGGTCGCTAATGGCTGGCGTGCCTGCATCGGTAATCAGCGCAATATTTTGCCCATATTGCAAGGCCGCGATTAACGCTGGGGTAGCCCGTTGTTCATTGTGCTCGTGCAATGCGGTCATACGGGTAGAAATTCCCATACGCACCAGCATTTGTCCACTGTGACGGGTGTCTTCCGCCGCAATCAAATCCACTTGGCGCAACGTGTCCAAAGCACGCTGGCTGATGTCGGCCAGATTCCCGATGGGCGTGGCGACGACGTATAATGTCCCAAAATTTTGCATCACAACATTGTCGCCTGATAAATGGATTCTGGCAAATCTCACTTAGATAAAGACACTTATGGCAGATGGTACACAAGCGGAATTCCGGGCAGCGGACTACTTGATTGAACAGGGGTTAACGTTAATCGAGCGCAACTTTCGCTGCCGGGGCGGTGAAATCGACTTGATTATGCGTGATGGTGCTTATTTGGTATTTGTTGAAGTCCGTCAACGCACCCACAGCCGATTTGGCGGTGCGCTGGAAAGCATTGATGCCCGCAAACAACGCAAACTGATGACTACCGCACAGCTTTATCTTACGCGTTATACCCGCTTACCCCCTTGCCGGTTTGACGTGGTGTTAATCGAAGGCAAGACCGCTGCCTTGCAATGGATGCGCAACGCCTTTTCAGGCTGACACTTTTCTGGCCGAAACCTCGCTTTACACCCTTGCTGTGGCATAATACAGGCCTATATATTGTGTATTGCCTTGACACATGGATTTGATTGAACACTTTGTTGACACCTTTCACGCCAGTGCGCAATTAAAACTTGCCGCCGCAGAGGATTTAGCACCCCATATTGCCATGGCGACCGAATTACTGAGCCAATGCCTGTTGGCCGGCGGCAAGCTGCTATTATGTGGCAATGGCGGCTCTGCTGCTGACGCACAACATTTTGCAGCCGAGCTGGTGAACCGTTTTGAAGTTGAACGTCCCGGATTAGCGGCCATTGCTTTGACCACAGACAGCTCTATTCTGACCTCCATCGCCAACGATTATGACTTTAATATGATCTTCGCCAAACAGGTGTCCGCATTGGGGCAACCGGGCGATGTACTGGTGGCGATTTCCACCAGCGGCAATTCGCGCAATGTTGCTGAATCTGTGACATCTGCCCATGAGCGCGGCATGCAGGTGGTGGCCTTGACTGGACAAAACAGCGGATTAGTGGGAGAACTGCTGGAGCTGAACGATGTGTGCTTACGCGTACCGTCTGAGCGCACAGCACGTATTCAGGAGGTGCATAGTTTAATCGTGCATTGTTTATGCGATGGCATTGATCGAATAATATTAGGGGTGGAATAAATGCGAAAAGTTGTCTTGTTACTGCTGAGCATGGGCTTGGTCGGTCAATTGTCCGGTTGCGTACCACTGGCCATAGTTGGCGTTGGAGCCGGGATAGCAGTCGGCACTGATTCACGCACTTCGGCCGTTTATTTGGACGATAAGGAAATTGAAATGCGTGCAGCCAACCGAATCAGCGTACTGTACCCGGCCAGCATGGTGCATGCAAACACCAATAGCTTTAACCGTGCAGTATTGCTCACCGGTCAAGTTCCTGATGAAAAAGCGCGTCAACGCGTCGAAGAAGTTGTGCGTGCCGTACCCGATGTCGCCAAAGTCTATAATCAGTTACAAATCGGTAAACCCACCGACTTATCTACCCGCAGCAACGATGTGTATCTGGATGCCGCAGTCCAGTCCCGCCTGCTCAGGGCGGGAACGGTGCCAACATCCGCAATGAAAGTGGTCACGGAAAATGGTGTCGTTTATTTAATGGGTTCACTGACCCCTGAACAGGCCGAAGCCGCCACCACGATTGCTCGCAATACCTTGGGGGTGAAGAGTGTGGTCACCCTGTTTGAGTCGGCACAGAGTTAGATGATGGTTCACTTGCCTCGACCAGGTTTTGAGCAGAAAATTTTGGATCTGGACGCAGCATTGCCGCCCTTAGCCCGGCCTTTGGTATTTACCAATGGCTGCTTTGATGTGCTGCACCGTGGTCATGTGACCTATTTGGCGCAAGCGCGTGCGCTGGGTGCGGCACTGATTGTCGGTGTGAATTCGGATGCGTCAGTACGGCGACAAAATAAAGGTGCAGACCGTCCGGTGAATCATTTAGCCGATCGGATGGCCGTTCTGGCTGCGCTGGGTGATGTCGATGCGGTCATCTCCTTCGATGATGACACGCCGCTGGCGTTAATTTTAAAGTTACGCCCCGATGTCCTGGTCAAAGGGGGAGATTGGGCGGTGCCAAATATCGTCGGCGCCAAAGAAGTGTTGGCCAGCGGCGGGCGCGTAGAATCCATTCCTTTTTCATTTCAACGCTCCACCACTGCTTTACTTAAAAAAATCAGGGAAAGCCATTGAAATTTAAAGATTTGCGCGAGTTTATTGCCGAACTGGAGCATCAGGGTGAATTGGTGCGGGTACGCACGCCTGTCAGCCCCATATTGGAAATGACCGAAATCTGTGACCGGATACTGCGTGCTGCGGGTCCCGCCATTCTGTTTGAGCAACCCACCGGACACACAATACCCGTATTAGCCAATCTGTTTGGCACGCCAAAACGTGTTGCCATGGGCATGGGCGAAACCGATGTCAGCGCTTTGCGAGCGGTAGGTGACTTGCTGGCTTTTCTGCGCGCCCCCGAACCGCCGCGCGGACTCAAAGACATCTGGGAAAAATGGCCTGCCTTCAAACAAATTCTGAATATGCCCGAGCGCGTGCTCAATCACGCGCCATGTCAAGATGTGGTGTGGGAAGGGAAAGATGTTGATTTATCGCGCCTGCCAATCCAAACCTGCTGGCCGGGGGATGCAGGGCCTTTGATTACGTGGGGGCTGGTCATCACCCGTGGCCCGCACCAAAAACGACAAAACTTGGGCATTTACCGCCAGCAGGTCATCGCGCCCAACAAAGTCATCATGCGCTGGTTGGCTCACCGCGGCGGGGCACTGGATTATCTCGAGTTTCGCAAACAGCATCCCGATGCACCGTTTCCGGTTGCTGTCGCATTGGGCGCTGACCCAGCCACGATCCTGGCTGCCGTCACGCCGGTACCGGATGCCTTGTCTGAGTACCAGTTTGCTGGCCTCTTGCGTGGCTCACGTAGCGAACTGGTAAAATGCCTGGGAAATGATTTGCATGTGCCTGCCAGCGCGGAAATCGTGCTCGAAGGAGCGATTTATCCCGATGAAACCGCGCCTGAAGGCCCATTTGGTGACCACACTGGTTACTACAACGAAATAGGCGAATTTCCGGTATTCACCATCGAACGCATCACCATGCGCCACAACCCCATTTATCACAGCACGTACACCGGCAAGCCACCCGATGAACCGGCCATCCTGGGCGTGGCTCTAAACGAAGTCTTTGTGCCGCTGTTACAAAAGCAATTTCCTGAAATTCAGGATTTTTACTTGCCACCGGAAGGTTGCTCATACCGTTTGGCGGTGGTTTCCATCAAAAAAGCTTACCCCGGCCATGCCAAACGGGTGATGTTTGGAATATGGAGTTTCTTGCGCCAATTCATGTACACCAAATTCATCATGGTGGTTGATGACGACATTAACGTGCGCGACTGGAAAGAAGTCATTTGGGCCATGACCACGCGCATGGACCCTGTGCGCGATACGTTATTGGTCGAGAACACGCCGATTGATTACCTGGACTTCGCCAGCCCGGTGTCCGGTTTGGGCGGGAAAATGGGCATGGACGCCACCAACAAATGGCCGGGGGAAACGCAGCGCGAATGGGGTACACCGATCACCATGCGTGACGACATCAAACACAAAATTGACGCCATGTGGCAGGATTTGGGCTTGCCGTCGTAATCGGCTAAAAAATAGCCTCCTGCAAATCTGGTTGTTCACACAAGCAGGAACTAAATGAAAATAGATCACCCTAATGAAAGCTCAACTGTTCATGCTTTCATCCCGAACCATCCATCAAAACGAAAGTGGATAACGAAGCCCTGCAAGACATTTTTTAAAATTGGGCCAAACTCATGGTAAAAGATGGAGGGCAAATTAGGCAGAAAAATGGCTATAAATAGACCGCCAGCGCTCACGCAAGCTCGCAGAGCCACTTAAAAATTACCTGGATGAATACACAACCCTTCGAAAGGATTTGCCATGAATTTTTTGAAACCCGCCTTAGCTGTTGCCCTTGCTTCTTTATTTGCCATCAGCCTTGCACAAGCCAACCCAACAAGCAACACTTCGCCGTCTGTTACCCCTTCAGCACCCTGTGACGCACAAGCAGGTAAACACATGATGATGGATCCCGTCACCATGGCACAGAACCATCTGGGACATTTAAAATCCGCACTCAAGATTACCCCAGATCAGGAACCTGTTTGGCAAGCCTACGCGGACAGGGTCGCCGCACAAATTAAAGGCATGGCGAATGATCACGAACACATGTATCACGAAGGATTTGACAAAAGCATCACCACACCCGAACGTATGGAAAAAATAGCCGACAACATGAAAGCACGCGCACAAGACATGTCGAATATGGCCGTTTCCACCAAAACTTTGTATGACAAACTTACCCCTGAACAGCGCGCCACATTTGACACCATTTCAGCGCATGAAGCCGAAACAGGCCATACTGGGATGCATCATGACATGTGCCACCACACGGAGCATGCGCAGATGAACAGATCCCCTGCCACGTCTGGCAACACCATACCCGCTGGCCAATAATTATTTTCGTGAGATAGAATAAGTTTGCATAACCGGTTACCCTGCTGCACAGGGCTGATGTAAATAGAGTCAAACTGGAGAGTGTGATGTCACATGAAGGTTATCACGAACCCATCGAGCAACTTGGCGCAGAAACCCGTGACATGCACCGGGCCATTGTTTCCCTGATGGAAGAACTGGAAGCTGTGGACTGGTACAACCAGCGGGCAGATGTGTGCAGCGACCCTGAACTGCGGGCAATTCTCGTCCATAACCGCGACGAGGAAAAAGAGCATGCGGCAATGCTGCTGGAATGGATCCGGCGCAGCGATCCCCGCTTTAACAAAGAGTTGCGCGACTATCTCTTCACCGACAAGAAAATTGCGCATGAGTGAAACTCGAGAAATCTGTCGAGTCGCAAAAGTACATAGTTGATTCGGGCGCCAACATGGGCAACCTGATCGGCAAAAATTTTTCCAGTAATACGTACCTCTTTGTCCGACAGGTCTCCTGATTTCCTTCTGTTAAGCTCTGTTTAGAAAACGCATCGATATGGCCCGAATATCCAATGCGGGATTCTTGTAGCGCTGTGTCCGGCTACTTTCGGGCATGGTTTGATAGGCCTATGGCGGCCTACAATAAATGAAACGGTCTTTGTTGCTGCGTGTTTGCACGAAATCAGCCGCTATAGGGGACATGTTCTACCTATTGATCATCATCCACATAGCGTCATTTCATCTTTTTCACCGCAATAGCGGTGTATATCGAAGCACCCTCCATGTTTTTTGCGGGGTTTGCACAAAGCCCCTCATTGAATTTTAATCAAACTTTTTGATATTGACGGGCCCTTGTCAAAATAAAATTATTTTTCTTGCATTAAGTACGCATTAGGACTATATTGATGCAAATGATTTATGGAGCACCCGTCAGCATGCAAAAAACTTCTTTTCTTCCCTTACTTCGCGGTCTCGCGCGCTGTTACCAGTCTTTTGAATCGTATTCGGGCCGTCATGTGCGCACAATGGATTTAACACCCTGTCAATTTGATATCGTGGCCACTTTGGGTAACACATCAGGAATGAATTTTCGTGACTTGGGTGAGAAAACACTGACCACCAAAGGCACGTTGACTGGTGTGATAGAGCGATTAAAAGAAAAAAACATCGTGCAATGTCAAGACGACCCCAAAGATGGGCGCAGCCAGATTGTGCGTTTGACAGAAGCAGGCGAGGCCTTGTTTGCAGAGGTGTTTCCTGCACATATCGCGCACATGGCACAGGCTTTTGCGCAATTCGACGAGGCAGAAATCGAGGCAATGCGCCTGATGCTCGCCAAATTGGGCAGTTCATTCCGATCATAGAGGGGAGATAAAATGCGCCAACGCTATACCCGTACCGCGATGTTTCTTCATTGGCTCATGGCCTTGTTGATCATCAGCACTTTCTCGCTGGGCTTATACATGAGCGATCTTGTGTTGTCACCGCGCAAACTTCAGTTATTTGCTTACCACAAATGGATCGGCATGACGCTGCTTAGCCTGTGGATCATCCGGGTGTTATGGCGCATTACCCATCAACCACCGGCTTTGAGCACGACTTTACCCTTATGGCAAATTCGGGCGGCGGATCTTACACATCTCACGCTGTATATTTTGTTGTTCATCATACCCATGACGGGTTGGCTAATGAGCTCTGCGCTCGGATTTAGAGTGGTGATGTTCGGTATATGGCCGCTGCCCAATCTCATCGGTATCAACCACACACTGGGCGGACAATTAAAAATCATACACAGCCTGCTCAATGATGGTTTGTTGGGCTTGGTCGGATTGCATCTGCTGGCGGTCATCCAGCATCAATTTATTTTGCGCGATGGCCTGCTGTGGCGCATGTGGCCCTGGGGAGGAAAAAAATGAAGAAGTTTCTCATGTATATCGCGTTGCTCGGTATTTGGCTGCCCGCCCACGCTACTGCGTTTAACACTGTGGTTCAAGCACAAAGCAGCGTTACTTTTGTTTCGCACCAGATGGGCGTTGCCGTACCAGGGAAATTCACCCATTTCACCGCGCTGATTTATTTCGACCCCAACGCACCCCAAATCAGCACTGCGCAAGTCAACGTAGCCACAGCCAGTGTTGATGCGGGTAGCGCTGAAGCCAATGGTACCTTACAGGACAAAGACTGGTTCGACGTGCGCGATTGGCCTCAAGCCTCTTTTTCCACCAGGGCATTAAGTGGCATAGGCAACGGCAATTATCGCGCCAATGGCATCTTGAGCATTAAGGGCAAAGCACGCCCTGTGACCGTGCAGTTTCATGCGACACCCATAACGGGTGGCATGATGTTAGAAGGTGATTTACCCATTTCTCGCGCCACATATGGTATAGGCGGTGGGGAATGGGCCGCCCCTTCCGTAGTAGGCGATGAAGTAAGCATTCACTTCCGTTTTATTTTGAAATAAATTAACCTTTAGGAGTTATGATGAAAACAAAATTCACTGTATTAAGCTTAATTGTATCGAGCCTTGTCGGGTTGGCCTCCAGTCAAGCGCTGGCTGCCAGCGAAACCTACACCATTGATCCGCACCACTGCTTCCCCGTATTTGAAGTGAACCATTTGGGTCTGTCCACCCAGCGCGGACGTTTTGATGAAACCCGTGGCACGGTTACCCTGGACACCGCCGCTAAAACAGGCAGCGTAAGCCTGACCATTAATGCCAACTCCCTGGACATGGGTTTCCCTGCGTGGAACGAGCATTTGACTGGGCCTGCGTTCTTTAATGTGGCCAAATACCCCACAATCACCTTTACCTCCGACAAACTGGATTTTGAAGGCGGTAAAGTGGTGGGCGCTGACGGCGACTTCACCTTATTGGGTGTTACCCATCCCTTGCACGTCACCGTGCATAACTTCATCTGCACTGAACACCCCATGGCGCACAAACCGGTGTGTGCGGGGGACATTACGGCCACATTCAAACGCTCGGACTATGGCATGATGACGTACTTACCGATGGTGGGCGATCAAATCAATATTTTTGTCCCGGTCGAAGCCATCAAAAACTGATGTATAAACATCTTGTGATATGACAAGGCTTGTCATATCACCCACTCACCTCAAGGAGAACAACATGACTCAAGCAGTTTGCACACAAAAAGCCCCTTATGCCATCGATCTGCAACCCGGTGAATATTACTGGTGCGCGTGTGGAAAATCAAAAACCCAACCTTTTTGCGACGGCGCCCACTCCGACACAGATCTGTCACCCATCGCCTTTACCGTGAAAGAAGCCGGGACACAGTACCTGTGTGGTTGCCGCTCAACAAGCAACGCACCTTTTTGTGACGGGTCACACAAGGCGTTGTAATACAACCAGGGCAAGAGAAGTGCCGGCTGAAAAGCTGGATGCACTTCCCTTGCCGGACCGCATTTCCGATTGAGCACCGCAACCAGACCGGCTTATTCAGGAAATATTTGCGCGTCAATACATTAAGCTTTACTATCCCCCGCAAGATTTCCCCTTATAAATTCAGATGCGTATTTTACTGATCGAAGATGATTTGATGATAGGCGATGCCGTCAGTGTGGCATTAAAAGACCATGCTTATGCGGTGAACTGGGTTAAAAATGGCCTGGCGATTGATACCCTGCTCAAAGCGGAAGTCTATCAAGCGGTATTGCTTGATTTGGGTTTGCCCAAAAGAGATGGCCTGGAGGTGCTACGCCGGATACGCCAACACGATGATGCGGTGCCGGTATTAATTATCTCTGCGCGCGATGACATCAAACAACGCATTTTAGCCCTGGATAGCGGGGCAGACGATTATTTAATCAAACCCTTTGATGTGCAAGAAATGCTGGCCCGGTTGCGCGCGGTGTTGCGACGACAAAACGGCCATGCCACCCCCTTATTGGGCCATGAACTGCTCAGTCTGGACCCCAACTCACGTGAAGCGCGCAGTCAGGGTGTTAACCATCTTTTAAGTGCGCGTGAATTTGCCTTGCTGCGTGCATTGTTATTGCGTCCCGGCACCATCCTTTCACGCAGCGAATTAGAAGAACGTATCTACGGCTGGGGCGAAGAAGTCGAAAGCAATGCTGTTGAAGTCCTGATTCACGGCTTACGTAAAAAACTGGGGACTGAGGCCATTAAAAATGTACGTGGTGCAGGCTGGATGGTCCCCAAAAAGTGAGGCGCACATGAATCACTCGCTGGAGCAACGCCTCATCCGAATCTTGGCATTGGCGATTGTGGTGGTAGGTTGCCTGGCCAGCGCATGGGCCTTTCAATTGGCCTACACTGAGGCGAGGGAATTCCAGGACGCAAATTTACAGCAAATCGCCATGCTACCCAGCCATGAATGGCAACCAAACCAAACCGACTCATTACATCTGTCCATGCTTGCCGGGATGGATCCAGAAATGCGGCTACGACTGATCAAGTTAAACCCTGATGGAAAATCAACATGGTTGCCAGCGAACTTGTCCCCAGGATTCCATACCCTTAACCTGAAAGACGGCAATTGGCGTGTGTTTGTTCGCCAAAGTAAAACCGGCTATCGCATCGCTGCCGCCCAAAAAACCGACGAAGGGGATGAAATCGCCTTCAATAGCACGCTAATTACTTTTTTGCCGTGGTTGTTATTATTGCCAGTGTTAATCTGGCTGTCCGTGCGGATTGTGCGACGCAGCTTCGCCCCCTTGCATACTTTTGCACAGGCATTGGAAACCCATCAGCATGAACAGCCTGACTTACTGCCTGAAACAGGGTTAGCCAAAGAAATTGCGCCCTTCGTACACGCCATTAACCAGCAAACCCTGCGCATACAACGCAATATGGCGCAACAACAACGTTTTATTGCCGATGCCTCTCACGAATTACGCTCTCCCTTAACGGCACTATCGCTGCAAGCTCAAAACCTGGCTCAGGTAGAAAACTGTGCGGACATGCGCGCACGCCTTGTTCCCTTGCAAGCGGGCATCGCCCGTGCACAACAATTGGCTGTGCAATTATTGAATTTAGTGAAGCATCAAATTGGCGTCCCAAACTTCCTCATGCTGGACATGTCACCCTGGATACGCAAGCTGATTGCGGAGTATCTGCCTGTTGCCGAAGCAAAAATGCAGGACTTGGGCCTGGATGATCCCGGTCACATCCTGCTTTATACTGATTCAGATGCTTTGGGTTTGGTATTGCGCAATGCGCTGGACAATGCCTTGCGCTATACGCCTGAGGGCGGGCAAATTACGCTGCGCCTGGTACCTCAGCAGGACAATGTAACGGTAGAGGTAATCGATAACGGTCCCGGCATTCCTGAAGATGAACGCGAACACGTCTTCGCGCCATTTTACCGCATCATTGACGCCATTCCAGGTGGCAGCGGTTTGGGATTGTCTATCGCTCGAGAAGCCGCAATCCGACTGGGTGGTATGATCAGTTTACACGCCGGGCACGGAGGAAAAGGCCTGGTATTTCGTTATCAACAGAGTAATCCCAGGCTTTTATAAGCTTTCACAACATAAGTCCAGCCTAATTTTACCGTTTTATACTGCTTCCAGCAGCACTGGCTGCTACCACACCGTTTCACCCTGCCCACCTTTTATCTCTTTTAAGGAAATACCCATGTTAAACAAAAAAATAGCGTTATCAGGACTGCTTGCGTTACTTTCAGGTGTTGCCATGTCAGCGCACGCGTACACCGGAGAAAAGCTTGCCAAAGATGCAAAAATCTCCCTGCAAACAGCCCAGTCTATCGCACTCAAAACCTATCCGGGGAAAATTGTCAAAGTAGAACTGGAACGTGAAGCGGGTGGAAGCGGCTTGCGTTATACCTTTGATATGCAGAAAAAAGGGCAAGAGCCGCATGAGGTGGGAATTGATGCGGCGACGGGCAAAGTGTTGGCGGACGGAAGCGACATGGATTAAATCCGCGCTTGCCACGTAAAGTGCGTGCTATGACAAGCACTGTAAATTACAGACCGTCCTGCGCGAAGTGGCGGACGCCTGACCCGCCACCCCGCGGCAGGAGGACTTACTGTTGTCTCAACGCGCGGGTAGGCTGCTGGGCGTCAGGCTCCCAACCACCGCCCAGTGCCAAAAATAAAGCGATCTGATCCGCAGAAACTTTACCTTCGACCTCGGCCAGCACGCGCTCCGATGCGACCAGCGCACGTTCGGCATCAAGGACCGGCGGGTAGCCCTGACGTCCCTGACGGTAAAGTGTCAACGCATCTTGCTGTGCCTGCGTCATTTGATCCTGGCTTGCCCGCAATGCCTCCCTGCGCACCAAATCTTGCGAATAGACGGTCAGTGCACTTTCCGTTTCTTGCAAAGCTTTCAAAACCGCCCCGTCAAAGCGGGCAAATGCTGCTTCCTGACCAGATTTTGCCAGTGCAATGTGCACTTTTGCCAGATCACGGTTGGGAAAATCCCAGGAAATTAAAGGCCCCAAACCAAATCGCATCGTGTCCGAGCGAAACAGATGATCCGTTAACCCCGTAGAACCGACCGAAGCCCCGAGCTGGATTTTGGGATACATGTCCGCCATGGCCACGCCAATACGCGCGGTGGCGGCGGCCAATGCACGTTCGGCCATCCGTACATCGGGCCGGCGTTTAATCAGTGTTGCGCCATCACCGATGGGAATAGGGGACTTCAGCTCAGGCTCGCTTGTGCAACTTGCCACCTGGCGCGGAAACTCCGCAGGCGGCTTGCCCGTCAACACCGCCAACCGGTATAAGGCAACTTGCTGCTGTGCCTGCAATACCGGAATCATCGACTGCTGTTGATCCCGTTGCGCCTGTGCCTGCGTCACATCGAGGGCCATCGTACGCCCACCCTGAAACAGACGTTGTTTCAGGGTGACCGCTTCCTGCTGCAGCGCCAGTGCATGCCGGGCAATGCCCAACTCGCGACCCGTAGAACACACTTCCGCATAAGATCGGGCGGTTTCAGCCGCAACAGTAATCCGCACCGCATCATAAGTCGCCAGAGAGACTTCCCTGTCGGCTTTGGCGGCCTCGATGCTGCGCTTGATCTGCCCAAACAGGTCCAGCTGATACCCCGCATTAAAACCAATGTCATACAAGCCGCCATTGGGCAAGGTCTGCATAACCAGATACTGTTCACCAGAAAAACGGCCGTACTGGGCAGTGCCACTTACTTGTGTCGAAATTTCCCGCGCATAATCTGCATTGCGCAATAGGGCATTCGCTCGCCCAATATTGGCGGCCGCAACACGTAAATCAGTATTCGTGGCCAGCGCCTGTTCAACCAACCCATTCAATATGGGGTCGTCATATAACTCCCACCATTTGCCCTTTATGTCATCATTTGCCGTATTGCTCGCGTTAGCACCCATAAATGGGGCGCCCACGGATGCGCGTTTGGCGACCGCTGTAGCCGGCACATGATAATCCGGCCCCAGTGTCGTACATCCGGCGACCATCAACAAAGCAACCGCAAAGATCAACCATCGCAATGGTTTCAAGTGTGCCTCCCTGTTTTAACATGACCTGACTGACGCTTAACCACCGTCACCGTCGCGGTACGCCCTGCAATCAAGCGCAGACCCTTTGGAACATGATCCAGAGCAACCCATACCGGCACGCGCTGGGCCAAACGTATCCAGCTAAAAGTCGGGTTCACATTGGCCAGTAATGTTGTACTCGGACCGCGCTCCCTGTCTTCAATGCCCCCTGAAATACTCTGTACATGTCCGGTAATATTGGCCTCTTCACCCATGAGGTGCACAATGACCGGATCACCCACGGCAATAAAACGCAACTTGGTTTCTTCAAAATAACCTTCCACATGCAACGTGCTCGTATCGATCAGCGCCAGACCAGGGTGACCCGCCGCGACATAATCGCCCGGGCGCAGGGTGAGATTGGAAACTATGCCGTCTACCATGGCTCTCACCTGTGTTCTGTCCAGATTAAGGCGTGCAATATTGAGTTCGGCCTCGGCCTGTTGCAGCGCCATCCTGGCCTGTTCTTCTTTTTCCTGCCCCTGTTCCAGGGTTTCCGTCGCCACCAGATTACCTAGCGCATGGTTACGCGCATTTTCTCGTTGCGCCTGATGCAGCGCCGCGTTTTGTTTGCCGAGCAGTGCTTGCGCTTGCGCACAGGCCAGCGCATAGCGATCATGATCGACGACAAATAACACATCGCCTTTACGCACCGCTTGATCGTCAACCACACGCACTTCCGTGACCAGCCCGGAGACATCTGCGGCAACTTGTACAACATCAGCGCGCACCCGACCATCGCGCGTCCACGGGTCGAACTGGTAATGCACAATCATCGGCCACAGCAGCGCCAGGGCAAGGATCACCACGCCGATCGTCATCAGGGGTCGTATCAATTGACCTAAGAATGCTTTCATAATCTTCACAAAAACGGTTTAAAAATGAATGAAAAAAAACCATGGAATAACGCACTGACCAGCAACCAGCAAATAATCAGCATTAACGCGAAATCGAACAGACTGCGATGCCATATCCAGCGGTACATACCCAGCACCATAAACAAACGCTGCACCGCCATACCAATCAATCCGGCCAAAATACCCAGCACCAGCAGTGCCGGGACATAAATCCCCTGAATATTCAGTTCCGCTGTCATATGCACTCACTGGCGATAGAATAACCCGGTGCGGAAGGAAAGAGCATCCGTCGCAAACCGACAAGCGCGAGCAATCCCGCGCGCCGGTCCGTTTGCAAGTCAAGCGTCATTATTTCCTTCATCGCAATATCAATATCTTGAATAAGTGACCTCAACGGGGCACCAGTTTTCCCTCTGCTCAGCGCGCGAAAGTAATCGGCAATCCCCAGCAACAAATGATCAATTGCTTCTCCTGCTACACCATCCAATTTTTTTCTTACTGCGCGCAAATCAAGCACACTCAACCCAAGACGCAAATCCCGAAGTGGCTCATCAGTGGCCAGGGTGGCAGGATGCTCGGCAATGACGAGGCGAGGCAATAACAAACCGACGCGGTCCAACATGCGACTGCCCCATACTGAACGGCTCATCGGAACGCGCTGGGTTGAAATAGCAACCAGATCTTGCCAGCCAAAACGCAATAAACGTTTTACACCTGATTCGGCACCCACCACTCTAAACAGGCGAATCACCATGATTGTCACCACAATACCCACCAGCATTGCCAGATTGGTATTGGCAAAACCAGCAAAATCCTCATTAAAATTTGGTGTGATGGCCATACCGGAGATCACGCCTATCGACAAGGCTATCCCCAACAGATATGTAGACGACTTGGCCATAAATAGTCCAATCAGCAACATAATGGGTGCCAATACCAGTACCAGCATCGGAAATCCATCAATCATTGGAAAAATAGCAAACAAATAAATCGCTACAATCGGCATAGCGAGCATAATATAACGAAACATACCATGCAGGGCCGGCGTTGGATCATCCATATTCGCAAACAGGGAGGCGAACATCCCTGCCATCATCGCCGCCACATAGCCATCTGGCCACACGGCATAAATCCACAGAAATCCACACGCCATCACGGTGATGATCGCAGCAAGACCCGATAGCAAAGCCATACCCTGATCCAAATGAAGCGCTCGCTTACTCACTGCACTGGTGAGCGCCTCTACACGCAAAGACGCATCCTTTTCTGGATATATCACGCAACGCGCCAGTTCACGCACGTCCTGCATCACCTCAATGAGTTCCGATAGCCGTGCACACAAACTTAATTGAAGCGCTTCATGCCAGGAGGTACGCACATTGATGAGCGGTTCCAATGCCTGACAGCGCAGCATCAATGATTCCGCTGCGCCAGCAGGCGAAATCAGACTGCCACCCGTAACCCATTGCCTGACATCGCCGACCAGCGTGACCAATTCGGCTGGCAGGGGTGGTTCGCCATTTTGCAAAATAACCAAGCGGTCTTCGACCATGTCCACCACAGGTAACACCACCACCAACCGGTCCTCTAACGCCTGCATCTCCTGATTGACGTGGCGGGTGATCGCAGTATCGTAAGGCAGGTGTGTTGCCAATACATGCAATTCGGTCAAATCCGCCGCAACACGACGACGTTTATGTTCTGACCTGGAGGCAGGCACTCCGGACAGGGCGTCCTTCACCCAAACTTCAACTTCTTTCAGAATAAAAGTGATTTTCCCCTGTATCGCTGGCATCACGGGTTGCGGAAAAATAAGGCTATGCACCAAACTTGCGCACAAAACCCCCAGTGATATTTCCTCCACTCTGGCGACAGCGGTCGCAAACAAATCAACAGGATTGTTCACGCTGGGAAAACCAATGATCCCCACGGTATATCCTGCCAGCATATACACATAGGAACGAGGGGTCCGATCCAGCAAGGAAAGATACAAACACAATCCTATCCAGGCCGCCAGCACAGTCACCATTAATTCCGGCGAATTAATAAAGTAGGGCACGAATACCAAAGTTGCCGCCAATCCCACCAAAGTTCCCAGCAATCGATATGCGGCTTTGGAGCGTACCGCGCCAGACAATGGCTGGCTGGTGATATAAACCGATAACATGGCCCAAAACGGACGCTCTAAATTCAAGCTGAAAGCAATGGCCAACGCCAGCATGGCGGCCATAAAAGTCTTCACTGAAAAGATGAATTCATGCAAAGTGAACCGCATTATTTCTCCTCTTCGGAACCGTGCACCGGAGGTTTGTGCAAATTTTTACTCAACGTATCAAAAACCCGAATGCAGGCAGCCATATCCGCATCGGATACGCCAGCAAACAAGTCATTGCGAATTTCTATCATCGCCAGATTAATCTGGTGCGCCAGATTCATTCCCACCGGGGTCAGGTGCACCGTCTTGGCCCGTCGATCAGAGGGATCGTCACGCCGCTCGATTAATCCGGCATGGGACAACTGATCCAGCAACCGCACTAATGATGGCCCCTCCACGCCCATTTCTTCAGCAAGTGCAACCTGGCGGGTTCCGCCTCCCTGTCTGCCGATCAACATGACAGGCACTGCCGTCGCATCAGACACGCCAAATACAGTCAAACGGTGATCAATCTCACGCCGATATAAACGCGACAATTTAATCAGTCGGCTACCTACGGCAAGTTGTAATCCTGTTTTATGATTATCCATATTTACAATGATAGCACGCTAATAATTAGTATGTGTATATAAATTTTGGATTAGGCACATTAATCATTATTTAACAATAGGTTACACTCGACAGAAATGGTTGTTGTTGTGGAAACACACCGCAATAGTTGACACGCCAATCAGGATATTAATCTCCTAAAAACAACAATAACACGATGATTACACTTTAATTATTTATGAAAAACTGAAGTTAATAATTGACTAATTTATTCAAGCTAAGTACATTATGATCTTTATTCAATTTGGAGGCTTGACCATGAACATTCCTGATCGTGATGGTGACGGTTATCTCGTTAACATGGATGACTGGACGCCTGAAGTTGCTCGCGCGATGGCAGAGGTAGATGGGTTTGAGCTGAGCGAAAAGCAGTGGGGGCAAATTATGAAAGCGCGTGAATATTTTGACGAATTTTCTGCAGTGCCCCCCATCCGCAAGTTCGCAAAATACATCGATGAAGACCAAAAAGATGTGTTTACGCTGTGGATGACCGGCCCGATGAAGCCCATCACAAAATATGGCGGGATGCCCAAGCCAACTGGCTGTGTTTAACCTGTTTAAACCCTCCTTTGTATCCTTCCCGTAAAAACGGGAAGGATACGATTCGGGCTTATTCCAGCGTTAATCGAAATGCACTTTCCCTGCGACAAGGTGGCTCTGCCTGCACAAAGAATCCCGACTACGCAGAAATATCGCCCCATTCGGGAACGACTTGCTTTTCCATATCAAACGATACTGCATGCCTCATCAAACGTCAGTTTCCGATTCCTCGGATGGAATCCTTTTGCGTCACCATATCCAAGATTGCACAAGAAATTGGATTTAACATGGGTTCCAGAAAAAAACTGCTGGTCTACCATCTCATTATTAAACCCTGACATGGGGCCGCAATCCAGCCCAAGCGCCCGCGCGGCAAGAATAAGATAAGCGCCCTGCAAACTGCCATTACGGAAAGCCGTCATGTCCGCGAGACTTGCATCCCGCTCAAACATTTCACGTGCATCCGGTATGGGTGGAAAAAGTTTGGGCAGGTGCTCAAAAAACTTGGTGTCATACGCAATGATCGCCGTAACCGGTGCGTTCATCGTCTTGGCCCGATTACCTTCCATCAAGGCCGGATTTAATTTTTGTTTCGCCTCTACGGACTTCACAAATACAATCCGCGCCGGACTACAATTCATTGACGTTGGCGCCAAGCGAAAAACATCATACAACTGGTGTAACAAATCATCCGGCACCGGTTTGTCTTGCCACGCATTACACGTATGCGCCTCAAAAAACAATTGGTTCAATGCCTTTTGATCTAAAATCAACTTAGTCATTTTCGTCCTCCAATCGGTTAGCCATGCAGTTTGTTTGTTCAGTCACCCGCCAAGCGCCTGCAACAGCTTATCATGTATCCCCCCGAAACCGCCATTGCTCATCACCAGAATGTGGTCGCCAGATTGGGCAGCCTGAACAATCGCAGTAATAAGCGCGGGCAGATGCGTGTGCACTTGCACATGATCGGCAAGTGGCGCCAAAACAGCCCTGGCATCCCAACTCACATCGGCACTGTAACAAAATACTTGATCGGCTTGACCCAAGCTTGCGGGCAACGCATCTTTCATTGCGCCAAGCTTCATGGTGTTAGAGCGGGGTTCCAGCACGGCAAGGATACGTGCCGTGCCAACTTTATGCCGCAAACCAGCCAAGGTACTGGCGATGGCCGTTGGATGATGAGCAAAATCGTCATAAATGGTCACCCCTTTAACAACACCGCGTACTTCCATGCGCCGTTTGACCCCCAAAAAGCGGTTTAACGCCTCTGCAGACTGTGCCAGCGGCACGCCCGCATGACGGGCAGCTGCCATGGCGGCCAAGGCATTGGCCATGTTGTGCGCACCCATGAGGGACCAACTGACTTCAGCCAGCTTTTTTTCGCCTTCATACACCGAAAATTGCGCTTCATCACCCACAGCATGCCAACCTGTTGCCACACCCATCCACAAACATTCTGACCAGCAACCTCGTGCAATCACCCGCCGCAAGCTGTCCTGGGCTTGCACCGCAATCAGCCCCTCGCTGGGAATGGTACGGACCAGATGGTGAAACTGGGTTTCAATGGCCGCCAAATCGGCAAAAATGTCGGCATGATCAAATTCAAGGTTATTTAAAATAGCGGTTCTGGGATGGTAATGCACAAATTTTGAGCGCTTGTCGAAAAAAGCGGTGTCATATTCATCGGCTTCAATCACAAAAAAGGGGCTGTCCGTTAAACGCGCCGACGCCTCAAAATTCTGCGGGATCCCGCCAATCAGAAAGCCCGGTTGCAAACCGGCATCCTCCAATATCCATGTCAACATGGCGCTCGTGGTGGTTTTACCGTGTGTACCCGCTACCGCCAGTACCCATTTGTCACGCAATACATTTTCCGCCAACCATTGGGGGCCGGAAATATAGGGCAACCCGCGATTAAGGATAGTCTCCATCAACGGATTGCCACGGGTCACCACGTTGCCAATCACATACACATCGGCACCCAATTCCAGTTGATCAACCGAATAGCCCTCGATTAAATCAATCTTCAAAGCACGCAATTGATCCGACATCGGCGGATACACCTGGCTGTCACAGCCGGTAACTCGGTGGCCTGCACTACGAGCAATGGCGGCAATGCCGCCCATAAACGTGCCGCAAATCCCTAAAATATGAATGTGCATGATGGCGATCAGGTTCCGTTACTGGTGATGGCTGGTTTTAACAACTCAATACGAATTTCGCCGCCAGGAATCACTGTGGCCACGGCCAACAAAAACAACTCAATAAAGTCGGCACGCTCCTGATCGGGCAACGCGCTTTGTGGATTGAAAGTGCCGAACATCGAATCATGCAAGCCCGCAATATATAAAATTTGCTGTTTGAGGGTTTCAACTGACACCATGGCAGGCTTTAATGTATGAGCAAGCACAGGTTCCCCCATTTTTTTGCGCAAAGTATCATGCAAATGACCCAAGTATTCTACAGCGCTGTCATACCCCAAATCATCCTGCAAAGTAAATTGCATGCTCAACTCTGCGCCTGCTTGCGTTTTTAAATAAACATGTTTGTGTTGCGGTTTTATCGGATGTAGATGTGTTGGTAAAATAATTGCCATAATTCAACTTTCCTCAATGGGGTGCGTCAGTAACGCGGTTTTTGTCGAACCCGCGCAAACAGGCGACGACAAAAACCGGAAGCAGCGATTAACTGCATTTCTTTAACCTAAAAAAGCCAGCCAACATGGCAAAACCAGCACCATCAACAATGTTGTCCACGCAATGGTCAATGCTGTCGTTTCAATATCCAACCGGTAACGATCTGATAACCCTAACGTCATTAACATGGTTGGTACACCGCTTTCTATCACAGCACCAATCTGCGCATTTTGCAAAGGGCCTAAAATTACCCGCGCCAGGCCCCACACCAATAAGGGCACCAACACCAGTTTAAATACAACCACCAGACTGATCACCCGATTCGGCATAATGCGACGCCAGGGCACAGAAACCCCCAACATCAACAACATGACCGGCACGGCAGGTTGGCCCACAAACTGAGCGGCATGTACCAATGGGGCGAAAGACCAACCGCTGACATTCAGCAACACGCCCAGCACAAAGGCCCACACCGGCGGCAATTTTAGCCAGTTAATCACCGGATGCCCTGGGTCCCGCACCTGTCCGCCCACATGCGTTGCAATGGCAACACCTAAACTCCAAAGCAAAGGGGTGGACGCGGCCATATCAGAAAATACAGCATATTGAGCGCCTTTGGCACCATATAAAAAATGCAACAATGGATACCCCATGAACAACACATTACCAAACATGCCGCACAATAACAATGCTGCGCGAGTAGGTCCCGAAATATCCCTCCCCAACGGGGTCCAGCGCAGGATGGCATACAACACACCCCCACCGATTAAAATACCCGACGTAACCAATACGGGTACGGATAACAACTCCCGATCAAGATGGGCACTGGCCGCCGCCGCAAACATCAATGCAGGGGCAAACAAATAAATTGTGATGGTACTGATATACTGGCGCACCGCCCGCACACCCGGCTCACCCAAACTACGGCGCCAAAAACCTCCAGCGGCAATAAGCATCGCCATGGGCAGCATGACTTCCAGCATTAAGTTGCTGTAATAAGTTAGCGACATTGTTAAACCATCCCCCTCAATCTTTACTTTATCCTTTTTCCTTGCTGGTTTAAAACCCCCGCCTGAAGGCCGGTGACCTCATTGCTTGTCAATATTAACCATCTATTACTATAGATTACCTTCTCTGCTTAAAGTCTCACTATTAAGCCAGTAACTGTTTCTATTGATTTTTAAGCCTCGCCAGTGATGGACATAAATTTATGCCGCGCCGGATAATTACCAGACGAGACTTCATTGCCGGATATTTCGTTCTGAATTATAAACTGGCTTTAATCAGTTCGTTCACATACTTCGCTGATCAAGCATTGACAGTGCGTAGCACTCCCTCTATTATTCAGGTGTAAAAATTACACTTATTATTTAAATGGCTTTTTGTTATGATTATCCCCATCCAGCGGTAACCGCCGATGTCGTGGTGTTTACAATTCGCGAGGAGCGTTTGGCGGTTCTTTTAATTCAACGCGCTCAAGCGCCATATGCTCATCACTGGGCACTGCCGGGAGGATTTATTGAGCCCAACGAAAACCTGGAGCAGGGTGCTTTACGTGAATTATTTGAAGAAACCGGTTTAGCCAATGTTTATCTTGAACAGCTTTATACCTTTGGCAAGCCCGATCGTGATCCGCGCGAACGAATTATCAGTGTGGCCTACATTGCGCTAGCGCCCATTGAACGACTAGCTCCGATGGCCGCTTCCGATGCGACCGCCGCAGGATGGTTTGATTTAAACGAGTTACCGCCGCTTGCTTTCGATCATCAGGACATGATTCACCTGGCACACCAACGTTTGCGTGCCAAGCTTGATTATTCGACCCTGGCGTTTCATTTGCTTGAAGCCACATTTACTTTTGGAGAGTTACAACAGGTGTATGAGCTCATCCGCGGTACTGCAATTGATAAACGAAATTTTCGTAAACTTATGCGCGGATTGAATTGGTTAGAAGAAACGGGTAAAACACGCCGTGTGGGTCAACATAAACCGGCCAAACTTTACCGTTTAACTGCTTCTACTCCATTAAATCCCATTCGATGAGACCATAAACATGAATCGATTTGACACATCAGGCCGAATCTCCGAACCAGACCTGTTGCTGCGCAGGCCTCGCATTATTGCGCCGCCCATGCAAGAAGAACAGTTGGAAGAGAGTGAGCGTGCCAGCCTGTTGGCTGAAATTCGTCAAATGATGCGTGAACAGGATGCAATTCTGATTGCCCATTATTACACGTCTGCTGATTTGCAAGATTTGGCGGAAGAAACTGGGGGTTGCGTATCTGACTCTTTGGAAATGGCGCGCTTTGGTCATCGCCACTCGGCACGGACACTATTAGTGGCCGGGGTGCGTTTCATGGGTGAAACCGCAAAGATACTGAATCCGGAAAAACGTGTCCTGATGCCCACGCTGGACGCACAATGCTCTCTGGATTTGGCTTGTCCCAGTGCCAAATTCAATGCTTTTTGCGACCAGCACCCCGACCGGGAGGTGGTAGTTTATGCCAACACCTCAGCCGAAGTGAAGGCTCGTGCAGATTGGGTCGTCACTTCCAGTTTAGCGGTGCGCCTGGTCAAATCTTTACACGAACAGGGTAAACACATTCTTTGGGCACCTGACCGATATCTTGGTGATTACGTACGCACTGTCACGGGTGCAGACATGCTGCTTTGGCAAGGATCCTGCGTGGTACATGAAGCTTTCCGTGCGCAAGCGCTCGCCGAGATGAAACTGCTTTATCCACAAGCCGCTGTGCTGGTCCACCCCGAATCACCGGCAGATGTCATCGCCCTGGCCGATGTAGTAGGCTCTACGACCCAATTGCTTCTCGCAGCACGCGACCTGCCGCATCAGCAAATAATTGTGGCCACCGATAACGGCATGTTCCACAAAATGCGTCAAATTGCACCGCTCAAAACCTTTATGGAAGCACCGACTGCCGGGGTAGGGGCCACTTGTCGCAGTTGTGCTCATTGTCCATGGATGGCGATGAATGGTTTGCGCAATCTCGCCGAAGTCTTGCGCCAGGGTACGAATGAAATTCAAATTGAAGAAACCACCCGTCTGCGTGCCCGTCTCGCCATTCAACGGATGCTTGATTTTGCAGCATCAACTTAAGGTTTCCAACCGCACCGGTTTTTACCTCGCCCTGTTTGCCGCATTGGGGCTCGGTGCAATCAATGTTTGGGGATTTGCACCCTACGGCTGGTTTCCTTTACCCCTCATTACGTTGGCGGTTTTGTTTTGGCTGTGGCGGATTTTTCCTCAACGTGCAGTCCGGCTGACCTTTAGTTATGGTATCGGCAATTTTGTCACGGGCATCGGTTGGCTGTACGTCAGCTTGCATGATTACGGTGGGCTCTCCTGGCTGACGGCAGGCACAGCGATTTTTTTATTTTCTGCTTTTCTGGCATTGTTCCCTGTTTCTGCCGCATACCTGTATCAACGGAAGGTCGTAGGCCCTTATTTCGGTTTAGCCGCAGCCTGGATGCTACAGGAATGGGTGCGCAGCTGGATTTTGACTGGATTTCCCTGGTTAAGTTTAGGTTATTCGCAAGTGCCCACTTCGCCCTTGAGCGGTTATGCGCCCATATTCGGTGTATTTGGTATCAGCCTGTTTGTTGTACTTAGCGCAACGGTACTGGTTCGACCAACACGTAGCGCAATGTTGGGGATCGCTGTGTTGTGGTTTGCCGGCTTTGAACTTCAAGCTGTTTCCTGGACACACCCGATTCTCGCGCCTTTTAGTGTCAGTCTGTTACAGGGTAATATTGACCAGTCAAATAAATGGCAAGATAAATCTTTGGAAGACTCGATGTTGATCTATGCGCAGATGGTGATGGCAAGCAAAGCCCGACTTATTATCTTGCCCGAAACCGCATTACCCCTGTTTTATAATACGATCCCGCCCAAATATTTAAACGCCCTGAGCAATAGCGTCCGCGCTCACGGCGGAGATGTGCTGATTGGGATCCCCGAGCAATTGCCAAATGGTCGGTATTACAACAGCCTGATGAGCTTTGGCCTTTCGCCACACCAAACCTATCGTAAATCCCATTTAGTCCCGTTTGGTGAATATTTCCCCTTGAAACCACTCTCCAATGTTTTAATGGCAATGCTCAAGATACCGATGTCTGATTTTTCACCTGGTCCTGCTTATCCAGCAACTTTAAATGTTGCCGGGCAGAAAGTTGCTGCCGATATTTGTTATGAAGATGTGTTTGGCGACGAAATCATCCGGTCCTTACCATCTGCCAGTGTACTGGTCAACGTTACCGACGACGCATGGTTTGGCAATACCCCAGCACCCTGGCAGCACCTGCAAATTGCCCAAATGCGAGCGCTGGAAACCGGTCGTTATATGCTTCGCGCCACCAATACAGGCGTCACCGCGATCATTAATCCGCATGGCGAAGTGGTTGCTCACTTACCAGTATTCACCCGTGGGGTATTGAATGGGACTGCCCAAGGCTACCAGGGAGAAACCCCGTTTGTGCGCTTTGGCAACAAATTGGCACTTGTTTTGGCGGGCGTATTGTTGTTGATAGACAGCAGGCTAAGACATAGCCGTCATGAACCGTGATATTAGAGTGAAAACAATGGGGTCCCCAGCCTTCAGACTGGGGTTTTAAACTAGCAATGATGAGGATAAGTGTTTTTACACATCCAGATTATGCACACCCAACGCATTGGTTTCAATAAATATTCTTCGTGGTTCAACTTGATCACCCATCAAGGTAACGAAAATTTCATCTGCACTGATTGCGTCTTCGATTTTCACTTGCATTAGGCGCCGCACAGTAGGATCCATTGTGGTTTCCCATAGTTGGGAGGGATTCATTTCGCCCAATCCTTTATAACGTTGTACACTAAGGCCTTGTTTTACTTCTTCCAGCAACCATGCTAAAGCGTGTTTAAAATGGGTAACTGTTTTGGTTTTTTCCCCACGCACAACACTGAGCTTAACGCCACGCAGCCCTTGCAACAAAGCACCCGTTTTCATCAATTGTGCGTAATCGCCACTATCAAGAAAATCTTGGCTTAACCGTGTGGTGTAAGTATTACCATAATATTGGCGTTGAATAAGCAGAGAAGGGGGTTGATGTTCTGAACCCATATCGTATGCCAACACTAAATCAGGGTCTTTCAACACCGCTTCCAGCGCCTTGATGGTTTCAAGACCTTGCTGCTCATCAATTAATGATAGTGGGGGTAAATCAACCAGGGTTTGTACTACAGCGGAATCAATCAAGCGACTGGTTCGTGTGATAATCGCTTCTGCCACTAACCATGCTTGTGCAATTTGTTCTAACGCACTGCCAGTAATAACGCTTTGGTGTTCATCATCCAGAACAAGTCTTGCCTGATCAATCGCTTTGTCTAACAGATAGGTTTTAAACTCATGTTCATCTTTGATGTAACGTTCGGTTTTACCGTGTTTCACTTTATACAAAGGCGGTTGCGCAATATAAATATGTCCGCGTTCAACCAATTCCCTCATTTGGCGATAAAAGAATGTTAACAACAGCGTACGGATATGTGATCCATCCACATCCGCATCGGTCATGATAATGATACGATGGTAACGCAGCTTATCTGCATTATATTCATCACTGCCTATACCAGTACCCAAGGCCGTAATTAAGGTAACAATTTCCTGGCTGGAAATGAGTTTATCAAAACGTGCTCGTTCTACATTAAGAATTTTACCTTTGAGCGGCAAAATAGCCTGGAACTTCCTGTCTCGGCCCTGCTTGGCTGATCCCCCTGCGGAATCGCCCTCGACCAGATAAATTTCGCACAACGCAGGATCTTTTTCCTGACAATCGGCAAGTTTACCTGGTAAACCCAAACCATCCAGTACCCCTTTGCGGCGCGTGAGTTCGCGTGCTTTGCGAGCGGCATCACGTGCGCGCGCTGCATCAACAATTTTCCCAACAATAATTTTGGCATCATTGGGTTTTTCAAGTAAGTATTCATGCAATTTTTGACTGACAACTTCTGAAACCACCGGCATGACCTCCGATGACACCAACTTGTCTTTCGTCTGGGATGAAAATTTTGGTTCGGGTACTTTCACCGACAGAACGCACGTTAATCCTTCGCGCATATCATCGCCAGTGGTTTCGACCTTGGCTTTCTTGGCAATATCGGTTTGTTCTATAAATTGATTGATCGTACGCGTCATCGCGGTACGTAATCCAGTCAAATGGGTGCCCCCATCACGCTGTGGAATATTATTCGTAAAACACTGTACTGTTTCCGCGTAGGAATCATTCCATTGCATGGCGACATCAACAGTAATCCCGTCTTTTTCCATGGAGGCATAAAAAATATTCGGATGTAAAACTGATTTGGAACGGTTCATGTATTGAACAAATCCACTGACCCCACCCGCATAGGCAAAATTTTCTTTTCTTCCATCACCACGTAAATCAATTAGTTCTATGTTGACGCCATTATTTAAAAAAGACAATTCACGAATACGTTTGGCCAGAATGTCATAATGAAATTCAACTTTATTAAAGGTTTCCAATGAAGCCAGAAAATGTACTTCTGTTCCATGTTTATCCGAAGCACCTTTTTTCTCCAAGGGAGCGACCGCATCACCATGTTCGAAACGCATGGCATAACTAAATCCACCTCTCGATATTTTTAACTCCAGCCATTCGGATAAAGCATTAACGACCGAAACACCTACGCCATGCAAACCACCTGAAATTTTATAAGAGTTTTGATCAAATTTCCCGCCCGCATGCAATTCCGTCATCACAATTTCTGCAGCAGAACGCTTCAGCTCATCATCCTGTTTAACATCAACAGGGATTCCTCGCCCATTATCAGAAACAGAAATTGACTCATCTGGATGAATACACACTTTGATTGTATCGCAATGTCCAGCCAACGCTTCATCAATGGCGTTATCCAGCACTTCAAACACCATATGATGCAAACCACTGCCATCCGAAGTATCACCAATATACATACCCGGGCGTTTTCTGACTGCATCCAACCCTTTTAAAACACGGATACTGTTTGAGTCATAATCATTGTTCATACTTGGGTAACCTATATTGTTTCACGTGAAACGCACCGTGCTATACAAAAATCAATTGTTCTGTGTGATGCAATAATAAATAAACTTGTTTCTGGTTAAATTCGCATAGGCATTATAACGTATTTATAATCCTCGTTTAATGGAATAGTCATCAGCATACTGCTGTTGGCGTCGCCAAAATGGCATTGCACCGTTTCCGAGTCAATTTGATTCAACGCATCAAGGATATATGTAACATTAAAACCGATATCCAGTGGCGCGCCATGATAATCCACCTCCAACTCTTCCTGTGCTTCTTCTTGTTCATTATTATTACAAATAATTTTAAGTTCATTTTGAGCTAACACAAAACGCGCGCCCCGAAATTTTTCATTCGATAAAATCGCTACGCGTTGAATTGCCTGAAGTAAAAGAAGTCGATTCACCAACATAATATTGGCATGATTGGCAGGAATGACGCGTTGATAATCAGGAAATTTACCGTTAATTAATTTGGAAATAAGTTGTATCTCATTAAATGAAAATTTAATTTGACTGGCATAAATACTTATTTCCACCTCTGCATCGTTATCAGCAAGTAATTTTACGAGTTCGCCAATCGTTTTACGTGGGATGATCAATTCCTGTGGAGGTTGCATATCACCCGTGTCTAACCGCGCCCAACATAAGCGGTGTCCATCTGTAGAGACTGCGCTAATTTTGGTGTCAGCAAGCACAAAAAACATACCATTCAAATAATAACGAATGTCTTGTTGTGCCATGCCATATTGCACTTGTGTAATTAATTTTCTTAAATCTTTTTGTTTAATATGAACAATTATTGGTGATTCCTGAGGGGGTTCAATTACTGGAAAATCAAGCGCTGGTAAGGTCTGTAGTTGAAAACGAGTTTTTTTTGCTCTCAGTTGCAACTGATGATCCTGACTTTCAAGAACAATGTCTGATTGCTCGGGCATCGCACGTAAAATATCAAACAGTTTTTTTGCTGCGACAGTAATTGCAAAATCAGTAAAGGTTTTATCCAGCGCGTAATGAACCTGAATTTGAATTTCTTGATCTGAAGCTAAGACATAAAGTTTATTGCTTTTAAATTCGATTAATAAATTAGATAAAATGGGTTGGGTATGTCTTTTTTCTACAATACCAATAATCGTTTGAATTAAGTGCAGGAAGTTATTTCTTTTAATTTCTAATAATAACATATTAATATAACCTTAATAATAAGCATTGCTATAGATGTGGGTAAATCTAATTTATGTCATCTATTCAATTTGTTAATTTGAATTAATCTTGTGGATAACTGCCATAAGGCGTGTGCGTCTATTGTGTACGAATTAATTAAAATTTTACTAACCTGAGTTAAACACAAAGAGATCGTTTGTTATCCACAGGGTTTGAAACATGATTTAGGGACCCGTTAATTTGGTAATCATACCTAAGGCAAGACAATTATCAAAGGATATTAACCTGTTAATACTTGTAATAAAACCAGATAATCACGATTAAATACGGTGTCTTCCTGTTTTAAATCGCACACCTTTTTACAGGCATGTAATACGGTTGTATGATCCCTTCCACCAAATGCAGCACCGATTTCCGGGAGACTTAAATTTGTCAGTTCTTTTGCTAAAGACATTGCCATTTGACGTGGTCTGACTAAATTACGGGTACGTTTCTTTGAATACAAATCAAGTAATTTTATTTTGTAATAATCACAGACGGTTTTTTGTATGTTTTCTATGGAAACCTGTCTGCTTTGTACGGCCAGTAAGTCTTTTAAAGATTCTTTTGCACTTTCTATGGTGATTGGTTTCCCTGAGAAACGAGAAAACGCCACCACTCTTTTTAAAGCGCCTTCCAGTTCACGTACATTTGAACGTACTTGTTTAGCAATAAAAAAAGCAGTATTTTCATCCAGGTTGATATTGTCATGACTTGCTTTTTTTAACAATATGGCAACACGCATTTCAAGTTCCGGAGGTTCTATCGAAACGGTTAGGCCCCAACTGAAGCGTGATTTAAGCCTGTCCTCCATATCGGCAATTTCTTTTGGATAGGTGTCGCAGGTAATAATTAGTTGTTTCTGTGCTTCAATCAATGCGTTAAAGGCATAAAAAAACTCTTCCTGAGTGCGGCTTTTCCCACCAAAAAACTGAATATCATCAATAAGCAATACATCGAGCGAGTGATAATGACGTTTAAACTCATCAAATGTTTTTTGTTGATAAGCCCTGACTACGTCAGTCACATAATTTTCGGCATGGATATAGCTGATTCGGGCATCAGGCGTCAGGGTATGTATATGATTACCAATCGCGTGAATTAAGTGCGTTTTGCCTAATCCTACGCCGCCATAGATAAATAATGGGTTGTAAGCTTTACCAGGGTTTTCAGCAACTGAATAAGCTGCTGCCCGGGCTAATTGGTTGGCTTTGCCAATAACGAGGGTATCAAAGGTGAAATCAGGATTGAGTCGATGTGTTTTGGAAGGTTTAAGAGGATTGACTTCGGTTTTACTGTTTATGGCTTTTTGGTTACTGATGTGGTTTGTTTTTGCGGGTTCAAGCAGTTGTTCCTGGGTATTGATTTGAAGACCGATCGGGGTGTTGGTGCTAAAAAAATCATTGGCTAAATCTTGTATACGAGGAAGAAATTTGGATTTAACCCAGTCCATGACAAAACGATTGGGCGCAAGCAATAAAAACTGATCTTCAGTAAAGTGCGGGGTTAATGGACGGATCCAGGTGTTAAATTGTTGAGCGGGCATTTCATGGGCAAGTTTAATTAGCGCATTTGGCCAGAATTCATTATTCATGTTAAATTAATTTCACGCTGTGGGTGCTGGATACATCGAAATAGATCAAGGTAACGTTTAAGGTATGCTTGGCGTAATATTGTCTTAAGTTTTTTATTTTCATTATTATTACCCATTTTCGTACGAGTTTAATGAAAGGGGTGAAGAGGCATTCTTTTGAAAGGGCGTATGTGTTTGAGATATCATATAAATTAACGTTTTTCGCCCAATACATTTGATATTGTAAGTTTTTTATTCGGACCGACGTAACTTAAATTAGCCGATTTTTTATAAAAAACCTTCATAAAACAATATACTGCGCGATAATTATGTAAATTATACTGACGTAAAGCCAAACGTTTTATGCATCTTGTATTGTCATTATCGCAACTTGTTTTTCAATTTTACGGCGTTTTACTTAAAAAAACCAAGTAATGTGAGATATATATTTTAATAAATGATTGAGGTGCAACGTTGTCTTTGTGATAAAATTGGCGGTTTTTAGTAGGACTGATCATGAAACGTACTTATCAACCTTCTGTTATTCGTCGCAAACGTACCCATGGCTTTCTGGTTCGTATGCGCACCAAAGGCGGACGAGCTGTGATTGCTGCGCGGCGCGCGAAAGGTCGTGTTCGCTTGTCCGTGGGTGAATCACGTTCATAATTTTCTTGCTGCGGTGTGTTTGAGTGGTTTGTCAGCAAAAACACAAATGCACCAAGGACAAGAAATTGGATGTTTTTTTCACTGCAATAGATGCCTGCGACAGCAAAATTTCTACGTACACAACGTTTATTAAACGCTAAACAGTTCGCTAATGTACTGAGCTTGCATTGTTGTGCTCGTGGTGCTTACCTGCAGATTTGCGCGCGACCATGCAGTCATGATCATGCCCGGTTGGGTGTGGTGGCAGGGAAAAAGCAATTACGGACAGCGGTGACCAGAAATTTTGCTAAAAGGCAAATCAGGGAATTTTTTAGATTGAATCAACATCTTGTTCCTGTGATGGATTATGTCGTGAGGATCAATCGGGTCATTCTTCCTGCTGATGTTGTACCGCTACGTGGAGAGTTGCTTCATTTGTTTAAGCGGGCAGGCAGATGTCGCGACAATGATTCGTCACGATAAAAACATTTTAAGAAAATGTCCCAACTAATTATTTTTTTAATCAAAATATACCAATATACGCTGAGTCCTTTTCTGGGTGCCAGGTGCCGTTTTACCCCAAGTTGTTCTCATTACGCAGTCGAGGCTTTGAAGAAGCATGGTAGTATTTACGGATCGTGGTTAAGCCTGCGCCGTGTACTACGTTGTCATCCGCACCAACCGGGCGGATATGATCCGGTTCCTTAGATAGATTTAGATACGTGGTGGTTTTGATATGGATGTTCAACGGCTTTTATTGCTCATAGTCTTTTCTTTTTCTTCCGTGATGTTGTGGCAATCATGGGAAAAGGCACACAATCCTGTTGCGGTCACGCAATCTGTGTCGGCAAACAGCACGACTTCTGCTCCAACATCGTCAGGTTTAACAGATAATAATCTTTCAACAATTACTTTCCCGGTTGGTCAACAAACCACCGTACGTACAGATGTTCTAACTGCTAAAATTGATGCCAATGGCGGAGATTTGCGTAGCTTGATTTTGACTAAATATCACGAAACAGGCGCCCCAGATCAACCTTTGCAATTGTTTGAGCAAGACGCCGGACATTTGTTTGTCGCGCAGTCAGGCTTGATTGGCGATGCACTACCGACACATAAATCGGTGTTTCGGTTGGCGGCAACACAATACACACTGCAACCGGGACAAGATACTTTGACCGTGCCTTTGTTCTGGAGTGATCCCACTACCGGCTTGCAAGTCGAAAAAGATTATATTTTCCACCGTAACAGCTATCGCGTGGATGTCACATGGAAACTGAATAATACTGGTACGCTGACCGAACCCGTAAACGCCTATTTTCAGTTTGTTCGTGACAACAAGCAACCACCGGGTGAGTCTCGCGTGGTACATACCTATACGGGCCCAGCTTTGTATACGCAAGCCAATAAATTTACCAAGCTTGATTTTAAAAAGCTGGATAAGGGAGAGCAGGACTATCCAAAATATGCCAATAATGGTTGGGTGGCAATGGTTCAGCATCATTTCGTATCCGTCTGGCTACCGGAGGATGGCTTACGACGAGAGTTTTACGTCAACGCCTTGGGTAACGGTTTGTACAAAGATGGTGTGATTGTGCCAGAAGCCGCTTTGGCGCCACATAGTCATGAACAATTTACCGTACCCATGTACGCCGGACCACAAATTCAAAATGTGCTGACAGCCCTGGCACCAGGACTGGATTACGTTGTGGATTACGGCTGGTTAACACCGATTGCGGTGCCGATTTTTTGGTTGTTGCAGAAAATTCATGGTGTAGTGGGGAATTGGGGTTGGTCAATTGTTGTGTTAACAATATTGATTAAACTAATGTTTTTCCCGCTTTCCGCCAAAAGTTATCGTTCAATGGCACAAATGCGTGGGTTGTCACCAAAACTGAAGCAATTAAAAGAACTGCATGGCGATGACAAAGAAAAGCATCACCTCGCAATGATGGAGTTGTATAAAACAGAAAAAGTGAATCCTTTAGGGGGATGCTTGCCAACAGTGGTGCAAATACCTGTATTTATTGCGTTATATTGGACGTTGGTGGGTAGTGTAGAAATGCGCCAAGCCCCCTTTATCGGTTGGATTCATGATTTATCAGCACCAGATCCTTTCTTTGTGTTGCCTATTCTTATGGGCATCACAATGCTGTTGCAAACGCGTCTTAATCCTGCGCCACCCGATCCGATGCAGGCGAAAGTGATGATGGTGATGCCTATCGCGTTTACTTTCTTCTTTATGTTCTTTCCCTCCGGACTGGTTTTGTACTGGGTTGTGAATAACCTGTTTTCCATGACGCAACAATGGGTGATTACACGTAAGGTGGAAGCTGAGAAAATTGGATCAGCCGCTCATTGATGCGGACACCATCGCCGCCGTCGCTACGGCAGCCGGTCGGGGTGGAATAGGGATTGTCAGGGTTTCCGGGCGTAATTTGAGTCTATTCACCCAACAGTTGTTGGGTGTGGACTTAAAGCCCAGACAGGCGCAGTTGTGTTCAGTTTACGATGAGGACAGCCAGCTGATCGATCAAGGGTTGGCGTTGTTTTTTGCCGCCCCCCATTCATATACCGGCCAGGATGTGCTGGAATTCCAGGGCCATGGCGGACCCGTGGTGGTCAACGCGGTGTTGCGGCGCTGTTTGCAGCTTGGCGCCCGATTGGCACAACCGGGCGAATTCACCCAGCGTGCGTTTCTTAACGATAAGCTGGATTTAGCGCAGGCAGAAAGTGTGGCGGATTTAATTGACGCCAGCTCTATTGAAGCCGCACGTTGCGCTGCGCGTTCCTTGCGTGGCGACTTCTCTCAAAAAATTCATGATCTGGTTGCTACGCTCACCTCGCTACGCGCACAAATAGAAACGCTACTTGATTTTTCTGATGAAGCGCTGGAATTTATGCAATCTGAACGGATTGCAGGCAAGTTGACCCAGTTGGTGGCGCAGCTCCATGCGATAGACCGTGCAGCGCAACGAGGCAGTTTGTTGCGGGAAGGCATTCATTTGGTGTTGATTGGGCAACCCAACGTCGGGAAATCCAGTCTGCTCAATCGGTTGGCTGGTGAAGAACGTGCGATCGTGACAGACATCGCCGGTACAACGCGCGACCTGATTCGTGAAACCGTGTTGTTGCGAGGTGTTCCGGTGCATGTTATCGATACGGCAGGATTGCAAGAAACGCTGGACATTGTTGAGCGGGCGGGTATTGAACGGACTTGGCAGGCAATTACGCAGGCCAATCTTGCATTGCTGATGGTCGATGCGCAAAACGGCGTGACAGAAAAAGAGGAGGCAATTATTTCTCGCCTCCCTGTCGGACTTACTACCCTGGTCGTGCACAATAAAATTGATTTGTTGGATATGCCAGTGAAAACGGAAACAAACCATCATTACATTTCTACCAAATCAGGCGCAGGATTAACTGCGTTGAGTGAGCATATCTTGTCTGTGGCGGGGTGGCACAATCAATCAAATGGTGTTTTCATGGCGAGAGAGCGCCACCTGCAGGCGTTGCGTCAGGCGATTGTTCACATTACTGCTGCGCAGCAACAAGAACAGGCGCTGGAATTGATGGCGGAAGAACTTCGCTGCGCGCAACAGGTTTTGGGTGATATCACCGGGCCGGTTGATGCCGACAGTCTTCTGGGCGTTATTTTCTCCGAATTTTGTATTGGGAAGTAATCGTCGGTTGTGCTTAAAACACGGCGTCGCTAACATTTTTTGGTCTTTTGATACTGTATTAACTCAAGTTAAGTTTGGTGAGTCTCATTGATCTGGCACAAAACGCAGGACGGCACTGTTAATACAGAACCGTTTCCCCGTTGGAGGCGGCCCATCATCAAACACATGACCAAGATGAATGCCAGAGCTGGCGCTGAGTACCTCTACACGGTGCATGCCCAGGCTGCCATCTTCATGAAGGGTGATTGCACCCGGGACGGGGGAAAAAAAGCTGGGCCAGCCGCTGTGGCTTTCAAATTTAGCATCGCTGCGGAACAGATCCGCGCCACTAATGGGGTCCACATAGGTGCCTGCGCTGTGGTTCTCAAGTAAAGACCCGGTGTAAGGACGTTCTGTCCCGGCTTTAAACGCGATGAGTTGCTGGTCTGGATCAAGTATATATTGCCCCAGCCATGCCCAAAAAGCTTGGGGGTTTCCTGTGTACCCAGTATATCGACCAATCTCTTTTCCTTTTTTAAACAAGATGATCGTAGGCGTTACCGTCAAAACACCGCTCAGATGCCAGCCTGTGGGCATCTGAAGTGAGGAGGTGCTGGCAATGGGTATGCTGGCGCGCCATTGGCTCAGAATATCATGTTCAAATTGTTTGCAAAGCTGACAGTTATCAGATTTGAAAACAACAAGTTGCGTGTCTGATAGGCTGAGGGCGTCCAGTGGCGAGACTGCGGTGGTTGCGCCCGTGGTGATGGCGGGATATGCAATACCCGTGCCGCCTGTACCGCAATATCCAAATGGGTGTTTTTGCAAATAATGTTGGTGATATGTTTCTGCAGGATAAAATTGGTCCAATGGCGCGATCTGTGTGGTGATGGGCCCATAGCCCGCTTGATTCAGCGCGCTTTGATAAATTCGTTTTGTTTTTTCGGCTGTTTCTCGTTGAGCATCTGTGGTGTAAAGTATCGCACTACGGTAATTGGCCCCAAGATCATTGCCTTGCCGATTGCCCTGCGTGGGGTCGTGATTTTGCCAAAAAGCAATAAGAATGCGCTCCAGGGAGGTGGTTTTGGGATCGAACACCACTTTCACCACTTCAATATGGGTGTTGATGTCGCCTGAATGGGCTTCTGCCAAGACCGATTCGTAATTTGGAGAGGGACTATCCCCCCCGGCATAACCCACTTCGGTGCTGTATACGCCGGGCTGTTCGCCGAGACGTTTTTCTGCGCCCCAAAAGCATCCCATGCCCACAACGATTGATTCGGTGGGCAGGAGGTCGGAAACTTGATCGACGTTTGTGTGTGTCATGGTGAATTATGTTGTGGTCATCAGTGAGAAATTGTTTTGCATCAAAACCGTGATTAATAGCCCGTCAAGCTTTTGTGCTAACGCATTTTATTTTAAATAAACATGTGGTTAGCGATTGTTGGTTGCTGACGTCGCTTTGCAAAAGGATGTTTAGGTAACGCGACCAGGGCGAGTATCGCAGGAACAATTCTACGCTAATGCGGTACGCTGTGCACGGGTTGTCATGGGTGAAAGAGAGGTTTTTTCAAATGGGTCAAAAATGGTTGTGATGCAGCAATGAGGCTACCGGCCTTCAGGCCGGTGGATATTTAGTCAGGGAGGGGTGTGCATCCTCTTCCTGACCGCGCCTTTAAACCTCACCCTTCAGGGCGGCGTTCGGCGCTCCTGCCGGCTGGCAGGCCGGGGTTTTAAACCAGCAAGGAAAAAGGATAAATGGAATGACAAGAAAGAGGTGTTTCACGTGAAACACAAACCAGCAAATCGATTTATCATCACAAGTTTGTTAGAATGCAAAGATTGTTTCGGGGTGTTTCGCCCCTTTGGATAGGGCTGTGATGGAATTTAGTGAAAAATTTGATGTGATTGTGGTGGGCGGTGGCCATGCGGGAACCGAGGCCGCGCTGGCTGCGGCACGTATGGGGGCGAATACTTTGCTGCTCACACAAAACATTGAAACCTTGGGCCAAATGTCTTGCAATCCTTCTATAGGGGGTATTGGCAAAGGGCATTTGGTACGGGAAATTGATGCGTTGGGCGGCGCAATGGCCTCCGCGACCGATGAGGCGGGGATACAGTTCAGGATACTGAATCAATCCAAAGGGGCGGCTGTACGGGCTACAAGAGCGCAAGCCGACCGGGTGTTGTACCGACAGGCTATTCGTACCCGTTTGGAGCGGCAGCCTAATTTACGCTTGTTCCAACAATCGGTGGAAGATATCCTGGTGCAGGGTGATCGGGTGACCGGCGTCAAGACGCAACTGGGGTTGGTATTTTATGCGCAACAGGTGGTTCTGACCGCCGGCACCTTTCTGGCCGGTTTGATCCATGTGGGCCTGTCCCATCACGCCGGTGGGCGGGCAGGGGAACCTTCCTCCGGGGCGCTGGCGATGAGGTTGCGCGAATTGAGTTTGCCCGCAGGACGATTAAAAACCGGCACGCCACCCCGCATTGATGGGCGCACGATTGATTACTCCGTCATGCAACGGCAACCGGGCGACGAACCTCAGCCTGTGTTTTCGTTTATGGGGCGTCGGGAACAACACCCGCAACAATTGCCGTGCTGGATTACGCATACGTCAGAAGTGACGCATGACATTATTCGCGGCGGGCTGGACCGTTCGCCTTTATATACTGGGGTAATCGATGGGGTAGGCCCACGGTATTGTCCGTCAATCGAAGATAAAATTGTGCGTTTTGCAGACAAAACATCGCACCAGATTTTTATTGAGCCCGAAGGGCTGACCACGCAAGAGGTGTATCCGAATGGCATATCTACCAGTTTGCCTTTTGATATTCAGTGGCGTTTGGTACGTTCAATTAAGGGTTTGGAAAATGCCAACCTCATGCGACCCGGTTACGCGATTGAATATGATTATTTTGACCCAAGGGGGTTAAAACGGAGTCTGGAAACGCGGGCTTTAACGGGCTTGTATTTTGCAGGACAAATTAATGGCACGACTGGCTACGAAGAGGCTGCTGCGCAGGGCCTGCTGGCGGGGTTAAATGCCGGGTTGGCTGCGCAAGGCAAAGACGCTTGGGTGCCAGGGCGCGATTTGGCATATCTGGGTGTGATGGTGGATGATTTGACGACCTTGGGTGTAAGTGAACCATACCGCATGTTCACCAGTCGAGCGGAATACCGCTTGTCTTTGCGCGAAGACAATGCCGATATGCGACTTACGGAAACGGGACGTCACTTGGGATTGGTCGATGATGCGCGCTGGGAGGCGTTTAATCGCAAGCGGGATAAAATTGCAGCCGAAAGTGAACGCCTTAAACAGGTGTGGCTGCGCCCGGAAACCACCAGCCAAACAGAGATCATACAAGCCTTGGGCAAAGAAATTGAACATGAGTATAATTTGTATGAGCTATTGCGTCGGCCGGATGTGCGCTATAAAAATTTGATGATGTTGCCACAGGCGGGGGAGGCGGAGCCAGATGAATCAGTGGTGGAACAAATTGAAATAGAAGCAAAATACCAGGGGTATATCACTCGGCAGCAGGGTGATATTGCCCGCGCGCAAGCACAGGAAACGATGGTTTTACCACAAGACATGGATTACAGCCAGGTCACCGGGTTGTCTGTCGAGGTGTGCCAAAAACTCAATCAACAACAACCGGAAACCTTGGGCCAGGCCATGCGGATTTCAGGGGTGACGCCGGCAGCGGTATCGGTGTTGCTGGTGTATTTTAAACGGCATGGTGTAGCACGGGTGGTGAATGAGCGCGCATGACATTTCCGGTTTATTGACGGCCTCGCAACAGATGGGTCTTGCATTGCAAACGCACCAGGCGGAGCGCTTGCTGGCCTATGTGAAGTTGTTGGAAAAATGGAACAAGGTGCACAATTTAACTGCTGTGCGAGAACCTGAAAAAATGGTGACGCATCACTTGTTGGACAGTTTGGCTGTCGTGCCTTACCTTGTTCAAGAATCGCGTGTACTCGATGTGGGCAGTGGAGGTGGTTTGCCTGGTATTCCGCTCGCCATCGTGCAACCCGAAGTCCGGGTGACGTTGTTGGACAGTAACCACAAAAAAACCAGTTTCTTGCAACAGGCCGTGATTGAGTTGGCGCTGAGCAATGTCGATGTGGTGACGGCACGCGTGGAACAATATGAACCTGAAGGGCAATACGCCGGGATCATTTGCAGGGCTTTTGCCGAGATGGCGGAGGTGATCCGCTTGACGCAGTCTGTGCTGGCGCCTGCGGGACGCTGGTATATGATGAAAGGAATTTATCCCGAAACGGAATTGGCAAAACTGCCCACAGGGGTGGTTGTTAAGGCTGTCCATGAATTGAAAGTGCCAAATTTGGCGGCGTCACGACATTTGTTGGTATTGGAGCGGGTAGATGGCTAAAATTTTTGCAATTACTAACCAGAAGGGTGGCGTTGGGAAAACCACCACGGCAGTAAATCTGGCCGCAAGCCTTGCCGCAAAACAGCAACGCGTGTTATTGGTGGATTTGGATCCGCAAGGCAATGCCACGATGGGGAGTGGGATCGAAAAACGGAGTTTGTCCGCCAGTGTGTACCAAGTGTTACTGAATTTACGCGAGGTAGAGGATGTGATTCAGCACAGCGTCAGCGGCGGCTACGATGTGCTGCCATCGAATCGGGATTTGGCCGGTGCAGAAATTGAGCTGGTAGACCAGGAAGCACGTGACACGCGGCTGAAAACGGCGTTGTCACGGGTCTCCGGGCGTTACGATTATGTGCTGATTGATTGCCCCCCTGCATTGAACTTGTTGGCGATCAATGCGCTGGCGGCGGCAAACGGGGTAATGATCCCTATGCAATGTGAATATTACGCGTTGGAAGGCGTGTCTGATTTGGTGAACACAATACGACGTATACGGACGCACATTAACCCAACATTAGAGATAGAAGGCTTGTTGCGTACGATGTATCACGGGGGCAGTTCGCTATCGCAACAGGTGTCCGAGCAATTAAAAAACCATTTTGGTGACAAGGTATACGACACCATTATTCCGCGCAATGTTCGCTTGGCGGAAGCGCCAAGCTATGGGCAGCCCGTCAGGGTTTATGATCCTGCCTCCAAGGGAGCGCAGGCCTATCAGGCATTGGCAGAAGAGATTTTTTCACGTGCAGCACAATTGGAGAAGTGATGAAAAAAATTCGGGGATTGGGGAGAGGGCTGGATGCACTGTTGGGGGGGGATGAGTCCAGCGGTGACCAACTCGCACTACAGACCGTTGCGGTGACGCAACTGAGCCCGGGGAAATACCAGCCCCGCACGCATATGGATCAAGAAAGCCTGAATGCGCTGGCAGATTCAATCCGCCATCAAGGGATTATGCAACCCATCCTGGTTCGGGTGTTACAAGCAGATCAGTTCGAGATTATTGCCGGTGAACGACGCTGGCGGGCTGCGACCATTGCCGGACTAACCGAGGTGCCCGTACTGGTTAAAACTGTGGCTGATGAAGCCGTATTGGCGATGGCGCTAATAGAAAATATCCAGCGCGAAGATTTGAATCCCCTGGAAGAGGCCAACGGCCTGCAGCGACTGATCGACGAGTTTGGCATGACCCATCAAAGTGCAGCCGAGGCCGTAGGGCGCTCGCGCAGTGCTGTCAGTAATCTTTTGCGGTTACTTCAGTTGCCGCAAACCGTTCAGCAACTGATGATGGCCGGTCAAATTGATATGGGCCATGCCCGCGCGATGCTGGCCTTGCCGGCCAATACGCAAATGGCTGTCGCGGAACAGGTGGCGCAACGTCAAATGAGTGTACGGGAAACCGAAAGCTGGATCAAGCGGCTGTTAAACCCTGTTGAGGCCAAATTGGCACCCAAGCCAGATCGGGATGTCATGAATTTGGTGGAAAAGTTTGCCGATAAGTTGGGCGCAAAGGTGAGTTTGCACAGCAAGAAAACGGGTGCTGGAAAGTTGGTGATTGAATATGATAATCTGGAACAGTTGGATGATATTATGAGCAAATTTTAACTGGGGCGACATGAGAATCCGGTTGGCGGTCGATGGATGCAAGGCTTGATGCCTGGAATATCTTTAAGAGGGTGCAGAATGGTTCATCGTCGAATGCGTCCTTGTCGCAATATTCGCATTGCCTGATAAGCCTGCTTCGAGGTAGAATTAAAGACATTTCACTTTTACGCTCATCACCCTGACGACGGCAATGAACACACCTCAACAGCTTAACGACACACTTTATCGGCCAGATTTTGAACAGGACAGTTGCGGCTTTGGTTTAATGGCGCAATTGGACGATCAACCCAGTCACTGGCTGGTGCAAACGGCCATCTCATCGCTGGCGCGTTTGACGCATCGGGGTGCAGTGGCAGCAGATGGAAAATCGGGCGATGGTTGCGGCCTCTTATTTAAGAAGCCGGATGCGTTTTTGCGTGCGGTGGCCGCCGAGAATGGCTTTGATTTAAATCAGCACTATGCCGCAGGTATCGTGTTTTTCAATCGTGATACCGCTTTGGCGCAGGCGGCCAAGCAAGTATTCACTCATCACTTGCAAGCGCAAGGTCTTGCTGTGGCCGGCTTTCGCATATTGCCCGTTGACCCATCGGTGTGTGGTGATTATGCGCTGGCCAATTTGCCCCATTTCGAGCAGGTGTTTGTCAATTGCCCGATTGAGTTGGGTGAGGCGGCTTTCGAACGTAAATTGTACGTTGCTCGTCGACTCACTGAAAAAGCATTGGCGCATGACAGTGCTTTTTATATCCCTACGCTTTCCAGTCAGGTGGTGTTGTACAAAGGGTTGGTAATGCCCGCTGCTTTACCGGTGTTTTATCCCGATTTGAACGACACGCGCTTCACCTCTTCTCTGGCGGTTTATCACCAGCGCTTTTCTACTAACACCTGGCCGGAATGGCGGCTGGCGCAGCCTTTTCGTTACCTGGCACACAATGGCGAAATTAATACCATACAAGGTAACCGCAATTGGTCGTTGGCGCGCGAACGTAAATTTTCCACCCCTTTGATCCCCGATTTGGATGCCGTGCGACCAATTGTGTCGCGCAACGGCTCGGATTCATTCAGTATGGACAATATGCTGGAAGGTTTGGTCATGGGTGGCGCTGGTTTGTTCCGCAGTTTACGCATGCTGATTCCGCCTGCGTGGCAAAACGTGCCTGAAATGGACGCGGATTTACGCGCTTTTTACGAATACAACTCAATGCACATGGAGCCTTGGGACGGTCCTGCTGGCGTGGTGCTGACCGACGGTCGTTATGGCGCCTGTTTGCTGGATCGTAATGGTTTGCGTCCGGCGCGCTATGTGGTCACCAAAGACCGTCATTTCACTATTGCCTCCGAAATCGGCGTATGGGATTATGCGCCGGAAGATGTACTGCAAAAAGGTCGTATCAAGCCGGGACAAATGATCGCCGTCGATTTGCTGACAGGAGATATTCTGTTACCGGCCGACATTGAATCCGAACTGAAATCCGCACACCCGTACCGTGACTGGCTCAGCCGTGCACGCCACCTTGAATTGGGCATGGACCAGGACAGTACGCTTGCAGTGATGGAAGCTGATGCTTTAGCAAGCTGCCAAAAAATGTTTGGCCTGAGTGTTGAAGAACGAGAACAAATTCTGCGGGTATTGGCGGAAGAGGGTCAAGAGGCGACTGGTTCGATGGGTGATGACACGCCAATGGCAGTGTTGTCACGAAAAGTACGCTCTCCCTTTGATTTTATGCGGCAACAATTTGCCCAGGTCACCAATCCGCCAATAGACCCAATCCGTGAAGCGGTGGTGATGTCGCTGAATACCTGTTTCGGCCCTGAGCGCAATTTGTTTGAGGAAACGCCGGAACATGCGCAAAGACTGGAAATTCCATCGCCCGTGTTGTCGCATGACGCATTTACCTTTTTAACGACACTGGGTGAGTCCGATTACCGCAGTCTGCGTCTGGATCTCAGTTATTCGCCCAGGGAAACCGGCCTGCAAGCGGCTATTACGCAGTTGACACAAGCCGCGATTACAGCGGTTAAAGCCGGTCATGTCATTATCGTATTGTCGGACCGGTTGTCATCGCCGGATCATTTGCCTGTCCATGCCCTGTTTGCCACCGGTGCGGTTCATCATGCACTGATTGCCGCCGGCTTGCGCTGTGATTGCAATCTGGTGATCGAAACCGCCAGCGCCCGCGATCCACACCAAATCGCCTGTCTGATCGGTTATGGCGCGACCGCTGTTTACCCTTATCTGGCATACCAAACCATTCTGGCTATGGTGCAGAAGCAGGACATTCCGCTTAAAGCCGAAAAAGCGCTGGCTAATTATCGAAAGGGTATTGATAAAGGGCTACTCAAAGTCCTGTCAAAAATGGGGATCTCTACCGTGGCCAGTTACCGCGGAGCACAATTGTTTGAGGCCATAGGCATACATGAAGAAGTGATAAACCTGTGCTTGAAAGACACGGTTTCACGTATTTCCGGCGCAAATTTTGCGGATTTTGAGTCGGACCAGCTTATTTTGGCACGCGCTGCGAACAACCTGTCACGGACACTGGCACAAGGCGGATTGCTCAAATACGTTCATGGCGAAGAGTTTCATGCTTACCACCCTGGTGTGGTCATGCGTTTGCAACAAGCGGTGAAAACGGGCGATTATGAGGCTTATCAGGCTTATGCAGCCTTGGTCAATGACCGGCAAGTGGCCATGTTGCGCGATTTGCTGGCTTTGCGTGAGGACATCACCCCGATTCCTTTGGACGAGGTTGAACCGATAGAAAGCATCCTCAAACGTTTTGATTCCGCAGGGATGTCGCTGGGGGCTTTGTCACCCGAAGCACATGAAGCCTTGGCAGAGGGTATGAACCGCATTGGCGGCCGATCCAATTCAGGTGAAGGTGGCGAAGACCCCGCGCGTTACGGCACCATGAAAATGTCCAAAATCAAACAGGTGGCTTCCGGTCGTTTTGGAGTTACAGCCCATTATTTGGTTAATGCCGAAGTACTGCAAATTAAAATTGCTCAAGGGGCGAAACCCGGAGAAGGCGGGCAACTGCCGGGGCATAAGGTTTCGGAAATGATTGCGCGATTGCGTTGCGCCAAACCTGGCATATCCCTTATTTCACCGCCGCCGCATCACGATATTTATTCTATCGAAGACTTGGCACAATTAATTTTCGATCTGAAACAGGTCAATCCGCAGGCGTTGGTGTCAGTCAAGCTGGTGGCCGAACCAGGCGTGGGCACTGTGGCCGCAGGCGTGGCCAAGGCTTATGCTGACCTCATCACCATTTCCGGGTACGATGGCGGGACAGGAGCTTCGCCTTTAAGCAGTGTCAAATACGCAGGTACGCCATGGGAAATGGGCCTGTCCGAAGCCCAGCAGGTATTGCGTGCTAACGGCCTGCGCGGCCGGGTGCGTATTCAGGCCGATGGTGGCTTGAAAACGGGTCATGATGTGATTAAAGCGGCCATTCTGGGCGCAGAAAGCTTCGGCTTCGGTACCGCGCCGATGATCGCACTGGGTTGTAAATATTTACGTATTTGTCATTTGAATAATTGCGCGACCGGCGTGGCCACACAAGATGAACGCTTGCGCAAGCAGCACTTTATCGGCCTGCCTGAAATGGTGGTCAACTTTTTTACTTTTGTCGCAATGGAAACCCGTGAGTGGTTGGCCAAACTGGGTGTTCGTTCCATCGCAGAACTGATCGGGCGAGTCGATTTGCTGGAAAGACTGGCGGGTGAAACTGAGCGCCAAACACGGCTGGATCTGCGCCCGTTGATCAATCAGGGCAACGTGCCCTCTACTGAGCCGCAGTACTGCGTGACAGCCTCTAACCCATCTTTTGACAAGGGGGAACTGGCTGAACAAATGGTGCAAGATGCCCGCAGTGCGATTGCCACGCAAACACCCACAGTGCTGGAATACAAAGTGCGCAACACCCAGCGCTCGCTCGGTGCGCGGTTATCTGGAGAGATTGCTCGGGCACATGGCGCAAAAGGCTTGCCAGACGGTTGTTTGACGATACGCATGCAGGGTTCGGCAGGACAAAGTTTCGGCGTCTGGAACCACAACGGCTTAAATCTGTTGCTCGAAGGGGACGCCAATGACTATGTGGGTAAGGGGATGTCTGGGGGGTTGATTGCCATTTATCCACCGAAGTTATCCGGGTTCGCCTCACAAGACGCCGTCATCATCGGTAACACCTGTTTGTACGGTGCGACCGGCGGTGAATTGTATGCGGCAGGGTTGGCTGGCGAACGTTTTGCAGTGCGCAATTCCGGCGGTTTTGCGACAGTGGAAGGGGTGGGCGATCATTGTTGTGAATACATGACCGGCGGCTGTATCGTGGTGCTGGGCGAGACAGGTATTAACTTTGGTGCAGGCATGACCGGCGGTTTTGCGCTGGTTTATGATGCCAATGACCATTTTGCACACCGCTACAACAATGAGTTGATCGACATTCACCGCATTCATACAGAAAATATGGTGGAATACCGGCATTTCTTGCGGAAACGTCTGGAGTTGCACTGGGAGCATACCCACAGTACGCACGCGCGTGCTTTACTGGATCGATTTGCCGATGTCGTCGGGCAGTTTTGGTTGGTTAAACCCAAAGCGGTTACGCTGGACAGCTTGCTCAAGGACTAATACACATGACAGATGTTTTTCAATTTATGAATGTGCCGCGTCAAGACGGTGCAAAAACTACGGCAGTCGTGCGGCGTATGGAATACCGGGAAATCTACGCCAGGATGGATAAACCGTTGGTCATGCAACAAGCAGGGCGCTGTTTGTCCTGCGGCAATCCCTATTGTGAATGGAAGTGTCCGGTTCACAATTATATTCCCAATTGGCTCAAGCTGATCAACGAAGGCAAGCTATTTGAAGCCGCCGAATTGTCTCATCAAACCAATTCATTGCCAGAGGTTTGCGGTCGGGTTTGTCCACAAGACCGTTTGTGTGAAGGGGCCTGTACGCTCAATGACGATTTTGGTGCTGTGACCATCGGCCAAATTGAAAAGTATATTTCCGACCAGGCTTTTGCGGCGGGCTGGCGACCAGATTTAAGCAAGGTGGTGTCAACCGGTAAGCGGGTAGCTGTAATTGGAGCAGGGCCGGCCGGTCTGGCCTGCGCTGATGTTTTAACGCGTAATGGGGTGCAAGCCGTCGTGTTTGACCGTTATGATGAGATTGGCGGACTGCTTACGTTCGGTATTCCTGAATTCAAAATGGAAAAATCGGTCATTCGGCAGCGGCGCGAAATTTTTGAAGGTATGGGCATCACTTTTCAGCTTAATACCAACGTCGATCATGCGCTGATGCAGCAACTGTTGCAGACGTACGATGCGGTGTTCATGGGTATGGGGACTTATACCTATATGCAAGGGGGCTTCCCCGGCGAAGACTTGCCCGGTGTACTCAAAGCCTTGCCTTTTCTGATTGATAATGTGCGGAACAGCCTGCAGCTCGACCCGGCGGGTACTCCCTTTGACTCAATGAAAGGCCTGCGGGTGGTGGTGCTGGGTGGCGGCGATACTGCGATGGACTGTAATCGAACCAGTATTCGGCAAGGTGCAGCAGCAGTCGTGTGCGCTTACAGACGTGACCAGGCCAACATGCCGGGCTCACGGCGGGAAGTGACCAACGCCATGGAAGAGGGTGTGCAGTTTTTGTGGAACCGTCAGCCTGTGGCCATTGTGGGTCATGGTAAGGTTGAAGGCGTCAAACTGGTGACAACGACCCTGGGGGAACCTGATGCCCGTGGACGGCGCACACCCGTGGTGATTGAAGGCTCGGAAGAAATTATCCCGGCAGATCGTGTGATTGTCGCTTTTGGCTTTCGCCCGAGCCCTGCTGCCTGGTTCCCGGATGTGCATGTTTCGACAGACTCAAGTGGTCGTGTGATCGCACATGGGCAGAAACAGGCTTACCAGACTACCAACCCAAAAATTTTTGCTGGGGGGGATATGGTGCGAGGCTCAGATTTGGTGGTCACAGCGGTGGCAGAAGGCCGGGAAGCCGCGCAGGGCATTTTATCCTGGCTTAATCTCGTATGAAAACATTACGATAGAGGTATTGAACGATTCCATCGCGTGATGTTTTCGGCAATCCCGCACGAATGAGTAGCGCGCACAGATATGATGAATAGGACATTTGAATGACCACGCCCCGTAACGACACTTTCCTGCGTGCATTGCTACGTCAACCGACTGACCGCACGCCCATCTGGATTATGCGTCAAGCAGGCCGCTATCTGCCTGAATACAACCAAACCCGTGCGCGCGCCGGGGATTTTCTCTCTTTGTGCAAGAACCCTGATCTGGCGACTGAAGTGACCTTGCAACCGTTGGCTCGCTTTAAATTGGACGCTGCGATTTTGTTTTCCGATATTTTGACGATCCCGGATGCCATGGGTTTAGGATTGTATTTCTCCGCCGGAGAAGGGCCAAAATTTGAACGCCCTTTGCGCGAAGAGTGGGAAATTCGTGACTTAACTGCACCGGACCCACATGAAAAATTAGGTTATGTGATGTCGGCGGTCAGCCAAATCCGTCGTGCGCTGGACAACAGTGTGCCGCTGATCGGTTTTTCAGGCAGTCCATTTACCCTGGCCTGCTATATGATAGAAGGCCAGGGCGGTACGGATTTTGCTGAAACCAAGAAAATGCTTTATCAGCGGCCGGATTTGTTGCACCATATTTTATCAGTGAACGCCCAGGCGGTTGTGGATTACTTGAATGCACAGATTGAAGCGGGTGCGCAAGCAGTCATGATTTTCGATACATGGGGCGGGGCTTTGTCTCATGCCGCTTATGAAGAATTTTCATTGGCGTATATGCAACGCATCGTGTCGCAATTGACGCGATTCAAGGACGGCGCAGAAGTACCTGTGGTGCTGTTTACCAAAGGCGGGGGGCAATGGCTGGAAAGCATGGCTGCTACCGGATGTAGTGCACTGGGTTTGGACTGGACCACCCACCTTGGGCAAGCACGACAACGCGTCGGCGCACAGGTGGCCTTGCAGGGCAATCTTGACCCCGCTATTGTGCTCACAGACCCAGACACGATCGCTGTCGAGGTCGCCAAAACTTTGGCGCAATACGGAACGGGTCATGGGCATGTGTTTAATTTGGGGCATGGCGTTAATCAATTTACTCCGCCCGAAAATGTGCAAGCACTGGTCGAAGCGGTGCACCGTTTAAGCCCTGCCTATCATTTAGCTGACATTTTACCTGCGTAGTTTTATCCAAGCCATTCATCCTTCACAATAAAATGGTTTACCCACATAAGCTGTGGATAACTTTGTAGATAAGCCTGCGGATAGCGAGCTAAGTGTACGCAGGAATAGGATATTGTTACATTGATTAAAAAAAGCACAACAAAATAAATCTTTTAAAATCATAATGATTATTTAATTGCGCGCTTGCACCGTGATTGTGCCAAGAATGAAGCGCTTGCAATAGCGCTTGTGTGTAACCTGGTGCAAAAGCCTGTCAATCAAGCCCATTGGCCATCACTTTCGATTGTGCATAAACCTTATGTCTGGCATAAGGCGGTGATGGCAGGCCTCTGAATTTCTCTAAATTGTCATGATTCATTCATGCGCTTGTCATGTGCCTTGATTACTGTAGCAAGTAAATCAATCACTGAAGGAGTGCATGATGTTCGAACAACAATCGCTGTCCCAAACCCAGGTACGCGTTAAGGCGCTGAGCGTGTCTCTGGCGAGGGATGCTGTTGAAGTACGTGAGGCGCAACACTTGCGTTATCGCGTGTTCGCAAACGAAATGGGTGCGCAATTGAAGTCTGCCGCCAGTGGGTTGGATCAAGATGAATTTGATCCGGTGTGTGAGCATTTAATTGTGCGTGACACAGGCAGTGGCGAGGTGGTCGGCACGTACCGGGTTTTACCTGCTGAACGTGCGACACAAATTGGCGGTTTTTATTCTGAGCAAGAGTTTGATTTCAGCCGGTTAACCCATATTCGTGCACGCATGGTGGAAATTGGTCGCTCTTGTGTGCACCCCGATTATCGTGGCGGAGCAGTGGTTGCCTTGCTGTGGTCGGGGTTGGCGGATTATTTGCGTCGCAGTGGTGATGATTACTTGATCGGATGCGCCAGTGTGAGCATGAACGATGGGGGGCACGCAGCCGCTAATTTGTATCGCAAACTTAGCAACGAAGTGATGAGTCCCATTGAGTGGCGCGTGTTTCCGCGTTCGCCGCTACCGCTTGATCGCATGGGTAATGATGCGCGCATCGTGGTACCACCCTTGATTAAGGGATACTTGAGAGTGGGCGCTTACATTTGCGGTGAGCCTAATTGGGATGCGGATTTTAACTGTGCCGATTTTATGATGTTGCTGCCAATCAAAACCATGAATGATCAGTACGCTCGTCATTTCATGAACAAAAGCGAAAGCGCTGAGCGGGTATCAGTTCGTCAATGATGAGTTGCGTCAACGGGATGTGATGAAGCACCTCGTCAGTGCCCCACCAGCGTGGGCGGTTTTTTGCATTGCCTCACTGTACTACAGGGGTGCCATGAGACATTTTCCACAGAAGTGAGCGGCTCGGGTAGAATCTCCTCATGTTAAAGGAACCGTTTTTTCTTCTTGGATTCGTGCGTCCATTGCGCATGTTGATGTTGCTGGGGTGGATATTGTTCGGTCTGTTGGTGGTGTCCGTATTTTACCCCCTGTTTTCTGAAGTGCAACGTAACAGAGCGATGAGCGTTTGGGCGAGGGGTCTACTCACGGCGATGGGTGTTCATCTTCAGGTCGATGGCAACTTGCGCTTAACCGGCACGTTAATGGTGTCCAATCACGTTTCATGGCTTGATCCGTTTTTATTGCTTGCGGTTTATCCCGTGCGATTTGTTGCCAAGGCAGAAATTCGGGATTGGCCGATTATTGGCTGGCTGGCGGTGCGTACCGGTACGGTGTTTATTCGACGGGATCGGCAACGCGATGTCACACAAGTTGCTCAAGACTTTGCAGGACATTTGGGTGTGGGTCAAGCCGTGGCCTGGTTTCCGGAATCGACCACCAGCGATGGCACGCATGTGAAATATTTCAAAACCGGCTTGTTTCAGGTGGCAGTCAGCCAAAGTGTCCCTTGCGTGCCGATTGCACTGCGTTATGCTGGCAGTGCGGCCATTTGGGTGGGTGAGATGGGGTTGTTTGAATCGGTCTGGCGTATATTGGCGCAAGCCCGTACCGACGCCAGCCTGTACATCTGCCCGGCGATTGGGGCGGATCAAGGGTTAAACCGCAGGGAACTGGCGCGCGCCAGTGAGCGGGCTATCGCAAGCGTTTTGTCCCTGCCAGTCCGGCACAATCAACCTGAAACAGGTGCTGATCTTCCAGTCTGATTGCGCTGAGTTTCCCACCCCACAAACAACCTGTGTCCAGCGCAATGCTGTCGCTGTGGATTTGCAGTCCCAGCGCCGACCAATGGCCAAAAATGATGGGTGTTCCTGCAGTACGGCGTTCCGGCACTTGAAACCATGGCAGGTAACCGGCAGGCGCATGTTGCGGATCACCTTTGGATTTAAAATCCATGATCCCGTCAGAGGTGCAAAAGCGCAACCGGGTCATGGCATTGGCAATCACCCGCAAGCGCGGGATGCCGGTGAGCGAGTCGTCCCATCTGTCCGGCAGGTTGCCATACATCTCCTGCAGAAAATTTCGATAATGGACGCCTTGCAGGGCGGACTCAACTTCTTGCGACAGTGAGAGGGTTTTGGCCACCGTCCATTGAGGCAGTACCCCGGCATGTACCAACAGATAGCCCTGCTCGATTCGTGCTAAAGGCAATTGACGTAACCAGTAGAGCAATTCATCGCGGTCAGGGGCATCCAGAATAGCCTGCAGGGTGTCACCGCTATGGTTGTTTGTGTAACCTTCCGCGAGCGATAAAAGATGCAAATCATGATTGCCGAGCACACCCTGGATGTGATGATCTCTCGCCCACCGCAGCACTTTCAGCGAATCCAGTCCGCGGTTGACCAAATCACCCAGTAAAAAGATTTTATCCTGTTGTGGATCGAAACGAATGCGTTCCAGCATCAACAGCAAAGCACCGAAGCAGCCTTGTAAATCACCGATGGCATAGGAACTCATCAGGAAAATTCCAATTCTGTTTTTGAGATACAGGGGCTCAACCGGGTACAGTACAACATGGACAGACTTTCCAAAGGGCTTGTTTCAGATTTTACACAAATTAACCCGGATAAACGAGTCTCTGCTGAAGATTACGCTGAAGGATTGGGCAATTCTACGGTAAAATTGTGACACCTTTTCGTTTTAGACTTTTGTCAGCCTGTCGTGGTACAAGGGTCTCCATTTATTGCTGCCGTGCTCAATCAACTTAATGCTGTACAACGTGAAGCCGCTTGTTATCTGGATGGCCCTTTGCTGGTGCTTGCCGGGGCCGGATCGGGTAAAACACGCGTCATTACCCAAAAAATCGCCTGGTTAATCGACACTTGCGGCTATGCGCCCCAGCACATCGCGGCGATTACTTTTACCAACAAGGCCGCATCCGAAATGCAGGGACGTATGCGACAACTGTTGCCAGGCACCTCAACCAAAGGCCTGACCGTGTGTACTTTTCACGCCCTGGGTTTGCAGATCCTTCGGCAGGAAGCGGTCAATATTGGCTATAAGCCGCAGTTTTCCGTACTGGATATGGCGGATACGCAGCAAATCATGATCGGCCTGCTCAAGACCGCAGACAAGCAAGTGGTGCGGCGGGTGTATTCGCACATCAGTCAATGGAAAAACGCATTGCTGGGGCCAGCAGAGGCCCGTGCGAGGGCTGAATCCGACCTGGATATGCAAGATGCGCTGGTTTATCAGGCGTATCAAAACACCCTGAAAGCCTATCAGGCGATGGATTTTGATGACCTCATCCGGTTGCCCGCCGAGTTATTCGGCAACCGCAGCGACCTGTTGGAACGCTGGCGTAAAAAACTGAATTACCTGTTAATCGACGAATACCAGGACACCAATGCCTGTCAGTATGCCATCGTGAAACAACTGTGCGGCGTGTCGGGCGCCTTCACAGCGGTAGGCGATGATGATCAGGCCATTTATGGCTGGCGAGGAGCAGATGCGGGAAATATGCGTCAACTGCATGTCGATTTCCCGCAATTAAAAGTTATTCAGCTCACTCAAAACTATCGGTCCACCTTGCGAATTCTACAAGCGGCCAACAGCGTCATTGCCAACAATGAACGGATGTATGACAAACAATTGTGGAGCGAACACGGCTTGGGCGATCCGTTACAAATCCTTGCCACGCGCGATGATGCCGATGAAGCGCAGAAAGTGGTGATGCGTTTGATGGCTCACAAATTTGAATGTCGCACCCAGTTCAGCGATTATGCGATTCTCTACCGCAGTAATCATCAGGCACGCATACTGGAGCAAAGCTTGCGCAACGAAAAGATTCCTTATGAGATGTCCGGTGGAGTGTCCTATTTTGACCGGGCAGAGATCAAGGATATTCTGGCTTATTTGCGTTTACTCACCAACGATGACGATGACCCCGCATTTATTCGTGCAGTGACCTCGCCACGGCGCGGCATCGGCGCGACCACCCTGGAAAGACTGGGTGAATATGCCGGGTCACGTCAGATCAGTCTGTTCGCCGCAGCCTTTGAAACCGGTCTGCAATCGCAACTGCCTACCCCACAACTTCAAGCTTTGATGACTTTTTGTGAATACATCAACCGCCTGCATGATCGGGTTGCCCGCACACCAGCCGGAGAGTTATTGTCGGACTTGTTGCGTGATATTGGCTATGAGGCATGGCTTTTCGATAACGAAGATGGGCGTGCAGCGCAAACACGCTGGAACAATGTGCAGGAATTCGTGGCCTGGATGGCGCGCAAAGGCGAAGCCGACCAAAAAAACCTGTTCGAGCTCACCCAGACCATTGCGTTGATTACTTTGCTGGACAAGCGGGATCAGGAGGATATGGATGCCGTGCGCCTTTCCACCATCCATGCAGCCAAAGGGCTGGAATTCGGTCATGTGTTTCTGATTGGCGTGGAAGAAGGTTTGCTGCCGCACCGCGAATCGGTGGACAACGGAACACTGGAAGAAGAACGCCGACTGATGTATGTGGCCATTACCCGCGCGCAACGTTCCCTGACACTCAGTTATTGTCAGAAACGCAAACGGGGGGGAGATTGGGAAGGCTGCGAACCCTCGCGCTTTATCTCCGAGATCGCTGATGAAACCATACGTCGACCGGATACGCAGGTTGATCCGGCGCAGGCGCGTGAACGCGGTAGCGCACGGCTGGCGCAACTTAAAGCCATGTTAACGGAAAACCACCAGCTTTAATTGACTATTTGCAATCTGGGGTTGGATCGGACAACTTTTGCGGTCGAACGAGGCTGGTTCAGGAAAAGTCACCCAAGTTGAAAATTGGTTTTGCGACACGATTCATCGAAAGTTGATATGGATTGAATTTTTTGTCTGGAAGGCAGCAATGTGCCCGAGGGTGACTGGTGACCGTCAGGCTGGTTGGTGCTAAAGCCCGCTTATCGGCCTAAGCGGACATCTGACTAACCTTGATCAGATGTCTGCAATTGAGACATTGCAGACCTAGCAAATCAACGCAGCTTAAGTACCGCCAATTTAATCTGTACAGTTAGAGCAGACACCTCATTCGACAATAGTTTATAATCTTCAGTAACTTGTTCTTGGCTTTTATTTGAAAGAAAGAAGAGTTTGTCGGCTACCTGCCGAGTCAGACTAACCAAATTCGAATCAGAATCAAGCCTGTTTGCACTCATCCATCGATCAATAGCACCACTCGAAAGGCCAAATAACTCCTCTTGCCATACGCCACTGTTAACACCAAGAAGAATTTCGCGTTGTGCTGCTATACGGTTATTAAATTCGCTCATATTGAGTTCCCAGACGAGGCTAGATTTTGCATCCAATCAAGAATCATTGGGGAAGCGGATTTTGCCATATGAATCTCTGCCTCCGAAATAGGCGAGCCATACCCCCTTGTCGATAATATTCTAGCACGCGCGAACACATCGAAAACCACGTCGTTGATTGGCAATTTTCGATCTATCTGTAATGGAGAGTTTCTTGAAAATATTGGCTGGCCAGTACCGAAAGAATAACAAGTGGCAAAATTTCTCGTGGCAAGAAACATACAAGATAGATTGAACACAACACTGTTGTCTGATTGCATCAGAGAATGATAGGACTCCACAAACAGCTTGTGAAATTTTGCGCAATCTTCCGAAAGCATCGCATAATTTGACGGCACACCTAACCTAACAAGGAAGTCTGACCCATCAGAGGAAAATATTAGTCGCGACTCTAAATGCAAATGCCATGCAAATGGATTTCCCTCTTGCCATAGTTCCTGTAAGCGGTCATATGTATATATCGAGAATTTCTTCGAATCAATTTTAGGATTGGGTTGAGAAATGCAGGCGAGAAGATCAATATCAGATGCAGGGTCAGTTTCTCCTCTACATATTGAACCAAAAGCGTAGAAGTGAGTGGTCATCGCCGACTAAATCTCTTGACCAGCAAAGCAGTTAAAAGGGCAATCGAAACGAGCCTCGTTCCTGCAATGATGGAAAGGGCTGTAACAGTGAATGTCGACGGAGATAAAACCCCCAAAAACACAGCAGGAGCGATCTTCAAGCTAGTCCAGTAGAAACCAATGTTTAGTGGGTCGCTGTACAAATTGCTGTTGTAAATCGCGATCACGATCACGCAAAGAAATATTGATCGCAACAGTTTCAGAATGCTTTCACCGTTTCCCCATATAAAATGAAGCCCCCAGAATTCCAACCACTTTGCAAACTGCGTTAGGCCACTTACTAGCCCCGTATATTTTTCCTTATAGTATGTTTCTCCAGAATGCCAAGACTTGAACAAATAAATTGATGTCGCTTCAAGCTCAAGTGAGATTGCCTTGTTAACCGCCTTGGCATCGCCAATCTGTTGGTAGTTCATCCTCAAGGATCGCGCAAAACGCATTCTGAGGTTTTCAGCCTTGGGAGCCTCGCTCACCAGTATATCGTCATCTATTTGACTACGCTCAAACGTAGCAAAATCAAACGTGCATCCTGTAAAAGCCGATTGATGCAAATTGGATCCGAGAAATCGGCATCCAGTAAAATCGCATGTATCAAATACGCATCCGTTGAAATAACAACCATCAAAAATACAGTGCATGAAAGAAACATTTTTGAACGTTATTTTTTTTGCATTTAACCGTATGAATACCATGAATTTGAATGTATTTGGAACCGACGAAACGTCCTTTGTAACATAGAAATCGGTAACAACCTTACGATTTACGTTAGCTGCCAAGAAGTTCGTGTCGTCCATAATGTTATACACCCCCAGATGTGAATCTGTTTGGTTCTAAAGTCTCGCTTCGCATTCTAATCAAAAGATACCCACTCCACCGAAGTTTGGCACTGGCCGATGCTTTCCATGCCCGCTATTGGCTCACAGCGGTCATATTAGCACAACAGCATGAAAGACCGCTCTGGCCGAACAAGGGACGTTCAGGTCACACACCCTGAGCATCCGCTTCTGGCACGAACCTGCTATAGCAACTTGCTATCAAGTTACCACAAAGCGGCCCCTCATGGTCAATTGAATTTAGGACGACCCGACCGACCGCATAGGCCGAAAAACGGACCGATGGATTTATTAAGGCGCTGACAGCTTTAAGATCCGATTCCAGCCAACAGAGACATCTACTATTATCCGCTCCAACCTTAATTTGCACATATCTGCGCATCGGGATTAATGGCGAATCCAACCCGATTTTACACAAAACAGAACGAATTCCTGATGCCTGAAAATTTAAGATCCCAACCCTGGAATGCAAATAGCCTTTTCATTCTGGCCCGGATTTTACATAAATTCACATGGTCGTTGCACGCGGTTTGGCATCCATTTTTCAGAAAAAAAGAAACGAATTGTTTAACGACTGATCGTCGAATGGTCAACCAGCACCTCGCGTTCCCGCATCATCTTTTCGAGAATGCGGTAATTCAGCGCCTATGCAGAATATTAGTGAATGCACACTAATATGATTCCATTTGGACATCGTATTCCCTTTGTCCCCAACATCCAGATTTACCCTGTTCATCTAAAGGTCTTTAGGATAAACTAAATCCCGTTGGCATGTACTCATGCGACAGAACCGCCCGGCGTGCGTCTTCCAGTATGGTCGCAAAAGAGACTGGGGCTTAAGTACTGGGATTAATTAATCGAACCGATTTTAACCAACCTGGAACAGGAGCACATACATGATTATTGTGACCGCCCTTGCCGCCCAACAAATTCAGGTTTCCGCTGCCCATGATGTCTCGGTAAGTGCTGAGCGCGCGGATTTGCTGATTCATGAAAGTCATCGGGTTTTATCGAATGGCGCAATATTGAATTTCGTGGCCGACGGGCCTGCCCGGTCAGAATTCGTGTTCCGTAACCCCAATGCGCCGCATTTCGCAAGCTGCGGCAGCCGGGTCTGACCTATGGATACTCAAGCCATGCAATTCGACCTGATTGTTATCGGTAGCGGACCGGGCGGTTATAAGGCTGCCATCAACGCCGCACATATGGGCGCAAAGGTTGCCCTGATTGAACGTGATCTGCCTGGGGGTACCTGTCTCAACCAGGGGTGCATCCCGAAAAAATCCCTGCTGCATATGGCCAGCCTCATTGCCAGCGTGAACGAACTGGAGGGGCGCGGGTTGGTGGGCCATGTCAGAGGTGATATCAAGGCCGCGATGGCGCATAAAGATGCTGTTGTCAAAGGCATCCGCGACAACTTTCTGCTCTGGCTCAAACGTATGGGCATACGCATTTTCCGGGGCGAAGCCCGTTTCATTGACCGGCAACGGGTGCGCGTCAGCTTGACAGCGCCGCTGGTGGATGACAGTGCGGCTACGCTTGAACTGCAGGCATCGCGCATCATCATTGCCACAGGATCCACTCCCAGAGAACTGCCGGCTTGCCCTACCGATGGGCGCGTCATAGTGAACTCCAGAGATCTGTTGTTCAAGCTGGATGATCTGCCGAGCTCGGTGCTGTGCGTGGGCGGCGGGGCCATCGGCGTGGAATTCGGCTATCTGTTGCATCAGTTTGGTGCCAAAGTGCGTATCGTAGAGCAGGGAGATCGCCTGCTCTATCAATCGAACATGCCTGATCGGGCATGCGGCGCGCTGGAAAGAAAATTGAGCCGTCTGGGCATCGAGGTGTGTAACAATCTCAATGTTGTTTCCACCAGGGTGGAAGAAAACGGCGTCGATGTTGAATTCAGCAACTGTGAACGCGCTCACTATGACTACGTGCTGGTGGCGGTAGGCCGACAGCCCCAAACTCAGGGCTTGGGTCTGGAAGAGATCGGCGTGACCGTTAATGCCGAAGGGTTCATCGTCACTTCCGAATACCTGGAAACCAGTGTGGCAGGCATCTATGCGGTGGGTGATGTGAAACGCAGCCCCATGTTCAGCCCAATGACCGCCAATGCAGCCCTGTACGATGGCAAGGTGGCGGCGACCAATGCCATCAGGGGCAACGAATTGCAAGCCAATTATTTCAAGGTGCCGTTTGTGATCCATTCGGCACTGGAAATGGCCAGCGTCGGGCTGTCCGAAGGCCAAGCCGAAGACGCCGGTTTTGAGGAGGAAGTGGCACGTTCCAGCTTGGCTGGTTCCGGTAAGGCGCGCGCTTATCATGATTTCGAAGGTTTCACCGAGGTGGTGCACGATGCGGAAACCGGCCAGTTACTTGGCGGCTGCATCGTGGGGCCGGAGGCCGGCGAGCAGATACATATGCTGTCCGCTGCGCTGCAATCCAAGCTGGGGTTGTGGTTCTTCAAGGACATGAGTTATAGCCACCCGTCCTGGTGCGAGGAGCTGGAAACCACCATCGACTCTTGCACCTCGGCTTTTTCCAAGTCAGACAAAATCATTTTCCGCCCAGGTATTCTTGCCGGGACTGAATAATCCGGCCTGGAGCGAATTATGAATTTCCTCCCCGCATTGATAGAGATGCGGGGTTAGGGGGAGGCAACCCCCTAAATCCCATTCTCATTTAATGCGTAGATTAATTTGTCGTTGACAATGAGATTGATTCTCATTATGATAGCCGGCATAGTTATTCAATCAGGGAGGAACAGGATGACCACAGGTATATTACAGCGCGCGATATTGATTTTAATGTCGGGTTTGATCGGCCTAAGTATGCCGGTCCTGGCGGCAGAGGTGCCGTCAATGACCCTGGTGATTCATGATGGTCAATTTCAGCCAGATAAGCTCATGTTACCGTCTGGGGTCAAAATTAAACTGATTGTTAAAAATCAGGATGACCTGCCTGCTGAATTTGAAAGTTATGAACTTTCCCGCGAAGTGATTGTGCCTGCCCATAAGGATGTGTCGCTGTATATTGGGCCTTTGGACCCAGGCAGTTATCCGTATTTTAATGACTTAAATCATGCGATGACGGGAAATGTCGTCGTAGAACAATCAGGCAAGAAAGCGAATTAAATCATGCTTGCAACGGCCGTTATCCTGTTTCGTGAGGTGCTGGAAGCTGCTTTGGTCATCAGCATCCTGCTGGGCGCCAGCCGTGATATTCCCGGGCGTAGCCGTTGGGTTGCCGGAGGGATAGGCCTGGGATTGTTGGGGGCGTTGATTGTGGCCGCTTTGGCAACCAAGGCGGCTTCCTTTTTTACGGGGGATGGGCAGGCCATGCTGAATGCGGTGGTGCTGTTATGTGCCGTGGCCATGCTGACATGGCATAACGTATGGATGAGCGCACATGGTCGTCAACTCGCGCACGAAATAAAATCTGCGGGTGCTGAAATCAACGCAGGGCAACGCCCGGTTACTGCCTTGTTGCTTATTCCTTTTGCGGCGGTCATGCGAGAAGGCACGGAGACCATTTTATTTCTTTGGGCGATTGCTGCGGACGGAGAACATCGATTCAGTATGTTGTTGGGCGGGCTGGCAGGCGCGACCGGAGGGATATTGGTGGGCATGTTGCTGTACCGTGGGTTGCTGCGTATTCCAGGCCGGTACTTCTTTACGGTGACCAGTTGGCTCATTTTGCTCCTTGCATCGGGATTAGCCGCTCAGGCAGCGGGGTTTCTTAACCAGGTTGGGGTGTTACCTGCCTGGGGCAACGGGATCTGGAATACCTCCGGTATCTTGAGTCAATCCGGTCTACCCGGACAATTGCTCCACATTTTGATTGGCTATATTGCGCGACCTTCCGGCATAGAAATAACTTTTTATCTGGGCACATTGATGACAACGTGGCTGTTGATGCAGACCGTTGGTCGTGGATCGGGGAGAGCGGTTTCATCGGTGTGATCAGGCAAACCCGTGACTCCGTTTGTCGAAACTTAATGGGACGATTTCTTTGATTTAACAGGCTTATTGCTCGGCACTCATGCTAAGTCTTGGTGTAAGCAAAGATAGAAAGTGTAATGATTCTCATTCTTATAGAAGGTAAATTTTGAAAACACATGCTTTTCCCAGATTAATTTCTGTATTTTTTTTGCTGATTAGCCTGAGGGCAGGTTTCGTCATGGCAGACAATGACTTTATCGTTTATTCGCCACAGGTGGTGCAAGGGCAAAGTGAAGTTGAAATGTACGGGTTTAATACGCAAGATAGCCGAGCCAGCCTTGGCGGCGCGCAAGGCTATAACTTCTCCGTCGCCCATGCATTCACCGATTGGTGGAAACCGGAACTGTACATCGCTCAATTTAACCGTGACCCCGGCGGTCCGCTGTACGCTTCCGGTTATGAATTTGAAAACACTTTCCAATTGACGCCTGTCGGTGAGTATTGGGCAGACCTGGGATTATTGGCCTCCTATGCTTACAACAAACAACCGGGTGCGGTAAACGGAACTGAATTTGGTCCGCTGCTTGAAAAATGGTCGGGCCACATTAACCAGCGTTTAAATTTAATCTGGGGCAAACAGATCGGCGGCGGCGCCAGCAACAACCTCGCGTTTCGTGCTGCTTACAGCGCCAGCTACAAATTTGATATTGAACAGGGCAGCATTGCGCCTGGATTGGAATTCTATTACCGTCCGAATGACAATGCCTACCAGGTTGGTCCTGTTGTCTATGGGGAAACGCGTACAGGGGGAGGAAATGAAATAGAATACAGTTTGGGTATGGTGTCGGGGATTAACCCCGCTGCACCAGCGAATACCTGGTTGTTCCGCATCGAATATGAATTTTTTGCGGCGCGGTGATGATCGCCTCAATTGACTCATCCAAAGTTTATGGCGAAATTATTTGAATCGCCCGGAAAGATTTTTACCCAGCAAAATCCCCGGTTTTTCTATGAGCAAGTGCGTTGCCAGTGACACGGCAAGCAACATGGCGCCGGTGACCGTGATCACTAACCAATATTGAATGGCTGAATTCAACGCATAGGTGGAGATGGCGCTGAAGTAGAATGCGGCATACAGCAGAAGGCCTTGCAGCATGTAAATGCTGTAACTCAATTCGCCCAACCTTAATGCAGGTCGCGCCGTAAGCAAACCAAATATTGAGCATCCGGAAGTGATGATAAGAAAGATGAGCCACAATATCCCTATCGCGGTAGTTTGGTAGGCGGTCTTAAATTGCATTAAATACCAGAGCAATGCACAAATGATCACGGACAGCGTGGTATTCCAGCGTGCGGGCATTACAAAGCGGAAGCGGGATTGGATGGATGCGCACAACATGCCGCCAAAGAAAGTCATCAGGGCAATCAGTCGCATGCCCGGCTGGTACGCCGATAAAAGGGTGAAGCCGAGAAAGCCCAGGCTCGTATAGCGAAGGTGCCAGTTTTTCCTGCGCGCAAAAAAAGTCGAAACAGGCAATATCAGCAAGTAAAATAACCACTCAAAGCGCAGCGTCCAGGTGACCCCGGCTAGAATCAGAGACGGGCTGCGATAGGCGTTAATTGGAGCGTCTGCCGAGTAAAAACCGGCCAGGCCTAGAGGTAAAACTTCTTTCACAAGGGTCAGAAAAGATTCGCGCAAGTGGAAATCAGAGACGCCGAGCACGATGAGCAACATGAGCAAGGTTGCAAAATAATAAAGGGGCGCAATCCTGAAATACCTGTTGATATAAAGTATGCGCCAGTTGAGGCGCCCAAGAGAAGTCACGGCTTTTGACCAGAACAGAAAGCCTGTGATCATGAAAAAAAACATCACACTGGCTTGGCCCGCCTGCGTCATGAGTGTTGAGGGCGGGACTTGCCAAACCCTATGTAACAAATAACCATGGTAGATGGCTGCATGATGGATAAAAACACTGATAACCAGCAATCCGCGCAGGCCGTCCAGGTTGATCGTTCGGGACGTCGAGGTATGCCAGGAGGCGTCCGCGCCCCTGAAAAAAGAAGTGCCCGCAAAAGCCAGCAGAAAAACAAGCAGCGCGAAATAATAGATGGGGTTAAGCGTTGTAGGCATAGAAAGGGTGCAGTGTATCAGGCGGCTTTTGGCATCAATTCATGAGTCGAATTGCGTCATATCCGGACTAAGGCGTCCGCTGATCGGGCCCTTCAGACATTTCTGTTCGACCATAATATTTCACGCCACGGATAATTTTCCCGCGCCCCTGCTGAAGGCGGTATTTGTTGCTGTCTCGCAATGAATAAATGCAACCACAATATTCTTGCTGATAGAATTCTTCGTGTTTGGCGATGCTGATCATGCGTTGGCTGCCACCCGCTTTGCGCCAGTTATAGTCCCAGTATTGCAAACCCGCATGCCGGGCCGCTGCACGCTTGCCGCAACCGTTAATCTGATCCATGTCTTTCCAGCGCGAAATACCCAGGGTGCTGGAAAACACACTGAAGCCGTGCTCTGCGGCATACAGCGCTGAACGCTCGAAGCGCATGTCGAAGCAGGCGGTGCAACGCGTTCCGCGCTCCGGTTCCCATTCCAGCCCTTTCACCCGCTCGAACCAATTTTCCTTATCGTAATCAAGGTCTATGAAAGGAACGCCAAGCTGTTGCGCATAACGGACATTTTCTTCCTTGCGCAGTTCATATTCAGCCAGTGGGTGGATGTTCGGGTTATAAAACAGAACGGTAAAACGAATCCCCGCAGCGAGGATGTCGTCCATGATCGGCCCTGCGCAAGGCGCGCAACAGGAATGAAGCAGAATGTGATTGCTGCCATCCGGGGTTTGAAGTGGGGCAGGGGGCTGTTTAGGCATGGTATGTCTCCAGGCGCGGTGCTGATGGCTCATTAAAAAGCGCTAACTCTTTGATTACGCGATGTCCGACATCATTGTCGAACCATTCAAAATGGCTCAATACGGGCCTCATAATGGTATACAACCAAACGGTACAGGTCGTCACCCACCTGAATGTGGCTGGATTCCCGCCGTTCCAGATCGATGGTGTTGCCCCCTTGGGGCGACAGGCAGCGAAAGCCAAACAAATCATTTTCAATCAGACCTTGCAATATTTCACGACAAGCTTGCTCAGGCAAACATTGTCCGGAGTTGTCGATGATATGGCAAATTTTCCCTCGGGCGTTGGCATTACTGTAACGCACAGCGTCAGCACGCAGGGGATTGGTTTCATCAAAACTGCCTTGCGGTGTGTTCAAAGGTGATGTGTGTTCCATAATGGATGGTGTGTACAGGTTCAATTCCATAAATAAACGCTTTAGACATTGACTAAAGCTCAGCATCCCCATTATAGTATGAAGATGGATGATTTGTTTAATTTACTGGAAGCCAAACTGTGCCAATTGCTCGATTTGAACCGGGTGTTGCGTGAAGACAATCAACGTCTGCGTCAGCAGATGGCCGTGGTGAATGACCAAAACAAACAATTGAAAGATCGGGTTGCGCAGGCGTCGGTGCGGCTGGAAAATTTACTGACTCAATTTCCAGAGGGTGAATGATGGCGCAAGATACCAATGCCGTAACCATCTATATTATGGGGCGTGAATACCGTTTGGCCTGCCAGGAGGCCGAGCAGGGGGCGCTGATTCAGGCTTCCCAGTATCTGGATCTGAAAATGCGCGAAATTCGGGAACAGGGTAAAGTGATCGGCATAGAACGTATCGCAGTGATGGCCGCATTGAACATCGCTTTTGATTTGTTAAAAACACCTGAACGAACGATTGACATGGCCACCTTGAAGCGTAGAATCAAAACCATGGAAAGCTCGATTGACGAGGCACTCGATTCCCAGCAGGGTTTGTTCTGATCGTGTCTTCGGAAATTTGGCTTTCGATGCAAGACATTGAGTTTCCATAAACTCAAGCTTCAATGCCCCTACGGTGTTCGTCAGGATTGCAAATGCTTTGAACCAATAATTTTGGCTCGGTTGCGGTAAATCACAGTGCCGTTGTGCGTATTACCCGTTTAATGCGCCTGAAGCACTGTCACTGCGACCACTTGAACTCAGGTTCAAGCCATGATCCAACGGCATCTGCGGGGGCTCCCCTTCCACGACAGGGTCACATGACTGCACCTACTTTTATTGCGGCCCCGCCATCTGAAAATGCTGCGGCACCACACAAATCGGTGGTGCGCAAACATTTACGTGCATGCAGAAAAAGCCTTTCGAAGTCTTTTCGTCAACACGCGGCGCTACAAATTCAACGCGGCATGATCAACACAGGATTCATTTTGCGGGCGAAACGCTTCGGGTTATTTATTCCGCATGGTGCTGAAATTGATACCTTGCCCCTGATTGCGCGTTTACTGAGTATGGGCAAAGAAGTTTACTTGCCTAGCGTACCCAACAACCGTTACACGTTACGGCTGTGGTTCAGTCGTCTGGATGCGAATTCGCGTTGGGTGTCGAACCATTTCGGCGTGCCCGAAATCCATCTCAGCCATGTTGTGCGTGCACCAGCGCTGGATGTGCTGTGCTTGCCCCTGGTGGGTTACGACTTGCATGGATATCGCTTGGGCATGGGCGGCGGTTATTATGATGCCAGCCTGGCCTATCTCCGTCACCGCCACAGCTGGCGGCGACCCAAATTGCTGGGGCTGGCTTTTTCTTGCCAGCGGCTGGATCAGCCCCTGTCGCGCGATGCCTGGGATGTGCCTCTGGATGCGGTGTTAACGGAGCGGGGACTCGAGCGGTTTTAACATTTCAGATCAGGGAAGAGGGGGTTTGTTGGTTTACGGATTCAATTTACCGGAATTCATTACGCCTATCCTTGTTTTGCCCACACCAGCGTGCGCCACACCGCCAGCCATGCGCCCAGCCAGCCCAGCACGCCCGCTGCGGCGATGCCGGCCAGCCAGATTTGTGGTGCGGGGAGCCAGATGTGGAAGGTGCTGGCATAGTCGTGCGCCAGTATTGCGACCGGCTCAGCCAGCACGAGAAAAAAACCGTACACGATCGCGGCAGCGGTGAATCCCGCAAGCAAGCCTTCCAGCAGACCAAAATACAGAAATGGGCGACTGATAAAAGAATGGGTGGCGCCGATGAGGCGGCTGATTTCGATTTCCGGTTCGCGTGACATAATTTGTAAGTGCGTCACAATCGCTGAAAGCGTGACCACACCGCTACCCAGCAGGACGCCCAGCAGCACCACCAGCTGATTGCCCAAATTGAGTAGCGCATGTAACCGGGTACTCCAAGCCTGGTTGCCTTGCACCAGCGCGACCATGGGCAGGTTGGCCAGTTGTTGCGTCCAGGCTTGTGTCAGTGCGGGGTCCAGTTGGGTGGGCGTTAATACCCACGCGTCGGGTAAGGGGTTGGTGGGTAATTGATCGGACAGATTGCCCAGTGCCAGTTGCCGGGAAAGCTGCGCCAGCGCAGTTTGTTTGGAAATAAACTGTTTGTGAGCGAGATGGTGCAGTTGATTGATTCGCTTCTCAAGCTGCGAGCGATCCGCCTCGCTGGCGTTGGTGTGTAAATAGACAGTAATGGCGCTCTGTTGGGGTAAGGTGCCGGAGAGTTGTTGCACCGTGTACAAGGTGATGGCCATCAGCGCGGGCAAGCTCAGCGCAATGCCCAGACTGATCAGGGTGAACAGGCTGGCAAAGGGCGCTTGAATAAGGCGCAGCAAAGCCGAGTGGAGCGCGTGACCATGGTGGAGGAGCCAGGCGTTCATGAGGCGAGCCTTCCGTGATCAAGTTGTATCATACGATGTTGTGAGCCCGATGGGGCCGTATCGTGACTGGAGATCACCAGCGTGGTACCGCTGAGATGAAATTCCGTAAACATGTGCCAAATGTCTTGGGCATACGCCAGATCCAGATTACCCGTAGGTTCGTCGGCCAGCAACAGCGGTGGGCGAGAAACAATTGCCCGTGCAATGCACAGCCGTTGTTGCTCGCCGCCGGACAGGGTGATGGGCATGGATTTTTCACGCATCAACAAGCCTACTTTGTCTAAAGCAGCCCGAGCGCGCGAAAACGCGTCCTTGCGGGAAAATCCGGCAATGTCCAGGGGCAACAGTACATTGTGGAGCGCATTGCGGTCAAACAGCAGTTTGTGGTCTTGAAAGATGAGCCCGATGTTGCGGCGCAGATAAGGGATGGCCGAACGCCGCAGACGGCTGATATTTTGTTCGTTCAGCCATACATTGCCCGAAGTAGGGCGTTCAATGGCGGCGATGAGCTTGAGTAAAGTGGATTTTCCTGCACCGGAATGCCCAGTCAAAATCACCATTTCGCCACGCTGGATTTCGAGGTCGATGCCCGTCAAGGCATGGTGGCCGCCGGGATAGTGTTTATTGACCTGTTCGAAACGAATCATGCCGCAGGCTCTTCAAATAAGGCGTTTACAAATTCAGCCGCCACAAAGGGGCGTAAGTCGTTCATTTGTTCACCTACACCGATGAAGCGTATGGGACGGGGGCGCGATTTGGCAATGGCGGCAATGACACCACCTTTGGCGGTGCCGTCCAGTTTGGTTAATACCAGACCGGTCACGCCCAGTGCATCGTCGAAAGCGGTAACTTGGGTCACCGCATTTTGACCGGTGTTGGCGTCCAGCACCAACAGCACTTCATGCGGCGCTTGGGGTTCCAGTTTCTGTATTACCCGCTTCACTTTGCGCAGCTCTTCCATCAGGTGCAATTGGGTGGGTAAGCGCCCGGCGGTGTCAGCCAGCAGGATGTCAATACCGCGCGCCCGGGCAGCAGAATAGGCATCGTGAATGACTGCCGCAGCATCGCCGTGTTCCTGGGTCACGACGCTGACCCCGTTGCGTTCACCCCAAGCCACCAGTTGTTCTTTTGCTGCGGCACGAAAAGTATCGCCTGCGGCGAGCAAAACTGTTTTGCCCTGTTGCTGGTAGTAGTGCGCCAATTTGCCGATGGTGGTGGTTTTCCCCGCACCGTTGACCCCGGCCAACATGATGACAAACGGTGTGTGAGTGCTCACATTCAATGGTGCTTCTAACGGGATGAGCAATTCCAGTAACGCGTCGCGCAGTGCGGCACGCATTTGTCCGGCTTCGGTGAGATGTTGTTGTTTGACGCGCAAGCGCAGGCTTTCCAATAAGGTATTGCACGCGCTGATGCCGACATCGGAAGTTAACAGGATGGTTTCGAGTTCTTCGTACAGGGCCTCATCAATTTTACCGCCTGATGAAAACAGATGGCCAAGCTGCTGACCCAATTGTTCACGGGTGCGTTGCAGGCCGCGCTTGATGCGAGCAGCCCAGCTTTGTTCATGGGGGTTCATGTCATCGGTCTGGAAACCGGGTTGTCCGGTTTCTGCGGCGAAATGAACATGCTGCGATGAGGCGTTTTCCTGCCTGGGTGGCGTGGCTGGAGAATCCCCGGTTGTTGACACTGTGCTGGAGGTCTGGTGAAGTGACGCCATATCCGGTACGGAAGGTGTGGGCTCAGACGGCTCAGTGAGTACAGTACGGGCAGCTGGATCTAATTTTTTTTTGAAGAAACCAAACACGATAACAACAGTCCCATTCAAGATGATGAAGACAAAAACACAAGATTCATTCTATCATGAGCAGGAAATCAACGGGATTTTGAATAGAGGATGACGGAATGAAAAAATGGATGGGGATGGCCTTGTTGTGTTGCATGACCACGGCACACGCTGAGGTGCAGGAATACCAGCTTGATAACGGCTTGCATATTTTGGTGCAGGAAGACCACCGCTCTGCCGTGGTGGTCAGTCAGTTATGGTACAGAGTGGGCAGTATGGACGAAGTGAATGGTTACACCGGGTTGGCGCATATGCTGGAACATATGATGTTCAAGGGAACCACCGATGTACCTGACGGACAGTTTTCCAAAATGATTGCGGCTGTGGGCGGGCGTGAAAATGCGTTCACCAACCAGGACTACACGGTATATTTTGAACAATTGCAAAACGATCAATTACCATTGGCTTTTAAGCTGGAAGCGGATCGTATGCATAATCTGTCCTTGACGGAAGAAGGTTTTAGCAAAGAAAACCAGGTTGTTAGAGAAGAGCGGCGCATGCGCACCGAAGACCAGCCTGAGGCTTTGGTGAGCGAGCAGATGATGGCCACGACATTTGAGGCCAACCCTGCTCGTCGCCCAGTGATCGGCTGGATGAATGACATCGAAAATTTAACTTTGGGCGATGTGCGTAATTGGTATCACAATTGGTATGCGCCGAATAATGCTACGTTAGTGGTGGTGGGCGATGTGAAAGGCAAACAGGTACGAGATTTGGCACAACAATATTTCGGCGGTATTCCGGCCATCACTTTACCTGTGCGCAAACCCCAAATTGAACCGCCTCAGATCGGCATCAAGCGGATTGAGGTCAAAGCACCAGCCAAAGTGCCTTATATGATGATGGCTTGGCATGTGCCATTTTTACATCACAATCATGATGACCAGGCATATGCCCTTTTGGTGTTGGCGGGTGTACTGGATGGTAATTCTGGTGCCCGTTTGGGTAAAGAGGTGGTGCGTGGCCAGCGTATTGCCACTGAGGCCAGTGCCAGTTATGATTTATTGGGACGCGGTCCGGGTTTGTTTATCATGGATGGCACACCGACTCAGGGCAAAACCATCGCAGAACTGGAAACAGCTTTGCGTGCTCAGGTACAGAAAATAATTGTACAGGGCATTGGTGCCGATGAGCTTAAGCGCGTCAAAGCGCAGGTGATTGCCAACAGTGTCTATCAGCGCGATTCCATGTTTTATCAAGGTATGTTATTGGGGCAGTATGTGAGTGAAGGCCTGCCCGCCAGCGCAGTGGCCGATGAGGTGGCTCGTGTGGATGCCGTGACTGCTGCGCAAGTTCAAGCCGTGGCGCGCCAGTATCTGGTCGATGATGGGCTGACTGTGGCAACTTTGGCTCCACAGCCGTGGGATGACCGAAAGGAGCGCCCGGCTGCGGACAGGCATGATTTGAGATGAGGTTTGTTTATTGCGCGAGCTGTTACGGTGTAACCGCTCGCAAAAACCCATAAAAAAGGGATTAGCCCGCTTTTGACGGCTCGCTAATCCCTTTTTAATTCAACCAGTAATGATAACGAGGGTTGGATTCGTCTTCGGCCCCATGGCATGAGTCAGGTTGAAGCCCGACCTGCCGGAGGAGCTTGCAGCTCACACCACAGGCCGGGTTAAAATCCGGCACAGGCTGCGATTTCAAAAAGACAATTTATTTAAGTTTGATTTCTTTGTACAGCACGTGTTTGCGTGCTTTGGGATCAAATTTCATAAACTCCAGTTTTTCAGGCGTTGTGCGCTTGTTTTTGCTGGTGGTATAAAAGTGCCCGGTACCTGCGGTGGACTCTAGTTTAATTTTTTCGCGGATTTTGCTGGCCATGCTAGGCTTCCTTTATTCTTGGCTTATTCGCTTTTGGCGATGAGTTTTTCTAACACAGCTTCAATGCCATTTTTATCAATGGTGCGCAAAGCAGCAGTGCTTACACGCAAGCGGATAAAGCGGTTTTCGCTTTCCAGCCAGAAGCGGCGTGACTGCAGGTTAGGCAGAAAACGACGTTTTGTTTTGTTGTTGGCGTGAGAAACATTGTTCCCAACCATTGGTGATTTGCCGGTGATTTGACAGACGCGGGCCATGACGAGCTCCGAAATATTCAAAAAGGAAGAGTTTATACCATATGCAGTGCACATGAGTCAAATTTACTGCAGGAAAACGATCATGTGAAGAGATTTGATTTTTACGATATAATGTTCGAGTTAAATTTAAGGCCGCTTAATCTTAAATCGTTGAAATTTCTGCTCAAGATGCCCGGTTTAAGCCGGACAGGTAAAAATATGACTGATTTGCCCTTGTTTTCCATCAAGAGCCATCCCTTGTTGCCTATCGTTCAAGGCGGGATGGGCGTGGGTGTGTCTGCCCATCGCCTTGCTGGAACTGTGGCCCATCTCGGTGCCATGGGCACCATTGCCAGCATCGACTTGCATCGTCATCACCCTGATCTGGTTGCTCAAGCCAGGCACTGCCGTGATCAAACCGTACTTAATGCGCTCAATTTTGAAGCATTGCGGCGTGAGGTGGATGCGGCACTGACGATGGCTGATGGTCGCGGAATGGTCGCGGTCAATGTCATGAAAGCCGTTGCCGAACACCCTGCGCTGGTGCGCGTGGCCTGTGAATCAGGTGCCCAAGCGATTGTGATGGGTGCAGGTTTGCCGCTGGATCTGCCTGAAATGACACAAGATTTTCCCGGTGTGGCCTTAATCCCCATTTTATCCGATGCCCGTGGTATTGCGATCCTGCTTAAAAAATGGATGCGTAAACAACGACTGCCTGATGCGATTGTCATTGAGCACCCCCGTTATGCAGGTGGGCATTTGGGCGCGCCCAAGCCAGAGGATTTGAACGATCCGCGCTTTGATTTTTCCGGCGTGCTGGAAAGTGTGCAACAGTTGTTTCATGAATTGGGTATTTCTCATGAGCAAGTGCCATTGATTCCCGCTGGGGGAATCAATAGTCATGCGCAAATCAGGACATTAATAGGTTTGGGTGCTTCAGCCGTACAAATGGGGACCGCTTTTGCCGTCACCATGGAAGGTGATGCACACCCCAATTTTAAACGGGTGTTGACACAAGCAAAACCCGAAGACATTGTCACATTTATGAGTGTCGCCGGCTTACCGGCACGTGCCGTACTTACCCCCTGGCTGATTAATTATTTAAAACGCGAGCAGACGCTGCAAGGCTATGCCAAATGCGATCTCAGTCGCTGTGCTTCCGGTTTGCATTGTCTCACGCAATGCGGTTTGCGCGATGGCGTAGCGAAATCGGGGCAATTCTGTATTGATTCGCAACTGGCGGCAGCGCTGGCCGGCAATGTTGAAAAGGGTCTGTTTTTCCGGGGATCGGAGCCCTTGCCTTTTGGCGAGGAAATTCGCCCGGTGAAAGACCTGATTACCTATATGCTGACGGGAAACAAGCCCGCAGCTGACTTGTCTGGTGAGTGACCTTGCCAGGTCAAGGAGGCCTGATTTATTCGTCATCCCCGTGCAGGCGGAAATTTAGCCCTGTTTTAGCTGGGTTCCCGCCTTCACGGGAATGACGAGTTCGAATAAATCAGTGCCTCTTTAAGTATTTAACCCCAATCTGCGCCAAAGCTCCAGTGTGACAGCAGACTGGTTCATGGTGTAAATATGCAGGCCGGGCGCGCCTTGTTGCAGCATCCTCGCAGACAAATCTGTAATCAGGTCCAGGCCAAAGGCACGGATAGAGTCAAGGTCGTCATGATAACCTTCCAGGCGCTTACGCACCCAGCGTGGGATTTCAGCGCCACAGGCGTCCGAGAAGCGCGCCAGTTGCGCATAATTGGCGATGGGCATGATGCCCGGAATGATGGGTGCAGTGATTCCCAAACCCAAGCATTCTTCCACAAAAGCAAAATAGGCATCGGCATTGAAAAAATACTGCGTGATGGCGGCATTGGCACCGGCATCAATTTTGGTTTTGAAGTGCCGCAGATCTTCTTCTGCACTTTGGGCTTGCGGGTGCACTTCTGGATAGGCGGCTACTTCGATATTAAACCAGTCACCCGTTTCCTCACGAATAAACGCCACCAAATCGCTGGCATAACGAAATTCCCCGCCGCTGGCCATGCCGGAGGGCAGATCGCCCCGCAAAGCAATGATGTGCCGTATCTGATGTTGCTGGTATTCGGCCAGTACACTGCGCAGGCTGTCGCGCGAGGCACCGATGCAGGATAAATGCGGCGCGGCATCCAGACCCGCTTGACGAATGTCTAATACCGTCGCCATCGAATAATCTCTTGTTGAGCCCCCAGCACCATAGGTCACCGAAAAAAACCGGGGGTGCAATGCGGCAAGCTGGCTACGCACTTCACTTAGCTTACTTGCCCCTTCGGGGGTTTTAGGCGGAAAAAATTCAAAGCTGAATAAAGGGCGCGCCATGTTTATCCCCTTAATAGCGATAATGTGCGGATTTGTATGGGCCGTTTTTATTGACGCCCAAATAAGTGGCTTGTTGATCGCTTAATTCCGTCATTTGCACGTTCAGGGTTTTCAGTTGCAGGCGGGCGACTTTCTCATCCAGTTGTTTAGGCAGTGTATAGACGCCAACAGGATAATCCTGCGTACGGGTGAACAGCTCGATTTGCGCCAGCGTCTGGTTGGCAAAGGAGGAGCTCATCACATAAGAAGGGTGGCCGGTTGCGCAACCCAAATTCACCAATCTGCCCTTGGCCAGCAGAATAATGCGTTTGCCATCGGGGAAAATCACATGATCGACTTGGGGTTTGATTTCTTCCCATGGGTATTGCTCGATACCCGCCACGTCAATTTCATTATCGAAATGGCCGATGTTGCACACGATGGCCTGATCCTTCATTTTGGCCATATGATCATGGGTGATGACATGAAAATTGCCGGTGGCGGTGACAAAAATATCCGCTTTATCGGCAGCGTAATCCATGGTCACCACGCGATAACCTTCCATGGCTGCCTGCAACGCGCAAATGGGGTCAATTTCCGTCACCCACACTTGGGCGGACAGTGCACGCAAGGCTTGTGCCGAGCCTTTGCCCACATCCCCGTAACCGGCCACGACAGCAACTTTGCCTGCAATCATCACATCGGTGGCACGTTTGATGCCGTCCACCAGTGATTCGCGGCAACCGTACAAATTGTCAAACTTGGATTTGGTGACAGAGTCATTGACGTTAATGGCTGGAAATTTCAGTTCGCCGCGTTCGTGCATGAGATACAGGCGATGAACACCCGTGGTGGTTTCTTCCGTGACACCGATAATATGTGCCAGGCGAGTTGAATACCAGTTTGGTGAAGCAGCGAGTTTGGCACGGATCGCCGCGAACATTGCACGTTCTTCTTCACCGCTGGGGTTTGCCAACACGGCAGGGTCGGATTCGGCGCGGGCACCAAGGTGTAACAACAGGGTAGCATCGCCGCCATCGTCCAGAATCATGTTGGAATAACCGCCATCCGCCCATTCAAAAATGCGGTGCGAGTAATCCCAATAATCTTCTACAGATTCGCCTTTAATGGCAAAAACCGGTGTGCCGGTAGCGGCAATCGCTGCGGCGGCATGGTCCTGGGTAGAGAAAATATTGCAGGATGCCCAGCGCACTTCCGCACCCAAAGCTTGCAGGGTTTCAATCAGCACCCCGGTCTGGATCGTCATGTGCAAGCTGCCGGTAATGCGCGCGCCATGCAGGGGGCGCGTGGCGGAGAATTCCTCACGGATGGCCATCAGGCCCGGCATTTCGGTCTCGGCAATATTTAATTCGCGTCGGCCCCAGTCGGCCAGGGCCATATCCGCTACAACATAATCAGGGGTGTTTTTATTACGATGGTGCATCACGCTCTCCTTGGTCAGGCAAAGTAAACGTGAGCGCGGTTGAACGGTTGAATCTCGTTAAGAGATTAACGGATAAAGGTCTGAGCCTGGCGGAATATTCCGTCGCAACGCTCCTCAAACCACAGGCATTCTAACTGTATTTGGAGGATTTAGGCAACCTTCAGGGGGTACAAAATTCACGGTATTGCAGGAATGGACGATATGGCAATCGAAATGCCGGACATATTTTGGTATGGCATGATAAGGCATAATGGAAATGTCGCGTTGAGGAGCGGTGGAAACTTAAATGCCCGATCCTTACTCCAACCGGTCGCCTTGGCGTATTGTCGCTATTGGTTCGTCCTGGCGAATGCCTGTTCGGGGTCATTATTCTTAATATAAAAGGAGTTAGCTATGCAGAACATTTCTTCATCGTTCCAGATGCCCGTCAAGCGACCGATAGCGCAGTTATTGACGCTGCTGGTTTTATCCTGTTTCGGCGGCAGTTCCTGGGCACAGGCGACCACTGCAGAACAAGCGCAATCGGGTAATCCAGTTGCAGCCGAATTCCCTGATCAGTATTTCCCGCAAAACCTTCCCGACCCTGCTATAGCAGTGCTGTTTCCGCAGACATGGACCACTTATGCGGCCAATCCGGAACGGAACGCCGTGTTTGCCTTGTCCGGCAACGCACCTGAATCGTTGCGCAGGGGGGTGAGCTGGAAATTTGCCGGTGCAGGGGCTATTCCTTTGGACGGACCTCCGCTGGATAACAATTTTTCGACGACTGCCTACAATATCGGCATGCCTGTCGGCGCGTCTGTGGTGAATGGCATTGTCTATGAAGGCAGCGACAATGGCTATACCTATGCGCTTAATGCCCTCAATGGCAAACTTATTTGGGCGCATTACGGCTGGAACATGACCATGAGCAATCCGCTGGTGGTTGATGGACGCGTGTTTGTTTCCACGGGCAACGCCTATTTTAATTATGCCAATACCATGCTGTATGTGAAAGGCAAGCGTCCGACTCGCGGTCCGGGTTTAAACACGATGTATGCGCTTGACGCAAAAACCGGTAAAAAATTATGGGCTTATCATTTCCCCGGCGAGGCGATGCCTACCGCTGTTTATGATCAGGGATTTCTGTACATCGGCACGGGCGATGGTCACGTTTACAAACTCGATGCCGTCACCGGCAAGCTGGCTTTGACCACCGATCTGGTTTCTTTTGTGAGTATGTCATCCCCTGTGCTGGCTGGCGATAATTTGTTTCTGGGCGGCACGAACCCCAACTATTTTTATGCTGTGAACAAGAAAACAGGCAGCATTGCATGGAAAATAACACTCCCCAAACTGGTTGCCACGGGCATTGGGGATTGCACGCCTGCGTACGCGGATGGGCTGGTCATTCAGGAAGCCACGGTGGAGACGGGTGATAAGGAAAAACCGGTAGCCAATGTGTTGCTGGCCATGGACGCGTCATCCGGCAAGATTGTGTGGCAAAAACAACTTGAGAGTGGCCCGGTTCCCCCTGCAATGAAAACCGCCACACCGATGATTGCTGGTGATAAAGTTCTGGAAGGCAGCCCCGTCACCGGCAATTATTATGCGTTTGACCTGAAAACTGGCCGTGAATTGTGGAAAGTTCGTTTGGGTGCGCAAATTCGGGCGGGTGCCGCAGTGGCCGACGGCGTGGCTTATGTGCCCTATAAGTCGGGTGACATCGCAGCAATCAGGGTTGCGGACGGCACGCTGTTAGGGCAAAAACATCTGGGTGGTGCATTTGGCCCTTCTTCCCCTGTGATCGTGGGCGGCACGCTTTATGTTTCCAACATCTATGGCTGGGTGATTGCAATTCCGCTGTCCGATATAGCCCATTGAAAAGTGGTTATGCCAGCTCCGTTGCAGGCAAAAACATCCATTTGCAGTGAGTAGTTTGCCGCATAAAAAAACCCCGCCTCAGAGGCGGGGTTTTAAGTGGGTCAAGAGTAACAAACCCGTTGAAGCTTACATCATACCATCCATACCGCCCATACCGCCCATACCGCCGCCCATACCGCCAGCAGCTGGTTTGTCTTCGGGCAACTCTGCCACCATGGCATCGGTGGTCAGCATTAACCCGGCCACAGAAGCAGCGTTTTGCAACGCGGTGCGGGTGACTTTGGTTGGGTCCAGCACGCCCATTTCCACCATGTCGCCATACACGCCAGTCGCAGCGTTGTAACCGTAGTTACCCTTGCCTTGCATGACGTTGTTGACCACAACAGACGCTTCTTCGCCGCAATTAATGACGATTTGACGCAATGGCTCTTCGATCGCGCGCAGCACAATTTTGATGCCGGCTTCCTGATCATGGTTGTCGCCAACCAGTTTGTGGACGCCGACTTTGGCACGCAACAGCGCAACACCGCCGCCGGGTACAATGCCTTCTTCCACCGCAGCGCGGGTAGCGTGTAACGCATCTTCCACACGCGCTTTTTTCTCTTTCATTTCAACTTCGGTGGCTGCACCTACTTTGATCAGTGCCACGCCGCCAGCCAATTTGGCTTTGCGCTCCTGCAGTTTTTCCTTGTCATAGTCGCTGGTGGCTTCTTCAGCTTGACGGTTAATCTGCGCGATACGGCCTTTGATGTTGGCTTCGCTGCCAATGCCATCGATGATGATGGTGTTGTCTTTGCCTACTTCGATGCGTTTGGCCTGGCCGAGCTCAGCCAGCGTCACTTTGTCCAGAGTCAGACCCACTTCTTCCGCAATGACGGTGCCGCCCGTCAAGATGGCGATATCTTCCAGCATGGCTTTGCGGCGGTCGCCGAAGCCAGGTGCTTTCACTGCACAAGTTTTCAGGATGCCACGGATGTTGTTGACCACCAGGGTTGCCAGTGCTTCACCATCGACGTCTTCAGCGATGATCAGCAGTGGGCGACCTGCTTTAGCGACTTGCTCCAAAGCGGGCAACAGGTCACGGATGTTGGAAATTTTCTTGTCGTGCAACAACACGTAAGGATTTTCCAGCGCAGCGATTTGCTTGTCCTGGTTGTTAATGAAATAAGGTGACAGGTAACCGCGATCAAACTGCATGCCTTCGACCACATCCAGTTCGCTTTGCAGGCTGGTGCCGTCTTCAACTGTAATCACGCCTTCTTTACCGACTTTGCCCATTGCTTCAGCGATGATGTCGCCAATAGCGCCTTCAGAGTTAGCGGAGATCGAACCCACTTGGGCAATTTCTTTCGTCGTGGTACAAGGCTTGGAAATTTTTTGCAGTTCAGCAACGATGGCCGTCACCGCTTTGTCCATCCCGCGCTTCAAGTCCATAGGATTCATGCCAGCGGCTACAAATTTCATGCCTTCTTTCAGCATGGCTTGTGCCAGCACGGTGGCGGTCGTGGTGCCATCACCCGCGACATCGGAGGTTTTGGAAGAAACTTCCTTCACCATTTGCGCGCCCATGTTCTCGAACTTGTCTTTTAATTCAATTTCTTTGGCAACAGAAACACCATCTTTAGTAATGGTGGGCGCGCCGTAAGAACGGTCCAGCACTACATTACGGCCTTTGGGTCCCAGTGTGACTTTGACCGCATCGGCCAGCACATTCACACCGATCATCATTTTTTGACGGGCAACATCACCGAATTTAACGTCTTTTGCAGGCATAACAAACTCCTAAATTTACTGATTACACGATTATTAACGAGGTTGGGGGTGGTCTGGACTTATTCCAGAATGCCCATGATGTCTTCTTCACGCATCACCAGCACTTCATTGCCGTCAACTTTGACAGCCTGGCCAGCATATTTGCCAAATAAAACGCGATCACCGACTTTGACATCCAGAGGACGTACTTTGCCATCATCGCCAGCTTTACCCTTGCCAACAGCCAGGATCTCGCCTTGATCCGGTTTTTCGGCCGCGCTGTCAGGAATGACAATGCCGGAAGCGGTTTTGCGCTCTTCCTCGAGGCGTTTGACAATCACACGGTCATGCAGTGGACGAATTTTCATTTATAGAATCTCCTGAATAAATAGACAGATAAAAAGCACAAATACGGTGCAGCACCACATGCGGCTGCACACTGAGATAACACTCGATCTTCGAGGTAACCTGTTAATGGGGGTGCAGGATACTTTTTTCAAGATGAGAAGACGATTTTTATTTTACACTGTTGCGGCAGAGGGCTCCGGCTGGGATAACGGTGATGTACACATTTCATTCATGAACCCGGAGGAGTTGTTCGGGTTTAATCCAAAAGCCTGTTTTTGCTTCTGGTTTGCTATTTCCTGCCGTTTTTCTTGCCTGGTCAGAGAGGTTTATGTATAATCACGCGTTTCCCTTGCCCTACCGTTTACGCACGGGGGGCTTTAACCCACAAGGAGCGCGTATGCGACATTATGAAATTGTATTTATCGTGCACCCCGATCAAAGCGAGCAAGTTCCCGCTATGGTCGAACGTTATCGCACATTGATTGCCAGCCACAACGGTATTATCCACCGCCTGGAAGACTGGGGTCGCCGCCAATTGGCTTACCCAATTCAAAAAATTCACAAAGCACATTATGTGTTGATGAACATTCAATGCAACCAGGAAACCCTGGATGAACTGGAGCATGGCTTCAAGTTTAATGATGCGGTTTTGCGCCACCTCAGCATCCGTATGGACGAGGCCGTGAGCACACCTTCAGCAATGATGAAGGAAGAAAAATCACGTTCTTTGCTGAATGTTGAAGCAAAAGCCGAGCCGAAAGAAGAATCCGTACCAACGGTTGAAGTTCAAATCACAGCATAAATTATCCACAGTATTGAGTCATGCCCTATGGGTAGCGCGGTGCGTAAACTGTGCCAGCCTTTAGGATGTGTCGATAATCAGTACATGGGTTTGCTTCCGGGGTTTGGTCGTATGGGCGCCAAACAGATGGGCAAACCGGATGATTTATAGCATTGTAAGCCACAAGCAACAACCCTTTATTTAGGAGTGCAAGATGCCACGTCCAACAGGTAATAGCAGTAATAAACGCCGGGAAGGTTCCCGTCAATTGTTCAAACGTCGTAAATTTTGCCGTTTTACGGTAGAAAAAATCACTTGGGTTGATTACAAAGACGTTGAGATTCTGAAAGAATTTATCGCAGAAAATGGCAAAATTATTCCGGCGCGCATTACAGGCACCAAAACACGTTATCAGCGCCAATTGTCCACGGCAATCAAGCGTGCACGTTTTCTGGCATTGATGCCTTACACAGATTTGCATTGAGGAGGATGACATGCAAATAATTCTGATGGAAAAAGTAATTAATTTGGGCACTTTGGGCGATGTGGTCAAAGTTAAAGATGGCTATGCGCGTAATTTCTTGATCCCGCAAGGTAAAGCCAAGCGCGCCACGGCAGGTAATCTGCGCCATTTTGAAGAGCGTCGTGCGGAGCTGGAAAAACAGCACGCCGTCGTTTTGGCTGCTGCGCAAGCACGTGCGGTACAGATGGCAGAATTGTCTTTGGTGTTGGCGCAAAAAGCAGGGATGGATGGCCGCTTGTTCGGGTCCGTTACCCACATTGATATTGCAGACGCTTTAGCTGCCCAAGGTATTGAAATCAGCAAGACGCAAGTGCGCATGTCGAATGGTCCGCTCAAAACAACGGGCGAATTCCCGGTCGAAATTGTGCTTCATGCCGATGTGATTGCAGAAATAACGGTGATTGTCCAGCCGCAACGCTGATCGAACGGATGAGGGGAGAAAAGCATTTTCTTCTCAAGCGTTGGTAAGTGAGTATTAACGAAACCCCCACGAAAATTTAATTTTCATGGGGGTTTTATTTTGCGTGCTTGTTTCTGCCTCTGGTGTCCCCCGGTGTCAGAATAGTTGTTGCTTCGGCTAAGTTGAGTAAACTTGGGCCGGGGGCGATTTAGAGAGCGATGATGACACGGTATTCTGAAGAAAGGAAGGCGGCTGTTTTGGGAAATTGTTACCGCCGATGAGCATGATGGTCATGGAAGTTGCAAAACAGGAAGGCGTTTCTGATGTGACGCTGTATGTTTGGCGCAAACAGCTCGGAGCGAAGGAAATGGCAGTGCCAGGAGCAGGAAAAGTGCCCGACAATTGGTCGGCGGAAGCGAAATTGGCGGTGGTACGTTAATCGTGGACAAATATCCACGGCGTGCCGCCTATGAAATAGAAGAAATTGAATCAGAAACGGGACAGCGCGGATCCGCTGCATCGAATGGGTTACCCTCTTAAACTCGACGAAATACTGTCTTGACAGTGGGCGCCACTATACTTTCAGGTATGGTATTCAACCAACATGCGTTTTCGATGGATTGTGCTGTGTGGCCAGTTTTAACCACAACGATTTAGTTTCTATGCAACCAGAAAGAGCATGATTTCAACCTCAGATTGCAAATAGCCGTTGTTATCTGTTGCAATTTAAACTACTGCTGTTCGCGAAATTTACCAACTTTTATCACGCCTTTAGGAACTGAGACTGATTTACAGTTTGCGCAGCAGCATGTAGTAGCTCTATGAATGCTCGGGTGGCTGGCGTAAGCTGTTTATTTGCCGGATAGACTAAATGCCACTTACGCTCCAGCGGTAAACCACGTACATCGAGTTTCACGAGTTCGCCACTCACAAGCTCAGCGCGTAGCGTAGTGGCAGACAACACGGATATACCCAGACCACCAGCGACTAACTGCTTGACGGCTTCATTGCTACCTAATTCCATGCGCACCTTGAGAGTAACTCCGTGCTGCTCAAAAAACTTCTCGGCAGCCAGACGTGTTCCGGAGCCGGATTCTCGCAAGATAAATGCATCGTCTTGTAGACGTGATGGGGCGATATCTTTTTCCTGTACTAACGGATGATTTGGGCTGGCGACCACCACCAGGAAGTTGTCGGCAAAAGCTTCCATAACAACATTCATGTGTTCTGGAGGTTGACCCAAGATATAAAGGTCGTCCTGGTTTTGTGTTAAACGTTCTAGTAGATCCTTACGGTTACCCATGAACAGGGTGGTGTCGATCCCAGGGTGTTTCGTGCAGAAGTCACCCAACAGCCGAGGAAGAAAGTATTTCGCTGTGGCAAGGGTAGCCAACTTCAAACTGCCCTTCTCCAGTCCTTGAAGTGCAGCCAGTTCATGGCCAAGCTGTTCCAGCCTATTAAGCACGTCTCGACAGGTAGTCCACGACACAACGCCAAATGGGGTAAGCGAAATTTTCTTGCCGATTTGTTCAAATAGCGGTTGACCGATGGCTTCAGCGAGTTGCTTGACTTGGATAGATACTGCGGGCGGTGTCAGGTGCAGCTCTTCGGCAGCGCGAGCGAAACTCATGTGCCTTGCAACGGCATCAAAAATCTTAAGTTGGTGGAGAGTCGCATGGTGAATAGGCATGGAAATATTAAATCATAGTAAAACTTAAGTGTAAATGTATTTTATTTTTATTAAACCACCATGCCGCCATCTGGAACAGCTGAGATGACGATGTAGTAATATCTTATTCATGGATTGCAGAAATCACAGCGCCCAGCCTGCGCCTTTTTCTCCGGGCGTGCCGTCGTTACTTCATAACTGCATCTGACACAACGATATACATCTGCCAAGGTTTCTCGAGTTGGTATACCGCAACCCTCGCAGGGTAGGCCAAGGACACGATTGGTAATCTGAAATCCGGGCGTGTTACAGTCTGGACATAACGTGTTAAGCTTCCGTGCAAGATCCTGTGTAGCTTCGGCAATTATCTCCATACGCGTAGGATTCATATGGGCACGCACGTCAGTTTCCAGAAAGGCGCAGCTATTATCCGCCTCAGTAGATGCCCATTGAAAGGCCTCGTGTAGCGTTTCCCAGTCAGTAATGCCTTTGCGTATGCGTGGATCATCCTGGTGCTGCGAGCGCACTACTAAACCGTGCATGGGAAACCCTGACTTGTAAGCAAATTTTTTCGCCTCCGCCCAGTTTGCGGTGAGCTGATGGAATAAACTGGCCTTGCCCGAGGCTATACCAACCACTTCTATACCCAATGTATCGTCGATCCAGACTACCATTTCCACGTTCCAGATAAACATTCCTGTGTAAGGGTCCGGCCCGAAACTACCCTCACTCGCGAGACCAAGAGACGATTTCGCCAGCGCCATACCCATACGCGCTTTTTTCCGCGCTGCTTCAAGTTGTGTGCCAAGACGAGGGATGTCACGAGTAAAGGTGCCCAACTGGTCAGTGTCGAAGCCTGTTACCAGCCTCACCTGGCATTCGACCGTAGAGGCAAGCACAGGCGCGATCACTTTCTCCTTACCGTGCTGGGTTAGTAAAGCAATGGATGAGCCACTGTATATTGATTTGCCAGAGGCACTCAGTTTATCAGGCTCTAAATTATCCATAGCTTGCCCCCGGCCGAAATCTAAACACACCCTTGAACATACGAATGCAGAAATAGTTGCCGCCCCAGTAGTGCTTATCTAGAGCTGTCCGCCCATGATCAGATGCAATAGTCATTAGTAATCCAATTACATTCGTTGCCATTGTTTGTCCTTGTTACGAAAGTATATGCCACCATGCTCATCATCAATTTGAAAAATGAACAACCACCTATTTTCGACCCGTTCGCGCACGAGCTCATGTTTGGCAATGATGCGATCGATTTCTGATTGCGGTGCTTCAAGAAATACATTTAGTCGCACAGTGGTTGATGAGCCCAGTGTTTACCATTATGTAGCGACTGTAGTGCCAATCCAACGCGCAAATCACCGCCATTGCCTTCCAATCCCCCTATAGAGCTACCCACGATGTTGTGAAGCATCTTATTGCCGCTGCCGAATCGTTTGTTATCAACAACGGATCCGTAATATTGCATACTAATCCAGTTGGCGACCACCATAGGTGCAGTCACGGCGTTTTCCAGGCTAGTTGACGCGCAATTATCTAGCGCCACGGAGGGAACCGAAACGCTACGCCGTTGGCACAGACTTACCAGATGAGTCTTGGATTCGGTAGAATGGGTGCGACGGTGCCGTGCCGGAAGGTCTGTAAACAAGGATAGTGTCCGCTAAAATGAGTGGACACTATGGTCTAAGATTTAGCATGCCGGTTCAATGTAGGTCGGCTGGACGCTTACCAAACATTCTTCAACAGCCTTGGGCGCCGCGTCGTAACCTGTCTTTGACTGCAAGCCAAGGCTGTGTATCAGGAGGGTCTTCGGCAAGCAGGACATCGAACCCTGCCCTGTCAAAGTGTCGCAACGTAGCATAGAGCACACGTGCATATTCTTTAGCCAGTTCAGGCATGGAAAAGTATTCAAAACCATTATTGCTAATATCATAGCTACTCATCTCGCCTAGACCCAACACAACTACTTTACAGCCTTGAGCAGAGAGTCGACGCGCTCTGTGCAATAATGCATCTGCAAAATGGAGTTCAAGTGGTGTGGTTGGCGCATAGTGCGCGGGAAGTGCACCAGGAGCGCGAATTATCTGTTCCGTCACCTGAGTCAACATTAATTTCTGATGAAGCGTGTCTTCAATATATGCAATGCACAGACTGCCGGGTCGCAGTAGTACCGGCTTATCATGTACTAGACTGATGATGGTTGACTCTACCCCGACGCGACATGACCCTCCATCCAGTATCATGCCAACCTTGGTGCCCAACTCCTCACGCACATGTTGCGCAGAGGTTGGACTAACCCGCCCAAAGCGGTTAGCCGAGGGAGCTGCAATTCCACCACCGAATGCGCGCAGTAATGCAAGGGCTACCGGATGGTCAGGCACTCGCAGACCCACAGTATCTTGACCACCAGTGACTGCGTTTAGGACTTGGTCATGACGCAGTAAAATCAGAGTCAGCGGCCCAGGCCAAAAAGCATCTGCAAGTTTCCACGCCATATCGGGAACATCTTGAGCCCATCCAGACAGATGGGAAGAATCCGCGATGTGAACGATAAGAGGGTGATCTGATGGCCGCCCCTTGGCCTCGAACACTTTACGCAGCGCCAGTGGGTTGGCAGCATCCGCACCCAGCCCATAAACTGTTTCCGTAGGAAAAGCCACCGTGTCACCTGCGCGAAGTAGATTGGCAGCACCATGGATAGCATCTTGTAGATTCATGACGGGCTTCCTTAAGCTGGTTTCGCACAAACGGATTTTCAAATACCCGGCTAAACCAATCGCACTCTCTCTCGGTTATCACCTTGCAAAATGGCATGATCACGTTCCTGTGATTGACACTGCAACAGCACTTCCGCTGCACGACCACCACAGCCCCATACTTTTATACATCGCTCTACTTCAAGACGAACCGCATCACGAACGCCTTCCATGATGGCTGCATAGCCTTCGACCCCTGCCATTGCATTTTCCCTGATACGTTGCGCCGCGACATCAAGTAAAACCGAGCTATAGTTAATTTTTGCCGCACCAAAACTAATCATGCGTTTTAACTGGTCATCGGTAAAACCCCCGCTGCCGTGGATACCTAGTGGAATACCGACGGCCTGATTGATTTTCGAGAGTCGGGTGAAATCATATTTGTTAGCACCTGTGGTTAAGCGCTTCACCGAAATAGCCAGGCAACCCACACCAGTACGTTCTACATAATATTTTGCTTCGGGTGGAGTGGTAGAGCTGTTGTCTACAGACTCTAATCCCTCAATGGTATCCTCACTTTCAATTTGACCCACTTGTCCGACTACCAGCACACCACTCGCAGCAGCCAGTTCTACGACCTTTTTCGTCAATTTCACGTTATCTGGTAGCGCGTGTGAAGAGGCATTGAACACGATGCCATTGCAACCCATGCTGATCGCAACAGCAGCTGCCTGATAGCTGTCCTCAACTTCGATCTGGAATGCTATGGGTATTGTGGCGCGCTGAGCCATTTCAATGATTCCGCGTGCCAAAGATTCTATGCTGTCAGTTCCAGGATAGGCGTTAGATACACTTAGAATAATGGGCGTGCGCATACCATCTGCAGCTGCAACTACCCCTTCCAGAATTTCCCATCCAGCCACACCAAAAGCGCCCACAGCATATCCATGATAGTAGGCGTGGCCAAGCATGTTTTTCATATCAACTAATGGCATTCCTAATCTCCTGAAAATATAGCCTGCAACATTTGTAAAACCACTCCGCTCTATCAGAACTGGTTTTTCTCACCAGACCTATTGATACCATTTAGACTTTTACCAACCATGCCCTTATTTTTCAACACCATACGTACGATAGATTGCGGCACGTAGAGACGACAGACGGAATGAATTATGGCGCCATCAATATATTAATAAAAGTTAAATATTATTAATTTAACAGTTTATTTTTATTAATGATGCAAGCGCGTATTTAAGCAAATAAACAGTTATATTGTTTGTTGCATTAAAAAACAGGTGAGAGGTTACGCTAGCCGTAATGGCTTGCTCGCTCTGGTCATATACCAGTCGCCTGCGAAATGTCCGATCGCTCCCAATGAGTAACCGCAACACGGCGATATACGCCACCTTCCTCGCCGATACGGAACAGGTGTAGCCAACCATTTTCAACTAACTGTCGCACCAGTTCGTGGCGGGTAATGATGTCTTCCATGGCAGCTTCTGGTGCCTCGATGAATACGCTCAAGCGTAGCGGTTCGTGGACCCAGCGCTTGCCGTCGTGCAAGGACTGCATCGGCAGGCCGACGCGCAGGTCGCCGCCATTGCCTTCCAAGACGCCGATGGCGCCGCCCACCACGTTGTGCAGTACTTTGTTGCCACTGCCGAAACGCGGATTGTCGACGACAGAGCCGTAGTACTGCATGTTAATCCAGTTAGCCACCACCATAGGTGCGGTCATGATCAGCTCCAGAATCTTGAATTCGCTATCGTTTTGCCATGCGTAGTCGTGCAGGAAGGTACGGCCACTTAGATCCATGCCTGCCGTTCGCGTGCGCGGCGCAGCAATGAAGGCTGCGTTGTTGGCCAAGGCCCACTCCGGCCGCACTTGCGACCAGTCACGGCTACGCTGGCGCACATTGGCTTCCACCGCCCGGTCGGGCAGACTGGCGATCCCCAGCAATGCCGAGCGTTGCATGCGGGTCAAGTCGCTGGCCTGTTCCAGCCACTCGCGCAGGTGTACCAGATCCGGAGTCAACGGCTTGGGCACATCGTCAGTGTCGAACAGGCGTACCTCGTCCGTGGTGGTATCGTGAAGACAGGCCAGGAACCATGTGTCCTCTGGAATAACGATGCCCCGCGCGTGCAGATCGCGACGTACCACTGGCTGATTCAGCAGGGCAACCACCACGCGGGCACTGGCCTCGCCAGTCTGGCCAGCGCAGGCACCGCAGTCCAGGCTAGTGGCATGGGGGTTGTTTACCGAGGTGCTACCGTGACCAGCCAACAACACCAGGCGTCCGAAGTTAGCGGTCATAGACATGGCGCGCAGGATGCGCTCCGCGTGGTCCACCCAGTCGGATGGCGGGATACCCGAATCTGCATGGTGGGGACATAACTGTGTCTTGGAAACCTGAGACAGTGTCGGCCCTATCCGATCGATGACTCGCTTGTCGAGCCCATGGGTGAACGGATCTGGCACCGGCCGGCTCCAACCAAAACTGTCGGTTAGTAGCTTGGGCGCATACATCAGCCCAGCGGCCTCAACGAATGAAAAACAGGACGAAGCCGACAGCTTAAATCCTTTCCATGCTTTGTATAATCCAATACGTTGGCGCCGCTTGTTTAGCTCATTAACAGTCTGCTGATCACTGTCCTTGATCTCTTCATAGACACGATAGGCCGGATTAAAGATTACCGGCACATGAGAATGGCCGGTGCTGGCACCCAAGGGTACGTATTCGATAAAAATACCAAAGAAGCCGGCGAAACCGATGGTCTGCACTGACGGTGCCACGGTTTCCAGAGAGCGTCGAAAAACCTCGGAGCGCACATCGATGCAGAAAGCCGCTTGGACTGCTGGCCGCGCAGCGGTCTTGTTTGGACCGTCTTTTCGGGATACTTTGTCCAACCCCTCGATCACACTACGCTGAAAGCCGATTTCCATGGCGTTGAGCATAATACGATCGATCTCCGCCGCAATCTGTCGCTTGGTGGAGGGTGGACGCATACTGGTGGCCAACATCTCGCGCCAGCGCGCCACCAGGGCTACCGATTTTTTTTCTTTAAATAGCAGCACGTCCCACATCAGGCGGATAGCCAACAGATCAACGATAGAATCATCCCGCCCTCCGTTGAGTTCTGCCTGCCAACGCAGATAACGGGCCCAGGCAGCCCAACCACCGATACTCAGCAGCGAAGCATGCAGGTAGCGCTCCACCCCCTCATTTGGAATATCCATTTGGGCAACGGCCCAGGCGATAGCTGTGCGCGGATCGGCAGGCAGATGGCTGATTTCCGAGCGGAAGTGGTGGAGTCCCATCATTGCAGGACTTCGGTCGATGGCGGCAGCCTTACGCCAGGATGCATAAAGAGACTGACCACGCCAAGGCATGGCCAAGATAGATTGGCCAAGATCAAAGTAGGCAGCACAGTGCAGGCTGATGCGCTCGGTGACGAAACCAGACCAGAGGCCACCTTCCAACCGCTCCAGCACCTCGCTTACCGGAGCCATGCCCAGTCTGGGCTTAGGTGCCTCGGCGGCCAGCGTCCACTCGACGATAGATATATCAAGTTGGCTGCCACAGCGCTTGATGGCCTGCTGCAGATCTTCGCGTGAGATACGTCCAGTTGACAGTTGTTCGCGGTAATAATCCCTGGGCATATAGAGATTGGAGCCAGTGATGCGTGCAAGTGTGTCTGAAGCCTCCTGAAAACTGTGGTCGCATAGTCCGAAGAAAGGATTTACGGCGACAAAGTGCTTTAATGGCCACAACGGCGCGATGCGTCCACAAGCGGCGTTGATGCACTGGTTCAATTCAGCGGTATCTATCGTCTTAGTTTCAGGCTCTTCGTGGGCTGTGATATCAAGATCGTTCAGAGCGGTATTATCGTTTATGTTCATGATCAACCTCCCGTTGATTTTTCAGTTGCAAAGGGGCTGAGACGAATGCTATGTATTGGCGCTGGCCACACCCGCTGTAGCAATCGGGTGATGTACACGTCGATATACAGGCCGTTGTAGAGGTGCATGTAGAGCCCTTCGACTAGCGTCGGTGGGGCGTATTTAAGCATCTTCTGCAGCATTAGCAGCGATAAAAAAACACCGGCAATGGCGAGAGCCAATGCGTCCTGGAAAGGACCGGCAGCGTCCTGTATGGGTAGTATGCTGCCCTGCAGAGCAGTTTCGAACAGGGCATGCAGGGTAAAATAAGCGATGCAGATTACGGCGCTCAATCCGAGGCCGCGCAGAAGAAATGTACCGTTGTTCATCACGTTGGCCGTTTGTAGTAGTAGCTGGCTCAAAGCGATCGCGACGATGGTGCCTGCTGCGATCAGGGCTGGTTGTGCTTGAGGAGTGATGCCAAAGGCAGATCCCACGACTAACGCCATGAGTCCGCCCGAAGCCAGAGCGATGATAAGTTGGACGGGCTTGAAGCCGTCGGAACCACTAGAAATGGTGGGGGCACGGAAGCTGTCCACACCACTGCCAGAGGCCAGAAAAGCGTGAGCTTTGTACAGAGAGTGAGCCACGAGGTGCAGCATAGCCAGACTGTAGAGGCCGAGACCGCATTCCAGCAACATAAAGCCCATCTGCGCGGTAGTAGACCAGGCAAGCGACACCTTTATGCTGGTCTGGGTGAGCATCACCAGGGAAGCCAGGGCCAGAGTGGTGAGGCCGATCACCGCCAGGATACCGAGGGCGATTTCGGAGTGCGACATGATGGGGCTCATGCGGATGATCAGGAAGGCGCCAGCGTTGACGATGCCCGCATGTAGCAGGGCGGAAACCGGCGTAGGCGCCTCAACTACCTGGATCAACCAGCCATGGAGGGGAAACTGGGCGGATTTGAGGACGGCGCTTAGCACGATCAGCACCGATGCCCATTGCAGAGTAAGTGGTAATGGGCCATGCATTGCCGCCATGCTGTGGAACATGTCGGCGTACTCCAGACTATGCAGAGTCGAACCAATCAGGAAAATGGCGATGAGGTGACTAAGGTCGCTGATGCGGTTGGCGATGAACTTTTTGTGCGCAGCCAGCACGGCGGCTGGGCGCTCTCGATAGAACGTCAGCAATTGGTGTAGACACAGACTATTGGATATCCAGGCCAGCCAAAACATGAGCATATTGCCCGATATGATCAGGGTCAGGATGGTACCCAGAGTCAAGCTCAGCCATTTGTGGAAGCGACCCTGGTTGGGGTCGCCATCCAGGTAGTTGCGCGAGTAGCGGGTTACCACGGCGCCGACGAAGGATACCAGAAGCAGCATGATAACTGTCACACTGTTGACGTAGGTGGATATGGAAAATGCGCCTACATCTCCCGGCAGGTTGATGGCGTAGAGGGTCCAGGTGCGGTTGCCGTCAAAAGGGTGAAACACTGCTGCCAGCAGGGCACCGAGGCAGGCGAGCCATGCGATGGCGCCGTTGAGGCGAGCCATGAATTGTGGGCGTTGGTTGGCCCAGCCGGTCGGTATCAGCCCCGCCAACAGCAGAATCAATGGCGCTGACAGGACAAGAATAGGCGTGAATAGGCTAGGCAGGGTTTGCATGACAATCTCCATTTAGGGTTTGGCAAAGGCGGTGTTCATCGTGTCAATCCCATATAAAGCATTGGCAATTTCTCGGGCAAGCGCTGTACGTGATCAACCACCATATAATTTTTCGCGCCGAAGATACGCGACACATACTGATCGGCTCTGGGATCAAGGCTGAGACAATAGGTAGAGATCCCGTTACGCCTTAATTTCTCTACTGCTTTCTTGGCATCGAAACGCAAATATTGCGGATCGCGCACGTCGTTGTCGGCCGGTTCGCCGTCAGTAATTACCAGCAACAATTTTTTAGTGCTGGGTTGACGTTTCAGTATCGAACCAGCATGGCGCATAGCTGCACCCATCCGCGTGGAAAGCTGCCCACTCATGCCTGCCAGGCGAGCCTTTGCCTTGTCGTTATAAGGCGTACCAAAATCTTTGTAACGAAAATATTCGACATCGTGGCGACCATTAGAATCAAAGCCATGAATTGCAAAAGGATCACCAATCTTGTCGAGGGCATCGGCCAAAAGAACAGTTGCTTCACGTGCAAGCTCTAACACCGTGCTTTCTGACCCAAGTACAGCATCATTCGTAGATTCAGATAAATCTATGAGCAACATTACCGAGAGATCGCGTACTTTGCGTACATTGCGTATCATGATGCGCAGGTCTGGCTGCTCACCCATACGCATTGCGACCATGGCATTAACGGCCGCATTCAAATCGACTTCATCTCCGTCTTCCTGTTTGCGCAAGCGTTGTACACCTTGTGGCTGCATGGCCTCAATCAGAAATTTGAGCCGTGAGATCAGTGGCTTGTGCTTGACCACAATGTCGTCAATAATTTTCACGTCACTCGGTTTGGCACGTTTTTCAAGCACCGTGCACCATTCCGGCCGATCCAGCTGCATCTGGTAATCCCACTCTGGGTAATGGTAGGGATCTGGTGGCGGCTCACGCCCCTCTTGCTCATTAATACTGGTACTTTCCTCATCACGAAAGAACTCGCTATTCAGCACCCATATTTCGTTGGCATCGTCTCCAGCACCAGGTACGTCAATAGCGTTAATCATTTCCATCACGCTAACGTACTTGCGAATTTGCTGGTTAGTAATACCTGCGATGACCTGACCCGCTTCGTGAATATCCTCGAATTCCCAGATATATTGGTTATCATCACGATATACGATATCTACCACGTCATTAGACTGGCTATAACGGGCACCCAGCATCTGCATTTCGTCCGCCAACTGTATGCCAATCGCACATACCCACTCAGCTGCATTATCTTGCGTCTGCCGTTCCATGAATAAACGACGACCCAGCTTGACCCAGCCATGATCATCACGGTAATTTTCATCCAGCAGAACACGTGCCAGACGCGCCATCAGCGCAACTGCGTTATCTCCCGACTGAACTGTTGCCGTATGCAAAGGCAGCCATATTTGCTGCAGACCAGGAAATTGCGCCATCGCAAGTGATTCCACACGTGCATCTTCAATCAGACCTATCATCGCAACTTGCAATGGATTCAAACCCGTGCTGTCATACTGGACGGTGCTATAAACCTGATGGCAAGCGGCATGCGCTGCACTTGCTCGGTACAACTCTATGCCAGACAGTCGCAACTCTTCTCCATTTGCTGCAAAGGTGACGAAATCATCATATGCATCTGGCAGATGGATAATGTAGCCCTCAATTGAAGGGCGATATCCTTCACGCTTTTCAAAATCACCGCTGGTAGGGCGCATGAAAAAATCACGTGCCCACAACGCGCGCAGGTACATACCAACGCGTCGCTGCACATCAATAAATAGCGTACCTTTGCGTTCCTTTTGCAGTACGCCGATTGATTCCGGGCTTTCCAGACTGAAATATTTGAGCTGCCCGTCGAAATTGGTTTTGTGTGCCTGTGCACCCCATAACGCCCAGCGCCGTAAACCGCCTAATGTCAATTGGCCAAGCAATGTATTAAGATGATCCAGCATTGGACGTACCCCTCGCGGAGCCTGTGCCAGCAAGGTATCAAGCAAGTGCAGATAACTACGGAACAACTCTGCGTCACCTAAGCGTGCAGCAGCTACCGGACTGGAGGAAAATATCGTGGCGATGACCGAGGCACTGGTCTTGGAATACATTTTAATCGCGGCGGCAAGCAGATCGCTGACCGCATCTTCACCTAATTCACGTGCTACAGCGGGCGCACTCTGGATAAATGAAACCACCAGATCCGTCCCGCGCCCCAGTGATTTAAGGCCAGTTGCGCCTTGCAGGTAATAGGTCTCCAGGCCGCGTGGACTGAACACCCGAGCTGCTTCTCCCCAGGAGGCATGCAATACATCACCCGCATGCTCTCCGAGCTCATCCAATATATCTTGATATTTCTCAAGTTCGACCGCCATGACTCAACTCCTGAAGCTTGGTTGTGTTTGGTATCTGCAGAGCGCAATGAGTCCGACGCATAGTGCGTCATTAAACTCTTTACCCAAATTCGATGGATGACGTGCGCAGTCTATCCATCCTGAATGATACGATTAGAAGTAAGTACTCACTGCCGCATCAAGCGCATCACGCATATCTGGATCATCCGTAATCGGACGAACCAGTGTCATGTGGCAAGCCGCCTTGGGATTGACGTTCTTGGCAATGAGGCTTCCTGCATAGATCAGCATACGAGTAGAGATCCCTTCATCGAGGCCATGCCCTTTGAGGTTACGCGCACGCTCTGCAATGGATACCAGCTTGCCGGCCACCTCTGCAGTGACGCCAGTTTCGTGAGCGACAATCTCAGTCTCTATATCATGTGCTGGATAATTAAAGTCCAAAGCACCAAAACGCTGCTTGGTAGACTGTTTCAGATCCTTCATCAGGGACTGGTAGCCAGGATTGTAGGAAATAACCAGCTGAAAATCAGGGTGCGCCTGTATCAGCTCGCCTTTTTTCTCAAGCGGAAGTACACGACGATTATCAGTCAATGGATGTATTACCACGGTGGTATCTTGACGTGCTTCGACCACCTCATCCAGATAACAAATCGCACCATTACGTGCAGCAATCGCCAGCGGACCATCCTGCCAGCGAGTACCGTTCGCATCGAGCAGGAAGCGGCCAACCAGATCAGATGCGGTCATGTCCTCATTACATGCAACAGTAATTAATGGCTTGTTGAGTTTCCACGCCATGTACTCGACAAAACGTGTTTTACCGCAGCCAGTAGGTCCTTTTAGCATCATAGGCATGCGTACTGAGTAAGCCGCTTCGTACAGTTCTATTTCATCGGCTACGTTGCGATAGTAAGGTTGTTTTTCGATTCTGTATTGATTGACAATGTCGTTCATGACTATTCCTTAATTGGGTAGATGAGCTCTCTGTTCACAGCAGAACATAACCTGCCTGTTCTAAGCTATGCACTACGCCTAGTCAGATCAATCCGGCCAGACGCGATCTGGATGCTGTATACCTGATTTGCTAGCCTTGGCTAACGCAGGCTTGGCTTTGGCGCGTGGCGATAATGTTTTTACCTTGGCTGCAACGGGGGTGTTCTCCGATACTGCCGTTGTTGGCGGGATATCCTGCTGTTCTTTAATCTGGCGTACACCACGCACAAGTTTTGATCCTACATTTTTAACAGGCATAAAACCTCCTCGATAATCGCTTCAATATCAGCCACAGCATGTTGACCGCGTTTTCCTACACCATAGACGCTCAAGCCTTCTACTGCGGCGGTGCGATATGCCGCACGTCGCTGCATGCCGGAAGCCAGTACAGGCACATCAAATTCTGTGACTACTTCACGCATTTCACGTGACAGGGCGTTGCGGGATTCCAGCTGATTAAGTATCAGACAGGCATGTAACCCCGGGTTGTCCTGTTGCGCTTTTTTGACTGCATTGGCCATATCCACACTAGCCCATAGATCTATAGGTGAAGGCAAGACCGGTATCAGCGCCAAGTTCGCGATGTGCATAATTTCAGCTACCGCTTCCCCTTGCACCGTAGGTGGACAATCGACCACCACATAACGATAACTGCGTACCAATTTAGTCAGTACAGCAGTCGGATTGCCTCCCAACTGAGCAAGACCTGGCAATCCTGAGTTACCACCACCCATGCCCACCCATTGGGTAATTGAGCGTTGCGGGTCGGCATCGACTAGATGCGTAGCACCGCGTCGCGACAGACCCGCCGCCAGATTCAGCGCCAGTGTCGTTTTGCCGGTTCCGCCCTTCTGGTTGATGACAGCGATAATGCGATTGGTCATGGTTAACTCCGCTTCCTGTTGCTAATAATTAAGCAACTGTAGTGGGAACCAGTGCGTGCATATCGTCGATAAAACTGGAGTTGCGTTCATTCAGTACAGCCAGACCTTCACCATCAATACTGACGTTGGCATAATTTTTTCCAAAATTAATATTTGGATAGTAATCCTCACGTTTTGACAACTCTGCCAGTTCATCCAGAAACTTCCGGGTTTCGGTATAGCTGTTAAAATCAAAGCGCTTATTCATGGTTGGTTCGAGGACCTTGCCGACTAAAACCGTGTCTGTTTTGGCAATATTCGCTTCACTCATCGCTCTACTCCTTTATGAATTTCAGTCAACATACGATTTAGCTCATTCAAATGGCCTAGCTCATCTTGTAAAATCGCTGTAAGCAACGCCTGGGTTTCACCATCACGTATTCGCGCACAATAATTTGTTGCTTCTTCATATAATCGAATTGCTTCGATCTCCAGCGCACGGTCAATCAGCAGCATCTCTTCTGCACTACGACCAGTACGAGCTGGAGGTAATTGCGTAGCATTGGACGGGATGCCCAAAACCAGCATCCTCGCCATCAGTCGTTCAGCATGCACCAGCTCTTCTTTTACATCTGTACGCAGTCGGGTACTCATGTCTGTCATACCCCACAAATCGGCAAGTGTGGCTTGCATCAGATACTGTTGCACAGCCGCTAGTTCGTGGCTAAGGGCTCGCGACAGATATCCGTTTAAACGAGGGTCGGACTGCATGGGCATACCTCCATTTACCTGGGTTGCTGGTTTCAGCTGATGTCGTCATCACGGCCGCCAATGCTGGCGTCAGGTGTGCTTGGCAAAATGTTTTCTACCTCGGAGTGCACACGAGCGATGATGTGTGCAGCTACCAGGCCATCACCCACACGTTCACATGCATCTGCACCTGCACGTACTGCTGCGTTTACCGCACCTGTTTCGCCACGCACCAATACCGTTACATAGCCACCACCCACAAACTGACGACCTACTAGGCGTACTTCTGCCGCTTTAGTCATCGCGTCTGCCGCTTCAATCGCAGGTACCAGACCACGCGTTTCTATCATGCCTAATGCTATTCCGCTTACGTTTGCCATTTTTAATACTCCTTTTTAAATTCAGTTAGTTTCAGACTTAATGATTGCCCTGTTACTCAGATGCACTTGGTAGAATGTTTTCTACCTCGGAGTGCACACGAGCGATGATGTGTGCAGCTACCAGGCCATCACCCACACGTTCACATGCGTCTGCACCTGCACGTACTGCTGCGTTTACCGCACCTGTTTCGCCACGCACCAATACCGTTACATAGCCACCACCCACAAACTGACGACCTACTAGGCGTACTTCTGCCGCTTTAGTCATCGCGTCTGCCGCTTCAATCGCAGGTACCAGACCACGCGTTTCTATCATGCCTAATGCTATTCCGCTTACGTTTGCCATTTTTAATACTCCTTTTTAAATTCAGTTAGTTTCAGACTTAATGATTGCCCTGTTACTCAGATGCACTTGGTAGAATGTTTTCTACCTCGGAGTGCACACGAGCGATGATGTGTGCAGCTACCAGGCCATCACCCACACGTTCACATGCGTCTGCACCTGCACGTACTGCTGCGTTTACCGCACCTGTTTCGCCACGCACCAATACCGTTACATAGCCACCACCCACAAACTGACGACCTACTAGGCGTACTTCTGCCGCTTTAGTCATCGCGTCTGCCGCTTCAATCGCAGGTACCAGACCACGCGTCTCTATCATGCCTAATGCCACTCCGCTTACGTTTGCCATTTTTAGTACTCCTTCTCAGATTAAAAAACTTGCTTAATCACCGTTTCCGGCATCCCATGCATCAATAATTCCGCAGATAGTCAAGTCGGTTAATGTCGCCTTGTCTCCTGTGGCAATTCGTGCCGCAGAACCACCTGCTGTAATTACCCATTTTCCTGGTGGTACACCCACCGGATCACATGCCACGCTGATTTTGCCCTGAGTATCTTCCAATACCCTCAGCGAAACATTTAGCAGACCCGGAACACGCCGCGTCGCCACCAGATCTGACACCACGCGCATAATTTCCATATCAAGCCTCGGACCAGTGATCAATGATGCCGATAATAGTCAAATCACTAGGAAACTCTTTGCTACCGGCAGCTTCACGTGCTGCTGAAGAACCGACACATATCACCCAGTCTCCGGGAATGCAGCCCACTGCATCTACTGCAACTTGACGTGGCCCGCCTACTTTTTCGCGCACTACAAGTAATGGGCGATGTCCCAGATCTTTAATTCGGTTGGTCGAAACCAGCGTTTTTTCCACTTGGCAAATTTTCATTACGCTCTCCAAAACCGATTTATTTCACACTCGCTTCAATCAGCTCAATCGGGCTACCCGAGCGTTTGTCCTGCACTGTCAGCCCACACACGATCAAACCCTTTTGCGCCAAATCCTGATAACGCCCTTCTATTGCGGCTTTCACTCGTTGGCACCGTTCTACCGTACGTTCACGGCATCCTGGAACGCGGCTGTCATAGCGAAAATGTATCGCCACTGGTGCTGGTAAACCACGACTGACGTTTAGCTTGGTAAAAATCTTGATACCAACATCCATATCCGGTGCACCTTCTTCCACCGTATGCAGGTGGGCAAAGTACGCAAGATTGCGCAACTGAAATTCCTCAAAGCCATCACCGACACTGATAAACCGTTCAGCGTGTCCTATGTCGGTATAACGTCCACTCCAGTTGCTGCATACGTATTCAATCTGCGATAAATTATTAATCAGCAAAGTCGCAATAAGCCGCCGCATCCCTTCATGCGGTTCACCACGTCCCTCAGCCCATCCAGTGCTGCTACTGGCAGACTGAATAGCCTGATAGACCTTGAGCCGTGCTCCGCTCGCATCATCATTTACACTGGCGCGATATAACTCAATGTTGTCTACATACCGATATAAACTTATGTCACCGTTTGCATCAGGCACGTGTACTTTGATTGCATCAGTATCTGTATCCACACCTATCAACAAAATGTCTACCGAAGCACCACAACAAAAGCTATTTTCTATTGCCTGACGAAATTCAGTCAGACGCTTCAGTCCAGCTTCTGCTGCCAATGTCACGTTGCTACAATGCGCAGCACAACCCTCATGAGTCGGGTTAGAACTGCTCCAGTGGTATACCACCACCTTTAAGTAACGCGTACCTGCATCGGCAGTCACTGGGCGGCCTTCCCGGAAACGCATTAGCTCGGTTTCTACCCAGCGTTTGACATTGGCATCAACATCAAACATAGCACCTGCGTAAGCCTTACGACTGCGAACTGCTCCATCCGGCAAGCGCAGGATATAGCGTACAAGTCCTTTCAAGCGCCCATCTGAACAGGGTGAAATATCCACTGCGTGGTAACCACTGTCGAGAAAGAACGCCACCGCTTCATCTGTGCCCTGATGTGGATTTTTTAATTCCGACTGTTCAGCCATGCGGCGCAATGTACGCAAAACACACTCACCATATAACGAACGCATATCCAAATCTGCAATCCAGGCATCTGCTAACAGTTGAGCGGGCAATTCAAAACCGAGTTGCTCAAGCGCAATACGCTGTGCGCGCTCAGCAAAATCTGTCTCATGCTGTAAACCTGCGATGCGTTTCAGTACTGGGACAATTGCGTCAAAAGCCCCTTTTACGCTTAGCTCATGTGCCAGCAAACGCTGATTCTCTGTTTCGTTAGTCAGTGGGTGACGGCATGGCCGCCCAGTTTCTGTGGAACATGCTGGGTTAACTAAGCTTGCGTCATCGAGAGCGAATACCGCCAGCCGAGGCCGCACCTGCAGCGCACCAGCAGGCGTGCCCAGTCCATAAGGTGGACGGCTTGCTGTTGGCTGCGGGCTAATGACTCGCCTTGGACGGTTTCTCGTATTCATCACTCTCTCCAATTAGCTTTTTTGTTTACTCAATTACTACGTTTACATTAACCGCGCGCACCGCCAGAGTAGGTTATGGCCGACCCCTTGGCATCACTACCGCTGCTACCCGTAATTTTGCTCATCGGCAATTCTGGTCGGTCACGATCTTTCAGTTGTGAAGCGCCTATCAGCACACCACGCTGATCCCCACGTATAGTAGGATTGCGACGGCTTGAGTTACCTTCAGTGCCTGTTACACTTTCATTACGACGCCATGCCGCTCCTGTGATAGCAAACCCACCTTCACGACCATCACCCGTCAGACGACTACGCATCTCTTCAAGCGCGGGTACCTGCATCATTACTACAGGCGCTATGTCCTCCTGATAACGAAACTCCGGTGTACCCGATACCAGACCTGCAGCCATGTTAATTGGTCCTGTGATGCGACCAATTGCGCCGTATGCAGTGCCCGTGACCCGGTTTAAGCTACTGTCCTGCGCACTGCGGGCTGGCGTAGCTATACTAAAATCCCCCTGTACTCTTTGTTCCTGCGTTGCAGGCGCTACCTCACGCGGAGCATCAAGCGGGCTGCGGCTCAATGGATGCGGATTATTATTAGCACCACGTTGTGATACACGCTGATGCGAACCAGAATAAGGCGTGCCACTCAACATCAGGTTTTCACCACGCGCTGCGCCAGTTACCTTACCGCCAAGTCGAGCATTGCCGCTATGCAGTGATATTCCAGCTTGCGCACCACGACTGCTCATTAATGCACGAGATGCCGCTTGTTGCTCGGGCGCACAAAATGCCGTGTACTGATCTGGACCTATGTATTCAGTACCAGAAATTTGCTGACAACTGCCATATTCATCACCAGTTACTTTCGAGCTATGCTCTAGTGCAGTGCCCGAAACTGGCTGTTCATTCCAGGTACGCATCATGTTTACTTTTTCCGGAACAGACACTGACTCACGGTTACATGCCTGATATTGAGCCAGGCCATTTGATTCAGTACCCGTAACACTTGCGCAAGCACCGAGTTCTGCTCCTGTCACCAATTCACCAGTTGCAACATCAGTCCCTGTAACAGTTCGATCTTGCAATGTACTCATCACGCTTACTTTATGCGGCGCACCCGTACCACTGCGACTTACACTCGCAGATTCATTCTGTACATATTGGCTACCAGTAAGTTTTGCGCTTGCGCCAGTCTCATCACCAGTTACTTTATTGCTACGACCGATAGCGCCACCACTTACGTTCTGGTCAGCTGCTGTAAGCATTACGCTCACTTTCGCTGGAGCAGCCTTAGGTTTGCTGTCGCAAAACGCAACAAACTGTTCCGTGCCAAGATATTCGGTACCCGTCACGCTCTTGCATAGTCCATTTTCATCACCAGTTACCTTCATACTCTGGCCAACTTCAGTACCACTTACACGTTGACCGCGACTCGTGGTGCCTATGTTTACTTTTGCCGGAGCTGGATCTGGGGCGGTTGCACATAACTGCGTGTATTGCTCCATACCGATATATTCAGTACCGGTGATTGTGCGACAACTGCCCGGCTCTATGCCAGTCACCTTGCCATTACGCTCCACCTGCGTACCGGTTACAGCTGTACCACTTAACGTTGTGCCAGCCTCCACTTTTGCTGGGGCAGGTGGTTTGGGACGAATTCGACCGCTGGGTCGGCATGCGGGGTCATTCCCACGCCCTTGCTGGCACATTTCTTCACGGCGAATTCTCGCTATTTCGCGACCACTCAGCCCACTCATCGCGCTATATCTAGTACCATTGCGTCGGGTTGCAGCTGATCCAGCTGAGGCTTTTGCGGCGGTCTTACCCTTACTGGAAAGCGCACGACGGCGTTCTTGACACAGCTTACGTACCGCTGAAGCAATAGAGCCAGACACAGCCATGGGTTCATCATCAACAATTGCGCATACCTCCTCAATTGCCTGATCATATTCAACTGCGTCTGTATTTTTTTTATCCTTACACCCACATCCACAACCTGAAGATGGTGCTTCTGTCGTTAAAGATTTGGGTGCATCCATCGCCATAATCGGGTTTGATGTAGGCGCTATTACCGCTTTAACTTTTCCCAAGGCAGATTTGCCACCATGAGACATCGCCTCTCGCCGCGCTCTTGACAGCGATTTTCCCGAAGCGCCAGCCATGGAGGCTGACGGGACCATTTGAGCAGGTCGTGCGGCCGGCGCCGAACTTACTTGCTTTGACACAACCTGCGGTGGAACAACTGCCGCTGAAGATCGTATTGCAGGTATAGCCACTGATGGGGATGGCTGAGAGGGTTTTATGCCCAGCGCTGTGCGTCCATTTTGGGACAATGCACGGCGTCTCTCTAACGCCGCGGCGCGTGCCGAACGTGGAGTTACTGTATTATTTTCCATAGCGTCGTTCATACTCTTATCCTTCCGTATTCAACAGACCCTTACACGGGGCATTAGCTGCAAGGGCCATCTGCTGGATAGTCTGTTTCAAACCTACCTGGCCAATCTACTTAACGACCACGAAACACCACAAACGAACTACCCTGACTCTGAGAATAATTGTCGTAACCAATCAAGCGCACGTGATTATTAGGATGTGCACGATGGCACGCTTCCAGTTCAGCAATCACGACGTCAACAGATTGTTCGCCGAACATTGGCAACTTCCACATATACCAGTAGTACGCTTCAGCACGTGCTGGCTCGACGTGTTCTATGCCGGGGTTCCATCCCTGACTGATCACATAAGCGATCTGACGGCGTATTTTTTCTGGCGTCATTGCTGGTAAATACGAGAAGGTTTCGTATTTGGGGGTTGATTTGTAATCTTGAATTTCAGCCATTTCCGTTCCTTTCCTTTAGTCACTGCACAAGCTATTCAAGCGAGTATAGTGAAAGTTTTAATTTAGATATTGAGGTAAAATTTGACCTAAATATTAACGGTTTACCACGTCCAGCTTGTCCACAGTATCGAATTCGAATTTGATTTCTTTCCATGTTTCCATAGCGATTTTCAGCTCGGGGCTATCCTTGGCTGCATTGGTAAGAATTTCTTTACCTTCGCGTTCCAGTTCGCGACCTTCGTTACGAGCTTCTACACAAGCTTCAAGCGCGACGCGGTTAGCTGCAGCACCTGCCGCATTGCCCCATGGGTGACCTAATGTTCCGCCACCGAACTGCAACACGGAATCATCACCGAAGATGTTAACCAGTGCTGGCATGTGCCAAACGTGAATACCACCAGAAGCAACTGGCATAACACCAGGCATAGAACCCCAGTCCTGATCAAACATAATGCCGCGTGAACGGTCTTCAGGAATGAATGACTCACGCATTAAATCTATCCAGCCCAGAGTTGCAAAACGGTCTCCTTCCAGTTTGCCCACAACAGTGCCGGAGTGCAGGTGATCACCACCCGACAAACGCAGTATCTTGGTCAGTACACGGAAGTGAATGCCGTGGTGCGGGTTACGATCCAGCACAGCGTGCATGGCGCGGTGAATGTGCAACAACATACCATTCTTGCGGCACCAGTTAGCCAGACTTGTATTTGCGGTCAGACCACCAGTCAGGTAGTCATGCATAATGATCGGTGCGCCGATTTCTTTAGCGAATTCAGCTCGTTCAAGCATGTCTTCGCAGGTTGGCGCAGTGACGTTCAGGTAGTGACCTTTACGCTCACCTGTTTCGGCCTGGGCTGCCATAGTTGCATCCTGCACAAACAGGAAACGATCACGCCAACGCATAAAGGGTTGACTGTTGACGTTTTCATCGTCCTTGGTGAAATCCAGACCACCGCGAAGACACTCGTAAACGGCACGACCGTAGTTCTTGGCTGACAGACCCAGCTTGGGTTTAATCGTACAACCCAGCATCGGACGGCCATACTTGTTCATAACGTCGCGCTCTACCTGAATACCTTGAGGAGGTCCCCCACAAGACTTCACGTACGCAACTGAGAAGCGCACGTCTTCCAGGCGCAGGGCACGAATTGCCTTGAATCCGAATACGTTACCAACCAGTGAGGTCAAAACGTTAACAACCGAGCCTTCTTCAAACAAATCGATAGGGTAAGCGATGAATGCATAGAAGCAAGTATCATCACCAGGTACGTCTTCGATACGATAGGCGCGGCCTTTGTAATAGTCCAAATCGGTCAAAAGATCGGTCCAAACTGTGGTCCAAGTTCCGGTAGAAGACTCGGCAGCTACTGCTGCTGCTGCTTCTTCACGATCCACCCCTGCTTGTGGGGTGATCTTGAAGCAAGCAAGGATGTCCGTATCCAAAGGTACGTACTCCGGCATCCAGTAGGTCTGCCGATATTCTTTAACACCTGCCTCATACTTTTTTGCGGCCATGTTTACTCTCCTAGCACTATTGTTGAAAAATGATGTTGGAACCGTCATTTTGGTTCCGACGGTTGAATCTATTGTGCAAGAGATGTTTGCTTAATAAAAGTTAAACATATTTATCATATAGATTTACTATTATTTATTGTATGTATGCCTAATCATTTTGTGAGCCCGCATATCCCCGGTGTCAGAATAGTTGTTGCTTCGGCTAAATTGAGTAAACTTGGGCCGCGGGGCGATTTAGAGAGCGATGATGAAACGGTATTCTGAAGAGAGGAAGGCGGCTGTTTTGGGAAATTGTTACCGCCGAGATGTGACGCTGTATGTTTGGCGAAAACAGGTCAGAGCGGAGGGAATGGCAGTGCCAGGAGCAGGAAAGGTGCCCGACAATTGGTCGGCGGAAGCGAAATTGGCGGTGGTCATTGAGACAGCCGGGTTGTCTGAAATTAACCTTGGAGCATATTGCCGTCAAAAAGGTGTGTATGTTGAACAGGTAAAAGTCAGAATCAGCAACGCATCAAGGAGTTGGAGCGCGAACTGCGGCATTGCTGATGCTCAGAAAAAAAGCCGAGGCGATCTGGGGATGGGAAGAGGAAGATTGATCAACACCCCGGATCGCCGCGAAATGATAGAGTTGATTGAAGAAGCGGGACAAGCGGGAGCACGCAAGGCGCGTGCCTGTGAGGTTTGGGGATAGCGCCTTCACGAGGGCATCCACGGGTGAGCAATGACAACACTTATTCAGAATCATTGTTTTGAACATTGAAGTATTGCCCGCAGTGGTCTGCTGGCGGATTTGCGGATATTGATGTGGCTCGCTTGTGGGTATGCGACTTCATTCGCTGGTACAATCATGAGCATTGCCATAGCCGTATTCAGTTTGTCACACCGGCACAACGCCACCGTGGTGAGGACGCTGAAATTCTGGCCAAGCGGCATGCGTTATATCAGCAGGCCAGAGATGAACATCCGCAGCGTTGGTCAGGAAAAACACGAAATTGGGCACCTGTTGGTGTTGTCGATTTGAACCTGGAAAGACCGCTTCAAATGGCGGTTTGAAGAATAGTCGACGCGACAACTACCTGAAAAACACTGCGTCACGTCACCTTTTTGATTTCGGGTAAAGGGTGCCGCTGGATACTCAACTCAAAACTGTTCATACCCTTGCAAATACCGCCATTTCCCCATGGCTAATTTTGCCATCGGCATGCGTCCGATGCGGATGCGTTTGATGGAGATAACGGACAGGCCCACCTTCTCGCATGCACCGGTTATTTGTCCCGCTTGCACGCCTTTGGTGGCAAACCGTAAGTGTTGTTCATTTTGCCAGCTGACCTTCATCGGTGCTAAAGGCCGGCCATTCCAAATTAAACCGTGATTGAGCAACGCCAGGCCATCGGTCATTAATTCACCGATGACTTCAACAATGTATTCTTGCTCGGTTTTGTCCGCATCTTCTACCAGTTTACGCACGATACGCCAGTCCTGGCTAAACACCAGTAAGCCGGACGCATTGGCGGGTAACGGCATCACCATGCGTAAATCGCGTAAATGCCTGCGCAGGAAAGTGAAAGGGGATCTGTCATCAGCGCTACGCGTATCCTCGGTGATGAGTTGTAACAGCGGTTTGATATTGTCGTCACCGGTGTTCGCATCGATGCCGACTGGCTTGTGCAGCAGTATCGTTACGGGAACGATTTTTGCGAGATCGGCATCAGGCATGATTTCCACATGCTGCGCCGGTAATACACGGTAGCCCATCACATCGACCATCTCGCCGTCGACTTTCACCCAGCCGCTTTCAATATATTGCTCAGCCTCACGCCGTGAGCAAGACAACATTTCGACAAGGCGTTTGGAGAGACGTATCGATTCGGGCATCGTGATTTTATATCTTCTTCACAAATCCGGATTTTAATTGCATTGCACCGACACCATCAATTTTGCAATCAATATCATGGTCGCCTTCAACAATGCGGATATTTTTCACTTTAGTGCCGACTTTGACTACTGATGACGTCCCTTTTATTTTCAAATCTTTGATCACCGTCACCGTATCACCATCATTCAGTACGTTGCCATTTGCATCATGCACCACGCGTTTTTGCTCGCTGTCATCAATTGTTGCGGTTTTCGACCATTCGTGCGCGCACTCAGGGCAAACATACATCTCACCATCTTCGTAAGTGTAGGCTGAACCGCATTGCGGACATTGAGGTAAACCGCTCATTTCGTACTCCGTTTCTGGTGAAGAGTGAATGCGCTTAACCAAGCGCCGAAGTAGGGATGGTAACATACCGTACATCACACTTGCTCATCTCTAACAATGGATATCGCAGGATCGCATCGGCTGCTTGTGCCGAACAGCGAGGCACATTAAGGACTTCCATACGGATTAACCAGCGACCTTGTTGCGCGCGCGGACAAATGCGACCGGTAAAGAATTGGCATGCAAAGTGCCGGTGGGTGAAGGGGCGAATCGTCCGATAACCATAGCGCCTTACCGCTTGTCGATAATCGCTTGGTAATAATCAACAATTCGTGTTGCCATTTGCGGTGCGCTCCAATTCAATGCGTGATCGCGCGCCTCTTGACTCAATTGTTGGCGTAGCGGTTTGTTCACCAACACGGCATGCAGAGTCCGGGAAAAATCGACTGGGTGCTCATTGGCCACGCGGCAACCTTTATCTGCGGCAAGGATGTCACGCGTTCCCATGATGGCGGTGGACACGACGGGTACGCCTAATGCCATGGCTTCGAGCAACACCAGACCTTGGGTTTCGGTACGTGATGCAAACACGAAGGCATCCCCTGCGCAATAACAGGCGGGCAATTCTGAGGCGCGCTCCAGGTAACCGACAAACAATACGTTATCAGTCAGGTTAAGTGTTTTAACCATCTGTTTGAGTTTAACTTCAGCGGGACCTTCGCCAGCAATAATCAACAACACATCGGGTAGCGCCTGGCGCAATTCGAACAACATCAGCAACAGGAAATCGATATTTTTCTCGTAAGCGACCCGTCCGACGTACACCACCACAGGCCGTTCTGGTGAGATGTTGTAACGGGCGCGAAAGGCGGCTGTATCCGGCGTGCCGAAATCACTCAACTCAATTCCGGTGGGGATAATGCGACTGTCGGTGCTGATGCCATAACGTTTGAGTGCTTCATTCATGGCAAGTGAGGGCAGAATTAAACCATCGATCTGGCCGCATTGCTGGCGAGAAAAAAAACGCGCAGCGTAACGCAACAATCCTTTGGGCAAAAAAGGGATGTAGTGGTAAAGATATTCTTCAAAAAAGGTATGATAGGTTTCAACACAGGGAATACCAAAATGCCGTGCGAGCCGCAAGCCGGTGTAATGGGCGATAAACGGGGTATGAATATGCACCAGATCGAAGGGTTGCCCAGCTAGCTGTTGCGGCAGTGTGCGCAGATGTAGTGAAGACATCAACCGATCCTCTGGGTCGAGCAACACCCGGTGCCCTTTAATACGAATAATATCGGGTTCATCAGGTTCGCCCAAGCCATACTCGGGCGCAATGAGGGTAACCTGATGCCCCAGCGCTTTGAGTTCACGCCTCAAAATCATGATTGAAGTAGACACCCCGTTGACGCGAGGGAAATAGACATCCGAAACCATTAAAATATTCATTAACGAGCCCTAAGGGTCCAGCACGAATCTGTCAACATGATTCAATACCGTTGTACGGCACTCAATCCAAAGTGTGTGGTGTCTCTTGTGCCTAATTCGACATCAGTATGGCAATCGAACCCTTAGTGGTGTGCATGCGCCTGACGCGCTTTGGCAATTAACGCATTCAAAGTTTGAAATAAGGCGACCTCTCCTCCGGTCATGGATTCCGAGGTGACATATTGTCCATCCACTACAAAAGTAGGTACGCCGGTAATTTGCGCTTCCTTCGTCAGTTGAACCGCATGGGCGACCTGGCTTTGCACGCCAAAAGAATTGTAGGCATTGGCAAAAGCTTGTTGATTGATGCCCATTTTCCCCGCCCAATTGAAGATACTTACTTCAGAGCGTGCATCCAGACCATCAAGATGAATGGCATTAAAGAAGTCGTCATGGTACTTGTTTGCCAGACCAAGTGCTGAAAGGGCGTACCATACTTTAGCCTGTACCGCCCACGAATTGTTCAGTACGGCAGGGATACGGCGAATGGCGACATCTTTCGGCACCGTTTTTATCCACGAGTTTAAGCCCGGTTCCAGGTTGAAACAATGGGGACAGCCATACCAAAAAAACTCATCTACTTCGATTTTTGATCCGCTGTCGGTTTCAATGGGTACTCCAAGCACTGTAAAATCTTTGTTTTGAATGGCGGCGGCCTGTGCAGGGCTTGTGGAGATGAAAAGGGACAGCAATGCAGTGGCCATCAGCATGAACAAATTTTTTCGCATGTCAGTTTCCTCGGATTAAAAAATTTAACTCAATTTTATTTAGGGCTCGTAAATGGATAACTTGGCCTTATGTTGCCGTGTATTCGGGATGGATGCAAGACGCAAAGCTTGCAAATGGTTGTTCCATTCGCAAGCTTTGCAACGCCGCAGACGCCCGAATACACGGCAACCCTCCGGGCTGGGGTCGTTTTGGGCGCATCCCCGCGTTACAAGCCGCTTGTTGTGAACAACACAACGGCACGTCTTGCGCCTTGGGCTGCATCTCAAAGCGACCCCAGCATAAGTCCAGGTTATCCATTTACGAGCCCTTAGTGATTGGGTAACGTGGTTGATGCCTCTGTTTTCATGACTTTGGTATCGATATGGCTTTGAGCCAAACTGGCCTGGACCGTTGCCAGTTCGGTTGTACTAAAAGGCCCCAAGCGTACACGGTATTCACTTCCTTTTCCTGGCAAATCAAGGGTCTGAATGCTTGACTCTAAACCCATCAACGCCAACTGGGCTTTCATGTCGTCCGCTTTTTGGGGGTCTGCAAAAGTACCTGCTTGCAACCAACTTGTCCTGGTGCCGGGGGGGGCGACTTGGTCAGGTGTCGGTGTGGATGGCTGGGCAGTATCCGGGCGCGTCCCGCTGGCATCTTTCCCGGGCAATATTTTATAAAAATCATAATGTTGTCCTGATTGTGCGGGCAGGGCATGGCTAACCGGATCGACAACTTGAGCATCGGAAGTCTGGGTTTGAATGCTGGCGGTGGCGTTGCTGGTGGTTGTGTTGTGCTCGGTAAACGGGTTGCTGCGCCCAACCCATACGGCGACAGCCGCAGCGCCTGCGAGTCCGATGAGTACGCCAATCAGAATACCTGACCAGATGCCTCCCGACTTGTGCAAGCTGTCTGTTCTGGGTGGGCTATTCCGGGATTGTGCCATGTTTTGAAGCTCCTACATGTGGTCTGGGCAAGAAATGCCCAATAAATTAAGTCCATTGGACAGGACGGTGCGCGTCGCGGTAATCAAAGTCAATCGTGCGTTTTGTAGTGCCAGGTCATCCAGCAAGAATTGTTCAGCGTTGTAATAGGCATGCAAAGCGGTGGCAATATCCTTCAGCGCATAAGCTAACAGATGGGGCGACAGTTCCCGTGAAGCAGATTCTATCACTTGGGGGTAATCGGACAAGTGTTTCAGCAAGTCAATTTCGTAAAGGCTGGTGAGTGGACTGCAGTCAGTCCCTGTCAATGACTGTGCATCGCCACCCCATTTATTTAATACGCTACAGATGCGTGCATGGGCATATTGTATATAATAAACCGGGTTATCGTTGGTGCGTGATTTGGCTAAATCCAAATCAAAATCAAGATGCTGGTCTGATTTTCGCAAAATATAGAAAAAACGTGCGGCATCATTACCTACTTCGGCGCGCAATTCGCGCAAGGTGACAAAATCGCCAGAGCGAGTGGACATGGCAGCTTTTTCACCATTGCGATACAGCACGGCAAATTGAACCAAAGCCACAGTGAGTGTGTCAGGGTTTTGCCCCAAGGCTTGCAGCGCACCTTTTACGCGTGCAATATAGCCATGGTGGTCTGCACCCCAAATATCAATGAGCCAGTCAAAACCACGTTCTAATTTATGTAAATGGTATGCAATGTCCGATGCGAAATAAGTGTACAGGCCATTTTCGCGTTGCACCACACGGTCTTTTTCGTCACCAAACTGAGTGGAACGGAACCAGCGCGCACCATTCCGGGTATAAAGATGTCCGCCTCTATCCAGCATTTCCAGTGTTCGTTGCACCACGCCACTATCAAACAGCGATTGCTCAGAAAACCACTGGTCGAATCTGACACCAAATTCGTTTAAATCTTCCCGGCAATCATTTAGTTGCTCGTTGAGCGCAAATTGATGAATTGTGGAGTAATCTGCGGCCAGTAATTGTTTTGCATTGGCAATCAGCTGATCGAGATAAGCGTCCGGTGCGGTTTCAAAATCGGGCACTTGCGCCATCACGGCAGCAGTGGGGTGTTGATAACGGGTGCCGTGTTGTGCCAAAACAGCACGGGCCATGTCGCGCACATAATCGCCCTGGTAGGCATTTTTCGGAAAAAGAGGTGTTTCGCCACACAATTCCAGATAACGCAACCATGTCGATAAAGCCAAAATATCCATTTGCCGGCCAGCATCATTGACATAATATTCGCGTGAAACTGCAAAGCCGGACGCCGCTAAAATATTGCCCAGACTTGCGCCATATGCCGCACCACGTCCATGACCCACATGCAACGGCCCTGTGGGGTTGGCAGAGACGAATTCGACTTGTACTGATCGGCCCGCACCCAAATTGTTGTGCCCATACTGATCGGCGGCTTGCAGAATATGAGTAAGCGTTTGCTGGTATGCGAAGGGGTGCAGAAAAATGTTGATGAAGCCTGCGCCAGCTATTTCAGTTTTGATTATCCAGTCAGAAACAGGAAGTGCTGTTTGAATTTGTGTGGCTAACGTACGAGGTTGACAGCGTAGTCGCTTTGCCAGTTTGAGCGCCACATTGCAGGCAAAATCCCCGTGTGCGGCGTCACGAGGGCGTTCAATTGTAAAAAGCTCGTCGTGTGCTTCGGGTGCGACAGCGCGCAGTGCCTCTGTAAACAGGACCGTCAGGTGAGTGGAAATATCAATGTGCTGTGTCAAGATAGGGGTATTCCAATGAGATGAGGTTGGATTATAACGAAAGCGGGCCAGAACCACCACGGACAAATTCACACTTGTTGTGGATCCACATCCAGATGCCAGCGGATGTTTTTTGTGCGCAAGGCATATAACGCAGGCATCCAGAGCGACAGGTAGTGCTGTAACAATCCCCGGTGTGCAGATTGTACCAGTAATAAAGCCCGGTCGCGGTTGGCTTTGCGTGGCATGGCGTCAGGCGTGGGGTCGAACAGCGTCACCCCTTCCTGTTGCGGGGCATGCTGTTGTGCTGTTTGCAGAAAAACCAGCGCGTCGATCAGTGCTGGCGCATCGGCACGCAAGGCCGCCAGATGAAAATAGGGCGGTAACCTTGCTGTGTTGCGCTCGTCCAATAAAATTTCTGCATATTCTGCATAATTGTGTTGTTGTAAGGCTTGGTACAGGGGGTGATCGGGAAAGCGGGTTTGAATCAACACTTCGCCCGGCCATTGTGCCCGTCCAGCGCGGCCCCCGACTTGCATGAGCTGGGCAAACAAGCGTTCAGTCGCACGGAAGTCGGTGCTATACAGGGCGTCATCCGCACCGATGATACCCACTAGACTCAGACCGGGGAAGTCATGCCCCTTGCTGAGCAATTGGGTGCCGATCAAGATATCAATTTCGCCATTGCGTATGGCTTGCTGCATGGTAAGCCAGCGGGTTTCCCCCTGGGTGCTGTCCCGATCAACCCGCAGAATCCGTGCGGTGGGAAAACGGTGACATAAATGCTGTTCCAGTCGTTGCGTGGCCACGCCACCGGGGTGCAAATCTTTTCCTTCGCAATTTGGGCAGGCTAAGACCATGGCTTGTTGGTAGCCGCAATGATGGCAGCGTAAGGACTTTTCACGCAAATGCAACACCAGTTTCGCACTGCAGCGCGGGCATCCCGCCGCCCAGCCGCAATCGCGACAGTACAGCGACGGGGCATAACCCCGGCGATTCGCGAATACGAGGCTTTGCTGACCACGCGCAAGATTCTGTTGCAAGGCGGCATCTAAAGTGGTGGTGAGACCTTCAATTGGTTTGTTGGCACGGCTGTCTATCAGACGAACAGTGGGCATCGTGATTGAAGTGGCGCGTTGAGTGAGCGTGATGCGTTGATAGCGGCCGGTTAGTGCATTGTGCCAACTTTCCAGAGACGGTGTGGCCGAACCCAGCACAATGGGAATATGGGCACGTTGCGCACGTACCACTGCCATGTCGCGTGCAGCATAGCGAAGGCCTTCTTGTTGATGAAACCCACTGTCATGCTCTTCATCTACCACGATAAGTTGGAGTGCCGGCATGGGGGTAAACAGGGCCAGCCGGGTTCCCAGTACGATTTTTGCCGTGCCATTCTGCGCAGCCAGCCAATGTCGCAAGCGTTGTGCTTCACCCAGTCCGCTGTGAAGCGTGGCAATCAGTTCTGCGCCAAAACGCTGACTGAATTGCTCAGTCAATTGTGGGGTGAGATGAATTTCCGGCACCAGCAATAAGACTTGCCCGCCTTGCGCAATCACCTGTTGCGCCAAATGTAAATAGACTTCGGTTTTGCCGCTGCCCGTCACGCCATGCAGCAAGAATGTTTCATAGCGGCCCAAAGCGGTTTGGACCTGTTCCACGGCTTGTTGCTGGGCAAAATTAAGAACCGGTGCGCTGGATAAGGGTAGTTTTGGCAAGGCATCCAGGATGTCTAATGGCGCTGTTTCAATCCATGCTGCAATGAGCCATGTTTTAAGCAGGTTGCGAGCATGGGCCGTTACTTCAGGCGCAGTCTCAGCCAAAGGGCCCTTGCACAAACGGGCATACAATGCGCGCTGCGCCTTGGCGCGCATCGGTAATTTCGCCCCTTGCTGCACGCCTAAAGGCGTTAATTTCAATTGTAAGTGGGTGCGCACTGCCGCTTCTTTCCCTTTTCGCAGCTGGCCGGGCAAGGCTGCAAACAGCGTAGGCCCCAAAGGATAATGGTAGTAATCACTGCAGAAACGCAACAAGGCAAGCATGTCGTTCGGCAGGAGCGTTTGTTCATCGAGCAGTGCAGTCACTGCTTTGAGTTGGGTTAACGGCCTGTCACTGGCTTCACGCATCCCCACTACAATGCCTATGCGTTCCTTTTGGCCAAATGGCACACGCACACGGCAGCCAATGTGGGCGGCAGACAAATCGCCAGCTAAATAATCAAAAGGCTGGGCAACGGGGAGGTTCAGTGCGATGAGAGCAATCATAGGTGGCATGGGGTAAGTTTAGCCTAATCATGACGGGTTTAGTCTGAAATTTTGCAAGGTTTTGACCTGTGCGAACTTTATACAATGACTATGTATGCTCGCTTGTTGCGCGCCACATAGAGAACGTATCCTCCGTTTTGGTTTAAAGCTGTGTCAGGCGTCCTGTCATAAAAATTTCATGTATCGTTCATTAAAATGACGCGTGGCGTTTGCACAATGCCGCATATGAATGAAGAATTCTTATTGCAGATTTTTGCATCTCGCCCTCAACCCTTGCGCATTGCCCTGGTGACAGAAACTTATCCACCGGAAATCAATGGGGTAGCAATGACTTTGGGGCGTCAGGTCAGCGATTTGCAAAAACGGGGGCATCAGATTCAGTTGATACGTCTGCGGCAGGGTGCGCTGGATATCGCCATACACAACGAGCAATTTGAAGAGGTGCTCCAGATGGGTGTGCCGATTCCGCGTTACCCGGGTTTAAAAATAGGTCTGCCTGCCAAAGCGGCTTTGTTGCGCTTGTGGAAACTCAAACGACCTGATGTGGTACATATTGCGACCGAAGGGCCATTGGGCTGGTCTGCTTTGACCGCAGCACAGGCGCTGCGCTTACCGGTAAGCACTGATTTTCATACCAATTTCCACAGTTATAGCCAACATTATGGTGCCAGCTGGTTACGCAGGCCGATTTTGGCTTACTTGCGGAAATTTCATAATAAAGCGGGTGTGACGATGGTGCCTACCGAAGGCGTGCGGCGCGCGCTGCAGGCGCATGGTTATCGGAATCTGGAGGTGGTGTCGCGCGGCGTGGATGTTGAATTATTTCATCCCGATAAGCGTGATGCCGCTTTGCGTGCCAGTTGGGGTGCGCAAACAGATACCCAGGTAGTATTGTACGTGGGGCGTGTTGCACCAGAAAAAAATCTGGCCCTGGTGTTTCAAGCCTATGCGGCGATGCATGCAATTAACCCCAATTCCCGTTTGGTGATTGTGGGGGATGGCCCAGCGCGCCAAATGCTGCAAACCAAACACCCTGATGTGTTATTCTGTGGAATGCACACTCATGAAGATCTGGCTCGACATTATGCTTCGGGCGATGTGTTCCTGTTTCCCAGTATGACAGAAACTTACGGTAACGTGACTGCCGAGGCCATGGCCAGCGGCTTGGCGGTAGTGGCCTACCATTATGCTGCGGCTGAAGTGCTCATCCGTCATGGAGAAAATGGCATGACGGCTGCATACAATGATGAACTGGCTTTTGTGACCGCAGCCACGGCGTTGGCGCAGGACCCCATGCGTGCCCGCAAAATGGGAATGAACTCTCGACACACGGCAGGGTCTATCTCGTGGGATGGTGTTCATGAGCGGTTTGAATGCATCCTGCAAACCATACTTGAAACGGAGGCACGAAGTGGAAAGACTGAGCTGGCAGTGGATTGGTGAACATGAGGCGGGCGTCACCCGGCGCTTCAACCGGGTTGGCAGATATCCTGAATTGTTGCGGGCTTTTCGCTATATCAGCCGTCTGGGCGATGGGATATTTTGGTACATCCTGATGATCGTCATGTATGTGTGGGCGGGGCAAACGGCCTTACCTGTGATTTTGCAAATGATTGCGGCGGGTTTGACGGCGACACTGTTGTATAAATGGCTTAAAAAGAAAACAGTACGACCGCGACCCCACCATCAATTTTGTAACATCCACTGTTTGACAGTGCCTTTGGACCGTTTCAGCTTCCCATCCGGACACACTTTACATGCGGTCACTTTTAGCGTTGTGGCCATTGCCTACTACCCGACGCTGGCCTGGTTGCTGATCCCCTTCACCTTGCTGGTGGCCGCTTCCCGTTTAGTGCTGGGCCTGCATTATCTCACTGATGTTTTGGCTGGCATGGCGCTGGGTGGTGTTGTGGCCGTGCTTTCATTTTTGGTGTTTTAACCTTAATCCGGATGAGGTGTGGCACTGTATTCGGCAGTCCAGTAATTCACTTTCATGGTTGCCGACCCGGCCAATGGGATTGCGATCATGCTGAACCCGGTGGCTGATTTTTCGTCGTTGATGAACCCCGTGATGTTCGCATCCGGCGAGAAGCGAAACGTAAGCACGCCGAAACCCCGGAGTGGTGGTGCCGATGGCCAGTTGGTAATAGTGATCGATCCCGATGTTTTGTTAGCCTTGCCCCCCGCCAGACACTTCGATGCTGGCGCCAGGGCATAGGGGCTGCCTAGCCACGAACAGGTGTTCGTGTAGCCTGCCACTTTGCCATTGAGCAGTGTGCTGCTGATCAGTAAGCAAGGATTGCTGAGCGCCATCGTTGTGCCTGTTGCAAACCGGCAGCTTCGATCTGACGAAAAAAAGAGGGTCATCTCTGAGTCGTCCGAGTCACGTGAGCCGCGTCCGTGCGCAGTAATATAGATTTGATCGCCAAACATCAGATTGACAAGGCGGGTGGCACCTGACCCACCAAAACAGCTGTAGTGGACAGGGGTATCCTGTAACAGCGCTGTGACGTTACTTGGTTCACAGCTTTTGGGGGATGTGGCTCCAGCGTCTGAGTCCGCCCATGCAGCGACCGGCAGTATAAGCGTGAATACCAGAGAGACGACAATGAATATCAAGCCGGTTTTCATGAGATTCCCTCCGTTGCCAATATTTAATTTCCTGGCGGTTTCAGGTTGCCGCAATCAGCGCCTATCCATTTGGCACTGGATTCCATGGTCACGCTACGCCCCTCGCCCTGGTCCTGGCGGGTGATTTTCACCCTGGAGGTATACGCCTCGCTATTCTGAAACACAACGTCCCCCTCGCCTGTGGTCGGGGGAGTGCCACAACTGAAATGAAAGCTGTATTTGTTGCCAGATGTTTTGGTAACAAGGCTTTCGCAACCCTTGTTCTGGGGCAGTCGGTTGCGCGCGATCATGTCCTGGGTTGTGCAGACTTGCAGGTTGCCGTCATCACCCATAGACACCCCCTGCTTTTGCATGATGGCTTCCATTTGATTGCGCATTTGAGGAGACATATTTTGCATGAGTTGGCTGATGTCAGGAACGGGCATTGTCCCATTTTCTGACCGCAACTGTATCTTGGGCTGTATTTCCCAAAGCCCGGGTTTCATGGGGAGCGCCGCCCACACCGAAATGCTTGCCATTGCGCCTGCCGCAATGAATATTCCTGTCACCAGATTCATCAATTGACGCACGGTGTTACCTTTCCTTAAAAGGATGACGATTGTATCCCCACTCACTGGTTTTCAGTCCGGTGACTTTGCTATCATGCAGTTCAAATCAACCTGCACTATAAATCGTGTTGTGTAAAAAGCCAATACCCATTATTTCGATCAATTTAATAGGCAGTGCCGGGTTTTTTGAACCATGCCAGGCTGTTGTGCAAATGCACTACATTTCCCACGATAAGCAATGAGGGAGATCGTGCGGTGCTGATTTTATCCGGCAAAGTCGTTACTGTGCCCACAATGACTTTTTGGTGTTCGGTGGTGCCTTGCTCGATCAGCGCTGCGCCATGTGTTGTGGGTAAGCCATGCACGACCAGTTGCGTGCAGATTTCAGCCAAATTATCCAGACCCATATAGAACACCAGCGTGTCTTGACTTGCGGCCAGATTCGCCCAGTCTAATTTTGCCTTGCCGTCTTTAGTGTGTCCGGTAATGAAACGCACGGATTGGCTGTAATCGCGGTGGGTGAGCGGTATGCCTGCGTAGGCGGAACATCCCAGTGCAGCCGTGATGCCGGGTACGACTTCAAAAGGCACGCCCGCCGCCGCCAGAGCCTGGATTTCTTCACCGCCCCGGCCAAATATAAACGGATCGCCACCTTTCAGCCGGGCAACAATTTTGCCCGAGCGCGCCAGATCAACCAAGCGCTGGCTGATTTCTTCCTGTGGCACGCTGTGAGCGCTGTGGTCTTTACCGACATACATTCGGTCCGCGTCGCGCCGGGACAGATCAATGATGGCCGGTGCCACCAGCCGGTCGTACACCACCACATCGGCTTGTTGCAAACGTTGCACCGCACGCACCGTCATTAAATCCGGGTCGCCAGGCCCGGCGCCAATCAGGAACACCCGGCCTGCTTCCGGCGTGGCAACGGTTTGATTCAACATGCCTTCAAATTGTGTGGCCGCATCGCTTTCTCGCCCCTGACTCAGGGCAAAAGGGATGTTGCTTTCCAGCAGGGTTTCCCAAAAACGCCTTCGCTGCTGCATGGTGGCGAATTGATCCTGAATGGCAATACGTCGCTCAGCCATAAATGTGGCCAGTTTTCCAATATAGGCAGGTACCAGCGCTTCAATTTTGGTGCGTAACCAGCGCGCCAATACGGGGCTGCTGCCGCTCGACGACACTGCAATGGTGATGGGGTCACGGTCAATGATGGCCGGAACAATCACGCTGCATAATTCGAGCTGGTCTACGACATTGACGGGAATGTGGCGAGTTCGTGCGGCCTGCGCTGCCAGACGGTTAACTTCTTCATCATCTGTGGCGCAAATGACCAATACACAGTCATCCAAATGTTCTGGGCGAAATTTTTCTGCCAGGTGAATGACGTTTTGACCGTCTACCGCAGCGCGAATTTCAGTGTGGATTTCCGGGGAGACGACGCGCACCAGAGCGCCAGCGGAACGCAGAAGCGTAAATTTTCGAACAGCCACCTCTCCGCCGCCAATGAGCACACAGCAGCGGTTGCGGACATCGTGAAACAGGGGAAGGTAACGCATGCTTGAATGAGCTTTCCAGGTTAAATTGAGGGTTTTTTGGCATGGGCAGGCCGAAACGCTACGCAGTGTTGCGGATCGGTATCGAGATGCCCGCCTTCGATGAGGTCAATGCAGTAGGGAATGGCTGGAAATACTGCATTCAGGCAATCCGCAATCGCAGAGGGTTTTCCGGGCAGGTTAACAATTAAAGTGTGCCCCCGTATGCCAGCGGTTTGACGCGACAATATCGCGGTGGGAACGAATTTTAATGATGCCATTCGCATTAACTCGCCAAAACCGGGCAACATTTTGTTGCAGACGGCTTCGGTGGCCTCCGGGGTCACATCACGCAAAGCAGGTCCTGTTCCTCCGGTAGTGACGATGAGGGAACACCGTGCTTGATCGGCCAACTCCTGTAATGTCCGTTCGATTTGATGTTGTTCATCGGGCACGATGCGAGATTCGGCTTGCCAGGGGGATACCAGTGTCTTTTCCAGCCATTCGATGATGGCTGGACCACCAAGATCTTGATATTCGCCACGGCTGGCGCGGTCGGAGATGGTGACAATGCCTATTCGAGGGATACTCATGCTTAAACTGGTGCTCCAAATGGTGTGTTTTGATAGCACATGCCATCCAGACATTGTACTGTAACAGCTTCGCCTGCAACCAGACCGTTGCTGTCTGCCGGCACAATCAATAAACCATCGGCGTGTGCCATGGACAATAATACGCCACTACTTTGCGAATCGGTGGCTGTGGCCACATAACCCTGTTGATCCTGAGCCAACCGCACACGTACAAATTCCATATTTTGATGTCGATGCGCAAGGGTATGGGACAGACGGGCAGTCAAGGTGCGGCGATACAATCGATGGTGCCCCGTGGCCTGGCGCAGCGCTGGGGCGACAAATTGTTCAAAGCATACCATGCTGGACACTGGGTTGCCCGGTAGACAGAACACTTGATTTTTGGCGGTGGTGCCAAAAGCAAAGGGGTGACCAGGGCGTATGGCCACGCGCCAGAAGTGCATGTGGACATTCAATTCGGCCAGCGTGGGCCGCACATAATCATGCACCCCGACGGAAGTGCCGCCAGAAATGAGCAAGACATCATAATCTAATCCGCGCCGGATTGCCTGGGCCAGTTCCAGCGGGTCATCCTGCGTGATACCCAGTAAAGTGGGTGTGATACCCAAGGCCAATACTTGTGCAAATAAGGTATGGCTGTTGGCGTCAGGAATCTTGTTTGAATCGAATGGGTCATCCAGTCCCTCCAGTTCGTCGCCAGTGGACAGAATCGCTACGCGGGGTTGTTGGTAAACAGGTACTTGTGCGCATTTGACCATCGCCAGAATTCCCAGGACGCCGGGGGTAATCATGGTGCCAGCTTTTAGAACCGTTGCGCCTGTACGCAGGTTTTCACCCTGTCGGCGAATGTTTGTGCCGAGTGCCGCGCCAGTATTGATTTGGACCGCATCGGATAATATGGTTTCGGTGTCTTCGACACGAATCACTGTGTCAGCCCCTTGCGGTATTGCCGCACCGGTCATGATGCGCGCGCATTGCCCGTCTAATACGGCCTTGATGGGCAGTGTGCCGGCTTTGATGTCTTCAATGACGGTTAAAATGGCTGGAAGTGTCGACAGGTTGTTTACGCGCACTGCGTAACCGTCCATTGCTGACACGGCGTAAGGGGGGTGATCGCGATTGGACAGTATGTCTTTCGCCAAAACGCGGTTTAAAGAACGCGCTAATGGAATGGTTTCCATACCTAAACGAGCCGTAGATTGCAGGATAATTTGTTGGGCAGCGGACAACGAGAAATAGTTCATGTCTGTAATGAGGTTCCTGTGACGGTCCAAGCCGAAATTTTACACCTTCATTACTAGGCCCCATGAAAAATTTGAGCGCGATTCGCAACAGCCCGAATGATGAATTCGACCTGTAAAAATTGATTGTGCTATTGCCTGTCGAACGAATTTATCCTTTTTTCTTGCTGGTTTAAAACCCCGGCCTTCAGGCCGGCAGGAGCGCCGAACCCCGCCCTGAAGGCCGGTGGCCTTATTGCTGCAATATCCGGGTTACGTATTGTCGATACGGTCATAATACCGGGCTCGGTAGAGCAGTCGCTGATGCGTTTCATCATTACTAAAGGCACTGCGATTATGCAGCACATTGTTACAGAGTAAACCCATGCCAGCTTCCAGTCTTGCGTGAAAGAGGTAAGGCAAGTCGCTGTTGAGTAGCTGTTCCAGAAAAGCTGCAGCGGCCAGGGTGACCGGATCAGGATGCCATTCGATGCTGCGGGTACGCGCCGTGTAACGCATATGGAGCCGGTTGTTATTCAGAACTGAAAACACAGGCCCGGTTTCAGCGGCGCGCGCGATACCGTTTTCATCCCTGCGGGCGGGAATGGTCATGGCATCAGGTGCCATAAATGCACGGATAAACTCAGGGTTTGCGTCGCGCATCAGCAGATAAGCAATATCGTGGTCGAGCAGAGCGCTATTTCCCCCGCTGGCCGCCGGCATCACGCAATGCAACACCATCCCCAGGACACGGCGCTCAACAGGATTGTAATAACCGTCGGTGTGCCAGCCGATTGCCCGGTCTGTATAGGGAATAAAATCGCTGCGCTGATTTTCATCTGTGGCGACGCAGAGGGAAGTGATGGCATCCTCGTCCGCCAGCAGGTTGTCATCCAGCCGTTTAAGGCCAAACTGCAACCCTAATTTGCGAGGAATTTCTTTGTCTGGCAGGGTGTTGTGGCTGGCGTAGATGACAAAGTTGGTTTTGCTGCAACGCTGTAAAATCTCATGGTGTTCGGCAGCAGTAAGTGCATAGGGATCGTCGATTTCTACCACCACATCTGCAATGCGTGTGGGGTAATGACTGAGTTTGGCCTCACGCCAAGCCTGATAAGGCGCATCGTCATCCAGATTAAAAGGGTCAAATGGCGTGTTCATGTTGTTAGCAACACCATGTTGGGCGAATGAGGGAAGAGTCCATCCACTGTTTTGATCAGATCGATCACCATATCTGGGGCCTGCACCTCCATAATTTGGTCGATGACCCAGGACTGGTCATTGCTTTGCATGATGTCGCGAACGCAATTGCCCAGGTAGCGCAGAACCAGAAAACTGGGTTGTTCGGGTGGAAATTCGAATTCGGCGTAATCATTGCCGCGCCGGTTGACCAAATCGATGAAAGCAGCCTGGTAGGGATGCTCGTAATCATGTACGATGTCATGAATGTTGTCTTCCAGTATTTCTGCTAAACGGACTGCGGTGACCTGTATCAGTGTTTGACGATCAGTGTCCGTGATGCGGCGGTACACCATGCGGTCACACATATGGATCATGAAAGCGGACAGTTCAGCCAACAAACCAAAGCCACGTTGAGGCGTGATGATGTCATAATCGGCTTTGGAAAGATCAGTGACCGCTCTGTCTGCCAACTTCCAGATGGTGGTTGCCAGAACCGTGGCCTGTTTCTCCGGACCTTTAGGTTCGTTTTCTTGTTTGAACCAAGTGGTTTTAATGCGAATCGCCATGTTTATGTGCTCCGTGATAAGGGTACTCGTCCTATTGTCTTAGCCTGACATCAATTTATCATCATTTCGAGGCAGCTGGTTTTAGATTGATGAATTTATCGTGGCGATAAATTTAAAAACCATGGTAAATGAAGACAAGAGAAATAGAACACAGATTTGCCGGTTTGTGAGCCATTACAAGGTTTAAGTGCAAGCGAGCAGCCACCACTTGTGTGCGCGGTGGCGCTGGCCTGCTACCCGGCTTTTGACCGGACAGAGGAATGACCAATAGGTATGGTCAATTTTTGTCACTAAACTGCCATGTTTTGAATCGGGTTGTTCGACATGGCAACAGGTGATATTTAACCTGCGCGGGTGCTGACAAAATCATGCGTCAGGTGTCTGAAATTTGGGTTAATAACCACCTTTTCCAAATGGCTTGGGCAATCCGGCAACCCGAACTGCTTGACGGGCTGGCTGGTTGGGGAACAAGGTGTAGAGGGTTTTTTTCCAGTCAGTGCCTGACTGCTCATCCTCTAATTCTTTTACCAAATTACGGAAGTTAGGGGTATGTCCCTTGTCACGATATTGATCGCGCAGGAAACGAATGACTAACCAATGATCATCAGTCAGCGCAATGTTATCTGCAGCGGCCATAATTGGGACGATTTCGTCATCAAAAACTGCCTCAAGTAAAAATTTTTCATCATCGACGTCTAAATCTTGTCCGTTGTAATGAATGCTCATTATTTCCTCCTATATGATTAAATAGATAAATAAAATTAATTTGATGCTACCGTACCCACTGCAATAATGGATTTGTGCGGGATAAAGATACCGCATCCCAATTTTCGGAGTAAGCCCATCCCTTGTTGCTGAATGTGAATGGAATGCTTTAAAGGAAGGTCATGCAAAAGCAGGCTGTAGCCGGAGCGGGGCTGCTGCCCATCAAATACCTCCTGGCGTTTGCCACAGATGAAACGGCTTTGAATTTCCATTTTGCTCAGGCTTTCCATGATATCGCGAGTGAACTCAATTTCATCTTCGCTGTTTGTGACGACGCAATGGGCATATAAAGGCGAGTATTGGCTCAAAGGTTTTGCTGTGCAGGAACCAATCGTTAATGAATATTGGTTCAATTTTATCGTTTGTCCCTGAAGTGATTTTAAGTCATCCAAACGATTCGTTCCGCAACGGATCACTACCTTGGCCCGGTGGTTGAGCACCAGTTCTTCATTCCCGTTGTTTGAGCCTTGTATGGAGCGGATGCCCAGCAACGCTTCCTCATCGATCCAGGGTAACAGGCGTGACAATTCGCGATACACCAAATACCCGTGATCGACAGGGATAATGGAACCGCACAGAGACAGATGAACATCGGACATGGCCGTGAGGCCAATATCCGATGTTTCTGTGTTGTCTTCGTAAAGCCAGCCTATTTCATTCTCCAGTTTAAATTGATTTAAATATATATTATATATAGTCCGCTGGTCTTTAAAACGCGGGCTGAAATCCGCATGAACCATGAACAATGATTACTCCTGGGTGTTTGCCCAATCCAGCATCATTTGTCCCCAGGCTTTCGCCGTCGTTTTGTCGATGTCAAAAATAGTAAAGCGTTTAATTTCCCTAATTCTTATACGCAAAGTCACATAATCAGCAAGATGCTCTACGTGTTGAAGCTCAATTTCCTGTCGATAAGGCGAGGCTAAAATTTTGTGCAGCGAAATGATTTTCGTCTCATCCAAAGGGCAGTTCCTGAAAAATGTTGTTGCAATACTGTCGAAGAGAATGCCTTCAATCCCTGTGTTTGGGCAATCTGATCACTCTATTGAAGTTAGTTTCTCATTGTCGCCCAAACAAGAAACTAACCTGTAAGAGTGGCTTGATACTACCCGTATGGGTAGGTAAGCATCACCCATCGTGTCTATGGAATTGATGGCGATAACAGTTAAACTTCATAAACTTTTTGTGAGTTCGAATTCAGGTAAATGTTTGATGAGTTCACAAAATACAGCTATTAAACCACTTTAGGCGCTGACGCTAAAGAAACAGTGATTCAGCTCATTGAAATCTGGCCTTGAATAATCCGGCTATGGCCGCTGGAATTGGAGAATTGACTATGACGACTAAAAAAATGCACAAAACGCCGCTGCTAGATGAGCTCGAGAGCGGTCCGTGGCCGAGTTTTGTTACCGGATTGAAGCGGTTGGCTAAAGATAATGACATGATGGTTGACCTGATGGGCCAGCTGGAAACTTCCTACCAGAACCGTAAAGGTTACTGGAAGGGAGGCACTGTAGGGGTGTTTGGTTACGGTGGTGGCGTGATCCCCCGTTTCAGTGAGTTAAAAGACGCAGAAGGGAATCACCTGTATCCCGATGCAGCTGAGTTCCATACTTTGCGTATTCAGCCTCCGGCAGGAATGCATTATACCTCCGACCTGTTACGCAAATTGTGTGATGTGTGGGAAAGGCATGGTTCTGGACTGATCGCACTTCATGGGCAAAGCGGCGATATTATGTTTCAGGGTATTTCGACCGCAAATGTTCAGCCTGCTTTTGATGAGTTTAACGAGATGGGCTTCGATATGGGTGGGGCTGGTCCTGCGCTAAGAACTTCCATGTCATGTGTGGGTGCTGCGCGTTGCGAAATGTCGAATTACGATGAAGCGAGAGCGTTACGTACCATCATCAATGCCAACCTTGATGACATGCACCGCCCCGCATTGCCGTATAAATTCAAATTCAAATTTTCAGGGTGCGGAAATGATTGCGTGAATTCAATTCAGCGATCTGATATGGCCGTGATTGGTACATGGCGCGACAGTATTCGCGTTAACGAAGTGCGGGCAAAAGAATATATGGCTCAGCATGGTATGGAAAAGCTGGTCAATGATGTGATCAGTCGTTGCCCCAGTAAAGCGCTGTCGTTAAAAAACACAGCCAATGTTTCGAAGGCAGAGGGAATATCCAGTGTCGCCGTGACGGACACCCAATCCTTGCAAATTGAAAATCACAACTGCGTGCGTTGCATGCATTGTCTGAATGTTATGCAGGGCGCGTTGCTGCCAGGTGTAGATAAAGGCGCGACTGTTCTGGTGGGCGGTAAAAGTGTGCTGAAGATTGGTGCCACCATGGGAACAGTTGTGGTGCCCTTTATGAAACTGGACACCGATGAAGATTTTGAAGAATTAGGTAATCTGGCTCGCGAAATTATGGATTTCTTTGCTGACAATGCATTGGAACATGAACGTACGGGCGAGATGATTGACCGGATTGGTATTGTCAACTTCCTGGAAGGGATTGGCAGAGAGGTTGATAGCAATATGATTCTTGAACCACGTAGCAATCCTTATGTTCGTACCGACGGTTGGGACGAAGAGGTTGAGCGGGTCAGGAGCCTCAAGAAAAAAGCGGTGGGATAATTTTTGCAATTTTTCAGGGCTGTTTACTGAACAAGATTTCTATCTGGAGAAAAGAATATTATGGCTACAATGCGTGCACCTATCGAGAGTGGGGTACCCGATGCAATGCCCTACATGCATCCGGTGATGGTGAAAAATTATGGTAAGTGGGCTTCACACGATCACCCCAAGCCGGGGGTTTTACGGCACCATGCTGAAAATGGCGATGTGATCTGGACGGTAAAAGCGGGTACACAGCGTCAAATGGACGTTTATACCATCAGAAAATTGTGTGATATTGCCGATCATTTTGCGGACGGACATGTGCGTTTTACAACGCGCAGCAATATTGAGTATATGGTTTCCGATGAAGCAAAAGTGGAACCGCTTATCAAAGCGCTGACAGACAACGGGTTCCCTGTTGGTGGTACGGCCAACTCAGTATCCATGATTTCACATACACAAGGTTACTTGCATTGTGATATTCCAGGTACCGATGCATCAGGGGTGGTGAAAGCATTGATGGACGAACTCTATGAAGAGTTCATTAGCTGCGAAATGCCTAACCGGGTTAAGTTGTCGACATCGTGCTGTGAAATTAACTGCGGTGGGCAAGCAGACATTGCCATCATTATGCAACACACCAAACCGCCAAAAATAAATCATGATTTGGTGGCTAACGTGTGCGAACGGCCATCGGTTGTGGCGCGGTGTCCAGTGGCAGCTATTCGTCCAGCCTTGGTGAATGGTAAGCCTAGCCTGGAAGTTGATGAGAAAAAATGCGTTTGTTGTGGTGCCTGTTATCCTCCATGCCCACCGATGCAAATCAATGATTCTGAGCATTCCAAGATTGCGATCTGGGTGGGTGGTAAAAACTCCAATGCCCGTTCGCGTCCAACTTTCCACAAATTAGTGGCTTCTGGTTTGCCTAACAACGGACCGCGTTGGCCTGAAGTTGCTGCTGTCGTGAAAAATATTCTGGCCGTGTATAAGGCAGATGCCCAACCTTGGGAGCGTTTAGCCGATTGGATTGACCGGATTGGTTGGCCAAGATTTTTTGAAAAAACCGATTTGCCATTTACCAAGTTTCACATTGATGATTGGCGTGGTTCCCGGTCGACATTGAACGCATCCACACACATTCGTTTTTAATTTTGTAGGCACTGCCTTTGCCCATAGTAGCAAAGGTAGCGTTTCAATAGCTTCATGAAAAGGGATTTAAGGTATGAAATTCGGAATTATGGTGAGTGAAGGGCCTTATACGCACCAGGCATCGGACAGCGCGTACCTGTTTGCCCAAGCGGCCTTGGGAAAGGGACATGAAATTCAACGCGTGTTTTTTTATCACGATGGTGTGAACAATTCGACTCGAATGACAGAGCCGCCACAGGATGATCGTAACGTTGTGACACGCTGGTCAAAGCTGGCGGAAGAGCATTCAATCGACTTGGTGGTTTGTGTAGCGGCTGCGATGCGTCGGGGTATTAATGATGAAAATCTGGCGCCTGGCTTCCGCATATCCGGGTTAGGTCAATTGGTTGAATCTGGCATTCAGGCCGATCGACTGATGGTGTTTGGCGATTGAACAAAAGGAAGATGTGATGAGTGAAGCAGCAGGCGATTTTGATGACGAGGATGGTTCCGGTACCATCAAAAAATTCATGTTCCTTAACCGCAAGGCACCTTATGGAACGGTCTATGCGCTGGAAGGTTTGGAAGTGGTGCTGATTACCGCCGCTTTTGATCAGGACGTGAGTATGGTGTTTATGGATGATGGCGTGTATCAGTTGGTGAAGGGACAAAACACCAAGGCCATTGCCATGAAAAATTTCTCACCCACTTATCGGGCTTTGGATGGCTATGATATTGAGAAGCTGTATGTTGAACGCGATTCTTTGGAGATGCGTGGATTAAGTGAGGATGACCTGTTGGTTCCGGTGGAAGTATTGTCGTCAGCCGAAATGCAAGTTCTGATGAGTGATCAGGACGTGGTCATTGCTTTTTAAGGGGAAAATGTATGCTACATATTGTAAATAAATCCCCATTTGAAAATACAGCGCTTGCCAGTTGTTTGCGCGTTGCGAGTAAGGGTGGAGACAATGCACTCTTGTTAATTGAAGATGGTGTTTATGCGATAACAAAGAACAGCGATGCAGGGAAAGCGGTGCAGGCGGTGATGGGTGGTATCAAAGTTTATGCGTTGATGCCCGACGTTGAAGCGCGCGGAATGCAAGACCGGGTGCTGGAAGGTATCTCAATGGTCGATTATGCGGGTTTCGTTGATTTGGTGATTGAGCACAATAACGTGCAATCTTGGTTATAAAGATATTTTTAAATAGAGGGCTTATATCATGGCAATAGAAATTAACGGCAAGACGTATGATACAGATGAAGAAGGTTATTTGACTGATTTGAGCCAATGGGATGAAGATGTCGCCAAGGTTCTCGCCGCAGAGGAAAAGGTGGAGATGACGGATAATCATTGGGAAGTGATTAATTTCCTGCGTGAGTATTATAACGAATTTCAGATTGCGCCTGCTGTGCGTGTGTTAACCAAAGCCATTGGCAAGAAATTGGGACCCGATAAAGGCAACAACAAGTATTTGTACGAATTGTTCCCTTACGGCCCAGCCAAACAAGCGTGCAAAATTGGTGGCTTACCCAAGCCAACAGGCTGTATCTGATTTAAAACCCGGGTCTGAAGAGATGGTGCGACTTACCTTCTCTTCTGATGCTGTGATAAAGATGCGGTGCAGTATAAATACTTTCATTGCGCCATTTCATACAGCACAGAATTCTTGTAAAGGTAAGCGTGCATTCAACGCAAATCCGGGTTAAATAAGGCGGTTCCGCAGGAGCCACTCTTTCGCAGTCTATTTGAAAGCAAAACCAAAGTCGGTATGTCACTACTTACTATTACCTTTGCACTCTTGTTTTATTTGGCCACAGCTATCTTGATTGGTGGCGTCGCCTATAAAATTTACATTTATAGCAGCACACCCGTGCCGTTGAAAATTCCAACGATGCCGGCACCTCTAACCACGACAGGTGTTGTCATGAGGATGGGGCGTGAAGTTGTCTTGTTCGAAAGTTTGTTTAAATCCAATAAGTGGATTTGGATTTTCGGCTGGATGTTCCACTTCAGTTTGCTGTTGGTGTTGTTGCGCCACTTGCGCTACTTTACACAACCGGTCTGGAGTTGGGTGGTCCTGATTCAACCCTTCGGTCGTTATGCGGCTTTTGCGATGGTCGCAGGTTTATTGGGTTTATGGGCGCGTCGTTTTCTGGTGGACAGGGTTCGTTATATCTCTACGCCATCCGATCACCTGATGCTGGCGCTGTTGCTCGGTATCGGATTGTCTGGCGTGGCGATGAGCTTTGTTTCACACGTGGACATTATTGACGTCAAGATGTTTATGCTCGGGCTGATGATGTTTCATTGGCAAGAGCTGCCGCCAGAGCCAATTTTGTTGGTGCATTTGTCGCTGGTTGCATTACTCATGATTGTCTTTCCGATTAGCAAGCTTCTTCATGCACCGGGTGTTTTCTTTAGCCCGACACGGAATCAGGTTGATGATTCCAGAGAAGTGCGCCATGTGGCCGATTGGGCTGTCCATTTTGATCAATAAGAAAAAAGGATACTACGTTGGCTGCATCTAAATTTGAAGTGCCTGAGCTAAAGGGTTATACCGTTATCCCATTATTGCAGAAGGGTGCATCCGCCAATATTAAGTCTTTCTTGGCGAATGAGAAGATTCAGGAAGATTTGGGTTTTCCTGGTGAACTGGTCGAAGATTGGCATGATAAGGCAATCGAAAAAATGGGTGAGTTACTCGGTAAATATCGGGGCTTGCGCGTTTTTATGGATGCCTGTGTACATTGCGGTGCCTGTACCGACAAGTGCCATTATTATTTGGGTACCCGTGATCCCAAAAATATGCCGGTAGCTCGTCAGGATTTGATGCGCCAAGTTTATCGTCGCTATTTTACATTTGCCGGAAAATATTTTCCGAAATTGGTGGGCGCCAGAGATTTAACCCGTGAGGTGCTGGATGACTGGTACAGCTACTATTATCAGTGTTCAGAGTGTCGGCGCTGTTCAGTGTATTGTCCTTATGGTATCGATACGGCTGAAGTTACCATGGCTGGGCGAGAGATTTTGGACAGTGTAGGCATGGGTCAGAAATACACGAACGAAATTTTGGGCAAGGTACACCGAATCGGTAATAACCTGGGACTGCCAGGCCCCGCTTTAACGGACACTTTAGAAGGGCTCGAAGAAGACATTGAAGCCGATACCGGTTTTGCGGTGAAGTTACCCATTGACATCAAGGGTGCGGAAGTCTTGCTGATCACGCCATCAGCTGACTTCTTTTCGGAACCGCATGTCGAAAGTTTAATCGGCTATGCGAAAGTATTTCATGCCGCAGGCATTAGCTGGACATTGTCCTCAATGTCATCCGAAGCAGGTAACTTCGGCATGTTTATCGGCAATTATGAGCAGATGCACAAAGTGGCCTTGCGTATTCGTCAGGCGGCACTTGAATTGGGCGTGAAACGCATTGTGGTGGGTGAGTGCGGACATGCATGGCGGGTGGCTTACAGCTTCTGGAATACCCTGATTGGCGTGGGCGCCGGTGCAGATGACCCGTTTGCAAAGATGTTGCAGAAACAACTTGATCCAAGATACCCGCAACCTGCTCACATCTGTGAAGTTACCTATGATCTGCTGCAACAGGGAGCGATCAAAATGGACAAGGAAGCCAATGACCACCGAATTATTACTTTTCATGATTCGTGTAACGTGGCGCGTGGGTCAAATATGGGCGGAATTCCCGGCGGACAGTTTATTCTTCCACGTGAAATCATTAAGTCTGTGGCCAATCATTTTTATGATATGGCACCCGAAACCGTATTTGAAGGCACATTCTGTTGCGGTGGCGGCGGTGGCTTGTTAACCGATGATTTGATGGAACTGCGAGTCAAAGGCGCAATGCCGCGAATGAATGCACTGAAAAGTGTTGTGGACGCGCATCAGGTTAATTTCATGGCTACCATTTGTGCGATCTGTAAAGCGCAATTTACTAAAGTCCTGCCATATTATGAATTTGAGATGAGTATGGTAGGTGGTGTTCATCAATTGGTAAGTTCGGCCATTCGTTTGGATCCGAATAAGTAAAAATTTATGGAACTTAGGGCTCGTTAATGAATAACTTGAACTTATGTTGTCGTGTATTCGGGATGGGCGTATCCCGGCGTCGTGAGTTGCTTGTTGAGAATTACACAACCGCACGTCTTGCGTCCTGGCTGCACCCCAAAGCGACCCCACCAGTATCAATACAGGATATTCATTAACGAGCCCTTAATATCAGGAGACCAGCAATGTCAACAACATCCGATGAAACCAAGCAGTTACTAACTTTCACCCGTTATAAAGCGGATGATAAAGTCTGGCGCAAGTGGCAAGATAAAATTTTTGATGCCGACCATACTCACAAGTGTCCGGAATATGTACTGTCTTCCCCACCCTGTCAGGCCAGTTGCCCGGCTGGTGAGGACATACGCGGTTATTTAAATATTGTACGGGGTGTGGAAAAGCCACCTGCTGGTGTGCCATGGCAAGAATATGCATTTCGTCGTATTGCGGAAGCCAATCCTTTTCCTTCGGTCATGGGACGTGTTTGCCCTGCACCGTGTGAGTCGGGATGTAACCGTAATGAAGTTGAAGATTTTGTGGGCATTAACTCAGTTGAACATTTTCTGGGCGACTGGGCACTCAATAACAATATCGCTTACGTGAACAAGGCGAAGCCTACTGGCAAGACGATTGCGGTGCTGGGCGGTGGCCCTGCGGGTTTGGCTTGTGCTTATCAGCTGACACTGAAGGGGCACTCTGTGACTATTTTCGACGAGCATGAGCACCTTGGCGGAATGATGCGTTATGGTATACCGAGCTTCCGTACGCCACGTGATGTGCTGGATGGTGAAATTAAGCGAATTATTGATTTGGGTGTGAAAACCCGTATGAATACGCATGTGGGTAAAGATGTCACCATGGCTGAGCTGGAAAAGGAATTTGACGCCATCTTTATGTCCATGGGCGCCCAAAGTGGTCGTGCCTTGCCCGTACCCGGTTCGGAAGCACCCAATTGCGTGACGGCAATGGCTTTTTTACGCGCCTTCAATGAGGGCCGTTTAAAACACGTAGGGAAACGTGTGGTGGTGATTGGTGGTGGCGATACATCGATCGACGTGGCAACTGTGGCGCGCCGTTTGGGACAAATTTCTCATCCTCATGAGGCAGATCGTCCTGAGCATGTCATTGTCGGTAAAGTGGCACACGATGTGGCCGAAGCTTCTGCACGGGAAGGCGCAGAAGTCGTTCTGGTGACCCGTACCAGCATTGAGAAAATGCATGCCAATAAACACGAAGTTGAGCAGGCTCATGCGGAAGGCATTGAGATTGTTCCCAGCGTAACACCAATAGCCGTGTTGTTGAATGCAGAAGGGCGTGCTATCGCATTGCGTGTGGCTGAGTTTGAAACAATAAAAGGTGAAACTCATATTAAGGCGGGCACTGAACGGGATATTCCTGCTGATTTGATTGTATCGGCCATCGGTCAGATGGTGGATTTCACTGGTTTGGAAGAGTTTAACAATAACCGGGGCCTGATTAAACCGGATGCAAATTATCGTTTTCCTGGCAAAAAACATATTTTTGTCGGTGGTGATGTGATTAAACCGCATTTGCTAACCACGGCTATCGGACACGCCTCTATTGCCGCAGATGGTATTGATGCGTATTTGAATGGTCAGGATGAATTGGAAAAACGGCCCAAAGTCGATGCGCATCGTTTCGATATGCTGCGCAAGTTGACAGAAAAAGGGCTTAAAGTTGAAGAATATAACCATCAACAGGTGCTTGGTTCGGACACCAGCGCTTTTGCGGTGCACAACTATGAGGATCGTTCTGCCAAATATGTGATTTCATCCAAGCAGCTTTTCCTTGGGCAATTTACCTATGAGAACCGGAATAAGCGTGAAACGATTACGCTTAACTCGGAGGAGGCGCTGGGTAATTTTGAAGAACGCCTGATGAAACTCACAGAGGCAAAAGTGGTGGCGGAAGCCAAACGTTGCATGAGTTGCGGTTTGTGTTTTGAATGTGACAATTGTGTAGTATATTGCCCACAAGCTGCTGTATTCAAAGTAAAACGTGACAAGGCGACTATAGGGCGCTACGTGGACACCGATTACAGCAAATGCATCGGTTGTCATATTTGTGCGGATGTGTGCCCGACGGGTTACATCCAGATGGGCATGGGTGAGTAGAGAATACACCATGAAGAAATTGCTCACGGAATGGTTAAAACCGGCGGCATGGGGCACTCTGATTTTGATGTGTGCGATGTCGATGGGTCACGCGGCAGAGAATACTCAAAACACGTCTGACGTGCCTCAGCCCAATGTGACGGCGATAAAAGGAGGTAAGTGCGTGGAAAATACCGAATTCATGCGCAAAAATCATATGAAGCTATTGATGCATCACCGCATCACCGCCGTACACAAAGGTGATAATCAGCTGGCTGATAAATACAGCATTATCAACTGCGTTAATTGCCATGCTAATCCAAAAGATAATAGCGTGGTTGGGCCGGGTGATTTTTGCCAGAGTTGCCATGCCTATGCCGCAGTGAAGATTACCTGTTTCGAGTGTCATTCGAGCAAACCGTCCGCGACCCCATCGCCATTTCACGCCACCACATCCATGGTGGGTGCGACAGGTAAGGATCCGCATGCCACAATGGTGCATTACCTGGCTTATCATGAACATCCGCAAAACCTGAATTCCGGGCTTAGTGCCAAGGATTTAGCAGGAGTGACCCAATGAGTGATATTGACAATTACCGTCGCCGCTTTATGACTGGGGTGGTCGGTGTGGCTGCCACGGTGTCCTTGCCAGCCGGACTCCTGTTTTGGCAAACCGCTGAGGGGAAGTCCAATGATGATGCCGGGCTCGCTTCAGCTAAAACACGCTGGGGTATGTTGATCGACACCACAAAATGTGCAACAGGTTGTGATGCGTGTGTGCGAGGGTGTGACCAGGAGAACGGGCTGTCGGGCAAGACTTCTCCAACCAGTCCACAGTGGATACGAAAAGTCCAAGTGAGCAATCCCAGTACAGGCAACGGGTTTTCTTTGCCCATGATGTGTCAGCATTGCGAGGAACCCCCTTGCGTGGATGTCTGCCCCACGGGTGCGTCATTCAAGCGCGCCGACGGCATCGTGCTGGTTGATCGTCATATTTGTATTGGTTGCCGTTATTGTATGATGGCGTGCCCTTATAAAGCGCGTTCTTTTATACATCAACCAGTCACTGATCAATTGGCGGAAGTGCCGCGTGGTCAAGGCTGTGTGGAATCATGCACTTTCTGTGTGCAGCGTATTGACGAAGGTAAAACGACGACGGCCTGTCAGGATGCTTGTAATGCAGAGGGACACCAAGCCATTTATTTTGGTGATCTCAAAGACCCTAACAGTGAGATTTCCAAGCAACTTGCTCAATACAGCAGTCAAGAGGTTTTACCGAATCTTGATCTGCACACTGGTGTACGCTACCAAGGGATTTAAGTCATGCAAATTGAATTTCGCGAACTGGATGGAAAGAGCAATGCCTATTACGGCTTGCTGGGTGGGTGGGTCGTTCTGGTATTGGTAGGCCTGCTTTCAGCATTTCAAATGGAGCATTATGGTCATATTATCACCGGGATGACCAACCAAGTGGTGTGGGGCATGCCTCATGTCTTTGCTGTATTCATGATTGTGGCTGCATCCGGTGCATTGAATGTGGCATCCATCGCCACGGTATTTGGCAAGAAATTTTATAAACCTTTAGCCCCGCTGTCCGCATTGCTTGCGATTGCCTTGCTGGCGGGCGGTTTGACAGTGTTGATGCTGGATCTCGGGCGCTCGGACCGGGTAATCGTGGCGATGACGCATTATAATTTCAAATCGGTTTTTGCCTGGAATGTATTTCTTTACACCGGTTTCTTTGGTTTTGCAGCGCTCTACATCTGGACGATGATGGATCGTAATGTGAGCCGTTTTAATAAACCTGCCGGATTTGGAGCGTTTATCTGGCGCTTGATGCTTACCACAGGTACCGGTTCCATTTTTGGTTTTCTGGTGGCTCGCCAAGCTTATGATTCTGCCCTGCTGGCACCCATGTTTATTATCATGTCTTTTAGTTATGGTCTGGCCGTTTATTTGTTGGTATTGATGCTTGCTTACCGCTGGAGTAAGCGGTTAATCGGTGATGTGGTCATTACCCGGCTCAAGAATTTACTGGGTGTATTTGTGGCCGCAGTGATGTATTTTGTTCTGGTGTATCATTTGACTAATTTGTATTTCACCAAGCAGCATGATTTCGAACGCTTTATCCTGCTGGATGGTGGTATTTATACGGTGTTGTTCTGGGGCGGACAGATTGTGCTGGGCAGTGTGCTACCTTTGATCCTGTTGTATGCGCCAGCGACACGCAAGTCCGTTAACGCAATTTTCGCTGCATGCTTGCTAGTGGTTTTAGGTGGGTTGGCGCAAATGTACGTGACCATTATTGGCGGACAGGCTTTTCCTCTGCAACTTTTCCCCGGTATGGTTGAGACCAGTTCTTTTTATGATGGAGTGATCCACCCCTATACACCCAGTCTGGTAGAGATATTGCTGGGTTTGGGTGGCGTGGGTGTTGTGGGTGCTATCGTGGTTTTTGCAGTCAAGCTGTTCCGTTTCTTGCCAGAAAGTCTGGATAATTCAGTGATTGATACGCACCACAACGTACACTGACCTGAATTAATTTCGGCATTTCAACTTAATAATCCATTAGACGCCAGCGCTCACATGGGCTCGAAGAGCCGTCTAATGGATTATTCAGATTCAATATTCTGCGCGATTTTCACGTGAATTGATATAAAATTCGGTTTGAAATTGTATTTTTAGTGAATTTACGAGGAATATCCATGAGTGAAGAACATCAGTTTGCCCCCTTTATTCGGATACTTGGAAAAGGTAAGAATGGCTCGCGATCGCTGACCCAGGATGAGGCTTATCATGCCATGCGCATGATCCTGGCCGATGAAGTCGAGCCGTTGCAATTGGGGGCTTTTCTTATGCTGCTTCGGGTGAAGGAAGAATCGCCCGAGGAATTGGCTGGTTTTGTTTTGGCCGCTCGTGAAGCCATTGTTTTTCCCGACAATGCACCTGCTGTGGATGTGGACTGGTCATCTTATGCCGGTAAGCGTCGCCAGTTACCTTGGTTTCTGTTGTCGACGTTGCTGCTTGCCAGCCATGGGGTGAATGTCTTCATGCATGCGATTGGTGGGCGCAAAGATGATCGGGTTTATACCCCGGAAACCTTGACTATACTGGGTATTACCCCATGCGATTCCGTTCAGGAAGCCGCAAACCGGATTCGAGATCATCATTTCGCCTTTATGTCGCTGGAAGCATTAAGCCCGAAGCTCTACCAAATTATTGGGATGCGATCCTTGCTGGGTTTGCGCTCCCCTGTTCATACGCTGGCCCGTATGTTAAACCCGATGCGGGCGCCAGTGATGATGCAGGGTATTTTCCATCCAGCTTACCGTGACATGCACCAGTTGGCGGCGCAACTTCTCAATCAACCGCATGTGGCGGTGATAAAAGGCGAAGGAGGTGAAATAGAGCGCGATCCCGATTCCGCATGTCTGGTGAAAGGCGTGCACAATGGCGAATTGACCGAAGAGACTTGGCCACCCATGTTTGATAATCGTCATGTGAAAGACGCCAGTATGGACATCCAGCGTTTACCCGCCTTATGGCATGGTGATATCGTAGACGAATATGGTCTTGCTGCCGTGGTTGGCACGACTGCGATCACGCTAAAAACCATGGGCAGGGCGGACACCCAAAATGCTGCGTTGAAAATGGCGCAGGATATGTGGGCTCAGCGCCCGGCCAGTTGGCCTGTTTGAAGCGCATACCGGCATGTCACGTTTTCTCATCTCCGCTGCCCATAAGTCCTCCGGGAAAACCACGTTAAGTATTGGTTTGTGTGCAGCCTTGCGCGCCCGTGGCTTACAAGTTCAGTCTTTTAAAAAAGGGCCGGACTATATTGATCCCATGTGGCTGGCGCTTGCCAGTGGCCACCCTTGTTATAACCTTGATTTCTACCAGATGGGCAGGGATGAAATCACTGATTTGTATCAACAACACAGTGCCCATGCAGAGGTGGTTCTGGTGGAGGGTAATAAAGGGCTTTACGATGGTTTAGACCTTGATGGCACGAACAGCAACGCTGCCCTGGCAGCGATGCTGGATATCCCGGTTATTTTGGTGATTGATGCCCGTGGCGTGACGCGTGGGGTTGCGCCGCTGATATTGGGTTATCAGGCCTTTGATCGGAATATCCGTATTCAAGGCGTGATTTTAAATCAGCTGGGGGGCTCGCGTCATGAAAGCAAGCTGCGGGCGGTGATTGAGCATTATACGGATGTGCCTGTGTTGGGCGCGGTGCAGCATGATGCTGAATTGCAGATTGTTGAACGCCATCTTGGTTTGATGCCGAGTAATGAGTCTGCTGTAGCTGAACGAAAAATTCAGACCATTGCTGAACGTGTTGCTGCGCAAGTGGATCTGGATAGGCTGTTGCAAGTGACTGCCGCTCCGAATGTCCCCTCGAGAGGTATATCGGTAGCGACGGTGGCGAGTACAAAATCATGCTATCGCATCGGATTGGTGCGTGACCGGGCATTTGGGTTCTATTATGCCGACGACCTGGATGCATTGGTGGCCGGCGGTGCAGAGCTCATTCCAATCAACGTTCTGGATGAGGCGCATTTGCCGTTATTGGACGGATTGATTATTGGGGGTGGGTTTCCAGAATTGTTCCTGACGGAACTGGAAGCCAATGCTTCGATGCGTCAAGACATTCAGTCGGCAATAGAAAATGGCTTGCCAGTGTATGCCGAATGCGGAGGGCTGATGTATTTGTCACGCAGCTTGCGCTGGAAAGATCGTGCGCATCAGATGGTGGGGATAATACCTGGGGATGTGGTGATGCATGACAAACCGGTAGGGCGTGGCTATGTTCGCTTGCGAGAAACCGGTTCGTCACCATGGCCTGGCGCGTTGCCCTCAACAGAAGACATTTGTGCGCATGAGTTTCATTATTCCAGTTTGGAGAATGTGGGCCCAGACATGCAATATGCTTATCAAGTGGTGAGGGGACACGGATTGGATGGGCAGCATGATGGCATTGTGTACCGTAATTTGCTGGCGTCTTATACGCACTTACGGCACACCAAAAATTTTAACTGGGTAACCCGATTCCTCGCTTTGGTGGCACAACATCATTTTTCCAGAATGCCCGTGAAAGAGGCGGTAGCATAATTTCTGGTTATAGAAGCAATTTTTTAATACGATTAAGGAGACTAACATGATTACCATCACCCCCCTTGCGGCCAAAGAAATTTTAGCTTCTGCCGCCGAGAGTGATTCTGAAGGTATGGCATTACGATTAGCTGCCCGTTTTGCTGCCGATGGCTCTATTGAATATGCCATGGGTTTCGATGACCGAAGCCCTGATGACATGATGGTGAAGTCTGAAGGTGTGGTTTTGCTTATCCATGAGAACCATCTCGATCTGCTGACTGGCGCCACTTTGGATTTTGCAGAAATTAGCCCGGGGGAAATGGGGTTTGTATTTAAAAATCCCAATGCGCCGAATTTATCGGGTGGCTGCGGTAGTGGTGGTTGCGGCGGCGGTGGTAGCTGTGGATCAAGTGGGGGTGGCAGCAAACACCAGGGCGGTTGTCATTGATGTGTTTCAGGCTCCCAGGAGTCGGTTGGACTAAAAGGAAATCGGCTGCAAATCCGCTTGGTCGGTGCATATTTCACCGTTTTTTCGGTCAATAGAACAACTATTGACCTGGCCAGGAATGAAGGACTCATTCACGAGCCCCAAGCCGAATGAAGGTAAAAAATATGAATTTTCTTCCCATTTTTATGGATATTCGAGGTCAGCATTGCCTCGTGGTAGGCGGCAATGAAACCGCCGCACGCAAGACCGCACTGCTGTTGCAGTGCGGTGCACGGGTCACGGTCGTCGCTTCGGAGCTTGTGACAGCCTTTACGGAACTTGATGGTCAAGAGCGACTTGACCATGACCGGGCGGAGTTCAAACCCACATTGCTTGATGGGGTAAGCGTGGTCATTTGTGCCAGTGGTGATGAGCAGCTTGACCGAACAGTGTCTCAGGCAGCACGTGATCGCCACTTGCCGGTTAATGTCGTCGATAAACCTGAGTTGTGCAGTTTTATTCTGCCTGCCATTATTGATCGTTCACCATTATTGGTAGCGGTGTCCAGTGGCGGTGCTGTGCCAGTGCTGGCGCGATTGCTGCGGGCACGATTGGAAACTTTGATTCCGTCCAGTTACGGCAATCTGGCGCTGCTGGCCGCACGCTTTCGTGAAGAGGTAAAAAAGAAATTTTCTTCATCACCAAAACGCCGCATTTTTTGGGAAAAAATTCTTCAGGGGCCGGTTGCGGAGCTGGTTTATGCGGGCAATGAAATTGCCGCTGAAACCGCACTGAAGCGGCAACTGGAGGTGGAACTTGACGATTTGCCGCAAGGCGAAGTGTATTTGGTAGGCGGTGGCCCCGGCAATCCGGATTTGTTAACTTTTCGCGCGTTACGTTTGATGCAGCAAGCCGATGTGGTGGTCTACGATCATCTGGTGGCGGACGCCGTGCTTGATTTGTGCCGGCGTGATGCAGAACGTGTTTATGTCGGCAAAGAGCGCGCCAACCATACGCTGCGTCAGGAAAGCATTAACATGTTGCTGGTGGATTATGCGAAGGCCGGAAAACGGGTGTTACGGCTTAAAGGGGGGGATCCGTTTATTTTTGGTCGAGGCGGCGAAGAAATCGAAACATTGGCAGAAAATGGTATTCCATTTCAGGTTGTGCCGGGTATTACTGCGGCGTCAGGGGTGGCCTCTTATGCCGGGATTCCACTGACTCATCGGGATTACGCGCAGTCTTGCGTATTTGTGACCGGGCATCTCAAGGATGACACCATCAACCTTGATTGGGACGCTTTGGCGCGCCCGAATCAGACGGTGGTCATTTATATGGGTTTACTTGGCTTGCCCGTTCTTTGCCAGGAACTCATTTCTCATGGTTTGGATGCCACCACGCCTATCGCCCTCGTGCAGCAAGGTACGACAGTGAATCAGCGGGTTTTGGTAGGAACTTTGGAAACATTGCCTGCGCTTGTGATTGAGGCCAGGTTTAAGCCGCCTACGCTCATTATCGTGGGACATGTGGTGAAATTACACGAAAAACTGGCCTGGTTTCATACTGAACCCAAATAGACAGGCTTCTGGGTTGGAATTATGATTTTGGCATGTCAGAACCGGACATGTTGAGTCGGTGTTCGACGGCAAATATAGCAGCCTCCACCCTGGATTTGATGTTGAGTTTGGCAAAAATATTGTGGACATGCAGTTTAACTGTTTCGTGGCTAATCCCGAGGTTACGTGCGATAACTTTGTTGCTCTCTCCTCTGGATAGCCAATCCAGCACCTGTTGCTCACGTTGAGTAAGTTGCTCCAGAGGGGAATTTTTTTTGTCATCCTTGGTATGCAGCATCTTGACCAGCTTGGCGGTCATCGTCGACGCCACCACAGTTTCCCCCTTGGATGCGCGTTGAATCGCATCGACCAATTCAGCCGGTTCCATATTTTTGAGCAGGTAACCATGGGCGCCAGCGCGCAGGGCGTTAATCATGTCATCCTGGCTGTCGCTGACGGTTAGAATCAGTGTCGGAAACAGCAAACCTTCCTGTTGTAATTGGGTGAGCAGGGTTATGCCGTCCATCGAAGGCATGTGCAAATCCATGATGACCACATCAGGCTGTAATTCTCTGAGCATATGCAAGGCCTTCTCATTATCACCGGCAATGCCAATGACACTGATAATTCCCGAATGCTCTAACAGTTCGGCTAAACCTTTACGGAATAAAGTGTGGTCATCTACTAACACGACCCTGATTTTTTTGGTCATCCAAAACCTCTTGCTGGTTTGAGTATCTTTAGTACAGTTATTTTGAAACAATCATTCATAAGCTTGGGGTTAAGACCTGTCGAGTGGCCAAAACCGTTTTTAGAACAAACCGGCATTTTTTTCTGCCTGGGTGGCATGAATGGGGAATGTCAATATCAGTAACGTGCCCAAATTTGTTTCGCTGGTAATTTCCAGTTTGCCGCTTAATTGCGCTGCGCGACCATGCATAATATTAATGCCGAAATGCTGATCCAAATTGGGCCGCGTCGCAACAGGGAAACCGATACCGTCATCTTTGACCGTAAATTGGTAGGTATGGCCGATTTGCTCAATGCGCAGATGGATATTCTTCGCTTGCGCGTGTTTGCAAATGTTGGCGAGCGCCTCCTGCACAATATGGAACACTTGCACTTCTTGATCTGGAGTGAGATTCATGCCTTGGGTATGATTGCCGAAATCCACATGGGCTTCTGTTTTCTTGCAAACATCCGCCAATAAATCATCCAGCGCGGGAATCAATCCGCGCGGATCCATACGATGATGAAACTGGGTAATCAGCTCACGTAGCCCAGAATAAGCAGAGTCCAGGCCGTCTTCAAGATCGCCAAGGTATTTTTCGGTAGAGGGTTGATTTTGGTGGTTGATGGCATGTTTGAGCATGGCTAAACGCATGTTAAGGTAAGCCAGCGTTTGGGCAAGTGAATCATGAATTTTATGGGACAGCATCTGTCGTTCGTTCATCAGGCTGATGCGCATGTTTTCACGCGTTAATCTCGAATTTTCCAAAGCCATTCCGAGGTGTTCGCTGATTGAGGTAAACAATAGCTGCACTTCTGCAGGAATTGCGGGCGCATCGGCGAACATGAACAAGTTATAAACCCCCAGCAATTGACCTTTATGCCGCAATGGAATCGCCACAAAATTTACACAATGATCACCAAAAAAGGCAAGTTCTGTTTTGTTCTGGCACAGATACACGTCTTCGACAAAGATGGTTTCAGCAGATTGCGCAGCTTGACCACAGAAACCACAATCGACTGGGACAATGTGTTCCCGATCCAATACATTTTGCGGTAGCCCCTGCGCACCGATAAGCCGTAACCCGGTGCCATCAGAAGTGAGTACCCGCACAACACCCGCACCGGCACCTGCCAACCGTATCATGGTAGACAGAAATCGCTCCAGCAACTGCTCGATATCGACATTGGTGCTGAGCGACGCGGTGATTTCGGAGAGCAACCGTAAAGCGGGCAGTTTATAGAGCCCCTGGTCTTCAAGCGATTCCGTGTATTCGGAAGAAAACTTGGTGATGTTTGGCATGATTTGATTGTTTGTTATCGAACTAAAACACAGCTTAACATTTTAGCCCGGATATTCCATAACGGGAACTTTCCACGCGTGTGATGATCGCACAAGAAAGCGGTGCTGTGGGAAGTTTCTGTGTGCCGGTGCTTTTATTTGCCAATCAGCCTGTTTCGGGCATTCGTCCAGTCTTCAGGCGTATCCAGATCAAAGAAACTGTTTAAGTCCGTGTCGGTGCGGATTAAATCGGCCTCATCCACACAGGTTATGGTCAATTGTTGCAAGGCAGAAGTGATGCCGGCTTGTCCGGCATGGAAACGTGTACGCAGCAATGGTAGGCAGCGGGTGGAATAGAATGCGGCGAAAGGCTGTACATGACCTTGAATTTTGGCCACAACGGCGTGTTGTTGCGCACGTTGCGCGGCCAAAAGGCGGACCAGCGCTGGATGAATCATCGGCATGTCGCAGGCGATGACGAAAGCCCAGTTGGTGCGAATTTCCGCCAGGCCACTGATGAGTCCGCCCAAAGGACCACGGTTTGCGGTGGCGTCACAAACTTGCGGCAAGTTGAGTTCAGGGCGCGGCGTACGCACGCTTAATAGTGTGCTGGTAAATAGAGGATGGAGTGTATCGATGAGCGTTTGAATAACAGTCGTTTGGCCAAACGGCAGCATGGCTTTGTCACGGCCCATGCGACTTGATTGGCCGCCCGCCAGGATGAGTGCCGTGCAATCATCGATCATCGGATGCCAGCCAATGGAGGATAAACCGGGCAATTCCGGCACTGTCGTTGAGGGGCAGAACAGGTAACCCGTTCATATCGTACGGCGTGTCGCTGGCGATAGCAATCAATTCCGGATCATCGGCACAGCGCAAAGACTTGGCGCACTCGCCACGCCACACTTCTATTTTGGCACAAACCATGTGTGTAAACCCTTCGATCAGCACCAGGTCCATATCAGCGCAATAAGCAGGAATCAGGTTTTCCGGGCCGGTCTGCGGAACAACATCTTGAATAATTTGTAATTGACTGGTGGTGAGGAGCATGCTCATGGCGGCGCCAGCCTGTTTGTGCCGCCAGCTGTCTTTACCGGGAATATCCAGAGGGATGGTGTGATGCGTATGCTTGAGCGTGGCGATTTGCAATCCCGCAGCAACCAGATGGGGTAATACCGATTCGATGAGCGTAGTTTTTCCAGCACCAGAATAGCCGACGATTCCCAATACAGCAGGTTGACGGAAGGGCTTATTCAAGAGTGAGTCCTAGGGGTGTGGCGTGACCCATGTTTCCCCCTCCAGGTTGATTTCTTTTTTCCAGATGGGTACGCGTTGTTTTAATTCATCGATGAGCCATTCGCAGGCGTGTAAAGCCGATGCCCGGTGTTCTGCACCCGTAGCAATGAATACGATTTGTTCTCCCGCACCCACCATGCCGATACGGTGCACGATGCGTGCATCGAGTAACTGAAAGGTATGCAGGGCTTCTTCCCGCAAGGCAATCAGTA
>JAJYYK010000017.1 GCA_021801025.1 Pseudomonadota bacterium | reverse complement strand
TGCAATGGTGCCATCGTGAATGCGTGCCAGAGTGGTGGGTCGCATGCGCAGCACACCGCTGGCAATCGCTGTGCGATGCGTACCGGATTTTTCCGAAACATCCACCATGCGCGCACGGCCCGTTTCGCTGAAATGAGTGAGTGAGGAATCAGAAGCTGTGGGCATATTAACCTCCTATGGCAATCATCGAACGCTGTCTGCCTATGCTTTCAAACGTATAAGTACTGTATTCCTGTTTTTTCGTGCTGGCAAGGCGAATCAGGTCCAGCAGGGTTTCGTCGCTGCATCCGTCACGCAAGGCAGAGCGCAAATCAATCTCGTGGTCGGCAGACAAACATGGACGCAATTTCCCGTCGGACATCAAACGCAAACGATTGCAGCTTTCGCAAAAATGGTTGGACATGGGTTCAATGAATCCCACCATGCTTGGGGTGTGGCGCAGAGGATGTTCATGCATCCCCCGCACTGACACGTACCGGGCGGCTGAAGAACCTTGCCGGAGCGAAGTGTCGAGGTCCAGGCGTTCGATGATGGCACTTTGCGCCAGCAGTTCGGAAAAAGGGTAATAATGACGTTGCCAGTCCATGCCTTCACACATCGGCATGAGTTCAATAAAACGCAGTTCAAGCTGTTCACGAATGCTCCAGTCGATGAGCGATGCCGCCTCGTGGTCGTTAATGCCGCGCATGAGCACAGCGTTGATGCGAATCGGCGTGAAACCCGCATCCTGTGCGGCGTGAATGCCGGCCAGTACTTCATTTAAACGCCCGCCGGTTAATTGCTCGAAAGTCTGTGGATTTAAACTGTCCAGGCTGATATTGACACGGTGCAGCCCAGCTTCCCGCAGCGGGCGAGCAAATTTATCCAGTAATACCGCATTGGTGCTTAAAGCCAAATCCCGGATGCCGGGGACAGCGGCGATGCGCGCAATAGCATCCACCAAGCCTTTACGCACCAGGGGTTCACCACCCGTCAACCGAATTTTTTCTACCCCAAGCTGGGTCATCATGCGCACGACGCGCTCAATTTCTTCAAAAGTGAGCAATTGCTCTCGTTCAACCGCGTGGAAATCATCGCCGTTGGGGCGGCAATATGTGCAGCGCAGATTACAACGGTCCACCACAGAAATGCGCAAATAACTGATTTTTCGTCCAAACCCATCCGCGATGGATGGCGTCGCCTGCTGTGGGCGGAAGTGGATGGGGATGATGTTCATGCACGCTCCAGAATACGACGCAACTCTGCCACACATGAGCCACAACCCGTGCCGGCCTGGGTGCGGAGTCCGATGGCTTCGATGCTGGTGAGTTTGTTTTGGTGTATTGCATTCAAGATGGTTTTTTCACCTACGCCATGACAGGCGCAAATTATTCGTCCGGGATCCGCACTGCCTCGGGCTGGTCGGGCAGACAACAAGTGCGTACGCTCACTGGCGGTGAGTTGCCCGGATTTAAACAGGCTGGCCAGCCATTCACGCGCGGGTAGATGGTGGTCGGCAGCGACAAAGAATACTGCTTGCAATTGTCCATCAACCAAACAGGCTGCACGATAACGGCCTGATGCATCGTCGCGGTATTCTGACCAGTCGGCGGAAAGACCTAAAATGTCATGTGCCCAATCGCTCCATACCGAAGGCCGGTGATCGCCAGCCAATTCGTAACGCCAGTATGTACCGCAGCATGCTGCAGCGCAATAGCGGGTGTCGTCAAAGTGTAAGGCGGTCCGGCTGAGCACGAAGCCTTGCCACGTTGGGTGTAAGGGGGTGATGCACACCGGGGTGTGTTTGGATTCCGGCTGACCGGAAATGGGGTCAGTAATCGGTGCCACTAACGCATCCACCCGTGCGGCTTGTGCAAAAACATCGCTCCAGTGCATGGGGACGAATAAAGAGCCGGGTCGTTGATCTTCATTAATTTGCACCCGCGCCAGCATTTTGCCATGGCGACTGCGTAATTCGGCCAAACTGCCGTTGGCCAAGTGGTGAACCAAGGCATCCGTTACATGAATTTCGATAAACGGTTCCGGATAGTGCGTGTTTAAACGTGGCACTTTTCCAGTGCGTGTCATGGTGTGCCACTGATCGCGTATGCGCCCGGTATTCAGCACAAAAGGAAACTCGGCATCGGTGGTTTGTGCGGGCATACGTGGCGTAATGGGCCACATTTGAGCTTTACCGCTGGGGGTAAAAAATTTTCCGTCCGTAAACAAGCGTTGGCTACCTTGCGGATGTGCTGCATTCACTGGCCATTGTACCGGCTGTAACGTTTCGTAATCGTTGTCGCTCAAGTCAGCGAAGGCGCTGATGTCAAAGGCGCGTTGGGTGAGATTCTCAAAACCGGACAGGCTGGCGTGTTCGCGGAAAATCTGCGCCGCACGCGTGTAAGAAAACTCCGCAGCCCAGCCCATGCGTTGCGCTACCTGGGTGATGATCCACCAGTCTGGCTGAGCTTCGCCTGCCGGAGGTAAAAAAGCGCGTTGGCGTGAAATACGGCGTTCTGAATTGGTCACCGTGCCGTCTTTTTCGCCCCAACCCATCGCAGGCAGCAAAATATCGGCACAGGCGGTGGTGTCTGTGTGGCGCACGCAATCGGACACCACCACGCATTCGCAGGCTTGCAAGGCCTGTCGTACCCGGTCGGCATCGGGCAGGCTGACTGCCGGATTGGTGCCCATAATCCACACAGCCCTGATTTTTCCGTCGGCAATGGCCTGGAACATTTCAACCGCCTTAAGCCCGGGCTTCTGTGCAATGTGTGGCGCGTTCCAGAATCTTGATACGGTGTCGATGTGTCCCGGATCAGTAAAATCCATGTGCGCAGCCAGTTGATTGGCCAGCCCTCCCACTTCGCGACCACCCATGGCATTGGGTTGTCCGGTGACTGAAAATGGTCCCATGCCCGGCTTGCCGATGCGCCCGGTTGCCAGATGCAGGTTAATCAGGGCATTGGCCTTGTCGACACCGCTGGAAGATTGATTGATGCCCTGGGAAAAAATACTGACCGTGCGTTCGGTGCGTAAAAAAAGGTGAAAAAATTCGCTGATCTGCGCTTCCGGCACACCGCAATTGAGTGCCACTTCAGGAATGCTGCCCGCCAGTCTTGCGGTGTGTAATGCGGCAGAAAACCCCTCGACGTGAGCTTCGATATAAGAGAGGTTCAGTGCGTCTTCCCGACGCAAATAATTTAATAGGCCATTGAACAGAAAGCCATCTGACCCCGGTGATATGGCCAGATGCAAATCGGCAATGTCGCAGGTGGCGGTGCGGCGCGGGTCGATGACCACCACGCGCATGCCCGGCCGCATTTTCCTGGCGGCCATCAGGCGCTGATAGAGAACGGGGTGTGCCCAAGCGTAGTTAGAGCCGATCAGTACCACCAAATCAGCTGCTTCCATGTCTTCATAGCTGACCGGTACCGCATCGGCACCAAAAGCGCGTTTGTGCGCAGCCACCGCAGTGGACATGCACAGCCGTGAATTGGTATCGATATTGCCGCTGCCGATAAAGCCTTTCATCAGCTTGTTGGCCACATAATAATCTTCGGTCAGGAGCTGCCCTGAAACATAAAAGGCCACAGCATCCGGGCCGTGTTCTGCAATGATGCGCTGAAATGTGTGAGTAACCTCCGACAGGGCCGCATCCCAAGTGGCGCGTTTCCCTTTGGTGATCGGGTACAACAGACGGTCACCATCATCCAGTGTCTCAGCCAACGCTGCACCTTTGGAGCACAGTTTGCCAAAATTTGCCGGGTGCTGATTATCGGCTTTTAACTGGTATCCTTTGGTGATACGCGTCATGATGACACCGCAGCCCACCCCACAATAGGGGCAGATTGTGTGTATCGGTGTGGAGGGAGTGGTTGCGCTCATTTTTTATCTGGCAGTTGCAGTAACAGTTCGCCATTGTCCAATTTGACGTTGTAGCGGTGCGCGCAACCCGCATCCGGCGCGACTGCCTCGCCATTCTCCAGACTGATGACCCAGCTGTGCAAAGGGCAGGTGACACGGTGGCCGTGTATGATGCCTTGTGCCAGCGGACCATTTTTGTGCGGACAGCGGTTGTCCAGCGCAAACACCTGATCATCTATGGTGCGAAACACCGCGATTTCACCGTGGGGCGTGGTCACGGTTCTGGCGCCTTGCTGCGGAATGTCTTCCAGTTTCCCTATTTGTATCCAGTTCAATGTGTTCACCTTATTTCTTATCCAATATTTATCCGGGGTAATCCTGCCCTGGTACGGATGCGTACCATCCGGGTGCGTGGTTTAATTGGCCATTTCGGCAATCGCTGTCAACGGTACATATTCCAGCGCATCCTTGCCTTCGGCACGCGCTTTCCATGGATCAATCTGTGCCGAAGTTTGGGATTGCAGAAAGCGGGTATACAGTTCCGCACGCATGCTCGCATCATCCACCACACGCTGTTTGATGTGGGTCAGGCCGGTGCGTTCTATCCATGGTGCGGTGCGCTCCAGGTAATGGGCTTCTTCGCGGTACAGTTGCATGAACGCTCCACAATATTCCAGCACTTCAGCTTCAGTGCTGACTTTACACAGAAAATCGGTTACGCGTACCTTGATTCCGCCATTGCCGCCGACATGAAGCTCATAGCCGGAATCGACACACACCACGCCAAAGTCTTTGATGGTGGCCTCCGCACAATTGCGCGGGCAACCGGACACGGCAATTTTAAATTTGTGCGGTGTCCAGGAGCCCCAGGTTTCTTTCTCCATCCGGATGCCCAAGCCGGTTGAATCTTGCGTTCCGAAACGGCACCATTCCGACCCGACGCAGGTTTTAACCGTACGCAACGCCTTGCCATAAGCATGACCGGAAACGAAGCCTGCTGCAACCAGATCTCCCCACATTTTAGGCAAATTTTCTTTGGTGACGCCCAGCAAATCCAGACGCTGTCCGCCAGTGAATTTGACGGTAGGAACTTCATATTTGTCCGCGATGTTGGCAATGGCGCGCAATTCGGCGGGTGAAGTCACGCCGCCCCAAATGCGTGGTATCACCGAGTAAGTGCCATCTTTTTGAATGTTGGCGTGAACCCGCTCATTGATAAAGCGAGAATGGCTGTCATCCTTGTAGGTGTCTGGTGCGGCGGCCAGCAGGTAAAAGTTCAACGCCGGGCGGCAACTTGCGCAACCATCCGGTGTTTTCCAGTTGAGCATTTGCATCAACTGTGGCAAGGAATCAAGTGCGTGTTGGGTGATGGCGTCGCGTACATCGTCATGCGACAATTCAGTACAGGTACACATGGGTTTTTTGCTGGGTGGGGCAGAATAATCGCCGCCCAGGGTGTTGGCCAGCAAAGCTTCCACCAGGCCGGTACACGAACCGCAAGAGCTGGAAGCTTTGGTGTGGGCGCGTACTTCTTCAATGGTGAACAGCTTTTTCTCGATAATGGCTTTAACGATCATGCCTTTGTTAATCCCATTGCACCCGCATATTTCGGCATTATCGGCCATATTCATCACGCTGGAAGCGCCGGCGCGTCCAGCGTCACCCAAGTGCGCCTGACCGAACAAGATGTGTTCACGGAATTCGGAAACATCGGTGCCATCGCGCAGCATTTGAAAGTACCATGGGCCGTCCATGGTGTCGCCATACATCACGGCGCCACGCAACTTGTTGTTGCGCAGGATCAGTTTTTTATACACGCCACGCGACGCATCTTGCAGCAACAGTTCTTCATCCCCTTCAGCGGCGTGAAAATCCCCCGCCGAGAACAAATCAATGCCGGTCACTTTGAGCTTGGTTGAGACCAGCGAGCCTTGATAACGCATACGCCCAAATTCCGCTAAATGATTGGCGGCCACTTTGGCTTGCTCAAACAATGGAGCCACCAGACCGTAAGTTTGTCCGCGATGTTGCACGCACTCACCGACGGAATAAATTTTTGGATCGAAGGTCTGCATAGTGTCATTGACCACAATGCCACGTTCACAATGGATGCCGGCCGATTTGGCCAGCGCGATGTTGGGGCGAATGCCCACCGCCATGACCACCAAATCGGCGTCAATTTCCAGCCCATTCTTGAATTGTAATCCAGTGACGTGCTGCTTTCCCAGGATGGCTTCCGTTTGGTGCGCCAGGTAAAAATTCAAGCCGCGTTTTTGAAGTTCTGCGGTCAATAAATCGCCGCCCACTTTGTCCAGTTGACGCTCCATTAACCAATCATTGATGTGAACCACGGAAACATCCATGCCACGCAGGGACAAGCCGTTGGCGGCCTCCAAACCGAGCAGGCCCCCGCCAATCACGACCGCGCGTTGACCTGTTTGGGCCGCAGCCAGCATCGCTTCAACATCCTGAATGTTGCGATAAGCCACCACGCCGGGCAAATCTATGCCGGGTATTGGGGGCATGAAAGGGTTGGAGCCGGTGGCGATTAACAAACGGTCATACGGCACGCTCAAGCCATCATCGGTACTCACCACGCATTGTTTGCGGTGGATTTTGGTCACCGGTTTTCCGGCGTGCAAGGTGATGTTGTTTTCCTGGTACCAGCCCCAGTCATTGAGCACCGTTTCCTGAAACGCCATTTCGCCTGACAACACGGGCGAGAGCAGAATGCGGTTGTAATTGGGCTGAGGTTCCGCGCCGAATACCGTGATGTCGTATTCGTCAGGCGACATCTTGATCAGTTCTTCTACGGTGCGGATGCCCGCCATGCCATTGCCGATTACAACCAGTCTTGTTTTGTTTGCAGCCATCATTATCATCCTCGAAAAAAAAAGACGCCGCCCGGTTTGGGGTGTGAATTGAAAAAACACGGTTTGTGTTCTTTCAACGCATACCTCCACTGGGTCGACGTCTTTGTCGGTGAGTTAAACTTCCGCCCGCCATTGGGTAGGAAGTTTACGCATACACTCAGGAGAAAAGCATTTTACGTGCCAATATTATAATTGATGTGCTGTTTCGCGCGATTTCTTATGTAAATCAATCGGATTTTCCAGGCTGCACAAACCGGTGGCCATGTGATGCGCGCTGTCTTGCCATGCGTGCGTTGCACTTATGCATCGATATGGTGCGTCGAAATACATAGATGGCACCAAAACTAAACTGTTCGGGTTTTTGTTAGAAATGATGGCTATTTGCATTTCAAGGTTGAAAATGAATAAAAGTGGTTCAGCAGTGTGGTGTTAAAGCGATTGCTGTAAACTTGACCCGAAACAAAGATGGTAGTCTGTTTGACACAATAGCGGTCTGTCGCGATGTAATATATTCAGCAAGAAAGCCGTCGTTCGGTGCGTATTACTGAGTGCCATAAGCGGAATATTGCTCTTTCGAATGGCCGAGCGCAGTATCAAGCTGAAAAATATTCCAGCCACCAGGTTTTTTGATTCATGTGCAAATCTACCATACTCGCGATTTTGATTTACAATGACAGTGTTGTAATACAAAACAGGAGGTGCATTATGAGCATGATGTCTATGCGCTTGCCGGACGAGTTGAGCAATCAGCTTGATATTCTGGCTGCTGCCACAGGCCGTACAAAATCATTTCTGGCTGGGCAAGCTATTCGCGACTATATCGAACGTGAATCTTGGCAGATTGCTGAAATTACCCAGGCAATCTCCGAGGCCGACGCAGGCGACTTTGCCAGTGATGAGGAAGTGTATGCCATCAGCGCAAAGTGGGAGCACAATGCTGGTTAGATGGCTGCAAAAAGCAATCAGGAATCTTGATGCTGAGGCTGATTACATCGCACGGGAAAACCCGAAAGCGGCAGCAGACATGTTCGTGTACGTCAAAAATAAGGTTGACGCACTCAGCGAGTTTCCATCCTCCGGGCGTCCTGGCAGAGTTCCGGGTACACGTGAACTGGTTGTTGACCGTTATCCATTTGTTGTTCCATACCGCGTTGTGGGCGATGAACTCCACGTTTTGCGTGTTTTTCATACTCGTCGAAAATTGCCTAAAGTTTGGTAAATGTAACTGAGTTATTGCCCGCTTTTTTTCGGCGTTAATCTAAATATTTGGTATTGAGCAAAGGTGCCAGAAACAGTCATTCACAGCGATGGACATAATGGTCTCCTGCTCGGCCTTATGTAAAGCTTTCCATAAGGCCGAACAAGGGACTGTCAGGGCACACACCCCGAACATCCGCTTGGGGTCAATAACGTACGCTTTATTCCGACCCGGAGCAATATGTCGAAAAGAAGGAAATTCGAATCATGGATTTCCATTTCCAATCCCGAAATGCAAATAGTCGAAATGATGTTGAACCGGGCTGAACCAATCACATCGAATTCAACTCATGCGCCAGAATAATCGCTTCAGCAATTTCAGCCATTCGCTTCCCCTTGCTCATCGCCATGTTGCGCATCCGCTTATAAGCTTCCGCTTCGCCAAGACCATGGCTCAGCATCAAAATGCCTTTGGCTTGATCCACCAATTTCCGGTCTGCCAGCTGACTCTTTACTTCCTTTAATTCATCACGCAAACGCTTATGTTCGGCAAAACGCGCAGCGGCCACCTGAATAATTCCATTCAAGTCTTCGCTTTGTACTTCGTGTGACACGTAGGCACTGACCCCGGCGCGCATCGCAGCCATAATGCTTTGACTGTCCTTTTGTGCGCCCAGTACGACCACCGGTTTTTCCAGGGTTTTGGACATCAGGCTGATTTGTTCCAGCGTGTCCCGCCCTGGTGCGTTGGCATCCACGATAATGACATCGGCAGAAGCGGCCTGTATGGAGTGTTCATCGACTTGTTCCCAGCTCAACACGCCAATGACATCGTATTCGGCCAGTTCAAGACTGGCTTTCAACCATGCGGCACGATCACGCAGATCGTCGATGATCAGTATGCGCTTCAATTTAGCACCCAACTTTCGCTTGTCTTGATGCAAGTAAAACAATCCCGACTGGATTTTTTGGGATGATATTTTTCATCATGCGCTGATATGAAAACTGGCGGCATATTCATTTGGATTGCTTCCATCCCACACTTTGCCATCCATCAACCTGGATGTGCGCATCAGCGCCTTGGGCACAGGTACTTTGATCCGGGAAGCCGCTTGTTGATATAGTTCAATCTGGTTAATTTGCCGGGCAACTGCCAGATAATCTGGATCCTCCTTCAATAAGCCCCAACGTTTGTGCTGGGTCAAAAACCACATCCCGTCAGACAAATAGGGGAAATTCACCAGGCCTTCGTTGTAAAATTTCATGTGATCGGGATCATTCCATTGGCGTCCCAAACCGTCTTCGTATTTTCCCGCCATGCGCTGATCGATCACCTCTACCGGGCAGTCAAGGTAGGCCCTGGCAGCAATGATTTCCGATACCTGATGCCGGTTCGACATCACGTCGATATAACGCGATGCTTCGAGTAGCGCCATGATCAACGCACGGGAGGTGTTGGGGTATTGTTGCGAAAATTCGGCCGTGCAACCCAACACTTTTTCGGGATGATCCGGCCAAATATCCTGGGAGGTTGCGGCAGTAAAGCCGATTTTGTCGTAAATGGCACGATTATTCCAGGGCTCGCCGACACAAAAGCCGTCTATATGCGCCATGCGCATTTGGGCCACCATCAGTGGTGGCGGCACGGTAATCATTTTGACGTCATTCAATGGGTGGATGCCATAATTTGCCAACCAGTAATACAACCACATCGCATGGGTGCCGGTGGGAAACGTTTGCGCAAAGGTATAATCCCGTTTTTCGCTGTCCAAAAGTTTTTTAAGCGCATTGCCTTCCGTCACACCCTTGTCCCTGAGCTGATTGGACAGGGTAATGCCCTGCCCGTTGTGACTCAGTGTCATCAGCACGGACATGTCCTTTTTCTGTCCCCCTATACCCATGTGTACGCCATAAATCAGGCCATACAGTACATGTGCCGCATGCAGCGTGCCATTGAGCAGCTTGTCGCGCACAGCAGACCATGACGCTTCTTTTGACAAAATAATCTTGATGCCAAATTTTTCATCGAACTTCATCACCGAAGCAATCACGACTGAGGCGCAGTCAGTTAATGGCATATACCCCACCTTGACTTCTTTTATTTCGGGCGCATCGGAACCGCCCGTCCATGGCGCAGATCGGGCTGCCAGTGCATCAGATGTGCCAGTTTCTAAAATTGCAGGGTCTTGATTCATTACTCAATGCCTTCAGTTTTTTTGTTGAGTGCTTTGCAGGATGATTGCGCTCGCCATTTTGTGGGAAGCCCTCCGGTTATTTCACCAATAATAGAAAAAGCAGGAGGATATTGATTGCCAGTGAGCACGCAGCCACCAGTTTAATCCCAAAAGTTGGGTCGCGCTTAAGTAGCGGCGAACGGCGCGCGACGCGCAGCGGTCGTTGCGCACCCCGTTCGAGTGCCAACAAAAATTCCTCTGCGGTTTCAAAGCGCTCAACAGGGTCGCGGGCAATGGCCTTCAACATCACCGATTCCAGCCAATCCGGAATATCAGGACGGTAGCGTGCCGGCGGGACAGGGTCGCCAAAACGCGGCGTTTGAAAAGCTTCGATTTCACCGTAGGGATACTTGCGCGTCAGCAGATAATACAAGGTCACGCCTGTCGCATACAGATCGCTGGATTCATTGGCCGGCGTGCCGGTAAACAGCTCCGGCGCCATAAAAGAAGGGGTGCCGGGATTGTTGATCTCATTAAAGCTTTCTTCTGCATCCAGTCCATCGGAAGCGGCAACACCCAGATCAAGTACCCGCAAATGTCCATCAGCGCCCAGATGCAGATTGTCGGGTTTAATGTCCCGATGAATGATACCGAGCCGATGCAGAATGGCCACTGCCCGGAGCAGGTGCGTAGCCAGGTCAACAGCCTCAATAGGCGCAAATTTGCGTCCCATTTCCAGATGACGTGCCAGTGTGGCACCTTCATGCCAGGTGGTCAGATAGTAGAGATGAGTGCGTTGCGGCCAATTGATCACTTGCGGGAAATCAGCACTGACAACGCGGCGCGCCAGCCATTCTTCATAGGCAAGGGCTGCAATATCTGCTGCATCTGCATCAGCGTGCAAGGTCTTCAGCACGTAATTTTGACCGTTGTGCGGGTCGCGCACACGATAGAGTGCTGTCACGCGCGAGTCATGAATCATCTCAATCACTTCAAGCCCGTCAAGGTGTTGCGAAGGCTTTAAGCGTGCCGGCAAAGGCAATGCACTGATGTTCGCCACATTGTCGCGCAGGCTCTCAAGGGGCAATTGCCGAATCTTGCCTACCAGCGCGGTACAGTTATCATGGCTGCCGGCATCGAGCGCTGCCAGCGTGATGCGCGCGGCCATGTCCTCGGCGCTTTCGGAAGACGCAAGCAATTGGGTCAGACGGGCAGTGTTCAGTACATTCCAGACGCCATCGCTGACCAACAGAAACAAATCATCTTTTTCCAGCTTGCCATCGATAAAATCAATGGATAAATTGGCATCCAGGCCGACGGCTCTGGACAGCACGTTGTTAAGCTCGGGGTGTTCCCACACATGATCGTTGGTCAGCAACGACAAATTTCCGTTACGCAGACGATAGACCCGTGTGTCGCCAACATGCGCAATGACATAGCGCCGACCGCGTAACACGATGGCGGAGAGCGTGGTGGCCATTCCAGCTGTTTCACGGGCGCGACGACTGTGTGAATACAGCCAGTGATTGAGTGTGGTAACAAGTTTGTCCAGCGATTGCGGAATGCTCCAGGTGTCGGGCGTAGAATAGTAATCCGCCAACAAACTGCGTACACAGTATTCCGCAGCCTCCCGACCATTGGCATGGCCGCCTACGCCATCAGCCACAGCCAGCACTATTCCCTTGTTTTCCAGCGCGGCCCCATCCGGGATTGCGCCCGCACAATAATCTTCATTATGTGGACGCAACCCGGCCAGTGAAGCATGGCCAAGATCAATTTGCAGAGTTGGGCTGGACATTGATAAGAATCATCATATTAAATTTTTGCAGCAGTCAAATGTGCCGCACCCCATGTGGTACGCCAACGTTTTTTCACGCCACTCAATCCTGCCAGCGCGATCACCGCCAGTGCGGCAAAGATCAGAAGTCCTGACTGGTAACTACCGGTGATTTGTTTGAAAAATCCCAAACTGGAAGCCAGATAGAAGCCGCCGATACCACCTGCCATACCCACCAAGCCTGTCATGACACCAATTTCTTTGCGGAAACGTTGTGGTACCAACTGGAAGACAGCGCCGTTGCCCATACCCAAACATAACATGGCCAGCATGAATAAGGTCAATGCACCCCAAACGCTGCCGGGCGCAAAACTGACTGTGGCGATAAAAACGGCTGCCAGCGAATACATACTGGTAAGGGATTTTACGCCTCCAATGCGGTCAGCGACATTACCTCCAACAGGGCGTACGATTGAACCTGCAAACACACAGGCTGCGGTGAAGAAACCGGCTGTTTTGGCATCGAGACCATACTGCGTATTGAAATAAATGGGCAGCGATGAGGCCAATCCTACAAAACCGCCAAAGGTGACCGAGTAAAAAAACATGAACCACCATGCATCTTTGTCTTTCAATACAGAGAGATATTCCGCCCATGATTTCGGTGCTGGAGATTCTGGCGCATCTTTTGCCAAAAGCATATAGATGACAAAGGCAGGGATAAGCGGAATGAGTGCAATGCCAAAAACATTGGTCCAACCATAAGCGACGGCAAGGCTGGGTGTAATCAATGCAGCAAAGGCGGTGCCTGTATTCCCTGCGCCTGCAATGCCCATGGCCGTGCCCTGGTGTTCGGCAGGATACCAGCGCGAAGCCAATGGCAAAGCCGCAGCAAAGGAGGCGCCAGCTACCCCCAGGAATATGCCGAGTATCAGCACCTGGTCGTAGGAATGTATGCCCGCTTGCCAAGCGACAAATAGTGTTGCGATAACAATCAGTTGGCCGATAGCGCCAGCCAGTTTCGGCTTGATCTGATCGACCAGTAAGCCCATGACGACCCGCAGGATTGCACCGGATAAAATTGGCGTCGCCACCATCATGCCTTTTTGCATCGGGGATAAGTGCAAACTGGCGGCAATTTGTACACCAAGTGGTCCGAGTAAAACCCAAACCATAAAGGCCAGGTCGAAATAGAGGAATGCTGCAAACAAGGTGGGCGTGTGCCCAGCCTTTAAAAAACTGCTTTTAGCCATGATGAATCTCCCTTATGTGGAAATTAGAGTGTGCGTGCGGAAAAATTTTAGCTGCAAGCCTTCAAAAGTTGTATTGCAACATAAAGCGATTTTCCACAAATGACGATCCCAGTAATGGGGCGTCATGCTCTACGCCCAAGCGATCCCGTATGCTTAAATCTTTGAGTGTGCCACTGAAATGCCATGCGGCGTCAACCATGTATGCCCGCACAGGTGCGATACCTGCTTCGGTGTAATACTCCGAGACCGTGGGTGTGAGGTCCATCCGGGCAACAGGATGTAAAGTACATCCCAGCATCCAGGCGCTGCCGGGTGCCCGTGCCGACACCAGGCCATAGTTCATCACCGTGGTGTATAGGGGATCTGTGTTATAGATTTGTGTATAGGGGGAGAACAAATTACCATTGTATACAGTGGATGGGGCGCCGTTCACGCTGGCATGCATTGCACTCGTACTCGGCAATAAGTTATATGCCATGAATACCTGACCCAAATGGTGGTCCAAATTCATGCCCAGTTTCAAACCGTACACTTGGGCATTGATATTGCCGACTTCGGCGTTACCATTACTCATTTCATTCACGTACTGGCCATCTATAAACCAGGTGTGTCCCGCAAAATTGGGGTTGTAACCCCCTTCGAGATAAGTCATTTGCGCCAGGTTGTCCCATTGATACAGCCACGCTGCGAGATTCATTTTTTTATCCGCATACGTTACGCCCGCATCGGTTGCCCCGCCACTTTGCCCTGAAGCATATTGTGGTAAATAACTTAATTTGTCATAAGGCAACACAGCGATGCTTGATGGTGAGAATGCGGCATCAGTGCGCTGTTTATACTGAAAAATACGGTCTATTGACAGTTGCGCTCCTGTTGATCCCAAGCTCATCTTTGTGCTCACCCCCTCAAACAGATTGGGGATCATAAATCCATCACTGGAACTTACCCATGGGTTGTTAATCAGTTCATTGCCGCCGCGTATCATAAAACCAGATCGCTGATACTGTAGATACGCCTCGCCCAACGTATCCAGAGTGGGGTTATTCCCCATCAGGGCTGAATACAGGTAGGGCTGATTGTAACTGACAGGATTGCCTGGTACCCGCGTGTAATTATTCAAGCCCACATCGTAAGCGGTATATAGCGCCGCAGCAGCGGAAACGCCATCCCAACTGGCGGTTTCCAGTTTCACCTTTCCACCGACAGAAAATGCATTGTTATCCAGAAATTTGGGTGGGCCACTGTTGGAATTTGTACCCGCATAATCACGACCAAAGTTATATACTCGGACATCTCCTGATAGATCCCCATTGCTTAACCAGTCGGTAAAATTCGTCGCTTCGGCTGCATTGGCATGCTCGCCACCAGCCAATCCCAATACCAGTGTGAGTAATGACCATCTGGATGGTTTCATGTGATTCTCCCTCTTCCCTTGATGCGCGCATTTCAGATTTGCAATAAAAAAGACGTCGACTGATTTTGTCGTGCACTGAATTAACACAATTTGTGCTCATTCAATACGCGATTCAATCAGGTCGACGTCTTTGTCGGCGGTTCATTTTATCCACCCGGCACTGGGCAGAAAGCTTACAGCTTGATTGCAAGCAATTTATGTACCAATTCTGCAATGCCAAGTTTGGATATGAAGAATATATTCACTAACTCGTTATATTTAATGTTTTTGTGTAAAAAATAATGGCGATATAATTTTTTATAATGTTTTCTTGTGCGCCTGCGGTGACGTATCGTGATGGTGCGTGGTGCGGATTTTTTGCACCAAAATAATAAAATTCCCGGAATTCGGGAGCTCGATTTTGCCTGAGTTCATATGACGCTCACGCAGCACATTGTTTTATAACAAACCCCGTTCAGCAAATGACAGCACTTGATCCTGGGTGACAACAAAATGATCCAATACCCGGACATCAATTAAGGCCAGTGCATTTTTGAGTGCGCCGGTGAGGCTTTGGTCTGCCATGCTGGGTTCGGCGACGCCGGAGGGGTGGTTATGGGCGAGTATCAATGCCGCAGCATTGTGTACCAGTGCCCGTTTGACGACCTCGCGAGGATAAACGCTGGCCTGGCTGAGTGTGCCCCGGAACAATTCTTCGACTGCGAGCACGCGATGCTGGCTATCCAGAAAAACGGCGCAGAATACTTCGTGCTCGCGGCTGGCCAAATTTAGCCGCAGGTAGTCGCGCACCGCGCCCGGGGACTTCATCGCGTCGCCATGCCGCATGGTTTCTGCTAAGGCGCGACGGGACATTTCCAGCACGGCTTGCAATTGTGCATATTTGGCGCTGCCCATGCCGTGTATGGCGCAAAAATCCATTCTGCTGGCAGAGAACAAGCGATTCAAGCTGCCAAATTGGGTGATTAAGCCACGTCCCATGTCTACGGCACTTTGGCCCTTGATGCCTGTTCTTAAAAATATGGCCAATAATTCAGCATCACTTAATACACACGCCCCGTGCGTCAGTAACTTTTCGCGCGGACGCTCATTTTCTGGCCACTCTGTAATTGCCATTGCGATTTCCATATCGTATCAATTATTAATAAGTGTAACATGAAATATTGTTTGTGCTTTGATGCATCATCCAACCAGCGCAATTGTCCGTACAAATCAGCTATACTGCTGTTTTGAAATGGCAAGGGGTGACGTTTGCTGAATAAACGCATCGTTTTGGGTGTGACAGGCGGTATTGCGGCTTACAAAAGCGCAGAACTGACACGCTTGCTGGTAAAAGCTGGTGCGCGGGTGCAGGTGGCCATGACACATTCGGCGACACAGTTTGTGGCCCCCCTCACTTTTCAGGCGTTGTCTGGCCAACCAGTCATTATTGAAGATGCAGACCCGGCCAAAGGGCATGGCATGGCGCACATCCATTTGGGACGTGATTGCGATATGTTGTTGATTGCGCCCGCCACCGCAAATTTTATCGCTCGTTTAGCGCATGGTTTGGCGGATGATGTGCTGTCAGCGGCATGTCTGGCGCGGGACTGTCCTTTGTGGCTTGCACCGGCGATGAACCGTCAAATGTGGCACCACCCGGCCACCCAACGCAACGTGTTGCAAATTCAACAGGACGGCGCATGGGTCATTGAACCTGATTCGGGCGCGCAAGCCTGTGGTGAAGAGGGGGCAGGACGGATGCGTGAACCCGAAGCCATCGTCGACGGCTTGAGGGATTTCTTTTCCCCCAAGCGCCTCAGCGGGAAACGGGTGCTCATCACGGCAGGGCCTACCCTTGAAAAACTGGATCCCGTGCGCGCCATCACCAATCTGAGCTCAGGGAAAATGGGCTATGCGGTGGCACAGGCTGCGCGCGAAGCCGGTGCACTGGTCACATTGATCAGTGGCCCAGTCTGCGTGCCATCACCGCCGGGCATCATACCCATTCAGGTTGAAAGCGCGCACGATATGCTGAATGCCGTGAAAGCGCATGTGGCACATGCCGATATTTTTATCAGTGTAGCGGCTGTGGCCGATTACCGCCCCGCGCAGTCTCAAACTCACAAACTGAAAAAATCGACGCAAGCGCTGTCTATTGATTTGGTGCCGAACCCGGATATTCTGGAATGGGTGGCAACGCGGGAAAAACCGCCATTTTGTGTTGGGTTTGCTGCAGAAACCGATCGCTTAATTGAGCATGGCGAGGCCAAGCGACAACGCAAACATCTGCCGCTGTTGGCCGTGAACCATGCGATGAGCGCATTGGGCAGTGATGACAACGAATTGATCTTGCTGGATGATGAAGGTGTGCATCCCTTACCCAAAGCCGACAAACTCACTTTAGCGCGCCAACTTGTTGCGCATTTGGCTAATTTATTCAACTCAAAAAATGGTGGTTAAATGATGCACACGATAGCAGTGAAAATTCTCGATGAGCGCCTCAAAGAACATCCCCCTGCCTATGCCACTGCCGGATCGGCAGGGATAGATTTGCGGGCATGCATCGAAGCTCCCATTGATTTGGCACCTTCTCAAACCATGTTGATACCCAGTGGCATGGCCATACATATTGCGCAAGCGCATCTGGCTGCAATGGTACTGCCGCGTTCCGGTTTGGGGCACAAACATGGCATTGTATTAGGCAATTTGGTTGGCCTGATTGATTCGGATTACCAGGGACAAGTGTTGATTTCCGTCTGGAATCGCAGCCATACCAGTTTTACCATCAATCCGATGGAACGCATTGCGCAATTGGTGTTTGTGCCGGTAGTGCAAGCGCAGTTTCATATTGTGGAATCGTTTGACGCGTCAGAGCGCGGTGAAGGGGGTTTTGGCAGTACGGGTAAGCATTAACCCTTCTGCTTGCACAGATTCAAATCGTATATTCATTCTACGCATCACCAATAAGTTAAATCAGGAGAGAGGTCCGGCATGAACAGTTCTTCAGCTTCGCGCAAAACCAGCGCCGCATCTGTGACAAAAAAGCCTGCAGTCCAATCGGCGCGTCGCCGCTCACCCGCACAGCATGATCAAGTTTCGCAGGGGGATATCTCACCCAGTCTCACCACGAGTGGCGTACGCCATTTCGTGACGGAGCAGGCAGAAGAAGCCGCGCAACAGGCCCAACTTGTGGCAGTTCAGTCCGTTCTTAAGAATGGGCCCTCTTTCAGCGAGAGGCAAGAGGCCGTACAGACTATTCTCGCCGGCGATGCACCAGATGATGCTGCGCGCGTTCAGGAGGAACTGAATAACCGAGACCTCGCTTCGGCACCACACCATACCAATGACGAATTGGTCGACGACTGGCGCAAAGGTGCTTACCCCTACAAATATAAAATGCTGCGCCGGGATTACGAACAACAAAAATTTATTTTGCAAACTGAGTTACTTAAACTGCAAGCCTGGGTGAAGGAAACCAATCAGCGGGTGATTATTCTGTTTGAAGGTCGCGATGCTGCGGGCAAGGGTGGCACCATCAAGCGCGTGATGGAACACCTTAACCCGCGCGGTGCCCGCGTGGTGGCACTGGAAAAACCCAGCGAAGTTGAGCGCGGTCAGTGGTATTTTCAGCGCTATGTGCAGCACTTGCCCGCCGCAGGTGAAATTGTCCTGTTTGACCGTTCCTGGTATAACCGCGCTGGCGTTGAGCGCGTGATGGGTTTTTGCACGCAAGCGGAATACACTGAATTTCTGCGTCAAGCACCCGAATTTGAGCGTAACCTGGTACGCAGCGGCATTCACCTCATTAAATTCTGGTTCTCGGTCAGTCGTGAAGAACAACATCGCCGTTTCAAGGAGCGGCAGGTGCATCCGCTCAAACAGTGGAAACTGTCGCCCATTGATATGGCCTCGCTGGATAAATGGGACGACTACACCCATGCAAAGAAAGCCATGTTCTTTCACACCGATACGGCCGATTCACCGTGGACAGTGGTGAAATCCGATGACAAAAAGCGTGCTCGCCTCAATGCCACGCGTTATGTGTTGCACTCGCTTCCCTATACCAGCAAAGACCTGAAGCGTGTGGGCGAAGTGGACAATCTGATTGTAGGACGGGCTAATTTCATTCAGGAACGCGGTGAGCACGATTTGAGCAAAGGCGAATACATCTAAGTAAAACGGCTTGCGACCAGACAGGTCAATTTGCGCTGAATTTCGGTTAACAGGCAGCTAATCAAGCGATTTACGGAAACGTAACACACTGATGGTGAGCATGACCAATGCCAGCAAGGTCAGCGCCAGCATGTCCGGCCAGAGTACCGCCAGGCCCACGCCTTTGAGGAACACGGCACGGATGACAACCAGAAAATAGCGCAAGGGATTGATCACAGTAAACCATTGTAACAACTTGGGCATGGCGGCAATGGGAAATGCAAAGCCGGAGAGAATAAAGAAAGGGTTCACGAAAAAAAAGTTCAGCGCGAAAGCCTGTTGTTGGGTTTGCGAGAACGTGGACAGCAGTAGGCCCATGCCCAGTGCCGCCAGCAAAAACAGCGATGCGCCCAGCAGCATGATCCAGGGGTTGCCGACAAACGGAATGTGAAACCACAGGATGCCAAAGGCGACCACGAGTGCGATATCCCCCAGACCGATAAGAAAGAACGGTATGGTTTTCCCCAGAATGAATTCATAGGGCCGGATAGGGCTGACCATGATTTGTTCGAGAGTGCCGACTTCGCGTTCACGCACGATGGCGAAGGCGGTGAGGCTGACCACCTGCATCAGCGTCAGCGTGCCGATCACACCGGGAATAAAAAACCAGCGGTCATTCAAACCTTCGTTAAACCAGGGTTGATACTGGAGGGAAATACCTTGCAATGAAATAGACGGCTTGCCACGAAAAGGTAAGGTACTGACCTGGCTCGCTGAGAATTGCGTCACAATTTGACTGATATAACCGAGCGCAATCAACGCGGTGTTGGAATTGGTGCCGTCAACGATGACTTGCAGCGGTGCGCTGCGCCCATTTTCCAGATCCTGATTAAAACCGGCGTGGATGACAATGGCAATGACGGCTTCATCGTGGTCAATGTCACGGGTGATGGCACTCTGGGTGGTGGCAACATCGACGACATCAAAGTGGGAAGTGGCGACAAAGTGCGAGATCAGGCTGCGGCTGGCCTGGCTGTGATCGAGATCCAGGATCGCAGTTTTGACATGATAAACGGTGAAGGTGGCGGCGTAACCAAACACCAGCATCTGGATGATCATCGGGACGATGAGCCGAAACATCGCCCAGCGGTCACGCTTGAGTTCGAGAAATTCCTTCATCAGCATCACATACAGGCGGTCGAACATCAGTTTATTCTCTTGTGAAAGGCCCGCGCAGCAAGCCAGATAATCAACAGGGCATAAACTGACAGTCCGGCTATGGGCATCCATAAATCGGTCAGGCTGCTGCCCTTGAGGAAAATCCCACGCAGGATCGTGACGTAGTAACGCGCATAAACGACCAGTGTCAGAGCCTGAATCGCAGCAGGCATCTGGTCGATTGGAAAAGTGTAGCCAGAAAGCAGGCTGGTGGGCAGCATGGTCACCAGCAGGGCGACCTGGCTTGCGCCGAGCTGGCTGCGAATGCGTACGGAAATCAGATAGCCGATACCCAGTACCACGATCAAAAACAGCATGCTGGTGGTGAACAGGGTGATGACATTTCCCCGGAACGGCACGTGGAACCAGAATATGGCTGCGGCAAGGCAAAATCCGGCGTCAATCAGCCCAATCATGAAATAGGGCGTGAGCTTGCCCAACATGACTTCAAGGGCTGTCACCGGGGTTGAAATCAGTTGTTCCATGGTGCCGCGTTCCCATTCACGCGAAATGGTCAGCGAAGTGAGTTGGGCACCAACCAGCGCCAGAATCACCGCAACCACACCGGGTATGATGAAGTAACGGCTGTCCAGCGTCTCATTGAACCACGTGCTGGGTTCCAGATCGATCTGGCTCACCAGTGAGGGTTGGATGCCGTGGGCGGCAGCCCATCGGGTTGCGAGTTCTGCACTGGCCTGTGCCATCACACCCTGAGCATAGCCCAAAGCAATATTGGTGGTGTTGACATCGGTGGCATCAAAAATGGCCTGCACTGGAGCGGTTCCATTCATTGCCAGCGTACGTGAAAAATTGACCGGCACCACAATGGCCGCATTGCAGCTGCCGCGATCCATTGCATCGCGAATATCTGCTTCACGTTCAAATCTGCGGCTGATGGAGAACCAGCCGGACGAGACGAAATCTTGCACCAGGCTTCGGCTCTGCTGGCTGTTTTCCTGATCGTAGACGCACAGTGGCACATGTTTGATATCCAGGCTGACGCCATATCCGAGGATGCCCATCTGCATCAACGGCATCAACAGCGCGATGGCGAGACTGCGCGGATCGCGCCAGATTTGTAGTGTTTCTTTGTATGCCAGGGCAAACAGTCGCCGAAAATTCATGACATATCCCTTTCTTCCTGCCCACGGGTGACCAGTTGAACAAACACATCCTCCAGGCTGGGCAGCACCTGCTGCGCCGGTTCGGCGTGTATGCCCTGCTGAGCAAGAAAATTGGGCAGGTCAGCGGCACTAAGTGTGTTTTTCCCCTTGTGATTGACACCGAGCACCACATGCAAGGCATCGCCAAAAATAGCGGCATCTACCACACCGGGCGCTTGGATCAGGACCTTGAGGGCTGCACCCAGTGGCGTACAGCGAATTTCAAACAGCTCCCCGCCCAATGGCAGGTTGCGCAATTCCCTCGGGCTTCCCAGGGCGATGAGCTTGCCGCGGTCGATCAGCGCGATACGGTTACAATACTCCGCCTCATCCATGTAGTGGGTGGAAACCAGCGTGGTAACACCCTCTGCAGCCAAATCGTGAATGAGATCCCAGAAACGTCGCCGCGCTTCCGGCTCGACGCCGGAGGTGGGCTCGTCCAGAAACAGCACGGGTGGACGGTGCAAGATGGCGCAGCCGAGCGCCAAACGCTGTTTCCAGCCACCAGCCAGCGTGCGCACCAGGGTGTCCTCCCGTCCCGCCAGCCCCGCCATGGTGATGGCAAACGCCATGCGTTCGCCGATCTCCCGCCTTGGAACGCGGTAGATGCCGCTAAAAAAGCGCAAATTTTCGCGCACGGTCAGATCGCCGTAGAGCGAGAATTTTTGCGACATGTAGCCGATGTGCTCGCGTACCGCTTCAGCTTGTTTTCCGACATCGAAACCGGCTACCGTGGCCGAACCTTCGCTGGGTTGTATCAGGCCGCACAGCATGCGAATGGTGGTCGATTTTCCTGCCCCATTGGGGCCGATGAAGCCGACAACCTCTCCAGCGTTGATCGATAAATCAAGGTGATCCACCGCGACAAAGTCATGGAAATGTTTGGTCAGGCCGTGGGCGACAACCATCGGCGCAACGGCGTTCATGTCACTTTCTCCGTATCAAGCAAGGCAACGAACACATCTTCAATGCCGGGCACGACTTGTTCGATAAGGGTGATGTCCACATGGTGGTTCGCCAGCGAGGCACGTATCTCGGGAATGCGCTGTGCCGGATCGTCAACCCGCACGTGAACACGATCACCCATGAGCAAAACCCCCAATATCCCGGTTTGACCGGTGAGTGCTTCGCGCAGGGCGCGCGGATTGGCGGATATGATGGCAAGCAGCACGCCCGGCATGGTTGCTTTGAGTCGTGCAGGGGTGTCGCAATAGCGAATCTCGCCTGCATGCAGCAGGGCCAGGCGTGAGCAGCGTTCAGCCTCATCCATGTAGGCGGTGGACAGGATGATGGTGACACCACTCTCGCGCAGGTTGTACAGGATGCCCCAGAATTCACGACGGGAAACAGGGTCAACGCCCGTTGTCGGCTCATCCAGTAATAATACCCGTGGGGTATGGATCAAAGCACAGATCAGACCAAGTTTTTGTTTCATACCGCCGGAGAGTTGGCCGGCCAGGCGTTTTTGAAAATCTGCCAGTCCAGCGGCTTTCAGCAACTCCTGGCTGCGCGCCAGGCGGTCGGCGCGGGACACGGAAAACAGTTCGCCATAGAAAAAGATATTTTCGGCAACGGTGAGGTCTTCATACAAACCGAAACGTTGAGGCATGTAGCTCAAGTGCAGTTTGGCCTGTTCCGGGTCGGCAATCACGTCCACACCATCGACCTCAATATTGCCAGCATCGGGGCTCAATACACCCGCCAACATACGCATGATGGTGGTCTTGCCTGCCCCATCCGGGCCAACCAGGCCGAAGATTTCCCCTGCCGTAATGGTAAGTTCGATATTGTTCACCGCTTTGAGTGCTCCAAACGATTTGCTGAGTCCGTGTGCCCGCACAGTCACTGGGGCGGCGTCTGTAGACTTAACATCGACATTTGTGTTGTCTGATTTCCCGGCCATGACTTCCCCGGTTGCCATGTTTACTTTCCTGCTGGCAATAACGCAATGGTTGCTTCAGCGGGCATGCCGGGAAGTAACTCATGCGTCGGGTTGTCGATGTCGATGCGCAACCGGTACACCAGTGTCACCCGTTCAGCATGGGTTTCAACAGTCTTGGGGGTGAATTCGGCTTCTGAAGAAATAAAACCAATCCGGCCATGATAGTGGTGACCTGGATAGGTGTCGGTGCTGACAGTAACGGACTCACCCAAGCGTACCTGGCTTAAATTGGTTTCATTCACATAGGCGCGCAGCCAGACATGGTCGAGGTCGTCCAGGGTAAAAATGGCAACACCCGGCCCTGCCAACTCACCCAGCTCCGCTTCGCGCACAGCCAGTACACCGCTGAATGGTGCTTTTAAGACCGTATAAGACAGGGTGACCTGATCCAGTGCCAGTTTGGCTTCGTCCGATGCCAGGCTGGCGCGTGCGAGATCAATGTTGTCACGCGCTTCCTGTACCAGTGCCTGGTCGCGCGCAAGCGTGGCGGCGGCCTGCGCAACGACTGTGGAAGTCAGATCGAAGGCTTGTTGAGAAACGGCATTGATTTTTAATTGCGATTGGTCACGCACAAAATCCCGTTCTTTATTCGCAAGATCGAGCCGGTCACTGATGACCGTATTTTGAACTGCCGCGAGATTGCTTTCATTCACGGCAACCTGTTTTTGTGCCACCGCCATGATCGTGCGGTCGATTTGTAACTGTTGCCGATAAAGCCGGTCATCCACTTGTGCCAGTACCGTGCCCGCTTGCACACTTTTCCCTTCGTCGAATGGCAGGCTTGAAATGGGTGCCTGGACCTCAGTGAAGCTGAGTACGCTTTGGTGCGCCTCAATGTTTCCTGAGACCAGAACGCTGGGTGTAGCAGGTGTTGAACCAAACAGTAATTTCTTGACGGGTGTCCAAAGCAACATTCCACCAACAAGCAAAACAAGCGCGGCAATAAGCAAACGTGTAGGGCGTGTCATATTCACTGGCTTTCTGGATGTTGAATACCTGCTGACTTCATCATGAAAAGGTTGAGGCCTTGTGTAGCGGGGACAACTCAGCAAAGTATAACGTAATACCCGTTTGCATGGTGATGCGGATTTGGAAACGATTCATTTTTTGCGCACACCGTTGTACATAAATCCATATGAGAAACAGGAGGATGTGTTAATCGGTGCAAGGTTCTGGTTGGTCTCCGCGATCTAAAATTTTCACGGCAAGTTCGCGCAGGGTCGCTTCGTCAAGGGCACGTAACGGTACACTGGGGCTGTCCGCGTAATCAGGATAATGCAGGCGCATGGACTGCTCATAGCTGCGATCATAATGTTGTTGCAGCAAGCTCAGTACCAATTCATCCCACTCGCCACTTAATATATTGGCCGCCCAGGTATCAATTTGCGTATGGCCATAGAGGTCGAGCAAGAAATTCAACTGATGCAACAGCTTTTCTGGTTGGGCCAGAAAGTGCGCATACTCTTGTTTGAGCAGCGTAACACGTAGCGCATCTTCAGTTTGCAGGCGCAGGCAGCGACCGGGTTGCCACATGGACAAAATGAGGGACTCCGGCACACGCAAATTGCCGATTTTCTTGCTCTCGGCTTCAACGAACACCGGTTGCGCAGGATTGAAGCGGGACAATTGCCACCACACCCGGCTGTCAAACATTTTTTGTGCGGGCTGAGGGCAATCAGGCAGGTTGCCTAACAGCGAACCCCGGTGTTGAGCGAGTTGCTCCAAATCCAGCACTTGAGCCCCTTGCTTGGCAAGTGCGGTGAGCAGGCGACTTTTTCCAGAGCCCGTCAAGCCACAAATCACCTTAAAATCAAAGTGTGTGGGCAGGGTTTCCAGATCGGTAAACACCGCATGCCGATAGGCCTTATACCCCCCAGGAATTTTTTCTGCGCGCCATCCGATCTGGCGCAAAATGTGTTGCATGGCACCACTGCGCATCCCACCGCGCCAGCAATAGACAAGTGGGCGCCAGGTTTTCGGGCGGTTAGTAAAATGCTGCTGCAAGTGTTCGGAAATGTTGCGGGCAATCAGTGCTGCCCCCAGTTTTTTTGCCTCAAATTCAGAAGTTTGCTTATAGAGTGTGCCGATCTGCGCGCGTTCGAGGTTACTGAGCACCGGAAAATTCTGCGCACCTGGAACATGGTCCAGTGCAAACTCATCCGGTGTACGCACATCAATGATCTCGTCAAAACTGGACAGGTATGTTAGGGTAATGGGGTTCGTCACGGTAAATAGATCTCATGAATCCAGTCAGGTTAACACAATTTTCTCACGGTGGCGGTTGCGGTTGCAAACTCGCGCCTTCTGTATTGCAAGACCTGCTGGCAGGGTTGCCAGCGGGTTTTATCTCACCACAACTTCTGGTTGGCACGGAAACCAGCGATGATGCCGCCGTGTATCAGATCAATGACACGCAAGCCATTGTCGCTACCACCGATTTTTTCATGCCCATTGTGGATGATGCCCACGAATTCGGTCAGATTGCCGCCACCAATGCGATTTCAGATGTGTATGCCATGGGAGGAAAACCTCTGTTTGCACTGGCTATTGTCGGCATGCCGGTTGGAAAACTGGACGCTGACACGATACGGGATATTTTGGCGGGAGGTGAGTCGGTGTGCCGGGCAGCGGGTATCCCCATCGCCGGTGGTCATTCAATTGATGCGCCAGAGCCTATCTACGGCTTGGTGGTCATCGGTTTGGTGCATCCCGATAAAATCAAACGCAACAATCAGGCGCAAACCGGTGATGCCTTGATTCTGGGCAAGGCGTTGGGGGTGGGAATTTTGAGTTCCGCACTCAAAAAAGGTGAACTGTCCGCACAAGGCTATGTCGAAATGTTGCGCACCACCACGCAACTCAACACGCCCGGTATTGCCTTGGCCGACATGTCTCAAGTTCACGCGGTGACGGATGTGACCGGTTTTGGCTTGCTCGGACATTTGCTGGAAATGTGCCGGGGGTCTCATTTGGCTGCGGAGATTGATTTTGCAAAGTTGCCGGTGTTGCCCGTCGCACGTGAGCTCGTGCAGCAAGGTTATGCACCCGGCGCGGCGGAGCGTAACTGGTTGAGTTACGGACAGGAAGTGATATTGCCCGCAAACATGGCGCTGTGGCAAAAAAATCTGTTGTGCGATCCGCAGACCAGCGGCGGTTTACTGGTCAGTTGCGCGCCAGCGGCGGTTTCATCGGTGCTGGAATTGTTTCACAGCCTCGGGTTTGCCGAAACGAGTGTCATTGGACATTTGGATGAAGGCTCGGCAGGCGTTCGGGTGATTTAGTCCAGATTTGACATCCCTTGCGCGGGAATTATATTTTTGTTTTACCCTTTTTCCTTGCTGGTTTAAAACCCCGGTCTTCAGGCTGGCAGGAGCGCCGAACCCCGCCCTGAAGGGCGCGGTTTCTGGCTAATGGGTGGTATTTCGGGCTTATCCCATTGAAGCCGGAAGCGGTGCTACTTCCGCCAAAAACGCCTCAAATTCCCGCCATGAGGCTTGGTCGGCTTCGGCATTGTAGACCAGACCTTTATTTTGACTCGGGTCGGCATCCGGGTTGGTAAAGCCGTGTACGGCATGAGGATAAGCAATAAAACGCATATCTATGCCGGCTTCCTGCATGGCGTGTTTGAATTCCATGACTTCTTCGGGCGGCACGAACGGATCATCCGCACCATGCATGATCAGTACTTTGCCCCGAATTTGCCTGGTGTCCTGCGGGTTGGGGTTTGACAAGCCGCCATGGAAACTGGCTGTGCCCACCAGATTAGCACCGCTGCGTGCCAGTTCCAGTGCGGTGGTGCCACCAAAACAGTATCCCATGGCCACGATATGTTTGGCATCGGTCTGATCCAGTGCGCACAATGTGTCATAGGCCGCGCGTATGCGTCCCCGTAAGGCAGGCCGATCGGCCCGGTATTGCCGGGTTAATCCAGAGGCTTCTGGTACACTGGTCGGGCGTATGTCCTTGCCGTAGACATCGGCGGCCAAAGCCACATAGCCCAGTGCGGCGAGTTGCTCAGCCTTTTTGCGCACAAAATCGCCGACGCCCAACCAGTCATGTGAGATCAGTATCCCCGGTCTGATCCTGCCCGGCAGGTCGAGATAAGCCACATATCCTTCCAGCAGAGTGCCGTCCGTGGCCCGGTATTCCAAGGTTTTTGTACATAACTGCGCCATTTCAACTCCTTGTAAGTAAAGGGAAACAATTAGCTCAAACCAGCAGGGCAAAAGATAAATTACAGAATTTAACCTGCTAAACCGCGTTTACATCCACCCCAATGCGCTGACCAGTACGGCCAGTATCACCGCAAGCCACGGCGGCGTTTTCCAGAGCGCCAGCAACGCGAAAACGCCAAGTACCCAGCTAAAATCTTTGGCATTTAACACCGCGCTGTGCCACACCGGTTGATAGAACGCTGCCAACAATAAGCCGACTACTGCGGCATTGACTCCCTTCATCGCGCCTTGCATGTGGGGGTGGCGACGCAGTTGAGCCCAGAACGGCAAAATACCGGTGACCAAAAGAAAAGAAGGCAAAAAAATAGCCACCAGCGCGATCATTGCGCCGATCCAGCCGCCGGGCGCGTGCGTGGATACTGCGCCTAAATACGCCGCAAAGGTGAACAGCGGGCCCGGTACGGCTTGGGTCGCGCCATACCCCGCAAGAAAACGGTTATTGGACACCCAGCCTGAGGGCACAACCTGCGCTTGCAACAAGGGTAAAACAACATGCCCACCGCCGAACACCAGCGCCCCAACGCGGTAGAAACGATCAAATAGCTCTATACCGTCATTGTGCATGGTTGTATTCAGTATTGGCAACCCCAGCAATAACAACGCAAACAGGCTTAATAAAAATATGCCCCAGTGTTTTCGATAATGAACAGGGAAATCTTCGCTGGACGGCAAGGTGCCATAAGCGCGTAGTCCGATGGCGCCTGCCAAGCCACCCAAGGCAATCGCGCCGATTTGCCCTGTCGTGGAGGGTATGGCAGAGACCCATGCACAGGCCAGCACGGCGATGCTGGCGCGTGACTTGTCGGGAGTTAAGGTTTTCCCCATATTCCACAGGGCTTGCGCAACCACTGCCACCGCAACGATTTGCAAGCCATGCCATCCACTGCCGCCCAATTTGGTGGTCGGAATTTCCAGGCCGAACCACACCAGTGCCACAGCCGATGGCAGGGTAAATCCCAGCCATGCCGCCAGCGCACCCGCAAAACCGCCGCGCGACAGGCCCAGCAACATGCCCACTTTGCTGCTGGCCGGACCAGGTGTGAATTGACAAAAGGCCACCAATTCCGCGTAAGCGTGTTCACTCAACCATTGGCGGCGTGCGACAAACTCTTGCCTGAAATAGGCCAGGTGGGCAATGGGGCCGCCAAAAGCAGTGAGGCCCAGCCGGAGAAAGATTAAAAACAGGCTGAGCCAGTGGGTAGATTTAGTATGATTGTTCATGTGTCATCATCCTGAAACGGCAGTCGACCGCTGGGGTTAAGATAAACGCACACAAAGCCAGGTATATGGTCATGGTTTCACTATATCCACGATGGAAGTTTTGAAAACATGCATTGTATCGTTCGGTGATTTTTAAACCTGGGTTCAAGTTGGCGTGAAACTCGTGCAGCGAGACTTCATCCCTCTCTCCCTTGGGGGAGAGAGCAAGGAGTGAGGGGAAACGGGCATGGCGAAGTGCTGTTTCATCATCTGGAGCGGCAACGTCGCCATGCACGTCAGGTTCCTTCAGAAAAATATTTGGTGCAAAAGTAACAAGGTGCATGGGGCAGGTATGCCGGGATGCGATAGTATTTTTGGCGAATACGCGCCAGCACGCCTGTCCGGTAGGCGGCATAATGAAAATCATAACCCGAGGCAAGGTAAAACTTGGCCCCATCGACCAGTATTGTTTCTTGCACCACGCGGGAAAAATAAGGTGCGTACTGTTGAATGTCTGTGGGCGATTTGTCGAAAATCAAGATGTTGTGCCCATCAAGTTGGCGGTAATCTGTGTTCATGTCGTCTTGCCGTGCATGCTGTGACCCTGGACCATAGACGAAATATTCATGTCCCGAATGGTAAGACATGATGGCAGAAGTGGAGTAATCATTGGTGGCGAGCAGCATGCCATGGGTATAGGGCTTAAGTTGGCTCAGTACCTTGGCCGGTTGCGTGAGCAAGACATAGCCGCTATAGAAACGGGTATGTTGCCACCAGGCAGCTGGCGCCAACAGAATAGTTACCAGCAGTATCCCGTGCACAAATGCAAATCCGCGCATGAAACGGAACAGCCGAAGCAGATTTTGTTCGGGAAGTTTACTGCCTAACAGCAGAAAGTAAAAAGGGTAAAATGCGAGCACCCAATGCAGGCCTATGGTTTTACCCCAGGACAGGACAAAGAAAATAAACACGGGTATCGCAAAAACATACCCATAAATCTGCATGGCGAGTTTGTCTTGAACCGGTTCGTGGCGTGACTGCCACCATGCCCACAATGCCGGAGGTGTTGTCAGATAGAGAGTAGTGATGAGATATAAACTGAGGTCGTGCCAGGACAGCCCGGCACCCACATTGCGGTTGTACAAATTGAACAGGATATTGTCCCAGCAGTGTGTATAGTTCCAGTACACGTTGAGAGCCACTGCAGGCAGCGCAGTCATCACCAATAATAGTCCGCTGCGCCAGCGTGCGCGACCTGCCTGGGTAAACACAAACCAGGCGAAATAGGCCAGACCCAGCAAGACGGCAAAATATTTGGAGAGAAAAGCGCAGCCGAGCCACAGGCCGGACCACACGAAATTCCTTTGCTGGTTGCTGCGAACAGCTTTTACCAGTGCGTACACGGATAAAAATACAAATAAAATCAGTGGGGTGTCGGTCGTGATGAGTACGTTGATGAGTGTAATCGGCCAGACCAAAAATAAGCTTGCAGTGAAGGCTGCGCGGTTTTCACCGCTTGGCGCAAGCAGACGATAAATGAGTATGCCTATCCATGAAGAAAATAGCACGGCGGGAAGTCTGATGAACCACGCCGCATGGCCTAAATTTTGCAATAAATACAGTATCCAGCCCACCATCGGCGGATGATCGTAGTACCCGTAATCCAAATGTTGAGCCCACAGGATGAAATACGCTTCATCACCCGACATGGGCAAAACGGCGGCCAGGGTCAGCTTGAGTAAAAAAGTAACCCACAATATGTGGAAGTAGAGTGTTTTGGCTGTCATGGCTTATTTTAACCCAAATAGGGTGTTGAATTGGGTTAGAATACTGATTTTATCGATCCAGTTTGGGGTAGTCATGAGTGAAAAGCCAGCACAAGCAGTTTTTGCAATTGAAAAATTATATGTCAAAGATTTATCGGTTGAAGTACCTAATGCACCGCAAATTTTTCTTGAGCGAAATGCACCTGAAATTGGCGTGCAACTGACCACCCAGAGCTCCCCCGTTAGTGAAGGTGTGTATGAGACGATTATTAAAGTGACCGTGACGGCAAAAATCGGTGAATCGGTAATGTTTTTGGTTGAGGCGGCGCAGGCCGGTATTTTTCGCATCGAACAGGTGCCTGAAGACCAGCTTGAGGCGGTGTTGGGAATTGGCTGCCCCAATATCGTGTTCCCTTATCTACGCGAAACGGTATCGGATGTGGTGAGTCGGGCCGGATTCCCGCCCGTGTTGTTAAATCCGGTGAATTTTGAAGGGCTGTATTTGCAGCAACAGGCTGCAAGCGGCAGTGCTACCAGTCATTAAAGGCGATTGTTTATGAGATTCCTGGCTACGGTGTTATCGCTGATGATGTTCACTGTGCCTGCATGGGCGCTGGATTTTCTCTCGGTTAAAACGGCAACCGCCGTGCTTTACGATGGGCCCTCAACGCAAGCCAAACCACTTTTTGTCACCAATCGGGGTTACCCGTTTGAGGTCATTAGTCGTCAGGAAAAATGGGTGAAAGTAAGGGACGAATCAGGGTTGATGGCGTGGGTACAAAAAGATAACGTGGGCGATGCGCACACAGTGGTGATGCGTGTGAGTGGTGATGCCCATACAGGTGCAAGTGCGAGTGCACCGGTTTGTGCCCATGTCGCCGCCGGCGTGATGTTGCCGTGGTTAGGTAATGTCGATGGTCGTTGGGCAAAAGTGACCTTGCCCAACCAGTCCACAGCCTATGTGAGTCTGGATCAGCTGTGGGGCGCTTAAAGCTTGGTGTTTTGGGCGCTGGTGCTTGGGGTACTGCGCTGGCAATACAGTTTTCCGGCCACCACGATGTGTGTTTATGGTCGCGAGATCCAGCGCAAATCGCCCAGATGCGCACCAGTCATGTCAATGCACGTTATCTTCCGGACATTGAATTGCCCAGGGACTTGCATTTGACTGCAGATCTTGATGCGGCGGTAAATGGTGCCGATTTGATCTTGCTGGCCGCACCGACGGGCGCTTTTCGTCAATTGCTTGAGGCCATTACAGAAAAAATTGGCGATGCGACGGTGCTTTGGGTGTGTAAAGGTTTTGAGTCGGGTAGTATGCGTTTGCCGCATCAAATTGCACGGGAGGTTTTGCGTGAAGATGTGCCGTGCGGCGTATTATCGGGCCCAAGTTTCGCCAGTGAAGTGGCACGGGGATTGCCAACGGCATTGACTTTAGCCAGTGAACACGAGCGCGCTCTCGACATGGCGGGCGCTTTGCATCACCAGAGTTTGCGCGTTTATACCAGTAGTGATTGTATTGGTGTAGAAGTCGGCGGCGCGTTAAAAAATGTGATGGCCATCGCCGCAGGCATATCTGATGGCTTGGGCTTGGGGCACAACGCGCGTGCGGCACTCATTTCTCGTGGGTTGGCAGAAATGAGCCGTCTGGGACAGGCTTTGGGTGGCCGGGCAGAAACTTTCATGGGTTTGACTGGCATGGGAGATCTCATTCTTACCGCTACCAGCGATCAATCGCGTAACCGGCAAGTGGGATTAAGATTGGCGCGCGGAGAAGCCCTGGATGATATTTTGTGTGATTTGGGTCATGTCGCCGAAGGGGTCAGCAGCGCGCGCGAAGTGGTAAAACTGGCGGCTGGATTAGGTGTTGATATGCCTATCGCACAAGCAGTGAATCAAGTGCTGCACCAAAATCTGGCACCGCGCGCAGCGGTCGAATCCTTGCTTAGTCGAGAACCCAGGGCGGAGCAGCATCACTAACTTTTCTCTTGATGAGAAGCCGGTGAATTGAATTAATTGCCATTTTGCGGGTAAATATTGCTGGGCGCGGATTGTACTGGGGCTGGCACCACGTTGACATTGACGGCGATAAAATGACCAGGTTTTTGCTGCATGATGGTGCTCATGGTTTTGCCATTGTACCGAAAAGTGACCGTGTATCCAGTCAGCACCTGTTGGTAGTGATCGCGAGTTTCGCAATGTTGTTGGGGTTGTTGTTGAGTGCTTTGATTGCCCAGATAATTGCCGGCCATTGCACCTGTGGCGGCGCCGACAGCTGTCGCAGCAATTTTCCCGTTCCCACCCCCAACGGTATTCCCGAGCAGACCACCCGCTAAACCACCCAGGATTGCACCCGTATAGCTGTGTTCACTGCTCACCGAATTGGCGCCTTCTTGCGCGTCGCTCCAACACTCCTGACGTGGTTGGTTAATCTGCTGGAATATCGGTATGGCAGACATTACTTCCGCGCGGGCAGTAAAAGAAGAATTGCCATCAGCGTAGGTTAAGTTGGTTGTCAAGAGTAGTGCGGCAATTGCATAACCGAATTGAACGCGTCGCATTTTTATTCCTTAATTTCGTTGTCTTGACAAAATAGTGATTGAGTTAATCCGGGTGTTGTACAAATCAACACGTATTCCTGATCGTTTGTATGAATAAATATATCATGTTTCCGTAAAAATCCTTCATGAAACAAAGTAATTATGCTGTAAGTTTATGTGGCGACAGGGTGCAGATTTTAAACTGGTTAATAAAAGTGATGAGGGTAAGTGTGCGTGACAGCTGATTTATTTTGAATGTTGTTTGAATTAACGCGTGACCCATAGAACTGGGAGACAATTTTGTTGTCCATGAGGTTCCCGGCCATTGTAAAGCTTGTAACGCTTCTTTCGGATCTGTGGTTGTTGACAAGTGTTCGTGTTTTGTAAGCGGGCGTATTTTGTTACGATATTATTTGTTTATATATTTTTTAACAATATGATTATTTTTATTTATTGTGTCGGTGTTGTTGAGGTTTTGACCAAGGGTTCCTGATTTAATGATGGGTCAATAGAATTGGAAAGGTATTGTGTGCGCTGGTAAGTTTTAAAAACCTGTTGACAAGAATGTTAATATATTAGAAAATACTAATAACGCTGATTTTGACCCCTTTTTGAGGGGTTCATGGTGTTGTCTCCTCCATCCTCCTTCATACAGAGGATTTTGCCCGGGCTTGGCCCGGGCTTTTTTTTACCTCGTATTTCGCATACATAAACAAACAGCCCAAAGTAACGCTTATAAATAAAGTGCGTTCAATTCAAAAAACCGTCTGGCAAATTGTTTCGTCATCATCTCGCAGCCTGATGGATGGTTCTGGTTTATTTGTGTGAATGGCATCTGAATTTTCATAAAACCAGGTTTTTAAAGTCATCAATTTGTCATGTGGCAAAATAAAATCTCGGTTATGATAGCCGTTATATTTATGTAATGGATAGGGTGGGGGTGGCTGTATGATTTATCCTGAAGCTTATGCGAGTTTGGAGCGCGTGCGTTGGGACATGGCGAAAGATGTGCCTTGGAACGAATTTAAGCCTGAGCTGTTAACTGATGAGCAGGCGCTGACGATCAAGATGAACGCCATTACGGAATGGTCTGCATTGCCAGCGACAGAAATGTTTTTGCGGGATTTTCGCCATGACAGTGATTTTTCGGCTTTTATGTCAATATGGTTCTACGAAGAACAAAAGCATGCGCTAGTCCTGATCGAGTATTTGCGCCGGTTTCGTCCGGACCTGGTACCCACTGAAGCCGAGTTGCACGCGGTGCGATTCGAATTCGATCCCGCGCCGCCCATGGACACATTGATGCTGCATTTTTGCGGAGAAATGCGTTTAACACAATGGTATCGCTGTGCCGGACAGTGGCACACCGAGCCGGTGATCAAACACATTTACGGACTGCTGTCTGGCGATGAAGCGCGTCATGGCGGTGTGTATTTTCGGTACATGCAGCGCGCTATTGAGCAATTGGGTATAGAAGCACGCAAATCGTTTGCGAAGGTAGGGGTGCTGATGACCAGCTCGTCACGCAGCAGTCGAGCTTTGCATCCGACTAATCTGCACGTCAATGCGGCTTTATTTCCCAATGATACGGTGCAAAGTCAGCTGCCAGACCCGTCATGGCTGGAACACTGGCTGGATACCCAAATCCGTTTTGATAAAACTTGGGAAACCAAAGTAATTACCACCATCCTGACCAAGTTATCCAATTTATTTGGTGTGCCGGTGACCAATACTAAAGAATTAAACCTGTATCGCAAAGTGCTGAATCAGGAAGTAGAAGCAGCAGGCTAAACCAGTCAGAAATAACCCTCTTCTGCAAGAACAAGCCAAATTAAATTCAGTTAAAGCTTGACGGACAAGTCATGAGTTTGCTATAGTCTCACCTCTCGACGACGCACAGTAATATTTCAGTGCGGCGCGATGTAATAATCGGACGCGGGGTGGAGCAGTCTGGCAGCTCGTCGGGCTCATAACCCGAAGGTCACAGGTTCAAATCCTGTCCCCGCAACCAAATTGATCTTTAAAAATTCGACGACTGATAAGAGTGGGTATTTGCTACGGAAAGTTGAGTGGTATTGAACCTGAGAGGGATTGGTGCTGCTTGACGAGCGGATAGTAAATAGTAGT